>JAHQWK010000001.1 GCA_029856145.1 Promethearchaeia archaeon
GGTTTTTTTGTAAGCATTGAAGAAATTTCTTCAGTTAATTCATCTTCCTCTAATTTAAGTTCTTCGCAAATTTCATCTAAAAGTTCTTGTTTTATTTTTTCTTTTATTTTCCTCTTAATTACATCTTTGATTGATTTATTCGCTAGATCATTATTTTCCATGTAAAAATCACCATTTTTTATTTGCATACTTCTTAACAAGGTTCTTTACTTTTTTCTCAAAAAACTTTTGATTTTTCATCATTTCTATCGCGGCTTTTTTGTTAAAAACATCTGTTGGATTTACATATTTACCACGTGTATTTAACATAGCAATTATTGCTTGAACGACAGTCACTGCTGTTTTTGAAGGACTCCATCCACCTTTTTTACCAACTAATGAGGGATCTACTAAAGCAAGACAAATATTTCTCTGTCCTTTATATTCTGATGGTTTTGGCCAGAAATTTGGATGCCAAATAGGAGTATGAAATCTTACAAAAGGAGGTTTTTTAGGGTATTGACCAGGGAATTTCATTTCTAATCTAAAAAGACCACCTGCATAAACAGTACCTTTAGGACCTTTAAATGAGATTGCTAGATGATCAATACTTTTCCTTTTTGGATTAAATGGTTTTAATTGAACAATACTACCTTCTGTAAGCATTTTTTTTAATCCTGCAAAATCTCGGGAAATACGACTACTTCTTATACTCATTTTCTCAACCCTTTTTATTATCTCTAATTTTATATTGAAAATATTATTATATATTTTTTTATAATTTTTAAGTTAAAACCTTTTTTGATTGAAATCTTATTTTAATTTTAAGGTTACAAAAATTTCACCATCTTTAAACCCCGCCGCTGTCATAAGTTCGTAATTTCTTAATCCATTTTCAATTGGATTCTTTTCTAATTCAACTATCTTAACATCATTAAAATCCAGTAAAGTTAAAATTGGCTCAGAATCTGGATCTAGTTTAAATCCATTTTTCGTTAATATTTTAATTATGTTTAGACAAGGTGATTGGGCTCTCAATTTTATTGATACTCGGCGAACTTTTTTACTACATTGAGAACAATCTGGGTTTCTTGGTTTTTCGATATGATAGAATCTCATTGTAATTGCATTATAGATCACATAATTTCTTATAGGCTCACCTAATCCTTTATGACCTTTTCTCCAATGAAGTATTTTAATTGTTTCATGTGACTGTAAAGCTGAAATAACAGCATTTATAGTTATAATGCCAGGATCATGCCTATCAATAATTTTTACAATATCATCCTCAGTATATTCAGGCAAGAAATCATGTGTATTTACTAGCTCATTTGTAACCTTTTGAATGAATTTAATATCATTTATGTCTTTTGGATTCGGATCACGATCAAACTTTTCTTTAAATGCCATATCTCCTTTAAAAACGCAATGAATCCTTTTTCGGGGCACTCCAACTACCGTACAGGCTGCCATCTCATCACTCTCACCTACTGGTAATGGATTACATTCATAACAAGCGTTTTTGTAAGGAAATATTGTATAAACATGGCCATGATAACCGGAAACTCCACCATCTACTAATGGTTTTTTAAATCTTATACATTGTGCATTTAAATTTAGACGAGCATTCATCGAATCAAGTCCTCCAACAACAACATCAGCAGCTTGATATAATACAGGATTCAATCGCTCTAAAGAGGTATGATATCCCTTAACTATAATATTGGGATTAATTTCTTTGAGCTTTCTCGCCGCCACAACTGCCTTAGGTTCTCCTATCTTTGCTCCAGTAAAAAGAACTTGACGGTTTAAATTAGAATGTTCAATAATATCTAAATCAATAAGATCTAAATGACCAACACCTAACATGGCAAAATTTTTAGCAATTTCACAACCTAAACCTCCAACACCAACTATCAACACCCTTGAGGCCTTTACTAATTTCTGAGACCAACCTTCCAAACGAAATTGGCGGTCATACAAGCCTCTCTCTTCCGCTGATAATTCTTTTGCAAAAAAATCTGAATCCTTATCCAATATTATCACCATATATTTTTAAAAAAAAAATAAAAAAAATTAAAGAGCTTAAAGCCCTTATATTATAATTCATGAAGAAACTTTTATAAGTCTACCCAGCTGTACTAGCTGGGATTAAAAGAATATCATCGCCATCATTTACATCATAGTCTCTTAAATTGCTATTTTCATCCATTGTAACTCCACCTGAAGATAAATGAAAATCATTGGGATCCAAACCATACAAGTTACCTAAGGTTTGTTTAATATCACTTACTTGATTGCTGTCATTTACAGTTAATTTTTCTTTCTTTTCCCCAGGTCCAATAGTTGACATGAAATATAAAGTCAATTTCTTTCCTCCAGCAGGAGTTTTACCAGCAGGAGTTTTAGATTTTACTGGTTCTTCTCCTCCTAAATCCTCATCAAATTCATCAAAACTCATTCACATCACTTCCAATTTTTTTTTATTTTACAATCTGTAATTTTGTTATACTTAATAAAATGGCATTAAAAAATTATTATAAAACCCTTTGGAATGATTTTGAAGTTTTTTCAGTTATAATCAAAACCAACAGTAAGAAAATTAGGATCCTCAAGAAATTATATTATATATTGTATGAATGCCTATCAATATATATAAGACATAATATATTGGTTTAGAGAGAATACGTAATTATAAAAACAAAAAATTTCAACCCAATTTAAATATATGCTCATGAGTTCTCTGGATAAAGCGGAATCTATTGTTCTTGAATTAGTAGAAGAGTATTTGACGAAAAAAACCTTCTTCTCAATTAGAGAAATTACATCATATATAAGTAATAGGGTGAGATACAATCCTAATATAAATGAGAATAGAATAGAGTTAATCTTAAAGGAATTAATTAAAAGAAGAATTATTATTCCAGGAACTCGATTAATGAAAAATAATATTGTTGAACATCCAAAAAGAAATGAAATTTTTAATTATATTAAAAAGAATCCCTCAAATATTAATGAAATAATGAGAGCTCTAAACATTGGTAGTAATCAAGCATTATGGCATTTATCATGTTTAGAAAAATTCAAATTCATTAGATCAAAACAACTCAACAATCATAAATTTTTCTTCAAATTTGACTCTAACCCAAAACTTGATCCATTATACTTTTATTTGAAAAAAGAGATCGTTCAAAAAATAATTAATTTTATAAAAAACAAAAATAAAGCATTTAAAATTACAGAAATAGCAACTGGTTTAAAAAAAAATCATAGTACTATTAAAAAATATTTAGATATTCTAAATGATCTGGAATTAATAAACATTGAAAAAGAAAAAAATAGAAACATATTCAAATTAGATTTCGAGAAATATTCTAAGGCTAGAAAATCAATAGAAGGTGCATGAAATTGAAAACTCCAATTTTATTCCAATCCCATTTAAATTTTAGATTATATATTTTAAATTCAGAAAATAATCTAATCAAAAAATCATGAAAAAGAATTATAGAATTTTAATTGTTATTGCTCTTTACACTGTTTGTATATTGTTCTATGTATTTTTTTTCCTATTTCGTATACAAAATACTCCCTTCTTTCTTTTTCTAACTATTGGTAGTGTTGCAGTATTATCAACTAGTACCATTTATACAGTTATACAGTCTAAAAGCAGTCAAGATAAGAGGTTAAAAGAAAAAAAATCTTTTGCAAAACCAAAGTCAATTCAAACGGAAACTATCGATATGATTGAAGATTATATTGATGCAATGCCTTCAATAGAAGAATATATTGAATCAGATGAGTCATATAAGGATATGCCTATAATTGATAAATACATTTTTTCAATCTTTAGTAAAGACGAATTAGATAAAATAGACCTTTTAGAGTTACCGAAAATGGATAAGATTTTATTCATCCGAGAAATGCTATATTACGATCCAAATGAGAGAAAGGCGTTAATCGAAAATATGCTGAAAAACAAGGATAAAACTGATGGAGAAATAATTTATACACCACCTATGAATCCCATTGAAATGGAAGACCAGATCCGTGTTTATGTAAGATCATTACTTGAGCCTGGTGAGAAAACGAAAATAATTATTGTTGATATGACTGATTTCATCGGGATAACTAAGGATAAAATTGCAGTATTATTTGATTATGATCTAGAAGATTTTCTCATATCTAGCGGAGGGATATTGCTAAAAGAGAACTTACTAATAAAAGATTATGATATCGATGATGATGATGAAATCGCTCTAATCCCCTCAAGAAAAGAAAAAAATTAAAAAAAGAACCTAATTTTTTAACCAGCTATACTTGCTGGAATTAAAAGTATGTCATCTCCGTCAGAAACATTATAATAGGTTAATGAGTTAGTTTCATCCATAGTTACACCACCAGATGATAAGTAAAAGTCAGCAGGATCTAAACCAAATAAATTGGCTATAGTTTCTTTTATATCTCCAACAAGGTTCCCATCATTAATAGTTAATTTTTGTTTTTTCTCACCTGGACCGATAGTAGACATAAAAAATACCGAAATCTTCTTCCCCCCAGTAACAACCTTTGTAGTAGGAGTTTTAGATTCAACTTCATCCTCAGGAATCTTTGCTAAAGTTTCTTCTATTCCATCTTCATATTTCTCTTCAAATTCTTCATCTAAATCTTCCAAATCTTCATCAAATTCTTGTTCATTAAACTCATCATCAAAACCCATAAAATAAACCTCAATAAGTTAGATAAATTTTTTTAAAATATATTTTTGTCAAATCTTTTACTATAATTATATGAAAATAATAGAAACTAAGTTATATAAATAGATTTAACAAAAAGAAAATTTAATAATTTTAGCTTTGTTTTGCAAACACTTTAGAGTCAATATTCATATGAATTTATTAATAGAGTAAGTTTAAAATTGAAACATTATGAATGATAAGCCTATTCCCAAGTATCAAATTCGAGAAAAAACTCCAGATGAAGAACTAGACACAATTCCAGAAAAAAAATTACTGAAAAAAATAAAAAAAGAAAGAATTAAGTTAGATAAAGAAAAAAGCGAATGGGAAAAAGTTATTAATCAAATTGAGGATTACAAAGAAAATATCGAAGACCTTGAAAAGAAAAGGAAAGAAAAAGAACTTAAAATTAAATTTCTTCTAGAACAACGAAATAACTTGAAAGAGGAGCTAGAGAGAACGAAAAATCAAATAGAGCAACAAAAAAATGAATTAGATGCTAAAGAACGGCGATTTAGAGAAAAAATTAAAAGTAAGAATGAAGAATTAAATCAAAAAAATACTGAATTAGAGAGGTTTCAAGAAAAATTAGATAAATTAAGAGAAGATATTGCTACTCAAAAAAAGAATTTAGATTGGGAAAAAGAAAGAACGGAAAAACGAATAAAGGAAATTAAAACGAAAATTCCCGGAATGGAAAGAAGAGAAAATGCCTTAGAAAGAACTATTAATGATTTAGAAAATAATTTAATGGATTTAAGAAATGAAATTAAATATTTAACTAAAGAAAGGGATAATCTAAATAGGGAAATTAATAACTTAAGGAGAGAGATAACTGACGAAAAAAATCGAATTTCTGATGAAAAACAAAAACTTAAAGAAGAAAGAGAAAAAACGCGTTATAAAAAGCAAGATTTAGATCTTAGAACTCGTGAACTCGATAAGAAAAGAACAGATCTAAAAAAGTATAGATATAAAGCAGAAAAGGATGTAAATAATTTAGAAAAAAGAAGACGACAACAAGAAGCGAGATTTAAAGAATTAAAAAGAAAAGTTCCTGCTGCAGAGAAGAAGTTTCACTCCTTAAATAACAAAATTCCGAATTTAGAGGAAAAATTTAGAAAATTGAATAATGAATATAGACAATTAGAAAAAGAAAAAACAAACTTAGAAAGGGAAAAAAGTACTATTAAACGTGAAAGAGAAAAACTAGAAAAGGATAAACAAAGATTTCTAAATGAAAAAAGAGAATTTGAAAGAGAACTAAGAAGGATTAAATCTAAAACTCCTTCAATTAAAACAAAGACTCCTTCACATATTAAAACGAAAACTCCCTCAAAATATTAATTACTAATATTGTGAAATTCATGAGGATTGTTGATCCAACTGAAGGAGATTATATAGAAACAAAAAAAGAAAACCTGTTTTTTGATGTAAAAGGTCTTCTCCATCCAAATGATTATATCATATGCTTTTTACGATTTTTTCCTCATCCAAACGGAGAAAGAAAAAAAAATGGAATCGTCTTTAAAAAAATTTACAAATTAAACGAAAGATATGACCTTTTGAGAAAAAATTATCCCAAATATCTTTTCTTTTCTGAAGAACTAGATTTAGAGGTTCAAGGAGTTAAAAAAGATGAAATTAAAAAAATTTATACTCCTAGATGCTTCTTTGAAGATTTATTAAAAACCCCCCAGTTATCCAGTAGTGAAAAACGTTCTAAGAGCTTATGTGAATTATTTATTACTGAGGGAAATCTTTCTGAGAATTCAATAGGTATTACAGGATCAATAATGGTGGGATTAAATACTGAAGATTCTGATATTGATCTAGTAATATATGGTACAGAAACAAGTATAAAATTTCAAAAGAAATTGAAAAAAATATTTAAAAAGTCAGATGATTGTCGGAAATATACTATGGATGAATATAGAACCCATTATGATTGGAGAGCTAGTGGTTCCAATATTCCATTTGAAGATTTTCTTAAAAGTGAGGAACGGAAACAGCATCAAGGGAAATTTTTAGGTCATGACTTCTTTATTAGATATATTAAAAGTCCTAAAGATTGGAAAGGGAATTTTTATGATTATCAATATAAAAATGTTGGAAGAATTAAACTTAAAGTAGACATCATAGATTCAAAAGATTCTATTTTTACCCCTTGTTCATATAAAATAAATCCTATAAAAATTCTCAAAAGTGATATTAAACCAAATACTGTTAATATAAAAGACATAAATGAAATAAACTCGTTCAGAGGACGTTTTTGTGAGCAGGCTAGAAAGGGTGAAAAGGTATTTGTCGAAGGAAAATTAGAAAAAGTAAATTTTAAGAATGAATTAGAATATTTTAGGATTTTATTAAGTGATCCTATTAATGATAAAATGATTATTATTTAATGACAAATAAAAGACTCTTAATTAGATTGAACTTAAAATATATATAAAATCAATTTTTTATAAAAGAAATGGATATTTATAACGCAGATTTACATATACATTCTCCGCATTCAATAGGAGTATCGAAATCATTGAATCTTGACACGATGATCGATACATGTAAAAAAAAGGGTTTAAACATTTTAGGGACTGGAGATGTCTTACAACCAGAGTGGTTAAAATATTTAGAAGAAAAATTAGAGAAAGATAAAGATGGAGCCTATTATTATAAGGAAATTTATTTTATCCTTCAAACTGAAATAGAAGATCAAGAAAGTGTACATGAAGTTGTCTTTTTCGAAGATTTCGATATGGTAAGAAATATTCAAAATAAACTCGAACCTTACTCAAAAAATATTTTAAATGAATGGGGTGGGCGCCCAAGAGTTAATCTATCCCCCGCAGAATTAGCTGATGTTATCTCAGATGAGGGTGCTTTAATTGGACCTGCTCATGCCTTCACACCTTTTAAAGCTATTTTTCGACAAAATAAATTTGAAACGCTTGAAGAATGTTATGGTGATGCTACAAAGAAAATTAATTTCATTGAATTAGGGCTTTCTGCTAACACTGATCTTGCAGATAGATTAGAATGTTTAAAAGATATTGCTTTTCTGAGCAACAGCGATGCCCATTCACAAAATCCTCGTTCTTTAGGAAGAGAGTTCAATAAATTCGATATTGATAATCCCTCTTTTAATGAAATTTTGCAGGCAATTCAAAGGAAAAATGGAAGAAAAATAGCTTTAAATGTAGGTTTAAATCCAAAACTAGGAAAATATTATGTAATGTTCTGTAATAAATGTAGAAGAAGGATAATATTTAAGAAAGTGAAAAAGCAAGTAAATACAATCTTTAATCAATATTCAATAACAGATAATTTTGTTATCTATTATACAAGTGATCCTAAATCCTCAAGGTTAGACTATTTAGAACAAGTTTCTAAAAATAAGATGAGCTGTCCAGCATGTAAAGAACAGTTAAATAAAAATTTTAAAGTTAAATTAGGAGTAAGTGAAAGAATTGAAAAAATTTCTACATTTATAGAACCTAAACATCCAAATCATAGACCTCCATATGTCAATGCCGTACCATTGATTGAAATTATTCGAGCTGTAAAAGGTATTAAAAGTACAACTAGTAAAACAGTTTTAAATGAATACAATAGACTAATTCAAGAACTTGGGACTGAATATGAGATATTATTAGATCTTCCTATTACTAAAATTGAGGATTTTGATAATAATATAGCCTTAGTTATAAATACCCTTAGAAATAATGAGGTGGAATATACTCCTGGAGGAGGAGGTACTTACGGGCATATAAATATTGATGTCTAACTTATTATAAATAAAAAACAAGATTTATACATTAAACTCTAAATCTAATTTTAAAAGGTCTCCACACTTGTTACATGTAAGCCAATCAAAAATTTTAATACAAGTGACTAATAGTTCCATTTGATTCCGAGGAAATTGATTTCTAAACTTCCTTTTGTAGCCGCAATTTGGACAGCTAATTATAGCTCTTACATGGATTAAATCGCTGTGCTCTGAAGCACCTTCAGATTTACCGCTACTTTTTTTAGTATTATCAATTTCCATGTTTTATACCCCAAGCATGATATTTATGAAAATATAGGTTTATAAATTTATTCTCTATAATTTTTTGTCTTCTTTTTCAAACGAAAAAAAATGATCTTATCAGAAATAAGTGTATTATGGATTTAGGAAATAAATCTAAAGATCTGAGAGGAGATGACTCTGTCGTATTATCTTCATATTACTTTCATATATTATTCTGATATCGTTCTCGTATTATAAAGCATATAACTCATTTTTTGTGATGATGTCTATTGAGTGATGATATTTTTGATTTAGTTGAATTGGCTAAAAAAAGATCCTCAGTAAGAGAAAGGTTTAATGAAATAGCGCAAAATAACCAAAATCCTAATTCAAATCCCAGTTGCGATGATGACCAATTTTTAGCAGATCTATTAAAAGTTTTAAAAATTAAAACATTAGTAGTTGGTGTTGGTGGAGCCGGAAATAATACAGTTTCTCGCTTAGATGATATGGGTATCAATCATGCTGAAACTATAAATATTAATACTGATGCTCATGACCTATATTATTCAAGTTCAAAACTTAAAATATTAATTGGAAAAGAGCAATGTAATGGACTAGGATCAGGAAACGATCCTAAAATTGGAGCTAAAGCAGCAGAAGAAGATCGCGAAAGGTTAAATCAAACATTACGTGCAGATATTATTTTTTTAACATGTGGTTTAGGTGGTGGAACAGGTACTGGAGCCGCTCCTGTTATTGCTGAAGAAGCAAAAAAAAATAATGCTATAGTTGTTACTTTTTGCTCGCTTCCATTTAACTCTGAAGGTAAACAACGATCAGCAAGAGCTCAACTAGGTTTAAAAAACCTTGCTAAATATTCTGATTTTCTAATTCCAATTCCAAATGATAACTTGTTAGGAATTGTCGGAAAAATCCCTATGATAACAGGGTTTAAAATTATGGATGAAATTTTAATAAGAAATATAGGGGAAGTTGTGAATTTAATCAATAATTGTGGTTTAGTCAACATTGATTTTGCAGATGTGAAAAAGACCTTGTTGGAAAACCCAAATGGAAAATACCCTTCTGGATTAGTGGGAATAGCCGAATGTTTAGGCGAAGAATCAGATTTAATTGAAAAAGCAAAGTTAGCTCTAAATAATCCTCTTTTAAAGCCAGATCCTAGCCAAGTGAATAGATGTTTGGTATCTGTTACTGGTGATCATACCTTAACATTATCTAAAGTTGATAAAGTTGTATCAACCATATCAAATATGATCCCCGAGGAAGCTCAATTAAAATTTGGTGTCCAAAACAAGCCTGATATGGGGTCGAAAATAAAAATAATGGTCTTGGCAAATGGGCCGGTATCACCATATGTACGAGCTGCCGTGGATTCAGATATTCATTTCACACCAACAAGTATAGTAGGGTTTTAAAAAAAAAATGAACTATTCTTCCACCAATCCTTAAAGATTTATCTAATTTTATTCATTTTCAATTACAATTACAATTAAATATATAAGTGATTTTAAGAATGAGTAAGCAAAAAATGTCTGAGGAAGATCTTAAAAAAGAAATCCGTAATTTTTTAGATAAAAGGAAGGTATTAGTTCTCTGTACTTGTGGTAATAACATTCCTCGTGCAACTCCAATGGATTTTTATACAGAGAAAGATAGTTTTAATATCTATGTAGGGCCCGCTCCAGGAAGAAAAATAAAAAATATGGAAGAAAATCCAAATATTAGCATTGGGATATATACACCAATGTCAGAGGGTAAAATACAAGGAATGCAAATAACAACTTCAGGTAAAGATAGATTGGTATTTTTAAAAGAAGGAGATGAAGAATTCAAAAAAGCTCAAAAAATTGTACGAGGAAAGAGAAAATTGATTTTAAAGATAATACCTGAAAAAATTGAACTTCTTGATTATGATTTTATAAAAAACGGCTATTCAAGACTTCAGGTTTTAGAATTATGAAAAAAAATGATTTTAAATCTCTTAACTTAAAATTAAAGTGTAAATCATTGTATATCCCAATATAATGAAGAAGTGAATCATTGCGAAAAATGCACCATTTTTTAGTAGCCGCTTGTAATCCAAATTCGCCACTTTGTATTTTTTAGCCAATGACAGGGTGAGAAGATCACATGCAGAACCTTGCGGTAAAAAATTACCTGCCATATTAACACCGCTTATGAAAGCAATGATGATCGGGTTAGGAAAGAAACCTTCTCCTATGAAAGCCGAAATAATCGGGAGAAGGATGATGGTAACGGGTGTACCCGCAAGAAATGCGGATAAGAAAGAAGACAGGCTTAATGTTAACAACACGGCGAAATAAATGTTGTAATTTAATAAGTTTACCAAACCTGTGGAGATCAACTCTGAAAAGCCGAAATATGATAAAGAATTCGAAAGAATGAATAAAATTGCAAATAGAATGATGATTCTCCACTCGATATCGTTTATAAGATCTGAGAATTTAGTTTTCTTAGAGTGAATAAGAAGAAAAATTGCTGCAGATATGATCGCGACAAGGGCAGGTTCGAATCCTAATAACATGAACGCGAAAGTGGTTAGAATAATGATAATTGTTACTAAAAAGTACTTTTTATTCTCGATCACAATTCCCGGGTCGAGCATTGATAATAGTATCTTCTTGTTTTTTTCAGTTGGTTTTTCTTCTTTTTTCAATATGAACCGATCCATCAAGAAAATGGTGGATATAAACGTGATTATAAACAAAATACCCATATTGGCAAGATACTGACCAAAACCCCACCCAAATTCCTGGCCGATTATCAAATTTTTTAAGCTCGAGATAGGCGTGAGTATTGCACCAATGTTTATAGTTATGGTCATCCCCATCATGTAGGTGCCAGCAGGTATCTCTAAAACTCGGCATGTCCTGTAGATCAATGGAATCAATATCAATGAGAGGGTTAAATCCTCGATAAAGGCAACCATAATACCTGTAAACATGCAAATCATATAAAAAAATAAACGGTTATTCCCTTTCGTTATATGAATCGATTTGATCGCGATATATTCTAAAACCCGGTTATCAGTTGCAAAATAAATGATTATCTGCATGGCAAATATGAAGATTAATGTGTTAAAATTGATAAATCCAAGAATTTCTTCCTTTCCAACATTAGTAAGTGTGAGCATTGAAACTACTACGATGGCTCCTATGATTAGTGCAATAGGAAAATAATCGAACTTAGATTGAGAAAAAAAAGCCATCAATATGGCAAATAAAACCAATATCAACAATATTGCGGGTAAGTTCATTCAATAAAAAGAAATGGTTTTTATTTTAAAAAGTATCCTTAGTATTACTTTAATAAGATAATATTCCTCTTGACCATTGAACAAAACGCAAATTAGTGTTCACTGTTAACATTCTAGACTTCAGTTTTAGAATTATATAAAAAAATAAAATTATTAATTTTAAAGGAGAAGTTTAATTGCTTCTTCAGCATCCATTAATGTTTCAGCATAGTATCTATAACCCTCTACTGAAGCGTATAAAATATATCTTTTACCAAGTGCTTTCAGCGTTTCCATTATTTTATCATCCGGACATTCGTACACGGCATATGTTTTATAATGACCATCTGAAGACACTGTTGTCCAATGATGTACTTTTTTTACGAAATCGGGGTATGCTGGTTTATCTTTTGACATATATACTTTCAGTAATTCTTTAGCCTTATTTGGCGGGTACCAACCTGTAACTAACATATGAGCCATTTGATTTCTACCTCATTTTATATTTCAAAATTAGACTTTATTGTAAGTAAAAATTAATTCTATTGTTTAAAAGCTTTACCTACAAACTGCTACTGAAAAAACTACTATAAATTACACAATACCTAAATAAGAAAATGAGTAATAAAATTGTTAAGAAAAAATAAGTCCTAAATGGAATTTAGATATATAATTCTAATTCTTTTAATTATATCATAAATTGTGTAAATCTTCATATTTTAGATAAAAAAGTATTCTAAGATTATTGTTCTTTACTAAGACGTTTTAGCTCATATTTTTTTAATTTTGCTAGACCTTTATTTGTGAGCTTTATTTTTCTCTTTGTACTCTTACCATCAGTATTCTGATTTTCCTCTAACCACTTTTCTTTTTTCTCAATTAAGATTGGACGAAATCTTGCGACGAATTCTTGTTTTCGTTTTTTAAAATCTTCTGTAGATTCGCCCTCTTTAAATCTATAAAACTCGTAAGTGAAACCCTTTACATTAATAACCGTTCTTCTAGTTATTTTTATTATTGAATCAACATCATCCCATAGGGTATAATCAGAAATTATTGGATTTCCCTTGGTATAAATATCAGGATATACATGTGCTATGCCATTATTTGATATTAATATGTGTGAAACCCAATTATAAGTCTTATTTCCATAAATTATATTTCCTTTACATAAAGTACTATATACTATTTCATCTCCCTCTGGAATAGTCGACTTAAGGTTTGAATATTCAATAGGTACTAAAAAATCTGAAATGATATGATCTCCTCTTTAATTTAATTTTGTTTTTATCTTTTTTGTAAGTTAAACCATTTCTAGTAAGTAATTATCTAAAATTAGATAAGTATATAAATTTATTTTTATTGGTATGAACGTCTAGAAATTGATCCTCTTTAGTGTGAGAAAGATCTAGAAGATTAAATTTTATTATTAGATAATATATTCTTTTAGTCTTTAATCTCTCACTGGATTATAATAACTAATTATATAATTCTTAATTCAGAAAATGTATAATAAAATTGTTAAGAAATGATATATTAAATGAAATTATTATAGGAGAATCATAATTCTTTTATTTATTATTTAAAATAGTTTTAGATTGTCATAATTTGATAAAAGTGCTCTCAGATAAAGAACAGTTAGAACTTAAGGATGCTCACACAGATAAAGAGTTAAAGCAAGTTTTTAAAATAATTGCCTCAAAAAATCCGGAATCTTACTTTCCTACTAAGGAACTTAAAGGATTGGGGTATATAAGAAAAAAATGCGAATGCTGCGGCACATTTTTCTGGACTACACTTAAAGATAGGGAGGTATGTGGAGATCCTGCATGTTCAGGAGGTTTTCAAGTTGTAGTTGATAACCCTTCTAAAATAAAATTATCTTTTATTGGTGTTTGGGAAAAAATCGTTGAGATTCTAGAACCTCGAGGTTATGTTCCAATTAAAAGATATCCCTGTGTAGCTCGATGGAACCCAACATCAGAGTTTACAATTGCCTCTATATCAGCATTTCAGCCTTATGTAATAACTGGAGAAGTAGAACCACCAGCTAAAAAGCTTGTAATCCCTCAATTTTGTTTAAGATTTAACGATATTGAGAACGTTGGTGTTACTGGAAGCCATTGTACTGGGTTTGTAATGATAGGTCAACATGCTTTTGTATCTCCAGAAGAATGGGATCAAGATCAACTTTTCATGGATATACATGATTTTATTCATAAAGGAGTAGGACTTCCTTTAGAAGAAATCACAATTCATGAAGATTCATGGGCAGGTGGTGGTTCTTTTGGCTGTAGTCTCGAATTTTTCAGCAGGGGTGTAGAAATGTTCAATCAAGTATATACAATGTTTGAACAGACTCTTGAAGGCCCAAAGGAACTAAAACTAAAAGTTCTTGATATGGGACTTGGTCAAGACCGTGTTGCATGGTTTTCTCAAGGTACACCTAACATTTATGAAGCGATTTTTCCATATGTTTTATCAAAATTAAGGGATATTACGAAAATCGAATTAGAATTAGAGTTATATGATCAATTTTCTCAATATTCAGCTTATTTAAATATCGATGAAGTAGATGATATGGATGAAGCTTGGCAGCGAGTTGCTAAAGAATTGAATATTAGTGTAAAGGAACTCAGAAATAAAATAATGCCTATGACTGCTCTTTACTCTATCGCTGAACACGCGCGTAGCTTATTATTTGCTATTAATGATGGAAAGTTACCTTCTAATGTTGGTGGAGGGTATAATTTGAGAGTTATTTTCAGACGTGCTATAAGTTTTATCGATAAATTCAAGTGGGATATTGATATGGCTAATGTATGTGTCTGGCATGCTAAAGAATTAAAAGGTATATTTCCAGAAGTATCTGAACATTTGGATGAAATTAGAGAAATACTGGATGTCGAGAGAGAGAAATTTTATGCTACTAAGAAAAAAGCGGGAAAAATTTTAGAAAAAATGCTGAAAAAGGGGGAAGTTTCTACTAAAAAACTTATAGAGTTATATGATTCTAACGGAATAAGTCCTGATATGGTAAAATCAACAGCTAAAAAATATGGGATGAAAGTAAACATTCCAGATGATTTTTATAAATTAGTAGTTGAAAGACATGAAATAACTGAGCAAGATCATGCCACAAGAAAAGAAGTCGAATTAGATTTAGAAGTAATCCCTGAAACAAAATCTCTCTACTATTATGACTATACCGATACTTCTAATGAAGCGAAAGTTTTGAAAATCATTGATAAAATGGTTGTTTTGGATAAAACAGTTACATATCCTACTTCTGGAGGTCAACTTCATGATGTAGGAACGATAAATGGGCAAAACTTCTCTGATGCTTTTAAACAAGGTAATTATACCGTTCATGTTATGGATGATAAACCTAATTTTACGGAGGGAGACACCGTTAAAGTAGAAGTTGATAAAGATTGGCGTATTCAACTCTCCCAACATCACACAGCTACTCACATCGTAAACGCAGCAGCACGAGACGTTTTAGGAAGCCATGTGAATCAAGCAGGAGCTAAAAAAACATTAAAAAACTCTCACTTAGATATAACTCATTATGAACAAATTCCAAGAGATAAACTTCTTGAAATTGAAAAGAAAGCAAATCAAATAGTTGTTGAAGGCATAGATATTCATCTAGACTTCATACCTCGTGCTGAAGCAGAACAACAATATGGTATGACAATATATCAAGGAGGAGCTGTGCCTGGGAAAAATTTAAGAATTGTTGAGATACCTGGGGTAGATGTAGAAGCTTGTGGGGGCACACATTTAAATAATACTTCAGAAACAGGTTACATCCATATTACAAAATCACAAAAAATTCAAGATGGTATTGTAAGACTTACATTCACCGCTGGTAAGGCTACAAACAAGTTAAAAGAAAAACATAAAAGAATTCTTGATGAATTAAAGGTTATTTTGAATGTTGATCGTAAGCAACTCGTGGACCGTGTAAAAGAATTATTTGAAAAGTGGAAAAACATAAATAAAGCATTAAAATCTGGTAAAGTAGATGAAAATGATTTACAATTAACTTCCTCTGAAACATTTGAAGGTGACGTACTATCAGAAATTTCTCAATTTTTAAATACCAAGAAAGATGATGTTCCAAATAAAATTCAAAAGCTTAACGATGAATGGAAAGAGGGAAAACAAAAATTATCTGAAATCAAGAATTTGTTTAGCGATAAAGCGATTGAAAAAAGGATAAAAAATGCTTGGATTTATCATAGTATTAAATTAATTTTTGAATCTATAGAAGGGTTAACTCAAAATGATGTAAAAAATTTAAGTCAAAATATCCTAAAGAAAGATCCAAATATTATCATATTTATAACAAATCAAAGTGAAAAAGGCATAATGCTTATGGGTATGTCAGGTAGTAAATTACCATTAGAGTTAGATATTAATATTGGTAATATTGTCTCAACAGTAGTTGAACATTATAGCGGAAAGGGAGGCGGTAAATACGATTTTGGGCAAGGATTCATAACTAAAAAAGGAGTAAATTCTACAGATGTTTTGAATCATATAAAAGATAAATATTTTAAAGTCAAAAAAAAATAAATAACAATCCTTTTTTGAACAATTCATTTTTTCTATATAGACTATATAGACTTTATATAATATGACGAGAATGCTTAAAACACTAAATTTTTTAATAATAATTAAGGAAGTAAAGAAAAACTATATATTAAAAATGTTTAATCAGATGTCATGGACCTTATTGGGTCAAAAGGAAGATTATATTAAATTAAAAAAAGAGGTATAGTGCAAATACCTCTCGAGAAATCAATTAAAATTACAAATTTGGAGGAGAAGAAAATTATGAAGACTGTATATAAAGAGTTTTGTTGCACACAATGTGGAAAATTACGCTATATTAACGTTAATGGTATCTGTTTTGATTGTAGTAATGAAAACACTTTAGTATCATTAGCAAAACAGCGTAAATTACAGTCAAAACTCAATATTTCAATGGAATCTCTCAGTCTAGAGAGTTATAACTAAATCTTTTTTTGAATTGTATTTTATTTAAAATTTTAAAGATTGTACTTTTTCTTTATGCTTTTTTTATCAAAAACATTTTAAATTTAACACTTATTATTAAATTTATATTTAATAGAAAATCTCTTCTAATTTATAAGTATAATTTGAGAGGGTGCTTAATAATTGGTTGAATTAATACATATCAGTGACCTCCATTACGGAAGTGAATTCCGAGAGGACCTTATTGAAAATATTATTAGTTATATTGATAAGACTCGCCCCGATGCAGTAATTTGTACAGGAGATATTGTACATAAAGGAAGGGTTGTTCAATTTAAGAAGTTTCAACCTTATCTTGATCGAATAAGAGAAATCTCTAACTTTATAGCAGTACCAGGGAACCATGACGTGAAAAACTCAGGTATAATATTCTTTGAGAAAATTATTGGCCCTAGACGCTCACGATTACTTCTTGAGGATAAGGATACTATTATTGTTGGAGTATGTTCCGCTAGAGATGATATGGCAGAAGGAAGGATTGGGGATGAGCAATTGGATTGGTTAGGTCGCCAATTTAATAAGAATTTAGAAAATAGAATAATGGCATTACATCACCATCTAATCCCTATTCCAATGTCAGGACAAAAATTCACAACAGTTCGGGATGCTGGAGAAATTTTAGAATTCACCCAATTATTTGAAATAGATTTAGTTTTAATGGGGCATCGTCACGTTCCTCATGCTTATACAATTTCTTGGAAGAATTCATCAAGTACAACTTTTCTTTATAGTGGTACTTCGACTTCAAACAAAGTACGTGCTGATGATTCACCCAGTTTTAATCGTATTTATCTTGATGAGGGCGATTTAGAGGTTTATATAGTCAATTCAACAAATCTTGAGGAGACATTATTATTGGAACGTAAAGAACATCATACAGAATTTATTAGGCCAAGGAAAACAAGAATTGAACATCTGCTTGCATCATCAGTATGGGATGAATAAGACTATGCCTAAACCTATAACTCCACTTCTTACTGTTGATGCGGTCATTCTGGTAAATAATGAAAAAGATTTAGTTCTAATTCAAAGAAAGAATCCTCCTTTCCAAGGAGAGTTAGCATTACCAGGGGGGTTTGTTGATATAGGAGAAACTGTAGAAGAAGCGTGTACTAGGGAAGCATATGAAGAAACTAATATTAATGTGAAAATTCTAAAACTTATAGGAGTCTTCTCTGATCCAAACAGAGACCCTAGAGGACATAATATCAGTGTGGCATTTCTTTGCGAACCAAAAACAAAAAATGAAAGACCAAAAGCAAAAGATGACGCTGCTGCGTTAGAAATGGTACCTTTAATAAAAATTTCTTCTTTAAAATTAGCTTTCGATCACATGAAAATTATTAAAAGTTCAGGGATTTTAAATTACTCAGATTAATCCTCTTATCTTTTTTCTATAATTTCATAGAGATTTTGAAAGGAATCTTTAATAAAAAGATAGTATCCATCACCATCTTTCCTTGGAACTTTCACCACATCAAAACCCATTGAGGATGCTTTATCAACAAATTCATCACGATTTTCTATTACTAAACAGGAATGAGTAAAAACATCTTTAGCTTTACTCTTGTCATTAGTTATAAATACTTCGAAATTCGAATCTCTATTTCCATATCTAACAAATTTGTGTTCTCTTTTTACACCAAAGAATTTTTCCATCAAATCAGGGGGAACAGATTTCGATCGGATTTTTTTAAGCCCTAGCAATTCAATAAAAAATTCATCAGATTCTTCTTCTGAATTGTATCCTACTGCTATATGTTCAATTCTCATTTTTTTCACCTTTTTCCAAAGAAATTTATACATAAAAATCTAGAATAATTTTATTTAATCTCTCATAAATATATATATCATTTTGTAAATTCAAATAAAAAAAATTAGTGGGCAATAATATGAAAATTAATGAAACAGTACGAATAATAGCTGGATCTTTATGTATTTTAGTAGCAATAATACGTATCTTATTCATCTTTTTCGATTTAGGTGGAGCAATGATTTATTCATTTCTCCTTCTTGATCCAAATCAGGTAGTAAATATTTTTGAAGCTCTAATAATAATTATTTTCGCACTTTTTATGTCGATCATTGCTACTATATTTTCCGTAATAGTGTACACTGTCTTAGGAATACTTCAAATTGCATTGAGAAAACAAAAAACACCGAGTATTATATGTACAGTTTTTAGCTCCATAAGCATTGTATTAAGTATTAGAGCTACAATTCTTTTAGCTAGTATAAATGAGTTTGACATATTTATTACAATTTTAATGATTATGTATATCGTGATTCTATCTCTCTGTATCGTTTCATACATAAAATTTAGAAAACAAGATTAAAAGAATAAAGCCTTCTTGAGTAAATTATCAAGGAGCTATTAATTACTTTTTTTTTATAAATTTAATTAAATAGAATCTGTACTATTGCTATGTTATCGCATCTGATTTTTTGTTTAAAATTTAAAAATTGTTAGGTTATAATATTATTAATAGTCAAAAAAAAAAAAATAGAATAAGGTTAGGTATTTAGTGGATGACTGAAGTATCTGAAACAGAATTTCTAAATAAAATTTTAGAGGTTGTATATAAGCTCTCAAACATAGTAAAAACCCAATCTCCTCGTTTTAAGAAAAAATGGGATAATTATTTAAAACCTCTAAATGAAAAACCTCATATAATCCGCCAAATACCACTTGAAAAAAAAAAGTTTTTAGATGATATTAATTACAGAATTAAAGTCTTAAAAAACGTTGAACAAGCAACTCTTGATGGTTTTTATTCAGTAAAAACATTACTACAAACCTTTTATGGTTCATATTTTGATTCTGAATTATTTAAAAAAGATTTCTCTGAAGATGATCAATTAATCCTAAAATATTTTGTTGCAAAAGAGATTTTAGGTAATCTAATACAATATAATAAATTAGATCATGAATCTGTTCCTTTGAAATACAATGTAATTGCCAGAAATTACACATTGATCAAATTAAAAGGCCAAATGAATATTGAAATTCTAGATAGTTTGAAGAAATTAAATATAAAAGATGTAAAATTGGCTGATGTAAATAATATTATGAAAGAAATTGAATCAGATGGAATTATTAAAATCGAAAAAAAGGGTAAAAGATTTCATTATAAATTGAAAAAAGAACTAGAGATAAGTAAAGAGGGAAAAAAATACTATAGTCAAGTACTCCAGCCACTCGTTGATTTTCCCACTTTATTCTTTCGTAGCTTCTTCAATATCAGAGAATTAAATGTTACTCTTGATAAAGATTTTAAGTTTCGTGATTTCTTGCTTAAAGTATTGGCTAAATCAGCCACTCAAGGTTTCTCTCCAACTAATTACGTCTTTAAAAATTTAATCAAATATTATGAAAAGATTCAGGAAGAGTCTAAATAACCCCAATTAGAATTAGTAGATTCACTAATATTAGAACTCTTTCGTTTTCTTTATTGGAATATTTAGTTCTTCTAAAAGAGGGATTAAATGTTTTTTATCTTCAGAATTCGTTCCTTTCCAATCAATTATAAAGTAATCAACTTTTTCAGAAGTGTTATCAATCATTTTCTTAATTAACTCGTTATTCAATCCTTGAATATAATACTTTGGGCATATAAACGACATGGCAATATTTTTGTTCCTAATTAATCTATGAAAATTTGGTGCGTAATGTGTTCCACCAAAACCTAATCCTATTATTTGACTACATTCTTTTTTAAGTTGAATAAATTTATAAATTGTGTTAATAATTGCGTTTGTTAATAACTCACCGGCGTCATTAATTTGCCATTCCTCCTTGCTACTCCCTAATTCTATGAATATTAAAGGTTTATCTAATTTTGTGGGACCATGATGAGTTACTTCAATATCAAGTGAAAATTGTGTTAATAATGGAGAAAATTTTTGCTCTATCAATGAGATAAATCCTGCTTTATGAAGTAATGCACTTGTTTTTGATAATTCCAGAGGATCTCCGCCAAAATCTGCATTTTCACTCCAATTTCCAGTTGTATGAACTAAAAACGCTGGTCGAGCAGTTTTTGATGTATGTCGGCTTGCAAAAATAAGACTATCGGGCTTCAATTCTGATTCATCTAACTTTAAATCATTCAAAAAAATGAGATGTTCTCTTGTTAAACCAAGAAATATTTCATTTTCAGTTAGATTGCTTTTGAGTTTGAAAACTGGATGATTATGCCAGCTGAAATCAACTTTTTCAAATTCAAAAAATTGAGAGTTTAAAAATTTATCACGAATATTCATTGAAGCCTTATCTTCTGTTGAGGTGATTATTAAGAATTGAATAACTTTTCACCAAAGAATTATAATTTTACGAACTTATTAATCAAAATCAACATAGAATTTTATATTTTATAGTCAATATCTTAAAACTTTAATAATTTCAAAAACAATAACATTAGTAATGACGGAGAATCTAATAGTAGTCTTAGTCCTTTCTTTTACTTTTGGGTTTTTCTTCTTTATTGCTGATTATTATGAACATAAAATCATTCAATTACACGCATCATTTATAGCAGGAATATCAGTAGCTTACTTTTTCCTTATTGTTCTTCCTGAGATTGCACTGAGATTACCAGAAGCTCCTTTTGATTTAACTTTGTTAGAATATATCTTCGTACTTGTAGGATTTACTTTTGTTCATATAACAGAAAAATTCATTTTACAAAAGGTTGAAAGTAAAACACAGAAAAAAATGCGAAAATTGCTTGAGAAAGAAAAGATACTTGAAAGTGTTGAGCGAAATATGGAAAAAATTCTTACTGAAGAATTAACCCATGAGAATCTAGATGAAATTGCATTGAAAGATATTGCTCAAACCTTATCTTCCCTAAATGACAAAGAAGAAGCAATGAACATTGAAATTAATAATTATAAAATTAAAATTCAAAATCGAATTAACAAAGAATTGAGGAGGTTCAGATTTTTTACGGATTATATTTATCATTTTCTTGTAGGTATCATTTTAATAGGACTTTTAAGAATTGAATTAGTAGGGGGGATTCTCTTTTTCATATACGCTTTTCTCAGAACTGTTATAACAAAAAGATCTGAAGCACATCTTATATTCACCGATTTAGAAATCTATGAGGAAGTAAAATACGACGAAAGAATTACTATTAAATGTATTCTAGGGGCTTCAGCTTTAACCGGGATCATTATAGGGTTAATTATTAATTCAATCTTTCTACCTAATTTAGAACTCTTATTTATCTTCTATTCCTTTATCTCTGGCGTGATTTTATATGTTATTGTAAGGGAAGTTATTCCTGAAAAAGAGAAAGGAGATCCATTGAAATTTCTTATTGGCTTAGTAGGATTCGCTGTAGTAATAATTGTTATCAATATTTTTACTAAAGTATTATAAATCGATATATCACTTCTCAACTTCAGTTCATTAAAACAATAAATTTCTTATAAATTAGAATATAGAGACGAAATACTCTTTATTTCAATAACTGTACTCTTTATAAAAATTTAAATTCATTAAAACTAAGTTTAAATTATTGCGAGGTTATGAATTTTATGGATATGAAGAAAAAAAGTTTTAATGAAATTTTATCAATTGATAATGATGATAAAAAAATCATCGAAATGATTGAAAAAGATCCTGGTATAACCCATAGCGATATTGCTAAAGAAATTGAAAAGTCACAGCCTGCTGTAGGCGCCCGAATTATTAAATTGGAAAGAAAACATCTTATAACTAAACAAGTTGGATTCAATATTAAGAAAGTTGATATAAAAGTTGCTATAGTTTATGTTTCTACTAAAGATGTTGATGAGATTGTTCATAAGATTGAAAATTGCCCTTTTATTAATCATGCTTTCAAAATCTCAGGAGAATTTAATGTACTCTGCTTTATTGCTGCGTCAGACCTACAAACCATTGAAAAACTTGTGGATTTGTGTTTTAGAAGGGATAAAAATGTTATAAACGTAAAAACCAACATTATAATTGAGTCTATTCATGACTTTGTAGTTCCAATTGATTTTCAGATTGAGGATTTCGATGGAAGATATTGCGGACCAGGTTGTAACATGGCTGAAGATCTATCAAAGTTTAAATTCAGTCAATAAAATCATGATAAAATAGATTAAGTGCTTTCTTTTTAATACTTGTAAATATCGGAAAGAAAAAAGATTAAACTATCAAATTAATCCGTTAGCTTTTGCGAGTTTAACCTTACATTTTTTTCCGCATCCATCTTCCAAAGTAGGATCATGATCTTCAGAATCAAAATCAATTGGTAGAATGAAATCCTTAGCAATATCAAGAACGATTTCCATGGAAACACTGCTTATTTGAGAGTTATTTCGAAAATGATAATTAACAATATTATCAAGCTTTTGAAGTTTTGAACTAGCGAGTAAGATGCAAACGTTATGCTCCCCTGAGAGTTTAAACGCGTTGAGCATAAAAGGACAGTGCTTAGCCATGTCCATAATTTCTTCTGGATTCTTAGTTTTTATCTCAACAGTCGCGAGATTTAAATCTACTTTCTTAAAATTAATCCCCGGCTGGAATTGCAGAATTCCATTTTTTTCCAGCTTTTTTATGCGCATACCAACAGTTGGTTGTGATCTGTTTATTTTTGTAGCAATCTCTGTATGTGTAAGGTTAGGATCTTCTTGAACAAGAGTTATTATTTGCCTATCAATATCATCGAGCTTTAATTTTTCTGATATCATATTATTCTCATTAAGTGTTTTTTTTCACTTCTAATTATGTTATAACTTTAACAATTTATAAAATATTAGGATGAATTTATAAAAAATTAGTATTTGTTATTATAAGTTCTAAACACAATATAATAAAGGAATTTTTTCTTGATTTAATTAAAAATCCGACAATGGAATTTTCTTATGATAGAAGATTGTATTTCCATCAAAACTGACTTGAACAGGGATAATTTTAATCCCTCTTTTTCTTGCTTCACTTAATCTTTTTGAAAATTTAGGATCCATTTCCCAGTTTGGAGCAAAACTTTCTGCTCTACGTACAATTAATAATAGAATAATACCATTATGTTCAATAATTTCTTTTACATGTCTTGCCCCACGTTCGGTAGGAGCGTCAGGAAAAAGAGAAAGACCATCTTTGACCAACGAAACACCTTTTACTTCTAATGGTACACCATCAAGAACAAAATCGATTCTACTATTTCCAATTTTAACTTCTTTCCTAATTTCTTTCACTTTAGAAAATTCAGGTAAATACTCGAAAATTTTCATGGCAATCTTAGAATGTAAAGCTGTGTCTATAAGTACCCACTCATCATTAGTTTTAACAGCTTTTATATAATATTTTAATTTACCTTTCGAATGTGTAAATAAGACCTCAGCACCTTCAATAAGTAATTCTTTTAATCTACCCGGATCATGAATGTGAGCGTTTTCGATACGTCTCTTATATTTAATTTCCCCGATAAATCTATTAGGTCTTGAGATAAATGTCCCTTTCATTAGATTTGGAATTTCAAAAAGCGCTTTTTTAGCATTATTCATGTATGATATTTTATCCATCAGTATAAATTATAATAAGTCTAATTTTCTTCCAAAATTAATAGATTTTATTATAGAATATAACCTTAATAGATAAAAAGAGTTTTTTATTTGATTAATTATAATGTGTGTAGCAGAAGATCAAGCTAATATTGATAGCTATAAATTTCATCATATTGATACTTCAAAATGTGTTCAATGCCAAGATTTTTCCTGCGAGGAAGCTTGCTTTAGAGGTATTTATGAAGTTATTAATAAACAAACTACTCCTAAATGTATTGTGGTGCAAGATCGTGAGGATAGGTGTGTAAAGTGCCACATCTGTACAACCACATGTAAATATCGAGCTATTACAATTGATTAATCTCTTATAAGATTTATTTAAATTTTGTTGGAGATTTTATTTGGTATATGAAAGATTAAAAAAGTTTAGATTAATAAAGGGAATTTAACAAGTAAATTTTCCACAACAAGTTCCTTTAAAATTAATTTGACCATATTCAAGATTCAAATCTATTGGTAAAACGAAATCGCCTGTAACATCTTCAATAATATCCATATGAACATTAATAACTTCTGCATTGCCTCGAAAATGATGATTTACTACATGATCGAGTTCCTTTACTGATAAACCTACCATTAAAACGCTGATATTTGTATTTCCGCTCAATCTAAACGCTGTAAGCATGAAAGGACAGTCTTTTACAATAGTAAATATCTTTCTTGGATTTTTTGTTTGGAGTTCAACTCTAGCAAAACAGAGGTCCGCTACTTTGATATTTATACCTGCCTGATATTTTAAAACACCTAATTTTACTAATTTTTTAATACGCATTCCTACAGTGGGCTGACTACGATTTACATGCTGCGCAATTTCAGTATGTGTGAGATTCGGCTCTCTTTGAATTAAATCCATTATTCTACAATCAACTTCATCAATTCCTATTTTTTCGCTTATCATTTCCTTTACCTTTTAATATTAAAAAATAGATTAATATTCACATATCGCGATATAACGATATTACGATAGCATAATATTTAAATCTTTGTGATTTTCGTATTAATAATGAATTATTAATATTCCATTAAAACAAGCTTTAAAAACTAGTAAAAAGAATAAACTAATAAATCGATGAGCGAATTAAGAAAATATATGGTTGAGTTTTTAAAAGTATTAGCAGATGCAACAAGATTAGAAATCTTGGATCTTTTAAGAAACAGTGAAAAAAACTCAGCAGAAATTCAAAAAGAACTGAGGAGATCTCAATCAACCATTTCCAAACATCTCAATATGCTTTTTGAGAATAATTTAATAAGTTTTGAAAGAAAAGAAAATATAAGATACTACAAAATAAAAAATATGAATATTTTCAATTTGCTCTCAAATATAAACTTGATAGTTACGGATATTAACAAAGAAAAACTTAAAGATTTATGGGATGTTGATATATACGACACGTTGTCTTAATTTTTTTAATTTTATCCTACTATAAATCACTTTAAAACAATTATGAAACCAATAGAAGTCAATGGCTCAAAAGCTCCTGTAAGAAAATTAGTTTTAATTGGATTGGACAACAGTGGAAAAACCTCAATTTTAAAATGTTTAAAAGGAATTAAGGGTTTATCAGCCTTTAATTCTCCAATGCCCACAAAAGGTGTTGATGTTCAAGAATTTAAAGCATTAAATTCAAAATATGCAATTTGGGATCTTGGTGGTCAAAAAGCATACCTTGATGACTTTTTTAGGGACGTTAAGAAATATATAAAGGGAACTAATAAAATCATTTACATTATTGATATTCAAGATGTAAGACGTTATAGTATTTCGCTAGAATATCTCAAAAAAGTAGTAAATTCAATTGATAAACAAAATGGTATTGATTTTTCTGTTTTTCTTCATAAATTTGATCCAGACTTGGTATTTGATATTGATTTAAATGAAAAAGTAATTGTGAATCTTATTAAAAATATTAAAGAGATTTTTCCTCCAAAATTTGAATATTCCATAAATAAAACTACAATCTACGCTATCTTTGAAAAAAATCTAGTTGTATAGATGATTTTTAATATAACTTTTTTTATATTAAATAAGATGGATTTTTTAAATTATTAATATTAAAAATATTAATTATTATCGAATATAAGTATTATATTTTCTTCAGTTAGTCTTATGGTGTCGTAAGAAGATAAAAATGAAATCCCAAGTCGAATGAAGTATAGAGCTTCTATAATTATTTTTGTTGGAATAGTCCTTCTTATTTATCTAACTAATTTCTATAATTATCTCTTATTTCATACCATCTCTGAATTATTTAGTGTAGTTATAGCATTTGGAATTTTTGTGATAGGGTGGAATACTCGAAAAAATATAGAGAGCTCTTTATTTTTGGTTCTTGGAGTTAGTTTATTATATATTGGCTCAATCGATTTAATCCATACTTTAGCATATAAAGGAATGGATATATTTGAAGGATATGATGCAAATTTGCCTACTCAATTATGGATCGCAGCCAGATATCTTCAAGCAGGTTCATTTCTCATGGCATTTCTTTTAATGCATAAAAAAATTAATCCAAATACTTTAGTAATTGGATACACGCTTCTAACTATCCTTTTGGTAGTATGTATCTTTACTGAGCTTTTTCCGGTCTGCTATATTGAAGGGATTGGTCTAACACCTTTTAAAATTATCAGCGAATACATAATTATTGGAATTTTGGCAGTTTCTATAATGGTATTATATAAAAATAGAAAGGAGTTCAATTTATCCTTGCTCCATCTTATAATTTTTTCGATTTTATTAACTATAATAGCAGAGTTAGCTTTTACATTTTATATTGGTGTATATGATCTTTCTAATTTAATAGGGCATATCTTGAAAATAATCTCTTTTTATCTTATTTATTTAGCAATTGTCCAAAAGGGACTTGAGGATCCCTTAAATACTTTATTCTTAATGTTAAAGCAGAGTGAGGAATTTACTACATCTGCATTAAAGGCTCAAATCGATACTTTTTTTGTGTTTAATCCAAAGAACGGTAAGGCAATAAGATGGAATAAAGCCTTTAATGAGATAAGTGGATACACTGATGAGGAAATATTATCTATGAAAGCACCTGATTCATATTATAGTCAAGAAGATTTAATAAGAGCTGAAGAGGCTACACGAGAGATCGTAGAAAGAGGAAATGCTACAGTTCTAATGGATTTAATTACGAAAGATGGAAAAAAAATCCCTTTCGAATATTTAGGTTCAAGTATTATTGATGATCAAGGAGATATTAAATATATAGTTTCAGTTGGGCGAAATATTACTCAACGTATAAAGGCAGAAGAAGAAATTAAGAGTTTAGCTAAGTTTCCTTCAGAGAATCCAAATCCAATATTAAGAGTCAGTGATGAAGTTGTCCTTTATACAAATGCTGCTGGTCAAAAACTGTTTAATATCGAGATTGGGAATAAAATACCCCGCAGTTTAAATGGAATAGTAGAGGGAGTCTTTCATACTCAAGTGATTCAACAAATTGAGCTTGAAATAAATAACCAATTTTACTCGTTTACTATAACCCCTATAGCTGAAAAAAAATATCTAAATATTTATGGGCTCAATATATCAGAGAGAATTTTAGCAGAAAGAAAAATTAAAAACTTGGTGTCAACAGTTTCTCATGAATTAAGAACACCTATAACTGTTCTAATGATGTCATTAGATTTATACAAACAAAAAAAGGATTCACTAACCCCTGAACTACAAAACTATATTATTGAGACAGGAGAAAGGAATATTTCGCTTCTAAAAGATTTATCAGAAGATATTCTCATGCTCTCTCAAATCGATGAAAAAAAAATAGAGCTTAATTTAGAATATTATAATCCATCAAAGATATTACAAAATATGGAAAAATTCTTAGCTCCTTTTGCTCAAGAAAAAAATCTTACTTTTCAAAATGATATCAATGAAGAAATCAATCTGAAAGGGGATATTAAAAGGATTGAGCAAGTCTTTCGAATTCTTCTTGATAATGCAATAAAATATTCCTTTGAAAATACAATTATCAAGATTAATGTGATTGAAAGTTACAAAGGAAGATTTAATTCTAAAGGAGAAAATGGGATTTTATTTCAATGTAAAAACCATGGTATAGGAATAAGTAAAGAAGAACTCCCTCATATTTTTGAAAGATTTTATAGAGGTTCAAATGTAAGAGATTCTTCTGGAACCGGATTAGGCTTATCAATAGCAAAAGATATAATCGAACTTCATCAAGGGGAAATTTTTGTTGAAAGTAAATTAGGAAATGAAACAACTTTTTCTATTTTTTTTCCAAGAATAGATAATGTTTAAAGTAACATTTAAATATAATTCTAATTAATATTTTCACTATAAGAGCATCAAGCGTATCATTATGCAAGTTAAGACCCAAACGGTAATACTCATAGTTGACGATAATAAAGATATCTTATTTCATTTAAAATTCTTATTGGAAGAAAATAACTATGTAGTCAAAACTGCAGTAAATGGTAAAGATGCATTAAAACTTTTATCTGAAATAATTTCACCTCCAGATTTAATTATTAGTGATATTATGATGCCGGGAATGAATGGTTATGATTTTTTTGCGGCAATATCTAACACCCCACTTTGGAATCGAATACCATTTCTATTTCTGACAGCTAAATCAACTCCTTTAGATATTCGATTAGGTAAAATGTTGGGAGTGGATGATTATATAACAAAACCATTTAAAAAAGAAGACCTAATTGCATCAATTTCGGGGAAAATTGCACGAAATAATAAATCTAATCTTATTGATAAGGAGATTAAACAATTACTCTCCTCTTTAAATATTCAAATGCAATCCCCCATTCTTGATAAAGGTCAACAATTTTTATGTTTATTAATTGTGTATTGGAATGATATTACTGGGCCTACTGTAAAGGAAGCTTATCCTCCTGAAAAGAATTTACCTATAGCGATTAATACAATTGGCAAGCAATTATTTCATGCCGCAACTTCGATCTATGGGCATGAAAAAATTACGAAATCTCAAGGTATATTACTTAACATTGAAAATATTAATAATAAGGGGTATTTATTTTTTGATTCTTTTCCCGATGAAAATGAAAGATTTGGAGAAAAACAATATATGTTATCAGTAATCACACCAAATTTGACTTATTTTAATTCGCTTAAAATTAGAGAAATTCTGAAAGATATCTCTGAAAAAGTAAAAATGAACCAGGAGTGGGTTTTAAAAGAATATTGGGAAAAAATTTTAGAAATTTTATCAGTAAACTCAGTTTTACTACAAACTTGATATAATTCTGTAGTACTTAAAGATCTATAATGTTATAAATTAAAAATAAATCAGAATTTTAATCTAATAATTAAGCGAGAAAACTCACTTTTTTTAATAATATCTAGAAAGAACTTTTAAATCAGCTCTTTTAGTTGAAGTTGTCAAGAAATAAAACTATAATTTTAACCGTCTAGGTGAAAAATATGTCTGAAGTAAAGGAAGAAGAAAAGTATTTAATATCTCCAGAGGTGTGTTCTTGGGCTGATGACGAAGATAATATTTACAAAATCGAGATTCAGTTGCCCGGAGTAGAGAAAGGTACAATTAATCTTAAAATGCATGACGATAGCTTTTTCATTAAAGGAGAAACTGAAGATACTATCTATATAGGTTCCTATACTGTTTGCTGTCCAATAAAACCAGAAGAAGCAAAAGCAATATATAAAAATGGACTTCTAAAGATTGAAGTGCCTTTCAAAGAGCCCGAGTTCCATAGTATTGAGATTGAAATTGAATAAATCAACTTTTTCTTTTTTTTATTTTTAATTTTAAGAAAAATTTATTAAACATTTTACCTCTATTTCAAATTATAAAAATTTTTGAAAATTAGAAATACTTATTGTTCTAAATCAGTTCATTTAAACAGCTATGAGTGTAACTATTGAATATTATTCAAGTTGAAAATGATGAATATAACACTAATTTGAGGGATTTGTTCTCAGAATATCTCGAATGGGTTTTAAAAATGTGTGAAAGAGAGTTCAATATCACTCTTAACATAAAAGAAATGGTTAATGATGCCGTTAATCACTCAATTGAAGGTTTAAATAGATATCTTCCTCCAGAGGGGCATTTATTTTTATGTAAATATGATAATCATATTGTAGGAACAGCTTCTATGAGAAATAATGGAGATAAAATCGGTGAGATTAAAAGGATGTATGTACTACCTGAATATCGAGGCATGGGAATAGGTAGAACTCTATTTGAAAGATTGATCAAAGAAGCACAAAATCTACAATATTCAAAAATTAGGTTAGATACTGGTCCTTTTATGCAAAAAGCTATTGGGCTCTATCATTCAGTTGGCTTTCGTAATATTGAACCTTATCCCGAAAGCGAAGTTCTTCAAGAAGGAGTTCCCGTAGAAATAGGTAAAAACTGGATCTTTTTAGAAATGACTTTATAAAAAGAACTAAACAAAAATAGATATAAAAAATATATTAATATTCTATATTCATTTCTTTAACATAATCAAAAGCAGAATAAGCTGCTATTACACCTTCAGAAACACCTGTAATAGCTTGTTTAAAAGGTGCATCAGCTACATCTCCCGCCGCAAAAATACCGGGAACATTGGTTTCTGACGTACGATTAATTTTAATTTCACCTTTTTTATTAGTTTCTACTCCAATACCTTTTGCTAAATCAGAATTAGGAATTGATCCAATTTCAATAAAAACTCCATCAATCTCAAATTCTTTTCCATTATCGAAGACAACAGATTTTACTGTCCCCTCCCCTTTGATTTCTACTATTTGTGTTTCATAAATTATCTCAATTTTATCATTCTCATATACTCGTTTCTTATTAATTGGTTCCGCTCTGATTTCTTCTCCTCTATAAATAATATAAACTTTCTTAACGCTTTGGGCTAAGAATAATGCTTCCTTGGCAGCAGAATCACTTCCTCCAATCACACATACATTTTTATCCTTATAAAATGGTCCATCACATGTCGCACAATACGAAACACCTCTGCCAGCAAACTCTTCTTCACCAGGAATGCCTAATTTCTTCCTATCTGAACCAGTTGCTAAACAAATTGAATAAGTTTTAAAATTTTGAAAAAATGAATGAAGCTTGAAGTGATCTTCAACTCTTTCAATCTTTCGTATCTCATCTGATATATAGGGTATCTTAAGTGAATCCATATGATCTCTAAACATGTCCATTAATCCTTGCCCACTTATTGATGTAATAGCTGGATAATTTTCAACAAGATGAGTCGTTGCTATTAATCCTCCAAAGGTCTTCCCTACAATTAGTATATCCATAGCAAATCGAGCAGCATAAATTGCACATCCAATCGCTGTTGGTCCACCACCTAACACGATTAAATCATAGGTTTTTTCTAAATCGATACCTTCCATATCAATATTAAACATCTTTTTCTCCCCTTCCTATATTAAATTATTATCACAAATTATTATTTTATATTATAATATTACCATATTCTCTCCAATAAGTTCCTCTAGTAATTCATTAGGACCATAACAACCAATCAACGGTTCTTTTTTATTTATGATTGTATAAGGAACACTGGAGGTATTATATAGTTTTCCAATATCCGGATTTTCCATTATGTCTATTATCTCAACTCTAATTTTTCCTCCCGCAGCAAGCGCAAATTGGGAAGTAAGACTTACCATCTGAGGGGAGTAAGCACATGAATTAGTTATCATCACTTTAATAGTTGAAGGAACTATCTTATTAAGATTCTTTTTAATAGCAGGTTCATAATAATTCAAAGCTCCCCCGAAAATTAATAAAGCTTGAATAAATGGTTGGGTTTCGCTGCCTTGTGGAGCTGATAAATATCGAATGAGCTCATTCCCCTCATTGTCAATTAATAATACTGTTGGGTCTCTTTCAATATTATATCTTTTCTCTAAATCTGGGTTCTTTCCGATCGGTAGCTCTACAATGGTTAACATTTCATTGGAATTCTCTTCATAAATTTTTAGAATTGACATCGTATACTCATAATTTTGAGATTTCTTATTTTTATCTATAAATACGTGTAGCTTAACAGGTTTAGAAAGCTTTTTCATCTCATCACGTATCATTTTTTTGAATATATATGAAGCCGGCAATTTTATCTCCTCTTACAAATAATTATTTTCATAATTTTTAACATAATTAAATTAAAAGGATCAATATTGAACGCGAATATTACCTCCAATCAAAGCTTGTAAAATTTTATTTGCCCCCACCATTCCAACTAAGGTCTTTTGATCGTTTATAATAGTATATGGCACACCAGCCGCGTCATAATATTGACCGATATCAGGATTAGCTATAATATCAATAATAATTGTTCTTATTTTTCCTTCTGAAGCTATGGCAAATAAACTACAGATATTCACTATCTGAGGGCAGTATGGACAAGTCTCAGTTATCATTACCTTTATTGTAGAAGGTTGAATTCTGTCTAAATTTTGTTTTATCGTCGCTTTATAATAATTGGGTGCCCCAGCAAAAACAAATATAGCTTGGATAAAGGGTTGAATTTCACCTCCTTGAGGGGCTGCTAAATAACGTATAATCTCCTTTTCTTTCTCATCAATGAATAAGATTGTGGGTACTCTTGAAATATCATAACTCTTAGCAAATTCAGGATTTTCATCAATACATAATTCCTCAATTGCTAACATTCCATTTGAGTTTTCTTCATAAACTCTCAATAATGCCATAAACTGATTACAATCCATACATTCTCTTATTTGGCTCCCAGGTGGCTGTTTCTCTTTACATGTAAATACTTTTAATTTAACTGGTTTCCTTAATTTTGCCATTTCTCCCTTGATTATTTCTCTATATTTATCATCTTGAGTCATTAACTAAAATCACCTTAAATTAATTATGCGTAGATTCCTCCAAAATCTCGATCTTTCGAACCGACAAGTTTCTCTAGTAAATCTTGAGGAGTAAACATTCCGTGAATAACTTCTTTTTCATTTATTACTGTCATGGGGACACCTTGAACTTGGTATTTCATACCGAGCTCTGGGTTTAAATTAACATCAATTACTTCCGCTGAAATCTTTCCTTTAGAAACTAAAGCGAATAATGTTAAAACTGGAACAGTAGCAGGACAATAGGGACACGTTGGAGTTATAAAGATTTTCATATTTGACTTTCCTATCTTTTTAAGATGAGTAAGGATTTGATCCGTATAATAAGGTCTTACTCCTGAGAAGTATTGTATACTATTAAGAAATGGTACAAATTCAGATCCTACAGGTTGTGCTAAGTATCGAATAATTTCTTTATCATTTTCATCTACAAATAATATAGCAGGGATCTTAGTAACATTGAATTTTTTTGCTTCTTCTTCATTTTCTTCAGTGGAGATTTCCTCAATTTTAAGTTTTCCATCAGATAAATCCTCAAGAGTTTTTAACAGCTCATACGTCCCACCACAAGCCATACACTTTCTAAATCTTGTTCCATCTTCATTGGTTTTAAAATCAGTAAACAGTTTAAGTACAACCTTTCCTTTTAATTTACTCATTTCTCTTTTAATATTATCCATTTCATTTTCAGAAAATAACATAAAATCACCCATTAATTCAATCTATTATGAATATTTGCTATCTTACTTAAAAGAATTTTTCGTTTAAATTATAAAAAAAACTGGTTCTAAATTGTTATTGAATAAAATTGAATAAAATAACATTAATAATTCAAAAGATATCTTTCAATGACTTATTATTAGTCTCCTCAATTAGTTTTTTAAAAATAAAATACAATATCAACCCAATTAGAAAACCAATTGCTATATTAAATAAGTAGCAAAGAATTGCTGAGATTAATATTATAGGGAACGATTTAATATTAAAATCTTTGAAAGCCATTTTACCTAATAGAAGGGCAGTATAAATAAGCATAGCACCTAAAATAGCCATAGGAAACTCTTTGAAAAGTAGAAGTAATGTTTCAGAGAAAAATAAACCAAGCATTAGTTCCATTATCCCCTCCATTATCATTGATCCCCCAGTTCTAGCTCCAAATGCGTATTGTGCCATTAACCCTCCAGATCCATGACATAAAGGCATTCCTACTAAAAAAGGATTAATTAAATTCATCGCACCCATATTAAAAGCTAAAGTATTAGCATCAATCCCTTCTTTCTCTGGAAAAAGCTCTTTAATTAACACGACAGTAGCAATCATAACATTTGTTAATGTTAAAAATAATTGTGCAATTCCCGCATATAACATACCTAGTAAAAAATTTTCCCAAGTTGGAAATTGAAAGCTTAAACTTGGCAATCCAAATTTCAAATTTGTTATACTAATAGTACCAGTAATAAACATTATCAAAATACCCCCAAATGTAAGGATAATCGCCGAAGGAATTGGTTTATTCTTTATCAATAATAAAATAATTAAGATTGATATAATACCTAAAAACAAGTTTTCACCAAAGAATAAAATTCCTGTCCATCCTAAAATAAGTGCTAAACCAAGTTGGATTCCCCTAACTGCTATAATAGGTACTTTACTTACGATTTTATTAAGTTTTTTTGAGAATCCAAGAACAAACCATACAACTCCGGTACCAAATCCAGTAGAGATAACCATGTTAGGATTCCAACCTTTTGATATAGCCACAGCACCAATCGTTTTTTGGGGTTGCACAGGAAGTGGGAGATTGAATTTTAATCCTAATATGACATTTGTAATTCCCAAAGTAAGAAAGATTCCTGCAGGATTTAAACCTACAATTGAGATATATCCAATTATAAAAGGAATTAATGTTCCCCAATCTCCAAAAGAGCCCCCAAATTCTCTTAAAGTAAATTTCTTATATTTCTCTTCGCTTTCTTTTTCAATGCCATTAATATTAGGGACCAAATTAATCAAATATAAAAAAAATTCTAAATTTATTAAATTTCTTAAAATAAATCAAAATAATTTATATTCATTTAGTAAAATTACACTTCGAAACGTTCTTTTTAACTTTCAATAAATTTAAAAATATTCAATTTATCATATTTGCAGATTTAGCTTTATCTAATAAATCTTAATAACCTTAAGAATTTTTTATCCATTCTTTTGATTAAGAGTATTTCAGTGTCTCTCTTACATAATGCAATAAAATATAATCAAATTCAGCTTATTAAAATTCAAATTACTATTTGTAAAACCGAAAATAGTAGAAAGAACTATATTGTGATGGAATTTAAGGATATCGGTATAAGCATTATTGATTACTAGAAAGAATTAATATTCCAAAAAGGACATAAGAACGACAATCATTTAAGAGGAATGGGAATTGGGCTATCTCTTGTGAAAAAGATTATTGAAAGCTATAATGGTAAAATTTGGGTCGAAAATCGCATAAAAAATGATTAGAGTCAGGGAAGTAATTTTGTAGTAGAAATTCCAGAAGCAATCTAAAAGTAAATATTTTTGAAACTCATATAAAACTTTTTTAATCCAATTTATAGTAATAATTCAAATAAATCTATAGCTTTTGGGTGAATTTTGCATTGTTTACTAAATCGACGAAGAATCCACCAACAAGAAGGACAATATGTTGTAACATAATCAAGATCTTCTCGATTAAAATCAGACATTCTCTTATGTGCAATTTGTTCTATTACGTCGGTTCGCCCCATCCATCCAGAACCACCACCACAACACCAATGAGGAACATTTACAACATCATATCCAATCTTTTTAAGGATATTATCAATAATCTCATCCACTCCTTCTTTACCTCTATTCTTTAATTGACATAAATGTTGTACTCCTACTCTACCTGATTTACGTCCATTTGAAGGTTTCAAGTAATCAGAAATATATTTTACTTCAGCATTTAGACCCTCCATTTCATTTTTAAAAAGATAATAACAAGCAGGGCACAAACAAATTATTTCTTTAAATTTTCTTGTATTAAAAATCTCTCTATTCTCCTTTACACATATTTCATATTCATTTCTTAATCCACTGATTTTAAGGTGCCATCCACAACAGATTTCCGTATCCAAAATAGTGAAATCAATCTCTTGCTGTATTAGATATTGAAGAGCATGTTGCGTGTACTGAGGAATTCTTATCGTAGAAAGACAACCCATAAAAAAAAGAGTATCTGATTCGCTTGAAATTCCTTTATATCTTTTTATTCGCATTTTATTAGTAGGATAGGGCGATCTATATTTTTCAAAATATTCACGCATTTCATTAATTCCTTCGAATGAATTTCCATCTTCAATATATTTTTGTTTTAATGAAATTCGTTCACTTTCAGTCTCACATTCTCCACAATGAACACAATTATAGAGTTTATAATAATCATCTGAGCTAAATTTAAAAGTGTCTTTTTTACTAAGAAGATCCTTTACTGATTCATCATTGATGAAATTTTTTGAATCAACCTCATCAGTGGGGTAATTCTTTCTTCCTACTATTCGTTCTTTTATTGTAATCACCTATTAATTTCAAATTTATGTTAATAATTAAAGATTTATGTTAAAGATTATAAGATTTATAAAGAAAACTGAATTCTAAAGCGATAGTTTATATTATTTTGAAGCTTATTTGTATAATTAGGAAACATTATGAATCTATTAGCTATAATAAGATTAAACTCCAAATAACGATGATTGAAGATTTATTAATTATTAATGAATCAGGAGCACTTTTATATAATTGGCATCCAGAAGGTTATAAAGGCAACATGAACGATGATTTACTTAGTGGCTTCTTGACTGCGATTAATAGTTTTGCCACTGTAGAAAGGGGCGAGGATCTAAAGTCTCTTAAGATGAAAGAAACTCAAATTATTTTTGAAAAGTATGAAGAGTTTTTCCAAAAAATAACCTTTGTGATTACTACTAAAAATGAGGAATTAATTGAATTATTACATGCAGTTATTCATGAAATTATGGAAAGCTTTGCAAAACTTTTTAGCGAAAGCCTTAATAAAAAATTTAATGGTTTGGTATCAGAATATCAAATATTTGATAATTATGTTAAGCAAATAATTAACTCACATGGTTTGGATATATTAAATGACTCTATAAAGAAAATTGATATGGATACACCTTTAAAAGCCATTATGTTTCTCGAACCGAAAGGAGGTAATGTCTACTATATCCACGCTAAACAATATGTTAACAAAGATAAAATCAGTTTTCTCATTCCTCTGATCATAAATTCTTCGAAATTATTGTACCAAAATAATCTTAATGAAAAATTATATTGGATTCTTCTTAATACTGTTCGTAATGAAAATCTAATAGTCGAACCTCGGAATAACATTCTGATTGCAAAACAATATCAATTATCAGAAAATTTTGAAGATGAATATTTAGGATTGGAATTTTTCAACGAAAAAGATAAGTATGTCAAAAAGCCTAAAAAATTAATTGAAAAATTTGAAAGTGTAGATTGGAACCCTAAAATCAAACAAATTTATTTAATAGATATGGTAGGTAAAATATTTTATTCAGAAATTTTTGATAAGGCTTATGATTGTTCCGATTATATTCCAGAGACTATAAGCTTTTTGACAGCTTCAAAGAAAGCAAGTGAAGAAATCTATAATAGAATATTATTTAATGCAAGTATTGGTGGAGAAAAATTAGCTACTATATGTATGAATTTTAATAACTTTGCTTTAACTTTGATTGGTAAAATTCAGGATTTTACCGATTATAAAGTAATTCAAAAGACTTGTCTGGACATTTATCAACAATTAATATGATATAAATTGTATATAACTAAAATTAGTTTAAATTATAAATGAAAGATTCATATTTGGGATTATTATATTATAAAATTATATAGATTTTAAATTCAATAAAACAAACTAAAATTAGGAGAAATTTTAAATGTCCGCTCTTGAATTATGGATTGAATTAATGATATTACAAACAATAATAGGTTATTGCTTTGTTTTGGCAAATGATTTCATCGGAATATATAATATAAGAGATCTAAATCTCATGAAGGGAGATTTTGTTATAGTCAAATATCATAAGAGATTTGGATGGATTGAAGTTACTATTTTTTACGCTTTATTTGCTCAGTGCATGTACATGCTTGCTCAACATATCATCGCTTCTGATCCATTATTACTAATTCCCTCCGGTGTTTGGTCACATACTTGGATCGGAGGTTTAATTGCCACTATTTTAGTAAGTTTTAAGTTTATTGTTGCTCGATTTAAAAAAGATAGTATCTATTTATATGGCAAATACATTGGCCCTATTGGATTTTTAGGGTGGAGTCTATCTCACTGGACAAGTCTTTATAACTTTTATTTTGTCGTATTACCATATTGGCAGTCTTTAGGGCGCTCAACTATAATTGCACCTTCTTCCTTTATATGGGCAGCTATTATTCCATTTATAGGGGGTGCTGGACTATTCCTTTTAGTTCTTTTTAAAAGAGGCTCAACCTTAAAAGAAAAAACACGCTTTGCATTCAATCAGATTGCCTTTCTGCTTCATGGAGTTACTTTTGGATATGAAAAATCCGCCAAGGAGCTACTTGGGACACCAACCTTATTCAAATATGTTGTACCAAGAACTTACGAATTTATTGAGAAGATGATGACTATGTCAGGATTGAATATGAGAAAATTAGAAAAATTGAGTCTATCTGATGCCTTAAATGAATTTATAAAAATGGCAGAAAAAATTGGGATGGCAGAAAAAGTTAAGGTAAAATGGGAGTCAGAAAAATCTTTTACAATTGAATCTGTAAATTGTTCAACAGCCCAAGTTAGAAGTGTTATGACAAAGGAAGAATTAACTAATGCTGTTTGTCCATGGGCCATATTTGCTGCTTCTATCGCAAACAAAATAACTGCAAAAGAATTAAGAATGGAGCCTTCAGAATTTAATGAAATTGGAGCTATTACAAAATTAACTTTAGTAGATTGAATATTTAATAAAAATAGAAAATTTTTTTTTTTTAATCTTCTTTTAATTTTACATCAGTTCGCTGAACTCCTACTTCCTTATTGCTTGGTATAGGAGATCCACAATGATCTCTTAACCTTTCGCTATCTTTAAATGCTTTATCAAGTTCGTCTTCTAATTCATCATCAGTTACTTCTTTATCTGACATAATAAATAAAGAGAATCTGTACTATTTAAGGATTTTATTTATAAAAAATTGACCTTAGATATCAAACCATTTTCTAAAAATTAAGAAAAATCAAAGAAATAATAATATTAAAAAAATTTACACGTTAAAATATTCAGAAACAGCCTTCTCTTTTTCAATAGATCTCCTTTCAGGAACAGCTATGTAATCTTTCTTAATCGTCTCATAAAAATCTTCACGCATATATAAATTGCAATAACAAGCACCAAATTCTTTTACATCAAGAGGAGCATAATTACATGGACATATTAAATCCCTATCTAATTCTCTTTTTCCTGATGCTAAACGACATGGACAAGATTGGTAACCTAAATTAATCTTATTATCCACTAATCCATCTATCAAATCATTAAAAGTATTGCTATCCATATTTAAGATCCAGTTGTTTTTTTCACTTACTTGTTCAACATATTTAGTCATACCTTCCTTAGATTCCATATCCAATTTAATTACCTCCAGATTTCACTAATTCCTCATATTTGCCTGGGTTGTATCCAACAACAAAATCATCATCACAAATCATAAAAGGATAAGAGATTCTAGATTGATAATTTTCTCGCAAGTGGGCTAAAATTTTCGATTTTTCTTCAAACTCAATTTTATCTACATCCACATATTTGTATTGGACATCACGATCCTTCAACCAAGCTTTACATTTTTTGCACCACATACACGTAGATAAGGTTAGAATGGTTACATCTCTACTTTTATTTGAACCCTCAACTGTCTGGGCTAATTTATCAATAATTTCAGACATAATATAATTTACTCCTTATTTTTAAATAACTTTTTGCTTCATGCAGTTTTAACATTCATTTTCCAATTTGGATCTATACACTCAAAAGCCTCTTCTGTGAGCTTTCTTATATCATTATGACACGAATCTAATAGGATACCTAAATGCTCAAGTGCTCTTTTGTCTCCTATTTTCATTAGACTCTCAATGATAATAAACAATCTTGTTTTATTTTGTTCTTCTTCTGGTTTCTCCAATTCATCTTTTAAAAAATCTATAATTAATATAGTAGCTTTTGGATCTCGAATTTCACCCATAGCTTCAATAATTCGATTTATAACGACAATATCCTTTTCAGATTTTAGAGCTCTTGACAAAATATTTGTTGCTCTTCCCTCTTTCATTTGTCCTATAGCTTGTGCTGCTATTGCTCTGTCCTTCCAATTAGAACTACTAAATAAAATTTTTACATGCTTATTATATGCTTCATTTTGAGCTTTATGATCCATCTTAAGATTAGAATAAGCATAAGGAATAAGAATCTGATCATAATAATTTATTAATAATTAATGAAAAATGGATTAAATGAAAAGCGAAAATAGGTTTTTATTTTAATTTTAAATTAATTCTATAAAAAATAGTAGACTGAATTTGGGCTTAATCTGAATCTAATTTTTTGATAATCACTACAATGACTTTCTACAAAAAAACCTTTAAATAGTTTCTTCCTTTATTATTGACATAAAGAGAAATCCACTTAAAATGATTAATATTAAAGAACTAATTTAGGGGAAGATATTTGACAATTATTTTTCATTTTTGGTTTAGTTCCTTCGCATATTTTTTACCACTCGCTATGTATACCGCATATACAATCGCCTTTAATGTTTTTTTAATTAATGCAAGTAAAGAGAAAGATCGCGAAACATTACATAAAAACCTCTTGAAAATTGCAGCGATCGTTAACATTATCAACACAGGAATTTTGTTTTTTTTTCCAGTAGGTGCTACCACTTATAGTGCTACTGAGCAGGAAAGGGTGATACTTAATGTTCTCATTTATATAATCCCACCATTAATAACTTTTATTCCTAATATCTTTTCGTATGGTGTAGTTTTTTTAATCTATGGCTATAAAAATAGAACACAAATTGGAAATTATCTTCTGTACACCGGCATTTTTTGGCTTTTTTTTACGACTTGGGCTTCTCTTTCTCTATTCTCGCCATTGGGGCGTGTGCCCTACTTACCATTCTTGTTAAATGACATTTTTAACTTTCCAAACCCCAGTATTTATATGATACTAGTACAAATTTTAGCAGTTGGTTATGGTTTTAGTTCATTCGCAAATATCTTTCTACTAATTCATGCTTTTGTAAACAAAGATCAATCATTAAAAATCGCTGGATTAATCTTTTTGATTGGAAATATGACAATTGGGCTTAGCCTTATTCCATCTTACATTTCATTGTGGTTATAAAATGGTAATTGGATTAAAAACTTATTATATGCTTCATTTTGTGTTTTGTAATCCATCTTAAGTTTAGAATAAGAATAAGGAATAAGAATCTGATCATAATAATTTATTAAAAATTGATAAAAATTGGATTAAATGAAAAGTAAAAATAGGTTTTTATTTTGGTTTTTAATAGTCTTTTTAGGAAGTTTTTATAAATGAAATATAAGGTTTTCTAGATTTATTTTATTGAATCACCCATTTAACCTTAAAAAATTTATAACTTAGAACCTAAACTTTTTTTATCATTTGTGTTTATTTTTTTAGTATGGAATCAAAAACACCAATAGTAATTACCAAAGAAGATTGTCACAGGTGTCATGAATTAAAAGAATGGCTTGATGAACGGGATGTTAGATACATTGAACGAGATATAAATGACGAGGAATTTGTTCATGAATTACTTCATGATGACAATTTTTTAAAGACATTTTGCGATGCTGACGGATGTATTGTGAATACTCCAGTAGTAATTCATAAAGGAAAATACTGGTTTAAAGAACTCTGGGGTATTTCTGGTCTTAGAGAGAAAGAAGCAAAAAAGCTATTCGGAGTAAAATAATTTTTTTTAACATTCTTTAATTTTTTATTATATAAATTTTCTACCTTTCAAAATCTAACTATTTTTTAAGTAAAAATTTCAATTTATATAACCATCTTTCCACATACAGAACAAATTTTTTGTTCTTTTGTAAGTTCATCTTCATCTTTTCTATATTTTCTTCCCACAGACATGACAAACTGCTTGGCCTGGCGGGAGTTCAGCACCACAATGCTTGCAATATGGTTTATCTTTTAAGATATCTATGGTAATAGGTCGTTTGGTTTGTGGTTCCCCCGCTAGTCCTAGATCTCCAGGTGGAGTAGGGGGCTTGAAGACATAAGGATATGGAAGATCTCCACCTTCACCATCACTTTTTTCAGTAGAAATTACTGAAATATGCTTATAGCGTTCATCAGATTTGATAAATTGATAAAACTCATATATATTAAGTCCTGGCATCATTGGATTCAGAAAAATTATAGCAATATCATTATATCTTTCCTCTATAAGTTTTAATGTTTCATTTACACTACTACACGTAATAGTTTCAAAATCTTCTAATTTTAAGAACTTCTCAGTAAGATCTTCTAATTTTAAGAACTTCTCAGTAAGATCTTCTAATTTTAAGAACTTCTCAGTAAGATTCAAAATATCTGGCTCATTGTCAATTATGAGAATTGTATTTCTAACAAATTCCTTAAAAAATAAACATATTCTTTTATTTTTTAATAAGAATGCTATCTTATCTTCTTCTATTTTTTCCCTAGTTGCTTCAATTAGTGCCCAGTATAAATTCATAACCCACTCGCGTATTGAAGACTCGTTCTTTATTATGCTTTTTTGATCTTCTTCATCAAAATTATTTACATCATTTATATAAAATGCCTTAAATATCTCTTTATTTGACTGTAGCTGATCTGAAAATTCAGTACATAATTGTGATATTTTCTCTTCCACTTCTGTAGGGATTTGTTGATCAAGAATTAATGAAACCATCACCATTTCTTTTTTACCTCGAGCCCACTCCGAGTTTAATTGAAAATAATAGTTCAACAATTTTACATTATCGAAAGATTGGGTCAAGAATTCTTCCTTACTCGGTTGGTCCATGACATCATATATAGTAGCGGATAATGCTTTATCCAACTGTTTTTTTGGAAATGAATAAAATATTGATGGACCGATTTTGCGATTAAAATATGATAAAACGATAATTGTCTTGCCTACTCCTTCAGGAAACAATTGGTAACCCTTAACACATACGATTCTAGCTCCGGGATTCTGCTTTAGGAGTTCAATTAATGCGTTTAATATATCATCCCATCTCATAATTTTCTAACCAACCCTTTTTCCACATACATGGCAGATTGTTTGTTCCGCTGGGAGTTCAGCACCACAATGCCTACAATTGAGTAGTAGTATACCGCAATTTTCACAATACATAATTTACTCGAAGTCGTTAAATTTACACCCATTTGAAATATTTGTAAAACAAACCTCTATGCAAGATCAAATAATTATGGTTTTATAAATATTACAATTGTGTCAGAATTTGTAAAATTTAGATAAGTGGAGAGTGTACTAAATTGATTTTAGAAAGTTAAAATGTTTAATATTATAACTCATTTTTTAAAATCTGCCATTCTTTTTATTACTTTTCGGATGGTTCTTAACCCTTCTTCATCTTTTTCAATGCCTTCTTTTCCCAAGTCTCTACTCCATAAACCAGCACCCAGATTTGCTCCAAAAGCGCCACCAGATACTGGTATAATATGATTTTGTTGATAAAAATCTAAAATGCTTCTTATAGCAATTTCTTGTCCTCCGCTTCTGTCTCCCCCAACAGCCAATGCTGCTCCTATTTTGTTTTTAAATACATTAGGATTCTTAGCAATTATAGCACGACACCGATCCATTACTGTTTTTAGTTGACCTGATAAATTACCTTGAAATATTGGAGTACCGTATAGATAGAATTTAGCTTCTTCCAATTTAGAATAAAGATCTTCCATATCATCCTTATTGACACAACCTTTTTTCTCTCGAATACAATAATCGCAATGAAGGCAGAAATTAATTTTTTTATTTCTAACACTCCAAAACTCTGTGTCAAAACTATATTTTTCAGAAGCATAGTTTAAGGCATACTTGATAGCATATTCGGTGCCCTGCTTTCTTGGACTTCCACATATTCCTAAAAGTAGATTCTTCTTTTCGACCATAATAATGCATTTAACTTGCTTTTATTAATAATTAATCATTATTGTATAAAATAAAAGTTTTAAAATCTAAAATCCTAATATTAAAAGATGGATGCAACTAGACCGAGCTTAGCTAGAATTAAGATTAAGTTTCCGGATCAGATATGGATTTCTGAAATTTTTAAGAACTATCATGATATAAAAATGGAAATTTCCTATTTTCTGCCTTATGATCTTGAGAAGTCCATCGGAAATAGTCTAATTGAGATTTTACATTACGATATCGATTCTATTATAGAAGAAATTAGGAATCATCCTTCTGTTTTCGAGTTAAGTGTATTAGAGAAGAAACAAAACAAAGTTAAATTTAACGTGAAAACAAAAGATCCTTATTTATTATATGCGATAATAAAATGTGGAGTCCTTATTGACTTCCCAGTAAGAGTTGAGGATGGATTTGCATATTGGAGGTTGATATCGAGTAGAGAACGAATAGATGAATTATTAACACTTTTTGAAGAAAAAAACATTAATTTTGAGTTATTAAGAATTGGATTATCTCCATACACTATTGAAGAGGATAAAAGTAAATTAACATTTGATGAATCAAGTATACTTGATAAGGCTATCTCTTTAGGTTTTTTTGAAATTCCAAGAAAAATTTCTTTAGAAGAATTAGCTAACGAAATAGGCAAATCTAAATCAGCATTATCCGTAATGCTTAGAAAAATAATTAAAAAGAAAGTCTTATTCGAAAAATAATAAATAAAAAATATAAAAAAAATTTATACCCATTCTTCTTTTAAAATATTTCCTTGTATGCCCACGACAACATATTTTATTGGAACTTTTCGGTTTGCTCTTTTAGCTCCTTCTTGAGCTAAAGCTAATAAACCAGAACAACAAGGGACTTCCATAATAGCAACTGTAAGTGTATTTATTTTTGCTTCATCAATTAAAGATTTAATTTTTTCTATGTAAACTTCTTTACCTTGGTCGAGTTTCGGACAAGCAATTGCTATGGATTTCTGTTTTAGGAAGTCTCTATGAAAATCTCCGTATGAAAATCCCACACAATCTGCCGAAAGGAGTACATCTGCTCCTTGGTAATAGGGTGCTCTAGGATTGATTAAATGCATTTGAACAGGCCATTGTCGTAGAGCTGAAGGTATCTTTCCAGTTACTTCTGTTTGCGTTTCCGTCTCCTCAAAAACCATTGTTTGAGCAGAAGGACAACCACATTGGTGGGTGTGCTCAGTAAGAATTTCTTTTATTTGTTCCGTTTCAGTTTGTTCATTATGTTTCATAGATTCTAAATGTTTCTCAACAGCTTCTTCATCGAACTCTAAAGCTTCTCTTTCGATTATTTCAAGCGCGCCCTCAGGACAACCAGAAATGCACGCACCAAGACCATCGCAGAATACTTCATTTATAACCCTAGCTTTTCCATCGATTACTTTTAAAGCTCCCTCTGCACAATCTACCACACAATTTCCGCATCCTGTACAAAGATCTTCATCAATCTTGATGATTTTTCTTTTTACTGCTTCATATTGTTTTGTTTCAGTCATGATTAAATCAAATGGAAGTGATTATATATTTTTAATTTCGAACATGTTCAAATAGAAACGTGAGATAGGCTCACGAAAAGTATTCTGCAAAATGAAAAATATATTCTACTAAACAGCTTAAAACCAATGAATATAAGAAAATAAATTTTTTTTTTATTAATTAAATACCTAATTTTTCCCTATTCTTCTCAATATGGGCTAGCATTGCATCGACGGCTTGAATTGGATCAGTTTCAACATGCAATATTCCACCTGTTAAATCTTTACAATCTTCGGTTAAGAGTTTAACTAAATCGGTACCTCCAGTGACTGTAGGTACTGGATTGACATATGTATATAGACCAAATGCTAAAGCGAATATAGCATCAATCGTGGCTTTCTGCTCCATATATTCTGGAGCTGCTGCTACTACTGGTAAATCTGAAATTGGTACGCCACCAAGTGCAGCAGAGATAGCTCCTATCAAATCGGCAACTCTACCTGTATCTGTGCATGTTCCATAACTAAGAACTGGAGGAATACCTAATTTTTCACAAACAGCTTTAAGTCCAGGTCCAGCCATATCCTTTGCTTCTGGTACACATAATCCTCCAACTTGTAAAGCACCGTTACCGCACCCCATTGATAATACCAAAACATCTCTTTTAATTAATTCTTTAGCCACTTGAATTGTATGCACATCTTGTCCATAATCTCTAAGTGTAGTACAAGATATTAATCCGGCAATTCCTCGAATAGTGCCATTTTTAATTACATCTAGTAATGGATCAAGTGTCCCTCCAAGAGCAGCAAGAATACTTTCACTCGAAAATCCAACTACAGCTTCATTCATGTCTAAACCCATAATAGGTTCCACACTTGCTTTACGTTCCTTGAAATTATCAATTGCCATTTGAATTAATGTCGCTGCTTGCGCTTCAGCTTTTTCAGGTTTATAATCCACTCGTTCAGTTATGCCCTCAAAAACCACGACTTCTGAAACCGGAATTAACTTGAATTTATATTTTTCAGCATATATAGGGTCAATTGGCATACAACAATTCATATCACAGATAAAGGCATCAATGCAGCCACTTGCCAAAATTGCTTCTTGCATAATCCAATTTCCTGTAAATCCATAAAAAACATCATCCATTTCCCATCTTTGTATCATTTCTTGTCCAGTCTCAATATTTGCTAGAATTCTTAATCCTTTTGCCCCAACTGCCTTCGCCTTTTCTTGCCATTCAGATTTTCGTGCAAGCTGGACCATTGCAAATCCTAGAAATGGTTCATGCCCATTTGGAAGTATGTTTACATAATCTGGGTCTAATACTCCTAGATTAACTCTCATTTTATGTGGTCTGGGAATATTAAATAAAATATCCTGAGTGAATTCATTAACAATTTGGCTTTGATAAGCCATCGCAATCCCAAGCCTCATTGCTTTAAGAGCTAAACTTGCATAATATCCATCAACATTTGTAAGGCAAGAGCTTGTTGAGAACATCATTTCACCATAAATTCCGCCTGGGAATATTCCTAATTTTTTCCATACTTCTTGTCTTTCGGGTGGTGCTAATTTCTCAACAATTTTACTTTGTTCATCATAAGGTATATTAAAATCTTCCTTTGCAAAATTATATAATCTAAGTGCAATATCTTTTTCTGAACCATACGTATCTAAACCAAGACGCCCAACAAAACTTTTTAGTTTCTCGGGTTCAGAAATTTTAAAAGGAGTTAGACCTTCTACCGTTGCCTTTAAGGTTTTTAAAGTTGTTTCAGTATGATAATGATAAGTAGATGCCCCCATTACATTTCTAAGAAGCATCATTCGCATTGCCATTCCATCCGCGGTAATTCCACATACACCACGTTTATCTATTGATGAGTCAGCTCTACATGGACCATTAGAACATAAATCACAACGAGCCCCTTTTAAACAAAATGGACATCGTTTATCAGGATCTCCTCCAAAACCTTGTGCTTCAAATCGATCCCAGATATTATTCATACCATCTTTTTTAATTCTCTCATAAACTTTTTGAACAGATTTATGATAAGAAATTCTTTCGTTTTCCATAAATTACCACTTTTTACATATTTTTTAAAATTGATTTCTTTAAAATATAATATCATTTAAGTTTAAATTTAAACATGTTCATAAGGGTATTACTTTAAGATTACAATATATAATAAAAACTTTAAAATAAGATGCAAAAACTAATAATTCTATGAAAGTTGTAATAATAGGGAATAATGTTTCTGGGACTTTTACTGCCCAAAACATAAGAGCTCTCAAGGATGATATAGAAATTGATATATTTACGCAAGAAAGTTATCCTTACTATACTAGAGTCAATTTACCAGAATTAATATCAGAAAAAGTTACAATTGATGACTTAGTCGTTTTTAAAGAAGATTGGTATAAAAATAGGCAATTAAACTTACACTTAAATAAAAAAGTAAATAAGATCGATTCTAATGCAAAAATAATACAAATTGAGGGTGATAGTATGCCTATTGATTATGATAAACTTATTTTAGCACTTGGAAGCGTACCCAATATTCCTCCTATTAAGAACGCGGTTGAAATGAAAGATCAAAAGAAAGGAGTATTCACATTACGAAGTATTGATGATGCTTTAGAAATACGAGATTATCTCAAAAAGTCCGCAATTGAAAAAGCTATTATTATTGGTGGAGGTTTACTAGGCTTAGAATTAGCTAATCAAATTAAAGATTGTAATTTGAATACAACAGTAGTAGAATTCTTTCCTCGATTATTACCAAGACAACTAGATGAAGAATGTGGTGCTATGTTAAAAGAAGAAATTGAAAACAGAGGAATCAAAGTAGTTTTAGATGCAGCTACTGAAGAAATATTAGGAAATGGTAGAGTTACAGGAATTAAATTAAAAGGTGGAGAGCAATATGATACAGATGTGGTTTTAATCCAAGCAGGTATTAGCCCAACAATAAGATTAGCTAAAGAAGCAAATATCCAAACAAATAGGGGAATTATTGTTAATGATTTTTTAGAAACCAGTGAAAAAGATATCTACGCTGTTGGTGATTGTATAGAATATAAAAATCAAATTTGGGGTATTATCCCTGCTTGCATGGAACAATCAAAAATAGTTGCTGCCTCTGTACTTGGGTTAAAAAAAGTAGATTATAAAGGAACAACTCCAAAAAACACGCTTAAAATAGTTGGATTAGAATTAACTTCAATAGGAATTATAGATCCTACAAAAGAAGAAGGCGGTGGTTGGGAAATCTTGAAAAAAGCTGATAAAAAAGATTGCTGTTATCAGAAATTAGTGTTAAAAGGGAGTAGACTAAAAGGCGCCATTTTATTCGGTGAAAATAAAGCAATTTCTTATGTTTATAATAAAATGGAAGAAGATGTAGATAGGGAAGATTTAAGAAAATTGTTAGAATTGTATATTTATGTATGTAATAATTGCGGAAAGGAATATGATGAGGCTAAAATGGGCATTCTTTTTAAAGATTTGCCAGAAGATTTCAAATGTCCGGGATGTAATGGACCTAAAGAAAAATTTAAGAAAAAAGATAATTCTTAAATATATTAATAGAGAGGTGATAAACAATTTCTATATATCGATGTAAGAGATGTAATTATCTTTATATTAACGATGAAAAGGATAAACCTTTCGAGGAATTAGATGAAGGAGAATTTAGATGTCCTAAGTGTCGATCTTCAAAAAAATTTTTTGTGAGGAAAGAATCCCCTTCCTAATTTTTTTCATTATTATTTAAAGCTTATAAATATTTGAAATGGATTATCTTTATAAAATATTAAATTAATATTTTTAATATATTTTCAATTTAAATCCATAAGAGTCTTCAATTTAATCAATAATAAAGGTGAAAGAATATGGCAGTTTGGGAATGCACCGCGTGTGGTTATCTCTATGATGAGGAAAAAGAAGGAACTAAATGGGAAGACCTCCCTGATGATTGGACATGTCCAGTCTGTGGTGTCGGCAAAGACATGTTCGAAAAAATAAGTTAATCAAATCAATACTCTTCTTCAATTTTTTTTTATTAATTTTATTCAATTTCAAGTAATTTAGTTGTAACTTAAAATACTGTAATATTCTGCAAAAATTTTTTAAATATTTCAATTTTTAAATATAAGAGTAAAAAGTAAAAATAAAATCTAAAAACAACAGACCTAATGAATATTTAATATGAATGAAATAAAAAAGATTATTGACGAATTGGGAATTGCTGCACTAGAAGCTAACACAAAAATTGCTGGACTCGCAGTTGTGTCTGATTCGGGAAAGTTAGTTTTCCAGACAGACAATTGGGATCTAACCAATCACACGAACATGATACTGGATGTCATTAAAGGAGACCGCACTTTTGTTTTGAATGATGGAGAATTTTCGGTTGTTGAAACTAAAACTGAAGGAATTATTGGAACCAGTCATAGCGGGATGGGACATATAATATTCGCTCTATTTCAAGGAGGTGTGCTTGTATCATATGCCATGCCTCAAGCAGATCCACCCAAAGTATTAACTTTTCTCAAAAATTTTGCGATGAGATTGAATGGGAAGGTATAATTGAAAATTATGCTTGTTCAATCACCTTCATACTTTCTTCTTTTGTAACTGTTGATTTTTTCAACACTCTTTTAGCAAGATAAATTTAACAAGTTATCATCTCTTTTAAGGGGTGGCCCTATAAAGAATATTAAGTATTAATGCAACATAGTTTCGCTCTCTTGGATTGTGAGGACTAAATCATTTGCAAGATGGTGAACAATTTGTAGGTAAAGATATGTTTGAAATAATTGAATGACTAACAATTCAATATACTTTTTTAATTTTTTATTTATTGCTTAATTTTCTGCAAAATTTTATAATATATAGAATATAAGTTTTTAACTTGATTCAAATTAATATTACAAAATAACCATTAAATCCTATTAAATTAAGGTGAAATTAAAATTACACATTTAGAATTAATGAAAGATGTCTATTATGTTGGTTATATAGATTGGGAAGTAAGGAATTTTCATGGATATTCTACTAATCGAGGTAGTAGTTATAATGCATATATAGTTAAAGGAGAGAAAAATGTACTGATTGACACTATTAAACGTCCTTATTTTGATTACTTTTTGGAAAACATTAAAGAAGTGTGCGATCCTTCTGAAATTGATTATTTCATTACAAACCATGTTGAGTTGGATCACTCTGGGTCATTTCCATTAATTCTTAAGTATCTTCCCAATACTGAATTACTTGCTTCAAAGAGTGGGGTTGATATTTTAAAAGCCCACTTTCATGGGGAAGTTGATGAAGATTCATTTAATAAAATTAGAGCTGTCGAGGAAGGGGATACTTTAGACATTGGAAATGGTAAAAAGTTTACATTTGTTCCCATTCCGATGATTCACTGGCCTGATTCCATGGTGTCTTTTATGACTGATGAAAATGGGAAAAATATACTTTTTTCTAATGATGCTTTTGGACAACATTATGCAACATCCAAACGTTGGGATGATGAAAATGATCTTGCTGAAATTTTTCAGGAAGCAGAAAAATATTATGCGAACATTTTACTTCATCTTTCTGGGCTAATAGCAAAGGCAATACCAAAGGTTGGAGCATTACCAATCGAAGTTATATGTACCTCTCATGGGATTTGTTGGAGAAAGCATATCCCTGAAATTTTAGAAAGATATACCAAATGGAGTAAAGGGGAAATTGATGAAAAAAGTGTACTCATCGTATACGACACAATGTGGGAAAGCACGGCAAAAATCGCCAAAGCCTTAACTAAGGAAATTAAACATCGAGGAATTCCGGTAAAAAGGTATAATTTAACTCATGCTGATTATTCAGACGTAATCACAGAAGCTATGAAATCAAAAGCTATCATAGTTGGGAGCCCTACCCTAAATAATGGATTATATCCTACAGTTGCAGAATATCTTTCATATCAAAAAGGACTGAAACCTATGAATAAGGTTGGATTAGCTTTTGGTTCATACGGTTGGGGCGGAGGTGCTGTAAAAGAAATTGTGGAATTAATGAAGGCGGCAAAGATTGATGTTATGGAAGAAACCATAGAGATTAAATTTGTACCAAAGCCAGAAGATTTAGATTTCAAAGAAATTGTTGATAAATTAATTAAGAAAATGGACTAAAAAAGGTTAAGAAAATGGATTTTTCACTTTCAGAAGAACAAAAAGTTTTACAAAAAAAGGCAAGAGAGTTTGCAATTCGTGAAATACTACCAGTTGCACGAAAATATGATGAATCTGAAGAATTTCCTCTACCAGTTATTAAAAAAGCTTGGGAAGAAGGATTATTGAATTTAGGAATCCCTAAAGAGTATGGTGGCCCTGGTTATAGCTTATTAAGCTCTTGTGTTGTTGTTGAGGAAATCTCATCTGCATGTCCTGGCATTGCTACTTCTATTTTTGATAATAATCTCGGTGCTGAACCTATAGTTATCGGAGGAAATGAAGAACAAAAGCAGAGAATTTTAACTGAACTAGTTAATGAGTTTAAATTGATCGCATTTGCCACATCTGAGCCAACGATGGGTTCTGACGTCGCAGGAATGAAATGTCTAGCAGAAAAAGATGGAGATGAATATATTTTAAATGGAAATAAGTTTTGGATCACAAATGGAGGATATGCTGATTATATCACTGTATTTGCAACGATTGATCCTGAGAAAAAACACAAAGGGATAGCAGCATTTATAGTAGATGCTAAAAGCGAAGGAGTAAAATTAGGTAAACATATACCAAAATTAGGTCAAAGATCATCAAATACTGTATCAGTTGGTTTAAAAGATGTACGAATTTCTAAAGAAAATGTTCTTGCTAAACCGGGAAGAGGATTTGTATTAGGTATGCAAACCTTTGCTCATACTCGCCCAGCGATAGGTGCTTTTGCATGTGGTTGTGCGCGTTCTGCGATGGAATATTCCATTGACTACGCACATAAAAGAGAGGCTTTTGGAAGACCAATTGGAAATTATCAAGTAATTCAAGAAAAAATAGCCAATATGTATAAAGATATTGAAGCAGCACGGCTATTAACATATAAAGCAGCGTGGGACGCTGATCAAGGTATAGATAATAATTTGAGTTCTTCAATTGCCAAAGCTTTCGCTTCGGATGTTGCGATGAATGTAACAACAGAAGCAGTGCAAATATTTGGGGGATATGGATATCTAAGAACATATCCAGTTGAAAAACTATTTAGAGATGCGAAATTGTACCAAATATATGAAGGAACAAGTGAGATTCAAAGAATCGTTATCTCTCGATTTGTTATGAAAGGATATGAACATGCAATGCCTTTTCTTGGAAAAAAAAGAGCTTAAAATTATTTTTTTATATTAATTTTAATTTTTTCTCTCCTAAATTACCATTTTTTTTAATATTATTTTTGCTGTTACTAAGAAATTATCACATATTAGAGTTGGTTTTATTCCAAGAGAATGCAATTCTTCTAGGTGTTTATCACCATGTCCAGTAGTAAGAAAAATTGTTCTGCAACCTGCATTTATCCCAAATTGTATATCTGAAGGGTGATCACCAATCATCCATGATCGGCTAATATCGATGTTAAACTCATTAATGATTTCAGAAATAAATTTTGTTTTAGGTTTCCTACATTCACAATTATCCTCCTTTAAATGAGGACAGAAATATGTCTTTAAAATTTCTATTTTTTGTTTTTTCAAGATGTGTATTAAATGATTATTGAAATTTTGAAAATCTTGTTTTGTATAATAACCTCTCCCTATTCCAGATTGATTTGTTACAATAAGAAAGAGAAAATCATTCTGGAGTAATTTTAATCCTTCAATCACCCCATCTAATAATTCAAAATCTTCTATTTTATAAGCATAATTTTTGTCTTCGATTAATGTACCATCTCTATCCAAAATAATTGCTTTTTTTTTAGTCACTATTTAATAGATTCCCTCTATTTTTTATTCAAGATTATTAAGTCTTAAAAAAATATAAATATAATAAATGCGAGATAGGCTATTCCTAATATGATATGTAGAAGCGCAAATAAACCACCAATCTTTAATAATTTCTTGTAATTCATATCATCAACACAATATTTTGTAGAAAGTTCTAATGTCATCATATCAGCAGCGCTACCTTGTGGTAAGAAATTACCCCCTAAATTTATCCCTAAAATAAAAGCTATTAACAGAGGAACTGAGGAAAATCCAGTACTTATTAAAACTTGAATAATAGGTATGAAAAGGACTGTGACAGGAAGATTATCAAGAAACCCTGAGAGAATAGATGTTATAATTAGTATTAAAACACACAAGAAAAATAAATTAGCGGGTGCTATACTCACTACAAAATTTTTTATGATATCAATGAGCCCCACTTTTTCAAAACAGAATACCAGAACAAATAAACTTATAAAAAAGAATGGTAATTTAAAATCAACTTTTCTAAAGTAATAAGAAATATCAGGTTTTTTTCTACCAGACTCACTTCTCCTCGGGTTAATAAATACAAATAAAAGCATTCCAAGAAGTCCTACAAACAAAATATCCGGAATAATAATTAACAAGATGAAAAAGATAAATAAAGTGCCTAAATTTCTGTAAAAAACCTTACGATTAATTGGTTCTTCTATTATTATTAATTCATGTTCCTCTATATGTTCACTTTCTAAAGGCTCATCATATTCGTCGCAGTGAGGAATCCAAATTTCCGTTAAGTGTTTTCTGAGAACAAAATAATCTAAAAGAGATAAAGTCAGTAATGTTCCGATAATAAAATAAATCGAAAGGTATGTAAAAAACCAAGTTGTTGAAAGCGTAAATCTATTCGCTATTAAAATATTCTGCGCAGACCCAAAAGGAGTCAGAGTTGAGGCAAGATTAATACAGATTGTCATTCCTAACAATATTGGAGTAGGATTTATTCTCATTTTTTCACTCGTACTTATAATCATTGGAATGAAGATAACTGCAACTGAAATATCTTCAATGAAAGCAGCGCTTAAAGTTGAAATTAAACAAATGACCCAAAAAAACTTTCGGGTATTAGTATGGAATTTTTTCGTTATTTTTAAAGCAATTTCTTGAAAAATAAGCTGTTCCTCTAATATTACAACAATTGTAAATAGACAAATAAGGAAAAAAATGACTGGCCAATCTATTGCCAAAATGAATTCTTCAATAGTAAAAGGCGTTGGTGAGAAAAGGAAGGTAGCAGTAGCTGCAGCAAGCATAGCTAACACACTATAAGTTAAAAAATCTGTTTTCTCACGAAAAAGCGCTATAATAACAATAATAAAACAGAAGATTACAAATATTTGTAAAAAGAAAATCATTATTTATCTTAGGGAATGGGATATATAGATAATTCCAATATTAACAATTGTGTTTTAAAAGCTTAAAATTTCATTATTTTAAAATATTTAAAAAATAAAAAAAAAGAATAATAGGTAATTTCAAATTTAACTTTTCCATAAAAAGTGTAAATTACAATATTCTCGTGCCCAAAGGCCTTCTGGATTAGCAACAGAAAAAGTTGCTTTAGGTTCAGCTCCAGGTTTTAAGAATCTTCTTTCGTAACATCCGTCTTTACAAATTATTTCAATCCACATAATATAATGCTCATCGGTCATAGGATGAGGAGTTCCCATTGAGATCCCTATATCAACAGTGACTTTATTACCTTCAACAGTTATTTTAGGAACATGCTTTTCTGATTTCCATTCAGCAATTTGTTCTTCCATAAGTTTCATTGGTTGACCACAACAAATAGTTTCTGGGACACCTGGATTCAATATTTCAATTACTTTTCCACAAATACTACATCTATATATTTCTTTTTGTTTCATAATTATTTCACGTGTTCTTTTTTTATCTTAAAATCAGATAGTTTAATTTTTAAAAATTTTGATTTTAAATTAAAAATTCATAGTTTTTCTAGAAATTTTCACATTTCTTTCTATAGTATGCTCTAGGATGATCACAAGATGGGCATTTGAAATCCTTAGGTAATTCATCCATTTCTACTTCATAACCGCATTCCATACACACCCATACAACTTTCTTTCCTCGTTTAAAGAAAGCATCATCACCAATTAATTTTAAAAGCTTCCCATATCTCTCAGAGTGATGTTTTTCAGCAACCATAATTGCACGTACTCTTTTGACAATATCGGGATACCCTTCTTTATCAGCAGTCTTAGCAATATCAGGATACAGTGTTTGCCATTCCATGTTTTCTCCCTTTATTGCAGATTTTAGATTTTCAATTGTGGTTCCATGGGTTGTTGGAAATTCAGCATCGGGGAGAACTTTCATATCATCAAATGGTTCTTCTTTCTTGAACTGTTGTAGCATTTTATAAAACCAGCTGCCATGTTCTTTCTCTTGATCCGATGTCTCGTCAAAAATTTTAGATATAAATGCATATCCTTCTTTTTTAGCAATTTTAGAAAAATAATTGTATCTATTTCTAGCTTGTGATTCACCGACATATGCGGTATATAATTTTTTAGGTGTTTCTTTCATAGTTTTTAACCTCCATTTTTAAAATTGGAAATTCGATATATATGAATATATTTGGATTTAAATTATTTCGCCTATTTTTTAACTTTTTTACTTATAATTTAAAGAAAAAGCATATTTGATATGAATACAATAAAAGTTATAATAAACTAGTCTAATTTTGCCTTCATAATATGATCGGTTATGAGGAATCAAATCCGAGTGATGTGGATATAAATCAAGTGATTAAAGAATTTTCAAAATTTTTTCCGAACATATCAAAAAATCAAATTAAATTCCTGTATCATGGAACCCATAATGTTTTCGAAGTTAAAATGAAATACATATTTAGAATTCCAGATCGATTATTCAGAAATGAAAAAGGCGTTGATTTAATTCAAAAGGAATCTAGCATATTGAATTTTCTAAAAAATCATATTTCAATACCCATTACACAGCCTTTATTCATTTCTCTAACTGAGGATTTTCCATTCATCGGATATGAAAAGATTCCCGGTGTATCCCTTTCGAGTATATTTTCTAAGACTAGCATATCTTATAGATGGAAAATAGCTGAACAAGTGGCATCTTTTCTAAATGTTTTACATTCAAAATCGATCTGTAAAAGGTTTACTGAATTATTTCAAATTCGGGAACCATTGAGAGGAGATTCGTACAAGCACTACTGGTTAAAAAGACTAGAGAGATTGAGGAAAAAAATTTTCTCAGAAATAAAACCCTTTGAACAAGAATGGTTAGAAAGAGTTTTTGATGATTTCCTTTCGAATGAAAAAAATTTTCATTTCTTACCAAATCTCATCCACGGAGATTTCGATACTTCAAACATTCTAGTGAATTCTGATACCACTATACCAGAAATCACAGGCATCATTGATTTTGAGGAATGTTCTATATATGATCCTGCATATGACCTCCAATTCTTCGATGAAGGTCCTGAATTTCTAAACTCACTCCTTTTAAAATATGAGTATTCTGATGATCCTTCTTTACTGTCTCGGATGAAATTTCTCTATTGTAGAACCTGTATTGAATACTTAGAATTCGGTATTGATCACAATCGTATGGGCATGATCGAAGCTGGAAAACGGATTTTAAAGAAAAATATGAGAATATTTCCTGTTTAATTTGCCAATGAAAAAAGATGGATTAATAATAAGTTTCTGTCATTCTACTTTCTTCTAGCTCTACAGGATAACCTTTTCTGTACCACATCATCATTCCTCCAGTTAAATTTCTGATATCCTTATATCCCGCTTGTGCTAGAATTTGAGCAGCCATCATGGACCGAGAACCAGAGTGACATATTGCGATTATTTCCTCATCTTTATAATCCTTAATAACCTCTGGATTATTTAACAACTCTCCTAAGGGAATTAATTTTGTATTTCTAATATGACCATGTGGACCAAAGTATTCTTGAGTTGTTCTAACATCAATCATAAGTGGTGGTTCTTCTTCTGTACTAATACGTTCGAAAAGCTCATCAGGACTAATATCTGAAACGGGAGGTGCATCATGAGGTCTTAGTTCTTTTCTAGTTTTCTTTTTGACAGGAGCTATAACTTCAATAGGTTGAACCCTTTGTAATGTAGCAGCTAACATTCCCTTTTCTTTTCCAAGATTTAATAACTTTGCTGCTTCGTTCAATTGAGAATAAGCTTCAACACTAGATTTAAATCCAGGATCCGTTGCGTATACTTTTAATTTCTTATTTTCCGGTAACGTGTCAAAGGCTTTAATTAGAGCATTTAAAGGACCGGGACATGAAAGCCCACAAGCATCCACTTCTATATAATCTTCAGTTTCAGTAGCCTTTTCATGTACAAATTCTTCGATAACATTTTCAGAACCTCCACATGCTGCCATTATTTCTTCTGTTGTGGCATTGGCCATTTCATAAATTTTAAAACCTCCAGTTAGTTCATATACTTCTTTAAAGCCACTTTGTAATAGAATTCTAAGTGCTAAATAACTCCTATATCCTACTTCACAGTAAACATAGATTGATTTATCATTAGGAATTTCATCTAAACGGGCTCTAAGTTCCTCTATTGGAACATTTATTGAGCCTTCAATAGCTCTAGTAGAAAATTCTTCTTTTGTCCTAACATCTAATAAAACAGCTCCATTATTATTAATACTAGTTAAATCATGCCAATACCAAATAGGCATATCTTCTCTAAGATAGTTGGATGCAACAAATCCTGCCATATTTACTGGATCCTTTGCAGAACCATAAGGAGGAGCATAGGTTAATTCTAATTCTTCTAAATCATAAACAGTACCATTAAATTTAATTGCTGTCGAGATGACATCAATTCTTTTTTCTGTGCCTCGTCCTCCAACAGCTTGAGCTCCTAATATTTTTCCACTTGGAACTTCAAAAATTAATTTTAGAGTTATTGGAATAGCTCCAGGATAGTACCCTGCATGATTATTGGGATGAATATATATTTTATCATAATTGAAACTTAAATCTTTTAATTGTTTTTCTGTTAATCCTACGGAAGCAACGGTTATATCAAAAACTTTAACAACTGATGCGCCCAAAACCCCCTTATATTCTGAATCCCTCCCAGCAATATTATCTGCAGCTATTCTTCCTTGCTTATTTGCAGGTCCCGCTAGAGCTATTGAGATTGGATTCTTAGTTTGAAAATGCTGGACTTGAATAATATCACCCACAGCGAAGATATTGGGATCAGATGTTTGCATTCTTCTGTTAACCTCAATATAACCCCTTTCTGTTAAATTCAAACCTGCATCTTTAGCTAATGAAATTTCTGGTCTAATCCCAATAGATAAAATTATTAAATCGGTTTCTATTATACGACCACTTTTTGTTTTAATAAATGGTATATCTTTATCAGTTCTTCCAAAAGAGTCTACAGGATCTTCTAAAACCAAACAAACTCCATTTAATATTAATTCTTGATGAATAAATTGAGCAATTTCCTTATCAATAGGTGGCATAACTTGATCCAACATTTCAACAATTTTAACTTTCACTCCTTTTTCTGTCAAGTTTTCTGCCATTTCTAGTCCAATAAATCCACCTCCAACGATAACTGCCTTTTTTATATGAGTTTTTTCAGCATAGTTGCGTATTTTTATAGCGTCTGGAATTGTCCATACAGTAAAATATGGAACTGTATCAAGCCCTAAAAACGGAGGAATTATTGGTTTTGACCCAGTTGCTAGAATTAAATAATCATAATCAAGAATATATTCATTTAATTGCTTTAAATCCTTTACTTTAACATTCTTTTTATCTTTATTGATTGAAACTACTTCATTATTAACTCGAACATCAATATTAAATCTCTCAAGGAATGTTTCTGGTGTCACCAATTCTAATGACTCACGATCTTTTATTATATTTCCTATATAGTAAGGTAATCCGCAATTCGCAAATGATACATAAGGACCTCGATCTAACATAATTATTTCGAAATCTTCTCTTAATCGTCTTAATCTAGCTGCAGCAGAAGCTCCTCCTGCTACACCACCAACAATTACTACTCTTTTCATAGACATAACCAGGTTTTTTACATGTTTACAATCTCGTTAACTATTTTTATAAAGCGATTAATTTAAATTTGGTTATTATAAGTTAGAAAGATTAGTATATAATCTAATATTATGATAAATGATATTGATATGGATCTTAATAGATTATTAGCCGAAATTAATTCATGTATAGACTGTAAGGAGTGTAATGAAATATGTGACACTTACAGGGTTACTAATGATGAATTAAAATCCCCTAACGGAAGATTAAAAATAGCTGAAAAAGTTTTTTCTAATATTCAGATTACAGAGGAACAACGCATAGGACTCTATACTTGTACATTATGTGGATTATGTGATTTAACTTGTCAACAAGAAATTCGAATATCAGAAATTATTCATTCATCAAAAGTTAGACTTGTGAAAGAAGATAAAGCACCATTAGAAATACACAATAAAATCATAAGAGGAATAATTGAAAAAGATAACTCCGTGGGTGGAAATCCAGAAGAGAGATTAAATTGGTTGCCTGAAAGTTATAAAACAAAAGAATTGTTTGAAAAAAAAGACTCAGATACTCTATTATTTTTAGGTTGCATGTCTTCATTTCGAGTAACAGAAAGTGCTCTTGCTCCCTATGAAATTTTAAAACTTGCTGATTTTGACTTTAAAATTTTAGAAAGAGAACCATGTTGTGGAGAATATGTATATTCTGCTGGAAATCTTGACATAGCAAAGAAAATCTTTCAAGAAAACATTGAACTTTTTAAAACGTTAGGAGTAAAGAACTTAATAGTTACATGTGGGGGTTGTTTATATGCTTTTGATAAAATCTACAGAAAATATTTTAAAGACTTCAACATAAAAGTGAGACACATAATTGAGGTTATTTATGAGTTAGAAGAAATTAATAAAATCACACTAAAACCATTGAATAAACGAATTACTTATCATGATGCTTGTCGAATTGGAAGAAAATATAAAAGTGGGCCTCTATATTCTGAACCTCGAAAGCTTTTAGATAAATGTGGTATAGAAGTTAAAGAATTATCCAAAAATCCAGAAGAATGTCCTTGTTGTGGAGCGGGTTCGGGAATTAGGGGTGTTGATAGCAGTATTTGTATTAAAATAGGGAAAGAATTATTCAGCAATGTCGAATCTAAAGAAATAGTTACATCATGTCCATTATGCGTATTTAATTTTAGATATGTTAATTATAAGAATCAAATGGATAAAGAAAGTAAATATATAACTGATTATATTTTAGATTCAATGAAAAAATAAAAAAAATTAACCTCTATAATCTAATATGATGACTGCGTCCACAAAAAGCTCATATTTCTCGTCTTCATCGAAATCATGAATAACAACCTTTTCAACTTCATCTAACTCCCCTTTGATTTCATGAAGTTCTGATTGTTGCACGACTTTTACATCAGATTGTTTCAATTTTTTTGCGATTTCCACAGTCCCGGGGATCTCTTTTGCGGAAGTAACCACTATTACTCTCCCTGTATATTCAGTTAATTTGAGGGCTAATTCTAAAGAATCATCCCCTGTATCAACAATCAAGGTTCTCTTCTCCCTTAGTTCTTCGAGATTAGGAACTTCTGTATAGACCCCTTTCCCCTTGAACTCATCAACACCGAGTATTACTCGCACATCCAGCTGACATGAAGTAACTATTTCTACTTCTGGGTTTGTTCCCTCACGATAGTTATTTATCGCAGCTTTTAATGCATCTGCGGCTAGATTTGAACAATGCATTTTGATTGGAGGTAAACCGTCTAATTCCTCCGCTACATTGCTTCGAGTAATTTTATAGGCATCTTCAAGAGTCATACCTTTAGCCATCTCAGTTACCATTGAAGAAGTCGATACTGCAGATCCACAACCAAAAGTTTTGAATTTAATATCATCTATGATATCTTCCCCTTTGTCATTTTTCCCTACTTTTATGAATATTTCCATTAAATCTCCACATACTGGATTTCCAACCTTCCCATATCCATCGGGATTCTCAATTGACCCTACATTTCGTGGATTCCGAAAATGGTCCATTACCTTATCGGTATATTTATGTACACTCATTTAATTTTCCTCCTCTTCTAATTTTTTTAATAAATCTGAAGGCGTTAGTGGTGATAAAATTCTTAATTTTCTTACTATTCCCGGTAATACTTTTATAATTTTAACAATATCTTTTTCTTCTGTAAATCTCCCTAAAGTTAATAATAAACTCCCATGTGCTTCCTCATGTAATAAACCACACGAGATAAGTGTATGGGATGGTTCAAGAGTCTTTGAAGAACAAGCAGAACCTGTTGCTACCTCCACTTTTTCATCCTTTAAGGAGAGAAGTAAAGATTCACCTTCAATATAATCAAAACGGAAATTAGCATTATGTGGCGTCCTTTTCTCAGGATGCCCATTTAAATATGATTTAGGTACCTTTAAAACTTCCCTAATTAATTTATCCTTAAGAATTTTTAATCTAGCAGCTTCTTCATTTATTTCCACCTTCATTATTTGAGCGGCTTTAGCAAATCCTATTATCCCAGGTATATTTTCAGATCCAGATCTTATACCTTTCTCTTGACCTCCTCCAATAATTACAGGATTCACTCGTACTCCTTTCTTAAGATATAAAGCACCTATACCCCTTGGACCATAGATATCGTTCGAAGATAAAGTCAATAAATCAAAAGGAACTTTTTGTACATCAATAGGTATGGTACTTTCACTTGCTACAGCATCAGAATGAAACCATATGTTTTTGTTTTGAGCAATTTCCGCAATTTCTTCTATAGGCTGAAGTGACCCAATTTCATTACTAGCTGTAGAAATCGAGATTAAAATTGTCTCATCAGTTATAAGTCGCTCTAATTTTCCGAGATTAATAATACCAAATCTGTCCACGGGAACCCTGCTCACTCTAAAGCCTTCTTTCTCTAAATATTTACCAATATTTAATATCGAGATATGCTCAATCTCTGAGATGATAATATGATTTCCTTTTCTTCGATTTCGAAGAGCTGCACCGATTATTCCTAAATTATTTGATTCGGTAGCTCCAGAAGTAAAAATGATGTTATCTGGACTTGGAGCATTTATAAACTCAGCAACTTTAAGTCGACCGTCTTCTAAAGAATTAGTAGCCTTATATCCATAATTATGTAATGAAGATGGATTTCCAAAATCTTGAGTGAAATATGGTTTCATAGCCTCAAATACACGAGGATCCACTGGTTTAGCTGCTTGGTAATCTAAATACGCACTCATCTTCTAATCCTCGAATCATTATTTTAATTTTTTAAATACGAATATTAAATCATCGCCATCTTTATTAAACTCCACTACCTTAGTGTCGGTTCTCTTTGCCCATCTTTTAAGATCCTCTTCAGCAGCAGGGTCATCAGCAATAACTTTAAAATACTGTCCTACAGTAAGAGTTTCACTTAAATTCCTAACTTCAAACAATGGTTCTGGACAAAATAAACCACGAGTATCCAATTCTTCATCAATTATAGTTCCATCAATTTCCTCATGACTCAATTTAAAAACCTCTTTAAAAGGATTCTATTATAAAATATTTCTTGAGATATAAACGATTCAAAAAGAGTATAAATCTTCTGATTATAATTTAATATACTTTAATACTAACTAAGAAAATTCTATAAAATCCATAGAAAAAGATATTTATATTTTATAAATCTTTTAAACCTAGATATTAAAATAGGGAAAATTAAAGAAAAAAATTTCAAAAAAACAGAAAATATTCATTCAATTCCAGCTAATCTTTTAATATGTTTCACTCCATCAACTGCATCGTCGGCAAAATCATCAGCACCAAGTCTCTTTGCAAGTTCCATATTTAAAGGAGCCCCCCCTACGATCAGTTTAACATTATCACGAATTCCTGCTGTTTGTAAAGCTTCATGAACAACTTTTATATGTTCTACTGTCATAGTTAATAATGTACTTAAAGCGATTATAGTAGCTCCTGTTTCCTTTACTTTTTCAATTATAGCTTTCTCATCAACATCCATCCCTAAGTCATATAGTTCAAACCCAGAACTTAAGAGAAGAGAACTTAATATATTTTTTCCTATATCATGGTTATCTCCCTTAACTGTAGCTAGAATTATTTTCACTTTATCTTCTGATTTATCTGAAGCAGCTAACACAGGCTTCAAAATATTAAAAGCTTCCTTCATTGTTTCTCCCGCTAGAACAAGTTCTGTTAGATAATATTCTTTTTCTTCATAAAGACGTCCGACCTCATCCATACCTTTTTTTAAGGAGTTTAATACATCAAAAGCATCCTTCCCTTCATCTAATGCTTCTTTCACTGCATCGGCAATATCGTCTACTTCCAATTCAATTACTAATTCAGTTAATTTTTCAAAATCCACAAAAATCTCCTTTCTTTACGAAATATAAATGGTAATTGATACTAAAGTAAATTAAATTTATCCTTTAAATCTTATTTTACTAAAAAAAGTAATTTAAAATTAATTTGTTTCAAAAATAAAAAGAAGAGAGAGAGGGAGATGAGAAAAAATCAAAATCTCAACAAGTATGTTTAAGATTTTGCAAAATTTAGTTTAGTTACCATTATAATCCACTTAGCAGAGAGCCATAGTGCTTAATTAGGAAATTAGGGGATATTATTTGTATTTTCTCAATCTTCCCTCTATTTTATAATTATGATACTTTACTATTTAAATTTAATTTAACAATAGCCTAAAAATCCAAAAATTATACATTAAAAATGAATAAATTGACCATTCTAAGATTTATCATTAAAATATTGAAGAAATACAAATTCAATAAATTAATACCAATTTCCAAAATTTTTAATATTCATATGAATTAATTTTCAGCTTATCAACACAAATAGCTAAATTTGACACTAAAAATTTAAATAAATAATAATTATAAACATTGTGCCAGAAATAGATAATTCCCTAGAGGATATTGAACAAGAAAATTCAGTAAAAGGGGATAAAACCACCTCAAAAGCTGATTTTTTGAAAGAAATAAGTTCAAAATATGCAATTATTTGTGAAGAGTTATTTAAAGATTATGAAATTGGTGATTTTATTGTTCGAGCTGTTGACAATGTATCATTATCAATTCATAATGGAGAATTTTTAGTTATTAAAGGTCCTAGTGGAGCAGGTAAGACATCATTATTAAATTTAATAGCTGGATTAGACTCCCCTAATAGTGGAATATTATATTCTTATGGTGTTAAAATTTCAGATATGGAGGAAGAATCACTAACAACGTGGAGACTCTTAAATACAGGTTTTATATTTCAGAATTATAATCTTATTAGTACACTTACTGCTGAGGAAAACGTTATGTTTCCCATGAATCTTTCAGGTGTAGCTTTTAAGGAACAAAGAAAACGTGCAGAAGAACTATTAAGAAAAATGGGCCTTTTTGATCGAAGAGAACATCTACCTTTTCAACTTTCTGCTGGAGAACAACAAAGGGTTGCAATAGCAAGAGCTTTAGCAAATGATCCTCCTATGATCTTAGCTGATGAACCAACAGCTAATCTAGATAAGAAAACTAGTCAATTTATTAGAGATCTTTTTAAAGAGTTAAAAGATGACATTAGAACAATTTTAGTCGCCACGCATGATGATTATTTAATAAACTTAGCCGATAGAATTCTTTCTTTTGATGATGGAAAAATTATAAATGAAGAAATAATAAGACAATTCGAAAAGTAGGAATTAAAAAACAATATGTCGTCATTTGATTTTGCGTTGAAAGACTTATATCGGAAAAGACAATCTAATTATCCATTTTTAATTATTATTATATTAATCGTCGCTTTTACTGAGTTTTTTATATATTTTACATCATCAATAGGCTTGAATATCTTTATTCAACCTTCATTTCTAAATACATATTATTTCTCCGGTGGAATTAGTTTAACCTATAAACAGTTTAATAACCTAATTCAGATCTTATTGATTTCATTAACTGTTGGTATAGTAGTTGCTGTTAGTACTACATTAATTATTTCTAAAAAGAAAGATATTGCCATAATGAAATCTTTAGGAACTCTCCCCCGGAAATTATATAGTTTTTATTTACTTGAAGTTTATATTTTATTTTTTATTGGTTTTTTATTAGGGTTAATTTTAGGACTAATAGTATTTGGAATATTTGCTTTAATTATGTTTTTTTTCAATTTTCCTATTCTAATTCAAATTGATTTTTTTTACACTCCATTTATTTTTTTTTCTTGTATAATAGGTATTTTTTTTGTGAGCGGTTATGCAATAAGGAAAATTGGGAAACAGAAAATAATCCAGACTTTCTCTAAAGATATTCCTTATAATTATAATGCTGGAAAAAATTTAAAATATATTCCTAAATGGTTGACTTCAATTGGATTTAATATTAAAATTGCCGTTGTTAATACAATAAGAAAAAAAGGCGAATTTCAACGGTATTTAATTCTATTTTCTATTATTGGAATATTGATATTTACATTAGGTTTAGGAACTATTGTATTAAACATTTCCTCTCGAGAGTGGATAAATAAATCACAAAGTGAAAACATAGTGATTATAGGACATGAAGACGTTGTTTATAACTATTCTTTAATGTATAGGATGTTTTCTGATCCTACTCTTTTAATTGACGAAACGAATATAAATTTTACAGAGTCACAGTACTTCTTTAATTTAAGTGATATAAACACTTTAAATAGTGTTGAAGAAATTGAAGAAATTGATGAAAGAATAATTAGTTTTTATGATGTTAAAGAACTTACTGGAACTCATATAACTGAAGATGGTTCCTATATAACTGTTGGTAAGCATCGAGAAGGGAATATTCCTATCATTGGTGTGAATCCTAAGAATATAATTCAAAATTTTGAAATAGAAGGAAGATTTTTCACTGAGGAGGATGCTTTTTTTAATATGACTATTGGAGATGGTTTAGCTCACAACTTTTTCGAATTTCCATTAGTTCAAGGATTAGAACTTACAGGGCTTGGTAAGACATTCCGTATCGCTGGAGTGATTATCGATAGTTTTTATTCTGGGTGGGGGGGATATATAAGTATTAATGAGTCGAGGAAAACATTAAACCTCGTGAATGATGAGGTCAATTTAATAATGTTAAAGCTAAGTCCTGGTGCATACCAAGGAATTAATGAAACTCTTGAAAATGTTACTAACACTATTGGAGAAAATTTTACCTATTTAAGATTAGATCAAGTATTCCGGGAAAATTTAACTTTCGTAAGCTTCTTATCTATATACCCAATACTGTTAATTATAGTGATATCAACTATCGCAATTTTATCATTGTACAATTATCAAAAATCAGCAATAATGGAGAAAGCTCAAGATTTTCTTATTATGCGTGCTATTGGTTCAAAAACTAGATCATTGAAAAAAATTCTTTTTATGGAGTCAATCTTTGTATTATTTCCATCTTTACTTTTAAGTTTAGGAATTGGAATGATGATAAGTTCTTTATTTTTATTTGAGCAAGTCTATTTACCTCCATTATACGTACCCTTTATCTTCTTCTTATTTTTATGTTTCCTATTTATGATTTTTAATTTCTTAAGCCTTTTTCCAATAATTAAGAAAATCAATAAATTTTCTATAAAGGATTTTAGCATGTACTAAACATTTTTATTTTAGTAATAAGATAAGATGGATAGGGTATTGATAAGTTAAATTTTAATTTCTAAAATTGTATTATTCTAATATAAAGGTGATTCTTTTTAATGTCTGAAGATGCGTTAAAAGCCCGTATCAATGATTTAGAGGCAGATCTTGATAAAAAAGATATAGAGAACCATAATCTACTTGATAGAATTGAAGAACTTGAAGACAATATTATGAGATTAGAGGCTCTAATTCCAGAAGAAGATATTAAAAAAAAAAGCAGGAAACAACAAACATCAGATTCAAAATTGGCCATTGAACTCGATGAAAAAGATAGACAAATTAGATTAGTAAAGGATAAAATGGGTTTTTTAAGAAAAGAGAAAGTACAACTTCAACAAGAATTAGATAGAATAAAATCTCAACTGGGTGAATCTTCGGTTATTAGAGTTGAAGATTTGAGAAGTAAAGCCCCACTTAATATATTAGTAAAAGAACTCCAAGAAAAAGTCAATAATCAACGCTCAATAATTAATAAATTAAGATTTCAAAATGCCGGTAGCAAAGATTTTCGTGATCAACTGAACCAAAAAGAAGAAGAGATTGAAATTATAAAATCAGAAAACTTAGATTTAAAACAAAAATTAAAAGAGTATAGCAATGCATATAGTGATAAAAGCAATGATTCAATAACAAAAGAATTAATAGAAGATCTTCAGAACCAATTAACCAAATCTAAAAGACAGATAGCAGAATTAAAGCAAAGAATTGAAAAATCAGATAAAAAAAGTAAAAAACATGAAAAAGAAATTATAAAAGTAAAAGAATTTAAAAAGGAGATCAATGAACAAAATAATCTACTAAAAGCGAAGGATAATGAAATTAAAGAATTAAAGAAAGAAATTATTTCTTTACAAAAAGCTGAAATTGCAGCAAATTTTGAGCAAGATGACGTATCTTCAAGTGAAATGATGAGCACATTAAAAGAAGATCTCCAAAATAAACTAAATAAAGCTAAAGTACGAATAAAATCACTTCAAGCTGAACTCAAGAAATATCAAAGAGGAAAACCTGCAGAATCAGCAGGACCTCAAAAGGAGTTAGAAGGAAAACTCAAAATGCAAAGAGAGATGGCCATCTTTCTTCAAAAACAACTTGAAACAAAGGAAGAAGAAATTGAAACAATTAAAAATGAGGCTGTACAAATAAAAAGAAAATACAGACAATTAGAGAATCAATTGAGTTTAAAAGATGAAAAATTTAATGATTTACAACGCCAATTGGATAGCCTAAATATTCAAACTCAAGTTCAACCTATAAGAGAAGATCCTGACTTAGATTTGAGAGTCAGAGAACTTAAAAATAGAGTTGAAAACTTACAAAAACAGAATAATGAACAAAAAGTAGAGATTTCTCAGTTACGAAAAAAGATTTGAACTTATTAAAATGGAACTTATTATTTTAGGTAGCGCAGCTGCGACTCCTATAGAAAATCGAAATCTACCCTCTATAGCATTAAGATACAAAAATCAAATTCTCTTATTTGACTGTGGAGAAGATTTCCAACGTAGGTTTGCCAAGGCAGGCTTAAAATTTAATAAACCAATGAAAATATTTATTACTCATTTTCATGGAGACCATATCCTAGGCCTCCCTCCATTCCTATTTCGTTTAAGTTTAAATGACAGAACTGCACCAATGATGATCTTTGGTCCTCGAAATCTTTTTCTTTATTTATACATCCATAGAAAAATTCTCGGTTTGAAAGCCAAATATCCTATTAAGATTGTAGAAATTGATCATAAAAATCAAAAATTAATAGAGTTTGAGGGATTAGATTCTGAAATACCAAAGAGGACAATCAAGATAAATGGTAATTTGATATTTGAAACTAATTATTTTTCAATAAAATATGCTTTGGTAGAACATTCTGTAATTACTTTCGCATATGCATTCATTGAAAAACCACGATATGGTAAATTCGTTCCTGAACGTGCCAGAAACCTAGGTATCCCTGAGAGTAACCTTTGGAAAAAGTTACAAGAAGGACAAATCATTGAATTCAATGGAAAGCTGATTGATCCGGTTAAGGAAGGAATTGTTGGTCCTGAGAGGCCAGGAAGAAAAATAACTTACTCTGGAGACTTGAAACCTTGTAAATCTTTAATAGATTTAGGAAGGGATTCAGATCTTTTGATTCATGAAGCAACATTTGCAAAAGCTTTAGCAGAAACTGCTGAAGATAAAAAACATTCTACATCTATAGATGCTGCAAATGACGCAAAAAAAATGGGTGCTAAGCAACTTATCTTAACCCATATCTCAGCAAGATACCAATCTGATGCCTTAATTTTACTGGAAGAAGCTAAAGAGATTTTTCCAAATACAATATTAGCAGAAGATTTGCTTAAAATTGAATTAAAATAAATTATCTTCTAAATTTAATTCGTTAAAAAGAGAAAAATCAAATAAAAATCTTGATTTTGAGCTAAAATCCGCCTGCAATGTGTGGGAGTATAATAATCTCGTCTTCTTTCCCTATCTTCGTTTCTGGTGTTGCTTTTTTACCATTTACTATGATTCCGAAAAACTTGTCTTCAAGATTAAGTTCTCGTAATAAATCAGCTACGGTCATTGTTTTATCAGGCGAAAATGTTTCATACAATCCAGTATCTAATAATTCTGAAACTTGTTTTATAACAACCACCTAATATTTTTAATTACTTATTATATGTTTGTAATAATATTTAATATTATTTCTTTAGTTTTATTCGTTTCAGTAAGCAGTGAATTCTTGTTTTTGAAACACTTCTTTAGACTTATTTTAATCATTCAGCGATTATATTCATATTTATTTGAATTAAACACATTTTTTTTAAGCTAAATTAAAATCCAATTTTTTTTATTTTTACTTTAATTTCTATATATAGGCTTTACTTTTTTGAGGAGATAATAAAATTATTGAAGAAGAAGAATTCATCGAATACACAGAGTTTTTAGACAAACTAAGAAAATATGAGTTTAAAATAAAGCAAATCAAAGATCCAATAGAGAAAAATAAAACAATACAAGAAATGGTTTCAGAGTCATTTAATTTTTTTAATGAGATTGCTCAATCTGGAGAATTTTTTGAAGCAGGGGAATTTCTTTATTCTGTTGCTGAAATAATGGAAAATATTGATTTTTCTGAAGCTCTTAAATTATATAATGAAATAATTGAATTGTATAAAAAGCAAATTATAGATTATAAACTTCAAGCGAAATTACGTGAAATTGCTGAATTATACTTAAGAATTGCGGAAATTTATCGTGAGAAAATTAGAGATTTTCAATCAGAAAAAAAAAATATTCTAAATAGTATAAAATTTTTAAAGCAAGAAAGTGATCTTTTAAAAGAATTTAATGAAACTAGAAAAATCGCTCAAAATTTTCAAAATATCGCAGATTTATTCTTAAAGTTCTCTGATTTCAAGAATGCTATAAAATTTTATGAAAAAGTTATCAATATTTCTAAAAATCATAACTATTTTGACATGCTATCTTACTCTTATCAGCAAATTGGATCCTGTTATGAAGAAATCGACGATTATAACAAATCGCAAGATACAATTTTAGATGGTGTAGAATTCTTCTCTACTTTAACAACTAAATTTGAAGAGAAAAATGATAATTTAACTCTTGCTCAGATTTATCAAATCTTAAAAAACTTATATAAAATTTTAGATAAGCAAGATCAATACATAAATTTCTCTAAAAAAGAAGCAGGAGCATATATAGACTTAGCAGAAACACTAGAAAAGACACAAGAAAACTATTATAAAATTGCGCGGTATTATCGAGGAGCTGGATTATGTTATCAAGACATTCAAAATAATCTAATTGAATGCGCCTCATGTTTTGTGTTAGCTGGTAACTTTTCAAAAAAAATTGAAGATTATAACCAAGCAGCGACGAATTTTTTTGATGGGGCTAATGTTTTTAAAGAAATGGATAATTTTGAAATGGCATATAAACATTTTGTAGAAGCAGGTGATAATTATTGGAAGATTGGAAGTATTAACGAATCTACAGAAAGTTATTTAAACGCTTATGATATTGCAATTGAAGGGGAATTAGAATTTAATAGATTCGGCATTTTTAATCAAATTATAAGAGGGTTAAATAAGATCGCTGAAGAAGGATTAAAAAACAAACAATTCTTTACAGCAGCCACTTTGATTTTAGAAAGTATAAAATTTTATGAGCAGCTTGATACCGCAAAAGATTTCCTTCTAAGAGAAATGGTTAACAATTTGTATCGTTATTATTATCGAGCAGCAAACTTAAAGAAGATTGGATCTTCTCACATCGTTCTTAGTTATGTTTTGGCCTCTATTTCATGTATTTTAAATGGTAAATTAGATAAGGCTTGGAAAGTTATCTCTGAAATAGAATCTGAAAAAACTACGGTAAAAAAATACAAAGAAATAATAAAAATAATGATTGAAAGAGTTTCTGAAGGAAAAAAGGTTGAACTAAATAATTTCCCTTTCGATTTAAAGAGAATTATTGAATCCTCGGAAGAAATAATGTTTCTTCTAAAACTTTTTAAGGGTTTTAAAATAAAATAATTTTAACTCTTTTCTTTTTACTTTCTTGTAGAATCTTGTTAGCTCATGATAAAAACTTAAATATATTAAATTAAACCTTTATGATAATATCAAAAAGAGATTTTTGAAATATCTAAAATAGCAATATCTAGTAAAAGATTAGATAATTTCTTTAATCGAATCGTAAAGAAGAGATGAATTATGAAAAAAATTAATAAATCTCTAATAGTATTAGTATTATGCTTCATATTCATCGGAGCGACAATACCATTTTCCCTAATTTATTTTGGTAGGAGACAGCCTACTCAATCAAATCTTGTTCATATTTATGTAAATTCAACGATCTATTCTAGTTTATCTTCTGATATTGCACAATATAAACAAGACATTGAAACACAAGGATATACTGCAAATGTGATCAATTGGTCCATTAATGGAATTACTCAACTTAAGAATCACATGACAGCAGCTTATTCAAATGGGTTAATAGGAGCTGTTTTAATAGGAAAACTTCCCTATGCAAAAGCAAGATATTGGGATGCAAGTTGGGCCATGTATCGTCATTTCTCATGTGATTATTATCTAATGGATTTAGATGGAAATTGGACAGATGTAAATGCAAATAATTATTATGATGTAGGGGCCTCAGATAATAATATAGAACATAATAATGGTACTGCAGATTGGTTTCCTGAAATATGGGTAGCACGTATAAGTCCTTATACGATATCTAAAGTTGGTTTCAATCCACTTAATTCATTAAATAATTTCTTTAATCGAAATCATAATTTGAGAATTGGACTCACTTATCGACCACATCAAGGATTATTATATATTGACGATGAATGGGCGAGTTTTGCAACTGAATGGGTTAGTAATTTTACAGCTTACACTGGAGTAAATCTTACGTGTGAATCTGATTATAATTATATTGCTAATGATTTTACCAATTCAACACATTTTCTTTCAAACATATCGGATATTACTCATCCAGCGTTTATGAATTATGAATTAGTTCATGTAATGGCCCATTGTAACGGTACTGAACAACAATTTGGGATTAATGTGTATCAAGGGGTTCCAAGTGCTGATGATGGTATCTTAACATATCATGATATATATAATAGTGGACCACAACCACTATTCTTTAATTTATACTCTTGTTTTTCGTCAAATCTTATGATAACTAATAATATCGCAACACATTATCTCTTTGATGGTCAAGCCTTAGTTGTAATAGGATGTTCAAGATCAGGGGGGATGAGTCTTTATCAACCATTTTATGATTCTCTAAGAGATGGAAAGATTTTCGGAGAAGCTTTTAAAGATTGGTTTTATGGACCAGAAATTATTCCTCTTAATCACTGGGAAGAAGTATATGGTATGACATTTTTAGGAGATCCATTACTAACAATTTATATGACATAATCACAATAAAATTAAACTAATTGTAACAATAATTTTTAATAAGGTTTCTTTTTTTTAATTTTTACATTTTACTAGTAATTGGAATAATACAATAATGATTAATGAAAAGACAAACAACATTGTCTTAAGTTTTGATTTAGATAATACTTTAATTAATAACAGATCGGGTATTGTGGCTTCATTTAATTACGCATTAAATAAATATGAATTACCTAATTTGGAAAGCCACGTAATAGAAGTTATGATTGGTATACCTTTGAATGAGATGTTTATTAAAGTAACCAATCAAGATCCTTTAAAATTAACTTCAGCCTTCAGAGAATATTATGGAAAAAAAGGGATATATCAAGCAAATATTTTGCCAGGAATTAAATCTAAACTAAAGGAATTGAAAGAATTACACTTCACTATGGGTATTATAACTTCCAAAAAACAAGAAATGGCAAAAAGAATCATCGAAGTTTTAAATGTTCAGAACTATTTTGATTATGTTTTAGGAGAAACAGAAGATAGAAAGGAATTGGGAAAACTTGACCCAACATTAAAGAAAATTCTAAATAGTAAATATCCCGGATATAAGATTATTGTTATTGGAGACCATCCTAAAGATGTAATGCTTTCCAATAATTTAAACTGTCCATTTATCGGAGTATTGACAGGACATCATTCAGCTAATCAATTAAATGAAATAAAAGAGGGAAAAGCATTAATAATTGATTCAGTTAGTGAATTAGATATTGATTTAATATATTCTTTAATTTAAAACAGAATTATGTTATTGGTATTTCAGTATTAAAAAAGAGAAAAAAATTAGAGATTTTTTCTATCTTATTCTTTTGACCAGGATTCGTATTCCTTCATGAATTCTTCTGGTTTCCACTGACTATCCATAAATTTTGGGATTCCAGAACTATCTCTAGGTCCTACAATTACAAAAGCATCTGCTTCATCTTCTAAGGCTCCACTCAAACGAGCAGCCATGCCAGGAAGAATGAGAATTCTATGTTTAACTTTATCAAAAGCTCCAAATTCTTTCACGGCTTCAGCTATTGAGCCCGCATTAAATTGACCCCCCGCAACAGCGCTTTCAATTCCTATCCCCTCACTGTCGACTACTAAGAGCCAGCAATTCAAATTTGCACCCTTCAAATCTTGTTCAACTGGAATTTTAGTCATTCTATAATTACTGGTGACGAATATTGGGGCCATATCTTCAGGTTCTCCAATTATATAAAGACCAGGATCAACAGCGGGATAAATTCTAGGATCTGAAAAAACACTTTGTCTTAATGTCATTAAAGCTAATAGAGCCCAGATTTCTTCTTTCTTTTGACCTGTATGTAACACAATTAAGTTTGTATCAATAGATTCCATTATAGCACCCATTATCAGTTCTTGATATTGATGTTCCCAGAGCTCCTTATCATTTCCTATTTTAACTTGACTCCAATAGGCAGCAGGAACTCCCATTACTGGCCAACACGCATTTAAATCTTCTTTATTTATTGCTACTGTTCTTAATTGCATAATATTATCATATGTAACAGAAAGATTACCAGGTCCAAAATAAGTTCCTGAATCTAAAACAATTTCTTTTACACCAAATTTCTGTAGAGTAGCACTTAATGACAGAAATTCATCTAGATTACTAGAAACAATAGCAACAGGTAAATTATTTTCAATAGCAAATTTTCCAATCCGTTCCCATGAGTCTATTGTAATAGCGTAAAGTAATGGTTTATTTTCCTTAATCGCTTCTGCTGCTGCTAATAATACTTCAGCATTAAAACTACATAAAATGATTGGAAGATTTGAAATTTCAGTAATTTTTTTTGCTGCTAATTTAAACTGATCAGCATCTCCAGAGACATTTCTTAAAGCAATTCCATCTAGGGTAAGTACATCTCCAATTCTTTCTATCTTAAGATCTGTTAGATATTTTACAATTTCTTCTAAATCTGCATCGTCATCGGCGATTTCTATAAAAATTGCTGTTTGATTATAAAACGTGAGTTGATGACGCATTAATACTTCCTCTCCTCCAACTGTAACTGCTCTGTCTCCGGTTCCAATTATAACGGGTTTTTGGGGAGGAGTGATAACTTCAATAAGTTTATCTCGCTTTTTTGCTTGTTTAGGATCCTGCATTAAATGAGGACAATCTTTTATTTTGACTTTTCTTTCAAGAATATCGGTCGCAAAAGCCATGCATGTATCATATCCGCATTCCTTACAATTACTTTTATCTAAAAGTGCATATATTTCTAAAGGGCTTGGTCGTGCCATTTTTGACAATTCTTTTAATTTGAATTTTTTTCTATTTAGAAAAATGAATATATATGTGTAGTCTAATTTTAAATTGAATTAAAAATTTGGTTTTTTAAAATTCAACTCTAATTATCTGGATTTTATCCATAGATTAAATAGTAAGTTTTTAAAAAATATTTGAATTTAATCAGTTAATGGATAAGCATAAAAAAGAGTCTGAAGATCTTTATTCTTTATTTTACCCACAACATATTGCGTTTATAGGTGCTTCAGAGAGCTCAAGATTGGGGTCAATGATGTATTTACCCGCTTTTAAAGAATCTATATGGGCAAATACTTTTTATCCAATTAATCCGAAACACGATAGAATAATGGATTGGAAATGTTACCCCTCTGTTTTAGATGTTCCATATCCCATTGATACAGCATATATTTCATTGAAAACAGATTTTATCCCAGAAGCGGTAAAAGAATGTGTACAGAAAGAAATAAATTGGGTTATTATCTTTGCTTCAGGATTTTCTGAGACAGGAGATCCTAGAGGTAACGAATTGGAGGAAGAACTTTTAAGAATTATTAAAGATTCAAAAACAAGAATAATCGGTCCTAATTGTTTAGGGCCTTTAAATGCGGAAATCGGGATGGCACTTACTTTTGCTTCTCAAAAAGGGAACCAAGGAGGAGTATCTTTCATGTCACAATCTGGAGGACACTTAACCCAATTAGTTAATGTAGGATATAAACGAGATATAAGATATCGTTATGGTATTAGCTTTGGTAATCAAATTGATTTAAATTGTGTAGATGTAGTAAATTATTTTCGTCAAGATTCAAAAACTTCTCTAATTGCTGCATATTTAGAATCAACTGGTTCAGCAACGGCTCAAGAGTTGTTTATTGAACTTAGAAAAACTACAAAAATCAAACCAGTAATCTTATGGAAAGGAGGATATACTAAAGACGGTTCAAGAGCAGCATTTTCACATACAGGGGCTATAGCTTCGAATAATAAATTATGGAAATCAATGGCTAATCAGACAGGAACAATCCTCGTTAAAGATAATGAAGAATTTTGGAACACTATTAAAACATTTGAATTATTATATCCACATTATATTCCAAAAGGAAGGAATATAGGGATTATTACTCCCGGAGGAGGTGCTTCCGTTAATTTGACAGACTTATTTGCTTCCCAAAATCTGTCGATACCAGAACTAACTCCTGAATCACAATCAAAAATTGGTAAGATTTTACCCGATGTAAATGTAAACATTAAAAACCCTATTGATTTAGGGGCATCGGGGTTTATTTTAGATATTTTTACTCAATGTATGAACGTTGTAGTTAATGATCCTAATATTGATATTATTATGGTTCCACTCTGGCCAGATCATATTTATCGTCATGTTTTTAATAGGATGATTAGAATACGGGATTCAGTATCAAAACCATTTGCTTTTTGTTTACCAAATCTTGCTGATGATAGTGCTCTAGCTAAAAGATTTAATTCTGCAAAAAAATTATTGCACAAAAAAAGAGTTCTCTATTTCTTTTCATTAAGAGATGCTGCGAGAAGTGTCTCACTTTTGTGTGATTATGTGGAGTTTTTGAAATCTCGCAATATCCCAATTAACAAACCAAGCATAAAGTAAATAAATTTTATCTTTAAATTCTTTCAGAAATACTTTTTAAATATAACTTCATAAAAAATCGTTGACTACTACAATAGTCATATTTCTGGTTTTGAGTTAGATCTTGAGAATTTTTTAAAATGAAATGGATTTTTTGTATCATATCAAAATGATTATCCATAACTCCTTTAAAAGGATCTTGCATATTAATATGAAACTCTTTATAAATTCCTTCTTTACATGATTTTGATTCAGAGAAATGACTTTTATGTAAAATGTCTTCAGAAAAAATAACAGATTCATTGAAGATTAAACCATCTTGAACATTCTTAAAATAATTTTGTTCTATTTTTCCCGAACTCATAATAATAATGACCTTATAGGTTGAAATTTACTAATACTATTATTTTACTTATATTAATTTCAGAGTTAAACATTCTATTAATCCATTAATATGTTTTTTTGAATTGATAAAATTAAATTCTTATAAGGAATAAAAAAAGGAGAAAAGAAGGAATGCAAAATTCAACTTTTAATAAAAAATAGAATATTAAAGGCGAAATCCAATGTAAGATTGAAAATTTTGTTTCCCTTCCAAATAATTTGTTTAAATTAAACTATAAAAATATAACAGAATTTTAAGTAATTAAGAGGTAGACAATTGAATTATGTTACCAAGTAAATTGTCTCGTTATAATATATTAATAAGAAAAAAAAATAAGGAAATCTTAAATTTTCGAATCATATTTAATAATATTCTGTTTTTGAAACAAGGACCGCGAAAAAGCCGTAAAATACTATGTTTATTGTGCAACTGATAATAATATTGATAAGAAGAACATCAATCGTCATAGCCCAACCATAAACAGTATTTAATTCGGTTTTGAAAAAATCACTTAGAAAAACTCCACTAATTACTAAAACTGTACTGATAATTGCGGTTAAAAGCCATCCTCCAAAACATTGACCTTTACTTTCTCCGAACTTTCCAGCAAGAATCGCTGCAATTATTAGAGCAGCTAAGTATCCTATCCCCAAAATTAGATCTGTTAAGACCAAACTGCCAAAAAAAGGTTGTGCTATAGTCCAATTGAAAATTACAGATGGGAAACTGATTATTGAACCGAACAAGTAATAGAAAATCATTAGAGGGTGATTTTGAATCGTGGCAAACAAAGAATCAAAACCCGGGCCAATAGCATAATATATTATTGTAAAAATGAAATTTAAACCGACAAAAGCAAGTATACTAAATAAAAACGCCTTACCAAATCCCATTTTGCTCAGACTCTTTTTTGTTAGTGTAATTTTATTCCTTATTATCCTCAAGGAAGTAATGAATTTTAAATTTTAGGGTGTAATAATTCATTTCATCAAATTATTGTAAATAAGTAATTAATGAATATTTGCTCAAAATTTTAATAAATTATGAACCCCTAAAAAGACTATAACAATGAAAAGAGTTAATGAAAAATTTGCTCTTGGAAAGCTTAAACATGATTATTTAGCCCAGTTGCTCTCAGAAATAGAAATTCAAGATAGTAGAGTAATTTCGGGATCAAAAATCGGGGAGGATGCCGCAGTTATAGATATACCTGGAAAAAATTATCTAGTGGCAAAAACTGACCCAATTACCTTCGCAACTGATGAGATTGGCTATTATGCAGTAATTGTAAATGTTAATGATCTTGTATGTACAGGAGCTAAACCAAAATGGTTTCAATCAACGATCTTATTACCTCCTAATTTCACAACAAGTAATATGATTGAAAAGATATTTAATGATATTCACAATACCTGTAAATCAATGGAAATAACTGTCATAGGAGGTCATACAGAAGTTACACCAGGGCTTACTAGACCAATTGTGATTGGATCTTTAATCGGAGAGGTAGATAAAAATAAACTTGTACTTACTTCAGGAGCTGAATCAGGAGATGCATTGATTTTAACAAAAGGTATCTTTATTGAAGGTACATCTATTATAGGTCGTGAAAAAGAAAAGGATTTAATAGAAAAAGGATTTAATCACAATTTTATCGAAAAATGTAAGGATTATCTTTATAATCCTGGGATAAGTGTTTTAAATGAAGCTCTCTTAGCAAATAACCATTTTCAAATAAAGGCTATGCACGACCCTACAGAAGGGGGACTTGCTACCGGAATTGCTGAAATGACGATAGCTTCTAACACTGGTGTGTTGATAGATGAAACAAAAATAAAAATTCTTCCAGAGCCATTAGAATTAAGTAAAATGTTTAATTTAAACCCTTTAAACACTATATCATCAGGATCATTATTGATTGCAATAGAGGAAGATTACTCTATTGAATTAATCGAATTAATGAAAAATAATAATATTTATGCTGAAAAAATTGGCAAATTTTTATCTAAAGAAAGTGGTTTGAAAATTAAAGAAAAAGAAGGTAAAAAAATTCCTTTAGAGTATTCTGAAACAGATGAAATAACAAAAATATTTTGATTTTTATCCAAAATTGACAACGAAATATTAAGTTTTGTCAACCAAACCTCACTTAACTAAGATTTTTATTTTAAAATTTTTATTTTAATAATATATAATATTTTTTTCTTAAGGTTTTTTAAAACCGAATAGAAAGATAAACTGATTAAATACTCGATCAAACGTGGCTTATAAAGAATTAAAACACATTGTTGAAAATCTTGTAAATTCAACGAATAATCAAGATTCTAGTATTAATGCTATTAATAACGTATTATTTGGTCTCTTGGAGAAAAATAGCAATAAGTACGAAGAATTCAAAAATGATATTAGGCTAAAATGGGACAATTTTAAAAAGAAGAATCAAAATCGAATAATTAAAAAGACTTTTACTTCATTTTTCTATGAAAACTTTCACGATTTATTTTCCTACTTTTTACATGTGTTTTTTAACTTTGATGAAAATTCTCTTGAGCTGTTTAGTAAAGAAAAGATATCTGAAAAAATCATATTTTTTGAATATAATTATCTTTTAAATCCAAATGAAGAAAAAAAATTTATCAATATTTCTGATGAATTTCAAGTTGAAATATTATATGGATTTTCAATAATTACGGGATACCTTTACTTTATTGTTCGACTTTTAGGGATGGTTATTAGAAATGCAATTCAAGAGAATGTTTTCATTCTCATTGATGCCATTACCATCAAAAACGGAGATATGAATAAAAACTTGAATTTTCTAATAATTTGTAAGGATAGTAAAGATGAAATCTTTGAATCTTATTATAAAATGGTTTTATATTATTTCTTAAGACAAATTAAGGGTATTCCAGAAGAATATTTTGAGAGATTATATGAAGGAAGAGAAAAATTGTATGAAATTGCTTTAAATGAATATTCTTCTTCAAAAGAAAAATTAGTAGATCTATTATATTATTTCTATAAAAAATGTAATTTGCTTCAAAGTTTCTCACCTATATTAGACTTTTTTAATTTTGTGGGTGCTAGAGTAGAAGATTCAGTATTTTCAAAGTTGGATGTTATCAAAAAAGAATTCCTTGTTAACCTTAACTATTCAACCGAAAAAAAAAACTCTATTCTCAAATTTTTTGAATATCTTGATAAGAAATCTACCTTGTATTCAACTTTTCAAGCAAATAATTTGCCTTCACCAAAATCACAATTAAATCTATTCTTATTATATATGAAATATTATTTTGGAAGTGGTCTCGAAGCATTAGAAGTAGGAGATTTACTATTTTTGCCCGAAGTTTTTAAAACGACATTAAATCAATATAATAAAAAGGTAGATGAGGTAATAGGGACAAATACTATTAAAAATATAAAAGAATTTTCAAATTATCTGTCGGCTTTGTCAAATATTCACAATATCAATCTATTTTTTCATAAGATATTTAAGAAAAATGTATCTCAACTAAATTATGGTTTCTTTAAAACATTCCTAAGAAGCTTTAATTCAAATTTTTCTCAGAAAATATCTCAAGAAAATGAAATTCTTACGGAAAATCAAGAAAATTCTCCTTTAACATTTCATATTATAGTTGATCATATTTGCAAAATTCTTTATGTATTAATTGATAAAATATTTTTGAGACCTTCTCCAAATGAAGCATCTAGAAATTTCATTGATCCACGTAGTCGATATATTGGGAAAAATATTGCTTTAAGAGTTTTAGAACTATTTGTTTTTCAAGATATAAATTATTCTGACGATGTATGGCCAGATTATATAATTAGTTTAAATAGAGAACAGCTTAAGAAAGAATTGAAACCGTTTAACGTAACAATTCCGAAGAAGTACTTTTACTCTCTTGAAGAATTAATACAAATTATGATAACTTATACTATTCAATCTTTTTCTGATCAACCCTTTTTCGAAGAATGGTTAATTTATGAGATTATAATTCCTTTAAATAATATAATTCAAGAAATTCGAAATGCTGTTAGAGACCCAACCAATGAAATTGAAGTATATGAAAAACTAAGTGAATATTTTATTACAGATATAAGAGATGAAAAAATTAAAAAAGACTTCAAATTCTTTTGCCAACAACTAGCTCCTTTTTGGAGAAATGTTAAATAAATTCAAAAATTTTGAAAAATGGGTGTCAATATCTATTATTGGTATATTAAAGACACTTTTTTTAGTTATTTCCTCTGAACAGATTACACCTGAAATCATTTTGACGTTTTCCGTTAATTGTTCTTTAATTTCATTTAAGTCAGATATGCATAAAACTGTAGGATTGTTTAGTTTTCTAAAACCTTCTGTAAACATTAAATCTAACTTAAAAGGTCCATATTTTAGCCATTTTAAAAGTCCTTCTAAATTGCCTTCTTCAATTTTTATAAAAATAGCAGTTTCATTAATATCATTTTGAATTACAGAAAAAATTGCTCCAGCTTCAGTAAATCTATAAGAATCTTTTCCCTTCTTATCAACTGGATGATTTTTTACGTTTTTTATTACAGAAACATTATAATTTAATTTTTTTCTTAATAATTTTATTGCACTTGTAATAAATAATGTCTTTCCCGAACCCGAATATCCCACAACATCTATTAATAAAATAAGAATTCACACTAGTTAATTTTTAATAAAAATTTATTAAACTTATTCTAAGATTAACATTCTAAATTATATTTGATTCCATTTCTATTTTGATTTATTTTAATGAAAGAAAAATATATTATTTCTATATCTATTATTTATTTAAATAAGATTTTTCGAAAACAATCAAAGAAATTTCGTTAATCAAATGAGTAGCCCAAATAGATTTGTTTTTGATGCTAATTTTTTCATTTGTATGCTGCAAATTAAAGCACGTAATATTTTAGGAAATTTAAAAAGAGTTGCAGAAGAATTAGGTTATAAATATTACATATCTCAAACTGTATTTGATGAAATTAAAGCTCCACACACATATAGGGATAAAATGAAAAGTTTTATTAATGTAGAAAAGGTCTCCCCTTATGAAATTGATGCTGTAAAAGACATTCTTAGCCGATATAACGTAAGATTTCCTGCCCAGAATCCAGATCTCACGCTTGTGTGTATTGGAAATAAACTCTTAGAAAAAAATGACGTTTTACCCGTTCATCTTGTAACAGATGATTTTAAACTAGCTAAAAACACAAATTTACTTTATAAAGGAAAAATAAATATATTATCACTTTCAAGCTTTCTTTTAAAATTACAAAGAACAACTGCTGATTCTCAGATGCGAAAATACTTTAAAGAAATTTGGAAGAGAAGTTTAAATTACACATTATCCTACATGATTGAACGCTCTAAAATTTATCCTGCTGAACAAAAAATAACCTGGTTGATTGAAAAGGCGATAGCTGTTACAGAAAGCTCAATTTTAACTCAAGATGTAGAGTTAGAAAATCCCGATGCTGGTGTGAAGTTCGAGATTGGTGCTTCTAAATATATAAATGAAATTGGTATTGCAGAGAAGTATATTTCAAATCAAGATCTCCCTCAAAGTGAAGAGGAGAAAATACTCGGGATTCTAAAATTTCTTGAAAATTTAAAGATTTCAAGGGAGTATATAATTCGAGCTCGTGAAGCGATAATCAAAAGCGAAACAAAAGATGCTATAAAATTTTTAAAAACGGGGAATGGATTTTTAGTATCTTTACTTCAAGTCGCATCAGGGCAATTAACAAATTTAAAGGATTATGAGATTGTTGAACAGTTGATATGCTCTGAAATTAGTAAAACGGAATTTTTAAGAGCATTTTTATTAGTTTCTCTTGGTCGTATTAATGCTGCAGTAGATTCCCTTGAAAGAGCAGCATTATTCTCAATTATTATTCATAATTATAAAACTTGTTTGACTCTAAATTATATAAAGGCTATGATATACTTATTTTATGGGCTTTATGAAAATGCTATCAAACAATATAATTTTTCTGAAGAACTGGCCGACATTTATGAAGATGATAAACTACGTCTTAAATGTTTAATCGGTAAAGCGATAGCAATTTATATTCAAGGTAAAGATAGGAATACAGCGATGAATATCATGGAGGAAATCTCGAAAATTGACTTAGATGAAAACTTTCTTGATGCCATAATCGTATTTAGTGAGCTTGGGGATTATTTCTTGGCCTTAGGACATTCTCAAATTGCTGTAAATCTATATAACCAAGCATTAGAAATTTCAATTGATTATAAATTGTCATTTAAAAGTGAGATATTGATAGAAAAATTAAAAAGATCTTATATTGCAACAGTTTTGGATGGATATTCTGCTGTAGATATGATTGATAAATTGGATCTTTTATTAGATAAAGCATATGAAATTAAAGATATTGAAAAATATAATGAACAAATTAAGAAAATTTCAAGTTTTAATCTCTTATTTTATACACCTTTTCCATATATTTCGGGTAAAAAAAAGGCCATTCCATTCTCAAAACTACCTAAGGAACTTCAAGATGATTATTTAGAAGTGGTATATTTTGAGAAATCAGAAAATGTTCAAGATCAAATACTTTTTATTGTTTTTCATCTCGAACTCGGGTTATTGGGCATTAAATTAATGACGGATAAAAAAATAACAGGTATAGCTGAAAATTATACTTTAAAGATCAAACCTATAGCAAAAGTTAAAATATACGAACCAAACGAAGAATTAAAAGAAAGATATTTAATCAGGGCTATAATTGAGACAACAATTAAAAATCAAATTCAAATTTCCTATACTCTTCCATCTTTCTTTAAGAAACTAAATTTATAATTAACATAATTGATTTAAGAATCGAACCTATAAAATAAAGCTTTATAAACTTAGTTCTTTCTTAAGCCCTTGTTTCGTTGACTTATCTGATGTCCATGAATAGCACAGCTAATACAGTAATACTTAGTCTTACTTGGAGTTTGGATAATTGTACCAGTTTTTTTTAATTCAGTATACATTCGACTATCAACAAGAGAAACTCTTCTTGTCACAGCCTTAGCTTTACTCCTTGCTACAAATCTTCCACATTTGCTGCACTGAACTCTAGCATAATGTCCTTTACTAGAACCACTTCTTCCGCCACTTTTTCTTTTTTTTGGAATAAAAATCAGCTACTTTTAGTTTTTTCTTATTTATCTTTACTCTATATCCTAATTGAATTGTATAAAACTTAAAAAATTTATCCTTTAGCGTGAAAAAGTATAAAATAAATATTGAAAATAGATATTTTAAGAGCTAAGTACCCTATCTATTTTATTTATGTCTAACTTTTTAAAGTCTTAAAAGTATAGCTTAATCTTTGTATAACTGTATAAATTAAAGTAAGAGTGTAAATTAGAATACTAATGAGAAAAACTGGTGTGACAGGGACTCTAGTGACAAACGGAACAAACGGAATTGTCAAAGGCTCATTGAATATAAGGAATGTTGTAAAATATAATATTAATTCTATGATTATAACAAAAAGTAGGAAAAGAATTCGTTCAGCTCGTTCCATGAATCCAACACCTTTCATATTAACACCTTCATTTTCGGCTCTTGAACGTATATAAGAAATCATAATAACTAAAAACAATATAATATACCCTAATAAAAAATCTACCAAACCTCCATAAATTAAACCCAAAACAAAAATTGCATCAGAAAGCCTATCTAAATTTGAATCCAGAAATGCGCCAGCTTGAGTTTCTTTATTTGTTCTTCGCGCCACTTCCCCATCAAATAAATCCATAGCACCAGCGATTCCTATCATAAAAGGTATAATCCATGAAAGCCAAATTGAAATATACAACCCATATATAGCTATTAATAATGATGCAACTAAAGAACATATAAATCCTATATAGGAAATCTTATTGGGTGTAAAATTGTGTTTAATCAAAAATTCTACGGGGTAATTTATAAGTTTATTTGAAATTTCTCTCTGTCGAGTTCTTTTATTTTTATCTTCTATTTCATTCAATTTCTTAATAAATCCTACAATCTCATCATTTAGATTAATATTTTTAAAATTTCTTTATAATAAAAAATTTATTATAATCCCATTCTATATAATTTCAATAATCGAATAACTGAGGAAGCTAAATACGATTGATTTCCAATACTTATAGTTGGAATTTTTAATGCTAATAATTCCTTTGAATTGAGAAATTGATCATCTTGGCTCCCTATTATGAAAACAATATTTTCCTTTTCTTGGATGTTGCTAAATAGTTCAAAAAAAGCTTGACCTTGTTCATGTAAAATAAATACTTTATGATTCATTTTCTTAAAATGCCTTATTGCTTCTATTATATTCATTTTTGAATTTTTAATTGTGTTTAGTGGATTAAGCTTCAGATCTTCATTAGCATAAATTTTCTGAAGGAAATCAACAAAGTAATCTGTAAAAAGTATTTCATTTTTAGGAAAAAATTCGTAATTAAAAAACTCGGGTTTAAAAATAAATGTACCATAACGATCCAAAAATGTCCATATCTGAATATTTCTTTCAAAATCATTATCCCGTAGCATTGTTGAAAGGATACATCGTGAAATTACGTCTAATCGACCAGAAGATCCGGGTATATCTTTTATAGTATAATTTTTTATATTTATAGTCTTAGATTTAATGAAAAAAATTAAATTCATATAATTGTTCATTAACCTTTTATTTTATAATAAAAAAAATGAAAAAATGGTCTAAATTTCATTTAAATTAAATTTAGTTTTAATAAGATCTAAAGTACAAATTACTTTAAATTTACTTTATAATTGATGAAAAAATATGGAGCGAGATAATATCGCAATTGAAGTAAGAAATTTAAAGAAATATTTCAAGAATAAATTTGAAACTGTTAAAGCTGTTGATGGTATTTCTTTTAATATTAAAAATGGTGAACTTTTTGGTTTTTTAGGACCTAATGGTGCCGGTAAAACTACAACAATAAATATCCTTAGTGGATTATTAAAACCTACAGAAGGAACTGCTTTAATTGGTGGGAATGATGTTTTAAAAGAGTTAAATAAAGTTAAAGCGCTAATAGGAATTTGTCCCCAAGAACCAGCTATTTTTAAATTTCTTAATGCTAGAGAAAATATTGAGCTTTTTGGAAATCTATACTCAATGCCTAAGGAAAAAATAAAGGAAAGAACTCAAAATCTTTTAAAAAAGCTTGATTTATTAGAAGCTAGTAAAAGAAAAACAAAAGGCTATAGTGGAGGGATGATCAGACGGTTAAATTTAATAATAGCTCTAATCAATGATCCAAAAATTGCATTTCTAGATGAACCAACAGTAGGGATGGATCCAAGAGCTCGTCGCTCAACGTGGGAATTTATTAGAGATCTTAAAAACGATAAAACGATTATTCTAACTACTCATTATATTGAAGAAGCAGAAGCTATCTGCGATAGAGTGGCAATAATCGATTACGGTAAATTGATTGAAATAGGATCACCAAAAGAATTAATGGAAAAATATGAAGTTGAGAATTTGGAAAAAGTATTTATGAAAATAACAGGTAGAAGAATAATGGAGGGAATGTAAAATGGAAGCACAAAGAATTATAGCTCTTATAAAAATGGAACTTAAAAAACTAATAAGAGAACCGGCTTATTTGTTTTTAATGTTATTATTCCCAGCTGTTCTTACATTAACATTTGGATTAGCTTTTAGTGACCCTTCACTTGGTATGTCCTTTGATTTTATGGTTCCTGGTCTATTTGCTTATGCTTGTATTTTTATTATAATGACAATAGCCCAATCTTTTACGGATAACCGAGCAGCAGGACTCTTAAAAAGAATGAATACAACACCAATGACTTCGGGTGAATTTATGGGGAGTCATATAATATCCAATATGATAATCGCCATTTTTCAGGTTTTAATAGTTTTTATACTCTCTATCCTTATGGGTTTTAGTCATAATGCTGATGCTGTTGGAATATTATTAGCATTCCTTGTAATAGCTCTATTATCATTAAGTTCGGTTGGATTAGGACTTATTACGGCATCTATCTCAAAGAATTCTGGAACTGCCACTGGATTGTCGTTTATATTTATTCTACCTCAGATGTTTTTTGGAACTTTCATCCCAGTTACTAACAGTACTCGGCTAATAGCTATGTTTCTTCCAAGTTATTATGTAACAGATGCGTTAAAATCAATTTTTAATGGAGATTCATTACTTAGTGCGAATATATTAATTGATTTCGCTTTTATTTCTATAGTAAGTATAATAATTGTAATAATTGGAATACAATTATTCAAAAAATTTGGAAATAAATAAAAAAGGGCATAATTTTATTATTTACTATTTTTTTTATTTATATTAATTCTTTAAGCCATCATTCCCCGCCTGGTTTGAAGGACTGTTCTTTGCATTTATTTGTTGCACCGAATCTTTCTATAATTTAAAAAAGAAATTTTTAAATTTTCTAAAAACTTATTCGATATGAAGAAATTATAATTTAGTATGAATTCTAAGAATAATTAAGCTATAATTTAAAATGACTCATAAAATTGTTTATCCCTTTACTGCGATAATTGGCCAAGATTTAATGAAATTAGCACTGATATTAAATGCAGTGAATCCAAAAATTGGAGGAGTATTGATACGTGGAATGAAAGGAACTGCTAAATCAACAGCTGTAAGGGCTATAGCCGATATTTTACCAGAAATACAATATATCAAATCATGTTCATTTAATTGTAATCCCTCAGATCCAAAAGAAATGTGTCATACCTGTCAAGAAAAATATCAAAATAATCAAATTGATGAGAGTGATATTGATAGTAAAAAAATGAGGGTTATTACTCTTCCTATAAATGCAACTGAAGATAGAGTAGTAGGTACAATTGACATTAAAAGAGCATTAAAGGAGGGATTGAAATTTTTAGAACCAGGAATATTAGCTGAAGCTCACAGAAATATTCTTTATATCGATGAAGTTAATCTTTTAGCAGATAATGTCGCAGATATATTATTAGATAGTGCTGCTATGGGATTAAACATAATTGAGCGTGAGGGTATTAGTTTTCATCATCCTTCTAGTTTTATTTTAGTTGGAACAATGAATCCAGAAGAGGGAAATTTAAGACCCCAACTCCTCGACCGATTTGGATTATGTAGTGATGTTGAAAGAATTAAAGATGTTGATAAAAGAGTTCAGATTGTAAGAAATGTTGAGGAATTTCAAAATAAACCTCATTTATTCTTGAAAAAATTTGAAAAAGAACAAAAAAAATTAAGAAGTAAAATTCTGAATGCTAAAAAGCTTTTAAATCAGGTAACTATTTCAGAGGATTTCTTAAAAAAAATTGCGAAGACCTGTATTATATTTCAAATAGACGGTCATAGAGCAGATATAACGATCACTCGTACAGCTAAAACATTAGCAGCATTAGATGGAAGAGATGAAATAATAGAAGAAGATATAAAAATTGCTGCTAAACTTGCTCTTACTCACAGATTAAGAAAATTACCCTTTGAAGATCAAACTCTTGATGAAAATGATATCGAAAAAATATTTGCCGAACAAGAAGAGGAAAAAATAGACCAAAATAAAATATATGAAAATGAGAATGATCACCAAATTTTGAACATAAAGCAGGAAGTATTTGAAATAGACAAGAATGTGAAAGCAGATAATATCATTCAAAATAAAAAGATAAGAAAAATTATGAATACATCTGGACAAAGAATCATACATCCAACTACTAGCGTCCGTGGAAAGTATATTGGAGGTCAGAAACCTAGAGATTTTGATATTCCAATTTCTCACGATATTGCTTTGAATGAAACAATAAATGAGGCTGCATTAGAACCCGAAAATAGAGATGCAATTAAGAATGGGGGAAAATTAACTGTTAAGGAAGATCATATTCACATTAAGAAAAGAATGGGTAAATCAAGTTATCTAATTGTTTTTTGTGTTGATGCTTCTGGATCAATGGGAGTTAATAGTAGAATGGAAGTAATAAAGGGTACAATTTTTTCTATTTTACAATCTAATTATGTGTATCGTGATAAAGTATCGTTAATTGTGTTTAGGAATGAAAAAGCAGAAATAATTTTACCGCCAACTAGAAGCACAGATTTAGCGTATAAATTATTGAAAGAGATCCGGACTGGTGGAACTACTCCACTTGTTGCTGGCTTATTAAAAGCTATGGACGTTGCACTTGAAGAGACACGAAAGAAAACAGGATATACACCATTAATTATCCTTTTAACAGACGCAAGAGGGAATGTATATTATAACGATCCTATTGATGATATATTAAAAGCAGGGGAACAAATTGCGAAATATAGTATAGGTACGATTATTATTGATGTTGAAGATTCAAATTTAAAATTAGAAATCTGTAAAAAATTGGCAAAATTTGCTAATGCTGCATATTATCATATAAATAATTTGAATCAAGAAAATTTAAGCCAAATCTTAACTAGTGAAGGGATTCTAGAGAGAATTAAATAAGAATTTGATTGTGTAATGAAAGAAAATTTAGATGAAGTTAAAAAAGTACCTAAAATTTCCATTATTACTGCCGCAGTATTTATGAAGTGGATAACTGAGGGTATAATAGAAATTTATCAAAAATTTGGGCGAATTTTTAGTTTTAAAACCTATTTTTTGAATGATGTTAATGATGGAAAGGTTTCAAAAGAAGAATTTACTAAAGTAATTTATGAATCTGATGTAATGCTCATTGATATAAGAGGCCATTGTTTAGCAGTGGATATTCTTGAAGAAACTTACGATAGAATGGAAAAAGAAAACCCAGAATTATTTGAGACAAAACAAATTATAACTTTAATTGGAGGAAATCCTCAACTTATGAAGCTCACTAAACTAGGGTCTTTTATAGGGCGTAAAATTCCAGTACCCCAAAAAAAATTAGAATTAGGCTTTGATGAAGTACTAGATATCACTGAAGCAGTTAATAAAGGCATGAAAATAGACAAGATTATGGGAAAATTTTCAAAAATGTTTCCATTTAGATTGCTTAAGCATATTAGAAATTGGGTATATTTAAGAGATTATTGGAGTCATGGCTTTGCTGGAATAGCAGAAAACCATAAAAATTTGATCTTATTTCTTTTAAAAAATTACTTAGGATTTAAAAATATTAAAGTACCTAAACCATCAAAAATCCCTGAAATTGGGATATATGAGCCAATTTCAAATAAATATTTTGACACATTAGATGAATATCTAAATTTTAAACCAATAGACCCAGATAAACAAACGATAGGTTTATTTTTTTATGGATCACTTTATTTTGAGCAATCATTGCCGATAATTGAGGAATTTGTAAATAAATTATCTGAATTTAATATTATTCCAGTTTATTCAGAAGTATTATTTAATATTGAAGCTCATCAGAAATTTTTTTTTAAAAATAGGAGGAATCTTGCAAGTATAATTATCAATCTTCAATATTTCCAACTTAACGGAGGACCCTTTGGGGGAGATTCCTCTATAACAATAGATTTATACAAAAAAATGAATATACCTCATATCAATCCAATAATTCAATATGATCTTCTTTATGATGAATATCTTAAGTCGGAACAGGGATCTAGTCCTATAAATCAAGTTATATCCATTGTAATGCCAGAATTAGATGGAAGAATTGAGATGATGACCGTTGGATGTATGCGAAATTTAGGATATTCTGAAGAGATACATTCAGAAGTTTTAGAGGTCGCTTCTATTTCTCATCATATTAATTTTATTATTGGGAGAGTAAAGAAATGGCTTAATCTACGTATTAAAGATAATTCAGAAAAAAAAATTGCGATTATTATTTATAATTATCCCCCAAGTGAGGATAAGATAGGAAATGCAGCCTATTTAGATGTTTCAAAATCTGTTAGGAATTTAATAGATTTTTTAATGAAAGAAGGGTATAGTGGAGAAAATATCCCTGAAGATAAGAATTTATCAGATATTTTTATTGAAAGCGGAGCTCTAAATAATGCAAAATATACAAATGTAGAAGTTTTTAAAGGAATAAAATGGAAAAACGAAGAATATTTAACATATTTTAATCAATTACCAGAAGAACTTAATAATAATATTATTGAACATTGGGGAGCCCCCCCAGGAAAAATAAATGTTGAAAATAATCATTTTAAACTTCCTATAATACAATTTAAAAATATATATATTGCATTACAACCTGCCAGAAGCATGATTTCTGGAGACCCTAATGATTATCATGATAAGAATTTACCTCCTCATCATCAATATCTAGCTTTTTATCGTTATCTTGAAAATATTTTAAATATAGATGCTATAATTCACTTTGGAACACATGGAACTGTTGAATTTCAACCCGGAAAGCAAACTTCTGGAGGTCCAGATGATTTCTGTTTAAATCTCATTGGGACAATACCGAATTTGTATTATTATCATATAACAAACACTAGTGAATCAGCAATAGCAAAAAGAAGGGGAAATGCTGTTATAATAAACCATGCAGGACCCACTTTCAAAAATTCAGATTTATATCAAGAACTTGCTAAACTAGAATCTTTAATCTCCGAATATCAAAATGAAAAAATTTTAGATTTAAAAGAATCAATTGATCCTGTGAAAGCCGATAGAGTTAGAGATATGGAGAATGATATCTCTAAAATAGCTAAAAATTTAAATTTTGAATATTCCTCTATTGATGAGCTTGAAGCTCTATTATATAGATACAAAACAGCAGTTATACCAATGGGGCTTCATGTATTAGGCAAAAGTTATAATATGGAAGAGAAAAAAGATCTTATTCTCCAAATTCTATTGAATTCAGGTGAAATACCCGATAATTTAAAGGAAATGTTATTGAAATTCGAAAGACAAGAAAAACAACAATCTAATCTTTTAGAGAAACATATACAAGGAATTATAGATGAGATCTATGATTCAGAAAAAAAAATTAAGCAAAGTGAGTTAAACGAGGAGGAATATTTGTCTTTAAAAAATTGGGTTAAAGATTTCCTCTTTAGAATTGATAGTTCTATGGAGATGGAGAATTTAATTCGAGGATTAGAAGGTGGATATGTAGAACCTGGCCTTGGTGGCGATCCAATACGTTCACCGAATATATTTCCAACAGGCAGAAATTCTTACGGGTTTGATCCGAGATTAATTCCAAGTTCGACAGCTTATAAGAGAGGGACATTAATTGCCGAAAAATTAATTGAGAATTATAAAAAAGAATATGGAACATTTCCTGAAACAACAAGTGTAGTTCTATGGGCTTTCGAAACAATGAAAACAGGAGGCGAAACTATTGGGCAAATTTTTAATTACTTAGGTGTTAGACCAATTAAAAATAGATCTGTATGGACAACTGAACTTGAAGTAATACCTCTTGAAGAAATGAAACACCCTCGAATTAATATTATCGTTACTATTTGTGGGATTTTTAGAGATACTTTTCCTTATATTTTAAATTTATTAAATGAAGCAGTAGAATTAGTGGAAAATTTAGATGAGCCTTTTGATAAGAATTTTGTTAGAAAGAGCATAATAGAATTAAAACAAAAAGGTTTAGAGCTCCCTGAGGCTAAGGTATATGGTCCTGCACCAGGAAAATATAATACTAACTTGACTGATATTATTTCAGCAGGAGTTTGGGAAGATGAAAAAGAATTAGTTGATGATTATATAAATTGCATGAGCTTTGCTTATATGAAAGATCAGAAAGTTCAGAAAATTGCTAAAACATTTACAGAAAATATAAGTAAGATTGATATAATGAGCCAAGTAAGAGATTCTTCTGAATATCATATAACAGATCTCGATCATTATTTTGAATTTACTGGCGGATTAGCAAGAGTTTTTAACGAAATTAATGGAAAACAAGCAAATATTTATATTGCAGATACGACAACAAGAGAGATAAAAGTTGATCCTTTAGAGAAAAGTATCAAGGAAGGTGCAGTTACAAGGTCATTGAATCCTCGGTGGATAGAAGCAATGTTAGCTCATAAATATCATGGTGGTCAAAAAATTGCTGAAAGAGTTGAGAATGTTTTAGGGCTTGCTGCTACTACTCACTCTGTAGATAATTGGATTTGGGATAAAAGTTATCAACAATATGTAGAAAATGAGGAAATTCGAGAGGCACTTATTAAAAATAACAGATTTGCAATGATGGATATTATTAGAAACATACTGCAAGCAGGAAATAGAGGTTATTGGGACGCAACGGAAGAACAGATTGATAATCTAAAAAAATTGTATTTAGAGTTAGAAAACTGGGTTGAGAGTATTTATCAATAAAAAAAATATTGTACAATAACAATTATAATGAGAGATATTTTTTTCTAATTATCTTTCTTTCATTAAATAATTTTGATTTCTTTTTCTTCAAATATGTAATTAAGTAAAAAGCAGCAATCATTATAGCTATAGAAAGGATAATACCAATAATTCCGGCGATATAATCATTGGTAATCCAACTTAAGATAGGAATCCAGGGAGAGAATAAACTTTCAAGCCATTCTTCGCTTTAAATGTCAAGAATTTACTAGGATCTTATGATGATATTCTATCTTTAATAAAAAAGAGTTATTAGTAAATTGATACAATACTTTTTCTAAAAAATTAATTTTAAATTTGTATAATTTATTTTCTAATAAACTTCTGGTGACCAGATATTCACTTAGTCCTAACTTTTTTCCATCAAATTAATGGCCCGAGTGTTTTATTATCATATCCAGATGAAAAATTAGAAGAAGAGATTATCAGCTCTCTAATTAAATTCTTTGACCTGGAAATCAACGAAACGTTTTTTGAAATCGTTCTTATCACAAAAAAAAAGAAAATTATTAATTTTCATTTTGAGATCCCGTCTGAGTGGGCACGTGGCAAAAAAGAATTTGCTATGCTCTCTTTGATAATGAAAATAGAATATAACAGTGAAGATCTTTATGCATTCCTCGTAGACTCGAGCTATAAAATCCTAAAAACAGAGAATGTTTATAAAGCATTTTATAAGGATTCAGATTTTCATTATAATGATATAGAAATCGATCTTAACTATGAGATAATAAGAAAAATACTCTTTGATTGTTTAACTAATTTAATATCAAGAATTGAGGATAAAATTAAAGGATTAGAGAAAAAGGATCCTTTTCCTTTTACTTAAAAATAGAAACTAAAAAAAGAATTTTACTTTCCTTTAAATTATAAGTATGTCGCCTGAAACACTAACACAGTCTTTTTCATCTCAAGGAATTCTACCCTTTAAATCAAAGGCGTTCTCTCATGCCAGGCATTTAAAACGTTGGGACATAATCATGTCGCAAATCTGGGTTGCTGACTCTACATTCATTGCTGTGGTTTTTACCATCGCTCTGTAAAGAGCCCGTATTATTTTTGCATTTACTGATTATTAAACTCTAGATATTCGCATTAGTTTGCACTGCATAATCATTTTTTCATCATATGAGTCCTCGAACACGCGGTTATTCCATCATCGTTTTCCCATCAATATAATAGATTATTAAAAATAAAAGTTTTATTATAATCCCAATTTTGATGAAAAAATTCAAATTAGTAAGTTGCTATTTAATTTAAATTACAGCATACCTATAGAATCAGACCTAAACAATTCCTTTACTTCTTTACTAAGATCTGCCTGATCGGCTTGTAAATATCTATTTAGTATCAAAGATATTTTTGGAGCATATTTCTTCATAGTGGCTCTAATAAATCCTATCTGAGCATTTTTATCAGCTACAATACATAAAACGCCTTTACCGACTTTCATCGAAAAAATCATACCTTCAAGATATTCTGTAATTTGAAGGTCTATAGTCCCATAACCTAGAATATGGCCTTGTTCCTCTCCTGCCACAAAGACTGCGCCCCCAATAGCACCAATCTTTTCTACAGAAATTCCATTCTGATCAGAAAATTTAAATTTAGCTTGACTTAGAATTGTTATCCCTGTATCATCAGTGATGAGAGCAAACTTTAATCCTGGCGTACTATTTATGATTAAAGTTAAAATCTTCTTTAATCTAAGCTCATCCTCGGAATAACTCAAATATTTATCAGCCTATTAATTAATATCTCTTTTTATATCAGTTTCTTTAAGGTTCAAAAATATTTATTTAAACCAAACTTTATATTTTTACCTTATACTCTCTTTAGTTAATGAAGATATTATAAATATAAAAATTTAAGTAAACCATTTGTTTTTCTACGGTACGCAATAAAAAATAATTATAAACTCTGTTCTGTAAACTTTTTTCTTAGAAAAGCTCCTGTGATTTAATTAAACCTTTTAGAGGTTTTAATCGACTCTTATATTCTTTTGATTTTTCTAATAATACCAATAATTTGTAATTTTTAGATTTGTCTAAATTTTTTTTGATTTGAATAAGATGAGAATCTTCTATAAAACCCCCTTTTTTGACAATCGCAGATAAGGCTAATGTATTTTCGAGTACCCATAATTTCTTTGATATTTTAGACGCTATCGGGAAACCATGACGATCAGTAATAATTCCCGCAACAAAGCTCGGGAAAGTTTTCTCTATCCTGTATAAAAAATAATTAACCTCACTTTCGTTTATTAGCTTATCCATTCTTATTGCACCTAATCTATCAATATGATCTAATTGAAGTTAATATAACATTAAATGTTATAATATGAAGATAATACTAATTTTAAATTAGAAGAAGGATAATATTTTAAAAATTGAGACATTACACCTGTAATATAAAGATAATATGGTTAAATATTAGGAATTTTGGGATTATATTATTTATTGTTTCTCTTTAATGATATCCCCAAGTTCAAATTTTCTACGAGTTCACTGAAGCGATTTCGAACAGTAACTTCTGTTACGCAACTAACACGAGCAATTTTTCTTTGAGTTCTCCTTTCATTAGATAAAATACAAGAAGCATAAATGGCTGCTGCACAAACCCCAGTAGGCCCTCTACCAGAGGTTAAACCCCTTTCTTCTGCCATTCTAATTATTATCTTTGCCGTTTTTTGGCATTTATTTGTCAACCCTAACTCTGAAATAAATCTTGTAAGAAAATCGATCGGTTTGGTAGGATTTAATTCCAAAGATAATTCATTTGATATAAATCTAAAAGATCTACCAATCTCTTTCTTATCAACTCGTGCAACTTCGGCTATCTCTTTTAATGTACGTGGAACCTTATACATTCTACAAGCAGCATATAAACTAGCAGCAGCTACTCCTTCTATACTTCTTCCACGAATTAAATGAGCATGAACTGCATCTCGGTATATTTTAGCTGAGCATTCTCTCAAATTCTTTTGAAGATCAAGGTTAGAAGCCATACGATCAAGTTCGCTTAATGCAAATGTAAGGTTTCGTTCAGTTGCATCAGATACTCTAATACGACTCTGCCACTTTCTAAGTCTATATATTTGTCCTCTCAATTTAGCAGGTATCTCTTTCCCAAAAATGTCTCTATTTTTCCAATCTATCATAGTACTAAGCCCTTTGTCATGTATCATATAAGTCATAGGAGCACCTGTCCTTGTTCTCTTCTTTTTTTGTTCAGCATCAAAAGCTCTCCATTCTGGACCACTATCAATATGTTTTTCTGAATGAACTAAACCACATTCCTCACAAACTAATAACCCTCTATTCTCATCAAAAAAAATGTTTTTTCCACATTCATTACAAATATCGATTTCTGTATTCGAGTCGTCATCTAATGCAGATTTCACATCTCTCCAACTTGAGATAAAATACACCTTTTTTTATAATAATCTTGATTTTTAAAAGAATCGTTAAAAATTGTTATAAACTAACTTATTTTTGTAAAGATTTTATCATCGGGATTAAACGATTGATTAGGTAAGGCTTTAATTGAAATGAAAGGAGAATCTTCAGGACCAAATACGTCTTTAATGAATCCAATTTTCTCGTACTTTTCGTTATAGATAGAATTTTTAATAATTTGTTCTAATTTATTATTCCATTGTTTCGCTCTAAAAATTTGATGATTTTTCGATGATTTTCCAACATAGAATAGACTCAATTTAACCCAGTTCTTTTTCAAGAGATCCCCTTAGCTGAGTGGATGAAATTAAATTTAAAATAAATGATGGTTGTTAATATTTAAATATAATGGTTTTTATTTCCCATCCTTACAAAAATGGAAATCTGGTTTTTAACAAACTATAAATGATTTTGTTGTCGAATTAGTCATTTTCAAATATAATTTTTCTGTAGTTGATATTTTTTTTTACAGACACACTCATATTCCTTCTGCTCCAGCTCATTTAAATTTTGTGAAAGCACAAAGTTCCTAAGTCTTTCTTTTGCAGAAATCTCACATTCTTTCTTTAAACAATTATGAATTCCTCTTTTTGTTCCCGCCCCAGAAGGATCAGATAACAATCGTATGCTTTTTAAATCCTCCTGACTTACAGATTTTTTTATACATTTAAAAAGTGAATAATACCAAGGTGGTCTATATCTATTCTGGAACCACAAATGTTCTGCTAAAGTTCCTTTTTGAATATTAGTAGGATTAATAGATATTGAATTCACCCCTAAATCTATTAATGTTTTTATAGAATACGAGCAATCATCAATCGCTGCTTGTTCATTTAGAAAAAGTGGTTTAAACAACAAATACACTTTCACACCTATATCTAGTTCTTTACATTTATTTAAAGCACTTTTAAAATCTTTAAATAAAACTCCCTTGTTTATAAAATTATTTCGGATATAATCATCTACACTCTCAAGCCCAATAGCAATTTCAAGATATTTCTTATTAAAAATCTCTCTTATTTCTCTTAGCTTTTCTGATGTAATATATTCTAATCGTGATTCAATAACTACTTCTTTAATTTTTTCAACCATTGAAATTTTTTCATAGATATAGTTTCGGGCTTCTTTAGGTATCTCATTTTCATCTAAAAAACTTCCAGAATTAAAGATTTTGAGAATATAATTATAAGAATCTTGTTTAATTTCATTTATTTTATCATTAAATGCATAATCAAATTGACTTATAAGTTGGGAAGTCGAAACATTTTTAGTAGTAGCATCCAGATAATATCCACACATGGAACATCCTCCATACTTACTTAATGCCCAACTACATCCTTTAGATCGTAAAATAATTGTGAATTCTTTTCCAATTTTATCTCTAAGTCTCTCTTTTTTCGTCCAAAAACTAATTGGACGATTTAATTGCTCCTCTCTATAATTAACCTTTCGTTTTAGAGCATTTTGCTTAATAGAGTTAATCTTCTCAACAATATCATTATAATTTTCAAGAAAAAAATTTTTATCATTCATTGATTTTTACAATTCTCCCACTTTTAGAATTTTTTAAAAAATTAGATCCAACAATTAACTCTCCGCATCCTATAACCTTTTTCTTTCCTTTCTCTAATATTACTACTTGATTACTAGGGATAAGATCTAGGCTATAATCTAAAATTCCAGTTCTAAATAATGTATTTCCTTGTATTTCTTCTCCATCAAAAACAATATAATTTGTATTTATAGAGTGATGAGAATGAACTAGCCTTTCAAGTCCTAGAATGGTTAGTTCAATTTGACCTGTTGATTTTTTAAACACACCTAGTTTTTCTTGAGTTTTTAGGTCCATTAAATCAATCTGATTGGTTGATCTGCTTCGAATTGGTTTTAGACCATTAGAAATAATATTAATACCTACACCTTGACCAAATTGATAATCTAAAATTTTGATAAATTTCCTGGTCCAAGTTTTTGAGTAATTTTCATATTTTAAACTACTTTTTTTAGGCTTGTATTCGTTCTGATATTCAATAATTAATTTCTCTAAAGATTGGAGGGAATCATTAGAAGTTATCTTATCAGAAATTTCAGAGAAAATGAAATTATGAGATAATTTCGAAGCAGCTCTCTTTATAATTTCGAGATATTCATTTTTTAAATGACAAATGATAGGGATATTTGGATCATATTTTTCGATTATTTTAACAAGCATTTCTGATGTGATAATTATTTCTTCATTATCCCATTCACCAGTAACGGAAATATCGTAAGAATTAACAGGATAAATATTTTCTAATTGTCTAGGAATGCATCCCAAAGGTGAGGTTAAAATTATTTCTTGGAAAGTAGGAAATTTTGGAAACTTTCTAATAATACTATAAAATTTTTTATGAGATTTCGATTCTGAATAGGGTTTCTTAGCTGAACATGGGAGTAAAATTATTAATGTTGTCCATGGTTCAGGTTCGAAATTATTAATTGTTCTTTCCCTAAACTGTTGAAAATCTGGTCTATTATATGATGACGGTCCAAGACACCTTATTATTTTACTTTTTTGTTTTATTGGGGTTTCATATTTAATAATATCATAATATTCTTTATCCAAAATCTTTAACATCGAAATTAGGTTAGTATCATCAAAAGAAGACTTTTCCACAAATACTCTAAAATCTTCATAATTCAAATATTGCTTGATTTTTTTCATATAATTATTTGCTGTGATTAAATTATGTAAGCTCAATAAATCAATCTTTTCAGCAGAGTATTTATTGTCTAATATTTCATTTAAATTACCTTTACATGCCAAGCAAGAACAAGGTAAATATTTTATTTTATATATCGGTAGTAGATATTCTATCGTATCATAGAAATTTTCAGCAGATAAGAACAATGAGTAGGAAGAATCAATCAAATCTATTCCTAGGTAAATTAATAATGGATAATATTTCGGGATTATTCTTCCAGAAGCCATTATAATTAAATTATTATCCAATTCTGTTTTTATTTTAACGATACTTTTTAAAATATTCCTGAAATTACTAAGGTTGTCAAAAAGCCCAACTAGGTTTATAATTTTTATATTTTCAAATTGCATAAAAATGGGTATATAGAGCTCTAATAACTCAGCATATTCAAAGATTTTTATAGATATGCCAAAATTTAAATCTGGATGTTTTTCTAAAATTTTTTGAACGATAAAAAGATAATGTTTTATTTCTTTTAATGCAAATTCCTTACTTATACTGGTTGTTGGAATATTAAATGGAATAAGTGATATTATATTATCTTTAGATAATACATTACTATTTTTTATTAATACTTCTTCAAATCTTTGTAAAGTACCTGGATAAGTAAAAATAAATCCATTATTTTTAAATTTCTCTCGTATAAATCCAACTTTCAAGAAAAATTCTTTAGAAATTGTAAATAAATCATGATTTTCAAATTCTTGAACAAAACTAAATTGTTTCATTAAGGAACTTTTTATCGGGATGATTATATTAGGAGTTTTGATATACAATTTCCGTTCCTTAGAAAAGATAATACGCCCTATTCTTGAATAGCCAATCTGACTGGATAAAATTTCAAAGAAATGTTTCATAGTTTATATTTAGAGGTATTATTTTCATGTATAAATTTTTACTCTTAAATTATGAAATCTCTCAAAGTTATTAAGAATTTAGTCATTTAAAGAAAAATTCATACTTAATAACTAAAGTGACTTGTAAAGATTGTAGTTGTTATAATACACTTGAACTAAAAAATTGAGAAATTAACATATGGCTTTAACTCATCTAAAACAAAATTTGTATATGTATCTTCTATTTCCTCTGAAATATATAGATTTTTTATAAAAGTTGCATAATCTTCAATTTCCTTTACTCTTACGATTGCAAATAGTCCATATTGTTCGCCTATTCGAAATAAATCTGTAATATTTTTATTTCTATCCAATCTAAGGGCAAGTTCATTATATTTTGAAGGATCCTTTGGTTTAATACGAACAAGATATTTTCCTTTAAAACCTATTTCTTTTGGATGAAAGTTTACTGTATAATTTAAGATAATACCTCGTTGTTCGAGTTTTTTAATTCTGTTATGAATAGTTGATTGGGATATTTCCATTTTAAGTTGTTCTTTAAATAAGTTTCTTATTTCATAAGTGGATATTGGTTTAAGTCCTTGACCATCACGTAATATATTTAGAATAATATAATCAATATTGTCTAATTCAAAATCGGGCTCAATATCTTTCTTATCTAATTTTATTCCCGTTTTCCTTATATTTTTAACAATTTTATCAATTACTAAATCCACTTTTGTTGCACTCTTTAAACCAGTCACAATTATTTTACCACTTGAGAAAATTAAAATTTTTACTTGTAAATTTTCAATTTTCATAACTAGACCCGGAAATTTATCCGGACTATATTCAATATCTGCGCTTTTTGCAGCAATTTGATTTAAGTCAATTTTTTCTGGAATTTCTATAACTACATTCTCACTTTCATAAACCTTCTTTTCTTTTAATACATCAGTTAATTGAGCCACAAGTTCTTCTTCAATAGACATTTTTGACTTTCTAAGGCTAATTCCATTTGTTTTAAACACTTTAATAGTTTCAATAATTTGATATTTTTTAAAATATGATTTTGCCATTATTTTATCAATATTATTTAATATCTGATAATATTCTTCAGGGGATTTAAAGATAAATAAGGCGAATAAAGAAAAATCTCCAATAATACCATCTAACATTCTTAGTTGGGGGATTTCTAATAATTCATTTACTAACTCAGGCTCTTTTGGATTGGTTTTAATTTCAAGCATTACATATTTCAAGGTATTGGGACGAATATTTGGATCAATATTTATTGTAAAATTTGTAATTATTTTTTGATCTCTCAAATCATCAAGTTTGTTTTGATATGTTTGCCTAGAGAGCCCAATCACACGTGAATTTTTTGATATAATAAATTTAGTTTTTCCACTTAAGTTTTTTATAAAGTTTTGGGCTTCTACCCTATCTATCACATTATTCAAATTATGACAATTTTGCAATTTTTTTGATTATTATTAATTAAATGTTAAATTTTTCTTATAAATCATTGCATTCGACCAAAAAAACATTTAAAAATTAATTAAAACTAGAGATCTTAAAAATTATAAATTGAATTGAAGAAAAAAATGACAAATTATAAAATTGCTGATGAGAGCTTAGCAAATCAAGGGAAAGAGGCATTATATATTGCAGAAAATAAAATGCCTGTTACAGCAAGAATTATTCGGGAACGGTTTTCTAAAGAAAAACCTTTAGAAGGTATAACTATCGCCGGTTGTTTACATATAACAAAAGAAACGGGTAATCTTGCTCGAACTTTAAAAGCGGGGGGAGCAGAAGTATATCTCTGTGGGAGTAATCCATTATCGACTCAAGATGATGCAGCGGCAGCATTAGTACAAGAAGGGATTAATGTTTTTGCTTGGCATGGTAATACCGACGAAGAATTCTATTGGTGTATTAGGCAGTGCTTAGATGCTAAACCAAATATCCTTATTGATGATGGCGCTGATATGATTGTAACTGCACATCAGGAATATGAAGACCTAATAAAATCAGGTACTATTATCGCATGTCAAGAGGAAACTACAACAGGTGTTAAAAGATTTAAAGCAATGGAGAAAAGAGGACTTTTGAAAGTACCTCTATTCCCTGTTAATGATGCCCGATGTAAAAATCAATTTGATAATGAATTAGGCACGGGTCAGGGTATAGTATCTGCAATATATGGGATGCATGTTCTTTTTGCAGGCAAAAATGTAGTCATCGCGGGATATGGTCATTGCAGTTCAGGCATGGCACTCAGAGCACGAGGATTAGGCGCGAACGTAACTGTAACAGAAGTTGACTCCATAAAAGCATTGCAAGCAATATTTGCTGGATATACTGTCAAGCCTATTGAAGATACTTTACCTAATGCGGATATTATTTTAACAGCTACTGGTTGCAAGCATGTCATTGCTCCTAAAAAAGAGTTATTTGATAGTTTAAAAAATGGAGTTATCCTTGGAAATCTTGGACACTTTGATATAGAGATTCCTACTAAAGAACTATATGAATATGCAAAAGAAATAAAACCTATTCGACAAAATGTAGAAGAATTAATTTTTCCTAATGGTAAGAAAGTTTATCTATTAGCTAAAGGAAGATTAGCAAATTTAGTCTTATCAGAGGGGCACCCAAGTGAAGTAATGGATATGTCGTTTGCTTTACAATCATTAATGTCAGAATATATAGTTAAAAATAAGGACTCCCTAAACCCAGGTATGGTTGATGTACCTATGGATATCGATGATAAGGTTGGTTTTCTCAAATTACAATCAATGGGCGTTAAAATAGATAAATTATCTGAAGAACAATATAATTATATCCATGGATTTCTCGAAGGCACTTAATTCATATAAAATATTTATTTTTTAGCTAATTTTTTTTATCTAAGTTTTAGGATTTAAAATTTCATCTGCATAGACATTTTCTCCATAAACTTCGAAAGCAAGAGTTCTCAAACCATCTAATCCGATAGGTTCTTCTTTAAGTTTACTTGATTGCCAAATTTTTAACTTTTTAAATTCTTTTTTGATTTCTGTAGCATAATTAAGTTGAAGTGATCTAATTTTATGGCAAAAATCACATTTCTTTGGTTCAGGTATAATCATATTTATATGAACTCCCTCTAATTTAATATATCGTTTTGTTAAATCTCTAGCTCTTTTAATTTCTTCAAAGCTTGGTTTTTCAGCTATAGTTACCAATCTAAGTGAACCAATATCGTGAATTAGATCTGAAATTCGTTCTCCGCGCTTTTCTAACTCAACAATCATATTAAAAATTTCCCTTCCTAACTCTCGTCTTTCTTCATAATTATCAAATGGTTTGATTAAATTTCTCCACACTTTTGAAACGTTTCGAATCGCACCCTTAATAGAATTATAAAAATTTAATGAATATTTTAGTACTACTTTTACTTGGTCTTCGGGAATCTCAAAAAGAGTAATCATATTTGCCGTGGGGGGGAAATCTGCAATTATAATATCATATTGAGTATCTTGAGTATTAATGTCTTCTGCATCTAAAATTTTTTGAAAAAACATGGCATTTTTTAACGCAAGCGGAATTGAATCAGCTGTAAATGTTGTGTCTATAAACTTCTCGATTTGAGGAATCCTTCCTACAAGAGGCATTTGCTTTGTAAGGGTTTTCATTTTCTCTATCAAATCTTTAGTGTATTCCTTAGCATAAATATTAGCATCAGGTTCAATACCCCATAAATTTTTCGTTAGGGGGGTTACTTTGTTTCCAATCTCCAATTTGAATAAGTCACTAAGGTTATGAGCCATATCAAAAGAAATCAGAAGAAAATTTTTATTAGGAAGTAAGTCTGAGAGTAAAATTGCTGTTGCAGCACTAATTGAACTCTTTCCTACACCACCTTTCCCACCAAGAACGATAATTTTTTCCATGATTAATTGTAGATTTAAAACGTCTAATTTATAATATCAAAAATAAAAATTACATAAAAAACTAACCAAATAAATTAGAATATAAATGTTATTCATTTAGCAAAAAATAAATTGATTGTTTAATTTTATAAGGATATAATACAAATTATTTTCAATAATATTTATTAAAGTATCAATTTAATTAACCAATCATATTAATATATTTAAAATATTAGATTTACATGTAAAAACATCAAAAATTTTCACAGATTAATAAAATTAATTAAAATAATAGCAAAAAAATTATCAAAATTATAATCAGTTCAGTATATCAAAATTATTGTTCAGGCTTACAATTAAATATAAGAAGTAGGTTCAACAATTCAAGCTTAATAAAAATTCATAGCATTTTATCAATAAGTTAAATGTATAAGAATTCAATTAGAAATACTTAACTTCACATATTTCTAATTTATGTAGCTAGATACTACTTCTATTGTATAGTTCTTCCTTTAGATTTTGATTTATTGAGCAAAAAATAGAAAAGGAAGTGATTAAAATTACAAGTCAAAATGAGTTTACAACTAAATATATTATAGAAGTTAAGTGTATCATTAAAGGTGTTGTTGAAAAGTCTGATATAGTTGGCGCTATTTTTGGACAGACTGAGGGTTTACTTTTAGATCTCGACTTGAGAGATCTTCAAAAATCAGGACGAATTGGACGGATAGAAGTAGAAACTGAGGCAAAAGAAGGGGTTTCCAAGGGGACTATTAAAGTTCCATCTTCCTTAACTAGAAAGGAGACTGCTTTATTAGCTGCAACTGTTGAAACTGTTTCTCGAGTTGGTCCATGCGAAGCAGAATTTTCTCTTATAGAAATTCGAGATGTTCGTGAAAGAAAACGAAAAAAAATCATAGAACGAGCAACAGAACTCTTAAAAGAATGGGATCAAAAATCTTTAGAACAAAGTGAAATTGAAGAAAAAATTGATACAGATATCAAACTTGGAGAAATTATCACATGGGGGTCAGACAATCTCCCTGCAGGTCCAGAAGTAGAAAGTAACCCCAATTTAATTATTGTAGAAGGTCGGGCTGATGTTTTAAATCTATTAAGAATAGGAGTTAAAAATACGATAGCCGTACAAGGTACTCAAATCCCCAAATCTGTAATTAAATTAGCTAAGCAAAAAAAATCAGTGACAGCTTTCGTTGATGGAGATCGCGGAGGTACAATTATTCTTAATGAACTTTTCCAAATCACTAAAATTGATCATGTAGCTAGAGCTCCTGAAGGTTTTGAAGTTGAAGAACTAACAAGGAAACAAATGATAAAATCTTTACAAAACGCAAAACCAGCAAAAAATTTCAAAGATGTTAAAGTAAAAGATATCAAAGAGAATGGATATGGAGGAGTTACTGGAGTACTTCAGAAGATACTAAAAAAATTTAAAATTAAAGATGAGACCATAATTCTTGATGCAATTAAGAATATAGGAGCCGGTTTTGCTATCGGGTTTAATAAGAATCTCGAGAAATTATTTGATATTCCTGTTGGAGAAATTTTCGAAAAAATTAGAAACTTTAAAGATGCCCAATATTTAATTATTGATGGAATTCTAACAAAAAGACTACTCTCGCTTTCAATAAATATGAAAATAAAATTCATTGCAAGTAGAAATAAAGAAGAACAATTAGTTATTCCTGCGCAAATAGCAGTGTATTTTTATAAATAAATATTTTTCTTCTAAAGAATCAAGTAAAAGGTAGTGCTACAGAAAAGATTAATTGAATTATATAGGAAAGAACACCTAAAATCAAAATCCCAATAGCACATATTTTAAAAACTAAGAAATAGTCTTTTCTACTAGGTTTATTTGCAATTTTAGCTATTCTTTTTGTATTTTGGAAAAAGTTGACTATTCTATCGTAATAACTTAGTTTTTTCTGCTTTTCGCTTGTACTATATTTTTCATATTTTGGGTAGGTAGACACAAGAAAAAAGAAAGTACTGTAAGATAAAAAGTTATCTTTTAAGGAGAGTATATATCTTTAAATCAAGAAAGGTCTAGTATATTTGATATAAATATATCTCGATCAAATGGTTCTAGATCTTTATAGCTCTGTCCAGTCCCAACAAAAATTATAGATTTTTTAGTTTCAAACGAAATCGACAATGCAGCACCACCTTTTGCATCAGCATCAAGTTTAGTTAAAATATTGGCGTCAATTCCAACATGTTTTTTAAACTCTTTTGCTTGAAAAAGAGCGTCGTTGCCCGCAAGGGAATCTCCCACAAACACCTTACAATCAGGTTGAGCAACCCTGCAGATTTTTTGTATTTCTATCATCAAGTTTTTGTCTGTAACTTGTCTTCCGGCTGTATCGACTAAAACAACATCAACATTTTTGGCTTTAGCATGTTCGATAGAATCATATGCCACTGATGCAGGATCAGATTTATATCCATGCTTTATTACGCGGATTCCTACATTTTCCATATGATAAGACAACTGTTCGATTGCTGCTGCTCGAAATGTATCTGCCGCCGCTGCTACAATCGAAAATCCCTCTTTTTTTAAATAATGAGCGATTTTAGCCATGGTTGTAGTTTTTCCTGTTCCGTTAACGCCAAGAAAAACTATTACATAAGGCTCGTTTTTTTTTCTAATCTCTACGAGCAAATCAAGGTCTTCTTCAGGTGTTAAGATCTCCGTGATAATTTCTTTTAATACTTCAAATAACATTTTTTGGGTTGATGTTAAGCGCCCCACTTGTTCGTTTTTAAAAGATTCAGTGATTCTATTGCATATTTCATCAGCAGTGTCGATTGCTACATCGTTGCTTAAAAGGAGTAATCTAAGTTCATTAATAGTGATATCTAACTTTTTTTCTGTTAAAGTTTTTTTAACAAATGATGAAAAAGCGTTCTTCAATTTCTCAAGCATTTACTTCTCCATAGATCTTTATAATTTGATTAAAAATATAATGAGATTGAGGTAAAAAATCTACTTTTATGTATAACCTTTTTGAAAATTTTGAGAAATTACTTGTAGGTTTACATCTATATTTCGTATTTGAGTTGTTATATATTGAATCTGTTGGTTGATTTTTTCAATTATTTTATCAAGATATTCATTAGCTTCATCTAAATCCTTTTCAATTACTACATCTTGTGTAACCGCTAATAAAACCTTCTCTGGTTCTTTAATAGATGCTTTTACATTTACTAATCCCCCGATTGGAACCAATATTTCATCATCTTCTTTGACTCCATCCTTTAAATTTACTATAGTATTTTTAGTATTTATAACATTACCTAGAGAAGCATTTACGATTTCTAGTTGTCCTTGAAGCATATCACGCTGTTCCTTTAAATATCGCAATTTTATTAATTGCTCTTGATATTCTTGAGAAGGTTCCATTCTTATCAAATCCTATATTTATTATTTTTTAATTATTCTGATAATTCTCGAATAAGATGATCTTGAGATTCTTCCAGACTTATTTCTTTTACTTCTTGAATGTTGATCTGACGTCTATATATCCCAATTGAAGTAATTTGACTTAATACTTTTTCAAGAGCGTCCTTTTCCTTCAAAGCTCGTACTTCTTTTCTAAACAAATATTTTTTATGATTTTTTTTGTAGTTACCAATAATTCTGAAGATTTTAATCTCTGACATAACTAATTATAACCACTATTTCAAAGCTATTAAAATAGCATAATATTCTAAAAAATATTAAATTTTGTATTTTATCAACAGTGAGAATTTAAAGAAAATTATTTTTCAAGTAAGGATAATTTATTATACAATTCTCATAAGTTTAACACACTTGTAATTCTCATCATTTCTGGACCTGTACAATAACTACCAAAAATCCCACTTTTATCATTAACAATTGCTCCTGAACTTAAATACGGTATACCACGATTAACTGTCGATACATCAACCTCATTGACTTTTAAAATAGAAGAAATAAATTCGATTTCTTCATCTGTTGATAAAGGATGAATTAAACAACCATAATTATTGGCTAAAGATATTGAACCAGGAAGGTAAAAGTCTGCAAATTCATAAACTACGGTCTCAACATTTAAAATATCTTCAATCTTAGTTTTGTAATTTTCCAAGAAAGAGCTAATTATTGCACCCTTATCATTACATAAGATTAAATTTCCTAATGCATTATCGATTGATTTCAGAATTCCAATATTATATGAGTCATTCATATATGACTTTAAATTATTAAGTTCATCTTCTCGTATAATATGTGGTACAATTATTCCATATTTATTTGATGCAGTATATACTCCTAATAAATTAGAATTATTAATTGTAAGAGGGTAAAAAGGTTCCTCAAAAATTGTTTTGAATTTTTTAAGTAAAGGGTTTATTAAAGATGATGGATAAAGAATAAAAGCATTATTCGCCGTTAAATATACTCCTATCAAGCTACGCCCAAAGATTTGGGTCCTAAGAATTGCCATTTTTATGACTCTTTAAAGATCTAGAGTATTTTAAGCTAAATAGACGACTACTAGACCATCAATGTTCTTGGTTGCTCTCACTTTTAATTTTCTTGGTGGTTTTTGAATTGATCGCTCCCAAATCTTTTCATTTACTTCTTGAGTAATAACTAAAGATTCTGGTTTAAAATGACGCATCATATATTCTCTTAGATATCTAATTGCTTTTTTACTTCGTTTATTTCTAGGACCTTTACGTGCTTTTGCAAGTGGGATTATATATATCCTCTCATCAATGATTTCTTCTTTGGGTGCTTCTTCTTCCTCAATTTCTTCTCGTTCTTCAAAAATCTCACTTATTTCTTCTTCTTCAGAAATTTCATCTAAACTGAATTCTTCGATCTCTTCAATTTCTTCCTCAGGTTCTCCAGTATCTGCTAATTCTTCTTCTAAATCTTCTAAATTAATTTCTTTTTCTTTTTTCGCCATATTATTTCAACTTTATAATAAGTAAATTTAATCTCGTTTTAATCTTGTATTCCGCCATGACCTTCTCGTATAAGGGCTACTACTCACTCTGCGATTTGTTTTTATTGTTACCCAATTTGGAATCGATTGACTTTGTTTCATTTTTTTTGCTCTACGTAATTTTGATCCTAAATTTTTATTACGAGCCATTTTCCTTACTCTTTTTTTAATTATTTTTTTATATTAAATTCTTTTTTTCTTTCAAAGGAAGAAATTTGTTCTAAAAGTTTTTTAAATGCATTATCTGGCAAAGGTGTTGCACCTCTTAGTTTTCCCGCTTGAAATAGTTGAATCAATTGTATTTCTATTTGTTCAGCAAATTTAGGTTTAACCATTCGAATATTTTCTAATCTCTGCCTGCCTTCCGGTGATAATATTTTACGCATTAATTGGTATTTTTTTGTTTCAAAATCTCTTTCTTGAACTTCTGCTATTTGTTGTTGTGCTGCTTGTTGCTTTAATTCTTCTAACTTTCTTCTTCTAATTTCGTCCAAATCTTCGTCGTTACTCACTCTAAATCCCTAAATAATGCAAATATTATGTTTTTTGCCTTGAAATAACGTATGCCGTTCTTTCTAATAGACTCATTCCTTCTGCAGAAACTACTCTTCCTTCTTTTTCCTTTTTTTCAAGTAATTTTGCATTTTCTAATTGTTGCAAAGCCACTCTTACAATTTTGCCACTTCCTTTAGCAGAGTGATTGAGTCCTGGTCCTCTTCTATTTCGCCCTCCATAATACTTTCTAAGTTTATTTACACCTATTGGGCCATACTTCTTTACTTTTCTAAGAATTGAAGCACATCTGATATACCAAAAATTCTTAGTATCTTGTGGTGCTAATTCTTTAAAAAACGCTGTTTTCCAAAATTCTGAACCATCTGGAGGTGAAATTTCTGGATACTCCTTAAGTTTTTCCGCAATTGCCTCAATGAGCATATCTGCGTTTACTAGAAAAATCGACATGTTAATCTTTAATTCTATCCTTCTTTATTAAATATAATACGTTTTAAAAGTCAGAATAGATTAAAAATTTTTCGTATTTTCTGTGTTCTGGGACCATGAGTTATCAAAAAGAATTTAAAAAAACTTTACTTTCACAACCACATTGCATTTTAGGCAAATATGGAGTTTCAGATGAATTTATCAGTCATGTTACCAAGTTATTAAAGAGATATAAAATAATAAAAGTAAAAGCATTAAAGTCTGTAGCTACTAAATCGAATATAGAAGAATTAGCTCAAAAAATCGCAAAGTTAACAAACTCTTATTTAATAGATATTAGAGGTAAAATTTTCATACTTTCTCTATATGACATTAAAAAGTTTAATTAAAATTCCTATCAAGATTATTTAGATGCCTAAACGTAATAAAAATACAAAATATATTGTAAAAGAAATTGCACATTCCCGTATACTATATTTATTTCAAAAAGCTCATGAAGTTTTTCCCGAAAATAAAACTTTAGCAAATCGTTATACGTATTTAGCAAGACGTTATGCTCAAAGAGCTAAGATAAAAATACCATTTGAATGGAAAAAACGTATATGTCATAAATGTAAAATGTTTTTATACCCTGGGCTAAATTGTAGAGTTAGAATGCATTCACAAAAAGGAAATGGGTCTCATATCTCCTTAACTTGTTTTGAGTGTAATAAAACTACAAGGTATTTCATTAAATTAAAAAATAAAAAGAAATAATATTATTAATTGAACTAGTTTTAAGAAGCTAAAAATGCCATTAATCTTAGTTTTAGTAGAATGCGGATTAGAATTGATACCAAAACATATAAGAGATCATCCTGCTGTTAAGAAAAACTTGTCATCAAGGATTTATTCTTCACAACTCTTAGATAATTCCTTACATTTTTCTGCTATGAAAAACTTGAAGAATAGGGAAAAGAGAGGGCGACCTGATATAATCCATAGTTGTTTACTTAACGCTCTGGGATCCCCCCTAAATAAGAATAGAAATTTAATTATATTCATACATACAATTAATGATAAAATTTATGAGTTCAATCCAGAAATTAGAATCGCGAGAAATTATAACCGATTCAAAGGATTAATGTCGAAATTATTAATAGATGGTAGTATAGAAACAGGAAATTCAAAATTAATAACTCAATTTAAAGGTGATTTAAAGGAACTTATAACAAAATTTGAAGATCCTGAAGTATGTATACTTTCGAGTAAGGGTAAGTTGATAAATGAATTTAAAGATTTGTTTATAGAGGGTATAGATAAAAATTATATTGCAATTATTGGCGGTTTTCAAAAGAGTGGTTTCTCAAAAGACATTTTTAATATGTCAAAAAATTTGATTTCTATTTCCCCACACACACTAGATGCGGGGGTAGTGACCAATAGAATTATTACCTACTATGAGCTTACTTATAGAATCCTTTAAAATCACTAAAGTTAAAAGAAATGATGAATTTTTTATCATACACTAATTTCTAAATTTCGTAAGCGCGATTAGTCTAGTGGTTAGGATCTCGGCCTTCCATAGGTAGAACTAACTGAAGATAGCCGATGACCCGGGTTCAATTCCCGGATCGCGCATTTATAACCTTTTAAACTCATTTAAGAAGGGATTAAACATTAATAAATCTTCGTGAAAGGATGGTTTCACGATCTATTGTTTTTGTATAAAAATTATTTTTTTATTATTTCAAAATACAAAAAGTTAAATATACAAGTTTGTATGTTACTGTTGAAAAAACGCCCGCTAAATACATTCCATTTCCATATTAGATCACTTCAAAATTTGTATTAAAAAGGCGTTTTTTCTCTTATTTTGAATTTTCATATACGTCTCGTTCATTAATCTTAAATTCTTTATTTTATTATTGACCAATACTAAAACAATAATCATTATAATGGTCAAGTACATTTATCAAGAGTTTAAATCGGTCTTAAATAAATTAAAATTTCCCGATTCATGGTTTTGGGCTCGATATACTTTAAACACATATTCTGGATGTGCTCATGCTTGTATATATTGTGATGCTCGAAGTGAACGATACTATATAGAGGATTTTGAAAATGAAGTAATTATAAAGACTAATTTCGATAAAAAACTGGATCAGAGACTTAAAAGAGCTCGTACATTATTGCCTGATGTTATTGCTCCCGGTGGTGTAAATGACGCTTATCAGCCTATAGAAAAAAAGATTGAACATACTAGAAAAGTTTTGGAAGTCATAGCAAAACATAAATATCCGATTAATATTGCTACGAAGTCAAAGCTAGTCACTCGGGATATTGACATTCTTAAAAAAATTGCAGACGACACGTGGTGTACTGTAGGTTTTTCAATAAGCACTACTGATGAAGAACTAGCTGAATTTTTAGAGCCTTATTCATCCTCTCCTTCTGAAAGATTAGAAGCATTAAAGATCTTAAAAAAGGAAGCACCTCATATTCAGGTAGGTACATATTTTATTCCAATTATTCCATTTTTAGCCGATGATGATGAAAATCTAGAGAATATAATAAAGCAATCTAATAACGCTGGAGCTGATTTTGTATTATTTTCACCTGGCTTAACTATGCGTGATTCTCAAGCTAAATATTTTTTAAAAAAATTAAAAGAAAGTAATTATAAACATGTTGTTAAACCGCTACTTGAATTGTTTAAAGGTCAGATGCATCCCCCCTCAGAATATCATAAAAAATTTAATAATAAGTTATGGAATTTATGTCAAAAATATAAAGTCAATGTGCGAGTAAAACGTTGGATTCCTTCAGACTTCCGTAAATGGAATTATAAACTATCAGAATTACTCTTAAATAAAGAGTATATAGATGCATTAAAAACAGGTAAATCGAATAAAACTCTAATGTGGGCAGGATTAAACCTTAATAACCTAGAAGAATCGATATTAGATGTTTATAAGAGAGGTGAATTGCACACTATAAAAAACTTTAATCCCAAAATAATTGAAATTATCGAACCTTACTTAGAAAAAAGTAAAGAATTAAAACAAAAAAAGGGGTTAGAAAAATTTCTATGATAAAGAAAATAACCCAAGAAATAATTGAAGAATTGAAAAAAACTGCTCCTAAATTAACTCCCGAACAGATTAAAAGGAGGAATAAAATACTGAATTCTGATAATCCTAAATTTATTGGCTACGGCCATAAAATCTCTGAAATAGAAAAACTCACAAAAAAGATATATAAAAAATATCAATGTAACTATGAAGATTCCCTTGTTATCTTTAAAAATCTTGTTAGCTCCAATATTCATGAAGTTAAATTTGCCAGTATCTTTTTTCTGAACCATGTGAAAGGTAATTTTAATCAAGCTACAATTGATATCATTGAGGATGCGTTTTCTAAATACTGTGATACATGGGCATTTTGTGATAGCAGCTGTATTAGAGTTATCGGACCATTTCTCGGAAAAAAGAATAACCAAATCTTAGCTGATAGGACTATTGATAAATGGTCTAATTCTGAAAATCTATGGATTAGACGAGCGTCACTGGTAATTTTACTTAAGATTATTATGATTAAAAAAGAATTTAACGATGGGTATGTTTATGAATTTGTTGAGAAAATGCTTAAATATCCTGAGGATTACATTCAGAAAGGAATTGGATGGCTCTTAAAAACATGTTCAAAATATAATCCAGATTTAATTTTCAAATACTTAATGAAAAATAAAGGAAAACTCTCCCGTTTGATCCTTAGATATGCAAGTGAAAAATTATCAAAAGAAAAGAGAGCAAAAATCCTACTCTTTGATTAATTTATTTTAACACTTATAGATTTATGTCGAAAATATTATAAACTAAACATCGTTTAATACAAACTAACCTCTATGATTTCCCGTGAAAATTTAATGAGATCAAAACTAAATTTTAAGAAAAAAATAATAACTGTATTGATCTTGTTCTCTTTCTCAGCTATAATTACTACTACTTTCAATTTTTCTCAAGTAGAAACTGATAAAAGTTCGGACTTTTACGAAGATACTAATTTAATTAACCTAAATTTGAAAATCTCAAAAATATCGGAAAAAATTCATATTTATGATAATTGGTCTGCTGCTAAGTTTGATGGAATATGTACGGGGAATGGTACTTATTCCAATCCGTATATTATAGAAGATTTAGTAATCGATGGTAGTGGTTCAGGAAGTTGTATTTGGGTTGAAAATTCAGAGGTTTACTTTATAATCGAAAATTGCACTCTCTATAATTCGGGAGGTTATTGGGATGATTCAGGAATCCGATTATCATATGTTAAAAATTCCCAAATAATTAATAACACATGTTTAAACAATTTCTATGGGATATTTTTATCTGGTTGTGCTAATAACACAATTACAGAAAATACCGCAAATTCTAACAGGGATGGAATATACTTGAATGGTGGTGCTTTTAACAATGTTTCGGGAAACATCGCAAATCGCAATGATCATTTTGGGATTACTTCATATTCTAATCAATATAACACCATTTCGGAAAATAAAGTGATTAATAATTATTATGGAATAGAATTATTTGAGAGTTATAATAACACAATTTCAAACAATTTTGTATATAGCAACGATAATACAGGGTTACGTTTACATTCAGGACGTAATAATACAATCTCTGGAAATAGTGTGATCATAAGTTATAATGGGATATATGTTTCTATTAGTAATAACAACACTATTTCAGGAAATTCAGTAAATGACACCGTTTATGGGATACGTATGAACTTCTGTCACAATAACAATATTACGGGAAATAATATAAACGACAATCTAATTGGCCTAAATTTATATGAGTGTGAAAATACCATTGTTTCGGGCAATCTAATGAATAAATGTGGAATTTGCATATCAGGCTCGTTAAAATCACTAAGATCCTATGATATTGATACTACTAATCTAGTGAATGGAAAACCGGTATATTATTATAATAATAAATTGAATTTGGGAACAAATGATTTAATTAATGCTGGGCAGGTGATATTAGTTAATTGCAATTATTCAATAGTATCAAACTTACACATTTCTAATGCTTCTCTTGGAATTTCATTAAACTATTGTAATAATATTAGCATTTCAGGAAATGATGTAAGCTATAATAAGATTAATGCAATCGGTTTATATTATAGTTATAATAATATCGTTTCGGGAAATAACGTATGTGATAACTTGAATGGAGTGTATTTAGATAATAGTGATTTTAACACTGTTTTGGAAAATACCGTAGTTAATAATAATTATGGGCTATATATATTTAATAGTACTGGCAATAATGTTTCGGGAAACACAGTATGTAATGACAATGTTCATGGGATACATTTAGATGGTAGTAATTCTAACTTTGTTTTGGAAAATACCGTATTTGATAATTCTTTTGGAATATACTTAAGTTTTTATAGTAACTATAATACTATTTCAGGAAATAACGCAAATAATAATTCCTGGGGGATATATTTAGAAGTTAGTGATTATAACACTGTTTTGGGAAACATTGCTAATAGTAATACTGAATCTGGGATTTATGTAACTTTGAGTTATCATAATACGGTTTCAGAAAACATCGCAAATAATAACAATGAATCTGGGATATTTTTATTTAATAGCGATTATAACACTATTTCGAGAAATACAGCAAATAACAACAATGAGGGGATATATTTATATTATAGTAATTATAACAGCATTTCAGGAAATACCTTACTGGGAAATATTGAGTGCATTGTAGAAGAAGATTGCGAAGGAAACACTTTTAGAGATAATGGCTCTTGTAACTACGGTGTAGTTACTCCGGACTTCTCAATATATATTTTGTTCTCTATACTTAGCATTCTATCCGCATTCTTACTTATCCTAAGTATAATAATAAAAAAATCTAAAAGATTCAATTCTTAGAGATCCAAGTGAGAAACTACTAAAGGAAAAAAGAATGGAGATTTTAAAATAGTAATTATTGATTTTTTTGTATTTTTAATTCTCTCAATTTTATTATAAATCCAGAGTTTTGTAACAAATTCTAATCTTAAAATAATTTCAGTATAGACAAAACATTTAAATATCTGAATCCAATATATATTTGCAAATAACTTTATCTTCTGGATGAAAATAAAATATAGAAATTCCAATTTAACTAAAATGACTAGGTTAAAATTAAATTCAATAACTTTAGGAATTCTATTCATATTCTCAATTATAATTGGTGCTAGTTTGAATTTTAATGCAGGATCATATAATTATGGTTTTAAAAATAGCGTCGAATTTACTTTAGATAATGTAAATTTAAAGGCCTCAAAAGTATCAGGAAAAATTCATATTGATAATAATTGGACTGCTGCTGAGGCGGCTGGAATATGTACGGGGAATGGTACTTACTCCAATCCTTATGTTATAGAAGACTTGATAATTGATGGTGGTGGATTAGAAAATTGTATCTGGATTGAGAATTCCAGCGTTTACTTTAGAATTGAGAATTGTACTTTATATAATTCTGGAGATTATAATTACGCAGGAATCCAATTATCATATGTTAATAACTCCCAATTAATTAATAACAATTGTTCCTCTAATTTTTATGGGATTTGGTTATGGAACAGTAATAATAACACGATTTTGGGGAATAACGCAAATAATAACGAAGAGCTTGGGATATATTTACTGAACTGTAATAATAACACGATTTTAAACAATATTATAAATAACAATATTTGTGGGATATATTTAACTGGTTGTAACAATACAATTTCCGGAAATATTGTGAGTAAGAATCAGGTTGGGATACATATATTTAATTCTGATGATACAATTGTTTCAGGAAATATAATGAATAATTGTGGGTTAATTGTATCAAGTTTACCTTATACAATAGGTTCCCCTAATATTGATATTACAAACTTAGTTAATGGAAAACCATTATATTACTACTTTAATGAAGGTAATTTAGGATCGAATGATTTTACGAATGCTGGCCAAGTTATATTAGTGAAATGTAATGATTCAATAATTTCAAACTTACAAATTTCTAACACTTCTGTTGGAATTTCATTACACTATTGTAATAATATTACCGTTTCAGGAAATGACGTAAATAATAATAAAATTTGTGCGATAGATATATACTCTGGTTATTATAACAATATTTCACGAAATAACTTAATTGACAACGGGATGGGGATATATTTAAGAGAAAGTAACGATAACATCATCTCGGGAAACACAGCAAATAATAATACTCATGATGGGATAACTTTATATAGTAGTTGGTACAACGACCTTTCAGGAAACACTGCAAATAATAACAAGGGAATTGGAATATTTCTATCTTTGTGTTATTATACCATGATCCGGGGAAATAATTTAAATAACAATATGAACGGGATTTGGTTAGATGCTAGTAGTTTTAACACTGTCTTGGAAAACACAGCAAATAATAACAAGGGAATTGGAATATTTCTATCTTTGTGTGTTTATAACACTATATCGAAAAACAACTTCAATAATAATACTCATGATGGGATAGCTTTATATAGTAGTTGGGACAACGACCTTTCAGGAAACACTGCAAATATTAACAGTAAAAATGGGATTAAATTAGATTATAGTTGGCGGAACAACCTTTCAGGTAACATTGCAAATATCAACAGTAAAAATGGGATAAAATTATACGCTAGTGATTATAACGACCTTTTAGGAAACACTGCAAATGAAAACAACCAAACAGGGATAAAATTAATAGAAACTAATTACAATATTATTTCAGGAAATATTGCAAATGAAAACAACCAAACAGGGATAGAACTAATAGAAAGTGATTTCAATCTTATTACGGGAAATACTTTAATAGGAAATAATATCTGTATATCAGAAGTAGATTGTGTAGGAAACTACTTTAGAGATAATGATTGTCGTACTTCTAGCGAAGTCACTTTAGACATTTCAGGATATAGCCTTTTGTTTCTGCTTGGTATAATATCTCTTGTATTTATCACTTTTAGCAATAAAATAAAGAAATCTTCAAGATTCAATTCTTAAATATGCTTACGAAAAATTCTATAAGGATTTAAGAATCAATTCTAGATTTGTTATTTGTATATTTTAACATTTAGATCTTTTAATCAAAATATTTAAATATTTGATTATGAATATTTTTTTACATCCTCTTATATTCTCAGCATAAATGACATGAAATCAAAGGCAAAAGCAAAAATAACAATTTTAATAATTTTGGGAATTTTCTTCAACTTCTCAACTTTAATTATGACGAATCTCAAATTTAATACTGGAAATTTTAATAACGTCTTAGACTATAGTGATGATTTCAATATTGATACCAAAAATTTGAAGATCTCAAAAATCTCGGTAAAAATTCATATAATTAATAACTCAGGTTGGGTAGATTTTAGAAATGCAGGATATTGTTCTGGTGAAGGGACTTATTCTTATCCTTACGTCATCGAAGATTTAGTAATAGATGGTGGAGGTTCGGGGAGCTGTATCATTATTGAAAATTCCAACGTGTATTTTAGGATTGAAAATTGTAATGTGTATAATTCTGGTGATGATTATTATTATAATGGCGATGCGGGAATTAGTCTATTCACGGTTCGTAATGGAATGATAATTGATAATAATTGTTCAAATAACTATCTTGGGATACGTTTATATGATTGTAATAATAACACCATTTCAGGAAACATGGTTAATAACAACAGATATGGGATATATATAGTGCATAGTAATTTTTCTACCATTTCAGAAAATAACGTAAATAAAAACGGGTTTGACGCGATAGCTTTACGTTTTAGTAATTCTAATAATATTTCAAGAAATAATGCAAGTTTCAATTATAATTGCGGGATATGTTTATATAATTGTAATAATAACACCATTTTGGGAAATACAGCTAATGATAACGCATATGGGATATCTTTAGGTTATAGTGATTTTACCACCATTTCAGAAAATAAAGCAAACAACAACAACTATTATGGGATATATTTATCTTTTACTTATTCTAACAATATTTCGAGAAATATAATGAATAAATGTGGTTTAAGGATAAAAGGTTCTCTTGAAGAATTAATTTCTAATGAAATCGATACTACAAATTTAGTGAATGGAAAATTTTTGTATTATTATACTAATCAAATGAATTTAGGACCAAACAATTTTACTAATGCTGGACAGGTTATATTGATCAAGTGTAATAATTCATCAATAACAAATATAAATACATCATACAGTTCTATTGGTATTTATTTATATTGCTGTAATGACAACACGATTTCGGGAAATTACGCAAGTTTCAATAAGGATGATGGGATACATTTAGATGGAGGTTCTAATAATATCATTTCAAATAACACCACAAATAACAACAGATATTATGGGATATTTTTAGGTGGAAGTTCTAATAATATCATTTTAAATTGCACCTCAAATAACAACAGATATTATGGGATATTTTTAATTGGAAGTGATAATTCTATCGTTTCGGGAAACACCTTTAATAGCAATATCAAAGGGATAGATTTAAGTTATGGAGATAATTGCACAATTTCGGAGAATAATGTATGTGAAAATAGTGGTAGTGGGATATACTTATATATAAGTAATAATAATACTATTTCGGAAAACACAGTAAATTACAACGATAATGGAATATGTTTAGAAGATGAGAGTGATAATAACACCGTTACAATGAACACCGTAAATTACAACGATAATGGGATAATATTGAGTTCAAGTGATTACAATATAATTTCAAGAAACATTTTAAATGGAAATGATATTTGTATTAGTGAATTTAATTCCGAAGGTAATGTTTTTGTAAATAACTATTGTTATGATCCATTTCAAGACAAAATTCTATTCTTTCTACTTGTTACTCTTTCCATTGTATCAGTCATTATAAGTTTTACGTCAATCTTTATATATAAAAAAACGAGAAAATTTTAGTAAAATTAAATAATCTCATAAAAAGACTTTAAATGATATTTTTTCCTTTTTAAATTTTTAAAGTTAAATAATAAGAGATAATAAAAATCCAAGAGAATAGATTTTGGTATTTTTTATTTAAATGCCTATAAAATTATATGATTTTATATTTTTAGAATAAAATATTAAATAAAAAGAAGTGATAGTTTTGAAAATAAATGGAGAAGAGACTTTCTTTGGAGAAGATATTAGCACTCCTGAACAATTTATCTTGTATTTATCACTTTTAGCAATAAAATAAAGAAATCTTCAAGATTCAATTCTTAGATAAATTTTAATGAAAAATTACTAAAATAAATCAGGATACTGATTTTAACAAGTAAACGATATACATGAAAAAACTTTATATGATATTTTTTCCTTTTTAAATTACGAATTTTGATATTTTAAAAACTTAAATGTTTTATAAAGTAAAAATTCTCAACCTAGCCAAGGTGGCGTAGCCTGGGAACGCACTAGAATCATCAGAATTACTGATAAAGGTGAAACTGAAGATCTAGGTATCGAGTAAAATGGGCTCTTCGTCCATTTTCGGGAAAGTTCAAAGGGATTCGCCTTGAACGGATTCCGGAATCATCTCTCCCTTGGCATAATTCTTCCCATTTAACTACGATAATAATCAGGATTTATTTTTCGCATATGATTCATTTTTCCTCTCAACTCATAACTTTTAAAATTTAGAAAAGTTTGATAAAATTCTAATGTAGACGGAGCTCTACCATATTTTTGGTAGTATTTTTCGCTAAAATCATACACCTTTTGATGTCTGGTATTCTCATCCGTATATAATCCCTTATCCTTTAAATGCGTAATTATATATTTTTTAAGGTCTGGTTTTTCTATTAAAAAATCCCGTAATTGAACACTTAAAACACCTTGGTAATGGATCCTTCCATTGGGATTTAACTCTTTGAATTGATTAATATGATTAGTTAATTGTTTGTTTATTGATATTAAATCTTTTACTTTCAAATCTCCTTCTAAAATGGAGATTATTTGTTCCTTTTCCATTTTCTTTTTAGTTTCTTGCGGCTGTTTTTTTGCAATTTCATTAATCCTATTCAATCTTTTACGATTTTGTTTTAAAGTATTAAATTCTTCTACAATATTCTCAATATTTGAAAATTCATAGTTTTTGGCATAAAGTGTACCATGATGTCTATAACGCATATTTTTCCTTTCATCAACTTTTAATTTAGCTTCATTATTTGGTTTAATAATCCAAATTTAAAATTTTTTCAAGAATTAAAAGATTTAATTAGTTATACTTTAATTAAGAATGAAAACTCAGCAAGATCTCTAATAAAAGCTTTTTTAGATTTAAATGCAATTGAAATACTCGTAATTGATAATTTGGATATAACTTCTAAGGTGTTAATGGATGAGGCCGTTCTACAATTAAGAGAGATATACAAAAGTGAAGATACTATTCCTTTTAATGAATTGCAAATGAATTTTGTAAAAATCACTTCAGAAATCTTAAGAAAATCTGTTGAATTGTTGAAACTTGAAGGTCGTATTAAATTAGAAGCAGAAAACTTAACTAATAAAATTAAAAATAATTATGAAACAGTAAAATATGTAATTGGATTGATCATGGGTTGTTTCGACTTGTTAGAAAATAGATTAAGTAATAAATTTAAAAATTATTTTCACCCAAAAAAAACTCCTTGGCAGCTGTATTTTCCTCCAAAAGATCGAAAAGAAATCCGACTATGGTTAAAGGATTATTTTAATCTCCCTCAATATGTTAATCAATATCATTCACTTTCATTTTTATTTGAAGAATGGATTTTTACGCATTTTCGGGAAGTAAGACATTTCAAAGCTCATAAGGAGATTGATACAGCACAAACTATATTGAAAAATAATCTTTATAAAATTGAATTTGATAACAACGAATATAAATATACGCTATACCAATTGAGAGAAATCTACAAAGATTCTTTTGGCTTTTTATTATGGATTAAACATCTAGTCGCTAAAATTTACTTTAACCAAGGAGATCAACCATTAAATGAAGATTTGAATAAATATTTACTCAAGAATTATTAAAATGCAAGCTGGGAAGTGAAAGAGAATCCTTAGAAAGATATAAAGAATCTTTGTAGTTTTTTCAAAAAAATGATTTTATTGAAAATTAATGAAAGAAATTTGAATAAATAAAATGAATGATAATTGGGAAAAGGAAGGACTTAAATATTTGGATAAAATTTTTGGGGAAGTACTATCTTTAGAAGAATTTGAAAAGAATTTGCAAAAAAATACAAATAAAGAGTTATTGTTTTCCTTTTTTAAAAATGTAATAAATTTTTTAGGGATGTCTTTTAAACTCAGTGAAGAACTTAAACAATATATCCAATTAGATATGCCCCCTAAAAAATATATAGAGACAATTTTAAAAGTAACTGCTCAATTTTCTAAGAAAAATCCTAAAATTGTAAAACAAATTGAAGATGTAGTTAAAAATATTGTACAAATTTTTCAATCTTTAGATTTCCATAAAGAATTACTTTCCATTTCTACGAGTAATGAGTTTGAAGATTTGATAAAAAAAAGATTTCTCGAAGAATTGGATAGAGCAGAGCAAATAAATAGAAATTTGGTAGCAGAATCATTTAAATTAGCTCTTAAATATGTAGAACGCCAGCAACAGCCAGATAAATTATTTACATTATCGAGTTATAATAAACTCGGGATACAACTTGAAAACCTGAAAACCGATACAACAATGAACCTTATTGTGAGTTTTTTGGAGATGATTCTTACAAAAAAACAGGAGATATTCAAGCTTTCCGATGATGAACTTGTGGACTATTTGAATGAATTCGTGAGCAGGTTAGGAAGAGCCATTGAACCCTATTTAAAAGCAATCATTGTTACCATTTATAATCTCCAAAAAATATGCCAAAAAGAAGATTTTGATGATTTTGAGAAAGGATTTGGGTATTACCTAAGTCCACGCAGTTCCTTACGAATCCAACATTCCAAAAAAGAAGATTACATTGATTATCGAAATGCAATTAACCATATAAGTGGATTTGATGTATCTTTTAATCGGAAGCTAGAAGATATAACGATAAAATTTTACTTAAAACGGGAAACAAGAGGTAGACTATATTGGAGCAAGGCTGTAGAAATGGGATTAAAAGAATTTGAAAAGCTATTTAGGGATTTTCGTAAGTTTCAGAATTCATTTTTCACTTTCTATGATGTTTATATCAAATCCGTTGATAAAAACTACGAATATCAAATCTTCCCTTTCAAAGATATCTTTAATTAGTAATAAATAAAAAACCGAAGTTTGGAATTCTATGAATGAAAATAAGGCAAATATGCAAAAATATAGTAATGTAAAACCAGATCAGAAACAAGTTCTCTTAGAAATTGAGAGGTTTACAAATGCTGAAATACCGGATTACCAAAATGTAACCTCAGAGAATTTTGGTATAGTTCTTGAAAATATTAAAACTTATATGTAGAGTTTTATTATGTTTATGAATATGTATGGAACCATCAGTATCAACTAATCCTTCAATTATTTTTTTCCTTGATATTGTAAATTTAATTGCATCTGCGTCTTTTGGTTCATATATTCCTGGTCTCTTGTTTAATGTCTTTTTCATCAGTTCATAAACATATAGAGCATATTGAGATTCTTGAGATCTATTTAATGTAACTCTGAAACGACGTCCATAGTGGGGGATACATCCGTCTCCAAGACCAATACAAATTTTTTCTGCCAAAGCTTTACTTTCTTTTAATTTCCCACTTGGATTTTCTTTGAATTCTAAATCTTTTTTATCATGTTCTTGTATATATTCCTTTAAACTTAAATTTTTAAGTTGATTTTCAAACCTATCATTCTCATCTGATTTTATTCTCTTATCTTTTAAACTATGCACTTTTTCTTTTAAATTAACTTCCTTTTTTTTAGTATTCTCCTGTATAGAGGCTTTTTTTTCATCTTTTTCATCTTTCGGCGTGAATTTTACTTCGAATTGTTCATCATTGCTTCTTAGTTCGTCCCCAGATTCAAATGTATCACCAAGATCTTTATCAAAGTCCAAATCTTCATCCAGGGGGTCAAATTCATTTTCTAAGTCAAGCTCATTCATGTCCTCTTTTTCATTAAATTCAGTTTCTTTATCATTCTGTTCTTCATCGAATTCTTCACTATTATATTCTCCCATAAATTCAATCCTCACGCTTTATGTTTATCATATTTTAACTTTTTATATTAGTCATTTGTATCCTCTTTTTTGGTCAATATCTGGTATAATTTGGTTTTTCATAGTACCATTTGCAGGTTTATTTGCCGAAAAGTACTTAAGATTCGACTACAAAGCTAATAGAATACCAGAACCAAATGAAGAACTTAATAAAAATATAAAAAAAATTTACAACGAAGCTTCAGCCATTTTTAAATTATCTCCAATAATAAATATTATATTTCGACATTCCCTATCTATTTCTTGACAAATTAGGTTAAAAAAAGGAACCCAAGTTGAAGGATAGAAATAGGCTTAAATTAACAATAATTACTTGGAAAACTTTAAACGGCCTCTGTATTCTGTTCAGTGCATTTTTATTAATGAGTATTTTAACAGCTATTTATTATCTCATTGCTGATCCTCCAGATTTGCCTTGCCTTATGTGTGCTGGATGTCCCTGTCCATATAGAGATTTTATCATAGCCAGAACTTATTATCTTAATTTTTTATTCCCAACCTTGATTTTACTTAATACGATATTTATCGCTATTTGTATTATTTTAATTGCAATTCTGAAACATAAGTATGACTCTCTCAAATTAACTCTTTTTAGAAAAAAATATGGAAACAGTGAGGATTTATTCAAAAAATATAAAGCTACACTTCAATCTAATGAAGTACATTAGAACTAGATTTATTAGAAATGTTGATGCCCATTCTCTCTATGTTCAGATGCGGTTTTTCAAAGGAATTTTCATTGAAATCAGACTCTGAATTTACCATTCAAGAAATTGGTTTATTTAAAAATTTCTATGTTACTAATGAAAGTTTCTAGTTTGCGAAACTATCGTAATTTAAATGACTATGATATATGCATATAGTATAGTGCCAGGAAGTAAAAATCCAATAGAATCACATAAACATACAAAAAGAGAAGATCAAACAAGAAAATTAAAAGAATCAAATTATAAGTTGGAAATAGAAAAGTGGTACAAAGAAGGAAGGAAATTATCAATGAGGAGCCAGTTAGAAGAGATATTAATTAAAAAATCTGGGCTACCCCTATATAAATTAAGAATTTTGATAGATATATACGAAGGGAATGATTTTCGAAAACGTAAATCTTTCAAAAAAATAATCGATTATTTTCAGAACCTGAATCTTATTGAAAAGAAAGGAAATCAATGGATTGTGTCGAAAAAGGGTAATTTATTAATGATAAAATTGTTTCCATTTTTAATAAAAAGTCTTGAATGGAGACCTAGTATGCTATTTCCAGAAGATTCTAGGGTATATTAAAAAAAAATCAATCAATTAACCAAAATTCTTTCCTTGAATGGATTTATAGATTACTCTTTTTGTTTCTATAATTTTATAAGATAAATTTGATTTTTATTGCTAATAAGCCATACACACTCTCTATTTTTTAGCATTGCATTATATTTTTCTTTCTGATAAACATTTAAAAAAGACTCTTAATTTACATGTTTAGATTTAAAATGAAATACAATTTTGATCGAATAATTGACCGTTTTGGTACTAACTCAGTTAAATGGGATAAGCATTTTCTTAAAGAAAAATTTGAAACTGATGATATTTTACCACTTTGGGTTGCAGATATGGATTTTCAATGCCCCAAACCCGTGATTGATGCTTTAAAAAGGAGAGCTGCTGACGAAATTTTTGGATACAGCTTGTATAAAACTCCTACATATTTAGATGCTGTTTCAAACTGGATGAAACGAAGACATGGTTGGAAAATTGATAGTGAGTGGATAATATTCAGCCCTGGGATTGTTCCAGCTATTTATATGATAGTTCAAACTTTTACTAATGTGGGAGAGAAAGTAATCATCCAACCACCAGTATATTATCCATTTTTTAGTGCTGTAGAAAATAATGGACGTATTCTATTGACAAATCAATTACAGTATGAGAATAGGAGGTATACTTTTGATTTTGATGATTTTGAAGCAAAAGCTAAAGATCCGCTAACGAAGCTGTTTATTCTCTGTAGTCCTCATAACCCTGTAGGGCGTGTATGGACAGAAAAAGAACTTAGAAGACTTGGAGATATATGTTTAGAAAATGATGTTTTAATAATTTCAGACGAAATTCATCATGACTTAATTCTTTCGGGATATAAGCATACTCTTTTTTCTACAATATCAGAAGATTTTGAGAAAAACACAATTATGTGTACAGCACCAAGTAAAACTTTTAATATTGCTGGCTTAAAAACTTCTAATATAATTATTCCAGACGAAAAGATGAGAGAATCATTCTCAAATACAATATCCAAGAGGAACAGTGTGATGAGTCCTAATGCTTTTGGTATAGTTGCATTAATAGCTGCATATAATGAAGGAGAAGAGTGGTTAGATCAAGTAATGAAATATATAGAAGCTAATTTTGAGTTTTTAAAGGAATTTGTTAATGAAAAACTCCCTAACGTTGATTTTATTGAGCCTGAAGGAACTTATCTCGCTTGGTTAGATTGTAATAGATTGGGAATGGATGATGAAAAACTTAGTGATTTTATGTTAAAAAAAGCAAAAGTTGCATTAGATGATGGTAAAATATTTGGTCCCGGGGGAGTAGGATTTGAAAGAATAAATATAGGATGTCCACGATCAATATTAAAAGAATGTATGAATAGAATAGTTAATGCCTTAAAAGAAAAATCTCCCTAATTTTTATATCCCACACTTGTAGTAAATCTAATAAATTAATAAGGTTTGATTCCTTCTTGAATCGCTATTTATTAAATCTCTAAATTTTTCATTATCTTCATCAATAAATTCCCAGAATTCATTATAAATTTCCTTAAGGGTCATTTTTCTTTTCTGGGACGCAATATTTTGATTATTTAGGCACTTTTTTACATCGTTTTTGGGTATCTTAGGTCTATATTCAAGATAATTACCCTCCAAAATTAAATTATCAAAAAGTTCATTGTCATTTTGTTTGAGATTCCTAGAATTAGAATTCTTTTCTTGATTTAACTTATTCTCAAATTCAAAATCGACTCTTTGATATCCACGTACCTGGAACTGTTTATCCACAAATGCTTGGAACTGATGATCACATACCAATCCTCTTGCAATTGACATTGTAGTTAATTGTTTTGCTTCAACAATAACAGAATTAGGAATTTCTAATAATTTCTTTGATTTGCAAACTGGACAAATAAATTCAACCTTAGATGTATCGATACTTATATTGGTCTTAACTTCTGTAACTGCCATTATAACACCTTCTTGAGATTATCTAAAATTAATAATAAAAACCCCATTTAATTGTTAGAAATTGGGATAAGATTTAAGAAAAGAGAGATAAAACATTAAGTAATTTATTAATATTCCCTATTAGGTATTATCGGGATCAAATTTAATATTCATATTACTTTCATCTAATTCAAAAATTATCTCTAAATTTGTTATAAAATCACTCTCTACTTTGAAAACGTGTTCACCTTCAGTAAACATTTTCAAGGAATTCTCATCTACTTTGATTAAAACGCTAATACTATCACCTAAGTCAATAGTTCTTCCACTAAGTTTGCCTTCCAAAACATCATTAATATTAAATGACTCTCCTATATGATAAATCAATAAACGATTCTTAATATTATCTAAATTAAAACTTTCCTTAGTAAAATTTAATGGTATATCATCTAAGAGAAGTTTACCATATTGTGATATATCAAAACTATTAGAATCAAATTCTTTTAAACTAAAATCTCCTATTTCAATATGTTCGGGAATAACAAATGGTATAATTAAATTCAGAACTTTTATTTGGAGAGAATCTGCATTTCCATTACTAGTAGTATCTACAGTAAAAACACTTTTCTTACTGGGAAATAGCTTCCTTAGGAGCACTTTAAAGGCAGATAAATCATATGGGATAAGCGTTCAACCTATTAATTTTTCATGAATTATTTATAAATTTAAATATTTAAAATATTAAAATTTTTCTACTTCAGAAATCTTTATGGGACGATTCTCTTCATATGATTTCTGAGCAGCTAATGCAATTAGAACATTTTGTAGTCCATCTTCCCCGTTTGGCTTAGGTTCTATATTTTTACGCAAACATTCAAAGAAATACTTCAATTCATTTGAATATGATTCCATATATCGTTCCATGAAAAAATATGGTATCTTATCAATATTAGTATATTCAGCAGTATAAATACGAACAGTGTTAGTTACCTCATTATCAGCCACTACACATCCTTTAGAACCAAATACTTCCACACGTTGATCATACCCATAAACGGCCTGACGAGTATTATCGATTATTCCTATAGCACCACTTTTAAATTTTAAAATGACCACAGCAGTATCTATATCTCCTGCCTTCCCAATTTCAGGATCAATAAGTACTGCTCCAGTTGCATAGATTTCCTCGACTTCACTCCCAGTTTGGAATCTTGCCATGTCCCAATCATGGATGGTCATATCAAGAAAAATTCCTCCTGAAACCTTTATATAGGCTATTGGAGGGGGCACGGGATCTCGAGAAGTAATTTTAACAATTTGAGGTTCACCAATTTGACCAGAAGCAACTGATTCATGGCACCTCATAAAATTGCGATCAAAACGTCTATTAAACCCAATCATGAGTTTTATACCCATTTCTTTAACAACTGAAAGTGTCTCTTTAATTCGCTTTATATCTGTATCAATAGGTTTCTCACAAAAAACATTTTTATTCGCCTTGGCAGCATCTTGAATAAATTTCGTATGAGTGTCTGTAGAAGAACAAATCACAACTATATCAATTTCAGGATCATTAATAATTTCATATGCGTCTGAAGTGAGTTTAGGTGCCCCAATTTCTACTGCCCATTGCCTCAATTCATCCTTGATTTCTATGTCAGCTATGATTTTTAAATTAACATCGCGGATTTTCCGTAATAGATTTTTAATATGTATTTTGCCAATTCTACCGGCCCCGATTACTCCTACAGTAAATATTTTTCCCAAATATATCACTTAAAACCTTAAAATGTTTAAATTTCAGAATTTTTAAAGAGTGTTCTACCTTTAAAATTTCTGATAAAGAATTATAGATTTATATTTATTTAAGTCTAAATTGATTTAATTAATTAAAATTTTATTATCAAAAAATAAAAGTGTTAGCTTAATGACTGAAACGAATATTCAAATTTATAGATCTCGTTGGAAAGTTCTTTTACTCTTTATGTTTGTAAATATTACCTTACAAATGTTATGGATAAGTTTTGCTTCAATAACAATTGAAGCAGCAGTTTTTTATGGTGTAGCAGAATTAGAAATTCTTTTTTTATCTTTGGTATTTATGATTGCTTATATACCAGTTACATTCTTAGCTTCATGGATAATTGATAAATATGATTTTAGAATTGGGGCAGGAATTGGTGTTATACTTGCTGGAATTTTTGGGTTTTTACGATTTTTTGCTGGCAATGATTATATGTTGCTGTTAATATTTCAGATAGGAATTGCGATTGGTCAACCCTTCCTTTTAAATAGTATTACTAGGCTTTCAGCAAATTGGTTTCCAGAATCAGAAAGAACCTCGGCAACAGGATTATCTATGATTTCTCAATTTATTGGAATTATGTTAGGAGTGTTAATAACACCATTTATTGTTGAGGCTGTTAATATTCCAATAATGATATTAATATATGGAATATTAGCTTTAATTTCTGGAGCACTTTTTATTATTTTTGCGAAAAATAAACCACCCACTCCCCCCTCTAGTGAAAGTTCAAGGGAAAAAGTTTTAATGGGCGAGGGTTTGAAGCAATTATTTTTGAATAAATACTTTTTAATATTATTTATAACATTCTTCTTTGGATTAGGTATTTTTAACTTTATCACATCCTACATTGAATTAATTGTATTTCCGAGGGGATTTGATGCAACTGATGCTGGACTTCTTGGCGGTTTAATGCTAATAGGTGGAATTGTTGGTTGTGTTATAATGTCAGCTCTATCTGATAAGTATAAAAAGCATAAAATGTTACTTATTATTTCAATTCTAATAGCAACCATTTCGTTATTTATAATCACTTTTTCCTACGATCCAATACTATTATACTTGTTTAGCTTTCTTTTAGGCTATGGAGTTTTGTCTGCAGGGCCAGTAGCCTTAGAATATGCTGTAGATTTAACAAAACCCGTTCCAGAAGCAAGTTCGAATGGTATGTTAATGATGATTGGTCAATTTGGAGGAATAATTTTTATACTCTTTTTTGAAGGATTTACAACCCCATTAGGAGATTATTTTCCAACGTTGTTGCTGGAATCGATTTTTCTTTTAATTGTATTGGTTATAGTTTTCTTTCTAAAAGAAAAATCAGATTAAAACTAACTTTTTTTTTTTTTTAAAATTTTTTATAGAAAAGGATATAGATCTATTAATATCAGTATAGTTGAAAATAAAAAAAAGGAATGAATTTTAGTTATATTTGTGCTCCACAATATGCACAATATTGCGCATTTTCTTTTGTTATAGGCGTTCCACAATTAGAACAATATTTCGTTCGTTCTTCTGAAACAACTTCTTTCTCTGGTATTGATAGGTGTTTAATCTGCCCAGTAGTTGTATTAAATTTTCCTATTAATTGACTTGAAGCTTTCAAATCTAAAATGATCGCATGAATATCTTTTCTTGAGATTCCTGTACTTTTACTAATATCTTCTATGGTTGCCTCTGGATTTTCTTGAAATTCTGCCAAAATAACATTTCTTAATTTACTTCTATTTGTTATTGCATAAATTTGACTCATTAAAATCGCTATTCCAATACCCGTTGAGATAAAACCCCACCATGACCATGCATCCCATGGAATAAATGAGGAAATCCCCCAATAGAGGAATGCACCAGCAATTATTAACGCACAAATGGAGAAACCTTCAGAATATTGATTTTTTTCATATTTCACTTTAATTCACTAATGTTTTTTTTATTTACATAATTTATATAGAATATTGGTAAGTAGTTTGGAAATTTTATAAATATTTAGATTACTTTTTATAAGCTTAATATCAATTAACACTTTAAAAACAAAACAAGATGGACAGATTATAATTCCTGGTTAATTTGTTTTAACACATTTATTTATAACATCAAAAATTTGAGAAAAATCTAATTGATCATCCAATAATGTTATAATTATTTTACCCATAAATTTAATTGAAAATATATAATAGTTGCTTGCATGAATTAAATTAAAATCAGGGTTATGAACTCCAATTTCCAAGGCAATTTCTTCGGCTAATTCATATAACTGCGACATATTTAACCCTATTGAAGTTTTATTAAATTCTTGGTTAATATACGATTTAATGACAGCACCATTCTCAGAAGTAATTATAACAAAATATAATCCTGATTCTCCAAATTCTTTGATTAAAGAGTCAAGAACTAAATCGACTTCTAGAGTTACAGTCATTGTGATATAATTTAATGGTTTGCTTATTTATAATTTTAGGTAAAATTTAATATTTCTATTCTAAATCTTACAGTAATTCTAAATTACTAAAAATAATTGCTTTAAAAGGCTGTTTTAGATACTATTTATATCTTAAAATATTGGTCAATCACACCTTCAAATTCATGAAACGGGCTCAAATCCCCTTTAAACCCTATTACATGAGAAGTATAATATGTATCTAAGAACTCTTCTACAATTAATTGCATATATCTTTTAATATTTTCAGATCTCTTATTTTTATCAATAATATATGCAAAAATAACATTTTTCTTAGTTTTTAAGAATAAATGACAACCCCCAAGATTTACATCCTCAAGTTTTAATCCGTATTCTTCACCAGCAATAAAATCTTGAGCATATATCAATATCGCTGAAATAAAGCCAGCGATTTGGAAATTGTTATTTGCCATATTAGGTCTATTTTTATTCACTTTTGAAAAATATAAAAACCCAGCTTTATCTATAATAAAAAGACCAATTAATCCTTTGGCTTTGGGAATAGTGATTATATTATGACATATTTTTCTTAACCCTGTTTCCAATGTGTCAGAACTTATATTATTGTATATTCTTTTTGATAAATAATATAGGTTGGTATAGTTCATTAGATTTTCTGTTTTATCAATGTACATAAGAATTAACTTACTATTTTGCTTTATTTCAAAGAAGTTAATATACACAGTAAGATTCCCGATATTATCTTTTATATATCCTTGTCTTTTAGTAAGTATGTCATTTTTATATAAATCAATAATTTTTCTTGTAAGTGTGATACCAATTCCTTTTTGGAAAAAAATCTCAAGATTTCCCTCTATATTTATCTCTGAGATAGTAAAACCTCGTAATTGATAAATTTGGAAATTTTCCTCTAATTCTTGGTAGTTATTATTTATTGTAATCATTGATTTATAATAATTTTTTTGTGCTTATTTTTTCCTTTTGTGTTAATAAATTAATCACGATTAATATATTTAAATCTTTTTGGATTAAAAAACTTTAAAACAATAAAGATTTTTGACAACAAAAAGTGAACCAATAAGATCTTTAATTTATAAAAAATAAATTAAACAATACCATCTAAATTAATAAAATAGAATTCCTGGAATTTTATGAAATAAAAATGATTAGAATTTATTTGTTATTTAAATAATTTTGTACTATGTCAAAATCAGATTATCTAAAATAAATAAGCCCCTTATGTTTTATAACGGAATAGTTCAGGATTTGCATTTATCAGCATGATATAAAATGAATGTAAAAATAATAAGAGAAAAAAAAAAAAAAGTATAATATATCATCTCAATATATTTTACTTTTCATCAATAGTTAATGAGGTTTTTAATTCTTCTGCTAATGTCCCTAGTTTATGGGCCGTAGATGTTACTTCTTCCATTGAAGCAGTCTGTTCTTCTGCAGAAGCACTAATTCCTTCCATAGCACTAAACGAATAATTAATTTTATTAATTACTTCTTTGATCTTATTGTTTGTTTCTCGGACAGCACCTTTTGATTCCTCAGCTAATTTTCTAACCTCATCTGCGACTACCGCGAAACCTCTTCCTTGCTCACCAGCTCTCCCCGCTTCAATACTGGCATTTAAAGCTAATAAATTAGTCTGATCTGAGATGTTTGTTATAATACTCATTACACTGTTAATCTCGTTAGTTGATCTCATAACGTCTTGAGTATTAGTTGTCATTTCTTGGGTTGATGAAGCTATTTCTTCTGATGCTGCGTTCACTTCACTGGCACTTGCAGCAAGTTCATTAGCAATATTCGCTACATTTATGCTTGCATTTGATGCGGCCTCAATTACTCCTTTCATATTGTTACTCGATTTTTCAAGTTTTTGTTCTAAGAAAGGAATGACAGCAAAAAATAAAGCAACTACTCCCATAAACAAAGCAAAACTTTCACCAAAAGCATCGGCATAATCCGAATTCCATAGTTGCCACTTATCAAGAAGATTCCCTAGAGTATATAGAGCACCTCCAATTACAGAAAATACGTATATAGCGTTTGTAGGTGTCCTTTTTTTATAATAAATAAACACAGATATTAAAACTGCGATAAAAAAGAAAAGCATACCCACTAAATTAAGCCCACCGTCAAGCAAATCTGCTGGATCTATTTGTAATAACATTTATTTTCTCACCGCTCCATCTTTTTGGTTGGTAATTTGATTTGTTTTCCTTTTAAAACTTTATTGTAGTACTCGTAAATTGCTGCGAGACAGAATAAAATTCCTGCTAGCATCGAAAAAAAGTGTTCCATGAAATTAAAAGTCTCAGGTGCTATAAAAGCTTCTAGGTTTGTTGAAAGGAATGTCATAAAAACACAATAATAACCTGGAAACCATTTCATAATATCCCGCCTCTTCTTTAAAAGATAGGGAGAAAATGCCACTGGAATGGCTAAGATTATTAAAACGGTTAATTCATTTATTTCTAAACTTGGCATTTAGTATTCATTTCTTAAATGGTTTGCAAAACTATTCTATAAAATAAAATCCCTTCCTTTGATTTTATTTTAAGATGTTTTTTTATAACTAATATTAGTTTTTGTATATAAATATTTCTTTTTTGACCCTTTTTATAATGCTCTACACAAAAATCATTTATAAGGCTATATCTGTATTTTGTCATTAATGAAAAACCTCAAAAAGAAAAAGGAATTTTATTTGAAAAATTCGGTAAAATTGAACGATATGGCATGGATTTAGGGGTTGATATTGAAGGTTCTGGGCTTGGATTATACATTTCAAAAGAAATAATTGAATTACATAACGGTCAAATTCTCGTAGAATCTGAAGGAAGACATAAAGGAGCTCTATTTACTGCTAGATTATTTAAAAATTAGGGAATGGGCCAGGCAGGATTCGAACCTGCGATATCCCAGTCCGAAGCCGGGCACCCTATCCAGACTAGATTACAGGCCCTAAAATTAAGGGTAAAAAACTTGTAAGTTAAATTACTTTCATTCATTATTTCTAAAAAATCTTTTTGTTTAACTATAATGAATGTACAAACTCATTCTTGAGCTCATTAAAAGAAAAGTAAGTAAAATAAAATTATTTCAGTTTTTTAAAACCATTGTTTAAATATACCAAGAACATTCGAAATAATTTTATAAATCTTAAACCTTGAGAGAGATCTCCATCAACCTTTATTAATCCTTTCATAAACGCATCAGTTCCATACATTTCGCGCTTTAAAATTTTGATTAGTATCTCTTTAGTGTATTTAACTGTAAATGATGCGCTTCTGTTAATTCCTTTTTTATAAATAATTGAACCATTAGATACTTTTAACCAAAAATTAAAATTTAAGTCAGTAATGATGATTTGGTATATATAATTGTAATCTTCTATTTCTTCTCTTAAATCTTCAGTATTTATGAATTTATCAACTGCGAAATTGATGAGTTTGTCTAATACCACGATTAATTCTCCATCGTGTTTTTCTATATTATTAAGAACCGAATTGAAACTCTTCGAATTAAGCATAGTATAGATACTTGATACTAATTCAAATATATTATATTGTTATACCTAAATATTCCTTATAATCTACATCCCCTTTAAGCAATATAAATCTTTCTATTGGATGTAAAACAAGCTTTTCAGAATAAAATTTTTATATTTTCATATATTTTCTATTCTGAGAATATAAATTTATATAATAAAACTTTTATATACTCATCTGTATTTAATAAAAATGACTTTGCGGCTATAGTGTAGCCCGGTCTAGCATTCGGGACTGTCACTCCTGCGACAATGCGTGACTAAACGTCGCTCATCGTGAAGCGGGTTCAAATCCCGCTAGCCGCGCCACTTTAACATAATTTCATGAATTCTTAATTTTCAATTAGATAAAAAAGTTAGTATAATTTATTGAGATTCTAAATTGAACTTTATAGATTGAATTAATAAAAAAAAAAAGAAAATGATTCTTTGAAAGTCTTTTAGGTTGTTTCTATTTGTTCCTTTCTTATAGATCTTCTACAAGATCCTCGTAAGCTTCCAAGGCTAACTCTATAATTTCTTGGAAAGCCATTGCGTCCTGGAGATTACCTTCTACTGTAATATCGCCGGCCATATAAGCTGAAGTAGCGTCGACTTCTCCCATAAGAATTCCTGCACCGACTTCAAGCGTCGAGGACATTGTAAATGAAGGATTATCGACATCTCCTTCACCGTATTCCAAAGTCCCTTCCTTAACTGTTAGCCAGTACTTTTTATCAATATCAGTTAATATCTGGGATATAGCTATGTCCATATCCTCAAGTTCTTCTTTGAGATCTTCATTTTCTGTTGAGATTTGCTTAACAAAGTCGTACATAAGCATTACGTCTGCGTCAGATGCGGAGGACGCTCCAGCATCTTGGGCTGCTTTTATTTTTTTTAATAATGATTCGTCAACCATTTTAATTTTCAACCTTCTTTTATATTTTTATTGCCTTATTTTAAATATATATTGTATAAATAACAATATTAAAAGGTTATAATGATATAAAAAGGTTTTATTTCTTTTTTTTTTAAAATGGATATAATCCACTAGAATATATTAGATAGTTGAAAATAGTACCTAATAATATATTATACGTATATTATTTTGCCTTAAAACCACGTTTTAGAAAATTTAAGTAGTTAATGCAAAAAATTAAATCATTACATTTTCATTATGTGTTTGAGATAAATCGACAAATTTTGGTATTAGGTGTTTTAATATAAAAATAGTTTTAGAACGATTACATGAAAGCACAGATAACCTTGTAAATCAGCAGTTTTATAAAGATGGTCGAGATATAATTATAGGTAGAACACCTGAAATTTCTCTGAAAATAAGCAACTCAGGCCAAATAATAAGGAAATTTAAAGATTTATTTAACGAAAATTTAGACTTATTTTTGGATGGTAAATATTTAGAATTTCTTAGTCTTTTCAAAAAAATTAAAGGTTTGGACGAGAATTATATTAGAGAAATCTATCAAGATCTCCAACTTAAATTTGAAAACTTGAAGGAGGCTGAGCATATTAATGCCGTTATTTTGTACTCCCTTGTTTTAAATTCTCTTATTTCAAGTATACGAGATCTTAATTTTGGAGAAGCAATTAGAGAAATTAAAAAACGGATATTAAAAAAATTAAAAATTCATGAAAATAAGATTCAAGCAGAACTAGATAAATTATTTATGAGAAATGATAAAAACGTTTCAATTTTATATAATCTCTCTTACCTCGATACATTAGCAGAATCTTTCAATTATAAGAAGGTTGCTCGTATTTGCAAAATTCAAAAGAGTAAGTTTATGAATCGAATTGTGAAACTCATTATCTCATCAAATAATTAGGTTCATTTAAATCCTCGAAAAAAACATGAGCGAGAGTTTTTATAACCATTTTTTTCAAATTCTCATCATATAATCGTATTCGATCTGAAAATTCAATCTGAATTGTTTGACTTTTTGGAATACGAGAAGCACCATATTGTGTTGTTGTATAACCTCCAGTTAACACATACTCTTTTCTTCTAGGATGACCTGGAGCAATTGGTATATCTAATAGGAGCAATTTCTGAATTATTTTTCCGCGAATATTTTTTTCCCAATCTCTCTTTTGAATTGGTTCAGAAAAAAATGATTCTAGATTATTTGTGCCTAAAATTACTTCAACATCTCGAAAACCCGGAGGACGAGCGTCTTTTTCAAAGCCATGTATATCTATCAGTAAAGAACGATTATACTTTTCTAGATTTTTAAAAACCCATTCCTTAATTTTATCATGGTAAAATCTATAAATTTCTCTAGCAAGAAATGAATTTTGATTATATGCTTCATACTCACTACGATTTAAATCAATTTTACTTCGTCGTACCCTTGAACTAATGTAAAAAGGTGTTTTAAATCTCAATTTTTCGTTTTTAAAATTGATACTAATCTGCTTAATTAAATTTTTAGCTAATTTTATAGTCCCTTTATCAATTCCTAAAACACCTTTTGTTCTTTGAGGAATAGAATCACACTCTAATATTCCACCATGGGGAACAGACAAAATTAATGGGATATTACCTTTTTCAAACTCTATATAATCTTTTATTTCATGCATTTCTTTTAGAATGATAATTAAAAAAAAAGATTAAATTATTGGAGAGTTAAATATCGAAGTATTATGAAGATGCTGATCCAGATTCCAAACCCTATTATTCCGAATGTATAATAAGCAAACGCACTTTTTTCTTTTTCAAACGTAAGATATGCGAATAACCATGTTCCAAGCCCACCTAATGCGCATAAAAGAACATCAGTAGTCATATTCGCCCAACTGTCAGGTCGGTTTTCAAATTTCCAACCTAATTGAAGAAATAATGTGTGTTCAATGATTTCCCAAACTACTGCGCATAAAATCGTAAGGATAAAAACAAACAATAATGAGAAGATTGGAATTCTACCTTTTTTTTTGGGTATTGTATAAAACAATGACCAAAATAAAAATAGTCCTATTCCAAAACATATATGCCCTATCGAAAAAAAATCAAAAACAGAAATCCCTACTTCATCAGCTGTGGTTGCGAACCATAGATTGAGTAACATATTCCTAACTCCTTATTAGATTTTAAGTAATAAATCACGTAACACTAATTTAAGTTTAAGTATTATACTAAACTGGAGAGTCATCTTAGAAAAATTATAAGTGTTGTAGATTAATAGAATTTTTTTGATATAACTGATAGGATGAAAAATTTGTCTAAAGATTCTGCTTTAGTTGTATATTATTATAAGAATAATATCTATAGTTTCAATGCTTTAGTCGGGGCATTGGAAACAGATAGCTACTTCGATGATTTTAATATTTACTTTATTAAAAAAAAAGACGAATTAATTTATGGGTTAAAAGACATAATTAAAAACCACAAATCAATAATTGTTGGATTTTCCTTTTTCACTTCTCAACTATGGGAAATTTATGATTTAATTTCATTATTAAAAAATAAATACAAAGATAGTATTCTTTATATCGCAGGGGGTCCACATGCTACAGGTGATCCCCTAGGAGTACTTAAACTTGGGTTTGATTTTGTCGTTGTAGGTGAGGGTGAAGAAACAATAATAGAATTATTGAAGAAAGTAGATTTAGGTTCTGATTACGAGAGTTTAAAGGGAATTGCTTTTATTAATGATTCTAATGAATATATTTTCACCGGAAAAAGAGTGGCTATTGATTTAGACGATTATCCTCCATTTCCTTTAAAAAATCAGAGATTTGGGGCAATAGAGATAACCAGAGGTTGTCCTTATGTGTGTTATTTTTGTCAAACACCCTATATTTCAGGGACAAAACCAAGACATAGAAGTATTGAATCTATATGTAAATATATACAAATACTGTATAATCATTATGGGGATCTTACTGATGTAAGATTTATCACCCCCAATGCATTTTCATATGGATCTCTGGACGGAAAGGTGTTAAATCTAACAAAACTTGAAAATCTGCTTAAAAAAATAAGAGGGATAATAGGAAAAAAGAGTCGTTTATTTTTAGGGACTTTTCCATCAGAGGTGAGACCTGAACACGTTACTAATAACTCACTAGATTTAGTCTTAAAATATGCTGATAATGATAATATCACCATTGGAGCACAGTCCGGTAGTCAAAGAATCTTAGATCTGTGTCATAGAGATCATACAGTTGAAGATATATATAATGCTGTCAAATTGACGGTAGAACATAATTTAAAAATTAATGTGGACTTTATTTTCGGTTTACCTGGAGAAAATGAAGAAGATATATTGCTCACAATTTCTATGATGAGAGAATTGTCAAATAAAGGTGCAAGAGTACATGCTCACTCATTTATTCCTTTACCTCAGACTCCCTTTGCTAAGGCACCTGTTAATAGAGTTAAAGATTTGTATAAAAAGGAAATTACAAAGTTAATATCAAAAGGATTTGCATTTGGTGATTGGAAGAAACAAGAAAAATTAGCAATCAAGATAGCTAAATATATGAAGACGATGAAATTAGAATAAAGCTCTTCATGTTTTTATATTAATAGTATCATCCGTAATCTCAATGAATCCTTCTTTTTCCAATTGATTAAGCATATTATTTATTTTTTTTTGTTCGTTACTATCAAATACTCTTTGAATATTCTTTATCTCCATTTTTCCTTGTTTAATTAATAATTCTAGAATCTTTCCTCTAATTTGCCTGGTCGATCCTTTAAAAGGTGCTTGCTTTCGATAATGAGTACTTTTTTTATTCAGTTCTGGATGAGCCTTTTTGAGCATTACACCATAGTCCATTAGAGCATAATACCATTCGCGAGGATTAGCATTATCAACTGAATTTTTAACGATCGGCAAAATTTCTTTATCATCAATCTTCCTTTTATTAGGAAAGAAAAAGTAAATATAAACCCTTCTTATATTCGTTTCAATAAAAGCTGTAGACCTATTAAAAGCAAATGTAATAATTGATGATGCTGTATTATGTCCTATTTGTGGAAAAGATTTTAAAATGTCTATTGAATCAGGTAGTTTCCCTTCAAAATTTTTGACAACAGTATCTGCAATCGTTTTTAATGCTATTGCCCTTCTATTATATCCTAAACCTTTCCATTCCTTAAGAACTTCTTCAAGCGAAGCTATAGATAATGATAAAAAATCTGGAAATTTTTTTTTAAATTTTAAATATTTTTCTGATACTCTCCTTGTTTGGGTTTGTTGGAGCATAATTTCTGATACTAGAACATTATAGGGTGTTATATTTTCCCTAAAAGGAAATTTTCTCTTATGATTTTTATAATAATCATAAATAATTTTCTGAAATAAGTCTATTACTTCAGAGGTTAAACCTCTTTTTATAAAAAGTCTGTGAAAGTCACTGATAAATAATTCTTCTCTAATTTTAAACACAGAAAAAATGATAATTATGTAGTATATATAGATAAAGGAATAGTAAAATTGAATTTATGGATTTTAAAATATAATTCATACTTGATATTCTTTAATTAAGAAAGATCAAACGCGAATATTGTAACTCCTCCCTCTATTCTTTTCAGGTTTAGCAAATATCCTGAACTATTAATAATATGAAGCATTGGTTTATTTTCAAGTAGAATTGATCCAGTAAATGTTCGGTAATTAAGCTCTTTGCCAATTTGTACTAAATAATTCAATAAAAACTTAGTAATCCCTAGTCCTCTCCAATCCTTATGAACTACAAATGCTATCTCTGCAACAGAAGGTTGAACTGTTTTGAAAAATGCTCCTAATGCAATAATTTTTTCTTCTCCATTTTCACCATATTCTCCTCCCAAAATCATATCTGTTGAGTAATCAATATTAACCATTGGTTGGATTTTTTTATGGCGAAAATCTTTAACAGGAGCAAAAAATCTCAAATATCTATCTTGCTCATCCAGGGAATAATGAAGTTCTTGAATCATTCTTTCATCTGTGGGTTTTACAGGGCGAATTTTTATCTTTTTTCCATTTTGAAGCTTTATTATTAATTCATACTTTTCTGGATAAACACTTATTCTTCCATCTATAGATATTGGCAACTTTTGATCTGAATATATATACTTCCATTTTTTTGCATGTTCTAATAATTCTTCTCGAAAATCTGGATGTGCAATATTAATCATTTCAAGAACTCTTTCTCTAATACTTTTTCCATAAAGATAAGCAATACCCCATTCAGTCACCACGTAATGGATATCTCCTCTTGTAATTACAACACCAGAACCGGGCTGAAGATAAGGAACTATTCGAGAAACTATGGTTCCATCTTTTAGAGTTGCCGTAGAAGGCAAGGTCATAATTGGCTTTCCATTAATTGCTCTTCCAGCACCTCTTACAAAATCAACTTGACCGCCAATTCCGCTGTAAAATCGGTGACCTAAGGAATCTGAATTTACTTGTCCTGTTAAATCGACACTTAGAGCTGCATTTATAGCTACTTGTTTTTTATTTTTACTAATAATATAGGGATCATTAGTATAATCACAAGGATGGAATTCCACCATAGGATTATCATCAACAAAATCATATAATCTTTTTGACCCCATTACAAAGGAACAAATGATCTTATCTTTATGTAAAGTCTTTTTTTTACATGTTATTACGCCTTCTTCCACAAGATCAACTATCCCATCCGAAAATACCTCACTATGAACACCTAAATCTTTTTTCTCCTTTAATTCTTTAGTAACTGCATTTGGAATCTGACCAATTCCCATTTGAATAGTAGATTCATCTTCAATTAAAGAAGCTACAAATTTAGCTATTCTAGTGGAAACATCATCGAGCTCACCATAAGTGAATTCAATAATATCGTGATCACTAAGTACATATGCATCAATATCATTCATATGAATGAATGAATCACCTAAAGTACGTGGCATTTTAGGGTTTATCTCAGCTACAACTTGGTCGGCAGATTCAGCTATGGGTTTTACAATATCCACATTGATTCCATAACTACAAAAACCGTATCTGTCTGGTGGACTCACTTGAATTAAGGCTGTATCCATGTGAATTTTTCCAGAGTTGAATAGTTTAGGAATTTCTGAAAGAGGCATTGGAGTATAATCTGCTTGACCAACTTCCACATATTTTCGCAGTGATTTTCCAATAAAAAATGCATTATGTCTAAATAAATCTTCTATTCCTCCAGCTGTTTCATAATAATCTAAATCGCTGAGACTAAGAAAATGCAATATCTCAACATCTGGAAGTTGACGTCCCATTTCAATTAATTTTTTTGTAAGATCAATTGGTTCTGAACAACCAGAATCAATAAAAATTCGATTTCCTGGTTTGATATATTTCCTAATCGCTGTGTCTAATGGCACTTGTTTCTTACTATGATTATTTAATGTTTTTAAGAGATCTTTATTTGAGATTGGCACCAAAAAAACACCCTATTTTTTTCATAATACACTTTAATTAGTGTCTACATGATTTTAAATATAATTATAAGAGATGTAAAAATGAAAATATTCTTTAATTAAAATCTCAAGGGAAACGGCCTAAAACAAGACAAAAAATTGGACTTAAAGATAAATTAGCTGCTTTAAAAACCATTAAACAGAGTGAATCATCAGAAGAACTTTAAATATACAATTTTTTTTTTCAATTGTTCTTTTTAGAATGCTTTCTTTTTGAATGATATCCTTCAATTGTTCTTTTTAAAGCAAAATAAACAATAATAAATATTCGCTTTCCTTCTAGAACTTATATTTTTATGAAAATGATTTCCTACGATTACATATGGCAAAAGATAAAGTCGATATTGAAGATCTAGAAGCGTTTATTAATGGCTTAAAGCATTCTTTTGATACTTTGGAAGATATTGATCCAACACAATCAAAAGGATTTCAGGCGCAATTAGCAAAAGCAATATCAGATTTAAGGATAAAAAGAGCTGCCAAATTTGAACCTCTTCCAAAACACATTGGTCAATTTACCAAAGATGATCTCAAGAATTTATTACTAAAGGAGTTAGAATCTTTACAAAATGATTTAGATTCTTCTGATTATAATTGGAGAAAAAAGTTTGAATTAGTAAAAAAAATTGCTCTTGTACGAGAGCAAGTAAATAATATGTAATCCGTTTATTCTCTCAGTAATTTTAACATTAATCCTTGAGGTTTTGAAAATGTTAATAGATATCCATTGTCATGCTAATCTCTATCTTAATCTTGAAAAAATTATTAAAGAAGCGAAAAATGTTGGAGTAGAAAAGATTATTTCTGTTGGTATGAGTTTTACTAGCCTAGAAAGGATATTAGAAATATCTGACAAATATGATACAATTTATCCTGCTTTAGGAATCCATCCTGAAGAAGTGAGGATGAATAAAAACATTGGTAATCAATTAGATTTAGTAGTGGATATTATTAAAAAAAATAATGCAAAAATTTGTGCTATAGGGGAGATTGGTTTAGATTATCATTTTGTTAAAGAAAAGGAGTTATATCCTCTTCAAAAGGATATCTTTAAGATTATGCTTGGATTAGCGCAGGAATTGAATTTACCTGTTAATTTACATACTAATGGGGCAGAAAAAATAGTTTTTGACATGCTACCCTCATATAATATCCCCAATGTTAATATTCATTGGTATTCTGGACCTGAACAATTTTTAAATTTAGGAATAGATAGGGGATACTTTTTCTCAGTTACACCTGCAATTAGTTATTCACCAGCAGTTAAGAATACTGTTTTAAAAATTGATAAAGATTTCATTCTTCTCGAGAGTGATGGGCCAGTAAAATACTCAGGAAAAATCGGCACTCCTGCAATGATTAGAGATGTGTTAAATGCAATATCTAAGCTAAAGAAAATTGATTCTAAAGAATTAGAAATACAAATAGAAAATAATACTAAATTAATTTTCCCAAAAATCTTTTAAGAAATAATCATATTATTATGGTTTACTTCACTCAATTATTAAGTTTCCAACATCTATGATATTTTTAGGAAAGTTTTGTTAATTAATTTATAATTTAGTATTTAATTAATTGGGTTTTTCAGCGATAATAAATATTTGATGTTCTGGTACAACAGGTTCATCAATTCCAACATATTTGGTTTCAATCACATCAAATCCATATGATTTCAGAAGTTTTTTCCATTCTTCCACCTTAAGGAAATTAAGAGGTACATTGATATCTTCATCCCCAATTACTCGATTGTAAAACCAATCAAAAAAGCTATTAGTCATCCTAATATCATCTTCTTCAACATAAGCTTCTTTAATAATTAGGCGATGTTTAGTTACTCTCGTTGCTTCCTCCAATAAATGTTCGGGGTCGCTCGCATGATGTAAAACAGTATATAAAATTGTAGTATCTACTTCCCCATCTGATAACGGTACTTTACCCTCTGGATTGTATAAGATCAATGGTAGGTTCGTATAATTATAATCTACAATATCAACAAGTAAGACTTCTTTATCAAGCTGTTCTTTTATTTCTAGCGCTAAAAGCCCATTTCCTGCACCAAGATCAAGTATCTTCTTTCCTACGATGTAGTTTTTAACTTTTTCACACCTTATTTTAGCCTGTTTGAATTCTTTAGCCTTGAGATCTTTTTCATTATCGACATGTTTTCTGATAAATTTTCGAAATGCTTCTTCAACTTTAATAAGAGGTGTTCCTTTTTTCAGGCCTCTAGTTATGGTTCTATTTACATAAAACCAAAAAATTTGTCTTTTAAAAAAATTTAAATTAGCATTTTTCATGGCAGATAAAAATAATGACCGAATTTCATTCCAATAGTACCTATTTTTTTTAATTTTCTTAGAAAATATTGGATATATGAGACTTTCCACAACATCAATATCGTTTTGATTAGCAGGTTTGTAAAATTTAATTATTTCTTCTTGAATCAATTATTTATCACAACCACTTAATTTTTAAGTAAGTGAGTATTTACTCACTTATAAACTTTATGAGTAATTGCTCATTTAATATTATTATAATGTTAAGTAAAAAATTTTCACGGAATAAACAAGAAAAAATTAACCGGATTTATGATACATTTTTTAACTTAATCTTAAAACAGGGATATCACAAAACAAGCACAAATCATGTTGCAAAATCAGCTAAGATTAGTATTGGTACGATTTATAAATATTTTCCGAAAGGGAAAGAAGATATTATAAGAAAATATTTTGAAGAATCGATGGAAACTTTTTTGGATAGTCAGGATCTAAGTAACATGACTGATGAAAATATAAGAGTTTTTCTTAATCATTTTGTTTTAGATTTATTTAAGAATCACGAGGAAAATAAAGGATATAATATAGCTTTTAGGTCTGCTATACAATCTGATCAAAAATTGCATGAAGCACACAAGGAGAAGATTTTTATTTTTTTTAAAGGTACAGCGCAGAAATTAAGGAAGATAAATAAAAACTTTAACCAGATACCTGAGGAAAGATTGGTTGAAACATTTATCTTTATTTATAATCTTATCAATGCGATTTTATATCATCATTTATCTATAATGGAATTATTTGATACAGATGATAAGCTAGTTGATTATCTTACAAATTTAGTAGTTTTTTCATTGGAATATTTACTTCAAAATTAAAGATATACTAAAAAATAGTTTCTATGATTTTTCTTCTTTTTCCATCATTTTAATAATTTCTTCTGGAAGTTCTCCTTTATTTTTCATACGGTTTAACATATCTTTTACTTCAGAGATGGTGTTTCCATAAATATGTAAAGAATTGCTAAAATCTTTTAAAGTTTCTTCATTTTGTGTTAAGAGATTTTTCTATATCTTCCCAGAGCCCTGATAAATAAATTGAACCAAGAGTAAGATCATATAACCCGTATCCAGGGTGTCTTTTTTCCCCCAAATCATTCTTCCCGGATTAAATTTATATTTTAAACAATCTTTATTTAAATATTTCCTTGTTTGATTATATTTGATATATTTAATGAATCTAAATCCTTTTCTACTCTTATATAGCGTTTTTCAATTTGATTTTTTTTGACATATTTGTCTATTATCTTTAGAACCATTTCTCTATCAATATTTCTGTTTACTGCTTTTTCTACTGGAACTAGCTTTTTAAGTAGAATTGATAGACTAATTTCTTTAAATTTTGCAATATTGTTGATGATATTCTTTTCTATGACATTAGGAATATTGATATTTTCAAATGACTTGCAATCAATTTTACATATGAATATTATTTTTTCATCTTCAGACAAATTTTTAATAAAATTTGTAGTTATCTGTGGTGGTTTACTTCCATCTTCATAACCAAGGAATTTTTTCATAATCAAATAATCAAAAACTTCATTAATTCCTTCACCAGTTAGAGCAGATGTTTCAAAATAAGCATAATTGTAATTTTTTGCTAATTCTAAGGCTTGTTTCTTAATATCCTCTCTATTTTTAACAATATCAATTTTATTCCCTATAATTATAAACGGAATCTCCTTACTAGCAACAAATTGTTGAGCTTCTTTAATCCAATCCTTAAGTTTTATAAGGGTTTCAAATTTAGAATAGTCGAATAGAATAAGAATTGCATGAGAATATTTATAATAATATCTCCGCACTTTTCCAAAGCTTTTTAAGCCTGATAAATCAAATAGATTTAATTTTAGGTTAATATCATTAGTTATCTGTAATTCCTTCTCTATTATTGAAACTCCAATTGTAGGGTTATATTTTTCTATAAACACATCCCTTTTATACATTCCCATCAATGCAGTTTTGCCAACAGCTTCAGATCCTATAACAATGATGTTTCTACAATTTGTGGTTAAGGCTAAATCATCATTTTGATTTAATTTTGGAGTGATCGAACAAGGATCAAAATTATTCAATATCAGTGATGCTTGATTAGCTATGATATGAGAATAAGGTAAGAATTTGTCTAAATGAGAATAAGGACTTCCAATTAAAACAAAAATAGCGTTGGAACTTTTCCCTAATTCTATATAATACAAATGAAAATCATCCATAACAAAAGAACCACTACCTAATTCTGTGTTTGTATATATTTTAATTCTATTTAGCGTTTGATCTAGAAGTGTCATTATACCTCCAATTAAATCTTCATTGAATTCTTTTACTGACTTTTTTGCTACAATAAAACCATTAAAATCTACAATTAAAGCCGCTGATATATCTGGAACTTCAGTAAGCAAATGGGCTAGTAAATCCTCTATTATTGGTAATTTGTTCATTTCTTTGATAATTCATTAACACTAATATTCTTAAGAATTAACTCATCCGATTATGATTAATGTTTAGGAAGAGTTTTTTATATTTAAAAAAATTTACACCTATTTGATAATTTTATTCATTAATATGTGTTTTTAATCTATTTTTTACCTCTGCTTAACCAAAATTTAACGATTTTTTAGTTTTATAAACATTAAAAAAAAAAAATATTAAATAGTAAAATCCATTTCAATATGACATATTTCAGCAGCTTGAAGTCTATTCTTAGTAATGTGAGGATCTATGCCCCTAGCATAAGATATCGCTCCTGTTAAAATACCTCCCACTGGACATGCGGTATTTCCTTCGAGATCATAACCTCCTATTCTTTTTGGACAAATTAAGCATTTTTGAACTACTAATCTAACCTTTTCTTCATCAACATCCACATCTAATTCTTCAGCAAGGTTAATGACACCCATTAGTGCGTTTATTAATTTTTCATCACTATCACTTACTTTAATAAGCTTTTTGTCTAACATTTCTTTCATTATTTCTCGACCAATCCAGATGCTCAATGCGTCCATTGCATCTTGTGTAGAAACACTGAATTCTTTGTTTAGGATGAAATCTCTTGTTTTAATTAATCCATATCCTAACCCAATAATTATTTTATTTAGGTAGGTTGGATCTGTAGTTATTATATCTCTTTTTTTAAATATTGGTATCTTTTACCCCCTCTTTAGGTAACTCTAAATCTTTAAATTCTATAAAATCTTTCTGAAATTTTACAATTTGCTTTTTTATAATTCCTTTTTTAATATACTTTTCAGTAACTTTAAGAATTGCATCTTGATCTATTTTTCTATTAATTGCTTTTTCGATATTGGAAAGCTCCTTAATCAATATAGCAATACTAATCTCTTTGTATTTTGCTATAATCATGATTATTTGTTTCTCAAGAATATTGGGTATATTTTGCTTTTTTAAAGAATCACAGTTATAATCGCAGGTTAGAATTATTTTTTCTTCAGAAGACATATTAGAGATAAAATCAGAAGTCATAAGCTTTGCCTTAATGTGATTATTCTCTACTTGGATATTTTTCTTCTCTAAAATGTTAAAAACAGGTTGAACCCCACGGACTTTAAAGTGGGCATCAACATAAGCAATTAATGTCTTTTTACAGTGTTCTATGACAAAGGGAATGGGATAACTATTAGAACGAGAAACTAGTTCCTTATTAATGTCAAAAATTATAATCTTTTTACAATGCGGACAATTAGCCATTATACTAATAGTTTCAGCCAAAATTGATTACCCTAATTAGTTTTAAAACAATTTAATAAAAAGACTTGCTAAATTATTTGGAGAATTATAAAGATAATAAAATAAATAGTATATAAATATTATATGTTCATTGTTATTTCTCTTATAAGAGTAATAAAATAATTGGTTCAAACAACTTTTTTCAAAAAAAAAGAATCATTTAATATTCTATTAATTCTCAAATGATTAAAAATGAAAGATTATTCATTTTCCATTAATTTAATAACCTCTTCTGGTAGTTCTCCTTTATTTTTCATGCGAGATATCATATCTTTTACTTCAGAAATAGTATTTCCATAAATATGTAGAGAATTGCTAAAGTCTAGATAATGACCTATATCAACTCCTAATTGATCAGCAACAAATTTTTGAATTCTAATCATTCCATTTACATTAGCTTCCCAAGCTCTAAATAAGTCTCTACTTCTCCAAGTTGTTTGCATTATCAATTTTCCTTCTTTTATACGCATATAAATTCTTTGTAAACAAGGAGGATCAATGTGAAAAGGATCAACTAACGGTCTCCATGTTATCGCTTGTGCTCTACGGCTATATGGTTTTTCTTTTAATTTTTGTATAATATAATTGATTTGATTAATTCTCGGAAATTCGAATAGAGCGATTGGAATTTCTTCAATTCCAATTTGTTCTGAAATTTTTTTATCTAAATCAAATTCAACACCATTTTTCAATTTCCAGATATTAGATTCAGGTGTACTTTTTACCTTGTCAGCTTTTATTAACTTTTGATGTCCTTTCACAAACTCATTATTGATAATTTTGAGATCATAATTTTTATGAATCGTATCTTCAAGAGAGAAGGGAGCGTAATTGTAAATTCTATCATGATAAGAGTATGGAAAACTCACATCAGACTCACTTAATAAATTGTCATTTATCCCATCCATGATTTCTTCAATATATCCACTCTGAATAGAACCGATTAAATATATATCTGCTAAACAACCATAAACTTCATAAGAATTACCGAATTTCGATCTAATTTTCATGATCTTATCTTTACGCATAATAGGACTACTAAATGGTTCTGTAATCTCTATTAAAACCGTAGCGTCTTTTGAAGGTGGGTCTTCCGGCTTATCATATTCAGTTTTAATATCATCACCAAAAAATAATACCTGTCCAACAACAGAAAGCCATGCATCTCTAATACTATTTTTAGAAATAAAAAACACTTTAGCCATTTTTTGAACAATTCCTTAAGATTTTTTCAGTTTAGAATGATATAGATATTTACTGTTTACACTATTAGAATTTATTTATTACAAATTTAATAAAATTCTATAGAGTATTATAAATTTTTATATCAGCTTTATCCAAATATTTGAAATAGCTAAATTTACATTATTTTATTATAAGAATATACTCACAACTATAAAGAATTATTATACAATATAATTAAAGAGAGTGTTAACCTTCATGGGAGGATTTGGAAAAAAATTAAAAAAAGGATTAGCCAAGGCTACTGGAGGACTTGTTGAAAATGTCACAGGTAGTGAGGCTGCTGGTAAAGGTGTGAAAAAAGCAGTTAAAAAAGGTAGCGTGAAAAAAGGCGTCAAGAAAGCAATTAAAGAAGCAGAAGATGATTAAGTACAAATCATTATTTTAAAACTTCTTTATTCTTTTTATTTTTTATTAACATCAAATTTTTAATAATTTAATACCTTTAAATTCTTAAGCTAAGTGAATTGAAGGGTTTGCTTAAAATTTGAAATTAAGTCTTGAATTTTCTCCACCATTTAATGAGATAACTAAAAATCTTTTTGAAACACTTGAATTTGATAAAGAACTAACTTTAAATGAATTGATAGAATTTTTTAGACAAAAGTTTGGAGATAGATTTACAGATTTAGTTTGGGAAAAGGGAGAGAAGGGAAAATTTAACAAACTTCTTTCTATTATTATTAATGGAAGAAGTTATCAACATGATAAATTTTTAGAAACCAAGCTAAAAGATGGAGACCAAATTGTTTTTATTTATGTTTATTTTGGCGGGTAAAATCACAAATAATTGATAGATTCTAATTTTAGAGTAAAAATATTATCCACATAACAAACCCAGTCAACAATGGATTTAATATATTGTCAGAAATATTCTTGGTATAAGCATCTATAAGCATAAATAATAAAGTAGCAGCAAAACTCATAATAATAATTTTCTCGATAGCAATAGGCATCCAAGGATGATAGAAAATCGAAATTAGATAAACTATTATAAATGTCGTTAAGCCACCGGCGATAAGACCTTCAACAGTCTTTTTTGTATTTGTCCTAAGATTATGTTTTCCATATTTCTTCCCTATAATACAAGCAACTCCATCTGAACCAGTAGTTATTAAGGCAACAGCAGCAAAAATCGGAAACGGCGCAAAAATGAATGGTGAAAAAGATAAAACTAATGGAATAGAGGCTATAAATGTATGCAATTCATTCTGTTTTATATCTAAATACCACTTTTTAGCCCAGTTTGGAAGCATATAATATTTATTTAATCGAGCAAGGTCGGCTACTTGGAACATAAACACAAAACCATAACCAACAGTAATTGTTAACCAATAGGAAAAACTATAATTATCTAAACCCCATTGAGTTAAAACACCGAGATCACTAAGGACAGTTCCTAATGTCCAAAAGAAAAAAATTACAAAACATGTAAAAAGGTGCAGAAATTTACGACCGACTTCAGATTTTAAGTCATCAACCCAATTATTGTCAAATTCTTCACAAAATTTACCATAATCTCTATCTGCCATAATCTCAGGATTCGTTTTTGAAATAACAGTATTATATATTAAAGTTATTGCCCATACTCCCATTTCAATTAAAAAAACGACAGAAGTAAATAACCATAAAAAATTTAATGAATTCTGACTCAAATTAGGTGAATGAGAACGATACATAAATGGATAAATAATTCCCGCCATCAAAAATAATACTGCAATTAATAGTTCATTGAGAAATAAGTGTTTTTTAATTTTATTTTTTCTATTCTTTATTGTATAAACTAAGGTTAAGATAAAATATCCTACTAAAATTAAGCTTGTAGGCAAAAAATACATATTGTTAACCTTAAAAGGTGAATGATTTAAATTTTTTCTGCTTCTAAAAGGATCTCAAACTCACATTTAAATCCAGTTTATAATAATTGAATAATAATTAAAATCAAAAATGAATCTGATTAATAAATAAGCCACGCTACACCCAATCGGGATTAGAAGATTATCTGATATTTTGATTGGTTTGTTTGTTAAAATGTCAAATATCAAAAATAAATAAGTAAAGATTAGAGCCCAAAAAACACCAACAAAAAAAAAGCATATCAAAAAGGTGGTTAATAATCCGGCTATAGTTCCCTCCCATGTCTTATTTTTATTCCATAATATATAGCTTTTCCCATATCTTATACCAACTTGACTTGACATTAAATCACTAATCGAACTAATACCCAATATAGCAAAAAATATCATAGGGGGGCAAGTAAAAGCAGTAAACATTTGGCCAATAGCAAAATATAGATAAGTTCCATAACTTTGTGTTTCTTCATAAGATAGGTATAGTTTAGGAAAAACATTAAAAGGAAAATTAAGAAAACTAGATTTTCTGGTAATTTCATTAGCAATCATGAATAAACATAAAATATAAAAAAAGAAAAATAAAAGATAATAAAACCATCCAAATGAAAAAAGAACATCGCTAATCGAATTTGGTTTATTCAATATTCTGAAGTATACCATAAGCATGTTATTTTCTTCAGGAATCATCCCAGCTGAAGTACCAGTAAAGGATTTGACGACAAATAGTCCAATAAACCAAACAATTAGAAGACCTATGAAGATTAAAACATGATTGAGTTTTCTAAAAGTATCTTTTTTAGCTTTACTCCACATTTTATACTTTTCTTCTACTTTGTTAATTAATTTTGATAAATCTTTGTTAACGACTTTTTTAATAAAAAAAGCTACTCCTGTAGAGATTATGATTAATACTGCCACAGTAATTAGTGGAATCCCTAAGACCATAAGCCATAAAGGTACAAAAAATGGTTGAAGCCCAATATCTTGATTCATCAATGAAATAAATATTATAAGATGAATAAACACAAAAAATAACGAGCCAATTCCAAAAATATTATTTAGGATATCTGGTTTATACGAAAAATGCATATAAATGAAAATAATAAAGAAAAAAGATAATATAATTAAAAAATACCAAAAAGGAAAGTTTTCCATAATTTTGATAGTCGAAAATATAATTAGTATATACTTGGTCTTTAAAATTAATTAAATATATGTTTTATCAACAGAAGAGACATTATTAATTTTGAAATAAACTATATGTAAAGATTTACTAAAAAAATGATCTTATAATAAGTTAGGTTTCAATTCAAAGAAAATGGAAATAACTTGAAAAAGATTATATTAGCTTCAAAATCCATTGATCGAAGTGAAATACTTAAAAGAGCAAAGGTTCCATTTGAAACCTTCATTACAAACATTAATGAAGATATATATAAAGTAAAGATTTCAGATGCACATAACCTAGTAAAAGAACTCGCAAAAGCAAAAGCATTACTCGCAAAAAAGAATTTCTTGGACGACACTTTAGATGCAATAATTATTGCCGCTGATACTGTAGTAGTACTAGATGGAGAAATTATCGGGAAAGCGAAAAATGAAGAAGAAGCATTCAATATTCTTAAAAAATTAAATGGAAGGACTCATGAACTAATAACAGGAATAGCTATTACTGAAACTAATAATCCAAAAATAATAGACGATACCGTTACTACAAATGTTCAATTTATTAATCTTTTTGACGAAGAACTTAAACTTTATATTAAAAATGGTGAATGGAAAGGTCGAGCTGGAGCTTATTCAATAAAAGACAAAGCAAGCTTGTTTACAAAAAAAATTAATGGATCGGCATCTAATGTAATTGGGTTACCTATGAATAAACTGTTTGAAATATTAAGAAAAGAATTTAGCTTTAATTTATTTCAACTTGAAGATTCTGAATTTTAATCATGGCTAAAATGTATATCTGTGTGGGTTCTTTAAATCCAACAAAAATAAATGCTGTCTAATTAGCATTTAGTAGATATAGAATTTTAATGTTTACAAGTTAGTTTTCATAGGAAAACTAGCAAACAATAAAAATTTGAAAAATAAGTCGGGAACTATCAGTTTTTTAAGTAAAAATACTATAATAAGAACAGAAATTCTAACCCACGCTGTAATATGTGCTTTACTTCCTTTTATCAATACAAAATTGTATAATACTGGTGAAAAGAAAAAGAGTAAAAGTTTTTGAGTTTATTTTTCTGAAAATTCCTTCCAAGCTTTTAAATCTTCATAAAATTTTAAGATCTTCTGAAATTTCGAAATTAGATTATTATAATAAACGTGATCAACATATTTTCCTTTAGATAACTCTTTTGCAGTAGTAATTCCATTCTTATACTGTAATATTTTTTCTTCAATCACATTTTTTTTTTAATCATGTTCATATTTAAAATACAAAAATATCACGGTATTATGCAATGAAAATCATTGAACTGCTTGAAAAACTATTTTAATGATAAAATTCTCTTTAGATCATCTTCTTTAACGTTCAATAACTCTACTTCTGGTAATCTTTCTGTAAGTAAACGCCAATTTTTTTCTTTCTTAAAAATCTTTTTAAATAAGACTAGAGCTTCATCAATTTTTTTATTATTCGCCAAAGATACTGCTGTCCAGTATTTCATTTCAAGATTGTCTGGAATCTTTTCCATGGCAGCATTATATTCTTCAAGTGCCTTACCCACATCACCTTTTTCAATCGCGAGATCACCATTATTCATATGTTCATATGCTCGAAATATTTTCAATAGTCTGTTTAATTCTTTCAATGGCTCAATGTGATCCTCTACTCGGAGATCAATAATAGGATCCTCCCATTTATTCTCGGTCGATTCACCAGTAACTACTAATATTGCAGCAGATTGTTTCCCTCTTATGTCTCCTCCAACAGACTCAGCAGCTTCTAAACTTTTAATTATTCGCTCCGGTAATGATAAATTGTTGAATTTTTCAAAAGCTTCCGCCATTGCTGGCCATACATTGTCAGAAAGCATCATGTTTGCTTGAACAGAAAAATTATCACCTATTATATGACCAGCTTGTTTTATACATTTCGATCCTGTATGTGTAGCCACTCTACCTTGAGTGTCTAAAATAGCAACTTGTCTTACATCTCTTCCCTCATCATCAGAAAGAAGGGTCTCTACAGCTTCTTTAGGTGTCATACATTGCTTTAATAGATCAAGTCCCCGTAAACCAAACGATTTATTAACTAATGATTGTGTTGCTACAACACCCAATCCAGCTTCTCCCCATGAAACAAGACTGCCAACTGAGAACCAATGACTTTGGACTCCAACACCCATTTCTCCTGTTTTAGGATCCCTAGCAACAATAGAATAGGTATGTGCAAAAATCTTATTATTTGAATGATTATTCTTAGGAATCATAATTATTAGATTGGTTTATATACTAAATAAAGTTTTATTAATCACATTCTAAATTGATTGATATACTAGAAAGGAAAACATTAAATTCTTTTATAATTTAGAAATTTATTAAAAATCATTATTTCAAACGAGATGATATCAAATGGCTAAGAAATACAAAAATGATAGTATAATGAAATTCTTAACTGTTATTGGGGGTTTAGTAGCTTTAGCTAGTCAAATATTTACAATTGCTGATATTCCGTGGATCATTCCACATTATGTCGGATATTATGACATAGTATATGCAATTATTGGAATTGTTATCTCTGTTATAACAATTTACACTGCAATTAACCCTAATAATCCATTTCCATTTCATTGGTTATTTTTATTTGTTTTAGGAATATTACTTGTGATTTTTGCTGGTGGAATATTAGCCTGCGTACTTTTAATCATCGCAGCTCTTATTGGTTTAATTGAAGTTTTATAGTGAAAAATTCGAGAAATGAATTCTTAAACATAATTCAAATTTTTTTCTTTTTATTCTATACAAAAATACTAGTTACTAGCACTTTTTAGAAAGTAATCAATAATTTCACTTGCGATATTTATATCTGTAACTTTTTGTAATGCAGTAAATCCAGGAATTGAATTAACCTCCAGAACGGAAAGTCCATTTTCACTCTCTATTATGTCAACTCCAGCAATTTCTGTTTTAGTTATCTTTGCTGCATTAATTGCGAGTCTTTCCATTTCATTTGATATTTCTATAGGTTCTGCTTTCGCACCAGCATAGATGTTGGTTTTCCAGCTATCACTAACCCTATACATCCCGGCGATAACCTTATCTCTTAATACTAAAATTCTAATATCTCGATTGTAATGTTCAACAAATTCTTGCAAATAAAAAACTTGATTTATCTGACCAAGGGAATAAATAACATTTTCAGCGAAACTTCTATCGTTCAACCTAATTATTCCTATCCCTTTTGATCCATACAGAGGTTTTAAGACACAATCTCCTCCCAATTCATCAAAAGCTTCTAAAGCTTTATGTGGATCTTCGCAAATTATCGTTTTTGGTGTAGGAATGTTGTAATTTTCTAAAAAAACCGATGTTAAAAATTTGTCACTAGCAATCTCTAATGCTTCTCTTGAATTGATTAATTTGACATCATATTCTTCTATAGCTCTTAAAATATCAAGCCTAAAAAATATCTTTTGAGTAACTGCTGCTCCAAATCCTCTTACAAGAGCTGCTTTAGGTTTAAGAGATTCAAATTGTTTGTAAAAACTACGTTGGAAACCAACACCTACCTTTATTGTTGATGGAATAAAGTATTGAACCTTAAAGCCACGCTTTTCGAATTCAGTAGATAGAATTTGAACTTCTGGGTCTTTTGAATTTGGAGTTATAATCATTGATTCCATTTCAATTTCACTTTAAAATAAATTACTTAATTAATCTATAGCACTAATTTTTAAATAAATTTAAGTTCTTATAAAATATATATGAAATCAATGAATGCTAAAGACACTGAAAATGAAATTGAGAAACTATCACGTATGCTAAGTAAGATTCAAAATCTTTACTACAAGAAAAAAGAAGAACTTGAAGAGGTAAAATCAGAGATAAATGAATTAAGAGATATTTTAAATCTCTTAAATTCTCTTATATCAAGTAAGTCATTTCATAGCGCAGACGAAATTTACTCAAAAGTATTAATTGAAAAAGCAGATAAGCCAACTGAAGAAGAATATTTCGTTAAAGAAATATCAAAAGAAAAAGTTGAAGGAACTAATATAAAAAGAAAGATTTTTTCTAAAAGTAAAGGTAATGATGAGGAATTATTATGTATTTTAAATTTTTATGATTTTAATAGGGTTGAGATTAAATTTATTGGCCCAGAGAAGAGATCAATTAAAGAAACTTCTGAGATTTTCATCCGTACTTTTTTAAAAGGAGCTCTTATTAAGATTAAAGAAACTAATCAAGATATGAGTTTGAATTATGAATACTTTAAAAATTCTGAGTTAATTGAACATATAATAATTTCTCAATTAAAATCTATAGATGAATATGATTTAATTACGTTGAAAATGAGAGAACTTTTAGCAAGTGAAGTCTCTTCTGATATTTGATTTAGTAAGTTTTATAATAAAAGGTTGAATAAATTTATTTTAAATCTATTAAAAATATTAAGATTTTTTGTATAAGAAATTCCAATTAAATAAAAAACATAATTTTTAAAGAAAATGATAAAAAGAAAATATTCAATTTTAATGGTTTTAAGTATTATTTTAATTTCTTTATCACTCCAAAGTATAATTTTTGTTTCTGGGACTAAAGATACAATTACAGATCCTGAGAATGATGTTTACAAAGATTTTGTAAATCCTAGTGATTATTTTGATGAAATTGATATTGTTAAATTTGAAGTCGAGGATCAAATTGGGAATCAAATTATTAATTTGACCGTTGCGGGTAATTTGAGTGATTGGGGCGGATACATCACTCCAGCGTATAAACTTGGTGAGGTTTTTTTATTTGAAAATTTGGATTACGATTACTATAAAGCAAATCAAAACTTCACATATCCTTATTACAAAGTTTCATATCAAAATTGGACTGGGTCAATAAATTTTGATGTCTTTTTTATTAGGTATCTAACTTATAGTAGTGTTAGAGAATATTGGACCGGTGCTGGTTATTCTACTGATAAAAACTTTGCGGAATCTATCGGTAATGGCTCAGGTAGCGTAATTACAGCAAACATTTCAAAAACGGATTTTGAAATCAATGCTACTACTACATATTTTGCTCGTACTTGGGTTACTACACAAAAGTTGGTAGGTGAAACTATATTCATACATTTCTATTATGACTATGCCCCTGACCATTTTAACCCATATAAACTACCTGGTGGTATTCCCGGTTATGAGATAGGTATCTTTATTAGTTCTATGATCGGTCTTTCGATAATTATAATAATAAAACAGAAAAGAAAAACAAATCAAAAATAATTAAATTTCCTTTTTTTTTTAATTTCAAATACGAATTTGCTAATTATTTGATAAATTTAATATTAAAAAAATTACACTAGCATCCATAAATTCTATAGATTAACACAATTTTTGGTAATTTTAATATACTTATTTGAATATAACCATATCTTTTTCTGTCTGCAAAAAATTATATTGAGATAATATATTGTTTAATTAAAATAGGAAAAATTAATTATACAGCAATTCATATTTATTTTAACCAATTTACCATATGGAATACATTAACAATGGCAAAGAAAAAATCATGGCTCCAAATGCCAGTAATCCACTCAAAATTTCATGATGAAAAATTAGAGAGTGTTTTAATTAAAAAATCTTTAGAATTTTTAACTGGTGAAAGAGGTGAAGCGCCTTCCTTCCTATTTCTTTCAGGGGCTTTTTTTGATGTGAAATCATTTGCATATTCTGGATTAAGAGCTTGGAAGGGTGCTGTAAAGCCTTCAGAAGCTAATGGAGGAAGAAGACCAGTTTTAGAAGCAACATTTGCTTCATTATCAGTTTATTTAAGCTCATTATTAGCACTACAATCAGATTTTTATTTTGCATATGATGAAATTAAAGATATCTTAATAGAAAAGAAAAGAGAAGATCTCTGGACTATTGTCTCAGAAAAACTGCCATTTATTTCTATACCTCCAAAGGAAATGTATGGGTCGCAAGTATCTCCTATCTCTCCATATTTTGTAATTAAACAAGAGGAAGATCTAATTTTAGGAGAAATTTATCCTTCGGCATATTTATCTCAAGTTATTAGGAATATAAAGACAAGATTTTTTGTTTTTTTTCAATATCAAGGATATTCTGCTTTCGGATTCTTTAATGCAATACCAGAACTTGCAAAATTTGGTTTTAATGAGCAGCCAAACGATTTTAATGGAGAACCTACTGGAGAGAATTTAATTAAATTTTCAAAAAATGTAAAGAACGTAAAGGAAATTTTAGTAGCACTTATTCATGCTCATAATAACGCTTTACTTGAACAATTTTTAATACCTGATTATGAATTACTATTAAATAAATTATTAGAAGGTGAAGTTTAGGGGATGGTAAATATTGGACTCCTGGGGGATGTGAGTGTTGGAAAAACTAGTATCCTAAGGTTATTCGTGAGATATTTGAAAAAAGGTGATATTGAAAAAGTTAAAGGTGGGATAAAATGTTCAGTTGTTAAAGCGGATTTCTCTGGAGAAGCCACAGTTCCGGGAGGAGAAAAGGAGGATTCTCTTAACGAAAAAGAAACTAAAACAATCCATCCAAACCGAATTGTGTTTAGAGAAGACACAACAAACAGAGCGCATACAATTTTCGCACCTGGTGGAGATAGAGCTCGTGCCGTTGTGAAGATGGGCATCATAACAATTTCCCGTATTGCAACACAGATTATAGCCGTATTTTCCCTCGATAGAGACCTAACAACTCAATTTGAGTTTTTCAATGATGTTAGGTTTTTTCCAGATAAAATTTATGTCTGTATAAATAAAATCGATTTGGTTGAAGGTGACAAAGAGAAAAAGCTTAATGAGGTGAAAGTGCAAATTAATGATTTCTTTGAAAAAAGAAAGATAGCTATTAATGATACTTTCATAACCTGTGGTGAAACCATTGAAGGATTTGAAGATGTTGAAATATATAATAACCAAGTCGCAGAAATGATTTTAGAAATTACTACTTAACAGTAAATATTAATTTTCAGGAATTTATTTTATTCTACTTTCTCAACTTTAAAGCAGTTTTTAGAAAAAGCTTTTCTAAATCTATTAGATACCCAATTAAAGGAGTTAGGCTCACCTTATTCAAATTCTTTTCAATTGTGACAAATCCCATTCTTTTTAATTCTTTAATATCTTCTAAAACTCCTTTTTTTTTTCTTATATCTTTGATTTTTTGAATTGTAGTTTCCCCGGAACTATTAAAACAACATATTAAGGTACAAAATAATGTTGCTGCTAATCTAGGGTTTCCATTAAATGGATTTGCTGATATAATTTCATTTGTTTCTGGATCGAAAGAAATATACCAATATGAGTTCAGAGGGTTAAATCTAATTTGAAGATTTAAAGGCTCAAGATAATTAGATAAATTATTTATTAAATTTTGAAAATAAATCGACTTATTCTTATCTTTAACATTTAAAGCATTAAGAATTTCTCCTTCAGTAGCTCCTATCTTAGATTTGTATGTTTTTCTACTTAATAAATACATCAAAACTGTCAATTCATTCATAGTGATTCATCTCTCTTCTAAATATAAAAAATTTGATTCTTTTTGAAATTTAATTTTCCCCAATTGGAGTAGATGTAAAAGATATACGAAATATTCAAAGAGTTTTATTTGATCATGTTCATCTTCAAAAATTTCGTCATAAGAACACGGTAATTTGCTTTTAATTAAATCAAAAAAAGTCATCATTTTTTCAGTAAATTTCTGTTTGGGTATTTCTAATAAAAAGTTTGCTTTAAAATCTATTTTATCAATAGGTTCAATTATCAAAGGTTCCTTTTTCTCATTAACCAATTTATCTTTAGACGATTCAAGAAATTTTAAAGAAATTGCATCAACATTAAAAGGAGCTCTCCAGCAATCATCTAATAATTGATGAATTTCTAAATCATTTGGATTTGTTTTTAAAAAATCGATAAATTTCTCTTTATTATCTAAAAAGTCTAGAAATATTCTTAATTCTTCAAATTTCTGACTGAGAAGATGAAAGGCACTCTTATAAGTCATAGAATATTTGTTTAAGTTAAAGATATTAAGTGAATCTTTTAAATTCTCAAAAATTGGCACTAATTCTATATCTAAAAGAGAAATCTCTCCGGAAAGGACTCTTGTTTTAATAGTTTCAATCATTTTATTTATTTCTTCAGAGAAATCTTTGTATTGCATTTTTATTGAATCCTATTTAATCTTTATAATTTTTGGTTTAAATATGGAAGAAATTTCTTTTTTTCCTACTCTTGCTATCCCGATTAGTTTTTCTGCAAGCAAGAATAATGAATTTGAAGATTTTGGTAAGAACATAAATAACTGAATCGGATTTTGCTCTAATGTTGATTTAATTAATTGATATACTACTTCTGAATTCTTTTCATCTAAAAACATCCCGGGTTCATCAAGCATAGAAAGTGCAGAAGGCTTAATTTCTTGCAAAGATAAGATCAAGCATATTGAAATAAGAGAAACCTGCCCTCCGCTTAACGCAGTAAAAGATTTTAATTGCTCTTTTGAGGTCGCTGCTTTAATATCAACGCCTAAGTTTTCAAAATCTCCTATTAATCCAAGATAACAATAAGATTTAATCTGAGAATCTTCAAATTTTTGATTAACCCTCTTTTGGAGATTATCTAGCAAGACACTAAATTTTTGATAATATGTTTTTTCCATTTTATTTTCTGTTTTCATTGCTGCTTTAACATCTTTCTCCAAGTTATTTTGATTTTTTGAGATTTCCTTAAGAGATGTTAATATCTGGTCTTTCTCAATCAGAATAGAATCTTCAACATCTAAATATTTGAGTAATTCTTTATCAATTTTAGAAATATCGGTTTTAATTTCCTCTATAGAACGAATTTTAATTATTTTTTCTGAGATTAAAGGACCTATTTCTGAATTAATTCTAGCTAAATCACTCTTTTTTGATTCAAGATCTTGATTATAAGAGGTTAACTTGATATTTTCTTGCTCATAGTTTAAGGTTATTTGAATATTCTTCTTCTCTAAATCACTCTTTTTGTTTTTTAATAATATTATTTCTCCTTTTAAATCAGCAATTTCATCTTCAGTTATTTTAATTTCCTCTTCCACATTTTCTAACTGACGATATATATTAAATGCCGTTTTATCTGCTTTCTGAAAAGCTTCTTTTTTTGTTTCATGCTCTTTTTGTATTGAATTCTTTTCAAATGTATGTTTATTTAATTTATCTTTTACTTCTTTTAGAATTTCTAAATTTTCACTTAATTTTAAATCCCATTTTTTCTTATCTTCATTGAGGAAAGTCAATTCATTAGGTATTTCTTTAATCCTGTCATTCCACTTGAAAAATTCTGGATCTGTTTGAGATTTTAACTCTTTAATTTGATAATCATGTTCTTTAATTTCACTTTTAAGGTCTAAATTGATATTTTCTAATTCATGCATTTGATTGTATAACTGATTCTTTTTTGATGTAATTCTTTGTTTTTGGTTAAAATTGTAGAGGAGATCATTGAAAGACTCTTTTTTTTTAAATGTATCTTTTTGTATTGTATCTAATTTGGCTTGTTCAACTCTTAATTCTGAAATGGTATCATTTAAAGACTTTATTTCAGCTTCTAATACCTTGGATTGCTCTTTTTGAGTACCAGCACTTAATAATCCTTTTAATCTTTTTAAATACGGTGTTTCAAAGACATATTTATAAGAAATTATTTGTTCTCCCTTTAATGTTACACATTTTCCTTTGAAATTGAGTGTTTGATAGATTTGTCTCCCTGAGTGGTAATCACTTACAACAAGGCAATTTTTTATTTTTGAATAAATAACTTTTTTAATATCAATATCATCATCAATGATTTTAATTAATTCAGCTAAATAACCAACCACATCAGTAGCAGAAATTTTCATAAGGGGTGTAATACTTATATTTTTAGGAAGATAAATATTACAGTATGCACCATATTTATCTTTTAGTCTCTTTAACAAGTTTAAGGTATCCCAATCGTTAGCTACAAAACTATAGAGCAATCTTTCACCTAAAACTGATTCTATAGCATAGCTTAACTCATCATTATATTTTAAATAATCAATAATAGGCCCCTTTACTTTTAATCCTCTTTTTTTTATCTCATCTTTAAGAATAGTTATACTTGAAGGGAGAATTACTCGTCGTTCTCTAAGCGAAGCCTGTAATATCTTTAATTTCTTTAATTTTTTAGATTTTGTGAAATCTAACTGCTTTATTTCGGATTCAATTTCAAATAATCTTAATGATGCTCTTTTCAGTTCTCTATCAAATTGAGTTATTAGATTTTTGGAGGGATTTTCTAAAAACCATTTATTTTTTTCTAATTTGTGCTCGATATCTTTAAAACTTTGAAAAAGCTGATTAATCTCATCATTAAAAACCTTTATTGATTTCTCATTCTCTTGGATTTTTGATAATCTTTCTTTTTTCTCAAGATTTATTTGATTGAATTTATCAAGAAGTTCCCTATTTTGCTTTATTTTTTTTATTAATTGGTCCTGTTCAGTTATTAATTTATCAATATGTAATTCTGCATTTTTAGTTTCCTTTTTTATTGCTTTTAATTCGTTTTCCATACTACTTTTCTGTTTCTCGAAATTATCAATTAATCTATTGAATTCCTTAATCTTTGCTGATAGCTCGTCTAACTCTTGTTTTGCTAATATTTTGTCTTTTTGCCAATTTTGAATTTTTGCAGCTAAATCTTTCTTTTTATAACTTAGCGCCCCAACTTCTTTTGAAAGTTTATTAATGTTTAATTCCTTATCTGAAATTTTATTTATTAATGCGTTTATTTCCTTATCGGAAATTTCCTTTTTCTTCTTAATTCCATCTAATACAGATTTAACATTTTTAATTATCTCTTCAATATTTATAATTTCTTTCTCTAAGCGATCTCTATTGGCCCATAAGAGCTCATCAGTAAATTTCGTTTTAATATCTAACAATTTATGCTTTTTTTCTAGGCGCTCCAATTTAGGATTTAATAGCTCCAAGCTAATATTTAATGTGTTTTTTCTACTTTTTAATGATTGAAGGTTATTGTTTAAATTTAGTACATTAGTTTTTTGTTGTAAAATTTCATCTCTCAACTCTTTTAATCCAATACCTTCCTCAAGAAAAGTACATAATTCTGTTGGTTTTAAATTTTTAATAGCATCAATTTTCCCCTGGCTAACAATCGCAAACTGATTATCTGGATTGATATTTAAATCAGAAATTAATTTCTGAATATCTTGAGCTGATATTTTTTTGAAGTCATTATCACTCTTTCTTTGAATATTGAAATATGGAGATTGCCCCCTAATAACATATCTTCTTATTTTTATAATTTCTTCCACATTTTGAATATGAACCTCAACCATTGCATGATTTTGTCTATTTCTAATGAAATTAGACCATTTTTTATATCGTTCATCTCTTTCATTACTCCCTAGAGCAAACTTAATTGCTTGAAATACAGAAGTTTTCCCACTCCAATTTGGGCCTACAATAATCACGAATTTTGATTTACCGAAATCAACTTCATCCTTCTGGAAAGATAAAAAATTTTCTAAAATTACTTTTCTAATGAAAATTCTTTTATTTTCCATTGAATTGATTTCATTTTTATTTGTTCGTGATCTAGAAGCCAAATTACCTCATCCTTTCATTTATCATTTACCAAACGCTTGTTTTATTAGATCTACCCTCTTTTTAGCCTTCTCTAAGTTTATTTGTGCTTTGTTTGGAGAATCATTTAAAATAAATGGATATCTTGCTAACATTTTCATATCATTATCCTCCAACGGCTCTTTTTTATTTAATTTATCAATAATAATTGTAAGTTCTGTATAATTCTTAGAAGCCGCATCTTCATATAATTGATTTAGCATGAAGTCTGAAATTCGTGATTCTCGAATTCCATTAACAAAATCCCTAATATCTTTGATATCTTCTACTTTTTTAAATATTTGGGTCGGAATTTTTTCATTATTTTGATGAATCTCTGCCTCTAACTCAATATTTGAGTTTTTTTCTGAATTTTGAGTCATAGAATTAGGAATATATTCACCCGAAACAATCATATCAATCAAAACATCGGTGATTTCATTGCTCATTTCATTCAATTCTGAATTTAAGAAATGTTTGAATATTCCTACTTTCAACAATTGCAAAATGTCTTTAACTTCCCAATTTTCTGTATAATTTACGATATCATTAATATCGAAGACTATTTTCGGGTTTTTTTCTAAAAAATCTTTCAATACAGTTTCTCGCTCTATTCTATTCAATAATGGGACTTTAATAAAAAGATCAAAGGTAGAATATATTTTATTAGACACACTTTTAATGTCTTGAATCTCATAATTTATCCAAACTAAAATTAAATTAGAGTCAATAAATTTATAATCAAAACTCTTGTTTTGCCAAGCATTTAGAAAAACTTCTAATAAACTTTTATTTTCAAATTTTTGTCTGAATACAGGTTGTTGATTAATCAATAATACTTTTTTTTCCTCAACTTTATCAGGATCTCTCGTATCCGTTTCAGTTTTCTCTTCTTTTTTTCCATCTTTTCCAAAAGCTTCTAATATTGAAATAAAACTTTTTAAAAATTTATTAGGATTCTTAAGAAGTTCAATATCGTTAAATTCAATTAAATCTAAGTAGTAATTTTTAGTAATTAGTTTGATATAATCTAGTATATCCGTTCCGAGATTAAGATTAATTAAAATGGCTCCTTTTGGCTCTATATAACCATTTAAAGTTGGATCGTCATGATTAGTTAACATAGCCTTGAGAAAATTAATAATATCATTATATTTATCCCGATAGAAAATATCTTCTTTATTAATATTAATTTCTGAAGGTGAAATTACCTTAAAATACTTTGAAAATTCCGGAATGTCATTTAATTCTTTCATTTACAATTTTCCTTTAATTCTTCCTTAGTTTTATGAACATAAATTACAAGACATTTAACAAATATATATTTAGCGGTACTCATAGTTAGCGATAATTAGATCCCCGACAAAAACCGTAAAATTTATAAAATCGTATTTTGGAAGAAGAACTTCAAAAATTAATTTGAAGACTAAAAATAACACGCACATTACTTTATTAAAGTAAATAATTAAAAAAAAAAGAGATAGAATTTATTATTTTTGTTCCCAAGGCATACAGAAAAATCCCTTTTCTAACTCATATTTTGAGAACAATCCACAACCAAAACAACTACACCCTTTATTTTCTATTTGATCTCTGGGTTTAGTAGATGGTCCTCTTGAACAGAAAAGAGCATGCGGCTCAAATTCATTGAGTTGATTTGGTTTGAATGAGGGGCAAGGTCCGCAAAATTTTCTACATTCGTTCATGGATTCCTCAGTATCTGGAACCGGTTTTGGCATATTTTTCACTTGTTTTTTTAGATTTTTAAATATTTTTTTCAAAATTTTGAATTACGATCAAAGTAAGAAAGTTTATTTTTAAATTTAATAATTATAAACTATTAATTTTAGAGAAAAGGATAAGATTAAGCTAATTCTTGATTTAATAAATCTAGATAAGATGAAATCTTTTCTTTAACTATGTCATAATGCGTAAACTTACCTTTTTTCCATCCTTTAATTAAACCAGCATTTTCAAGAATTTTTAGATGATGGGATATAGATGGTTGTGACTCATCTAAAGCCGCTTCTAATTCACATACACATCTATCTTTTTCTTTTAAAACATTTATAATAATCAAACGTTTCTTATTCGCTAAGGCATTTACAAAGTTATTTAAATTATCAAACCTAAAATTTTGAATTAATTGATCTCCAATCTCTCTTAATTTTTTAAAATGCTGATCTGGGTTTTCCACATCTTCACATTTAATCAATTTAGCTTTAATTTCTTCCTCATGGTCAATATCCATTTTAAACACTTCTTTTAAGGCAAAATTTTAATTATTCAATATTTAAATAGGATAAACAACTTTATAATTATTTATCCAAATCAATAAATTTTTATTTGAATAAAAATTTTGTTATTTAAGATTAATACTGCCCTTTATCAAAATAATTAAAAAAAACTGAAATATCATGAGTGAAGAAGAAGGAGAAGGTAGAACAATTAGCTTTTTCGAGAAATTTCTCCCACTTTGGGTAGGTTTATGTATCCTCATAGGCATTATTCTTTCTCAGGTTATTCCTGGTATTAGCCAAGCTATTAATTCTTTCAGTATCGGTCAGATTTCCATACCAATAGGCATTTGTCTCTTCCTAATGATGTATCCAGCAATGTTGAATTTACAAGTTTCGGAATTGAAAAAATTAGGGAAAAATCCTAAACCAATAATTTTAACACTTGTATCTAATTGGTTAGTGGCTCCATTTATAGGTTTACTTATGGCCCGTATATTTTTACAAGGTTATGAACAATTAGTATTCGCTATTATTTTACTAAGTGCAAGTCCATGCACAGCAATGGTTTTAGTGTGGGGTTGGATGGCAAAAGGTAATCAGGAACAGAATGTAGTAAATACAAGTCTAAATACGATAACTATAATATTTGGTTATGCTCCTATGGTGGCATTATTAACAGGTATTCAAAATATTCCTGTTGATTGGCTATTATTATTGGTTTCGGTTTTTATCTTCATTGGACTTCCATTACTAATAGGAATAATTAGCAAAAGACTTTTAATATCGTCTAAAGGCGTAGATTGGTTTAATAATATTTATCGACCAATAGTTGGAAAGATATCGATTATGGCACTATTAACAACCCTGGTTTTACTTTTCTCTATGAATGGAAATGTTCTAATTACTAATCCAGGCTATCTTTTATTAATTTCAATTCCACTCTTACTTGGATTCGTAATTGTAGTTGGATATAATATAATTATAACCAAACTATTCAAATTAAAGTATCGCGAGGCAATTATCACAGTAATCATAGGTTCATCAAGTCATTTTGAAATTGCTATTGCTACAGCTATTGCTATGTATGGAATTGGTTCAATCGCAGCATTGGGCACTACAATGGGATTATTCTGGGAGGTTCCAGTGATGTTATTAATTGTATATTTAGGTCGATTTTTAAGAAAGAGAGGTTTTTGGAAATCCTAATCTTTTTAATTTTGAAATAGATAATTAATTAAAGAATAGAAATCTTGAAAAAATAACAACTATTTTACTGAATAGCTATGATTGAAGAAGAAATGGATAAGCAAATTACCAAGATAATAAAAGAAGCTATTGGACAAATTTCTCATTCGAGGTGTAATCACTCAGAATCACCCTATAGTAAGGATAGTCCAGATTGGGAGCCCAAGCGTATTCATTGTGGTACTGATAGATGTAAGGGACTTCATCAAAACAATTAAAATATCTCTTGGATGTGATAAAGATTAGTGATGAAATAGATTCAGAAAAATTAAAAGTTGACATTTATGTCCCATTAGATGCGTGTGCGTGTGAATGGGATAAATTTATGAATCGGGTATTTGTTGAACTAACACCTTTTATAAAACATATTGATTATGATACTAAGAATCTTAATTCAATAGAAGCTAAACAACTCAATCTACATAATAAATGTATAGTAGTAGATGGAAAGAAAATATTTTCTTCATCTTTTACACTCAAAAAGGAATTACCGAAACTTCTTAAAGCTAAAGGTCTTATTTAGTCTTTAGAATCTTTTTATAAAATTTAATTAAGGTGATTATAAAAATTAAGAAAATTAAGTTAACAATTTTTGCTCCAGATCCTGAAAAGAAGTTATCAAATGGGCTTGATTACAATTTAAATATTGTTGAAAAAGGATCTATTATTGATGTCTTAAGCACTTTAGATAAACAAATTTATGATAATCCTGAAAAATCTATTTTCCCCATATATAAAGGCTTAATTCAAAGTTTTGTTCAGTTAATATGGGATGCTGAAGAGAATGTAATTTATGAGGATTGTGCGTTAAACGCTTATGGACCACATAAAGAATTCATGCCTTTACATGATGATATAAATTTTAACTTATATCCTGATAGTGAAATAACGATAGTAGTCCATGCTGATTGATGAGCTGATGTTATGAAAGAACGACCAGATTATGGAAAATTCAAAAGAGTTATTATGAAAATCTATGGAAAAAGCGATGAAAGATTTGCCCATTATTTTAAAACTAAAAGAAATAATTAATAAATTGGATGAGACTTTTCAAAAAATGCTAGTGAAAAGTTAACAATAGGATTGCTTCCTATAAAAATTAAATATATTCGAATTGTATAAATAGACTGCCTTATATTTAAACATTATATGGATATTTTCACACATATGTTTATGGGGTTATTAGCTGGTTTATTTACATTAACCCTTTTAAGTCCAGAAGCAATTATCCTTTTATGGCTTATGACCTTTTTACCCGATTTTGATGTATTCTTGGAGCCACTCCAAAAAATACGAAAGATGTATTTTTTTTCACATAAAGCGGGTTCACATTCATATGTAATAGGTTTGTTTTTTACTGGAATTGTGAGTTTTATTATCTCTTTATTTATGGACGTTTCATTCTTAGAAGTTTGGACTGCTGGTTTCATCGGTTATAGCATCCATGTATCATTAGATTTCTTTGCTGCCTCGAAAATCCCAATTATATATCCGATCTCTAAAAAAGAGTTTCGATTTTTTGCGGATAGAGCTGTCAATCCACTACTAGCTACTTTTTCTGGTATAAATATTTTAGTTTTAATTGTAAGTTTCTTCATAAAATCCACTTATCAAGTATTTATGAGTCTTGCTTTTTTTTACTTATATATTTACATAATATATTTTGGAATTAGGGCTTTTTTAAGAATACTTATCCAAGTGAGCTTACCTAACAATCAGAAATACATTCCAGGCTTTTTTCCATTTTTCTATTTAATATATGAGAAAATAGAATCAAATAATAGCATTATGTTTAAATTAAAAAAATGTAATATATTTTCCTCAGAAAAACAAGAACTAATAAATCAGAAAATAGAGAAGGGTTCAAATGAAATTATCTTTTATGAATTAGCTAAATCAATTAGCCAAGAATATAGGTTCTTCCATAAATGGAGCCTAATCATTCCTTTTATTCGTCAGCATGAAGATTCAATTAATGTTGTTTTGATTTTGACTGAGAGTTATGCTCAATCATTACAACACAAATCATTTAAAAGGAATATTTCTTCTTATTATCTCTCAATTACCTTTGATAAATATTCAAAACAATTCATTTCGAAAATAGATGGGTTTGGTTCTTTTAAAAAGTGGGAAAAATTCAAATTAGTATAAAATAAGACATATTAAATAAGGTTTTCAGATGTTTATTAGGCCTAGATTAAAAGAAAATTAAAAAAATTAAGAACGTTTAAAGATATCAATTTGGTACCAAATATATCTTAGATAAAAATAAATGTAAGTACTATATATAGAAACATAATGATAAAATAAAATTATATTAAATAAATATGCAATCAATCCCTAGAGATACTAAAAAAGACAAAGATACTAAAAATGAAGAACATTTGATTGTCTACACCAAACATCTTGAAAAAAGGCTTCGTAATCTTGAAAGTGAAATAAGCATATTAGAAACTGAAAGGAGAAAATTGGAAAAAGAATTAAATAATCTACGACACGAATTTGATCATATAAGAAAACCTGCTTTAATGAATGCAACGATAATAGATGTATTAGATGATAGAAATGAAAGAGTAATTGTTAAAAGTTCTTCTGGTCCAAGTTTTGTAGTAAAAGTTAATCACAATCTTAAATTTGAAAAATTAACTGCGGGTATGAGCGTTGCTTTAAATCAAAATACCCTAAAAATTGTGGAAATTCTCCCTACCAATTTAGATCCATTTGTTAAAGGGATGGAATTAATAGATTCAATTCCGGATATTTCTTATGATGATATTGGTGGTCTGGAGGAACAAATTCAAGAAATAAAAGAAACAGTTGAATTACCATTAAAAAACCTAGATTTATTTAAGAGAATAGGTATTGAACCACCTAAAGGAGTATTATTTTATGGGCCTCCTGGTACCGGTAAAACTTTATTAGCTAAAGCAGTTGCTCGTGAAACAAACGCGACATTTATAAGAGTGATCAGTTCTGAACTAGTACAGAAATTTATTGGTGAGGGTGCACGGTATGTTAGAGAAATCTTTGATTTAGCACGACAAAAAGCTCCAACAATATTATTTATAGATGAATTAGATGCTATTGCTGCTGAAAGAATGGAGGATGCAACCTCGGGGGATAGAGAAGTTTCACGAACTCTCATGCAATTGATGGCAGAACTTGATGGATTTGACAATAGAGGAGATGTTAAATTCATTGGTGCAACTAATAGGGCAGATATTTTAGATCCTGCATTATTAAGACCAGGTCGCTTTGATAGGATAGTTGAATTTCCTATTCCTGATGAAAAAGCAAGAGAAGCTATTTTTAAGATACATATGAAGTCTTTGAATATTCATAAAGATGTTGATTTAAAAACATGTATTAGAGAGACAGGCGAAGCTACTGGGGCACATATAAAAGCCATTTGTATTGAAGCAGGAATGTTTGCTATCAGAAGAGATGCAGATATTATAATAAAAGAAGATTTTACTAATGCAATAAAAAAAGTTATGAAAAATGATAAAGTGAAATCCTCTGAACTTAAGTTTTTTATATAACATAAATATTCTTATTTTAGAATTTGAGGAAAAATCTTATTACTTTTTCAACTTTTAAGAAAATCACCTTATGTTGGATAATAAAAATCTCTCTTTAATTAGAGATTTCGCCTTTCTTAATTCAGAAAAAGATGATATTCATGGCTTTTCACATGTTAAAAGGGTGTACGATTTATGTCTCAAATTAGGTAAAAAATTAAATGCAAACTTATCTGTTTTGCAAATTGCTGCTCTGCTTCATGATATTGGAAGAACTCATGAAAAAAATATTACTAATAATATAAAAAATCATGCTGAATTATCTGCTGAAATTGCTTCTGAATTTTTACAATCTCAGGCTTTTTCACTTTCTCAAGAAGAACATGAACGTATAATTCACTGTATTAGATCACACTCATTCTCAAATAATTCAAATCCTCAGACTCTTGAAGCAAAAATATTATCTGATGCTGATAAATTAGATGCTCTTGGGGCTATAGGGTTATACCGAACCATAGGATTTACTATACAAAATCACGGAGGAATTGACCAAGTAATTAATCATTTGGAAAATAAAATAATGAAATTAAAAGATCTATTATATCTAGACATCAGTAAAAGAATTGCAGAAGAACGGCAGCAAATTATACTTAATTTTTACAACCAGATTAAAAAACAAAAAATTTAGAATTATAAAGTTGAGATAAGTCTATATTGTTCTTCGGAGACTTTTTCTTTAATAACCTCAAAAAGCTCTAAAAGCACATTGTCAGGAGCTGCTGCCATAATATATTTCAAAGGACCGAATCTTTTTATTTTTTTAATAAATTGAAATCCCTTACTTTCCAAATGTTCCACGAGAGCCTCTAAATCGTCTGTTTCAATCCCTAAATGATGAATCGCTCCTCGCCCATGATCCATAGGTGGTTGATCATAGAAATTAATTTTTGATGATCCAATCTGAATCATCACATTTCGCGATCCTGCCATTTCCAAATCGAACAGAATTTTTGCTCCAAACATTTCTTCGTAAAATTTAATGCTTTCATCAACATTCGAAGCAAACAGATGAGCATGATGTAGTGAATTTCTCATAATTTCTTCACATTTAATTATAAATTCATTTTTATTACTCAATAATTAATAATTTAAATTAAATATGATCCCGTTTTTGATGCAATGTTATGCTTAATATCCTCTGGAGTACCTTTGGCGATTATTTCTCCACCTTTAGGACCACCTTCAGGACCTAATTCGATGATGTAATCTGCGTATGACAAGATTTCGGGATCATGTTCAATAATAATGACACTATTTCCTTCTTGTACTAATTGGGATAATAACTGCATTAATTTAACTACGTCATAAAACGATAATCCTACAGTGGGTTCATCTAGAATATAGAGAGCATTACCTTTTCGAGCTTTTCCTAATTCTTTTGCCAGTTTAATTCGTTGTGCTTCTCCACCGCTTAACGTTGGAGCGGGTTGCCCAAGTGTAATATAGCTCATTCCAATCTCATCAAGAATTTTAAGTATCTTTGAAATGTTGGTTTGAGATCTGAATAATTCCAATGCTTCACTTACCGTCATGTCCAACACCTCAGAAATTGTTTTACCTTTATATTTAATTTCTAAAATTTCTGGTTTATACCTTAAACCTTTACATTCTTTACAAAGGATTGTAAAACTACTAAGAAATGAAATTTGTAAATCTGTTTCACCAGTACCTTTACAAGAAGGACATCTCCCATTATCAGAATTATAAGAAAAATGTCCAGCTTTATAATTTCTCTTCTTTGCTTCTGGTGTTTTAGCAAATAAATTCCTAATTTTATCCCAGATTCCTATAAAAGAACATGGAGTAGAAGTTCTCACTCTCGAGATTGGTTTTTGATTTACCACAATTACTTCATCAATATTCTCCCATCCTTCAATAACACCAGAATATTCTAAAAGTTCATCACCATTTATTTCATTTTCACTATTGTTATCTGTTTTTTTTTGTGGCAAATCAACTCCTCGCTTGAAATATGGTGTTATCAAAGGAACTAAAGTATCTAATATGAGAGAACTTTTCCCTGATCCAGAAAGGCCAGCAATCCCAACCATCATTCCCAAAGGAATTTTCACAGTAATATTTTTTAGGTTATTTGTTTTTGCACTTCTAATTGTCAAAAATTTAGTATGTTTATCAAAATTTTTACGTTCCTCAATAGATTTCTCTTGTAATTTAATATTTCCCCCTAAAAATTGCCCCGTATAAGAATTTTCTACTTTCTTTATTCCATCTAACATACCTTGATATACTATTTCCCCTCCGTTAACTCCTGCTCCAGGACCAATATCAATTATCTCATCAGCAATATCTATGAAACGTTTATCATGTTCAACAATGATGACAGTATTTCCTAATTCTTTCAATTGTTTTAATATATTAATTAGGGACTCTTTTTCTTGTTCATGTAAACTCATGCTGGGCTCATCTAATATATAAATAAGAGAATCAAGACCAGCATCTAAATGAGTCATGAGAGACAACCGTTGAAGCTCACCACCACTCAGTGTAGGTAAGGAACGATTTAGATGCAAATATGAGAGACCAACATTGACCATGCGTTTTAAGCCTTCTAATAAACTATCTAACATTGATTTACCTTGTGGACTTTGTATATGTTGTTTACTTAGACCTCCCAAAAATTTTACCAATTCATCAATAGTCATCATAGCTAACTTACCAATATGTTTATCTAAGATTTTAATCTCTCTAGCTTGTGTATTTATACGATAACCACCACATTCTTCGCATTTTTTATTTGACATGAAATTTTTATGAATCTTTTGTCTTCTATAAGCACTTTTTGATTCTGAGAGAGCACGCTTTACATGTGGAATGATTCCTTCAAATTCTCTTTCTAAAATTCCAGTAAATGTTTTTGAATCCCACTCAAACGGTAATTTTTTACCACTACCATATAAGAAAACGTGCCTTACTTTTTCTGGCAAATTCTTATATGATGTTTTAATGTCAAAATCATAAAATCTTGGTAATTGCTCAACAAAACGGATTTGATCAGCAAAAACAGCCGAACCCGCTTTTGTTATTTGAATTAGGGTTCTGTTATTATCCTGAACGATTAAGGCCTCAGTAATATTCACAGTATAACCCCTTCCTTTACAAGCTAAGCACATGCCTGAGGGTTCATTAAACGAGAAATGTTTGATTTGCTTTCTGTCTACGACCATTCCACATAAATCGCAATCTAGATTATCATTAACAGGTTCCTTGCAGATAGGACATAGTAAAACACCTTCTGTAGCATAAAGCATTCTGAGTAAACCATAAATTCCTGTCTTAGTACCCACTGTTGAGCGTGGATTGAATACACGTGTGGTTCGTTGTTCCACTGCTACTGTGGGACTTAGACCTTCAATTAAATCAAAAGGTTTCTCATCTTCAAACTTTGGTGGAAAGCCGATAGATTGAAGATAACGATTCATCCCCTCATCAAATATAATATCAAATGCAAGACTTGACTTTCCAGAACCAGATACCCCTGTAATTAGAATTATTTTCCCTTTATGAATATTTACATTAATATTTTTTAAATTATGGATTCTTGCACCTATTATTTTTATCTGATTCATTTTTTTACCTCTTATTACTTTATTTTCTTTTTTTCAGCAATATGTAATGCGCACAATCACTATCCTTCAGTTTGGTCTTTACCATCCTAATTTCTGCCTCGATGACGCTAATATTTTCGAAAATGTCGGGATTTTCTTTTTCTTCACGGATCTCCTTGATTTTTCTTTCTAATGGCTCATAATATTCAGTCCACCAGCAATCCTCAGGCCAGTTCAATTGTTTTATAAGTTCAAAACCACACTTAGTTATCAAATCTTGGTTCTTATCCATTGTCTTGATAGCTTGTCCAAGCACTAAATACCCTCCAACCTTGAGGATGCGATGGCACACTTTGAAGCTTTTCTTAAAACCAATCAATTGCACCACACCTTCTTCCCAGATTAGGTCGAAATAATTATCTTGAAAATCATTCTTTAAAAGATCCATTCTTTTGGTTGTGATTCTATTTGTTAGGTTTCTTTCCTCTATCTTTTTGTTTAATTGATCTAAAAGACCTTTGTCAATATCTATCGCAATGATATCTCCATTGGTCAAGTTCGTAAGCTCGATGGTTAGAAGACCTGAACCACAACCTAGATCAAGTACTCTCGGTTTCTCCATCTTCGGAAGTGATTTAAATGCCTTTCTCGTGTATTTAAGAAAGTTTGACCTTAATTGTTGCGTGTATGATTCTTTATATGACATTTTATTTTTTTCCTTATTATTTTTTATTTGGATTAATTTTATTACCACAATCGTAGCATTCCGCATCGTGAATGCAAATTTCACCTTCACAAATAGGACATGTATAGAGCTCTTCTTGCTCTTGGAGCCATGCTTCAACTCCAATCTCTTCAATTCTTTTTAGGCTTTTAATCATATTTACCGAATATTTCTCTTGATAATGAGTATCGATTTTTTGTAGCTTTTGACAAGGAAATTTATCACATTCATAACAAAATTCTAATTCTTTTTTTCTTAATGCGGGACAATCTCTTCTTATAAAAGTACAATTTTTATTCCTAATTCGACATCCCTTACAGCCTATTTTATACCCTCTCTCCTCTAATAGATCTTTTTTCCAGAGGAGGTACTGCCTACAAGCACCGCAATATATACCACAGGGCGCTGCTAAATTATTATCAACCATTTTTTCACCATTTATACTTTGTAATATCTTTCAACTATAAAATCGTCTTAAAACTCTTAAGGCAAATAATGTAATCCATTTACTTTCCTTTCCCTTTTGTTCGATATTTGCTTGCATGCGTCCGTTGAAAGTTTTTTCCAGAATCCAACGACCATTTTCATTCTGCTTATCGATTACTAAATTAATAGCATCTAACATTCTGTCATCTTTATACCCTAATTTTGTTAATATATCTAAAACTTCCAAAGCATCAATCTTCCACATTAAAGGAAAACCAAATTGAGTCCACTCTTGCTTAGCCGCAGTACCCAAATTATGGCTTTGCTTGTATATATGATGATTAAACAAATATTCTGCTGCTTTATTAATTATTTCTTTTACACCATCTGATCTTTTATTCTGTGCAATTTCTGTTAGTGCTTTTAAATTTTTTACAACTCCCATGTGACATGTATGGGTACCCCAACAAGCTTCACCTTTCTTTGAGCCGATAATATAAGGCCAACCTTCTGGAGCGATTTTTATACCATCATCAAAGCGTTGATATTTAACAATCCAATATATTCCTTTTTGAACCCTAGGATCCTCTAAATACTCAAATCTAATAAGACTCCATAGCATATTACCTGTAAGACACGATAAAACTTTATTATGATCACCACCTCTACCCCCTTTATAGTATGCAAATGCTCCACTTGAATTATCCTGTGAATTTTCAAGGATAAATTCGCATGTATTTTGAATTCTTTCATCCCTCCCATTAGCATAAAGTTCAGCTAATACGATGAATTGCCATACTGTTCCCTTATATTTAGTTCTGATATAGTAGTTTTCAGCTGTTTCCCAATATCCCTCAACTCTTTGTTTGTTTAAAATTTTGGGAACGATACCATCAACCATGATTTTTTCTTTTGAATCTTTAACTTCAATATTGTTTTCATCCTTATCTAAAACATCTATTAGAGTTCGGTATCTAACCGAAGGATTATTCTCTTCTAATAACCAATCAATCGGATCTGATTTAAGACATGATCTCCAGTTTTTCAAATTAATATTAACCTCTTAAATTTTGATTTTAGATAATTTTTTAAATAGTGATTCCTCTTGCTGAAGGATCTTTAATGCGATAACCTGTAATTCACTAAGATCTACGTGAGCTAAACATTCGGATTTATATTCCTCAGCTGACTGCTTTAATGAATCAGCAAGAAGAGTCCAGTTTTTAGCGGAATCTCTAATAATAGGTAAAATCTCCTCTATGATCCTAAATTCTTCATTATGCCACGCTTTTGGTCCTTCTCTTAACTTAGGAGATGAAAGTAATTCTTCAAGAAAGCCTTTATATAAATTACGAAAGCTTGCCCCACCTGTGCCCCAAGTTTCTATATAACCATGTATCATTTCAAACATAAGTCTTGCACGTGAGATTGTTCTTCCTGAAGGATCTTTTGTTTCACCTTTTAATTTCTCTTTCCATTCAGGAATCGATCGTGCAAATAATTTGAGCCCTTGAATTCCATTATTATTCATTGAGGGTCTTAACATATTATTTACTACTTTTTGAATCGCAAGCTTAACACCTGCAGCTAAAGGAGGATGTTTCCCATCTAGTCTTCTTTGCATAGAAAATTGCGTGTTATTTGGGCGCATAAATTTGGGACCGTGTTCAGAACTTCGGCCTTTCTTTAATTGCTCTATTGGAACCTCTTGAAATCCCTCAAATTCAGAGTCTCCTACATAAGAAATGCCTTGTTCTTCATCATAACCTGCTAAAGTTATTGCATGGCCACCAAAATGGATATTTCCCTCTTCCTTAAAATAGGGCAGAAAACCTAAATCAATCTGAAGAATCAATGGAATATCTTCAACGATCATTTTTTTTGATTCTTCCCATCCTTTATCTGCACTTGTGAAAGATTGCTTTCTTAAAATTATTCCTAATAAGCGGCATGCCAATGAATTAGGCTCAATGGTTCCCTGTTTGCCTCCCAAAAAGAAGGGGATATCTGATTTGGGAATAAAAGACACGCTATTAGTAGTATCGAAAAATCCAAATCCCATTGTAGCATCCAAACCAAATGCCATCGGTTCTGACATGGGAAAACCATAAAATTCAAAAAGATCTCTCATTGAAGAGGATTCACAATGATGTCCAACCCTATGGGTAAAATTATTTACTTTATGCTTCTGAACCAATCTTACCACTTCCCTTTTTGATTTCTTCCAATACCCATTCTAAGAATTTAATATCAGCTCCTAATATTCTAATAGGGTGTTCAAATAAACCTCGTACATTTAATTTATTATGAGCATTATGTTTCAGCATTTTCTCCAGTTCCTTTTTATGTATCTTTATCTTATTTAAAGATTTTGTGAACACTTCTATTTGCTCTTCCTGAGACAGAACTGGAAGCATTGCAAAAGCAGTATAGAAATTATGATCATTTCTACCAACAAAATTGCTCAAAACATTATAGATTTGGGTTTTAAGCACTTCCTTTCCCTCTATTGTTATTTGATAAATTTTAACAGCACGATTATCTTCTTCTTCTATCCACGATTCAACTAATCCTTTTTTTTTTAAATTCTTCAATACTCCGTAAATCGATGATCTTCCAATTGCTGTCCAACTTCGCATTCCTCTCTCTTCAATTCTCTTATTTATATCTTTCCCATGACATGGATGTTCAGCTACTAACCCAAGAACAACAAAGGATACATGACTCAATCCTATAATTTCTTCTTCTGACATTGCACTTAATTACTATTATGATTTTAAATTGATTCTATATTAAGACCATTCTTATATAAGAATGATATGAAAATAGATTATTTAAATTTAACGATTATTCTTGTTTATCTATTTTCAAATCCCAAAAAAGTGTTTAAAATTTTATTCGAATATTAATATGGAAAAATTAACTATAAATTTAAAATAAGTTTAGTCTTATTCTTTTTCAATTTTAAATATTGCATTAGCCATTTCCAAGATAAATTTATGATTTTCTGCCCACATAAAAAAGATTTTATCTTTAATAGGAATCATTACCGTTTCAGTTATTTGTATGTATTCATCATTATGCTCGAACTTAAATTTAGGCAAATGACCTTTAAATTTTTTACCTTTAATCTCAATCTCACTCTCTATTAACTTGATATCCACTACCCCTATACCTTTATTTAAAACTTCCTCCTTTCCTTTTCTTGAAAGCATATCAAACATATAATTCAATGTGTTTTCATCATATTCGACATCTCGATTATACCTAAACACCATAAATCCAGCATCTTTTACAAATTTTGCATTTGAGACTAACAGAGTAGTATCATACGCTTCAAATTCATGTGTGATCTGGCTTTTCTCGACAATATGCTCGATAACCTTCCATCCTTTTTCATAAAGAGGATTTAAATACGGTTTTAAAAAATCATCAATTTCACTAATAGAGAATTCAATGCTTTCTAAATACATAGTTTCTAATTTATCAATAACATCCAGCTCGATTTTTTCAAGCATTTCAAGTTCACTTTTCTTTTTATTTATTATTCTACTCATATATAACTCAGGACTTATTGCAGCATACATTTTTGCACCTTTTGGTCCCTCATATTCTAGATTTTCTCTTACATACCCCCTATCATGAAGTCTATTAAGGATAGAATATATTGTTGTCCTTTTTATAGGTAGATGATCTGTTAAATCTTTAATATATGTTCCCTTTTTGCCATGTTGTATAAGATTGAAATAAATTAATGCTTCTTCATGTTTTAACCCTGTTTTTTGTAGACCTTGTATATATTCTTCAGTTTTATTATCTGTCATTAATTATTATTTGGGGTTTCAACTATAAAAAAGTTGTGACTATGAGTTATGACACAGCAACATTTAAATAGTCGCGACACTTAGTCACAAGTAACAATCAATTAAAATTTAAGGTATTTTAAAATGAAAGAAGAAAAACCGAAATATGGCTGGTATGTGAAGAATCTAATTATTGGATTTAATATTATAGGGCTACTTGGAATAACTGCTTTTATTTATGGATTTCTAATAAATGGCTTATTGAAGATTATTCTATTAATTTCAGGATTAGCAATAATACTAGTATTTTTATGGCCAGGCATCGGAATGGTCATGATGCATCTATTATTATTAGGTAGAATATATTTAGTATCAAAAATGAAGGGATTAGATGAAATTGAAAATCCCCAAATTTTAGACGTAGGTTGTGGAACTGGAAGAACTGCGATAAGAATTGCAAAAGAGTTAAAAAACGGAGGACATTTATATGGGATTGACATTTATTCGAAATTAGCAATTCAGGGTAATGCTTTAGATACAGTACAAAACAATGCTCACATTGAAAAAGTTGAAAATAAAACTACTTTTCAATATGGATCAGCGACAGATATTCCATTCGAAGATGAGAAGTTTGACATCGTGAATGCTTCTTCAGTCCTTCATGAAGTTCATGACTCAAACGGACAAGAGAATGCAATGCAAGAAATTTACCGTGTTTTAAAACCTGGGGGATGTTTTTACTTGAGTGAATGGAACCGCACATCATGGCAATGTGTTGCTATCGGTGGCTTATGTTGTTTTGCGTTTAAGAAAAAAGATCACTGGAAAACTTTATTAGAAAAATATAATTTCAAGGAAATTACATACGAGACCACCGCAGGTTTTGGGATTTTTACAGCTAAAAAATAAAATTTTTTTAATTTTTCCTTTTTTATTCAAGGGTAAATATAAATGGGGTTTTTTTGTAAAAGCAAAATGTTATTAACAATTTTGTATTAAATTCTTTAGAGATATTTAGTACGTCGTTTTTTACGTCCACTAAAGGAGCTGACTCATGGATTCTGAAGCAGAAGAGACATTAACAATCATTGCTGAGAGAGCACAGTTAGCTGAAGGCATTGAAGGCGTTCGATCAATTCTACTAACAATGTATCGCTTTCCTTCCCTTAAAAACAAAAAAGTGGCCCAAAAAACAGGAATTGCAATTCCTACAATTTCAGCTGTTAGAGGGGAATTAGTTAAATCCGGGATTATTGAGAAGAGAAACTTTCTCGGAGAAATAGGAAGAGAATGGGTTAAGACAAAATTGAATTTAACCTTTGATTATGATCCTCTTCCTGAAACCTTTAACAACATAATAAAAGAGTTACCCGAAGAATTTACATACTTAAATAATTTGAAAAGTTTACTTAAGAATAGACCAACTCCAGAATATGCTCTTGATCAATCTCATGCAGATTTCTCTACAATAATAAAGAAAACATTATATTTACTAAAAAAAGGGGATATTGAAGGAAGAAGGATTATTTTTTTAGGTGATGATGATGCTATATCGTTAGCTGTAGGGTTAACTAATTTATCAAATGAAATCCTTGTTTTGGATATAGACAATAGAGTTTTAGATTTTATCTCCCAATCAGCAGAAGAACTTTCATTAAAGAATTTTAATGTTCTATCTCATGATTTAAAAGAACCATGTCCTAACATTATCATTAATAATTACGATGTTGTTGTAATGGACCCCCCTTATACTAATGAAGGCTTAAGATTATTTTTAAAAAGAGCTGGACAAGTGTTAAAGTCATATATTAAAATAAATGATAAGATTCATCCCGTAATTGGCAAAAAATGCCTTCTTAGTTTTGGAAATAAACCTCCAGAGGAAATGCAGAAATTGCAAACGTCAATTTTAGATCATAGCTTTATTATTAATGAAATGATCCCTGATTTTAATCACTATGAGGGTGCAAGTATAATTGGTAAATTTAGTCACCTCTACTACCTACAATCTATAATAAATTCAAACATTGAACCAACAATTAATTATACTACACGCCCTATATACACTTCCGAAGTAAGATCTATAACTGAGTATCCCTTTAGACCTGTTGGATTTCACTTTGTGGGAGAAATGCACTTTTCAAACCAAGAATTACTCTTGGAAAATGATAATATACAGAAAATATTTATAGACTCTCTTACATTCGCAGATTTAACAATTCTCGATGTATATCATCATAATTACCATCCATATGGATACAGTGCTATTGCGATTTTGAAAACAAGTCATGCGGCTATCCATACTTGGCCAGAACATGGATATATTAGTATTGACATTTTTATATGTGAAGGATACTCTAAAGGATTAAAAGTTATAAAATTCTTAAAGAATAAGTTAAATCCTGAAAAATTTGAATTTTCATATGTAGAACGTGGTAAACAAACAACCATGAAATATAAACCAGTTGAAGTAGAATAATACTTATTTTTCTTGATATGATCATTTCGGTAATTTTTCGAATTCTTCACGTGTTCCATAAAATCGTTTGATAAGGTCTTCATCATTTCTTTTAATAGCTTTTAGAGGTTCAGACATTCTTAATAAATAATTTTTTATGACTCTTTTGGGTAATATTTTAGTTGCTAATTTTAATGAAGTAAGTACGCATTCTTTAACGGCATCAAAATGCTCTTTTAGACCCTCTCTTTGAAAATGAAGGAGTTCTTCAAGTATATCTCCATCTACATAATATCCACAATGAAAATTTCTTGTAGCAAATGCGTTTTCGGGAATTAAATTTGGATCTAATCCAAAGATTTTAAAATTAGCTTTTAAATAATCCCTAGCTATTATTCGGCATTTCTCTCCACCTGAAAGGTTATAAATATTTCCAACTAATTCATCACACTCAATAGCTTGAACTAATGCATATCCTGTATCTGTATTGCGGCAAATCTCCAATGAAGTATCCAAGGGCAAATGAAACATTATAGGTTGTATTTTCATTCTTGGATTCATTATAGCTGTTAATCTGAAAATAGTCCATTCTAAATTTGAACTTTGAATTAATTTCTCAGCTTCAATTTTAGTTACTGAATATTTATCTCCCATACTAGGATTGAAGGGATCACCTACTCTAATCTTTGGATTCTTTATTCGATCTCCATAAACAGAGATTGATGATGTGTATATAAGCCGTGGTTTTTTATTTTGTACTTCAATAGCTTTAATAATGTTTTCGGTTCCTCCTGTATTTATTTTCCATGCTTCTTCAGGGAATTTGTCTGCTGCAGGAGGTATCAATGCACCTATATGTAAGACTACATCTATTTCGTTTACTGCTGTTAATACTTCATCGTAATTTCTTAAGTCTCCCCAGATAACTTTGATTTGTTTTATATAGCGTTTAGCAATTTTCTTGCGGTTTATCTTATTCAAGGAATCATACTTTAGGTCAAAAACTCTTATATCATAATTACTTCTTCTTACTAATTCTTTAAGAGTCTCAATTCCAACCTCTCCAAAAGCACCTGTCAACAGTATTTTTTTTCTTGTCATTTTTCACGCTAAAAAGATTATGCTAACTTATAAACATTAGAGTTGGCTAATTCATATAAATAATTTATTAAAATTTAGTTTATATAATCTAATTAAAATAATACTATAATGGAGATCTCATTTAAATATATCTTGTATTTAAAATCATTCGATTTTATCATTTGAATTTGGAACTCAATAGAAATTATCGTCCATATTTTCCATTATAAAAGCATTGAATTAAATTTATATAAGAGGGTTGTATCTTAATCTTTAACCTTCAATTATTCTTACAAACATGAAAGGTTGAATTTAAAATGAGTGAAAGTAAAAAGAAAGATTCAAATGAATTATTAAACTTTCTAATGATCATTATCGGGCTTCTCTTTATCTTCAAAGCGGTAATGGAATTCTTAGCGTGGGCGGGTATCTATACTCCCGCATGGTTAGGTGGAAGTGGTGTAGATGAAGCACTTTCTATTTTTGGTGGTCAAGGTGTAATTTCAATACTTTTAGGATTTTGGTGTTTAATTTCTGGTATAGGAATGTTTAGAGAAGAAGAGTACGCGATGGGTATGGGTTCAGTAGTTCTAAGTATAATGGCAGCGGTTGGTATTACTGCTATTGTAGGATGGATAGCAGCTCCTGGTTCTTTTGATGCGGTATATTGGCCAAATTATATCATAATTGCGGCAACTGTTATTGGAGTTTTAGGATTTGTCTGGTTACTCTTTACATACAAGAGATATGACTAAATTAAGTATCTTCTTAAAATTTTAATAATAAATCTTTTTTTTTAATTATTTCATATCAAATTAATTTTATAAATAAAATTGAAAAAAGATAATTATCTATAATAACCAAATCGAATAAAGAAATTCATAATTACAAGATAAGTGTTAAAAATATGCAATTATCAGAATTTCTCAAGAAAATTGAATGGTTAGAAACTGACCATCCTTATGGAAGTGCTTGTGTAAGAATTAATAGTGAAATAGTTATTTATTTTGATCCTGTTAGTTTGTCAGAAGAAAATATGAAAAAAAAGGCAGATCTTATCCTGTTAACTCATTCACATGAAGATCATTTTTCTGTTGAGACATTAGAAAATCTTGTGAAACCCACAACAATTATTGTCTGTCCTTTTGATTGTGAAGAAAAATTATTACAGGATCATTTTGATTTCAATATTTATATAATAAAAACTGGTGAGACTGTAAAACTAAACAGAGTTAGAATCAAAGCGATCCCAGCATACTCTTCTTCAGCACATCCAAATTCTGCAGGTTGGGTTGGATATATTATTGAACTTAATGACTTCCGAATTTATCATTCAGGAGATTCAGGTTTTATTCCAGAGATGAATGATTTAAAAAATATAGATATTTCGTTTCTAACGGTTAGAGAACCGTATATGATGAGCCCAAAAGAAATACTTCAAGCTGTAAATACATTTAAACCAAAAATTTTAATTCCTATACATTGGATTAAAGAAGAAAAGGAATCTATTGATTATATCATAGAAAATTCGCCAAAGTCAACAAGAGTAATAATTCTTGAAATGAAATAAAAATTTGAAAGAAAAAATTTCTTAGTTATTGATACGATTGTTGAATCTTTTTTGGGAAAATAAGCTTTTTTAGAATAAAAAATATTAAATCTTTAAGGAAATTTGATATGAGAGATTTATTTCTTGGTTTAGATTGCTCAACTCAGAGCTTAACTGCTCTATTAATTAATTTCAGTTCGGGCAAGGTAATTTCTCAATATAGTATAAATTTTGATGAAGACTTGCCGAATTATAAAACACAAAAAGGAGTTATTCTTTTAGAGGATATTACAGTCACTCATTCATATCCACTTATGTGGGTTGAAGCTTTAGAACTATTATTTGAAAAAATGAAAAATAACGAAATTCCGCTTTATGAAATTAAGGCAATATCAGGATCCGGACAACAACATGGGACAGTGTATTTAAATAATAAGTTTAGAAAAGTTCTTAAAACATTAGATTTTAAAAAATCTCTCGTATCTCAATTAGAATCTACATTTTCTCGTCATACAAGTCCTATTTGGATGGATTCTAGCACAACTAACCAATGTGATGAAATTCGTGAGAAATTAGGTGGATTAAAATCTACTATCAAATTATTAGGTTCAAACACCAATGAACGGTTTTCTGGACCTCAAATAAGAAAATTTTACCAAGAGAACCTTAATGGATATAATCAGACTTCGATTATTCATTTAGTAAGTTCATTTATGGCTTCAATTCTATTAGGAAAAAATGCCTCAATCGATCATGGAGATGGAGCTGGTATGAATTTAATGAACATAAAGAGTAAAATATGGGATGATCGCGCTTTAGATGCAACCGCACCCAATTTAAAAGAAAAATTACCTCTACTTACAAATCCTTACTCTATTATTGGAAAACTATCTTCATACTTTGTAGCAAAATTCGGTTTCAATCCGGATACAGATCTTATAGTGTGGTCTGGTGATAACCCAAATAGCCTTGTTGGTGTTGGATTGATCGAAAAAGGCAAAGTTGCAATAAGTTTAGGCACTAGTGATACATATTTTGGCTATTTACAAGATTTATATCTTGACTTTAAGGGAGAAGGACATGTTTTTGGGGCACCAACGGGGGATTATATGAGTTTAATTTGTTATAAAAATGGTTCTTTAGCAAGAGAAAGAATAAAAGATCAATTTAATCTAAATTGGGTGAAATTTTCTAAAATTTTGAATAAAACTCCTCCAGGAAATAATGGAAAATTAATGTTGCCATACTTTTTTCCTGAAATTGTTCCACAAGTATTAGAACCTATGGTTCATCGTTTTGGTTTTGATGAAAATGACATAGAAGGAAATATAAGGGGTATCATCGAAGCCCAATTTTTATCTATGAGACTTCATTCAAATTGGATTGGAGAAAAACCTAAAGAAATTTACACTACTGGAGGAGCCTCCGTAAATGAAGAAATTCTTCAAATATTAGCAAATATTTTTAACACAAAAGTCCGTATGTTTGAAGTTACAGATTCAGCAGCTTTTGGAGCAGCATTCAGAGCAGCAAAATCATATTATGATTCTGAAGATGAGATAAAAAGTTGGAATGAAATAATAGATAAATTCATAAATATACAAAAAAGCATTGTCATTGAACCAGATAAGAAACATATTGAATTATATGATGATATGCTTGAACTCTATGGAAAATATGAAGAATTTATTCTTAGAAATGGTGAAAATCCCAAATTAGCTCGCTTAGAGTTTATTAAGAAGTATTTTTAAAAACACATAGTATACAGATTGTAATATCTTTATATGATTTTGGGTGAAAATTGCTAAATTATAATCGATTTAATAATAAATCTTCTTTCACTACTTTAATAATCAATTCATAAACTGAATATATTATGGCAATTAAAGAAGGCGATATTATTAAAGTAGAGTATATGGGCACTTTCGATGACGGGACAGTATTCGACAGTACTGAAATAAACGGAAGTATCCCTTTAAAATTTGAGGTCGGAGCGGGACAGATTATTCCAGGCTTTGATAACTCTGTAGTTGGCAAATCTATTGGAGATGAGTTTAATATCAGATTAGAACCTTCTGAAGCATACGGTGAATATAAGGAAGGCTTTACTCAGTCTATTCCAAAAGACCAATTTCCGCCAGAACAAGAGCCAGAAACAGGTTTGATGATTTTATTAATCGGTCCACAAGGTCAACCAGTTCCTGCTACAATAAAAGAAGTTAATGGTGATATAGTTACAATAGATTTAAATCATCCTATGGCAGGGAAAGTGTTAAATTTTAAAATTAAGATAGTTGAAACTGGGTGTGAACCTGATCCCCCTCATGAATGTGGTCCTGGGTGTAACCATGACCATAACCACGACCATGACCACTAATATCTTGTTCTGATGAAAACTTAAAATTTTCCATTCTTATTTTTTTCAATTATGTAATAAAAGAACGAAAAATCCGTTTCTCATTAAATTAAAATTTTAAATCTCCTTTTAAAAATCAACATGATAGTATAAAATAGCAGGTTTAAAAAAATGGCTAAGGGGAAAAATACAAATTCTGAGAAATCCTTCAATAGGGTATTTTGGCCCCTTTATATATTAAATGGATTTCAAAGTGTGGCATATGGGGCAATGATTGTACTTGTGGTTCCCCTTGCTCTAATTATTTGGCCAAATGATCCAGCAGATATTCATGCATTGGAAATGGGAATATTATATACAACTTTATCTTGGAGTAGTTCTTTTGCTGGCCTCCTTTTTGGTAGACTTATTGATAAATACTCTAGAAAAAAAATTATCATCGTTATTTCTCTGTTTAGAGGATTTTCAATGTTTCTACTAGGATTTGCTGTTTATGGTGGTGAATATGGTACATGGTGGTATTTTTTTACTTTCATTGCGCTTTTTGGCTTTTTTGCTGGAGGTTCATGGCCAGCTATTAATTCATTATCTAATGATATTGTCCCCCGAGATCACCGTTCTCGGTTTTTTGGGATATATCAAATAGTACTTAATACGACAAATATAATAGGTTGGTTAATAGCAACATACCTAGTTCAGATTGGTCTATGGAGGGTTTTTTTTTGGGGTATAGGATTATTTATTCTTCTTGGAGGTTTGATTTTTGCTATTCATAATGAAGAACCAAAAAGAGGTGTTCAGCAAGAAGAATTATATCATGTACTTCAAGATGACTCCATAGAGTATGATTTTCAAATAGATAATGGAATGATGCGGAAAACAATGCTTAGTAGAACTAATGTTGTAGCTCTAATTGAAGGAATATTTACTTGTATCCTTATGAGTAGTCTAAATTTTTTAATTTTAAATTATGTTCAAAACCCACCATATAATCTTGCACCATTTTCTATAGGTGTATTTATGGTTGTTTTTGGTCTAACAGGGGGGTTAGTAGGACAAATATTTTTATCAAGAGTAAGTGACAAGATTGCTGTAAAAGATCCGGTAAGAAGATTACCTATTATCGTTATCGCCATAATAGGTGGTTTAGTTACTTTTGCTCTCTTCTTTTTTCTTCCGTGGGTTCCCTTAACACCAGAACAGGGCAAGGACATCGCTTATATAATGACAATCCCTACAATGTGGATTATGGGCGCATTATTCTTCACCTCACGGAGTATTTTTTCTCTATACATAGTTAATCAAAGTCCCATAATTCAACAAATAAATTTACCTGAGGCCCAAGGCCAAATAGTTTCTTGGAATCAATTTTTAGAACAGTTTGGAAGAGGTATTGGACCATTATTATGTGGGACTTTATTAGTTTTTACGAATACAAATTATCAAATAACTGTCTTAACAGTATGCTTATGTATTGTTCCCGGTGCGATATTGTGGATTGTTGCAATGAGATGGTTTCCAGCGGATAGAGAAAATATAAAAACTATTTTAGCTGAACGAGCAGAGATTCTAAACTCTAGAAAAGAGGGTTAACCCTCCAATCATTCGCTTTTACTTAAACAAGGAAGACCAACAGGAATATATAAGGAGGGGGGTGTTGGAAGGGTAAATCTATATGAAGAAAATGTAAATCCTGAGTTTGGTTGATTATCATGATGAACACATACAGGTCCAAAATGGGAGCTCAGAACGTAAGATATATATATTACGATAGAGTGTTTAATGATTAATTACATAAGTCTTAAAAATCTTAAAATCAAATAAAACATAAATAAATTTAGAAATCAATGTGATTTTATTATGATAAGTTGGATTTTATTTGCTATATTTGGCACATGGGTTTTAATTAACCGTTTTAGTGAAGGCGGAAAAATTGAAGATCAACCTCTTGGTATGCCACGCGGAACAGTAAGAGCATTAATCACGATTATGCTTGTTTCATTTCCTTTTTGGTATATAATAATAGGAGGAGAAATCCCTGGTTTAATAGTAAACGTTATTTTTATTGTAGTAGCTTTTTATTTTGAAGCTAGACGAGGTGAGCACGAAAAATTAAAAGAAATTATTGATGAAATAAAAACTTCGGATTTACATGTCGAAGATATAATAAAGGAGAAGAAACCACTATATCTCCCTAAATATAGTGTTAGATTTCTTTTAGTTGTGATGTTAGTTATCGTTCAAATTATGATTTTCTTACAACCAAGCTTTTCTTTTCTAGTAACAAATACTCTTACTGATCTATTATTAATTATCGTTCTTTTTATTATCGGTGCCTTTTTTAGATCTGTTCTAAGATCTCGAGAAAGGAAAAAAACTAGAGAAAAAATTGCAAATATGGATGCTTCTCTTTCTGATGTTCAAATTATTGAAAAGTTAATGCTTGAAGAACCTGATTGGTGGAAACGTACTGGTAAAAATGTGCTTTCAATAACAATGTTAATCATTGTCATTATAGCATTATTATGCTATACTTATAAATGGGATTATACAATCTTTACAATTCCTGGTCTGCAATATAGTTTAACTATAGTGGGCGCGTTATTACTTTTTGTCAACGTATATTATGGTTTCAGAGATTAAATAATCAATAATTTTTTTTTATTATCTATTTTCTTTTATGAGGAGATTCTTCTTTTTTAATGCCCAATTAAAAATAAAACAATTTTATTAATATTTAAATACTTAAATAATTCAAATGATAACTTTTGAAAAAGATGGTTATGTTTTTGTTTATCGGGTTGCTGGAGTAGCGATTTATGATAATAGAGTTCTTGTACATCGAATTGTCATTGATGATTTCTGGTCATTACCCGGAGGACGATGTGAATTTTTAGCTAAAAATAAGCTAAATGGGTAAAATAGCTATTTACTTATAGAGAAATTCCGATTACTTATGTTGAAAAAATGTCATAAATGTGGAATGATTCGATCAACAAAGGATCTTGTGCTATTAGAGGATGGAAAATATATATGTTTCTCATGTTGGAATGATTATCACAGAGAAAAATCCAAGAAAGAGTGATTGCTAATCTATAGCTGATGTTTATTTAATCATAGGATACTAAAAATGTATAATTTTCAAGATCAAACTTCTTTATCTTCATTTCGTCTTTATTTCTTTTTCTTGGAACGAGAGGTATTTTTATCACTATTTTATAATTTTGCAAATAAAAATTATTATAAAAAACGTTCTTAAATTTATCCCAATCAATGAACTTTTGAATACCAATTTCTTGATCTTCTATTACGGGGATTAAAGACATGGATTTATATCTAATTCATATATAGTTTAAATAATTTTAATAATTGCAAAATCTTCTTTTGCTAACCCTTTTTTCATTATGGATTAATTCTAAAATAACAAAAAGATGGTTATTTCTGAATAATCGCTTAAATCTGGTACCATTTATATTATAAGAAATTGTATATTTAAATGTTTCTTTAATGCTTTTTAAAGCAAAATTTTCTTTTTACCTTAACTTTATAACTTATTATTAAAGAAATGTTTTACTCCACGTAAACTCTCTATTAAGTAAGGATTTAAATTATATTAATATATAAATATCGATAGGAAAAACAAGATTTTATCAATATTATTTGATTTTTCGATAAATTTTAAAGATCTAACTCTATTTATTTTTAAAAGAAATCTTGAAGTTGAATATGGGACCTGGATTTTTTGGAAAAATATTATGGATTAACCTTACTGAAGAGAAATTTAAAGAAGAATCATTATCTGAAGAACATTATCGTCAATATCTTGGAGGATATGGATTAGCAGTTAAATTAATTTACGAAAATATGTCTGCGAAAGTTGATCCATTAAGTCCTGATTCTCTTTTTGGTTTTTTTCCAGGTTTATTAACCGGAACTCCCGCACCATTTTCAGGGAGGTATATGGTAGCTGGTAAATCTCCTTTAACAAGTACATGGGGAGATGCTAATAGTGGAGGAACTTTTGGTCCAGAGATAAAGAAATGTGGATATGATGCAATTCTATTTAAAGGAGCTGCTGATAAACCTAAATATATTTCGATAATTGAAGATAGAAAGGAGATTCTAGATGCTTCAGATATTTGGGGATTAGATATAATCGAAGCAGAGTTAAAATTGAAAGAAAAACATGGTAAATTTATTAAAACAGCAGGAATTGGGCGAGCCGGAGAAGAAATTTCAAGAATTTCGGGTATTGCTAATGATAAGGGGCGAATTGCCGCTAGAGCTGGATTAGGCGCAATAATGGGTGCAAAAAAATTAAAAACACTTGTTTTAAAGGGAAATAAGAAAATTGAAATTCATAATAGAGATAAGTTTTTAGATTTAGTTAAAATATACAATAAAAGTAGCACACATAGAGAGCCAAGTAAATTTATACGATCAATTTTGAAAAATGTCCCCAATTTGGCAAAAACTATTCGTAGATTTAGAATAGGATTTGCAGGACCACCAAAAATGATAAGAGAAATATATAAATCTTTTGGAACTTGCGTTGCTAACACTATTTCAGCAGAAACTAATGATTCTCCAATTAAGAATTGGGGAGGAATTGGGACGTATGATTATCCATTTAAAAAATCAAAAAACTTATCTGCAATTAACATCCAAAATTACAAAATTAGGGATTACGGATGTTTTAGTTGTCCAGTTCAATGTGGTGGAATTCTAAAAATTCCAGAAATAAATTTAGAAGAAACTCACCTTCCAGAATATGAAACTTGTTGTTCTTTTGGTGCCCTCTTACTTAATGATGATTTAATTTCAATCTTCGAGATTAATGAATTATGCAATCGAGCAGCTATAGATACAATATCGACAGGTGCAACTATTGCATTTGCAATTGAATGCTTTGAGAATGGTATTTTAACATTAGATGATACAAATGGATTAGAATTAACATGGGGTAATTCAAAAGCTATTGTTGAACTAGTTAAAATGATAATTAATCGTGAAGGAATCGGAGATATTTTAGCTGACGGAAGTAATATCGCCGCAAAGAAAATAGGGAAGGGTTCCGAAAAGTTTGCTATAACTTCTTTGGGTTCTGAAATTGCAATGCATAATCCAAGGATTTTCCCTTCATTAGCTTTTACTTACAATTATGATCCAACACCAGGAAGACATACTGCAGCAAGCATTGATTTTATTGATATTGGACCAATAAACAAATTTCAGAAAGGATTTAAATTACCAAGAGGATGGAAAAGAAATGAGAAAAAGAAGCAAGAAGGTCAAAAATTAGTTACTTCTTTCCATCAAGTTTTAAGCAGTGTTGGTTTGTGTTTATTTTCAACTTTATTTGGTCCTTATCCTTTTATCGATCTCATCAATAACTTTACTGGCTGGGATATTAATGTTGATGAACTAATAACTATTGGATTAAGAATTCAAACATTACGTCAAGCGTTCACTTTACGTGAAGAGATAGATATTGCTAATAATAAATTGCCTGGGAGAGTTACTGGTCATCCTCCTGACAAAAGAGGACCAACAAAAGGCATATCCGTTGAATATGAAGACTTTTATAGAGGATTTTGTAGAGAAATGGGTTGGAATCCTAAAAATGGATTTCCTCTAAAAAAAACTCTTAAAGATCTAGATTTGGAATTTGTTATAAAGGATTTATATTAAAGCTATATTTTTTTTTATAATATATTCAAATAGTTCTTATTGGAATAAATTAATTTAAGACTAATAATATGCGTGAATTAAACCACAATGATTTGAAATCCTTTATTAAGCATGAAATTATTAAAGAGATTAAAAAAATAAGAGGGAAACATTCTCCAATTTCTGAAGTTGTCAACAATGTTTCTCAATCCTTGCGAGTGGAAAAGATCTATGATTTGAGTAAAAAAGAAAAATATTTTTTCTTACTTATTGCAAGAAATTATAATAAGCAGCCCAAATTAAGGTATTTCATAGCTATTTCATTAGCAAATAATAGTTCTGATTTGTTAGTTCAATTTGCACGTGATTTTGTTCTTAAAAGTGATTTAAAATTAATTCAATATTCCATTTTCCCAAAGACCTTAAGAATTCAATTATTATTGCTAAAAGAACTTAAACTAATTGAAGACTACGCTAATTCTATAGATAAATTTAAAAATTATAGAAAGGAATTTCGTAGTAACCTAATAAAAGTAAAGAATTTCGTAGAAAATAAATAATTTTTAAGGATAAACATAATAATAATATTAATCATTATGATTTTGATTTTAGAATCCGAATTACTTTATAAATAAAAAAAGGTTTATAAAAATGTCATTTAGAGAAAATACAGTGAAGATTGTATCAACTTTAGGTCCTGCGTCAAGCTCCAAAGAAATGCTTAAAAAACTCATTACTGTAGGAGTAGATATTTTTAGATTAAATTTCTCACATGGGACTCATGATGAAAAAAAAGAGTTAGTAAAAAGAGTTAGAGAAGTAAGTGAATATACTAAACATACTGGAATTTTAGCTGATATTCAAGGACCAAAAATCCGGGTAGGACAATTTAAAGAAGATCAAGCTTACAATTTAGGGATCGGTCAAGAAGTAAAAGTTTTTGAAAAAGAAATTGAAGGTGATCAAGATCAATTTTCAATACCCTTGCCAGGTTTTCTTAAATCAATGAGAGTAGGGAATTTTTTTTTTGTAAATGATGGAATTATCAAAATCAAGGTCATCAAGAAAGAACAAGATCATATGATAGGAGAAGTTCTTGCAGGTGGAACGATTAGTAATAGAAAAGGAGTTAATATTCCTGCTGGAGAATTACCTCAAAAAGTCCCTACTGAAAAAGATGTAAAAGATCTTGAATTCATTGCAAAAATAGATCCAGAATATGTGGCTATATCATTTGTAGCAGGAGGAGACGATGTTTTACACGTAAAGAGAATACTTGAAAATTATGGAAATTCAAAAATTAAGTTAATTTCAAAAATTGAGCGCCCAATTGCATTAAAAAACTTCGATCAAATATTAGAAGTTTCAGATGGTATTATGGTTGCTAGAGGTGATTTAGGAGTTGAAATTGATCCAGATAAAGTACCTCAATGGCAAAAAGAAATGATTTATAAATGTAATCGTGAAGGAAAACCAGTTATCGTGGCGACTCAAATGCTTGAATCAATGGTCACCAATCCCATTCCTACCAGAGCTGAGGCTAGTGATGTATATAATGCTGTTATGGATGGAACTGATGCTGTAATGCTTTCAGCAGAAACAGCAGTGGGAAAATATCCTGTAAATGCTGTTCAATATATGAATCAGATAGCAAAAACTGCTACTGAAAATATGCCTAATAGGGTTCCAGATGAATATGATTCTGATAGACTTACTCATACTCAAACTTTAGGACACGCTATATATGCTTTAGCAAAAGAAATGCAAGAATTAAATTTTAGAGGCAAAATTCTAGTAATTACAAGGAGAGGGTATGGTGCTAGAATGATTGCAAAATATCGACCCCCGTTGCCTATAATTGCCATGACACCATTTAAAAAAACGGCGAGAGAGTTAAGTTTAGTCTGGGCAGTACAACCTTTTTATATTGAAAACATGGACTTCTTTAATATGGATGCTGAAGAAATAATAGAACAATCCGTCAAACTTGCTGTCGAAAATAAATTATTAGATGAGAATGAGCATGTAATAATTTTATTAGTTTCAAGAAAATTTGAACGAAGAGGAAATCTAGTAGGACTTTATTATGTGGGTGAAATTCTCGAATCTTCATCTGAGTAAAAGTATTCGATTATATAACTGAATAAACTCAAGCTTTGTTTATTATCTAACTAATAAAAGTAAGTCATTCCATATTAATATTATATTAATCAGTTTGTATAATAATATGTTAAAGACTTTTAGTTATAAAACCAAATACTAATATTTAATCGAATAAAAAATAAAGATTGAGGGAAAAATATGAGTACTGAGTGGAGTCACGCAAATTGGGTATCATTTCTAGGAATGATAGCTTGGATCTTAGGAATAATAAGTGGAGTTATCAACATATTATGGGGTATAATAACTTTACCTCTTGTTATAATTGGGTTGGGAAATCCTATTTGGCTGATTATAAGCGGAATTTTAGCAATTCTAGTATCTTTTTTTATTATCTTGCCTAAGTTCTCGATTAAATGTTCTAAAAAAGATTGGGATTCTCTACTTAATTGGGTGTTACCACTGGGAAATATTAGGTTCCCATGGATGCTTATATGGGGAGCTATTATGTGCACGTTTGGCTATGGATGGGGGGGGATAGCAATACTAGTCCCTGCATTTGTTTTGTTATTTGCTGGGCCCAAACCATATGATTGGAAAACCCAAGAATAATCAATAATTTCTTTTTTTTTAATTTTCTTTTATGTGCTAATAAATTTTGAGACTATTATTTTATTTATATAATCTTATTTTTTTGTTTCATGCAATAACATAATCTCGCATGAAATTTGTATGTACAATTCTCTCAAGAAATATAACAATAAAATATATACTGGTATGAGAGTAGGACTCTCTCATCAATGGAACTATACAAATGGTAAATGGTATGAAACTAAAAAAGAGCCTGAGAAATGGAGTTTTAAATTTGAGAGTTTAAAAACTAGAATTAATCCTGCGCCAATTAATTCTGGTGCTAAGATCAATACACAATTTCACTGGTATATAATTGCTGATCAGATTGCAACCAAAATTGATAATAATTCTTACATGACCTCAATGAAAGGAATTAAATTTAAAATAGGGCATAAACGACCATATTGGAAAACCTTTAGTTATAACTATCCAAATCAAAAAAACTATAGAGAACGTTTAATAAAAATTTTAGAGGAAATTTTAGCTGAACTAAAAAAAGAATAACTTTAACTAATTTTTCCTTTATTTTGAGAATTTAGATATTTAATTATTATTGAATTTTCCTCCTTGATTGATATTTTCCTATCATTTCGACGAATAATAATTTCTTCAATATCTTTTTGTAAAATTGGAGAATTGTATCTTTCCTTAAATATAATAAACTCATTTGAATTTGTGCAAAACCTTGTTAATTGAGATTCATTGATTCTTCCTATTCGACTCGTTAAATTACCTGATTTGTGATCTTTAAAAATAATTTCACATAAAACTTCTACTGCTTTTTTCATGAAATGAATTCTAGTTGAGAGTATTTAAAGAAAAAGTTAAAATTGTTCGTAATGAACAAATTCATTGATAGGTTTTCTCTCTTTAACTTCACCTTTAGGTTTAATAGGATATCCTAAAGGTGTTAGACCCATTATTTTATACTTTTTAGGGATGTTCAATAATTTTTTAAGTTTTTGCTCGTTAAACCAACCAATCCAACATGTCGCTAAACCTTCAGCAGCCGCAGCTAGAATTAGATGTTCGAAGCAAATTCCAAAGTCTACACCGTAATATTTTTCACCACTTTTATTTATACCAGATCCCACTGTAGAAATCATGCCAATAATAAACATAGGGGCATCAATAAACTTCGTTTCCTGTCCAATTGCTTCCCAAACTGCTTTTACATTTTCAGGCTCTTTAACAACGATATAATGCACTCCTTGCATATTTGCCCATGTTGGGGCTAAACGGGCAGCCTCTAAAATTCTTTCAATTTTTTCTTTTTCAGGCATTTCAGGTTTATAAACTCTGAAACTCCTTCGTTTTTTTACTACTTCGTAAAAGTCCATATTAAATCTCATTTAATTGCTTTATATTTCATTAACCTAATATTCCTTAAGTTTTGAAATTTTTTCTTTTTTAAAATAAGTTTGAAATATATTTGCTGGTTTAGTCTACGTTAATCATCTATCATTCTTTTATGGCCCTTTGGACAAATTCCATAAGTACAATCATAAAAACCGTCATCATACTCTTCTCTAGCATCGTAATGTTCCCAACAATAAATTTTATCACATTCAGGGCAATAAGCATCCAATCCTTCATAACCATGGTGTTTTTCCATAAATTTATGAACGTCCAATAATTTTCTTTTCAATATATATTTAAATAATTCATATGCCAGTTTAATACTTAAAGATCTTTCATGAGTAATCCCTCGGAAAACTAATGATTCTTTTTCATCAAATCTTCCATATCCAATCTTAAATTCAACAGCAATTTTACCACACACAGAACAAGGAAGATGATATTCTAAATCAGAAACAATAATAACTTTTTTAATATTCTTCACAATTTCCTTTTCAAATAATGGGTTCTCATATATTATCCAAAAGGCATCCCAACACTCCTTAAAATTATTATCAACTCTAATAATCAGGTCTGAGGATTTGTTATTCTTGAATATTTTAAGTTGACTAATGATTTTCGATAACAAATTTCTAGCAGTATATAAGAAATTTTTTGAACTCTCAATATCTTTTTTATCTAATTTTAGATTCGTTTCTAAAATTTCCCAACCAGAATAAATATAATAATAAAAATCCTTTACATCTGAGATCCACAATTCTTTTGTTGAATTGTCTAATTCTTTGAGATTAATTAGATATTTAATAATATCTTCTTTAATATTTTCTATCTGCTGAACATAATCTCTAACATTAGATATTCTTTCTTTCATAGGGATTATAGGTTTATACTCTTTATTTAGCTAAGGAATTTTTTTAAGAGTTTTATTTTCATTCACACTATTAAACAATTGTGTTCCACAATGAATACAATTTTCTTCGTACCATGAGAATGGATAGCCACAATTGGAGCATAACCATTGTTCTTTCTGCTGTTTTAACCACTCTTGAAAACCTCTTTCTTTTATTATCTCTAAACTTTGAATAGCGACATTATGATGAGCTACGTTCCTGTTTTGAAAACTTTTGATTTTTTCACATGGAAAATCTGAACATGTGTTACAGAATTCAATACCTTTGGATTTAGCACAACTTCTAATTTGGCATCCACGAAAATTCTCAAATACTAATTCACTTTTACATCCTTGGCACTTAATTTCCTTATCTTCAAGTGGACTAATCCAATCCTCTGATAGACAATCACTACGGCTTTGTTTATAAGCATTCATGATGAAACAAGCACCACAATAAAGTCCACAATAGGAATCAAATCGAAAAATCATTATCAATCAATTATTAGAATTTTAGATTAAATAATAAATAATTAGATCCTCTTTTAATAGATCCATTAGCATAAATTTCATTCTTAATATACTGAATTTTGGAATTATTAATTTATAATTAGATTTTCTTATTAAATAATTTCTATTTATATTATCTTTAAATAATTTTTAGAAACAATCAATAAATACAATGGAAATGATTGATTAAATAAATCTTATTAAAATTTGAATTAAAAAAAAAAATTTTGATTGAAAGATGACAAAGAAAGAATATTTTCAGATTTTTAATCTTATTGGGTTTATTGCAACAGTGATTGTTAATTTTTTAGCGGTTTTATTACCAATTGGTGATATGACTACTCAAGAATTATCGGATGCTATCCCTAACTTATTTGTTCCAGCGGGGATTACATTTTCAATTTGGAGCATCATATATATCTTTTTAGGGCTGTTTTCTATCTATCAAATTAGGGATATATTTAAAGAAGATAAAATTGAAATGAAATTTTTAAATGATATCGGATATTTTTTCATTCTTGGAAGTTTAGCCAATATCATATGGATATTTGTGTGGCACTATCAACTAGTTCCATTATCTCTAATTTTTATGATAGTTCTATTAGTTTCATTATTACTTATTTACATGAAATTAAATATCGGGAAATCAGAAGTTTCTAAAATCGAAAAAATTGCTGTTCATATCCCCTTCAGCATCTATCTGGGATGGATAAGTGTTGCAACTATAGCTAATATTACCGCGGTGTTAGTTGTTCTTGGAGTAAGTGGTTTTGGTCTATTAGCAGAAATTTTAACTATTATAGTTATTGCTGTGGTCGTCCTTATCACATTTGCCATGCTTTTGCTACGAAAAGATTGTGCCTATAGTCTAGTTATATTTTGGGCGTTATTAGGGATTTTCATTAAACAAAGTGTTACTAATTTAACAATCGCTATAGTTGCGTTGATTTCGGGAATTTTAATTATAGTAGGAATCGTCTATATTATTATTCGAGAGAAAATATTGCGTAAATAATTTTTTTCCTTTTTTTTTTAAACATAATCAGAAATTAGGACTGTAACTATATCATTAATACCATAGTTTTCATCAAAGATTTTTTCTATATTCACTTTCATTATCTTTTGGGATTTTTTAAGCAAAAGGCTTGGTAACTGTAATCCATATCTATCTTTTAGGTGAGATATAATTAATTTTAAAGGGATTTCAAGTTTATCAGAATAATTTTTTCCTTCTAATAAGCCTTGTTTGCAGATTTGAGTAATAGTGGATATGATTTCTTCAGTACATAAAACACTTACATGTTTATCTGTGAATCGTGCTAATTTATAGCCTTTTACTTCTATACATAAAATTTTATAACTGGGTATTCTACTAAGAACAGCACTTCTTTTATCTTTATAATACTTATTATATCCTAAATAATTATAATCAGACTTCTTATGTTCAAAGAATGATGAAAAATGAAGTGCATATGGAGAATCAACTATATTCCTTCCTGACACATTCATATAATAAATTCGCCCCCCATATAAAGAATGGACTCGTTTTTCCATCCCTAATACACCTATACCCTCTTCATTTTGAGGATTTTTTTTATATGAAACACAAGTTCCATGACCATTAAAGATCCATAATGTATAGATGTCTTTATGAGTGTAATTTTTTGTTCGTTCAATTAATTTTCTTTTGCTAATTTGAGAGTTTTGACATTCAATAACAACCTTCTTTCCATTTTTTAATTCGAAATATACATCTGCGATTTGATCTCCGATCCTATGCTCAATTTTTTTTGAAAAAATTTGATTAAATCTTGGAAACATCACATACCAATACGCTTTCATAGTTTTATGTTCTAATGTTTCTGGCTCAAAAAAAAAATCTTTCTCTCCTTTATGTAAAAAGCAATCCAATTCTTCATTATAAAATAGAGGTTTTTTACAAATTGTACATAGCCAAGTGTATTTTTTAGAATTAGAAGGTAAACCATCTAGTATATTGAAAACCTTTCCTAACTCAAAATTAAAAGCGCGAACTACCCTTTTGTCCTTTTCCATTTCTCACTAAAATAAATCGAATTTTAAAGGATTTTTATCTTTATATTACATTTTTTCTATTTAAACCAAAGACTTATTAGATAATCGCATCGAATCCAAAAATATTTAGAGATATCGATATAAGGCTAGAAATTTTTTTCACTGTTGATATTTAAAAATTAAAAAATTTCTGGGGATAATAGTATTATTTTTAATATATCTTGAACATAGTATTCAATTATATAATAAGAAAATTTTTGTTAAACTGCTTTAAGATTATTTGTTTAAAGATTTTACTCATGTATAATGCCATCATCTCAGGTGCGGGACATTCAGGTTCACAATGTGCTGAACACCTAGTTAAAACGGGATATAAAGTTGCTCTAATCCCTTCAGAGGATTTTCTATTCCCTTCAGAAGATTTTATAGCAAAAATAGATGACTAGCTAAAATTCAAAAATAAAATCTCACAAATTACAATAATGAAATCCGACAAATTAATAATAAGAATAATTAAGAGTAAAAAGGAAGTTTATTACTCATTATTTTCAATTTCAGTAAGTTATTTATTATATTTGATCTTCATTTTATTCATTAATTTAGCAGATAGTCAAGTTGTTTTACCTTTTTTATTTTTGAGTGTTACTATTTTAATTTTTTTATATTCTCTTGACATATACTATGATTCTAAGAGATATAACGAATCTACTTCAAAAAAATTAATATTTTTTTTAATTTTTTTCTCAATCGCTATTAGTTTCATTGCAGTATTGAGACTAATAATTCTAATATTATTTGATATTTATTATTTAATTCCTATCTCTATCCACTTTCTAGCCTCAATTATAATTTATTATATCCTTAGGAAAGAAGTAAAGAAGTATTATTCTACAAAAAATAAACAGAATATTGAACAAAGTAAAAATCACCTTTAGTATTATTAATTATGAAATCAAATAAATCGGTTTTTACTAAAGAAAAGAGAGAGTCTTACGTCTTGTTCTATATTCTTATCATCATTTTGATATCAGCATTTTTAGTTGCTCTTAGAATTATCTTTTACTTCTTCCAAGAAGAATCTTCTGGATTATTTTTTATTGATTTATTAATGAGAAATAGAGATCTAAACTTTAAAACCAACTACGATTTAATGCATAACGGAATTATTCATTATTATGAAAATAATCCTCTATTAGATGAAAAAGCGATTTATTTCTACTTCTGGTATTTTATCTTTTATCCCTTCTACATGATACCCCTAGAAATTTCACTATATATCTGGGATCTATTGAGATTGTTTACCATGATATATATTGCAGTCAATATCCACAAGATAATTGAAAATAGAAGAGATCTACTCTTTTTCTTTCTGTTTTCTGGCATTGGATATTTTGCCGACATGTATTTAAATAATACGAATTGGATTATTCAATTCTTATTATATGAATCATACATTCACCTAGAGAAGGATAAGAAACTCTACTCTGGTATTTTTTTTACTCTGGCTACTTTTAAAATAACATTGATTATTATTCCGTTTGTATTTATCATTATTAAAAAGATTAAAGTGAAGGATTTGGTATACTATTTTTTACCATTAATCGTAATTTGTATGCCCTATCTTATTTTTCCAGGATATTTTTTATCTATGATATCTAATTGGTTTTATATTGCAAATACAACATCAGGCCCTCCTATTCTGACCATCTTTTTAATAATTTGGCGTTTAATTCAACCTGCTCACTTGATGTTTATTAGTATAATAATAGTAATTGTTCTCATAAATATTAAGAATGAAGGAGCAAGAAATCGAATTGGTTCTTTAATTTATTTTGTTATTTTTGTATTTTGGGTTTTTTTATGGGTACTAATATTAGGATTGGCTCTATTTTTTTGATTATATTCGATTATTATCATACTCTTGAATATTAATTAATACAAATGAGATAATAATAGAAGGCATAGATGAAAAACTGTATACTGGAGCAAAACAAGCAAAACCAAATAACCTAATTAAAAAAATAATATTAAAACCAATTCCAATAAGTAAGAAACTTAGTATAGCAGCTTTAAATTTTCTATTAATTTGTTTAATTCTTACAGTAATTATTCCCGAAGTGACCATTAGTATGATTCTTATAAATTCAAACCACGGTAAAAATATGAATAATCCTGTATAAACTATTTTACTTAATGTGATTGAGTTATTTATCCATAGAATCAGTATTAGATTAAGTAAAAATGATATTAGTGATATTATAAGCTTTAAATTAACCAATCCCACTAAAAGGTTGTATCTCTGCCTATTATTTATTAATAAAATACACCATAGACTAATTTTATTAGAAATACTAATTCTTTAAGATTTATTTCTATTGTTATCATAAAAAATTGCCAAAATTAATTGGATTTGGTTATAAATGTTTTTATATTTATATTCTTTAATAAGATTGTTTTATCCTTTAATTAGAAATTCCAATCATAAAAAAAAATTTTAACATGATAAATTATGTCTGAAAATGAAGTAATGTGTAGTAACTGCGGTACTCTCAATAAAAAAGATAGTATATATTGCGTTGATTGTGGTGTGCTATTAAAAACAGCTATGAGTGATATGCTTACTACCACACCACCAACAAAGAAAGAATCTAAATCTTCATATAAAGAATTTAAGTTTCCTTATAAAGTATTAATATACTTTGGCATTGTTGTAGTTGTAAATTTCATATTATCTCTCTTAATACTGATGGGATTTGCTTTAGGAGCAAATTCCTATTTTGCAGTTTTTTTTGGAGTATTCTTACTCTCAATGATAATCGTTGGTGTATTTTGGGGCGCAGCTAAAGCTGGTAGTAGTGATGCTGTAGAAGCTATAGGTGTGTGTGGAGGTATAGTCATTGCTAGTATAGTAATAGCACTTGCAATTCCTATTTACATTTTCACTACTTTGGCACCTATAGTTGGAGCAATAGCTGCCCAAATAGGAGAAGCAATATCCAATGCAATTAATAACTTTTTTTCATCTCTGTTCGAAGATATTGAAATTCCTGGTTTTGAACCATTTTTATTTATTGGTTTATTCATAGTACTTTCGATATTTATTGTTTATAGGTACCATTTAGTAGCAAAAAGGAAATAGTTTTAATAATTAACATTATTTTTATTTCCTTTTTTTTTTTCCATTATAATGATCTAACCTGAATTGAAAAACCATATATGACTAAAAAATGAAAGAAAACCAAAATGACCAGTTTTATTATCCTAAACCAACACTCCACTTGGATGGGAAAGCATATAGGTTTACGACTCTTCAAATATTTTATTTAATTTTTGGCAGTCCATTATTATCTATATTGATTTATTTATTTCTAAAACTTAAAATTAATTACTGGATATATGAACTCACAGCTATACAAATAGTTAGTATCTTAAACCTAATTTTTAATATAAATTCAATAGTGATTATCTATTCAGATCCAAATATCTTTCCCACAATATCTATACCTAACCATCCATTTAATGGGAATTATGCAATTACTACAAATTGTATCGCAGCTCATATTTTTGGCATTATGATTGCAATCATTTTATTTATACCAGCATCAAAAGATTCTTCAAACAAAAAGGATTTTATTTGGAGAAAAATAAAGACATTAACAATTTCAATTGTAGGAATTTACATTTTAAATATATTTCGAATTGCTTTTTTATTATTTTTTAATTATAACGGAATTCCATTTGAGTTCATTCATGAATCGCTATTCTTCTTATCTGCAGTTATCGGAGCTTTATTTCTTGTTTTACTCCTTAAAAATTGGCAACCAGAATTATTTATCTCAATCTATTACTTGTATTGTTTAATTTCTCAAAGGAAAAAAATCAACAGTTTAAGCAATAAATAATTAATATGTTTATTTTTAATCAAAAAATATTACAATTTGAATGAATTTATTATATTCAATTTAAAACAAAAAAATGTTTGTAACTAGTCTAATCATAATCTCTATCCTGGGTTGTGCAGGGATTATCGTACTTATAAAATTCAGAAACGAATAATTATTTTTAATTATGTATGATGTTGTAATTAGTGGTGCTGGGCCCTCAGGCTCTCAATGTGCCGAGGTTCTTACCAAAGCAGGTTTTAAGGTTGCGTTAATCGAAAAGGATACTAACTGGAGGAAACCATGTGGAGGCGCCGTTCATTCTAGTGTTGTAGATCTCTATCCACAGATTAAAAAATTAAATATTCCAAAAATTTTAGGAGTTGTTATGTATTCAGCAGATTATCATAAGTTAGAATTTAAGGGCGAGGGTGATGAATATTCAATAATAATGGATAGATTAGAGCTCGATAATATAATGAGAGACGCTGCAGTTAATGCTGGAGCAGAACTTTTCGATAAAAACATATCATTTGATTTTTTGTTTAAAAATCAGAAAAAAATTGGTATAAAAACAAAATCTCCAACTGGTATCAAGGAGTACTATGGGAATTTAATAATAGTTGCTGACGGAATGAGTTCCAAATTAGCAATAAGATCCGGAGTAAGGCCGAAATGGAAAATCACCCAACTCGCAATTGGTAAATGTGCAATAATAGAAGGAAGTAATCAGTTAGATGAGGAATTTGTATATGTATATTTTAAACCATATCTAGGATATGGATGGATATTTCCATTAGGTAAAAAACGATTTAATATAGGAGTGTTTACTTTTGGAAAAGATAATTTAAATTATAATATACATGAAATTTATCAAGAGTTTCTTGGTAACCCAAACGTTAATAAATATATCCCAAATTCCACTTATAAGACTATATGGTCAAGTTCTTATTCTTTTCCAGCAGAAGGTGTATTAGAAAAGAGTTTATTTGCTGATAATTTAATGCTTATAGGAGATGCTGGAGGATTCGTTTCTCCTATAAGTGGTGAAGGGATTCAAACAGCTGTAATCTCCGGTAAAATTGCGGCAGAAACAGCTATAAAAGCTTTGCAAGAGGAAGATTATTCAAAAACTAATTTAAAAACCTATAAGACTAACCCTGAAATCAAAAAAATCATTAGGAATTTTAAACTGAAGTATTCAATGATTAATTTCTTTTACGAGAATAATGGTAAAAATCTAAACAAAATGCTTCAACTATCTGAAAAAGATCCAGTGTTTAGAGAACAAGTAGTTAACTTATTCACATATGGAGAAATGCCTTCAAAGGATTTTATACAAAAAATAAATGATTAGAAAAAAAAAATTAAACCCATCTCAATATATTCTCCCCTTATTTTCCCCTTATATCTAAAAATCGATACATTTATATATGTCAGTTAATACTTATATAATAGTCATTGTCAAGTAAGTGATGACAACAATCGCTTACTTATAAAAAAACTTTTAATAAATGGGGTTTAAAACTCAAAAAAATTAAAAAAATGAATTATAATTTTAGAAAAGAAATAGGAGATATAAGACCTATGGTATTTGAAGATTATTTTGACAGGTTTATGAGCGAACGCGGTTCTCCGCGTAGTATATCAAATCAAATTTCAATTTCGAGAAGTGATTTTGAACAGCTTAAAGCGAAGGCGGAAAAATATGAGGCGTTAGTGAAAGAACACAAGAAAATAAAGACTCAAAACGATCGGATGCTCAAGGAACTCGATGATATGAAGGACGATGGGCGCAAGTTTAAAGAATTAATGGAAGAAAAGGAGAAATTTATGAATTCCCTTTTACGTGTACGCGCTGATTTTGAGAACTATAAGAAGCGTTCAGAGCGAGAAAACGGTAGGTATCGAGAACATGTTATGGAAGTTATTTTAAAAAAATTGATCGATCATTATGATGATTTAATAAGAGCATTAAACTTGCTAAAAGTGCTTGAGAATATGGATGGTATTAAAAATGGCTTTGAAATAATAATGAAGAATTTTGAAAAATTGCTTGTTGAAGAAGGTGTAGAATCGATGAATTCGGAAGGTGAGAAATTTGATCCCTATAAGCATGAAGCAGTAATAGTTGAAGAGGGTCGGAATGATCTCCCTGAAAATACGATATTAGAAGAAATAACTAAAGGTTATTACTTTAAAGATAAAGTATTAAGACCAGCAATGGTCAAAATCTCAAAAAAATCAAAATTATAAAATTTAAAATAAAAAATCAAAAAAAAAAACAAATTAAAATAAAAAAGAGTGATGAAATATGGCAAAAATAATAGGAATTGACCTAGGAACGTCAAATTCAGCAGCAGCTGTATTAATTGGAGGCAAACCAACAATTATTCCGAGTGCTGAGGGTTTAACCTTAGGTGGAAAAGCATTCCCTTCTGTGGTTGCTTTTACGAAAGATGCTCAGAGATTAGTTGGAGAGCCAGCAAGGAGACAAGCGATCTCAAATCCTGATCGAACAATAACTGCAATAAAGAGAAAGATGGGTACATCCTATAAAGTTAATATTGATGGGAAAGAATATTCTCCACAAGAGATTTCAGCTATGATTCTTAGAAAGATCAAGGAAGATGCTAGTGCTTATTTAGGGGAAGAAGTTACTGATGTTATTATTACAGTACCAGCTTATTTTAACGATAATCAAAGACAAGCTACAAAGGATGCGGGAAGGATTGCAGGATTAAATGTTAAGCGTTTAATTAACGAACCCACTGCCGCAGCGGTAGCTTATGGATTAGACAAAAAAAATGCAAGATTAAAAATTGCAGTATTGGATCTTGGCGGTGGTACTTTTGATGTCACAATAATGGAGATGGATAATCAAGTATTTGAAGTGATTTCTACAGCAGGTGATACTCAATTAGGAGGTACAGATATGGATAAGATACTTGTCGACTATCTTGTATCAGAATTTCAGAAAAATGAGGGAGTCGATTTAAAAGGAGATTCAATGGCAATGCAAAGGGTTCGAGAAGCCGCTGAAAAAGCTAAAATTGAATTATCTACATCAATAACAACTGATATTAATTTACCTTATATTACCGCTACAAGTGAAGGTCCTAAACACCTTAATATGACACTTACGAGAGCAAAATTAGAGCAACTAATTGAGCCAGTATTAAAGAGACTAGACACCTCTATTTTGAAGGCTTTAAGAGATGCGGGGATGGCTAGAGGAGAAATAGATAAAACTATTTTAGTCGGCGGACCTACAAGAATGCCTGTCATTCAAAAGAAATTTGAGGACTTATTAGGCAAAACACCAGAGCGTAGTATTGATCCAATGGAGTGCGTTGCGATGGGTGCTTCTGTACAAGGCGGAGTTTTAACTGGAGAAGTAGAAGATTTACTATTACTTGATGTTACACCATTATCATTAGGAGTTGAAACATTAGGTGGAGTCTTTACAAAATTAATTGAAAGAAACACTACAATTCCTACCAAAAAAGCTGAGACTTTCTCAACAGCAGCAGATAATCAACCAGCAGTAGAGATTCATGTATTGCAAGGTGAAAGACTAAGAGCAGCAGATAACATAACATTAGGTAGATTTCATTTAAATGGAATTCCCCCTGCTCCAAGGGGTATGCCACAGATCGAAGTAACTTTTGATATCGATCAAAATGGAATTATCAATGTTTCAGCAAAAGATAAAGGTACTGGAAAAAGTCAATCGATAACAATTACAGCATCCACTAAGATGTCTGATGATGAAATTGATCAAAAAATCCGTGAAGCTGAAAGAAATGCTGAAGAAGATAAAAAATTCAAAGAATTAACTGAGGTAAAAAATCATGGAGAGTCATTAATTTACCAAACTGAGAAACTATTAAACGAAAATGAAGCTGTTATAGGCGATTTAAAATCAAATATACTTAATAAAATCTCTGATTTAAGAAGTGCGATGGAATCTGATGAAGTTAACAAAATTAAAACTGCTTCAGAAGCTTTACAAAATTCATTACATGAAGTCTCATCTCGAATGTATGGACAACAGCAGGGGCAAGGAGCTTATCAAGGTGCACCACCCGGAGGAATGGGTGAAGTACCCCCAGGAAGCACATATGGTGATCAAGGAAAAACCCAAGATGAAATTGAAGAGGAACAATTCAGAAGAGCTACAGGCCAAGATGATAATGTAGTTGATGCTGAGTATGATTAAATACGATTTTTTTTTTATTAATTTTTTTTATTCTTTACTTAAAAATTATTATTATATAAAGGGGTTGTAAAATATGGTAAAAGATTACTATAAAACACTAGGAATTAATAAAGGAGCTTCAAAAGAGGAAATAAAAAGAGCATTTCGTAAAATGGCTCGTAAATACCATCCTGATGTTAATCCTGATGAGTCAAAATCAGGAGAAAAATTTAAGGAGATAAATGAAGCATACAGTATTTTGAGTGATGACAAAAAAAGAGAAATGTATGATAAATTTGGTGTTGTAGAAGGAGATTCTTCAACATATCAGAATTCGGGAGGAGCTCCAAGAGGCGCTAGAGTTCAGAGAAGCCCAGATGGTACAACCTATTACTATTCCACATCAGGTTCTCCTGGAGGATTCGATTTCAGTGAAATATTTGGGAATAAAGGTAATTCAAGGAATGGAACTGGTGGATTTGATTTTTTTAATGATTTAGGAGATATTTTTGACGTGTTTAATAGGAGAGGAGGAGGGAGCACACGAGCAAGATCTTCAAATTATAACAATCTTCCAAGAGAGGGGGATGATTTAAGATATGATATGGAAATAGATTTCATGGACGCATTTTATGGAGGGAAGAAAAAGGTTCAATATAAAGATCCCACAACCGGTCAAATGAAGTCTTTAAATGTAAACATTCCAAGAGGGATCAAAGATGATCAAAAATTACGTCTAAAAGGGAAAGGTATGTTAGGAGAAAATGGAGGTTCTCCTGGTGATCTCTATATTGCTATACACATAAGAAAGCATCCTAGATTTGAAAGGAGAGATGATGATATTTATGTGGAACAAGAAGTTTCTTTTACTACAGCAACACTTGGAGGAAAAATACAAGTGTCTGGAGTTGAAAAAACTTTGAATGTTACTCTTCCCCCGGGAACAAATGATTCATCATTATTAAGATTAAAAAATCAAGGATTTTATAAAATTAATTCAAATCAAAGAGGAAATTTATTGATTAAAATCAAAATTAAAGTTCCTGATAAATTGGATAGAAACCAGAAAATTTTATTAGAAAAATTACAATCTGTGGGTTTATAAATAAATATGGATAAAAGTTATAAAATAAAAAATGAAAAAATAGAGGAGAATTAATAATTGGTCTACAATTGTTTTATTATTTTTAAAAAAAATAAGATAATGAGGATGTTATAATGGCTATTAAAACGAAAAATAATGAATTATTAAATTTATGCCCGGAATGTGGGGGTTCAATAATTCCATTGATTAGTACTGGAGATGTTGTATGTAATCAATGTGGTTTAGTTATAGATGAAAAGAATGTTGATTTCTCACATAATGGTAGGAGAGCATATACAAATCAAGAAAAAATTAGTAGAGAGCAAACTGGGGCTCCAATTTCTATTTTACTACCAGATATGGGATTAAGTACAGTTATAGATAAAAGTAAAATAATTAACCCTGATTTAAAAAGAGCTGCTAAATGGAATACTCGTATAACATGGCAAAAGAGAAATTTATTAATTGCATCTACGGAATTAAAAAGAATTAGCACCATTTTGAACTTACCTAATTACGTAAAAGAAGATGCGATGCGTCTTTATATCGAAGCTTTTAAAAAGAAATTGCTGCGAGGAAGATCTATTAATGCTATGGTTGCTGCTTGTTTATATCTAGCATGTAGGAGGAAAAAACTTCCCAGAACACTTCAAGAAATTTTGAATGAAGCAGCAGTAAATTCTAAAGATGTAAGAAGAAGTTATGCAATATTAATTAGAGAACTGAAATTAAATCCACCATCAACTAATCCAGTATCTCTTATTCCGAAGTACATGACAGATTTAGGATTGAACTCAGAAATTGAGCAATTAACAACTAAAATTCTTAATGCATATAGATCAAAATTTTCTATTAGTGGTAAAGATCCAAAGGGTTTATGTGCTGGAGCAATATATTTAGCATGTAAACTTAAAAATAAAGAAGTTACTCAACAACAAATTGTACAAGCAATTGGGGTTACAGAAGTCACTCTTCGCTCAAGATATAAAGAATTAAAAAATAAATTAAAGATATCTATTCCAGTATAAAAAAAACATATTTTTTTTCAATCTCTTTTCCCTTTTTAGACTACTTTTTGAGGAAATATAAAAATATAGATATTTCATTATTATTATTTAGTTAAAATTATAATTAAACTCATTTTGATTGAGAATATGATTTCATTTAAAGAATTAGGGTTTTCAAATACCAAAAGGATGTTTGAAGTTGCCTTAGAAAGAAAATTTGCAGTTCCCGGATATAATTTTAGCAATTTAGAGCAATTGCAAGCTATTATTATCGGCTGTGGAGAAAGCAATTCACCTGTTATCCTACAAAATAGCCCTAGTGCCGGAAAATATGCAAATCCAATAATGGTTCGATATCTAGGACAAGGAGCTGTAGAAATGGCAAAAGACTTAGGGTATGATATACCAATAGCTTTGCATTTAGACCACGGAAGTTCATTTGAGTTAGCTAAAAATTGCATAAATAATGGGTTTTCAAGTGTTATGTTTGATGGAAGCCATTTAAAATATGATGAAAATGTTAACACTACAAAAAAAATTGTTCATTATGCTCATGAAAAAGATGTATGCGTAGAAGCTGAATTGGGTGTTATTGCGGGTATTGAGGATCATGTAAAAGCAACTAAACATTATTATACTGATCCGGAACAAGTTGAAGATTTTGTAAATAAGACAAATTGTGATTCTTTAGCTATTGCTATAGGCACATCCCATGGGGCTTATAAATTTAAAGTTGAAAAAGAGGAAGACATTCCTGAATTACGTTTTGATATACTTCAAGAAGTTAGAGAACGGTTAGACAAATTCCCCATTGTTCTACATGGCTCATCCTCTATCCCTAAGAAATATATAAAGATTATTAATGAATATGGTGGAAAAGTAGCTAAAGCTTTTGGAATTCCTGAGCTTCAACTTAAGAAAGCGACTCAATATGGAGTTTGTAAGATTAATATCGCCACTGATTTCAGAATTGTTTTTACCGCTATGATACGAAAATATCTATCAGAACATCCAAATCATTTTGGACCAAGACAATATTTAGGTTTAGCCCGCCAAGAATCAATAGAAATGATTAAGCAGAGAAATAAAGAAGTACTCGGTTCTGCTAATCAAGCTCAATATATTTAATATGTTTTATGTTTATATTGAACCAACTTCTTGTGGCGTAAGATTATCAAACTTCATATTACCCTAAATAGCCACTTTTGAAAAAGTATAAATAACCATAATTTTATCCTTTTTCAAAAATTATACCAGTACCACCAGTAGGATATCTAAATTTTATTGCTTCTGCCTCACAGACTTGATAGCAAGCAGCACATTCTAAACATTTTGATTTGTAATCGTTAATAATATGAATCTTACCATCTTTTTTTCGCCATAGATTCATTACGCATATTATTAAACATCTTTCACAATTATTACATTTATTATAATCTATTGATATGAAATCTCCAGTGCCTGGGATTCTTTTGGTTAAACTCTCGATTTCAATCTTCATTTTACTTTATCACTTCTTCTCTTCTTTTTTTCTGGCAACAAATCTAGGAGTTTAGGTAATATTTTCATAATTTTTTTTGGATCCATAATTTTATCTAGGTCTTCTTCAAAGATTTTGGCTACTAAAGGAAAGACGTATCCCATTATAAAAGGAGTAGCTTTTGGCATATATGATTTAACATGGCTCACAATTTGACGTATTCTCTTAGCATGGGGCTGAGACCAATCGAATATTCCTCCTAAAATTTCCATTATCATAGGAACAAACCAAGACATCGTTTCTTTAGGACTAAATGGTAAGGCTTTCCAAATATTCCATAGCTCTCTCCCAGATTCAAATTCCTCTCCCACACTAGTTTTTTGCCATTCATTATCATATTTTTTGAGAGCTACCCGGGATACATCTCCAGATAGTATAGCCTCTGCTGCCACTTCAGCGGCAATTTTACCTGTTACCATCGCAGGATATATACCTTCCGCTTCAAGAGGGCATGGAAAACCGCCAGCATCACCAATTAATATTACCCCATTAGTATGAGTATTATAAGGATAATCTAACCAAGGAAGTAGGTGAGCTTGTAGCTCACGTGGTTTCGCTTCAAGGATCTTTAGCAATCTTTGGTAATATTTTAGATTAATAACTCGATTTAAATAATACAATGGATTTTTATCCCACCAATTCATCCAATTACCTAATCCTTGATGAAAACCATCATTAAAGAAAACTTGATATGAAGCAGGGAAATTTGAACCCCACCAAACAGCTAGAGCTTCATCACCCATAATATTATTGATTTTTTCAGGAACTGCTTGAAAGTCATATTGTGATGTTATTGTAACCTGATGTTGAGCCCATCTATTTCTCAATCCAGATTTTTGTGCTACAGTTGATATAACCCCATCTGCCCCTATAACAATTGGTGCATTATATTTTTCACCTTTTTCATCAATAACACCACAGACATTGCCATCCTCTTTCAATAAATCAACAATTAAAGTCGAATTTTTCAATTCAGCTCCAGCATTAGTAGCAAACTCAGCAATCCATGGATCAAACTCACTACGATATACATTCATAGTGATCCAAGATTTAGCTGGTTCATATGTAACTGATTCTGTTGGCCGTGCCATTATATAGCCTGCTACTATATCATTATCATTTACAAAATAATTACGCGCAGCTACTCCTGCTCTCATAGAAGGACATTTTTCAGGAGTTAAATTTTTCATCAATTCAGGGAAATCTCTGAACATTCGAGGTCCTAATCCACAACCTGAAGAATTTTTTTCACCTGGTTTACGACCACGCTCAAAAAAAATAGTTTTTAACCCGTTTTCAGCAGCAGTTTTTGCTGCAATAGAACCTCCTGGTCCAGCACCGACTATTATTAGATCATAATTTTTCATCTGAATTTCCTTTTCAAGTTTCTTTTAGAAAATATAATTGTTTAATATTACTTATCTATTAATTAAAGTTTTATTTTTTTTAATGAAAATATCTTAATAGATGGAAATATTTTATGAAGAAAGAAATATCTTTTTTTTCATAATAAGTATGAGTGAAGACCAGATATACAATGAATTAGGAAAAATTTGTGGCTTAAAAAATATTTCAAATGATTCTACTTTACTTAAAACATTTTCAGAAGATTTAAGTTTCTTTCCTAAGAACGATCCAAAATATGTGATTTGGCCTGAAAATAGAAAGCAAATTCAAAAAATTTTAAAATTAGCTAATTCTTTAAAATTTTCTATTATTCCTGTTAGTTCTCCCTCAGGACCTAGACACCATGGAGATACAATTCCACGTCATAACAAGGGTGTTATATTAAACCTCTCTAAATTGAATAAAATAATAAATATTGATAGGAAAAACAGAGTAGTTATGATTGAACCAGGTGTTACTTTTACTGACCTAATTCCGCGTTTACATAAAAAAGGTTTAAAGCTATTAATGCCTTTATCCCCCAGAGCCTCAAAATCTGTTCTCACTGCTGCACTCGAGCGTGAGCCCATTACAATTCCCCGTTATATGTGGGATAGCTCTGATCCATTATTATGTACTGAGGTCTTTTTCGGAAATGGTGAATTATTTAAGACAGGAACAGCAGCAGGACCAGGGAGTATTAAACAACAAAAAAAATCAGGACAAGCCCAAGTAAATCCAATGGGTCCTACTCAATTTAGTCCATTTAGGGTTATACAAGGAGCACAAGGAAGTATCGGAATTGTTACATGGGCCACACTTAAATTAGAATTAGGGTCTTCAATCCAAAAAGTATATCATCTTCAATCAGATGATATAAAAAAATTACTAGATTTTCAATATGAACTTTTAAAATATCGCTTATGTGATGAATTGTTAATTTTGAATAATCTTAATCTAGCTTGTTTAGTGAAAGAAAAGTCAGATGATATCTTAAGATTATCCAATAAATTAGAGAAGTGGAATTTAATATTTGTTATTTCAGGAAGGGGAAAGCTAGCAAATGATAAAATTTCATATATAGAAGGCGATATTCACGATGTTATGAAAGAGAAAAAGCTAGAGTTAACGGAGAATGGAATAATCAATGAAAATGATATTTTAAAATTCTTAAGTCAAGCCGATACAAATCCTTGGAGATTGCGATTGAGTGGAGGATATCAAGATATATTTTTCATATCAAATTATGAAAGAATAACAGAATTTATTTTAATGGTTAAGAAACAAATTCCAAAGAATTTAGGAGTTTACATTCAAGCGATTAACCAAGGCACATCATATCACTGCGAATTTGATGTATATTATAATCCTAATGAAAAAGAAGAAACTTTAGATGTTAAAGAAAGGTTCTTGAAAACTAGTGTTAGTTTAATGGATTCTGGCGCCTTTTTTAATCGTCCTTATGGCCTTTGGGCTAAAGAAGTATATAAAAGACATGAAGACTCAACCCAAGTAGCCTTAAAAAAAGTCAAGAAAATTTTTGATCCTCATAATATTTTAAATCCTGGAGTTTTATGTTTTGATGATTAATAGTACACTAATATTAAAATTTAAAAAAACATAATTTTTTAATCTCTAGAAACGAATTTAGACCTATTTTCGTTTTCATAAATGTTAAATATTTCTATTTTTATTATAGGTGAGAATCAATATTTTCAATATCAAGTAAATGAGTTTGTGATGATGAAACCGCTTGTATTTTTAGTTGAAGATGATGAAGTTCTTGTAAAAAATTTTAAGATATTCTTAGAAATGAATGCTTATGATCTAGTTTCTGCTTCAAATGGAAAAGAAGGACTTGAAGTTCTCTCAAATCTTAAAAACCCCCCAGATATTATAATTTCAGATATCCTAATGCCAATATTAGACGGATATGATTTTTATATGAGAGTTTCAGAAAAAACAGAGTGGTCAAGAATTCCTTTTTTCTTTCTATCTGGTAAAACACAACCTGATGATGTAAGATTTGGTAAAATGCTTGGTGCAGATGATTACATTACAAAACCATTTAGCCCAATGGCATTATTAGAAAAAATTTCGAAAAAAATTAAAGAGAGTAGAGAAATTAAAAAAAGCTCTAAAATACTTGAGGAAAAGCTTAAAGACATTTTAAAATTCGAAGAACCATCTTTAGAAACACTTAGTAAAGCAGATTTTTACTATATTTTTTATATGAGTTGGGAGGAGGGAAAAGGACCTGTAATATTAGACTATTTTCCTAAAAACCTAATCCCATCGCTTAATCTTGAAGAACTTACAATTCAACTGTATTCTACTCTAATAAAAATATATGAGTTTGAGCAAGTTCTCGAGAAAAACCAATTTATTATGAGGATTGTCAAAGATCTAATTGATGCATATGGTTTGATAGATAAAATGGAAGAAAATTCAGTAATAGCTCCCAAAAGTGGAAAGGGAACATTTATGATATGTGCAATAACTCCCAATTTTCACTACCTAAACTCTAAAAGAATTAGAGAAATTTTAACAAAATTAGCTTTTAATATAAAAGCAAATAGAGAATGGAGTATAAAAGAATATTGGGAAGAGTTATCTCAAATTAAATGAATTATTACTTTTCCTTTTACTAATTCATCTTGGAAATTTGTTTAGAATATAATGTATAACATTAGATTTCTTAATAGTTATTAATTTATTTGATTAAAAATTACATAATTTCACTGTAAAAATCAATTTAAATTAGTTATATCTTATAAAAAGGGGAGTTTCTACATTATTGAATGAGCAAGAATATAATCAAATGATAAAACGCTGTCTCCGATGCTCAATCTGTAAATGGATACCACAACTACAAATAAAAAGTCAAAAATATGCTACAATTTGTCCTTCAATAGACATGTTTAATTTTCATGCATATAGTGCAGGTGGTCGCATAATTATAGCTTTAGCACTAGAGATGGGGAGATTAAAACCATCACAAGAAATAATGGATATTGTTTACAAATGTACTGAATGTGGTGGATGTGCGGTATCATGTAAATTTTTAAATACTTTAGAACCACTTGAAATAATAGTTAAACTCCGAGAAAGATTGGTATCTTTAGGATATGGACCAATGCCAAAACAGCAACAATATATTAAATCTATAAAAAAAAAGAATAATCCTTATGAAGAACCTCATGGAAAAAGGCTGGAGTGGTTATCAAATGATATTAAGATTGATCCCAACGCAAAGGCCTTATATTTTGTAGGATGCACTTCATCTTATCGGAGAAAAGAAATAGCTATTGCCACTGCTCGTATAATGAATGCTGCGAATTATTCATTTAAAATTCTTAACGATAATGAATTTTGCTGTGGAAGCCCAATCTTAAGAACTGGGGATAAAGATTCATTCATTGAACAAGTCAACAAAAATATTGATATTATTGAAAAAGAAGGAATAGAAACTATTGTCTTTAGTTGTGCTGGATGTTATAATACCTTTAAAGTTGAATATCCTTTAGAAAGGGAACATAATTTCAAAATTCTTCATACAACAGAGTTATTTAATGAATTAATCGACAGTTCTAAATTGAAATTGAATAATCAAGTCCTTCAAACAGTAACATACCATGATCCTTGTCATTTAGGGCGTAATTCTGAACCATATGAAGAATGGGATGGTGAGGCATTACAGATGATGCCTCTTGTATCTCTTAATATGCCTGAAAAACCTAAGAGATGTGGAACGTATGGTATTTATGAATCTCCAAGAGATATCTTAAAAAAAATACCAGGGATTAATTTTATTGAAATGGAAAGAATAAAAGAATATTCCTACTGTTGTGGTGCTGGAGGAGGTGTAAAATCAGCATTTCCAAAGTTTGCTCTTCAAACTGCTAAAACTCGGATAGAAGAAGCTGAAGATACTGGAGCAGAAATAATCACATCAGCATGTCCTTTTTGTTCCACTAATTTAAATGATGGAATCATTGAAAAGGGTTCTAATTTAAGGTTCTATGATATAAGTGAGTTACTTTTAATGGCACTAGACTCACCAAAAAAATCTATCAAAGAATCATCGAAGGAGGTAACCTAAGTGGTTCTTGAAAAAGATATTTTCAAAGAATTTGAGGATATTGTTGGCAAAGGAAATATAGATGATAGTGAGGTTATTACCAATGTTTATGCATACAATTGGTGTATGGAAATTTTTAATTATATGGAAGGAAAAGAACCAATTCCATTTTCTCCTATTCCTAAAGCAGTTGTTTTACCATCAACAACGGAAGAAGTTCAAAAACTTGTAATGTTATGTAATAAGTATGGCATATCATGTAAAATACAATCTACTGGACTTGGACCATGGAACCAACCCTCTAATGAAAACTGTATTATTTTTGACATGCGTAGGATGAATAAAATTATAAAGATTGATGAAAAAAACTTTTTTGCAGTAATTGAACCCTATGTTTCTGGAGCACAATTAGAGGTTGAAGTTATGAAATATGGATTATTACCTCACAATCCAGGAGCTGGACCTCAAGTATCACCTTTAGCCAGTGCTACTAGCATGAATGGTCCCGGATTTACATCTCCATATACAGGTCATAGCGCTCGGAATGTTTTAGGCGTAGAATGGGTATTACCAGATGGAGAGATTATGAAATTAGGATCTTATGGTCTAAAGAACAATCCAGACTGGTTTCACGGTGATGGTCCAGGACCAAGTTTAAGGGGAATCATGCGTGGTTGGGCAGGAACTAAATCAGGACTTGGAGTTTTTACAAAAGTTGCAGTAAAACTTTTCCCCTATCCATGTAGCACAGATTTTAATGTTAAAGGAAGTTCTCCCAACTACGATTTTGACATACCTGATTTTATGAAATTATATGTTATGGATTGTGGAAATTTCAAGAAACTCGAAAATGTTATGTTGGGAGTAGAAGAGGAGGAAATATCATTTATGTGCAGTTATTTATCCGGTTTTGCAGTCATGGCTATTTTTTCCAATTCAATTGAAAGCTTAATGAATAAAATAGCAATAGGACAGATGAAAGCTCCGATAGTTATAATAATAACTGCTCGTACAAAGCGAGAATTTGCATATAAGCAAAAAGTAATGGATTTGATACTTAAGAATTTTAAAATAAAAAACATTATCGGAAAAATATATACTCCTAATCCTATATTTTATGCTGAAGCTCTCCGCTCGAATTTAGGGCTACATGGTTTTATAGCTACTGGAGGCTTTCAGTCTTCCAAAGGAGTCGCAGATACTGCAGCAGTTTGTTTTCGGAGTACTAAATCAAACATTCCTTTAAAGAAGGAATTTATTAAAAAGAAAGCAATTGTTAATGATTTTGGAGAAGGTACATGGATGACATCTTATGAATCAGGGCATTATTTTCATATGGAATCCCCTACTATGTTTGATCAAACTGAAGAAAGTAGTGTGAAAGGAATGGCTGAGTACATGGAAAAAAGTAATCAATTAGATCTACTTAAACATCTTGGTGCTCCATTCTTCGTAGAAGGTACGCGTATGCATGAGTTGTTTGGACCTTATATGTCCAACTATCATTTATGGCTAAGAAAAATTAAAGAAACTTTTGACCCAAATAATATATCTGATTCTGGATTTTACATTTCACCATAAAACAAATAAAAAAATGAGTTCGGGAGTAATATCATGGCAGAATCAAACCAAGAAAATAAAAAGATAAGAGGTTTTGCAGTTCTAATCAATAGTATCCTAACACCTCTAAATGAAAATAAGAGGTTTAAAGAAAAATTTAGAAATATTAATACTAAAATTCTCTTAAATGCTTCGAACTTAAATCATGCGGCTATAATTGTAGTCGATAATGGATTAGTGAGAGTTGAGAGTATACCAAATAAACCAAAAGAAAATTTGAAAAAACAAAAGATAGGATGGGATGCTTTTTTAGAGATGGATACACAAACTTTCCTTGCTATTGCTATGAATCGGCTTTCACTACTTGGAGTTGCGAAAATGTGGTTAACGCGGAGGGTAAAAATGCGCGGAATCAGAAAACTGCTCATTTTATTGAAAATGTTTAAATTTTTAACAAGTTATAACAGCTAAATTTTATTTCTAAAACCCTAATGAATTGAAAAAATGATTTATTATGAGTACAAAAATTAAAGAAGCCTGGTTAGGGCCGGGTAGAAAGGATGGTAAAATTAAACCAACCCAACCAAAAGATGATGCATTACATATTGATATGAAAAAGAAAGGAACCAGAGAATGGTGGTATTTTGATGCTCGTCTTGATAATGGATATACAGTAGTAGGGTTTTTTCGAGCAAAACACGAACGAACGGGGAAAACTGGTGTAGAAATTACGATTTATAAGCCCAATGGAGAAAAAACACAGAATGTAATAGATTACCTTCATTCTGACCTAATAGCTTCTCAAGATTTACCAGAACTACAAATTGGTAAAAATTATATAAAAGTTGATTATTCTAACAAAGAATTTCCGATCTACGAAATTTTCTTAGATGAAGGCGAATATGGGCTTCATTTAAAATATACTGCTCAAGTCCATGGTTGGAAGCCTGGAAAAGGATATATTGAGTTTGGAAAGTCAAATCAATTTGGCTGGGTTATAGCTCTACCTCGAGCAGATGTTGAAGGAACTATTAAGGTTAACAACGAGACAATTCAGGTAAAAGGTATTGGATATCATGATCATAATTGGTTAAATTTTAATTTTGCAATGATAATAGACTATTGGTATTGGGGAAGAATATACTCTGAGAATTATACTGTTATTTTTGCCTATATTAAATGTAATAAGAGGATGGAAGATTATCCAATCAAAGTTCTAATGCTTGCGAAAAATGAAAATGTAATTCTCAGTACAGGCGAATACGAATTAATGCAAGAAAGTTTTGAATATAATGATAAAGCTGGAAATAAGTATCCGAAATTTTTAAAATTTAATTTTGGTAATCGCCATGAAATTATCCTCGAAGTTCAAGAGATTATTGACGCTGAAAATTTACTTTATGAATTAGGACCCATTACACGTTTCTTAGCGAAAAATCTCTTAAAATTAAAACCAGGCTATTTTCGATTAAATTCTAAATTTCAACTTAATATATCCTTTGAAGGGAAACCTTACATAGAAAAAGGAAGCACACTTCACGAGATGGTTATTACTAAATAAAAATATTGTAAAGCATAAGAAACTCTACTTTTTTTCCTCTAATGCTTTTTTTGGAAATAATCGCTCTCTCAATTTAACCGTGCTAGTATCCATATCATAGTCTACTAATCCTACTTTAGCTAATTCTTGTACTGAATGCAATACAAAAGCACCACCTATCCCTAGCGTTGTTTTTAATTCATCTCTAGTCATTACTTCTTTATCTCCATGGAGAGTAATAAGTATCCTGTAATGGGCTTGTCCAGCCCATATCTCCGAAACTAATACAGTATATATTGAAAGTAAAGCACGAACTCTCTCAAAATTATATTCTGCTTCTTCTGCTTCCTCAGCAACCTTCATAAATTTAGATAATTCAACCTTAACTTTTTGGTATTCATCTAACAATTTCATTTGTTCTTCTGTTAAAGAACCTATTTTTTGATCTCTCTCTTGCTTCTCTAATTCAAGCTTTTTTGTTGCGTCTTCTAATTTTTTTTTATCTCTCTCTAAATTTTGTTTCTCGCTTTCTAATTTAGTTTTTTCTTCTTCTAATAGATTTTTTTCCTTTTCAAGCGTCTCTTTAACTTTACTTAATGCTTCTTTATCACTTTCAAGTTTTAATAATGCGGTTCTTGAAGTCTCTAGTACGTCAATAAATTCCTTAAAACTTGATTCGGCAGCTTGAATAGTCTCATCGAGAACATTTAAGGTTTTTTCATCATCTGACATTGGAATCACAATTTATTTTATTCAATTATTTTTATTATATTTATTCTATAAAAAGATTTATCAAATTATGGTAGAAAAAGATAGTTCCAATCGTAGTATGAAACTTATTTTGGGGGTTTCGGTTCCCGTCTTTATAATGGGACTTGTATCTTTTTTTACTGATGTCTCAAGTGAAATGATTCAGAGCATACTCCCGTTTTTTATTTTAGAAATAGGTGGAACTGGATTAATTTTGGGGTTAATTACGGGATTAACAGTAGCAATATCAAATATATTAAAAGGAGTATCTGGTTGGATGAGTGATAAGATAAATAAAAGAAAACCTTTTGTTGTAGCGGGCTATACCATCTCAAATCTTTCTAAACCATTCATTGGTTTTAGCCCTTCATGGGAATTTGTTCTTGGATTAAAAGCAACTGATCGATTTGGTAAAGGACTTAGAACATCTTCTCGAGATACACTTATATCTTATTACGCTATTGAAAAAGGAAAAGCTTTTGGAATGCATCGCGCAATGGATACATTAGGTGCTGTTGTTGGTTCCCTTCTAGCATTTCTTTTGTTAATTATGACATGGAGTTTTTCTGAAATTATATTTTTCTCAATTTTTCCAGGTATATGTGCTATCGTATTAATTATATTTATCAAAGATGTAGATCCAACAAAATTAGATGAATCAAAGCTAAAATATTATGGGGAATCTAGAGAGGATAAAATTGATAGAAAGTTTATTAGACTTATTATAATTCTTGGTGTGATTGAATTTGCTAGCTTAGATATTGCATTTCTTCAAATAAGATCTGAAGCCTATATAACTCCTGGATTACTTTTTCTAATTCCTGTCTTTTACTTGTTAACAAATATCGTTTATATGATTTTTTCCCCTATTACTGGTTCCTTATCAGATAAGGTTGGGCGTAAACCGGTAATTTTAAGTGGTCTATCAATACTCTTGTTTTCTTGCATATTTTTAGCAATACCAATAGAATCTTCAATTTTTTCCCTTATTATAATCATAATAATATATGCTCTATTTGGTTTCTACTTAGCGTCTGTTGATCCTATCTCAAGAGCATATATTGCAGATTTAGCGGGTAAAAATAAGAGAGGTCGAGCATATGGTTATTATTACCTCTCTGTAGGGTTAATTTCATTAGGTGAATCATTAATTTTTGGCTTAATTTATGATCTATTCTCGTTTTTTTGGGCTTTTATCTATATTTCAGTTCTATTATTTATTTGCATAATCGTATTTTCTATTACTGATTTTTCAAAGATTATGCGAAAATGAAATTCCTTTAGAAATTCCGAATAATTTCAATTAATAACTAAACAGTTAAATAAATTGAATTATTGGTTGTGTAGGGTGGTAAATAATATGGGAGAAAATTATTGTCTTACTTCTAAAGATTTAGTTGAGACTGCCATGAAAGTAGCTAATAAAAATATGGACGATTTTAAAGTTGATCCTTATGTTATGATTGTCTTTTCTGGAAGTTTACTAGAATATTTGAAAGAAAAAGCTAATTTAGTGCAGTCAGATTGGTTGGCACCATTTCATCCTTACGGTGGCACAAGAATACATCGAGGAAAATATGATAACCTCCCTATTACAGTTATGATGCCTCAGATGGGCGCATCACCCATGGCTTCAGTTGCTGAGGATTTAATCTTTTGTGGGGCAAAAGTAATTCTTCTCGTTTGTGGTTCATGGGGAATAAGTGATAAAGTAAAGCTTTTAGATTTCATTATCCCTACACATGCTTTAGGACCAGACGGCACTTCTATACATTACGGAAGAAAATTTAATGAAGAAATTGAATTAAATAAAGAGATCCTAAATATATTTATCGAGGAAACAAAAAAAAGAACTACAAAATACCACATAGGGAAAAACTACTCTAAAGAAGCATTTTATCGAATCAATAAACAAGAGATCTTTGAGTTACAGAAAAAAGGTTGTATTTCAATGGAAAACGGAGAAGTTAATGTTTTGTCAACAATATGTAAATTAAATAACATAAAATTTGGAGTTATTTTTTATAGTTATTATAATCCTCTAGAGGATTGGAATGTTTCTTGGTTGGAAGAAGATTATAAAGATTGTGTAAACCTAGAAGGAGAAATTGCCTTAGCTACGATGTTAAAATTAAATAAAAAGTAATTAATTAATATTGTAATTAATTTTGTGTCCATAAGTGAGCTAGATATATCAGAACTTCCGTTGATTTTTGTAAAGCTAAAGTTGGGATGTACTCTTTTCTAGAGTGAAATAATAAACCTCCAGCAAAAATATTTGGTGTTGGAATTCCTTTAGCACTTAAACGGGCTCCATCTGTACCTCCCCTTATAGGATTAATTTTAACTTCTAATCCTGCTTTTTCAATTGCTTGTTTAGCTAAGTCAACAACTTGCGGTTTTTTATCTATATATGTAAACATGTTTTGATATTGATGTTTAAAATCGATTTCAATCTTTAAGCCAGGATAACGAATCTCATATGCTTTCTTTAGGTTTTTTAAATAATCCATCCGCCTTTTGTTATTTTCTTCTATAAAATCTCTAATTAACATTCTGGAAGTAGCTTCCTCTGCTTTACCTTGTAATTTAGTTAAATGAAAAAAACCTTCCCTTTCCTCCGTATGTTCAGGTGATTCAGATTCGGGAAGCTCACTAAAAAACCTATTGGCAATCTGTATTGCGTTGATCATTTTATTTTTTGCATTTCCAGGATGAACGTTTAAACCTATAAATTTAGTTTGAGCTAACCATGCATCAAAACATTCAAATTCCAATTCACCCATTTCACCACCATCAACAGTATAACATATTTTTGGAAGCTTTTTCATATTAACCTTATCAATTCCTAAACCAGTTTCTTCATCTGTAGTAAAACAAATGACTATTGGACCATGTTTTAATTCATCAAATTTTTTCCAAGCTGCACATGCAGCCATAATTTCAGCAACACCAGCTTTATCGTCAGCTCCTAACAAGGTATCCCCTTCAGATGTGATTATATCAAGACCTATATATTCTTCTAAATTCGGAGAATCATCAAAGGTTAAAACTAGGTCCTTATTTTGAGTGAATTTTATCTCTTTTCCATCATAGTTACTATAAATTACGGGCTTTACATCTTTTCCACTAACAGAAGGTGAAGTATCCACGTGTGCTAAAAAACCAATAGGTTTTACCTTTTCAAAACCTTTACTTGGCGGTAGAAAAGCATAAACAAATCCATATTCATCATGAATAATATCTTCAAGGTTTAATTTTTTTAATTCCTCCACTAACAACTTTCCAAGATCTAATTGAATTTTTGTTGAGGGAACAGTCTCTATCATCTCATCTGAAGTAGTCCAAACCTTCACATATCTTAAAAACCGTTCTAACGCTTCATTTAGCAAAAATTCCTGTATCTCTTTTGTGAGTTCCATATCACTAAAAATTAATCTTAAATTTTAAAGTTGAATGATATTTCAAAAAATATGAAATTTCATCGCCCTTTGAATCTTGGTTCTCTTTTTTTCATAAAGGATTTCATTCCTTCACCAAAATCATAAGTTCTTATATTTTTACAATATAATTTAAATTCATTTTGTAATGATGGAAATAATTCATTAAATTGTGAAAAGTTCAACATAGCTTTATTATATCCAAGGCATTTTGTTGGTAGATTTACTATCTTTTTTATAAATTCTAATGATTTTTGTTTGAACACTTCATTGGGGTATACTTGATTAACTAATCCAATCTCTAAAGCTTCTTTTGCATCAAGATGCCGTCCAGTTAATATTATATCTGTTGCCCGTCCAAAGCCAACAATCCTAGGAAGAAACCAGGTTGCTCCACTTAATACACCATGAGCTCTTGTAGTACGATGATCTCCAATCTTTAAATTCTCTGCGGCTAATCTAAAATCACAAGCAAGAGCAATGTCAAATCCAGCTCCTAAGCAATAACCATGTAATAACGCTATAACTGGTTTTTCTATTTCTCGAATTAAACAAACTACTTTATGATGGGGTATTCGTGAACCATCTTCTAAGGCTGAGAATTTAACACCTTCTGGGCCCATACTTTTCATATCATCACCAGAACAAAAACTTTTACCACTTCCTTCTATAACAATTACTCGAATTGATTTATCTTTCTTAACATATTCCAATACTTCCATAATTTCCAGTAATAAGGGATATTGTAAAGCATTCAATTTTTCTGGGCGATTAAGTGTGATGCTACAAATTCCATCTTCAATATTACATAAAATGAACTTATAATTCTTATCTAAAATGATACTTCTCTCCTTATTTTAATTATCTGAATAAGTAATGGATTGATTAATTTAATATTAACCTATGAAGTATTAATTAAAAGTATATAAACAAGATTAGAAAAATAATTATCATCTCAGAATTAAAAGAAAGGAAAAAAATAAATTTTATTACCAAATTTCGAATTTTTCATCAATTTTGGCACCATAGACAATTAAATAAGGAATAACTAAATCAAATACACTTTGCCAGGCATTTATTAAAGGGAATCCAATCATTATTGCTGTGAGTCCTGTAATTTCGGGATGACCTAAAAATTCTAAGCTTACATAAGCAATAAATGGAGCATAAACGGTTAAAGCGAGAACTATATTTAAAAGTAAAGTAACTAATACTCTAAGTCCAGTTCCTAATGTTCCATGTATTATGTATTTTTTTGGTACTTTAATCACTTGGCTTTTTCTTATTCCTTCCTCTTTCTTATATAATTTTAAAAATATTATTGGAACAATAATCAATGATATAGTTGCAGCAAACTTCATCAAGGGCCCCCAAGGTGCATTCGCAAGATCAGCGAACATTAGAGTAACTGTACCGATAATGGAACAAAGCAAACCAGACCTAACTCCAAATATTAAAAAACAAGTAATCCAAATAAATGAAACAGGATCTAAAATAGCAATTGGCATTCCTGGAACTCTTGGTAAATAAGGCGCAGTGAAAACACTTAATATTGTGGAAAGCGCCCCAAAAATAGCAGCTCCAGCAATTTCCAATGTATATAATGTTTTCCCTGATAATTTCGATTCTTTTTCTTTTACAACATCTGTTTCAGACATTTTTACATTTTAAGATTGTTATTTAATTACTATTCTTGAGGTAAAATGTGTTTAAGTATTTAAATTGTTTAAGGTAAAATGTAATTTATAATTAAAACTTAAATAAGAGATTGTAAACAGAATTCTATAAGAGAAATTAAAAATTGATTTATGTCTTCGAACATCTAATTAATTAAAATATAATTTTTAAAGTATTTTAATTTATATCTTACTATCTTTAATTATTGATCTACTCATTTTTGGAGATTAAATCATTTTAATAATTTTTTTTCTTTTGCATCCAAATCTAGCCAATCAGTTACATTTTTGAGTTGTTTTCTTGAAGTACCACATAAAATCTTCAAAAACGGAAGAAAATCTTGAATGAAATCAATCTGAGAAATTTCATACCTTCTTTTGATTTTATCTACAAAATCTCTCTCTACACTCATCAAAGAAAAATAAGTTCCAGACCTGTATCGCGGAAATACAACTCTTTGAAATCCCTTTGATATTGGGGTTTCTTTTCTAGAGAGAGCAACTCCTCCGGCAAAAAGGTCGAAAAAATAAGGCAGTAAACCCCAATATTGAGTAGTACGAATTCTACCGAAAATTTCATCTGCTAATGAAAGGTTCTCAAAAGCGTTGGTAAGTTCTCTATTAGATTTTATAAACGTAAGGAGATTTTCATTTATCCATTTGTATAAGAAATTGTAATCAACATCTGACTTATTAGTCAGATTTCGAGCTTCTCTTAAAGAAGTTACTTTAAATAAATCTCTAATTAATGTAAAAATTTCTTCTAAATTATCACGACGTAAACTCAGAATTAGTTCTTTAATATCCCCTTCTATCTTGCCTTGACCAATTCCTTGAATATCATTAATTACCCCTCTCAAATCACCATTGTTTTTATCTATTATTAATTCTAAATACTCATTTTTAAGAGTAGTAATATTTTCCTTCTTTAGAATATTTTTTGCAATCTTAATTACTTCTTTTTTTGGTAAAGCATGTACCTCATACCTTTTAATCTTATTATAGAGCGTTTGTAGATTCGTTTTATATTCATTAGAACACATTATAATGGGAAACTGTGTATTTTGGATTAAATCTATCACAGTAGGAATGGCGCCCCTATCTTGAACTCCATAAATCCCATCAATTTCATCAATTAGTATTAATTTCTCTTTAGATTCGGTAATAAAATCCATAATCCCACGAGATTTAGTAGTTTCTTTCAATCGTCTTTCTAATGTACTCCTTGTTCGTGTATCAGATGCGTTAGTTTCTATTACTTCCATATTAAAATCATTAGCAAGCGCATAGACTATAGAAGTTTTTCCAATTCCGGGTGGACCTTCTAATAAAACAGCAGCTTTTTCAGTAGCTATTCGTTTCTCTTCTTTTTGATCCTTTTCAATAGCGGTTCTATTAAATTCTCGAATCCGTTTATTCTCTTTATTAACTCTCTTCCTTTCTTCAAAGAATTGGTTTAAAAAATTCGTTAATTCTTCATCTAATTTGACTCGCTGTCTGCCAAGCCTAGCAGTGGGTAAAGCCATTTCTTTGATGCTTTTTGGACGATATTTTTCAACCCATGGAATATCCGGATTTCTTTTTGACATTTGCTTTACTTACTCACATATATTCTGAAAATAGACAAATTTTTGATAACAGAGCAGAAACTTGAATATCATTATCCCTACCATCAAGAGATCTGAAATCAGAGTCTGCAATTAAATTAATCAAATTAATACGGGTAAATTTACTTAGGGGTAATTTATTTATTTCAATAAGTAAGAGATTGTACAATTCATGAGCACTATATTTATAGTTAGAAAGAATATTTCGTGTTAGTTCTCGAGTTTTTGGAAAATCTCCTTTAAAAGCTACCATTAAAAGACTTCTTATTAGGTCATTATGAAATTTTTGAGAATTTTCATACAGACTTTCAGTGGTAATGGTATTACTAGAAATGCTACTCAATTGCAAAACATCTATGGCTCTCGAGATTTTACCATCCGAAATCCGATATAGAATTTCAATACAATCATCTGATATTTTTAAAGATTCTTTTTTAGCGATATTAAGAATTAAATCTTTAAACTCATCTAACTTAACTCGAGAAATTAAAATAATTTGACATCTACTAATAATAGGATTAATTATACTTGAAATTTTAGTGGTTATTAAAATCATCCTACAATTTGTACCGTAAATTTCCATCAATCTTCTAAAGCCTTGTTGATTTGAGCCTAAGACTTCAAAATTGTTTACTACAAGAATTTTAAATGGAGCATCTCCTAAGACTTTCAACTGAACAAATGGTTTTACTCTTACTTGAATAAAAGCAGGTGTAGTTATTCTTTTTCCAGCAATACTTCCTATTTTATTTGTAGATACATATGCATCTGCTCTTGCTTGTTTTCTTTCTTCGTCACTTAAAGGAACGTTAGCATAAACCAATTTAAAATTTGCATCATAATTTTTATCAAGAAATTCCTTTGAAAACAATTGGGTAATCATAGTTTTTCCGATCCCCCTTGAACCTACAAATAATAAATGTGGAAAATTTTTTTGTTGAATTATATGTTTTAAGGTTTCTTTAACCTTTTTTCTTCCACAAACTTGGTCCAAATTCTTTGGATGATACTTAATTCGCCATATGGGAATTTCATCACTCAAATCAAATACCTTATCTTTATTATATTTAAGATTAAATATTCTCTATAATCATTGCTAATAATGCGGAAATCTGTATTTGTTCATCTGCTCCCTTGCTTATCCTATAATCTATTTCTCCAATAAAAGCTCTTAAATTAACAATATTTTCAGAGGTTAAATTTAATGATGGAAAAATTTCCGAAATTTGTCTAATGAAATTACGACTATCAAGAATTTCAATAGACTCTATTATCTCTCCCGATTTTATAATATCTTTGCTTTCTAGAGCCGTAATTAACTTTTCTAAAGTTTCCTCATCTAAAAATCCTGAAATTTTTAAAATTTCATTTATATCTAAATTCTCCAGGAGATCAAGAGCAACCGCCATCTGAAGAGTATTAATAGCTTTTCTTAAATCTCCTCCTGATATAAAAAATATTTGATTATAAAATTCCTCTGATCTATCAGAAGGTATTTTCAATTTCTCTTTATCAGCGATATACTTTAATCTCTCGATTATCATTTCTTTTGGTAAACTTACAAACCTGAATACAGCACATCGAGATATTATTGGATCTATTATTCTATTTATGTAATTACACAAAAGTATGAATTTTATGTTATTTGATGTTTTTTCTATAATTCTTCTTAGAGCTTGCTGAACTTGCCCCGGAATATTGTCAGCCTCATCTAATATTACAAATTTTAAAGAGCCATCTTTTATTAAACTTTGATTAACAAAATTCTTAAGAACATTTCTTACAAAATCTATTCTTACTGTATCAGAGGCATTTAATTCTAAAAGGTTTGTGTCTAACTGTTCATCTTTAAGAAATTTCCTTGCTATAATTAATGCAGTACTGGTTTTTCCAGTTCCTGCAGGCCCAGTAAAGATTAAATGAGGAATATTAGTACTCTTTACGAATTTTTTAAGATTGTTAATAGCGATACTTTGACTTACAATATCAGAAAATGTCCTTGGGCGATACCTCTCGACCCACGGGATTTCTAAACTCATCTTCTCAAATTATTCTTTATTTCCTTTACTTTCTTTCGTTAAGTCTAATTCTAAAACCTCATAAACCTTTTTGAAATTCATTTTTTCATAGAGCTTAGAAGCTTCTACTGCTTTTTCCTTAATATTTACTCTAATTTTCTCAACTTTTATCTTTCTCAAATGCACTAAAGCTTTTTCTAATAAAAGACTCCCTGCTCCTTTCTTTCTATACTGTTCTTTCAGAAAAAATTGCTTGATATATCCCTCAGATGAGCCAAATGGGTCAATTCGCAGCTCTGCAATAATCATTCCTATAATTTCATCAGAATCTTCATCAATAGCTATTAATATTCCATGACGTTGAAGAGGATCATAAAGACGACGTCTAATTCCCCAATCAAATCGTTTTGGATCAAAATCTTGTCCCAAACTTTCAACTAATTGTTGTGTTAATTCTCTTAAATCATCAATGTTTTCGGGATTAGCAACTAGTACTTTAATATTTGAACTCATGTTAAACCATCGTAAATGTCATATACTTTTTTATTAAAATAATTATTGCTATTTTACCATTTAAATTTTCTTGACTTAAAATTGATAAAATAACAAATGAGATGTTAATTAATACAGCCTTTAATTAAAACAATGGCTTTTTAAAAAAATTAAAATAAAATATTCTTTTACAAATAAAAATGTTAAAAATGGCGCGCAGATGTCCCATCCCAAACTCTAACACTTTCATTTATCCATTCACATTTTGGACATTTATCTGGAAGCTCCCAACTTTCGAGAGCTGGATGTATACGGCAGTATAAACCTCCACAATTCGCACAAACGAGATATTTTGCTCCACAACCCGCACACATCTTTAATTGGCCATCCTCAACAAATGGAAAGGCTCTTTTCATCCATTCATCGGTGGCTAAAGAGAACTGACTCTTTCCACAAACTATACAATGTACCCCATCCTCTTCATGACTCATATTATCTTCACACTAAACTTTTCATTTAATTTAACAAATGTATATTGTAATAGTATTTTATACTTTTTCTATGTAGTAATATTTATTTAATAATAAATCTACAAATTAAATATTTTCTTAAAAGTAAAGATTAATTAAAAAATAAATTACGATTGGTAAAATATGAAAAAGATTTTTCTTCACTACATATCTAATTTCTTAGTAGTTCCAGCACCTTTTACTTCTGGATTGACCGTTTCAATATTTTGAAGTATAGTAAATATTGTATCTTCTTCTAAAGCTTCTTTAAAAGCTAGATACATCTCTTTATTCCTTATAAATAATCCCTTTCTTTTCATGGGATTACCATCGCTTTTTAATGGATTTACCTCTATAAATAATAGTGCGGGTCTTGTTTTAGTCTCAGGAACTTTAACTATAAAAACACCGGGAACAGGAGTCTCCATTTTTGACCAATCTTTTCCATTTTTTAAATGCTCTTTCAATTGTGCTTGAACATCTGCCATTTAAATTCACTTTTAATTTTACATTATATGTTACATGTTACATATAATGCATATATAAAAATTTTTGGAAAAAAATAAAATCTCATAATAAACTAAATATTTTGAAATTATTGCCAAATATTAAAAAGCTCGGATAAAATTATTTTAAACTAATACTAAAGGTATATTCGCGTTCTGTCGGATTTCTGGGGGTCAATTTCCACTGAATCTTTAAATATATCACTCTCGTATATATTTTTATCAATTAAATAAAAATTTTAGATGTTTGTGATGAAACTAATCTCAGTAAACTTACCCGAATCATATTTAAGAGTGTTAGAAATGCTAGTACTGCAAGGAAATTTTCCTAACAGATCAGAAGCGATTCGCGTGGCAATTCGCGACTTAATTAAGACTGAATTTTTGATAGAAGAATCAGTAAATAGAAATATTGCCCCGAGTTTGTTAGATTCTGAAGTAGAAAATGAAATTCAAGAAAATTTACTAATTTAATCTAATTATTTTTATTTTTTTATAATAGGGCGATAAAGAAAATAATTATTCTCTAATCTTTTTTCAATAAGTCTAAAACTTTTTTCCTTCTTTCTTCTCTCCTGGCAGTAATTCTCGCTCTAAGCTTTTCTGCTTCATCTTCAGAGGAAACTTTAACTCTTTCTTTACTTGGTTTTACACCAAGCCTTTCTCTAAGTTCAGTAATTTTTTCATTTATTTCTTTAACAAATTTCTTCCCTATTTTTAAGCTGCTAAGCTGAAAATTAGCTTCATTTAATTCTGAAATAGCTCTTTTAATTTGATTTTCAGCTATAGCACCTTGAGCTTTGTCCAGTGCTTTATATGCAGCTTTAACTTTTTTATTTTGCAACTCATCATCAGACGCTTCTAATATTATTATTGGAATTTCAGCTACACTTGTTACTTTTTCGACTTGTTCATTGATTTTTGAAATTTCTTCCTCTTGACCTAGTTTTGTTAATCTTTGAATCTCCTCTATCATCATTAGAATACCCTCGTTATATCTGAAATTCTCGATTAATTTACTAGCTTTATCTAATTTAACAGATATTTTTCTAAGAATTTCTTCTTTAACAAATCTACGCTTCTCTTCTTTTTTTCTCTTCGCTTCCTCTTTTTGTTCTCTCTTTGCTTCTTCTTTCAATAGTACCATTTGTTTCTTTTCTTCAAATTTCTTTATTTTAATATCTTCTAGAATCTCATCTTGTTTCTGTTTCCTTTTAAGTTTAAATAAAAGTTCATTATTTATACGTGAAACTTCTCGTTGCCAAGATATTTGTTGGAATAATTCTCGAGCAGCGATATATTTCTCATAAGCCTCCACATATTTACCACGATCTGTTAATGTTGTGCCTTCTTCTAAAAGTTCATATGCTTCTTCTGATATTTGCCTCTCTTGCTCCTTTCCTCTCTGGATTTTTAGGAATTCTTTTCTTTTCTGTTCTTGTTGCCGTCTTTTTATTATTTGAGCCTCAGCTAATTTTTCTTCTAATTTTTCCTCAATCAGAAATTTTTCAATTTTCCTTTTTTCAATTGTTTTTTGTTCTAGCTCAAATGCCTTTTTCTTACTAGTAATCATTGCAACTGAATCTCGAACCATATTAATTCCTTCTTGCCATTTGATATTTGCAAATATCTTCTCACTTTCATTATAAAATTCAATAGCTTTATTATAATGATTTAGTCTTAATTCACGTTTAGCTTGATCCATTAAACGAAATGCTTTGTCTTTTTGAGTTTCAAACTGCGCTACACGCTCTCTTTTTAGATCTAGAGATTCTCTTCGTTGCTGGATCAATTTTTCTTGTTCTATTCTTGCCTGTTCTAAATAATTTTGTTGTAATAACAATTCTTCTTCTCTGTTTCTAACCTTCTCAGCTTCCAAAGCACGTATTTTCTTATCTTTAGCTAGTTTGTCTTTATAAAAGTTAATAGTGTTTTTTAATTTCTCTGATTCTTCCTTCCAATTAATTTTTTCAAATTTCTTGCGTGCCTCTCTATAGATTTCAATAACTTTTTCATAAGGTGCCTCATAATCAAAAACACCACCTTTTATTTTTAGTTCATATTCTTGCGCCATTCTCTCAGCAGCTTGAATCATATTAAAAATTCTAGCAGCAATTTCATCTCCATCTTTCTCTTTTTGCTCAATTTCTAATAATCTCTTTTGTCTTTCAAGGAAATCCTTACCAGGTTGAATATCGGCTGCTTTTAATTCAATTTCTGGTCTTTCTAATTTCTTTTGTTCAATCTTCCTTAATTTTTCATCTTTCTCTCTTTTATCCTTGTAAAATTTAATAGTATTTATTAAACGGCTAGCTTCTTCCATCCATCCAATTTTTTGCAATATTTCTCGAGCTTTTTCGTAATTAGATATCGCGTTGTAATAAGGACTTTTATATACTAAAATATCTTTCCTAATGCTTAATTCATAGCTTTTAACTGCTTTTTCTGATTCATCAATGAGATACATAGCTTTATCTAATAAAATATTTTCTTCCTTTTTTCCAGCTTCAAGTTCCTTAATCTTTTCTGGTTTAGCAGATATGACTTCCTTTTTACCTATCTTATGCATTTCTTCAAGCGCTTTTTCTCTTTGAACTTTTTGAGCTTCTACCTCTAGAAGTTTTTCGTGTTTATCCAATTTTTCCTGATAAATTTTAATTTGATTTGCGAAAACTTCTGCTTGTTCTTTCCATCCCCGAGCATAAACTTTCTCTCGTATTTGTTTATAAATCTCAATAACATCGGTATATGGAGTATTTTCTAATATTTCTCCTTCTCTGTAAGCTTTTCTCTTTTCTATTTCATAGTCTCGTACCATTTTTTCAGCGCTATTTACATTATCAGAAATATATTTTTCAAAATCTTCTTCTTCTTTTTTTCTTTCTATAACTTTTAATCTTTTTTTGTCTACTCCTATTTCTTTACCTATTTTATGCATATCTTCAAGCGCTTTTTCTCTTTGAGCCTTTTTAGCTTCTACTTCTCGTAATTTATTATCTTGTTCTAACTTCTGAGTATAATAAGATATTTGACTACTATATGCTCCTGCTTCTACTTCTCTTCCTTTGTCAAGCAACATTCGCTTTACTCTTTCATAAATACCAATAATTTTCAAAAATGGTGGTTTTTCTGCCAGTTTTTTTTCTTTTATGGCCTTTTTCATGGCTGATTCATATTCTCTAGCCATAGATTCTGCTCGCTTTATCATTACATCAATAATACTATCAAAATCTTCCTCCTCTTTTTCTAATCCTTTTTGTTCCTCCAAAGATTTTAATTTTTCAGCATCTAAACCAACAACTGGTCCCTCTTTAACTTTAAATATTTCTTCAATCTCTTCCTGTTTTCTTACCTTCTCTGCTTCAATTTGGCGTAGTCGATTATCCTTTTCCAACTTTTGTTTATAAGTATGTATCTGACTTGAAAAAATTGTGACATCTGTTTCCCAACCTCTTTCTAATGCTATTTGTCTGGCTTTTTCAAAAATATCAATAATCTTCGGATATGGACATTTTAATTCAAATTTCCCTTGTCGCAATGCTACTTCATACTCTCTTGCTAAACGCTCAGCTCTTTTTGTCCTCTCCTCAATTTGATTTCTAATATTTTGGATCTCAAGTTGCTTTTGACGCTGCTCTTCCATTAGTACTTGTTGTTTTTCGTCAACACCTACTTCTACATCTTCTTTCTTAACTTTCAGCATTTTTTCAGCTTCTTCATGTCTTTTTTTCTTGTTAGCTTCAATTTGTCTTATCTTTTGATCTTTCTCAAATTTTTGGATGTAGACATTTATTGTATCATCATAGATCGTAGCTTCATTATTCCAGCCCTTATCAATAAACAATTCCTTTATTCTTTTATAAATATCAATTACTTTGGGATACATGCATTTTTCTACTAATTTTCCGTCTTTAATAGCTTTTTGCATTGCTAATTCATATTCTCGCGCCATTCTAGCAGCTTCTGTTGCCATATTGTCAATTTGTGCTTTAAAAAATTCCTGTTCCATTTTCTGAAGTTCTATTCCGCTTACCCTTTCCATTTGTGCTATTTTTTCCTGTTCACTTATTTCTTTAACATGCTGATCAATTAATTTTTCTTTATATAATTCGGTTTCAGTTTTTTGTTCAATATCTACTCGTTCTTTCTCAAGTCCTTTAAAATGTCTAATTTTTTCCTTCTCTAATATTTCTATAGTATCTCGAATTCTTTTAGCTTCATATGTCCAGTTCAATTCTTCAAATAGACTTACCCCTTCTGTATATAATTTTATAGCTTGATCATATTCATGCATTTTGGCTAATTCTACCGCTTGGTCTAATATCTCATATGCTTTAGATGATACCTCTTCCTCTCGCTGTTTAGCATCAAGAAATTGCTTTAGCTTTTTCTCTTTTTGTTGCTCCTTCCTTGGTGGTGCTTCTAATTCTACAACCTCCATTGGTTCTTCTTTTTTAATACTTCGTAAATATTCCGCTTTTTTATTATAACATTCTTCAATTAATAAATAAAGTCTTTTTATTTCATCAGATTTGTCATGTTCCTCAAGAATTTTTTCAGCTTCGTCATATTTATTAAGTGCTTCCTCAAACTTATTGATATTAGATAATTCATGAGCCTTTACTATCAGTTGGTTCGCTTTACTGATCAAATCGGCGTCAATTTTAGTTTCTTCGATTATATCATCTTCTTTAATCACTTCAACCTCTTCAATTGCATCAAATTCATCGATCGCTTCAACCACTTTTTCTGGTTTTGCCTCAATTTCTCTAAATGCTTCTTCTTTTAGTATATACACTTCTGAAATTTTTTCATTTATAGCTTTAATTTCCTCTGCTCTATTAATTTGAGTATACAATCCAATTGCTTGACGTAAAATTTCAACACTATCATCATAATATTGTGATTCTATCAGATGAATAGCATGCTCCACTAATTCGTAAGCTTCAGTGGCAATTTCTTCTTCCATATCCATTAAATCAGAAAAAAAAGCATCCTTAGTTAAATCTAACTCATCATCATCGAATTCCTGATCAAAATCTAACTCATCATCATCGAATTCCTGATCAAAGTCTTCCTCTCTTTTCTCTTCCATAAACTTCATCTACCTTAAAGGAGAATTAAGAATGACCCTAATAATTAAAAATCCCTATACAAGTTTAAAATAATAATTTAGTTTTAATTAAAAAATCATTAAACGAAAATAAATATTTAATCAATTATATATCAAATTTTCCTAGATTTCTATTAAGATAATCGTCGCAAATTTTACCCCCTTCATTTGTCAAACTCCACCCATTAGTGTCTCTTTTTACAAGATTCAATTTTTCAACACTGGTTAAAATCGAATGTACTTCATCCTCAGTTTTACGAATATTAAAATCTACTCTCAAACTAAATACAATTTCATCAATCGGTACAGATCCCCCAAGTTCATCTTCCATTACACCTAAAGCGGCAATAATGTGATTTTGTTCTGCCATCCCCGCGTCCAAAGAATGTGAAACTTCATCAAGTAGCCATGGATTCTTATCTAACATCTTTTTGATTGCCTTTTCATCGCCTTTCTGAAAAAGTATATCGAATTCTTCTCTGATCTTCTTCTTCTTAGCCATAAAAATTGCCTATTTTTCAGTTTAATAAGAAAAATTCTAGATATTATATTAATATCTATAATATAAATTTAGAAAATAAAATCTTTTATGATGATGTTAAAAATAAGATTTATATTAATTTAGTTAAAAATTCTTCTACTTCTTGTTCATTACACATATGAAACTTTTTATCTTCGCCTTTAATATAAGCCATTCTAATATTGTCTTTTGTTGCTTCCTCATCAATTGATTCCTTTAATGTATTTAAAGTTAGATTAATCAATTCATCAAAAGTCATATTTTCTTTATAATTATTAATAAGGTGTTCCCTAGCTGGTGCCTCTCCTGTCCCAATAGCATATGCTTTGAATGAACGATAAATTCCACTTGGAGATGTTGTGAAAATCTGTGTTCCGCTCGCATCGATTCCGATGAAAAAAAGCGCACATCCCCATGGACGTACCCCACCAAATTGACAATATTGTTGCTTTAAATCAGCAAGTGCTTTAGCTAACATATTTAGGCGAACAGGTTCATCATATGTTAATCTAAATGATTGAGCTTGAACTCTTGCATAATTTATAAGTGCTCGAGCATCTGCATGTAATCCTGAGATCGCCACACCAATATGTTCATCTACTTGAAATAGTTTATCTATTGAATTAGCATCCATCAAAACCGAAGCAATCTTGATCTGTGCTGCTAAACATACATCTTCTTTTGTTTTAACAGCTACAGCGAGTGTGCCTCTTCTAACTGCTTCTAATGCATATTCTACCTGGAATAAGCGCCCCTCTGGGCTGAAGACAGTTAACGCACGATCGTAAGCCCTACCTCCTGCTCCAAACATTTAATTTACCTACTTATATTTGATTTTATACTTTTAAAATATACAACTAAATTTTAATTTATGGTTTATAACAAATAAAAAGCTATATCTTTTTAGTCTTCTCTAAAATAGCAAGGGTTAAATCTTTAAAGACAGGCTCGATTTCAATATTATTTTTAGCACTTGTTTCAATGTAGGTTATTGCATTTAGTTCTTCTTTTAGTGCTTCACCATCTCCCGTACCAACTTCCCTTTGTCCCTGTTCTGCTAAATCTATTTTATTTCCTACTAAAATGGATGGCTTACTATCACCAATTACTTTTTCTACTTCACTTTTCCAATTTAAGATATTTTGAAACGAACTCCTTCGTGTAAGATCAAACGTGTATATGATCGCGCTGCTTCCCCTGTAAAAGGGTGGACGTACAAAGCTGAAATGTTTCTGTCCTGCAAGATCCCAGAGCTGGAGCTTAATAAGGTAGTTTGGATACTCATGTAGGTCCACCTGCTTAGTAGAAAAGTTAGATCCAATTGTCATGATATAATTTTCTTTAAACGAATTCTCACAATAGCGGAGGACCATAGATGTTTTCCCTACACCGCCATCGCCTACAACACATATCTTATAAATGAAGCTTTTTGTTGCAGTCATTTGTTATAGCACCATATTATATAAAAAGAATTTCTGAATTAAATTTTACTTGACTTAAAACTTAATAACTTACGTGAAAATTGATCTTTCTTAATTTCTTATATTTTCTTTATAATTATTATATTATATTCAATAAATAAAAATAATCGTTATTAATTTTTTTTTGTGATTTAGAATTTTAGGATAATACACTTATGATTGATTTAGATCAGAAGATAAAAAATCATTGTTGAATATTCTGATTTTTTTCAGAAATATGAACTTACTTTCCTATAAAAGTTGGATCCCTTTTTTCCTTTAAAGCTTTTAAAGATTCTCCAAAATCTTTACTTCGAATTGCCTTGGTCCACATTTTATTTTCTAAATCTAGTTGTTTTTCTATTATATCCCTAAAATATATATGCATGGTTTTCTTCATTAATTTAATTGAAAGTGATGGTCCCTTAGGCGGAATAAGTCTTAAGGCTTGTTTTCTCGCATATGGCATTAATTTTTCTTTAGGTAATACTCTATTAACGAGACCTAATCTTTCCGCGTCTTGTGCAGTCATCCGATCGCCAAGATAAAACAGTTCCTTGGCTTTATTAAAACCTATCATTAAAGGTAAAAGAACTGTAGTAGCAAAATCCGGTATAACTGCTCTTTTTATAAAAAATAATGCCCACCATGCGTCCTCAGCCATATAGACTAAATCTGAACAAATCACAGGAAGTGTAAATCCACCCCCCACAGCAAAACCATTAATCACAGATATTACTGGTTTTGAAAAATCCCAAAACTTAAGGCATAACTTCTTTGATGCCATATCTCTTAAATTGACTTCTGTTCTATACTTTTCAGGTATATCTTTCAACATTTCATTTGAAAAATAACCTCCTGAAGAAAAAGCTCCTGCCTCCTCACACCCAGTCAATATCATAACTTTAACTTGTTTATCCTTATCGGCATGCTCAACTGCATACCCGAGCTCTAAAAGACCTAATGGTGAAAGAGCATTTTTTTTTTCAGGCCAATTTAGGGTAACCGTTAAAATTCCGTTCTCTTCTTTTTCATACTTAATTTGTTTAAATTCTTCTACAAGCATTAATACAATAAAATCATAAGACAATAAAATATTTTATAAAGTAATTTAATCATAATATTATTTTAACTTATAAAATCAGAAATTTTAATAAATGAAGTCATTTGAAGAAAAAATCGAAAAATTAGCGGAATTAATAATCAATTCAAAAAACTTGAAGCCGCAGATGCTATGATTACTGAATGTAATTTGCTTTTAGTTCTTGGAAGTAGCTTGGTTGTATACCCCGTGGCATTTTATCCACAAAAAATCCTCTCGCTTGGAGCAAAATTAGCAATTATAAATATTCAAGAAACTGATATGGATTCAGTGGCTCAAGTCGTAATTCATGAAAAAATAGGTGATGTACTTCCAAAGGTAGTCTCTATTATTAAAAACCTTTTGACTAAAAGCTAAAAAAATAAGAAAAAAATAATTTAGCAAAATAAAGAGTTAACTAGATTAACCAGATCTTAAAACCTTTTTATCAACTTTTCCAACTGCGGTGAGCGGGAGCTCTTCTGAAAACTCTATCAATTTGGGAACTTCATATGGCGATAAATTCTCTTTTGAAAACTTTAATATATCTTTTTCAAGAACTTCCTTATTTCCATCAAATTCAAAATCGGGATTAATTTGTATAAATGCTTTGACGATTTCAGAACCAGGTCTATCTGGGTTTGGAATACCAATTAATGCAACTGACCCAATAGCAGGATGTTTAACTAGACTATCTTCAACCTTGGCAGAAAATACTTTAAATCCTCCAACGATAATCATGTCTTTGGTGCGGTCAACAATCTGAATATAACCATCCTCATCCATTATTCCGATGTCACCACTATGCATATAACCATCTTTATCTATAGCTTTAGCTGTTTCTTCTGGTTTATTATAATATCCTTGCATTACCAATACACCTTTTACACAAATCTCTCCAGGCTCTCCCAATGGAACCAGCTCATTAGTTTCAGGGTCAACGATCTTTAGATCGACATTTAAAATTGGTACTCCTACCTTACCTAATTTTTTCTTACCTATAGAGGGATTCATTGTTGCTACGGGTGATAATTCTGTCATTCCATAAAGCTCTAATAATTTGCCTTCTCCTACTATACTTTCTAAAACTTCTTGAGATTCTTTTGGAAAGGGAGACGCTGCGGAAATGCATATTTTCAAATTTGTGTGATCTAATCTTTTAAATTTTCGAAAATTAATTAAAATTTGATACAAAGAAGGTACATTAACTAGGACTGTTGGTTTATATTTTTTCATTTCATTACAAATTTGTAATGAATCACGAGGATTAGCAATTAAAACTTGACTCCAACCCAAGGCAATAGCACCTTGACATACAGTTAAACCAGCAATATGAAACATAGGAAATCCTGATAATAAAACTCCTTTTCCCTCTTCCCATTGAAGCCATTTAATGATCCCTTTCATATTTGAAACATAATTTCTATGACTCAACATTGCACCTTTGGGCGGGCCTGTGGTTCCACCAGTATATTGAATCCAGCCAATATCATCCGGAGTTATATCAACTTTTGGTAAATCAGTAGAAAATTTTGTCAGTACATCGTCTTGAAAATTGTAAACAATCTTTCCTTCTAATGGAGTGACCTCCCCAGAGGGGATTTCTCTAACTGCTTTAATTTTTGCTTGATCTTCTTTAGAAAATGAACCGATTACACTTGTAGCTACCACTACTTTTAGTTGTGGTAATTGGTCAGCGACATTTTTCAAACGATGTTCAAAAATTGCATCAAGCGTTACTAAAGCAACATTTTTACCTCCTTTTCCAAGATCATCTAATTGATAATGCATTTGAACATCGGAGAGTAGAGGGCTAACACCTGAAACAACACATCCGGCTTTAAGTGTACCTATAACTGAATATACATATTCTGGAATGTTTGCTAAATTAATTCCTACTACATCCCCCTTTTTGAACCCATTTTCAATCAACATATTTGCAAATTGATTAGAATATCTATCTAACTCACCATAGCTGATTTCTAATCCCTGAAAAGCAAGTGCTAAATTATCGGGATACTTATCAAACATTTTTTGTACCAGTTCAGCAAATGTAGTCTCAAATTCTTTCGGGTCAAGATCTTCCAATCCAGGATCCCAGCTTTTTTTCCAAAATCTGCTTTCATACGGATTTGACATGTTAAAATTACACATTTTTTATTTATTAAATCCAATTCAAATTCGAATTGTGATATTAAATAAGCTATATTTTATTAAAAAGGTTTATCAAAATTTTTTATTCTTTCAATCCCAATAAGAATTTTCTATAAAAATGTTTTATTTCTATAACTATTTGAATCTATTAAAAAGAATAATAATAAAAAAAAAGGGATTAATTTTTTCGTAAAAGTTTTTTATCTACTTTTCCAACTACCGTAAGTGGCAATTCTTCTGTAAATTCAAACAATTTTGGAACTTCATATGGTGCGCATTCTTTCTTAGCAAATGCTAAAATCTCTTCTTTTAAAGTTTCTTCATTATCGTATTCATAATCTGGCGCAATTTGTATTACAGCTTTAACAATTTCAGATCCAGGTCTATCAGGATTTGGAACGCCGATAGTGGCTATCATTTCAATAGCAGGATGCTTTGTTAAAGTATCTTCCAATTTTGCAGAGAAGACTTTAAATCCACCAACAATAATCATATCTTTTGTTCGATCTGCAATTCTTACATACCCCTCTTCATCCATAATTCCAACATCACCAGTATGCATGAAGCCATCTGAATCAATAGCATTCTTAGTTTCTTCTGGTTTGTTATGGTATCCATCCATAACCATCGGGCCTTTAATGCAAATCTCTCCGGCTTCGCCTAAAGGTACTTTTTCCCCTGTGTCAGGGTCTACAAGCTTAAAATCTACATTAGGGAAGGGTAGACCAATATGTCCCAGTTTTTTATTCCCTCTTGAAGGATTGCCAATTGTTAATGGTGAAGTTTCAGTCATTCCATATAATTCTATGAGTTTTCCTTCACCAATTACACCTTCAAATATCTCCTGTGATTCCTTTGGAAAAGGCGCTGCTGCGGATATTGCATAATCAATCATATTTCTGCCGATTTTTTTGAATTTTGGATTCTTTATCAACATTTGATACAATGTAGGTACGTTTGCCAAGACGGTGGGCCTATATTTTAACATTTCTTTAATAATATGGTTAGTGTCTCTCGGATTTGGTATTAAAATCTGACTCCAACCTAACATTATTACATTCGAGCAAGTAAATAATCCTGCTATATGGAAAAATGGGAACCCTGACAATCCAAAGCCTGTTCCAAATTCCCAGCTAAGCCAATGCTGAAATATTTTTATATCTGCAACGAAATTTCTATGACTTAACCTCGCTCCTTTTGGGGGTCCAGTAGTACCACCAGTATATTGAATGAATGCAATATCTTCTGGATTTATTTTTACATTTGGTAATTCATCAGGATATTTGCCTTTGATTTGTTTATGATATTCAAGCACAATTATTCCTTCTAATGGAGTAACTTTCCCCTTAGGTATCTTCCCTACCATTTTTCCTAGCTTTGCTAACATTTTCGGCATGAATCCGCCAACTGAGGTTGTAATAACAAGCTTTAATGATGGAATTTTTGTATAAATCTTAGTAATATGACCTGCAAAAATAGCATCCAAAGTAAGCAAAGCAACTTGTTTTCCTCCAGCTCCTAAATCGTTTAATTGATATTGTATCTGAACAGCCGAAAGAAGTGGAGAGACACCTGAAACGATAATTCCTGCTTTTAAACCTCCCAAAATTCCAATTATATATTCAGGAATATTGGCGGTATTTATTCCAAGAACATCCCCTTTTTTAAGTCCATTTTCAATTAACATATGAGCAAATTCGTTTGATAACTTATCTAATTCTCCATACGTAATTTCTGTTCCATAAAAAGCAAGCGCTAATTTTTCAGGGAGTTCTTCAAATGCTCTTCTAGCAATTTCAGTAAAAGAAGCTTCGAACTCTTTAGGATCCAGATCCTTAATATTTGAGTCCCATTTTGACTTCCAGAACCTATCTTTATATTGTTTTGACATTTTAATTCATTGTTTTTTTTTTAATTTTAAAATTACAAGATTGATATTATACGTTACTTATTATAAAGTTTGATTTTACATTTCCTTCATATTACATAATTCTGAACTAAAACATAAAGACATTTTCGTCGGGAATAAAGTATGGTTATAACCTTATTCTTTTCATTTTTACTTTTAATCACCCCTCTCCGTCTTCATGAAACAATTTTACTTTTAAAAGAATGTTTCTTCTTGTAAAAAGAAATGATATTACTTACCTATGGAGAAATTACATATATTTCAGAAAATTGTCGGCGTATCTTCGTTTTATTTTGAAGAATCGTTACTTCATGTGATGAATTTGAATCAAACAGGATTCACATTATATAAAAGGAACAATAATACTTCCCTCATTTCAAGTGGGGATGGCACGTTAGATGAGTTACTTTCTGGGGGCTTTCATCAAGATTTAGTGTATTTGCTCTATGGAGATAAGAAGCTAACGACCAATATTTTATTAACTACGGCTGTTATTGCCCAAAAAGCTTTTAACAATGGAGGGCTTGGAGAAGGTATTAGAGTTGCCTTTATCGATGGAAATAATCGGTTTAATCCTTATAATGTAAGTAAGTTTGCGGTTTCCCAGAATTTGTCCCCTCGGAAAGTGTTAGAAAACATCATGATCTCGAGAGCGTTTACATGGGATCAAATGGTCGAGATTTTGGAGAATAGACTTTCCGCACTTGAAGATGTGAAAGTAGTGTTAATCTCTGGGATTACAACTCTGTTTGAAGGCTATGAGAAACAGACTTTCGAAGATCTACTAAGAACTATAGACGGAATTAAACAAATACTCTGGAAAACAAATCCCCTCATTATTATAACGGCACCTTTACACGAACATTCTCTTTTTAGACCGAAGGGTGGAAAAATTCTTTCTCATTTTGGAAATGTGTTAGTGATGATAAATGATGATGATCGGTATGTAGAATATGTTCTCGTCCAACACCCATATCTTCCAGAGAATCGGTTGTTAAAGTGGAAATCTCGTACACCCAAGAAAAAAGTTCCTTTAAAGAATACAACATTAGATTATTGGTTTTAAATATATCACCAAAAGGCTTTTTCAAATTTATCGATAGTGTCCTGTAAACTATCTTTAATATGCTTTTCAAAATCAGTAAAAACACTTATATCATTATCCCAGTTATCAAGCATCTCTTTTGGATATAGATTAAAGAATTTATTTACAATACTCTTTATTTCTTCTTTAACTTTTTTCTCCTTAGTCTTTTTAGAGGAATTTACAATAAAAGATAATCCATGCTGTTTTGTGATAATATATTTTTTATCTTTTAGCTCAAAATTAGATAAACCTCCTCTTTCTAATTCTTCTGCTAATAGGTTTAAAGCGGACAGTAATGCACCAATTAACTGGTCATCAACGTTTCTATCAAAAACACGATGATATAAGACAGCGCCAGCATCATTTAATATCCAAATATCTTGTATTACCTTTTCCACAGAAATCACAGATTATTACATTCAAATTAACTATTAAGTTAATTAAAAAAAAATATATATAAAATATTTAATGTTTAGTTTTTAAAAAACTAGTATTTATTATTCACTAGATCTCGGTCTAATATATCCATAATATGCTCCAAAAATTCCAGCAATGGCAGAAACCCACGCTAAGTAATAGAACACTGTAAATCCAGGGCCTCCTAAAAATACAAATACTCGATCTATTGCAAAATTGAGAAAGATCAACATAAAGCTAAATGACATAATTGCTAATGATAAAAATGCTTGTTTATATGCTTTCTCCTCTACAGCTCGATAAGATTCTATTGCTCTTCGTAGAAAAGGGGCATACACCATAACCATATAAATAAATACAATCAAGAACGCAAAAACATCTAAAAAATCATTATTATTTTCATAGATTAATAAAACATAGACACAACTAAATAATCCATAAATTGATACGATAATTTTTTGAACTGTGTTATATCCCTTTTCAAAAACATTCACCTTTAATATGTAAGATAAGAAAATAGCAATTGTTACAAGGAATTCGCTTAACCTAAAATCTTCTACTATGTTATACAAATATGCATTTATAGAACCATCTTGTACCACACTTAGCTGTGTCACTACAAAAACTTTTGATAACCAAGAAAAAACAATTGCTAAAAAGTAGCCGAGAAAAATTAATAAAAGTAAACGAGTTAAGTTATGACGTTTAATGAAATATTTCTTTAATATCAGCACAAGCAAAACTGCAGCGAAGATTAATATAAAGGATTCAAAGATCATACCAATAAAATTTAAATATATATTTTCAACCATGATATATTATTATGAAAATCTGAACATTTAAAATTTTATTTTAAGAAATAAATATTAAATAACTGAAAAAAAGTCCAAGACTTATATCTTTCAGATAATAGGTTATAAAAGTGGAAACCTTGTATATCCAAGAAAAAAGCTCCTTTAAAAAATACGACATTAGATTATTGGGTTTAGTTTTCATTTCAACTGAATTTGTTTTCCGCGATTCATATAATTCAAGAAAACGTGAATTTATCTATATCATACTAAATAAATATATAAATGTGAATAGCTTTTAAATAATGTGAAATAATAGTCACTGTCATCTAATAAAAAAATAATTCGTATGATGTGAAGAATTTTGGACATTAAAATTTTTAAAAAGACATTTAAATTTATCTGTGATGAATGTGGAGAATTTACACATACAAAATCGGAATATTGCGAAAATTGTGGGGCACAGGCTTTAAGGAATGCAACAAATGAGGATTATACGAGATATGAAAAGGAAAAAATAAGTGAAGTTAAAGAACTTCGGATAGAATCTGAGAAAGTTGAGGAAACTAGGCACGTTGCTGAGAGAGCTGAGAAGGTAGCTGAGAAAGCTAGGATGGTTGCTGAGAGAGCTGAGATAAAAGCTGAGAAGGTAGCTGAGAATGTAATTAAGAAAGCTAAGAATGCTGGGAAGGAAACTGAGAAAGCTGAAAAGATAGCTAAGAAGGTAACTGAGAAAGCTGAGAAGGCTGCTGAGAAAGCTGAGAAGGAAGTTAAGAAGGCTGTTGAGAAAGCTAAGGAGAAAGCAGAGAAAACTAAGAAGGCTGCTGAGAAAGCTAAGGAGAAAGCAGAAAAAACTAAGAAGGTGGCTGAGAAAACTTAGCTTTTTTGATAGTATAATTTGATTTATTTCTTCGAGGATTAGTGATAGTCTAGGTATTTTAGGAGATTTGTAGCATATAACTAACCTAAAATGAATTTAGTCTTCTTCAATCTTTTTTTTTATACATATGGGGGTCATTTTCTTCTAAAATTAATTTGTCGCCTCCATACTGAATCTTTTTAGCTTGATAATTAAGTTTAGTTTTCTCATCACAGATTTTATTCCATTCTTCTAATCCTAACATTTGGGTCATAACAGAATTATACACTTTGGAATTATGAGGCTTGAAAATTTCAAAATTTCCAATAGGTTATAACATTTCACAAGGAAAATCTTCACATTCATAACAAAGGTCATGTCCTTTATTTGTAACACATACGTAAATTTTGCACATTGGGTACTTGAGGATTTGACCTTCTAATTCTCGACACCCTTTACATCCGAAAAAATTTACGCCAGGGCACCTTTTACAATAAATTCCACAGGGACCATGCCATTTTTTTAAGTCTTCAGTCATAAATTAGACATTAAGCATGGTTTTATTGTATTAAAATAATAAGTTTCAGTGTTATTTAATATTTTTTTTTTATTTTTAGGTAGTATTTAAAGTGAGTTATTTTGTATTTCCTAAGGGAGATGTAAAAAAATGTGAATTGTGTGAAGGTAATGGTATATTATATGTTTGGAGAAGTGATTAGGAAGATTTTGATTTGATAATATGTCCAGAATGTAATGAAAAAGAAGATTGATCCATTAAATCTTATCATTTTATGCCAAAGAGTTTAGCTGCATTACTATAAAGCCATTTTTCTTTTACATCTTCTTTTAAAGGCAAATTTATAACTTCATCAGCCAGCTGTCTTATTGACATTCTCATAAAAAGCCAGGTGGAGCCAAATAGAATTTTATCTTGCAAGACTGAATTTCCATAATGGATGAGAGGTTCCCAACCTGTTCCTTTCATTCCAATGTATTTAGGTAGGTAGGAAGCGATATCAATATAAATATTAGGATTACGCCAAGCAACAGCAACCATTTCATTAACCCAAGGCCATCCTCCATGTCCCGCAATTATTTTTAATTCAGGAAAGTCTTGAGCAACAACATCAAGATAAATTGGTCGTTCTACTTCCATTGTATTAGTAGAATAATTTATAGATATATGAAACCATATAGGAATATCAAGTTCTACACATGTAGAATAAATGGGATACATTTTTTTATTAGTTGGTGCCATTTGAAACATAAATGGTCTAATTGCAATCCCTCTGAGACCCAACTCATATGATCTTCTTATTTCTTGTATAGCTTTCTTTTTTTTTAATGGATCAATCCCAGCAAATCCAATAAATTTATCAGGAAAATGTCTCACTATTTGAGCATAATAATCATTTGGAAGTCCAGCAATACCACTTGGTGTTTCTTCATCTAGATTGAAAATAACTGCCTTTTCTACACCCATTTTGTCAAGTTGAACAACAAACTTTTCAATAGACATAGTTAACTTTCTTATTTTAGGTAAAAATGGTTTAATTGCTTCCTTAAGTTCGGAGGTACTTAGTGTTGATTTCATTTCATATAGCTCTTCTGGTGTAATACCTAAAAGAGGTGCTACTCTTGGACCAAAAACATCCTTAAGGTATCGTGCCATTTGAGGGGGTAATGAAACTAAAAGATCCACAAAGACTTCTTCAGTAGGCACATAGCAAAGAGAATCGATTATCTTATACACATCTAATCATCTCATAAATCCTATATAGTAATATTTTCGGAACTATTATTATTTTCCTTATTAAAAAAAATCAGAAAATTTGTATTGCATTTTTGTTTTAATTTGCCGAAAAACTTTCTTTCTTGGATTTTTAATTAATATCAAAAGTGTAAGAAATGGGAAGAACTGTACCCTCTTTTAGACCTGCGCTTGAACATGAAATTGAAAGCTGGAAGGACTTCAAAAGAGCATTACGTCCTGACGAGCAGAAAATATTTGACAAGTTGATGAATTTCGCTCGAATACACGCGGATGCGGGTAGCATGAGCGCACGTCCAATGTTGTCGGAAGTATTGTTTATTTCCTTTGCAGTTGAACAAGAAAAAAAAATCGAGATGCTAGAAGAGAAAGTAAAAGAATTAGAAGAAATGATAAAAGGAATAGATTAGAAATTGGACTTTCAAGAACAATTTGATGGTTGGCTTTTGGATGTCTCCACTTATAGCAATGGAGTCATTCTTTGGGTCAAAACAGTAAAAGAACAAAAAGTTGTAAAAGTTTTTCATGACTTCTGCCCCGAATTTTTCGCTGTGCCTAAAAGACATGCTGGCAAAGACTTCAAAAGACTAAAACAGATTCTCAAATCACACCACAATATAGAGAATGTAAGAATCTGTGAAAAATATGTGAAGCTGGAGGATCATGAAAAAACAAAAATATTTGGAGTTTCTGTAGTAAAACCTTCAGTTTTTAAGAAGACAATTAAAGAAATCGATGAAATTGCCCTTTTTACTTTGTATAACACCGATCTTCCAATCTCTCAGATGTATTTCTATGTGAATGACTTATTTCCAATGTCTCTTTGCAGTTTCAGGGTCAAACTTGAAAATAAGAGAAGAGCTGGAGCACACGCAATGCGTTTGATCTCCTTAGAATTAAATGATGACAACGAAGAACTGTTTTACGATTTACCTCCTCTAAAAGCTGTGTGGTTGGATATTAAAGTACAGCAGCGTGGGGTGAGATCATATTACAATGATCCTCTGCTATATGCAGAAGTCAGTATTGTTGAAAAAGATGAGAGGGCCAACATTCCAAGGGCAGATGGACAGAGAAAAAGAAAGATCCTAATTGATAAAGCTGATGAAGCTGAAACTATCAAGACAATTAGTAAAGTGATTGAGAGATTAGATCCTGACATTATATTAACACATGGAGGAGATGAATTTGTATTTCCTTACTTAGCGGCTCGAGCATCAGTGAATCGAGTATCAAAGGATTTATATTTTTCTCGCACTAGAACACCACTTAGAAATTGCATCTTTAATCTATCAGGAAATTCAGATCATTACATGTCATACGGAATAATAATGCGACGTTCTAAAACACAAGTTTACTTCACAGGACGCTTTCATTTAGACACTACTACTTATGGGAGTTTGCACTTTAGTGAGGGAAATATACCAGGTGTCATTGAAGTTGCGAGAATCTCTCGAGTGCCTATGCAAAGATTATGTAGAGTAACTATAGGAGGTGCCCTTCAATCTATTCAATACTATAATGCATATAAACTAGATCATCTTATCCCACCTTTCAAGAAGAGTCCAGAAGATTTTCGAAGTGGTATGGACTTAATCATAAATGATCGAGGAGGTCATATATTTGAACCACTAATCGGAGTCTTTGATCAAGTTATAGAGTTAGATTTCTCTTCAATGTATCCGTCTTTAATGGCTAATTTTAACATTTCTTCAGAAACAATTAATTGTAAATGTTGTAAAGATGATGGAACTGGAATTAGGGTACCAGGGGGTGGAGGTTTTCATATTTGCTCCAAAAGACAAGGAATAATTTCGAAATCGATAAGCTTACCGTTGGGAAAGCGTCTCCAGTATAAAGAATATAATAAGACTCATGATGATCTTAGGTATAAATTCACTGATATTGCTCTAAAATGGGTACTTGTGGTCAGCTTTGGCTATCTAGGATTCAAAAATGCTCGTTTTGGTAAAATTGAGGCTCATCAAACAGTTTGTGCTTTTGCTCGTGAGTTTCTGTTGAGATCCGCTGAGATTGCTAAAAATCATGGCTGTAAAGTCGTTCATGGAATTGTTGATTCAATGTGGCTTCAAGATACAGAAGGAAGAACTTCTGAAGAATTTGAAAAAGTAACGAGAATAGTTGCTGAAAAAATAACTGAACATACAAAAATTCCAATGAACTGGGATGGAAGATTTAATATAATCGTTTTCTTACCTTCTCGAGCAGAACCAGATATTCCCGCTCTCAGTCACTATTGGGGGATTAAAAATAACGGTGAAGTTAAGGTGAGAGGCATTGAAGTAAGACGTAGAGATATACCCAAAATAGTAAAAAATGCTCAATATGCCTTTATAGATATATTTCAGGGTGCAAAAACCATTGAGGAGTTCATGGAAAGAATTCCCGAAGCAAAGAAAAAACTTTATGAATATGTTGAAAGAACATACTCCGGAAAGCTGTCAAGAGAAGAACTTACAATTCGTCAAAGAATATCTCGCAAACCTTCTCAATATAAGGTTAATTCATACCAAGCAGTTGCAGCTAGACAATTAGAACGGTCTGGAGTCATAGCCTCACCTGGCAAGAATGTAAGATATATTATCCTTAATGCTGATGCAGATCCGAATTATCCTGAAAAAAAGGTGATCCTTTCAGATTTATATGATGAAAAGAAACATGAGTATGATAGAAAAAAGTATGTTGAACTATTGAAAAGAGCCTTTGAGAACATATTTCCTTTTGAATTCCCGGAGCTTGAGGTACTGCTTACATCAGACTATAATAAAAAATCTCTTCAAAAAGATCTGTCATGCTTTATTTGATTTTAAAAAAAAAAGTTTATGGAATTGAAAGTATTCCAAAGAAATCAAATATTATTATTATTAAACAGACTAATTCTAATAAGATCCAGAGATTGCGTTTTAAACTTCTAATCGCTCCTAGTGGTTTACCTGAATAGTTGATTATGTTATATATCAAAATAATTACCCAGGTAGTTACTAAAAAAGTAATTGGGAGTATCAATGCGATTAATTCATGACTAGTAAAGAATAATAAGTATCCATAGCCAAGAATTGTAAATCCAGTTATAACTAATGTAAAACCAAGTCCAAATGAATATTCCGCGAACATCACAAATCGTTTAATACGTTCTTCAGAAACATTTCCTAGGTTGGCTTCAAATTGAGCTTTAGAATTAGCCGATACAGAATTAACGAAAAAAATGAATGAAATCATTAATAAAAAGGTGGTCGTAACTTTAGTAGTAGGAGGAGGTTCTTGCCAAATTAAAGCCAAAATCGTCAGAACTGCACCAATCATAACTGTGCTAAGCACAATCCAATCTCTTACGTTTATTTTTTGTATACGTTCTTCATTACTCATTTTCTTAATCTTAAAATTTTTAGTTAATTAAAATTACTTGAGACTTAAAATTTAAAGATTATGATGTAGTCTGTTAAAAAAAATTAATAAAATGAAGAAAAAGATTATTTAAAAGGTTGTCTTATTACAGTTTTCATATTTTCCGGCTTTGCTTTCCGTGGATCACTAAGATAGATTTCATGATGTTTTTTATCATGCCCATCAAACGCTCCACCGTGGGATTCAATAAATTTGTGTACTTTTTCAACAGTAGGACCTTCTTCAGAATATGGGCCTATGTGCATAATTTGTGCTACTTTTCCTTCTTTATATTCTTCAAGACGAAGTTTTGAAATTATATTTGATAGCTCTGGTTTTTTTTCTAAGGTGCTTTCAATTACTTCATTAATTATTTCTTGAGTTATCCAATCAGGTTGCATGATCATCATAGTCCATTTCCACTTATCCCGGTTTCCCTCAGTAAAATCTTCCATGTTATCAGCCCACCAGAGGCCTTCCAAGGGAGGAACAACATAATCTTTACCTTTTGCTTTGCTCAAGAACTTTGTCTTAAAAGCCACTGGATATAAAGCGGCAAGGGCGTCTAAATATTCTTGAGAATCTCCAGGTGATCCCATTCCATCAATCATTAAGAATTGCATTTCAGGTACTTCAACCAATACTACTTCTTTTGCACTTGGTAAATAAAAATTTTTCATTGATTTTTTAAAATCTACTTTCGTCGGCACTTATTTCACCTATATATAGAGTGTATTCCATTATAAGCAAATAAAAAACCCTTTAAAAATCGAAAATTCGAATATTTTTGTCGGACACTTCCCATCTAAACAATTCATGAAAGTAATCTTTTAAATATCTTTGCTAAACTAATTTTTTTGTTCTTTTGGCACGAATTATAGAATATAATGTTTAAATCTAAATAGACAAATTTGTATTATTTTTTTGGCTATTAGAAAACTAATACAGTGTATTAGTTTATTTTTAAAAAATATGAGTATAAAATTATGTCAAAAGCAGTTTCGTATTATGATTGGGAATTATCATTCAAGAATAAAAATGAGTCAATTAAGGATATAAAAAACGATAATTTCAATGCAATTGGAATGTCTGATAATAATTTTAAAGATTATATTAAAAAGTGGAAAGAAAAAAATCTTTCTTAATGAAAGTTAAAAAAAAATATTTATACTTCTTCTCCTCGTCTTTTAGCCTCGATATCTTTTAAGTCCTTTCTTAAAACTTTACCCACAAGCGATTCAGGAAGTTCTTTCCGATATTCAATGAATTTTGGGATTTTATAGGGCGCAACATTTTGTCTTAGAAACTCCTTTATTTCCATCTTCATTTCATCTGTCTCATGAAATCCATCTTTTAATATTATATATGCCTTAACTTTTTCACTACCAGGAAGATCTGGATCTGGGATACCTATAATAGCAGCATTTTCAACAGCTTCATGTTCAAACAAAACATCTTCAAGTTCTCTAGGATATACTTTAAAACCACTGACGTTTATCATATCTTTCTTCCTATCAACAATATACATATACCCATCTTCATCAAGTTTTCCAATATCACCTGTTAAAACCCATTCTCCTTTCAATTGACCTGCAGTTTCTTCTGGTTTGTTCCAATACCCTTTAAAAACTTGAGGCCCTTTAATCATTATTTCTCCTGCCTCACCCATAGGAACGATCTTAGTATAATCATCAATATCTACAATCTTTACTTCCGTATCTGGAAATGCTAATCCAACGGAACCAACTTTTCTGAGGCCATTTACAGGATTACTATGGGTTACTGGTGATGTTTCAGTCATACCAAAACCTTCAATAATTTTGCCTCCAGTTCTTTCTTCGAATTCTTTAAGAACTTCAGGTGGCATTGGTGCTGCACCTGTATTACATACTCGTATTGATTTTAGGTATTTAGCATAATCTTCAATATCATCTCTTTCTAAGAGACGCATATACATGGTTGGTACACCAGGAAAATACGAAGGGTTTGTTGCTTTAATAATTTCAAAAAGAGATTTTTGATCTCTTGCGTCAGGATTCAATGCTAATGTAGATCCGGAATATATTTGAGTATTCATACATACTGTCATACCATATATATGAAATAAAGGCAAATTAGTAAGCATCGTTTCTTTGCCTCTCTTTATGTCAGGTCCTACCCAAGTAGCAGTTGCAATACTATTTGAAACGATATTATAATGAGTCAACATAGCTCCTTTAGGTAAGCCAGTTGTTCCTCCGGTGTATTGCAATATTGCGATATCCTCTTTTGCATTAATTTCAAAATCTTGAATATTTGGTTTAGTTTTCTCAATTATATTTAGGAATTGTATTGTTCCAACGATTTCCGGTGGATTTTTTGAACCCATTGGAGCATAATCAAAGACATTAGTAATAATAATATGTCTTAATTTCGTTCGGTCTTTGATCTTATTAATTTTATCAAGTTGAGAATCCCATGCTATTATTATTTCTACACCAGAATCATTAAGTTGATAAGCTAATTCGTGTTCTGTATGTAGCACACTACAAGCTGTGACAATTCCACCTGCTTTCAGAATACCATAAAAACTGAATAGAAATTGTGGAAAATTTGGGATCATTATAGCTACAACATCTCCTCTCTTTACTCCTAGGTCCACTAAAGCTGTTGCTAATCTATCTGCAATATCCTTGAATTTTTTATAGGAAATCTTATTCTTCATGAACCAAATTGCTGTTTTACTACTAAATTCTTCAACGGTATTGTCTAATAATTTATATACATTCATTTCAGGATATTCAATATGCTCTGGAACACCCTTATCATAATGTTTTACCCAAGGTTTTGCTGCATATGGATTTTCAGTTTCATTCATTTTTACTATTAACTCAAACTTATATTTCTCATTATATAATTAATATATATTATCTTTATATGCTAATAAATGTTTAATTGTTGTAATATAACTATTTTTTGTACATAAAATTAAAGAAATCAAAAATTCTAAGTTTTATCATAATTAAATTCTTCAAATTTAAAATTGAAGTCTATTCTGGAAAAAATTTGAAGTGAATTGATTTAACTCACTCCTAATCTCTCTAATGAATCAAGAGCAATTGTAACTACAAGATCAGATTTATCTTCTAATAATTTCTTTAAAGAGGGAATAACATTTGGATCATCTGGTTTAATTTTAGCTAACGCCTCAGCAGCTCGCCATCTAATTTCTGCCCTCTTATCATTTAGAGCATTAACCAATTCAGTACTAACTTTTGAAGCTGAAATTCCAATTTTTCCTAATGCAATAGCCGCTTCACTGCGAACTCTTAATTTTTGGTCGTTCAAAGCTTCTGCTAATGCAAAAACGGAATCACTAGCTACTGATCCAAGATTTCCTAGGGCTCTTGCAGTTTCAACACGTACAATAGTCTTAGGATACTTTAACATTTTAATAATTTCTGGAATAGCTTCTAATGCATCATCTCCCATTTTTCCCATAGCCCAAACTACCAAACTGACTACATTTTTATTAGGATGGTTTAAAGCTTCGATTAACGTTTTTATTGCTGGTTTTCCAATACTTCTTATGGCATCAGCAGCTCTACCTCTTATTCCTTTTTTCCTATCGTCAAGAGCTAAGGTTAATTTTTCTAATATTTCAGAATCTGCAAGTTTCATCTCTCCAAATGCTTCTATGATGCTTTTTCTTACAATAGGGGAATAATGCTCAATATAAATCAAAAGGGTAGGAACTGCATTTGATCCCATTTCACTTAGGGTATATATTACAGCTTTTCTTACTCTCCAATCTTTATCTTCTAATGCTTTTAGTAGAACAGGTAAAGCATTTAATGCATCCTTACCTACTTGTGCTAAAGTATTAACTGCAGCTGTTCTGACTGCCCAACTATAATCTTTAATTGCATTTATCAATGCTGGAATTGCTATATATGCTTCAGATTTAAAATAACCCAAGGAATTAGCTGCCTCTGTTCTAACTTCTTCATTTTTGTCTTTTAAGGCAGTAATTAAAGCTGAAATTGCTTCATCGCTAATAAATCCGATTTTTCCTAGAGAAATTACAACTTCTATACGAATCGAAACTTCATCATCTTTAACTAGCTTTGATAATTCCGAAATTGCATTTTCCGCGACATTTCCCATTTTTCCTAAAGTCCTTACTGTTTCTCGACATATACTCCAATCATTATCTGCTAAGCATTCAATTAATTCTGAAAGAGCAGATTCAGATTTTTTCCCTAATTCACCTAAGACTAAAATAGCATTGAATTTAATTGATCTAATATCGCTATTTAATTGTTCTATTATATCATTAATTACATTTGGATCTTTCTCAACTCTAGCTAAAACCAAATCAATTCTTGCATCCCTTAATAATTTTTCTAACGACGCTGAAATCATAAATCACCCTATATACCTAAATAGATTTTTCTAATTCTCGGTTCTTTTTCGAGTTCTTCTTTTGTTCCTCTCATCTCAATTTTTCCTTCTTCTAACACATGAAGATATTGAGCAATATCAAAAGCAAGCACTGCATCTTGTTCAACTAAAAGTGTAGTGGTTCCTTTATTTTTAATATGATTAATTGCTTCGAATATTTTCTTTTTGAATAATGGAGCAAGACCTAATGAAGGTTCATCAAGTAAAAGAACCGAAGGATCTGATACAATTGATCGAGCTAGAGCTAACATTTGTTGTTCACCTCCACTGAGTGTTCCTGCCCTCTGCTTTTTTCTTTCTTTAAGCCGTGGAAAGAGTTCAAAAATATAGTCTAAAAGTTCTTTATATTTTTTTCTATCTTTTAGTGAATAAGCACCCATTTCAATATTTTCCATTACAGTCATATCATAGAAAAGTCTACGACGTTCAGGACAATGCGCAATTCCCATTCTAGCTATCTTATATGCATCAAGTTCATCTATTCGCTCACCTCTGAATAAGATTTTACCTCTATCTATTTCCTCCAAACCTGAAATCACTCGAAGGAGTGTAGTTTTTCCTGCTCCATTTGGTCCGATAACGGCTTCAAGGCTTTGCTTTTCAAGCTTTAGATTGAGTTCTTCAAGAGCTTTAGCTTTACCATAATAATGGTATACTTTCTTAAGTTCAATAGAATCTTCTGATTCTTCATTAATCTCATTATTTTTCATTATTTTGACCTCTTCCTAAATATGCTTCATGTACAATTTTTTCTTCAACTACTTCTTGAGGAGGACCATCAGCAATTAATTTCCCTTGATGCATTACAAGTACTCTCGGTACTAGTGCCATTAATTCCCTTAATACATGACCAGCAATAATAATTGTATAACCTTCATTATGTAATTTTTGAATTAAATCGACAATCACCATTTGTTCTTCATAAGACAATCCACTAAACGGCTCATCAAGAAGCAATAATTCTGGATTTGAAGCAATTGCCCTAGCAATCTCAAGTTTTTTCAGATCACCAAAAGGTAGAATTATAGGGGGAATTCGAGCTCTATCTATCAAACCAACAGAAGTAAGTATAGTACTAGCCATTTGATTAACCCCGAAATCCTCACTTATTGCTTTTCCTCTTGGAGACATACATCCTACAATGACATTATCTAAACAAGTTAAAAATTTTAGTGGTCTTACTATTTGAAAAGTCCTTGTAATACCATATTTGACTCGTTTGTATATACTAAATCTTGTAATGTTCACACCATCAAACCAAATAGTACCTCGATTCAAATTTTCAAATCCAGATATTAAATTAAATAGAGTTGTTTTACCAGCTCCATTTGGGCCAATTAAACCAACAAGAGACCCACGTTCAATATCAAAACTCACATCATTTACAGCAGTTAATCCACCAAACCTTTTGGTTATATTTTTTACTTGTAAAATAACACCCATAGTTTATCTACCTCTAAATTAATTGAAATTTTATTTATTTGCCTAGTAATAAATCCCATAAATTTTTTGATTGCTCTATAGCTGGAGTCATTAACCCACGTTCAGTAAATCTCACTACCAATAATAATATTATAGCGAATATAAATACAGAAATATTAGTAAACAAATCGCTGAAAGCTGGTAAGAAAGTTGATATTACTTCTTCTAGAATTTGAATTAAAACAATAAAGAAATAAGCCCCAAAAACAGCACCAGAAATCAGTGCTATACCTCCTATACATGCCATAATAACGGGATAAAATGAGTAATTGAGCGAATAAATTTCTGGGGCTACTTTTGTTTGATCAAGGATATATATACTACCTGCTATTCCTGCAAAAAAAGCACTAATCATAAACGCATATATCTTGTACTTAGTAACATTAATTCCAGATGCTTCTGTTGATTTCTCATCATCACGTATAGCTTGGAATATAGTGCCCAGCCTTGAATTATATACCGCAAGCATTATGGCTATTGAGACAATCATAATTAATAATACAAATATAAATCGCAATCTAATATCTATAAACAAAAAATCCAGAATCGGTGGAATTCCTTCCCCTCCGTAGAATATAAATCTTAAAGAACTCATACTAAATAGTAGACTCAATAATAAACTAAATGTCAATGTGCCAAGTGCGAAATAGGGGCCTCTAAATCTAAGACATGGAATTGCTATTAATAATCCAAACACAACCGCATAAACTCCTCCCAACATTACTGCCCAGAACCAATTTAAATTATTAAAATAAACCCATGCACCACATGCATAAGCTCCAATCCCCCAAAACGCAGCATGCCCGAAACTCACTTGTCCGGTGACTCCAGATAGTAAATCCCAACTAGCAGCATAGATTGCATAGATCATAGCAAGCATGAACATTCGAAAATATAAAGCTTCATTTAAAATAAGGGGGATAAAAGAAACTAGAATTAAACACATTAGAATTATTACTCCCCTGAATGATGTTACCCAAGATTTGAAATTACTCTGAGAAGCTGGAATTTGATATTTTACAAATAATTTAAATTTTTTAGCGATTCTATGAGTAAAGTTCTTAATTGGCGCCCCAATGGGTCTTTTAGTCTTAACAGATTCGATTTCATTATCTAAAGCTTGTTCTACTAATTTTTCTTCTTTTTCAATCATTTATAAATCACAAATTGAATTTTTATTATTCTTTAATATATTACACTCTTTCTTTCTTTCCTAGAAGACCTCTAGGTCTAATTATCAATACTAAAAGGATTATCCCTAGATGGATTATACCAGTAAACTGAAATCCGAATTGGAGATCAATATATATAAATGTAAAACTTCGTGCATAAGAAATTATAAAGGCGCCTATAACACTTCCTGGAAGACTTCCCATACCGCCTAGAATCACAACAGACATAGATAATAATAGATATTCCCAACCAGAATATGGAACTACAACTGTTTGGGGAACATATAACATAGCTGCACATCCTGCTAATAAAGCAGAAAAAGCTACAGTTACCATTAGAATTCTATTAACATTTATTCCCATTAATTGAGCAGCATCTTTATCTTGAGATACTGCTCTAATTGATTTACCCAATTTTGATTTTTTAATAAAAAGGATTAAAAGCGTTAAAATACATATCGCCGTAATTATAATAAGCAAATCTTGATAAAATACATTTACTCCAAAAACTTCAAAACTACCAGAAATAAATGGTTCAATTGTTATCGCTTGTAGTTCACCAACTTTTGCACTTTCATAAAGCAATATTCCTTGTTCTATGAAAAATGCTAAAGCAAACGTAACAATCATAACGGCAATTTCACTATGCTCGTGAGTCGGCTTTATTAAAGCATAATATGTTACGGCCCCCACGATTGTAATTAGGATTAATCCAACTACAATTGCTAATGGATATACTAAAATTCCGCCTTCAATAAACCAAAATATCATATATGCTGTTAAAAGATAAAAAGCACCATGTGCTAAATTAATAACTCCACCAACACCATAGACTAATGAATATCCACTTGAAAGTAAAGCTAACATTGAGCCAAAAACAGCACCACTTATTAAAAATTGGATAAATGACATATTTAATTAGTCTCCATTTATTTTTTTATGATATGATTTTGAAAATTATAGAATAAAAAAAAATATTTAATTTAAAATTATTGTTTTTGATTATGCTTTTTCTTGAGGTACTTACCACCACGGAGGAAATATCAAATGTGATTTCGAAGCTAAAGGGACATAGTTTGCCCAAGGATATAACCCTCCTGAGGGAATAAGCGGTAGCGATCCATCCGGATGATATTGTCTGAAAGGAGCAGAGAAGAAACCATCACGTATTCCAGGTATAGTTTGAAGTACATCATGATTTGCATCAAAACCAATTAAAGCTCCAATTCCAGGGTATGGATTTGCTTCATCAAATGCTTCTAGACCTGCCACAATATCTGTATTTATTAAGGATTGTTCATTGGTTATTGCTGTAACTAAAAGATTTACGGCATCGCTTCCTCCAAGACCAGTATAAATTGGTTCAAATCCCCATGTACCGGTAAAATTATCATACCACTCTAATGTTCTTACTGTCATGTTAACCTTCGCAATACCATGGATGGTGACTTCATAAACACTTTGTCCTGATGTACTTGGCCAATAATAACTCGTCTGAGCGGCTACATTTATTCCTGCGACAAGGGCATTTGGTTGAGTAATGTTATAGAAACTACCGAAATAAAATCCATAGTAAATATCAGAAATTATTGGGATAATCAATTGAGTTCCATCTGCAGCCATAGTACCCCATAATCCTGCAAATTCTGCAGGTGTCCAAGCAGTAAGGCCTGTTCTTTTTGGGATTTTTTGAGTAGTTATATTTGCTGCCCCTAAATAGTTTGGAAATGACGCATTAAGGGTATCCAATAATGCTTCTTTTATATCTTCTGTCCAAATAAGGTCTTCGTAAACGATCCACGCATTGTCTACATTAAACCCTTGGTGGTCTGTAATATTTGGAATAATATAATTACTTAATATATAACCTAGATGTTCTCCTAAATGATCAGAATTGATTGGCATACACCTAAATAACCACTGATAAAAGGCTCTTGTATAGGGATCTCCAAGCCATTCTTGACAGAATTTTGGAGAGGCCGTCCCAGTTATCATAAATGGGATATCAGCTTCCATAATTCTTGATATATAAATTTCAAATGTTTCAGAACGAAAACCTCCTAAACAAGCGTCAGGGTCATAACTGACCATTTTTATTGCAGCAGCAAGAGCAGCTTCATTATCATATGAAGCCTCTTTAGTATCTTCTTTCACAAGACCGACATAATACATCGTTCCATTAATATCTACTCCTCCTGCTAGATTAATATCTCTAGCAGCCATCCAAGCTCCACGCCAACTATAAACACCTGTTTGAGCCATATCATCAAGAACTCCAATCTTAATCGTTTGAGCAAGAGGCATTTTTTCATCACCTAATCCGGGATATTCATAGGGATTAACTGTAGCTTCTGGAGCAGCAAGAAAGAACCACGCTCCAACCCCGATGCCCGTTCCTATGACAGCAATAAGTACAATCGCTAAAATTCTTTTTGTCATTTGTTCCATTTATTAGATCACTTCTTTTTTAATTTTTTTTAATTTAATATGTATGTTTATTTTTAAATTTACAATAATTAGTTCATTTTAACATATATTTAAACTTTTCAACTTTTCATATTCGAAATCAGCTGATGATAACAAAAATGTGTTAAAATTAGTAACAAAAAGTAGTTATATAATAATCTAGTTAAGATCTCTAGTTTTTTATAAGACGAAATTAATAATTATCTGAATAGCTACTATTATTCCTAAAACTATAAGAACAATAATCAAGATAATAAGTGTATAAAATCTCCACTTAATTGAAATATTTTCACTTCTTTCTTTAAATCTTATATAGGGTAATAATATTACTCCAATAATCCAAATTGATATCCAAATGGTGAAAACATACCAAACTGGTGTTATAACAGTAAATAAAAGCGTAATAATACTACCCCAACTGATAATTAGTCGATACATTCGACGTCTAAACATTACATTGACATCATCAGATTTTTTGGAGGGGATAAGAGAGTATAGTATTCCAAAAATAGGAAATATTAGAAGGATTGAATAGGTCCAATCTAAATAATTAAACATAGCCGGTGATAAGGAGATACCAATTAAAGCAGCTATGAAAATGCTAAATACTATCCAGAGCGATTTATAATATATCTTTATAAAGTGGTAGATTTTAATGAACATATTCTTAATTGCTAATTTAAGAGATCTAAAGAATTTTGAAAGAAAATCAATAAAATTATTGATAAATCGTTTTAATTCTTCTAAAAGAAAGATAAATGGATAAAGTAAAATTCCAAAGCTAAGAACTGTAATACCTAAACCTACGAAAGAAACGCGATAGACTATTAAAAATAATAAAATAAATATCACTAACCAAAACAGAAACGCGATAGATGCGAAAGATGAATGTTTTTTGAATGGTTTTAAATGAATTGCTAAAAATATTACAAAAATTAACGAACTACTACTTAAATTTAAAATTAAATCAAAGTTTGGAATTCCTCCTAATATTAAAAATGAATCAATAGATAATAAGGCGCCAATTATTAGAAATGAGGAAGATCTCAAGGATTTTCGTAATTTTTCATTGAGCATTTTATCCAATAGAGTTATTAAAAACATGATGATAAAAGAAGCTAACACTAAATTAAGATTGGCAAATTGATCCAAACTAGAGAAATATAAAGGCCATGTTATGAAATTGAGATATGAAATTATTATCAAACCAGACTTGATTTTCTTTTTATAGGTATCAACAATTTTCCAAAAAGCTAATAATTTAAAAAGGTAAGCAAACTCAAGAATCAGTATAATAATGATAAAAGGAATTACTGTAAAAAAGAAAGCTATAAAATAAGTACTGTAAATCCATATTAAGTAAGTTGATGTAAATATCATAATCAAAATCCAAGAAATTGATTTGATATAATCAGTAATTTTTCCTAAGAATTTGAATAGAAAGCTATCTATAATCATTAATACATGGATTACAAGGCTTAAAATCAATAAAATCAATTGGACATTAAACCCTTGCAATGTTAATGGTTGTATTATAGAAAAACATAATGTAGCATAAAAACCCATACCTAAAAGTCGGTGAATATATGTTTGAGCCTTATTATAAACATCTTTTTTATCAGGGAAAAATAATTTTAATGCTTTAAAGAAAGAATAATTTGTATAAAATTGCATTAGTAGAAAAATGAAAATTTCTAAACTAAATAAGAAGGGATATTGAAATACAAGATTGTGTAAAAATAGAAATAAATTTAACGACAATATAAAATAACTAATAGTATGAACTAAACTTGCATAACTTTTCTTTACTTTTTTTATAGAATAAATATCTAATAATGTCAAAACAAATAATATTGACAGAGCTACCATGATACTTTCAAAAATTCCTATAAATGTATTCACTAAACCATAGATCAAGATACTTATTTCAAAATATAGTATCAATACCATTAATGAATGCATTTTTAGCAGAAAGTTTGGATATTTTTGCTGTGCTATAATTGTATTAAAATATTTTATAGATACGAATGAAAGGCATATTTCTATAAAAATCATTGAATTAATTGAAATGAAATTTAAAAAGCCAAACAATATGAAGATGTAAATCAAGTTAATGGCCAATAATCCTTGAAATACGATGAAAAGAATAAATTCGATCCTATTTTTTATATTTTTTTCAATTTTAACGAAAATAAGACTTAAAACATACAATAAGAGTGATGAATTTTGGAATAACAATAAAAAGTATCCAAATCCTCTTAATTGGTCAAAAATAAGTATCAATCCATCAGAAATTAAAGATGCTAGAAAAAAAGAACTCCAAATAAATGAATTATAAATAAGTAATAACCGAAGCTTTGAAATAGTTTCTTTTGAAATATCCATATGAGATAAGAAATGTAGAGAAATAAGATTTAAAACTGAAAACATCAATACTAAGAGGAAAATGTTTAAATGAAACAAAAATATAAATAAAGACAATGTATTACAGAAAATAAACCAAGACCATAGTATAAATTTGTTTCGGGTTGAAGTAATTAAAAAATTAAATATATTCTGATCAATAAATGCAACTTCAATAAAAACTACAGCACTTATGGCTAATAGAACCAAATAAGTTGAAATTACTAAATTGGCATTAATAAAAACAAAATATAGAAAAATATTGATACCCAAAGCTATAGGAATAAAAAGATATAAAATACAACTTAAGATGTTGAAATAACGTAATAGATCCTTTATCTTTAAGTCTAACTCCGATTTTTTTACATATTTCATACAAATTAAGAATAAAAATGGCCAGATTATTAGAAAATCACAAATCTGATAAATTAATAAAATATCAGTGAATAATATCTGCATAAATAAATTTGGTAAAATAATTGCAAGAAATAGAGATATACAAACTGAATTTATTAGAAAACATGCAAAATTGAGCCATTTCAATTGATTTTTATCCTGATAAAGTTTAAACATACTATTTTTAATTTCAGCTGTGTCATCTTTTACAGAACTCTTGAATATATTAATTAGAATTTGAAAAGTAATAAGATAAAGCATTGGCCAGGTTAAAAAGGCAAAAATCCAATTAGGGTAAATTATGTCAAGTGTTAATAACCATTCTAAAATAGGAGAAATTATAGGGATTGGAATAGCAAACCAAAGGATATATCGATATTCGGTGAATATAAAATATAAGAATATAATAAAAACTGTAGAAAATGTAGAAATTAAAACACCTGTTGGTGCTTGAAATAGAATGGAGGTTAGAGAAGTAATTGATAAGGATGCTCCAACTGCCACTGTTAAATATGGAATTATTTTATTAATGGATATTCTCATTTTATAACGATTAAATATGAAAAAAGAGCATCCAAAAACAGTTAGAGCTAATGAAAAAGCAAAAATTATAAAACCCGGAAATAAATTGAATGTATTGAAGGTCAACCATGAAAAATTGATGATTAAAATCCAAGAAAGGCATAAATCGATTACTCTTTTAGGTAATTTTAAGTATTTTGAGGAAAAGAGAGTGAATCCAAATACGAGTAGACTAATATTTAATGAAAATATTGGGTGTTGTATTATCGAATAAAGAATAAAATAGAGAGTTAAGAAAATACCTAATAAAGTTATGATATATGCGCTTATTAAAACAATACCTATAGATCTAATATTCGGGAAAAACGAGTACACAATTAAAAATAATCCAATAACTAAGATATCAATGGAAATCGTAATTTCTAATGAGAGACCAATTGAAATCAAATAAAACAACAAAAATGATGCATTAATAATTGTTAAAGGAAATACCCAAAAAATCGAAATAACTTTCCAGAATTTAAATATTGCTAACAATGGCATCACTAAAGTCACTGAAAACATAATAAAAAATAAATTTCTCAAAAGAAAATCCGTTACAAATAAATTCTGACTAAACCAATAAAGTAAAAATAGACTTTCCCCCCATACAATAAATATAATTAGAGAAAAATATTTCTTGATTTTACTATACACCACTGGTAGGAAAAATAAAGAGCAAATTATTATAGATAAAATAAATGAACCACTAGCATCAAATATTCCAAAACTCAATGAACTTGTAAAAACATCAATCCCAGTTAGACTTTGATAGATTATAAACCAATTTGCAATGGGTAAAATGTTCCAAATATACCATCCTGATTTCCAAATCGCCCATGATATTCTCCATTGATAAATTCCAATAGATAAATAAAATAGAAAGACTCCAAAGTTAATTGCAACTATTAAAGGGACTAAAGACCATAAAGGCATAGACAACGCAGCAATTATAAGAAAATATAAAAAGGTTGGAAAAGAAAAAACTATTGATATCAATACTACATAGAACGATTTCTTCCTAAATCTTGCTGGCGCATCATTATACAAAAGAACAAATGCAAAACCTGTCATACTCAAAGTTAATGTGAAAGTCAAAATAGGATTGTATTCTCTAAAAATTGGGTGAGAAAAGAGCCAAGAATATGATAAAAAGCTTATGAAATCAAAAACAAATAGAATTACGCAAGGATTTATAAACCATTTATATCTCTCATCTTTTTTACGATAAAAAGAGATTCCCAAAAATAATAGAAGTATGAAAAGAGAAATTGTTATGTTATAAATAAGTAAAATTTTCGTAAATAGGCTGAGAAAGAAAAAAGACAAGATAGAAATGAGAGAATATAATGTAAATTTTTCTAAGGTGTTATTTTTTTTAATATTTAGCAAAATCGAGAAAAATAAAACACCACCCATAGATAAGAGGTAAATTATAGTAAAAATACCTATTAAAGCTATATCAAATCCAGTTATAATTCCATAAAAATTTAAAATAACTAGGATTTCGACGAAGGTAACATAGCTCAATAAGAAATAGGATAAAAATCGAAAAAGGGGAAATATACTCCTTTGAGAAAGAATAAGTGACCATATTATTATAATAAGAAACAGTGATAAAATAGAGCTGAAATAAAGAAGACTTATAGATAATATGAAAGATAAACAGTAAAATCCAAATAATTTCAAAACAGCATCTTTTTCAACTATTTTATTAAACCTTATAGAATAATAGAAGAAAATTAAAATTAGGTTAATTATTAGAGTTCCTACATGAAACGAAGGATTCTGATAGAATATAGGGATTTGAGTTGTCAAACTTAAAAGAATTTCAAGATATAAACTTGATAATGATGTTGTAAATACTATTACAGTGATTCTTTTTATTATAAATTGATTTTTAGAGGATATATATTTCAAATTCTTTAAAATATATAGACTTAGAGGAGTTAAAAAGGCAAACGTTAAAGAAAATAAAGTAATTTTGTTTAAAATAAAGAATTGATACACAAAATAATCAATTAGAGAAAATAACAAAATACAAATTATGATCTTAATGACTATCCATGCTGTTAACTCAATAATAGTCTTTACTTGAGTTAATTTCATTTCATTTAAATTGTTACAGACAATAAGAAACACAAGAAAAATTATAAAAAAGAACCCTACTATTATTGAAATTTTAAATAATATCGGTAGTGTGTTAAGAAATGCAAAAAGATTAGTTGAGAGGCTTAAAAAAGTAAATATCGATGATATTGAGATAATTATTCCATAGATAAGTATATCCTGAAAATTGCTTAAATTTGGCAGTCTTGTAAAAATATTAGATGCTAGGCTTAGGGTGTATAAACTTAAGATAAAAAATACAAAAAAACAACAGCTTAATATTAAAAATGTAATGGGGGTCATCTCTATTGTAATGATAAAGATAGACGCAATGTAATATGATAATAGCAATGTAAAAGAAAACCAAGCGACTAATCCGGATGATTTGAAACTTTTGATGTAATTATCTTTTAATTTAATTTTTATACTAATAATTTCAGAAATCTTCAAAAAACAAAATAATATAAATACGGTTATCGTAATTATAAGAATTAAATTTGGTACTAATCCAATTCTTGCTAATTCTAAACCAATTACTGTCGGTATCGAAACAATTAAACAAGATAATGCAATAAAATTATATATTGTTAATTTTTTAATCCATTCTAAGTTGAAATACTCTCTTTTATAAGAATAATAAAACAAGAAAAACCATGAAAAGAGTAATGCGATTAAAGGTAAGATTATCCCATAAAAAGTCCCAAATAGCAATAAAAGTGGATAAAAGAAGACTGTTGTGACAGAAATACTAAATAAAGTAATTATCTGAAGCTGTTTCAAAAATAAGACAAAATTCTCTTTTACTTTAAATTTGTTTGATACTCTTATGAGAATTGAAATAAATAGATAGAAAATATACACAGAAGAATTTAATATATTCAGTATAAAAAGATTTAAATCAAAGATTAAACCTAAAGTGAGTAAATTTATACCATCTATTATTGGAATTGAAGTAAACAAACTTGTTAGAATCAAAATATTTGAAATTATAACTCTTTTTGTTGATTCTAAATTGAAAATCTCTTTCTTGTAAGAATAAAAGAAAGGGATAAAGAGGAAGCTGGAAGTAAGAATTAATGGTAAAATTATGCAATATAAAGTATCAATTAATAAGAAAAGGAGATAATAGAAGACTGTTGTAAGGCTTATACAAATTGCTATTATTACTTGTGATTTCAATAAGAATTTAACTCGTTTTTCACCACTATTGAATTTCATTGATGCGTAGTAATAAATAGCAAAAATTGTGAACATAATATACAAGGTAAAATTAATTACTGTCATTAATAAGAAAATTAAATCGAAATAAATGCCTAAATAGAATAATTCTAATCCTATAGTAGTTGGGATTAGTGATATTGTCACTGAAAATAATATACTATTTATTTTTATTGATTTAGATATTAAAGTTGGGTATATCCTTTTCAATCTTAAATATAAAAGCGGAAAGAATAGAATTATACTTGAAACCATAAGAGGAATTATAAAAACATATAGGGTATCAAATGTAAGCATTAAAAAATAGTAAAACGCTATTAATACGCTATATAGTAAAACAAAAACGTTTATTTTGATAAAGAGGTCTTCAGAAAAGATCCCCTTTTTCGAAAATAGGTTAATTATCGCACAAACTACTGCTAATGATAAAAATATTGAATAGATTATGTTATCAAACAGTGAAAGAGCTTGAAAGACTGAATAAAATAATGTAAAAAACAAATATAAAAGCTCAACTGTTATCAGGTAAGAATTGACTTTAATATATTTTTTAAACTTAAGTTCATTCACGCGTCCTAATTGTAGTCCAAATTTTAAGAGAAAATAATAAAAAACAGAAGCAATAAGGAAATCAAACGCTAAAATAAGAAAGTAAGTAGTAAGTAAAGAGATAATCAGTAGAGATATAAATAAATCACTTAATAATATCCAGAGAGAAAAATAACTATGCTTTAATAAATATTCCTTCGGAAACACATGAAGACCATAATTTAAATAAAGAAAAACTAGGAAAATAATAGGGAAGCAGATCAATGAGATACATATTACTTGTAAAAATGGAATAAGTTCGATTAAAAAATAAACTCGAAAAATAATGAAAGCAAAAATTAATAGTTCGATTAAAAAGCTATTTACTAATACAACCCTTCTAAATAATCTGGGGCTCTTAGCATGAAAATATCTAATGCTTAATACATAATGTGAAATTAACAATGTTACTAGAATAAATACTGAGTGTAATAGAATATTTGAAACTAAAATTACTATAGGGTCCGAGGTAAAAGTTGTGTATTCAAAAATAATTGCTGGAAAGAATGTATATAGAACTAAGGAAAAACTTGCCACAGCAAGTAAATTTTGGTATACGATAATATCTTCTTTAATAAAATATTTTAATTTAACAAATATTTGTAGAACAAAATACAGAGAAAGACAAAACACTAAGAAATTTAATAATATGGTCTCTATTAACAGGGGAATTATACAAAAAGAGATATAGATCAAAATCGCAATTGAGTTTAACAGAACCACAAATTTATTATATATCTTAGAACATAGACCTGCCTTCTGTTCATAATGAAGAAGGATATAGATAAATGGAAGAATAATTAAGATTAATAGAGGAATTCCAGTTAAAAAGGAATATAAAGATATTAATAAAATTAAAATACCAGATAAAAACGAATTGTATTTTTGGTACTTGATATTTTCCAGGGAAGTATTTTCATTAGAATTTTCTATTTTTTCAGACTCATCATACAACTTAAGCTTTGAAGTATAATGAAAACTGACATAAAACATAGACTTAAAATAAAATAAGATAAAGATTAGGACTAAGAAAAGGTTGTTTAGTACTTCTAAGCTCAAAAAAGAAACACCCGAAAGAATGCGTGTAGCAATCACAATAAAAGGCATTTGGATTAAGAGAATAAAAATTAAGCCTATTTGAGAAGCCACAAATCGCCGTTTAAATCTTGTTAAATCTTTTAGAATGGGTTTTTTCTCATTAATAGAATCTCGAATATTATTAACCTGACTCTTTGTACTTGTTAAGGTGATAATATAAATAATTAGGTTTGTTATAAGAGCATAAAGCCAAGCAAAGTTAGTAGGTGCAGTAACGGTTAAGAAAATAATGTGAATAAAGTAATTAGAAACTATCAAGAAATTGTAAGGTTGTTTAATCATCAATTCCAAACTTTTTGCATGTTTGAATTCTTCTTCTTTTAAGTTAAAAAAGTCAATCGGTTGGAAATAATAATAATAATAAATAACATTGTAGAGAATCGCATAACTAATCAGTGGAAGTAGAATAAATGAGTCGAATGGTGAAATAAATATAAAAATAGGAGTTGTAACAAAGGATACGATAGAAATCAGAAAAAGCACATGAATTCTAGCGGTAAGATTATTCTTTTTATTAAGAAAAAAGGGATTATCTCTGTATTTATCAAAAGCTTTATAAAAAAAAAGTAAAGCAAACATAAAGCCTACAACTGAGAAAGATAATATAATGAATAATCCAATTCCAGCAAAATTAAAAATTGAAAAAATAGCAATCGCTACTATTAAAGGAGCAATAATTAAAAAAAATGAAAACCACCAAAATTTATGAAGTAATTCTGTGGCTTTCTTAATTCTCTCTTGTGAGTTATCACTATTTTTTGATTTCATCGCCCAACACAATTTTAATTGTATCTTGAGATTAATGAAAATGTTAGTTTATAAATGTATCAGAATTATATTTACTAGTTTGTTAAGAATACTTAAAAGCTTTTATCAAATTTGAACATTTTCTTCAAAAAAATTTCGGAAAAGAGCAAAACTAAGACGTTTTTTGACAATTTTGATAATCCTATAAAACTTTTAAATTGGCTAAATCGGTGAAAATCCATTGATTATTTGAAGTTCGGTAAAAAGCTTTTTTGAGCTTCAATCATGTCGTTAAATATGTTTTCTGCCATTTCAAAATTTCCCACATTCGGATCGATTGCTAAACTTGCAATTGCAATTTCTTTTGATTCTTTTAGAACTGCCTCAACACACAAATCTTGTACTGACGCTTCAATACGGAGTAATGCGGCAATATTCCTGGGTAAAGCTCCTACTTTTACACCTTGAACCCCATTTCTATTAACCGTTGCGGAGCATTCTAAAACTAAATCTTGTGGTAAATTATCAACTATATTATCATTAGGAATATTCACTGCTGTCTCATATGAGTTCTTATCATTAATTATCGCTTCGATTATTGGAACTCCCCTTTCTCCTGAGGGTACATTATATAAAATTCCTTTTTTAGGAAATTTTCCTCTCTTAAGCCTTTTGTGATAATTCAGATACCTCTTATAATAAAATTCACCTTCCTTTTCAATAAAGTCTAACCAATCTAACATATCTTGAGTTTCGGTGAATTCTTCTCCAAATTGGAGATATTCTCCTAGGTGATTATCACCTACGTATGGAAAATGCCCAAATCTTTTATATAATTCAAAGGTAAGCTTTGAAAATTCGAATCTATCCACATGTTCTTTAAAATAATTCATTGATTTTTTGTTAAACTCAGGCATCATGTCTGTACCTGATTTTAAATTTTCAAGACCAATCAAGAATGCAAAGTGATTTAGACCTTGTACCTGTATTTTTATTTCATTTCTAGGTTTATTGAATAATTTAGGTAAATGCCTTACCATAAATCTTATTTGATGGCATAAACCAACAAATTTTAATCTTTTTACGCTTCTTTTAATTGCTAGGCATACCCGCGACATTGGATTAGAGAAGTTAATGAAAAACGCATTAGGACAAATTTTTTCGGCATCTTTAACAATCTCAACAATTGGAGGAATTATTCTCCAAGCATGAAATGTGCCACCTGGCCCTCCACACTCACCTAAGATTTGTGTAGAACCATGTCTTCTTGGTATTTCATAATCTTGACGCCATAGTTCCATACGATCTCCAACTTCGATTGAATTAACTATGAAATCAGCATCTTTAAGTGCTTTAATTCTGTCAATTGTCCGTTCAAGAACGAACTTGTTATTGTGTATTTCATTTTCAATCATTAAAAGTTCGTAAATCATCTCTAACTTATCTTTATCAATATCATGAAGTGCTATTGTTGAACCTTCCAATACATCACTTAAATAAATATCATTAAACATAGGAGGCCCAAATGATGTTGAACCTGCTCCAATCAACACTATCTTTTTATTCATATAGATCAAGCCTAGTTATTAGCAAATTATCTAATATTATGCTAAAAGTATAATCGGCTTAATAGGTTTTTATAGATTTCATCCAAGTTTTCAATATACTTACTTGTCAAATTACACGTCTTAATAATCTGACAAATGGGAAAGGAATGGGAAAATTTATAAGGTGATTCTATCTTATTTTATATAATGAGTTTTTCACAGTATAATACTACAGATTATTGGTGTGGCTTACATTTCTATGTAAAGCCAGTATTTATCAGTAGTATTATTAAGAGAGAATAGATCAAACCTCTTAACCTTTTTCCTATAATATTTACTGATTTGTTCTCTTTTATCATTACATCTCAATGAAAATTATTCGAAATAGGTTAATATTAGATTTATTTCCCCCAATGAAGGACTCAATTAAAATTAGAGGTGAAAAAAACTGAAAGAAGAATCAGATAAAATAGATCTGATATTAGATTATTATCAAGATTGGGACTCTTATAAAAGTCCAGTTATGATGTCATTAAATGCCCCAAATGAATTTTCTGAAAGTCTTGAGGCTGAGGATGATAAAAGGCTGAAAGCTTTGAGACAGAAGATGAGAAAAAGACTGGGATTAAAGTAATAAAAAGGTTGAATAATGTCTAAACTTTTTTTTTAATTTATTTTAATTTAATAATGGTTTTATTCTTTTTATTGCTTCAGTTAACCTTTCTTCTGGTTGTGTTAAAGCAAATCTTACAAAACCTTCTCCTATGTGAAATTAATCATTATAAAATGATAAAAATTTTTCGAAAAGAGGGATTAAAATAATTAAAAAAGTAAAATTAATTAAAAAAAGAATTAATTAAGAGTCTCTTATGCACTTCTTTCGATGTTTATCTCATAATCTTTAGGATCCAATGTAAAAAAGGGAATTAAACCAATATTCATGACAATAGCCATAAACAAGAAAATAATAGCATAGATCCAAAATGCTTGTAGTCCTGCTAAAACTCCAATTAATATACTTGTTAGTTGTAATCCGATAGTTGATCCTAAATTTGAGAAAGAATTACATGTTGCATAATAAGTACTATCCATCTCAGGATATTGTTGTGATTCTTGGCCTATAACAGCAGAAAACGCAGAATTTCTCCAACCAGCAGAAGATCCTAATAGTAAGGAGAATATCATTAATACAGGCCAACTTATTGGTATTATGAATAACAAGAAAGAAATTGTTGTTAAAATGAATGATATATAAACACTTCGTTTTCTAGATTGCAAATCTGCTATTCTCCCTCCAATAATAGCACCAATAATTACCCCTAAACCAATGATAAAAGCAACTAAAGCTTGTGGAGCGTATAAATCTGGTCGCGTTGGATCTCCGATAAGATCCATTGTTGCTCCAGTAGCAACGACTAAACCCCATTGAATAAGTATAAAAAGAGGTACAAGAACGAAAACTATTCCATCACAGAACGCATTAAATAAAGAGAACGCATATACTTTCCAATTCTTTCTTTTTCCAAAAATTACCTTTAGATTCTCTACTGCATTTATTTCTATGTTTTTTACAGTTTCTTTAACCATTAATGTAGTAAATGAAAAAATCATCATTGCAATACCTAATCCTATAAAAATTAATTGTACAAATCCTCCTAGTAATAATATCAGCACAATTAACAATGGTCCACCAGCTATTATACCTACAGATCTAAACCCCCAACATATTCCTTGCACACGTCCAAGTCTTTCCTTAGGATATAGGTCTAAGATTAATCCATCAATGGCAGTATCACCCATTGCGACTCCTATTACAATTAAAACACCTAGAAATGTTACTAAACTCATTGCATTACTTGCGGTTAATATAAATGGAAATAATATCCAAATTAAACCTGAAACTATAGAAGGGCCGATTATCCAAGGTTTTCTCCTACCTAACTTTTTAAAGCCAAATTTATCTGAAAGGATTCCATAAATAAATTTCACCCCAAAGGGAAGAAGGACAATTGACATCATAGAGGCAATTTGAGCCGCATCCACGGGTGCAGGAGATAATAAATAAAATAAAAATATAGGTATAATAGTTGTAAACATCGATTGATTGATTCCTTGAACAAAATAATTAAGTGAAAAAATTCCAATATACGATTTCTTTAATTCTACCACACTTTCTCCCATAATAATAACCCAAATTTTTTTAATATTTTATTAAAATATGTAATTTAAAAAGTAATATTGTTTTTATTTTTATAAATGTTTACGTGAAATTCAAAGTGTGATTAAATGATATTAGATAAAAATGACACTTTGAGCTACTTTTTTTGAATAAAAAGCATGAAAAACAAAAAAAAACAGTTTTTAGAGTTTTTATATGGGATAATCTCTCCGTATTTGGAGTTCATGTTTATAATAATTAATTTGACTTTTTATAAACCTAAGTGGTCGTGGTTGTATGAGGTGTTCGTATTTCTGTAGATGATCTTCTAAAAGTTTGATCGTAAGTTCCAGTTTATTTATTCTCTCTTGAGTTTGTCTCATCATAACTTTCTCTTACCTCAAACCCTTAAATTCATGTTAATAAAAGTTTAAGAACAATAAATTAAAAAAACGTCAGAGGCCTTAGATTTTATGGATTTTTACTATGATTTTAGACTGTTATTATTAAATAATCTCATAATATAATTAAATCATGAATTTTTTTATCAATTAAAAACCGTTTAAGGAATTTCCAAATTAGGGAACAAATAAAATGAATGATAAATTTTGGTATAAACTTTCACGTGTAATTGTAAAAGCAGGAAATATGCCATTTCCAATAACTGGTACTTTAATCGAATTATTACAGAGTATTATTTCCGAAGAACAGGCCGAATTTATAATTAAAGTCTATAATAGAAAGCCTAACATGAATTTTGATGAAATTAGAAATAAATCCGGTTTAGATGACGATTCTTTGATGAAATTGTTGGATGATCTACAATTTAATGGAGTAATAGTAGGTACAGAAAGCAAGACAACCGGAATTACTGTTTACCGGTTGCAACCTCCATTTCCTGGATTGTTTGAGTTTCAGCTAATGCGTCCTAAGGAGGGAGAACGTGAAAAAAGGCTTGCTCGATTATTTGATACGCTATTCGGAGAATGGGGGCAACTAACATCTAAAAACTATGACTCTTTAATTTCTCAGTATAAGAACTTTCCTCCAATAGATCATGTAGTACCAGTAGAGAAAGAAGTGGATTCTGGGGCAGATATTATTTTATCAAGAGAAGATGTAAAAAAGATCATTGATAAATATGATAATATTGCTGTGGCTCTTTGCTATTGTCGTCATGAAAAAGATTTAATTGATGAACCTTGTAAGATAGATGCTCCAAGAGAAAATTGCTTTCTTTTTGGAAAGACTGCTAAATTTTGTATTGAAAAGGATTTTGCTAAACCAATAACAAAGGATGAGGCTATAAAGGTTTTACGAGAAGCAGAAGATGCTGGTTTAATACATAAAGCATTTCATATACACCAAGACCCAGAAAGAGGTTTAGAGGCGATCTGCAATTGTTGTAATTGTTGTTGTGGTATATTTCAATTATTTGACAGAGGAGTAATGCCATTTTATACAATATCTAATTATCTGGCTGAAGTGAATGAAGATGCCTGTATTGGGTGTGGTACTTGTGAGGAAAAATGTCCAATGCATACCATTGATATAGAAGATGCTATAGCAGTTGTAAAAGAAGAAAAATGTATTGGGTGTGGTGTGTGTGCTCATCATTGTCCTGAAGAAGCTATACATCTGAAAAGACTTGGTTCTAGACACGTTTTTATCCCACCAAAAAAAATTGAAGTAGAATAATTAAAAATAAATTTTTTAAAATCTCATTTTAATAATTGAAGATCCCAAAATTGGTTGTACGGATAACGTATCATTGTAATAATGAAGTTCTGGAATGGATGTGGAGTTCAGATAACCCTCTGATGCCTTATCCCTACTGGACATCATGTTATCTAGTTGACGGCCTTCTCATTGATTCTGGTGCTCCTGGGGGAGAAAATGATCTTAGAGAATTTGTAAAATCACTCAATCATACTCAATTGATTGAAAAATGTTTTATTACACATACACATGAAGATCATGCGGGTGGAGCTCATATATTAGACAATGAATTCGGAATACCGATATACACAAGTAAAAAAGCAATAGTTCTTTTAAAAAAGGGTAATACATATCCTGAATATCGTCAAATGGCTTGGGGACCAAAATTATTACCTGTTCATGCTAAAATTATTGATGAACCAATTATAACAAAATCAAAAAAGTATAAATTTGAATTACTCTCTATGGAAGGACATGCTCCAGAATTAGTTGCTTTAATCGAAAAAAATCAGCAATGGGCTTTTGTAGCTGATGCTGTAGAGCCAAAATACAAAATGATTTTTGGTAGGAACAGCGATATCCAAGAGGATATCTCACTAATATATCAATCTCTCTCTAAACTATATGAGTTTCCAGATGGCATGGATAATTTATTAATTTTTTCTGCTGGGAATGGAGTACTACAGGGGAGAGAAATTATAACAAAAAAAATGGAAGAGATTGAAAATTTACATGTAAAGGTTCATGAATCTCATAAAAAGCTTCAGAAAGAGGGATATTCTGGAAAAAAATTAATAAGAATAATAATAAAAAAATGATTAGTAGAAAAACAAATCAAGGTTTTTTTAATTAGCTGATCTTTATATTTTGGTCTCATAGATCATCCAGTTGATTTGTTGGGCTAAACTAGATTATTTATTATACTTTCAGAGATGTCTCCGGCATATTCTCCTGTTCTTCTAATACTCTCAATAATATAACCTATTGCAATTGATAATTCTGCACTATTTGTTGTATCAAGGGAAATTTTTTCTGTAGTTAAAATTAATTCCTTTATTCCTTCTATATTTTCATTTGCTAGTAAAATACTTTTTTGAAGCCATGCATCAAGGCTTTTATCTAACAAATCTAATGATATCTTGCTAGCATTTAAAAGGTTCTTAATCAATTCTTTGTCAATCTTCTTGTAATCTATTAATAACACATTCTTAGCTATTCTTACAGCATGATCTCCTATACGCTCCAAGAATTTACTCATTGAATGATAATGGCTAGCCTGTTCTAAGGTTATCCCCATTTTCTGGCATAATATGATATCTCTCAGCACAATATGAGATTGACGACCAATTAACCAAAGTAATCTATCAACATCATTATCTCTCTTTATAACTTCTTTAGCTAAGTCTGTATCACCAGTTTCAAAGGATCTAATGGCATCAAAATGCATATCATGTGCAAGAATATACATTCTTTTTATGGTTTTCTCAAAAGGCATTTCTGTTGGATTAAGCAAATCTTTAACTACTATGAAATTATTGGATTCTTCCACAACCTCAGGGCCTATAGCAATTTGAGTAAAATTTATAATGCAGTCTCTTATGAAAGGCTCAAATTTTTTGCTGGATTTAATAACGATTTTAGAAAAACCCATAATATACGCTCCAATTAAAATGCGGAATAAATAGTTATCATCCTTGAAATCATCTACAATTATCTCCTTTATTTTGATCATTTTTTCAGTATCTATCTGAGGAGTTATAAGTAAATTTCCATCAGGTTGACTAAGGATACCTAATGTATCGTGATTTTTAACACCATGTTTGTCTATCCATACTTTAGGCAATGAAATTATATAACTTGAACCACCCGTCTTTTGAACTTTTCTTGTTTCTATATGAAATGACATAATCTAATCCTAATTTTTTTCTAATTATATAAAACAAATAAACAATATATTTAAATTCTAATCTATATATTCTATATATTTTCTTCTTCTTTTGCTTATTTTTACTCTATTTTTCTAAAGAAATACCGATATTAAATATATAGATCAGATTTTAATGAATCAGGATAAAGGAATTTCTAGTTAAATCTTATCGATAAATTTGGTTCAAAATTTAAAGTTCTTTAAATTCCTTTTTCACTGGTTAATAAAACCAGTATATAATCTGCGACACCTTCAATTGAATCGGAAATTGCTTCAAGAATATCGAAAATATTACCTGCAGTAAAGATCGTGAAAAAATTGACATCAAAATGAGTTTCTTGGAGACTTTTTCTGAGTTGTATGTTCAGAAGATCAACTTTATGCTCATATTGATTTATTTGCTTGGCAATATCTTTCACATTTTTTCTATCTTCTACTAAATCCATGACAATTTTATCCAGGAACTCACCACACTCAACAGTAGTTGTCATAATTTGACTGACCAAACTTATAGTTTCCTCACTACATTGTTCCCAAAATTTAATTGGTATTGTAGCAATCCTGCGAGCAACACCAGTACAGCAGTTTGCAACATCATCCATCCTCTTAACTAAATGAGATAAATTTTGTCTTATACTGGGATCCAATTCTCCTCTGGAAATATCTTGTTGTATTTTTCTTCTTAGTTTATCTGCTTCCCTTTCTAGGACATCAACGTTATGAAAAATATCATATGATTTTTCAAGACTTTTTTCTTTAAGAAGCATTTGCAATCCAGTATCTAACTCTCTTACACACTCTTGTACTTTTTGGGCGTGCTTTATAGTTTTTTCTAATGCATTTAAAGCAGTTTCCCGTTTCAAATATTCAATTAAAGACCCCATTTTTACCAATTTTTTTTTATTCTACCATTTAATGTCTATTTAGAATATATAGAAATAAATATCTTTTTATTATTAATAATTTATCAAGAAAATCCAAACATACTTAATCCAAAATAGATAAAACCGGCTAATACCGCAGCTATTGGAAATGTTAATACCCAATAGATTCCCATCTTTCCTAAGGATTTTTTATCTACTTCTTTTTTCTGCGCTATACTTAATCCTATTATGCAAAAAACTATAACATGACTATGAGAAATTGGTAAACCGAATAAAGTTGCTATCATCAATATTATCGCTGAACTCGATTGAATAATAAACCCTTCACTTGGTCGTGAATCAACCATTTGAGACGCTAAATTTCGGATAACATATCTAGCTGCAAAATATATTCCAAGACATGCAAAAATTCCACAAATCAAAGTAAAAGTAAAATATTGTGCCAAGTTCAAGAAACCACTATCTAAAAGGCCAAAAAGAATTCCTAAAGCCTCACCGGAATTAGCACCTACCCAAATTTCAGCAAATATAACAGAAACAAGCAATAACCATTTAAAATTCTTTTCTGATTTTTCAATTTGATTTAAACCTTTTAATCGAGATAGAAATAATTTTGCCATAATCCTAAATAATATAAACGTAATTAATAATCCAAATATCGGTGATAAAAACCAGCTAAGGACCACATTACCTAATTTACCCCAATTTAAAGCAGTTTCAGGATTAACAGTTCCTTGAAAAAGAGCATAAACAATTAAAACACCAAAAACGCTACCTATTAAAGAATGTGTACTGCTTAATGGGATACCCGCAAAACTCCCTGCCACCAACCAAATGATACTACTAATTAAAACTGCTAATAACATATACTCAGTATATTGAACACCTTCACCGAGTATATCTGCTCCAACAGTTTTAGCTACAAATCCCCCACTAAAGAAAATCATCCCACTCCCTAGTGCTATTCCCCCTAACAATAAAGCTATTTTAAATTTCAGAACTCCTGCTCCAACCAATGCTGACAATGTCTCATCGTTAGCACCAATAGAAAAAGCAAGAGCAATTGCCAATATTATTAAAATTATAACTAAAATAGAGCTTAAGCCATCAGCCATATTAAATCATGATTTTTTTAATCAAAAATCAAATATTTTGTTGCTAAAAATTGAATATACTCTGAGAAGTTTTTAATATGATCAGCCAACATCATAATATCTTCAAGCAAATCTTTCAAATATATAAATGTCCTAGATAGATAATCCATATCATAATTATAAAGACGATTTAATAGTTGCCATTCTTCACTTCTCATTTTTCTTCTTTCATCCTTAATTTCTTCACATTTATCATGGGCTTTACTAAGATCAGAACCAATTAATTTAACAGCACTTGCTAATTTGTTAGAGATCATTTTCAAAGATTTGAGGATGCTTAAAATATGAGATTTAAATATATCATCAGGGAACACAGCCTTATAAAGGAGCATTTTATTTGCTAAAAATTCTCCGATATTTTTAATGTCGTTTATTTTCGTAAATAGCTTTAATCGATCAGCTTTAGAGAACATTAATTTTGATTTGAATATTTTAGATTCAAATTTTTTTTTAATTTGAACCTCAGTATGCGTTTCTATAACGTAATTCATATTATTACGAAATTTATCAAAATCTTCTTTAACAAGAAATTCAATCCCTTCTATAAGTTTTAAATTTTGTTCATTTATGTTATCCATGAATAAATGTGTTAATTCATCAATCCCCAGTTTTTTTAGTTCCTTATCCTCAATCTCTCTCATTTTCTTAAAAATTCCATTCTATATTGTACAATATATTTCTATTAAGTCTCAATAATTAATTTAATTTTTAGGAATAAATTATTAACTTTAAAATATTTCTTTTTAAGGATAAAAAATTTAATCCTTGAATAACTTTACTATATACCCTATATAGAGATATATAGCTTAAAATCATTAATTATAATAAACTTTCGCCCATGACACTTTCATGTGGTCTTTTTCCTAAAAGTTTTAATAATGTTGGAACTATATCAGTGATTTTACAATAGGGAATTTCTTTTTTAGGAATTTCCAGAGACCCCCCTATAATTAGAGGAACTGCCATGCATTTCCGTAAACCTATATCATGATCATATAGATTATTACTTTTTTGCTTTCCATGGTGAATTCCAAATTTTATTGTCTCATCATTACATAGGATTATATCCGCGCTTCTGGGGTTCTTTAAATGGCGAGGTATTAAATCTGGATGCATAGTATAATCCAAGTGGTATGTAGCTTCTAACCATTCTTGAGTTGAGTGGAATTTATTATCCAATAATCGACTTGCCATGGTATCATTTGTAAAATTAAAAATATCTGTATTATTATCTTCTGAGATATAACGCGTTTTGTATTCTTTACCAATACCTTCATATTCAATCTTTCCTGTTATTATTTTACCTGTGTCTTTAATTTTTCTTTTAAGATGAATTGTACCTTTATTGTATATATTCGTTTCATCTCTATAATACATTAAATGGCTTCCATTAATTTTAAATAATTTTTCCAAGATGTTTATTCTTTTTGAACCATAATTCTCAAGTTCTTTAAGAGTAGGGCGAGTCCAACTATTTTTAATATTTGAATTATTAATACCTTTAAAATAAAAAAATCCTACACTCGCATAATAAGCAAGATCCATATTTCCTCTTAGGTTTTTAAGAGGATGATAATTGGTTAAACTATTTTTCTTAAAAAAGTTGTTTAAATTTCCAATCTTATTAGCTTTATAATTTCCATGATCTGACGTAATTGCAATAGCTGTTTCATTTAAATAACCCAATCTCTCTAAATTTTCAATTAATACTCCGATAACTTTATCAATGTGAAGTAAATTCAATTTATAAAGATATGAGTCATAACCATACTTATGCATTAATAGATCTGATGACATAAACCATATTGAAGAAGCGATTGGTGCCTCTGAGTTATCAAAAAATTTCTTTGGTTTTTCAAAAACCTCTATTAATTTTTGTGCAATAACGGAATTGGATCTAATCATCCTCCTTTTTACGCTAGGAAAGTATTTTAAAAAAAGATAAAACATAGTAAGTTTTGTTTTTCTCTCTGGAAAAATATAATCTGAGCCTCTGTTAATAAATTGAGCTATACTCGCTTTATTACCATCGCCCACCATTTCAAGAATGGTTCTACAATTATTTCCCATCTCCTCATTTATCTTATAAATTTGTAAGTTTTTAGAAGCGTACTCTCTTAATATGGGTGGAGCCACATCGCGATCCATCCAATTTAAGAGAGGAATCCCATGAGACGGTTCTTTCCTAAAATCTCCTGTATAGGTTCCTGTGATTAAAGATACTTGGGTAGGGTATGTAATAGGAGGAAAATCAGTTATACAATTTTCGCTATAAACTCCATTCTCCATTAATTTCTTTAGATTAGGAAGTAATCCCTTGTTTATGTAATCAAAGAAGTGTTCCGCTCTAACGTCATCAATGATACAAAGAATTATCCTATTAATCTTGTTTATTAAACTTCACCACGTACTATTCAGTTATATATTTACAAATTCTTTGAACCTAATAAATAATATTGAAAATGCTAACTTGAATGACACGTAAATTTTTAGAAAATCTGAGAATCTTAAACTTGAATATTCAGCAAGATTCAAATATTTAATGAAGTTTGTAATATTAATGAAGTTATAAGGTATTTAAAGTGAATAATATTGAATAGAAAAGAGATTTTTGAGATAATTAAAACGTTTTCATCAGCCAGAGCTCCTTCTGGATTAGAAAAAGCTCGTGGTGAATTATTTAAGACGGAAATAGAGAAAATTCTTGCTAATAAAGATATCAAAATAAATACTGATTCATTAAGTAACTATTTTGTTAAATTTAATGGAAAATCGAGTAAGAAAAATATTGCTATACTAGCTCACTTGGATGAAATTGGAGGAACCATTAGAAAAATAAAAAAGAATGGCACTTTAGAGTTTTCTAAAAGGGGGGGATATGAAGGTAGATGGCTTGTTTCAAGAAAGGTATCAATTCTAAATAAAGAAGGAAAATGGATTAGTGGAGTCATAGGAGGAAGATCCCCTCATGCTACCCCTCAGAAATTAAGAGGTGAAGAAAAAGTTGAACCACATGAAATGGAAATATTTATTGGAGCAATAGATAAAGAAGAAGTAATTAATACATTTAAAATTCATATCGGTGCGCCATTTGTATTTTCTGGAGAATTTGAACTGTTAAATGAGGTATTTAATGACAATATTATTTCTGGGTATTCAATGGATAACTTAGTTGCATTAACAGGACTAATTCTATTAGTAAAAAAAATTGTTAATAATCTTTTAGATGAGTCAGGAAACTTAAAAAAACCATTTGATTTATACATTGTTGCAACCACAAGAGAGGAAATTGGCACTGAAGGCTCTTTATTCTTTGCCAGAAATAATCCTATAGATGAGATTATTGCGTTAGATATAGGACTGGTTGAAGATTTTCCAGGAACTGTAAGTTCAGATATTAAATTAAATGCTGGACCTGTAATCGTATGGCAAGAAGCGAGTGGTACGGGTGTTTTCGATTATCAATTATGTAGAACCTTAGTAAAAGTAGCAGAACAAAACAATATAAAATACCAAGATGGAGTGTTGGAATTTTATGGCTCGGATGCTGGTAAAGTGCAAAAATGGTTAGGTATCCCATCAGCTTTAGTTGGAATTCCCACCATGTTTGCTCATAATGTTCCTGAAATTAGTACTTTAAATGGTATTGAAGAAGCAGCGGAATTAATTTATCAGTATCTAAAAAATCAAAATTAAGAAAAAAAATCTAATATTAATAATAATGGAGCCCCCGGTGGGACTTGAACCCACGACCTGCAGATTACAAGTCTGCTGCTATACCGCTTTGCCAAATAAAGCGCTTATCATTATTTTTAAGCCACGGAGGCAAATATAGATTGAAAATCCCAATATCTATAATTATATGAAACTATTATAAATTTTTAATTTTGTGGTTTTAGAACTAATTAAAACATTAAATTGTATCAACACAAATAGTTAAAAGGCTATTTTTCTTTTTGTTAATCAATTACCTTATTATTGATTTTATAGTTAATTGGATAAATAAAATAACCTCTGAAATCGCGGAGGTTAGCTAAAATAAAATACTCGGAAAATTAACACCACGAGGAAGAAAAAATGACCATTAATAAAGAAGAAATTACAAAATTGGCATTCAAGATATATAAAGAAAATCAGCCTCTTGAGAAGTCTATTTGGAGACTTGCCGAATTATGCGTCACGATAAATAGAAACGTTAAAAATGGATTTGATATTAAACCGTTGGAAACAGATAATCTAATTCTTTTAATACGAGAGGACGTTGATGGTGTATTAATTTCACCTTCTGAAATTGAAATTAGAGAAGTCGCAGAAATTATATTTAATGAAGGTCCGTCAAAAAGCGAGCTGGATTGGTATATAGCTGAAAAACAACTTCTTTTAGAAGAATTAAAGAAAATTATTGATAATAACAGGTAGTAGCTGAGTTTCATATATATTAATCGGTTTGTTCTCTTTTCTTTGTAAAATCATTTTATATTAATTAGTAAATTAAATATTAAAGAAGGACTAGTCGGTATTAAAATAAATATTATACTAATTATTTATAATAGACATTAAGATATTATTTTTTATTGGTATTTATGCCGCCTCCAAAAAAGAAAAAGCTTGACGATAAGGAACAAACTTCGCTTTTCTCCTTTGTTGATAAGAAAGAAGAGAAAAAAGAAAAATCTCCAGAAACAACTAAAGAACCTAAAATTGAAAAGTCTAAAGAAGAAAAAGTAATAAAAGTAGCACCCCCTAAAGTAGAGGAAATCACAAAAGATTTACCTTCAAAATTGTATTTCAAGGGAAATGATGAACCCTTTGGTTTAAAAGCAGGAAATATCAAATTACCTAAAGTTTTACGAGAAAGTGTGTCTTCAACATACCTTCGATACTTGATTGAAAAAGGAGAAATAGTAGAAGATATGGAACGAGGATTGTTACTTGATGTTGATTATGATGGTGGACAAAACAAAGCATATTGTAAATTTTACGATTTAGAAACTGATGATATAAAGATTTGGATTGACACTACTGATCATGAGCCTTATTGTTTAAGCAAAGAATCGATAAATGAATTAGAAAACATTATTGAATTAAAAGATTATGAAGGATTCACTAGATTTGAAGAAATCGAGAAATTAGATTTGTTAAAAGACAAAAAAATACCAATGACAAAAATTTATGGTAAAACACCTTCGGATATTGGAGGTTCTGGTACAAATATCAGAAATATTTTAAGCAAAAACAATAAAAAAGCTTGGGAAGCAGATATTAGATATCATTTAAACTATATTTTTGATAGACAACTAATTCCTGGATTAATTTATAGTATTCAGGGTGGTCAAATCAAAAAGTTAAGTTTTGAAAAGGATTCAGAAGAATCAAAGAGAATGGCAAAAGAATTACGTGATCAATTTAAAGATGAATCTCCAGAAATCCAAGAATTCTCGGAAAAGTTTTTGGATATATTGCTCACTCCGATTCCAGATGTGAAAAGGTTAGCTATGGATATCGAAGTAAATATAGGATTAGAAGATTTTGTTATTCCAGATCCTCGGCAGGCAAAACAAGCAATTATCAGTATATCATTTGTGGCTTCGGATGGACTAAAATTAGTTTATGTACTAGAACGAGAAGGATTTGCTTTTCGTGGACTTCATAAAAAATTTCCATCTGATGCAGAAGTTATATTCTTTAAAAGCGAAAAGGAATTATTAACAGAATCCTTTCGTCTTTTATGGGAATATCCTGTAATTATCACATTCAATGGTGATAATTTTGATTTAAATTATATGTTTCATAGAGCAAATAAGTTAAAAATAAATAAAGATTTAAATCCCATCCATGTTAAGAGAGGTTTTGGTTTCTTATCAAGATCTGACTGTGATCTAAGAAAAGGAATCCATCTTGATCTATTTAATTTCTTCTTTAATAGAAGTATTTCAGGATATGCATTTAGTGGAGCATATGAAAGCAGTTCATTAAATGCAATAAGTGATGCGTTATTGGGAGAAAAGAAATATGAACATGAAGAAGAAATACACGAAATGGAATATGATATCCTTACTTGGTATAATCTAAAAGATTCAATCCTTACATTAGAATTAACAAAATTTAACAACTCCTTAGTATGGAATTTAATTCTATTATTATGTCGAATAACTAAGATGCCTATTCATGAAACTGTAAGGCGCCAAATTTCTACTTGGATACAAAATATATTTTATTTTGAACATAGAAGAAATAATTATCTTATTCCTCGCCGGTCTGAAATAGCTGAATTAAAAACAGGGGGATACTCAAAAGCTGTCATCGAAGGAAAAGCATTCGCTGGAGCATATGTCGTTCCACCTGTTCCAGGTATTCATTTCGATGTTGTTGTTATGGATTTTGCCTCACTATACCCTTCTATTATTAAGGAATATAATCTTTCATATGAAACAGTTTTATGTCCTCATAAGGATGATGAAGATAATCTTGTTAAAGGTACTCCTTATCATATATGTACTCAAAAAATGGGAATCTTTGCGTATGTTGTAGGCTTTTTCCGAGATATAAGAGTTAAATATTTTAAACCAAAATCAAGTGATAAAAATCTAACAGAAAAACAGCGAAGTTATTATCAAACAATCCAACAAGCATTAAAAGTATTTATTAATGGAAGTTATGGTGTTTTTGGTTCCAAGAATTTTCCTCTTTTTTGCCTTCCGGTGGCTGAAAGTACAACTTCAATAGGACAATATTCAATAAAGCAAACTATTAAGAAATCAGAAGAAATTGGTGTAAAGGTTTTATATGGAGATACGGATTCTGTTTTTCTTTTAAATCCTACAATTGATCAGATGAAAGAGATATCAGATTGGAGTAAAAAAGAATTAGATCTTGATTTAGAAGAGGAAAAGACTTACCAATTTTTAGCACTCTCTGAAAGAAAGAAGAATTATGTCGGTATTTATAAGGATACTAAATATGTAGATATAAAAGGGCTTGTTGCTAAAAAGAAAAACACACCTGGGTTCATTAGAACTGTATTTAATGAAATGATTGAAATCTTGAAAAAAATTACAAATAACGATCAATTTTTAAAAGCTAAAGATAATATCATAGAAATCGTGAGAGATAACTTAAAGAAAATAGGAAAGCCAAATACTTTTTCTTTAGAAGATTACATAATTAACATTACCCTACAAAAGGATCTTAAAAGCTATATAAAAGTAGTTCCTCAACATGTTCGAGCTGCGTTAGAATTAAGAAATGTTACGGGAAGAGAATTTCAAAAAGGTGAAACAATAAGTTTTATCAAAAGTAAAGGGGCGATCGGAGTAAAAGCACTTGAACTTGCAAAACTTCAAGATGTCGATATTAAAAAGTATAGAGAACTTTTAATCTCTGCCTTAGAGCAAGTGCTAGATGCCCTTGGTATTACATATGAAGAAATTAAGGGGATTAAAAAATTGGACGCATTTTTTTGAATTTTTTCAAAAACTTTTTTTAAAATGTCAAAAATAAAAGAATATGGAAAAACCAGTAAAAAAATCTAACAAGCTTCCCTATTTTGTAATTTTGGTATTCATATTATTAGTTGGTTCTATTTTAATACCGTTTATATTAGTCAATGCAAACCAAACTGGAAGTTGTTTGCATCATTTAGAAGAAGATAATGGAATCCTTTGGGTGATAGGCAGAAGTTTTGGATTTACAACCTTCATTTGGTTCATAATAAGTACATTATTCGGTATTACCACAAAAAAGCTTGCACAATCTTTTAACTCATATAAAAATGCTAGAGATCTTCACTGTTTAAATGCTGCAATAACCATTGTGGTTTTTCTAATTCATATTGGTACTCTCCTTGGATCTGAACCATGGGGAGATTTAATATTCAATGGAGAATATAACCATATTCCTTACCCTTTATTTTTGACCAAATTATTAACAGGTGTTCTTTTTGGGATTATAATGGTTTCAGTGACAGGAAGTGCTTTTTATTTTAGAGATATGAACAAAATGAAAAGGTTTGGATATAAAAGATTTATAAAATTACACTATGTTATGCTCTCCTTATCTGTAATTCTAGGGATTCATATTTTTCTGATAAATACTGAAATATTAATAATATTCTGGGGTTGATTCCATGAAAAAACTTTTATTAATTATTTTAATCGCTTTTATTATCGTTTCAATATTTACAATTGTGTTTACCATTCAAAGAAGCAGCACATTCACTAATTTTACTGAGGATAATGGAGATAACGGGGATGATTATTTTAGTTTTAATAATCTGAATATACTTCAAGATGTAGCTGTTAATAAGATAGAAAATATTTTGCTAACAGATAATAAAAACGTAATTCCTCAAATTTATAACCTCAAATTATCCTACGTGTTTTCATTATTTCTAAATGATATAATATAATAATCCCATAATTGAAGCACATAAAATTGGATTCAAAATATTATCGTCGATTTTGAGATTTAGAATATCAATAATTAGAAATGCTAATGCTCCAATAAATCCTATTATTATTATTTTCGAAATATTTAAAGAATAATGCTCAAATAACCATAAAACTATAAAGCTGATTCCAAAAGATACTAAGAATCCAGATATATATCCAATTAATGTTTTATTTGAAGATTTTGGAATATGAATTCTACCAAATCTTAATCCAAATATAGACGCTGCACCATCTCCTAAGGTAGCTATTAATGCGACAGCAGTAAATACTCCGAAAGGAAGAAAAAGTGTAGGTATAAGTGATAAAACCAAGGCAACTGGTCTTGTAAATTCATAGATCTCGTTTTTCTTTAAAGTTTTGCCTAAAGTATTGGAAATACAAGTAGGAAGTAAATGATAAATACTACTTTTATTAAAAATATGAGATAGACGAATGTAATCTAAAGCAGCAAATATGATAATTCCTGTATAGCCAACTACCAATATTAAAAATATCCCATATTCTGTCCCTGAGATTCCCCAAAATTGATCAGCATCCCACATAGCATCCCAAATATAGACAGCAAAAAGCCATAAAAAAATAATAATAACTGCAGGTAATAAATGGAATGCTTTTCTATGAAAATCAGTTCTTAAAGCATCTTTTCTATTATTGAGATTTTTTATATCCATTAAAGTAAAATGATCTATAAACTTCTCTATAGTTCGATTATCTCTTAAATGTGTTTTTTTCTTCAATACAAATTGATACTGGTAATATAAAATAAAAAAAATCAACAACGGAGCATATATACATATAATTTGTAGAGCTAATCCTTCAAACCATCTTACTTGACTTGTATCTCTTATAAAGAATAACGGATAAACTATACCAGCTACAATCCATAATATAAATATCAATAAAGAATTTATAAAATTATGATCTGGATACTTCTTTCTCAACTTTAGAGCATAATAAAGGTGAATAAACCCATTACCTATATAAAAAATTGTAACTGATAAGGTGAGACAGTTATAAACCATAGTATAACTAAACAATGATTTTAAAAATACGTTATGAAAAAAATGAAAAGAAGAATTTAGAATAAAAAATTAAATAATAAATAAAATTAGAGCCCTAGAAGTAAAAATTCATCAAGAGCTTTATGAAGTTTCTTTAAATTATCTTCTCCAAGGGCTTTATCTACTTGAATCTTTAAATCAAAAGCGGTACTAAACGCTTTAAAAAACGTGTTTTGAATGACATCGTTAAACTGAGACTTATCTTTCTTTTGTTCCTTAAATTCATCTACTCGCCTAATCATAGCTTCTTCATAAGTTTTGTCAGTAACAGTTCTTAACTCTGCCAGTTTACGGATTTTCATTCCATCCCTATCTTCAACATATTCTTCAGGCATTTATTCCTCCTCCTCCTTCTTAATCCCACCATTACGGGCGATTTCTTGTTCGATTTCTTCCACAGCTTGACCTGTAGTGGTGTCGAACTCATTTTTAATTTTTGGTGTTATCTGTTTTGCTATTTGTTTCTCAATAATAGGTCTATGAATTGTGTTCATTGTACAAAAGCTTATTTCCTTTACACTTCCATCTGGCATTGCGACGCCAAAATGTACTATACATCTCTTTGTTCTCTCAATGTCCATGTTATAAGCGTCTTGAAAATGCATACTGGAAAGCAACAACGCACCATAACTAAAAGAGCTTACACTCTCCCAATCCCCTCGCATTAAAAGTCTTGAAAACATTTCCATGAGTTTTCCTGGTTTTTTCATGTATTGTAACACACCTAAAAGGAATCTTGCTCGGAGTTGGGTTTTGTCCAGAAAATTCAAACCATTATCTAGAGTTTTACCAAAATCACCTAGTAAATCTTCAAAAATTCTAAGCTGTTTCTTTTCTTTATGTTTAATTTTAGCCCAAAAACGGTTAGCAAAGTCTATAACTTTTAAAGGGTCGAAATATTCCATTATTGGCATCATTTCGCCCGAATCAGGATCTACTACCATATAACTTGCAAAACCACAGTCGGGATGACAAGTAAATTCTATTGGTTCAACATCCGCCAAATAGGCTATAACTCTGCCAAATTCCACGATAGTGCTCAAAGGATACCAAGCATTCTCCATTCCGATCTTCCCACCTGTTTGTTCCTCAATAATTTTAAGTATATCTGCATTGGTTATTCGAAGATCTTGTCGTTCTTCATAAGCAATTCGGCCACATAGAGAAACCGGCTGAAAAGTTATACCACGAACAACATCCACATTGTCAATAGCATATTGAATGATGTTTCCAACCTCAATATCAGTAACTCCCTTAGCAATTGTAGCAACCAATACAATGGAATCAAGTCCAGCCTTACGACAATTATCGATAACCCTCTGTTTGTACGCCATGAGATTCTTAATCCCCCTTGTTTTTTCATATGTGATATCGTTGATGCCATCGAACTGGAAATAGAGTGTATCTAATCCCGCTTCTTTTACCCTTTTGGTCCATTCGAAGCCACCTTTTTTTCGAGACATCCCATAACCATTCGTAGCTACAATGACTTCCTTAAATCCATTATCTTTTGCCATTTTACAAATTTCAGGAAAATCTTTCCTAACTGTAGGTTCTCCACCAGTAAACATTATTGCAATTGCTGGAATAGGTTTGCTTCTGAAATGTTTCATAATTCTATCAATTTCTTCCAACGAGGGTTCGACTAAATAACCAGATTTTTGTACATTTGCATAACAGAAATTACAATTAAAATTACAACGATTTGTCAAGTCGATTAACGCTAAAGAACAAGTTGATAGGTGCTCTGGACATAAACCACAGTTATAAGGACAACCTCTTGGATCTTCACCAACACAATCAGGAGGATTTGACTCACCATCTTTATCAAATTTCCAAATAACGTTTCCACCTTTATCTTTTACTGCCCAATGTGTCCATTTATAATATTTAGCAGAGCTACTAATCTTATCTTTGAATTGACCGTGCTCTTCGCAGGTTTTTCTCATCCAGATTTCATCATTCTCTTCATAAACTTCGGCACCAATTGGTTCCAAACATTCTGGGCAAACGCTTCCCGTTTTTCGATAATATGGTGTATTTAAATATTCATCATCGTCTAAATGATACATTTTTTGTGTACTCCAAATTTTAATGTTTTAATAAAACATACGTTTATACAAAATTATTTTCCTTTTTTAAAAACATTTTCTTACGTTTACTACTTTTGATAATATTATTTGTTAATAAACATAAAAACTAATCTTTCTCCCTTCTTACTATTAATTCACGAAGATTTTCAATTTTAGTTAGATTAAAAATATAATGTTTATAATTAACAAAATAAAGTAAATACTTAGAGAAAATTTTTGGTGAGACAAAGATGAATGATATGAACTCTGGTTTTGTAAACGATTTAAACATGATTTTAGCCACTGATTTTTATCAATTGACAATGGGTGCTGCCTATTATCAATACAATCTCGAGAACAATATTACTGAAGAAAATGATATTGCTACATTTGAATTGTTTATTAGAAAATTTCCAGAAAATCGCAATTATTTAATTTTTGCAGGATTAGAACAAGCAATTCAGTATTTACTAAATGCTAGATTTACAGAACGAACAATCAAATTTTTAAGAGAGAAGGAAGTTTTCAAAAAAATTGATCCAAGCTTTTTCGATGAGTATTTACCAAATTTTAAATTCAATTTGGATGTATGGACAATGAGAGAGGGAAATTTCTTCTTCCCAAATGAACCTATACTGAGAGTACAAGGTCCTATGTTTCATGCGCAAATTGTCGAAACATATCTACTTAATGTAATTAATTTTCAATCTCTAATTGCGTCCAAAGCCTCAAGAATTAAAAATATTGCTCCTAATAAAGTACTTCTTGAATTTGGTACGAGACGATCTCATAGTCCTCTTGCGGGAGTCTATGCTGCCAGAGCAAGTTATATTGCGGGATTTAACGGTAGTAGCAATGTGGTTGCGGATCTTGAATTAGGAATTAACTCCTCTGGCACTATGGCTCATAGTTTCGTACAGAAATTCGATGATGAGTTAGATAGTTTTGACTTATACTATAAAATCTATGGTAAGAATTCTATATTTTTAATAGATACATATGATACTGAAAAAGGAGCTCAGAAATCTTGCAAATATGGGAATACTATATGGGGAGTAAGAATAGATTCTGGCGATCTCATTGACCATGCTAAAAAAGTTCGAAAAATTCTTGATGATAATGGCTGTGAAAAAGTATTAATTGTAGCTAGTTCAGATTTGAATGAATATAAAATAAAAGAAATTATTGATAAGAATGCTCCCATAGACGTTTTTGGAGTAGGAACTGAATTGGCAACTTCTCGAGATGATCCGACAATTGCGGGAGTATACAAATTAATAGAATATAATGGAGAGCCAAAAATAAAAATTAGTGAAGAAAAAGTAACTTATCCCGGAATAAAGCAAGTACATCGAATTTACGATAGAAATGGTATGTTTAAAGAAGATATATTATCACTTGCATATGAACCTGCCCCTTCTAATTCTGAAACACTATTAATTCCAATTATGAAAGATGGTGAATTAATCACGAAATTACCAAAATTGGATGACATTCAAAAGTTTTATTTAGATAATATTAAGAAATTACCTAAAACCTATAAGAAATTAGAGGAAGTTGATATCTTCGAATTAAAAATTTCAGAAAAATTAAGGCATCTTACAGATTCTTTAAAACTCAAATATACTTAATTTTTAAGATCTACATTTGTTAATTTAACGCTCACATCCCATAGCTGTTTAGCTACATTTTTATCATATGAGATTTTAACAGATTTCGCTTCTTTTCTCCTTTTAAAGTATTTTCCACTTGTACCATCTACTTCGGGAGAAGAAGCTAGGTATACTGAAGTTTTTGCCCCTCGCTTCGGTGTTAACATGAATAAGCCAATTAAATGGTAAAAATATTTAACAAATGGGCGAAATTTTCGTATCATATTTGTTTTTACAAATCCAGGGTGAAGACAATTCACTGAAACTCCTGTTCCCTCTATCTTTCTAGCAAACTCATAAGTAAAGAGTACAACTGCCAATTTTGATTGTGAGTATGCTTTTAATTGGCGATAATGATTATCTCCGTTTAAGTCATCAAAATCAAAAGATTTTGCTTGAATACTTGATGCTAGGTTTACAATACGCGCTGGAACGCTATTCTTTAATGTATCTAACAATAAATTACATAACATAAAATGGGCTAAATAGTTTAATGCAAATGTTGTTTCTACGCCATCTTTTGTTAAAGTCTGTTTGTGTAAATTTACCCCTGCGTTATTTATTAGAACGTGCAAGTTATTATATCTCTTTTTAAATTCTGATACAAGGTTATGAATTCCTTTCTGAGAAGATAAGTCAGCTAGTATTAAATCAATTGACTCATTTCCTGTTTTTTCTTTTATTTTTTTTATTGCCTTTTCAGCACGAGTTTGATCTCGGCATACCAATACTAATGAAGCCCCTAGTTTTGCTAAACTGATGGCAGTTGCTTTGCCAATACCAGAATTAGCGCCCGTAATCATACAAATTTTTCCATTCAGCATTTTAGATTTATTATTCACCATTTTAGCCATTACCAATATCTAATAGGTCACTTAATTTCCTAATCATAAGAACTAGAGTAAATAGGAAAATAATGTAATATTAATAAAACCTACTTATAGGCTGTTAAAATTCGTGAGATTAGTAAACACATCCCAAAGTCTTATTGCAATAGACTCATCATAAGTAATATTGTTTGATTTTCTTTCTTTTTTGTCAATAAAATATTTTCCAGATATATTTTTCACATCTGGAGATGATATGAGGGATATTGAGGTATCTGCTCCTTTTTCTGGGTTTTTAGTAAAACAAAAAAAATTATTTCCTTGTAACCTTTCTAACATTCTTAACTGTGTAACCCCAAAAATTATCTTTTACAAGTTTTCCACTTAAACTAATTTTATCTCCTTTTATGAAACTATTTTCATTTTGTAATTTTTCACTTATTCGTACTTTTAAATTTTCAACAGTATCGGTATCTTCTTCACGATAATCGCTTACTTTTTTTAATTTAGGCCCAAATTTGAGATTTTCAAGTGAAGTCATATAATATTTTGTTATATTTCCTTGAAATTCGGATTCCCTTTCAACAATTTCTGTAATAACCGCTTCATGTACAGTTATCGAAGAATTAAGATATTTCATTAGTTTCGCACCTGAAGATGACTCATCAATTAAAACTGCCATTCTTTGTTTCTCATCACTTTCCTCCCCCACTTGAGCTTCAGCAAGTTTGATTGTCTTAATTTTTTTTTCAAAATCATCAGGTAGAACTGTTAAAGTCCAATCATCAAGTTTAAACCAATTTTGCTTTAAAGAATAGATGAATCCAATCCAGAAATGACTACAAAACCCCATATTCGCCCCTATTCTGCAATCGCAGTCACGCTCAGGATTCCCTATATTTTTTGGATTAATCGATAAATAAGATTGTGCTTCCCAACTCCATCCTTTAAATTTTAACTCAATTTCATGCTTACTCGGATTTACAATCTTAATTTCAGCAACACTCTCTCTATCTTCACCATTAATCTTCTTTATTGCTACTTCTATTCCATTAGATATTATTTCAATCTCTTTTTGCTGTAAGAGCTCTTTAAATTCTTCTTCTGCTAATGAATCAAGAATAAAATCGATTAACTCTGATTTCTTAAATTTTGAAAATCCTTTTATTTCAAAATCTCGACATATTTGTTTCAAATCATCATTGTTTAAGTACTGCAAAAGATATTTCAAATAATTACTATCATCAATTTCTCTATTCATTTTATGTCAAGCCCAATAAATTTAAAATGTGAATTCTCCAAGTATAATTTGAATTTATTGCTTATAATTATAACTGTTGAAAAAATTTTTTCATTCCATTATTATTAGAAAACCTAATTACAAAATAGCTGATATATAAAGAGAATCTTATAAAAAAGATAATTACACTAAATTCAAATTAAAATAAAGTAAAACTAAACGTTCCTATTTTGTCATTGTCCCCCTAGAAAGAAATGCGGTTAAATTATTAACAAGCTCCTCCTCTTCCGGTTCAAAATCACTCCGAATCCACCATGTAAAGACTCCAAGTACCGTAGATGTCCAAACTCTAGCTGAGATCTTAGGGTTTTGAGGTCGGGCTCCAAATTCTAATAACTTTATAATGATTTTTTCTACTTCTTTGGTAAAATTATCAATTATCTTATTTCTCTTCGCTCTATATTTTGTGTTAATGCCTCCCATTTGCTCAAAAAAGATAAGAAACGTTTCCTTTTTTGCTTTAAATATTCTTGCATATCCTCGAAAAAGATTCTTAACGGCATAGATTGGAGGAATTTTATTATCTTTAAAATAGACAAACAGTTCTTTAAATTTGCTTATCATGAGTTCAGCTATTCCGCTAATTATAACTTCGAATATTTCTTCTTTACTTTTAAAGTAATTATACAGGTTTCCCACGCTAGTATTAGCCCTTTTTGTTATATCTTTTATTCGGGTATTATTAAATCCTTTTTCTTCAAAAACAGAGAGAGCTGATATTATAAACAGATTTCTTTTTTCCTTCTTAATTATTTCAGACTTTTTTTTCCTTAGAGACATTTAGAGTCAACTCAAAAAAAATTATTTAAAATTTATCCATCAAACAATTCATTAAAAAAGACTATACATTTTAAGAAAATATGCTAAAATTTATTACTTTTTAATTTTCAAATACCAATAGATTTATTAAATTTATTAGAAATCTGGAAGTAAGTAAAGAATTGCTATTTAAGGAGACTAATAAAAACAAATTATGAAAAGCGGGAAAATGATGGGAATTTTTAAAAAGTGTTATTTTTATATCTTTTCTTTATTATTTCCTTGAATAATAAAGATAACAACTTAATAAATGAACGTTCATTCAGTGAATGAGGATTCGGTAAAAAACAAGAAATTTTCACCATTGCAAGTGTAGGAAAAGATTTATATAGTAAATTATCTTCTCTTTATAAAAGCAATTATTTAATTAATTAAAAAAACATTTGAATAAAACAAAACAAAATAATGGTGATTACTACTCTATGATTGAAATATTGAAATATTTTGGTGAAATTAAATTTGCAGAACATAATAGTCTAGCAATTAATGATTTTGAACTTGCCTTAAAGAAATATTTTTCCGGGAAGTCAAAATTACCCCGTGGACGTTATAAATTCGGTGAAATTGACAATTCATCAGTAAAGGATTTTACAAAATCATTTATGAATTATTTCGAATAAATAAATTAACGAATTATTGGTTATATATTTTCTAATTTTTATCCTATTTTTATGGTATTGTTCTTTTTATAATCAAATTTCATTAAATATTAAATAACTTTTTACATTCCAACAACTATGGCAATCCTAAATAAAATAGAAGAAGTGTTTATTGAAACCAATGGGATAAAACTTCATACTATAATTGTTGGATCTGGAGAACCTTTGATTTTGTTACATGGCTTTCCAGAATTCTGGTATTGTTGGTCAAAAGTAATTCCACTACTTAAGGATGATTTCAAATTAATAATCCCGGATATGAGAGGGTATAATTTATCTGACAAACCGAAGGGTGTGGAAAACTATAAAATAGAAATTCTTGTAGAAGATATTAAAGGATTAAGCGAAAAATTGGGACTAGGAAAGTTTAATCTTGCGGGACATGATTGGGGCGGAGCTGTAGCCTGGATTTTTGCCGAAAAATATCCGGAGCTATTAAATAAGTTGATTATATTAAATTCTCCTCATCATAAAGTTTTCTCTCAAAAATTAAGAACAGATAAAGAACAGCAAAAAGCAAGTTTCTATATTTTTGAGTTTTATAAACCTAATGGAGAGAAGTTTATAATTGAAAATAACTATGAACAATTGAGAAAATTTGTCTTTACAAAAAACTTTAGTGATTTTGATAAGGAAAAATACATTGAAGCGTGGTCTCAACCTGGAGCAATAGAAGGAGAAGTGAATTATTATAGGGCAAATCGTAGTTTCAAAGAATGGACAGGAATCATTGAAGTTCCTACCTTAGTACTTTGGGGAATGAAAGATTTATTTTTAACTCCTCAATTATTAGATGGATTGTCCGACTATATTAAGGACTTACGAATAGAAAGGAACGAAGAATCTTCCCATTGGATAACTCATGATGTTCCGGAATTTGTATCTTCTAAAACTCGAGAATTCATTCAAAGTGAATAGTCTTAAAGGAAAACTTTTTATTTATACTTTAAATATCTTTTATGCAAGTTCTTCTTAAAATAGTAAAATATCTTGAAATAATATCTTATTTTGAATATTATGGATTAAAATCAATAAATTTATAAGGCTCATTGATTGGTTATAATATAATAATCTTTGAAAAAAGTTTATTTCTTACCTTGAATTTTATCAATTATAAAAACTAACTTTTAAAAGATGGAAGAAGACAACAAACAATTATCTTGGGCTGCAAAACTCGATTGGTTAAATATATTATCAATGCTAAATCTTGAGAGTATAAGTCAGATTCCAAAATTCAAAAAGGAGAAGGCACTTAAAAGGATTACTAAGTTCTATAGTCCAGAAGCACTTTTAGAATTTGAACCAGACTATTTAGATAAGCTTGTAGTAAATGAATTACAGGAATTAATGAAAAAAGAATTACTTTTGAATGAAAGAAAACAAGAGAGAATGGAGAAAGAACTTCGCGATAAAATAATACCATTAAAAAGTGGTGGTATCATAAAAATAGATCCTCGAGATCTCAAAGATTTTAAGGGTAATCCAGAGGATATGTTAAAATATTTTTATAAGAAATTTCTCGGAAAAGATGACGATGACAAAGATGATGACAATGATAATTACAAGGAAGACAATACTCACTACTATATTTAAAATATTGTTTTAGATTTAACTCCTTACTTTATATTGAATGTATAAAACTACTTATCATAAGGAATATGATCTTCGATTTTTTAAATGATTTTAGTTTTTAAAAACCGTAAATTTGTCTTTTTAACTTTTCGGTATATTAAAAATATTATAATATATCCCATAGTTGACCAAAGTATCCAAGATAAAGCTTGATAAGCATTTATATTTAAAATATAATTAATAAAATCCTCTAAAACGTAAAATCCAAAATCATTCAAATCACCTGGGAAATCTACTACTTTGGGATTAAGAACAATAGCAATTACTTGATGAGTATTTTTATTTAATGTTTCAAAAATATTTGTTATGGTTAAATTTGTTGGATCATCCAGCCTCATTTTAATGAAAGTATTTAAATCTTCATTTGTATGGATATCCGATCCTCCTATACATGTTAGATTATTATCAAGACAAAACTGTCGTATTTGTAAATATTTCCCCAAATAACTTCCTCCGTTAACAATCTCAAATCCATCAACACCCCAATCTCTTAATTGAGTCAATGTATATGGAGCACCAAAACCACTTTTGGGATTAGGTTCATAATTATAATGATTGACCGTAATATATCCTCCATTTGCTTTTACATAGCTTATTGTATCTGAGGCGTTCAAGGCTATAGGTCCACCTGGAGTGTATGATTGAAGGGGTACAATTTCTTCAGCAAGGCCAAAATAATTCATATGGAGTTTAGGTTTTATTGCGTTATTAGTCCATTCTTCCGCTATTAGAACCACAAAATCTAAATTATTATCCTCAACATATTTTAGAGCCATTGTAGCACCTCTAATATTGTCATGATCAGAAAAAGCAGCACCCGAAATTCCTTGCTTTATATACCAGTCAATTCTTTCTTCAACAGTTAACCAACCATCGCTAAAGGTAGTGTGAACGTGGAAATCGAATAAAAACTCGTCATCTTCGAGTGGTATTGCCGGGATTATTTCATGAGTGGGAAAAGGAGTAGATATAAGCACAATATTGGCACTGAGTAGTATCACACCGATTCCAATATAATACACAGTTTCTCGCTTTATAGCTTGTTTTTTTGACTTTCTTTTTGGTTTTCGGTTTAATAATTTCCTAGATAAGTTAAGCGACAGTTTTGGATGAAAAAATTTGAGAATAGTGTACCCAATCTTGATGAAAATGAGAATCATACTTAAATGAACCGCTATTTGAACTGGTACCATAAAATATCTACTCACAAAAAAATAGCCTTGAGCAATAAATCCAACAAGGATATAAATCCCAACTGTCAAAATAGAAAGACTCAACACTTTAAAAGAAAAATAAATGATATCTGCTATTGGGTAAGTAATATATCTATATTTATCTGAACTAAACATCCCCCTTTTCTTTAAATACAAATAGATTCCTCTTAGAATTGGATAAAATATTAAGAAAAGAAACATCCATGTGAATTCCATTTCTAAAATGTAAGCAAGTACATAAAAAGGCTCGACAAAATATCTCAGTAACGACAATTTACTTGAGTATTCTGATGAAACATCAACTTGTCCAAGAGCATCATAGAATATTACCGTTCTTTGTCCAAAAATAGATAAAATTACAAGGAAAACAAGCCACATTAGGAAAGCAATAGAAAGAATCGTGAAAAATTTATTTTTTTTTATTAAAGATTGAATCTTCATAATAGGTATTTTAATTGAATTTACTAATAAACTTTTTAAAAAAAGTAATTATAATCCAATCAAAAATTTTTAGGTTAATATATAATTATCTAAAGTTTTAAGTGATTTCACAAATTTTTGATAAATTCTGACATCTACAATAGGCAATATTTCACAAATCTTTATTCTTAGGTCTTTTTCGTTAATTCGACATAATTTTGAGGGCTCTATCCCTTTTAAGATCAAGTATAATATTGGCATTTGAGGAGTAGATGGATGAAAATCATAATTTAGATATCTTACTGAGGATTTTAATTTATCAATTATGAATTTTTCAATTTCATGCTTATTTCTCATTTCAAAATTGATATAAATTGTTTCCCATAAATATTTTCGGTTTACTAATTGAATTATTTCGACTTTTTTTACAAATCTATCAAACCTTCTTGAAATTTCTACTAAAAAAACACCTCGTTTATAGGAATTATCCATTGAACATACAGCTTCTGAAGAACCCGGGTTATAGATCCAATCTTCTAGTATAAATTGTTTATGAAAATGACCTAAAGCTAAATAATCTATTCGATGTCGTAGGGGTTGAATATATTCTAATTTAATACCTGGAACATTATCCATCTGACCTTCAATGCCAAAATGCTGCAAAAGAATGTTAAATAGTTCACTTTTTTTAATTATCGCCTTTCTTATATTTGAAAGAAAAGAAATTGGTTGTTCCCCAAGGTAACGAGTACCATAAATCACTATATTTTTGATTTGTATTTTTCCACCTTTATTAATATCAAAATTATAGGGTTCGAAGATTTCTTCTTGGGGTGCTTCTAAATCAGCATCAAGGAGGATTATCAATCCTAAGCTATTTAAAAGTTTTAACCATGACTGACCTCGTCGTTCGAATCTGATTCCCCTTGAAAATTTTCGGATATCATGATTACCCTCTATTGCTATAATTAGAATTGATCCATTTGTAAATTCTTTGAAATCTCTCAATATGTCAACAATTTTAGTTAGATTTCCAGGGAGCATTTCTAGAGAGGTAAATACATCACCACCCAGTATAATAAAATTAACATAATGCTTAATTGCTAATTCCAATATTTCTTGAAATGCTCGAATAAAATCATCTGACCGGAATTCATTTCTATACTGATGACTTCCCAAATGGATATCGCTTGCATGAATGAATCGGGTAACAATTTGAGTATTAGTAGATTTATTATGAAAATTCTCAAATTTAGCTTTAAATTGATTATTTGAAATCATTTGTTTATAATATTAGATTTAAAATCGAAATAATATGTTATTTATTTTATTCAAATTTTTAAATGATAAAAGCCTGAAGATGTAGTGAAAAAAACACAATCTGATAAAATTAGTTAAAAATTTAATTATGTGAAAATAAACCTACTATAATAATGCTAGAGAAAAATGTTAAATATGAACAAGGGGTAATTCATGGTAGATTCCAAGTATTGCATAATGATCATATCAAATATCTCTTAGCAGGTAAACAATTATGCAGGCATCTCGTAGTAGGTATTACTAATCCTGATCCTTCCTTGACAAGAGATTCAGAAGCAAATCCCCATAGAAGCTCTCCAATAGCTAATCCATTAACTTACTACGAACGCTATTTAATGGTACAAGCAGCACTATTAGAGCAAGGCTTAAAATATTCGGAATTTTCTATTGTTCCTTTCCCTATCAACGTTCCAGAATTACTTAAATATTACATTCCGATAGATGCTGTTTTCTTTCTAACAATTTATGATGACTGGGGTAGACAAAAAAAACAATATTTTGAATCTTTAGGATTAAAAATTCATGTCTTATGGGAAGTAACACTCGAGAATAAAGGACTTAGCTCAAATGATATTCGTGAAGATATGATTAAGGATAAACAATGGGAACAGTATGTACCTATAAGTGTGGCAAAACTCATGAAAGATTGGGATATTATTAAGAGAATTAAAAAATTCAGTTGAGAAAATTGGAGAAAAAAAAACTATGAACTTTCGGCATATTTTAAGGCCAAATATAGGTAATAACAAATAATTATTAATATAACTCTGACTATATAACTATTTAATTATTGGTTTTTGGTGGATACATAATCACTTTATTTATAATTAATCTTGATAGAATTCTTGTAATTTACTTAACTCAAGGAATATTGGTAATCTTTTTTTCATTGCTAGCGTATCGAATATTAAAAAGAAAAAGACAACGATTAAACCTAATTTTCAGTCTATTCTTTATATGTACAATTATCGGCACTATTTTTAATATGATTTATGCTCCTTTAGATCCAATACAACATGAACCAATTATCAAAATTCTTAATTTTTTCGCTAATTTCTTTGTTTTTTTTGCTCCAATCTTTATGGTCATTGTTAATTTTATTATATTAGAATCAACTCTAATATTCTCGGTAAAAAGGCAAAACAGGTATATTTTCTTTTATGGATTTTTAATTTTCTCCGGAATGTTAATATTAATCTTAATACCAGATCCACTAAACATTTTAGGAGTTGCAATTACAGATGAGGGAAGACCAGAATGGGGTATAGTTTTTTTCATTTACATGGTTTCAATGCTTACGGGTTTTACATTCATCCCTATCTTTCGCACATCTTTAAAGATATACAATAGTTTAGAAACAAAAGAATTAAAGAAGAAATGGGTATACTATTTTATTGGTACTTTAGGAGTATTTAGTTGGGGTTATTTTATTTTTATAACGAATTACTTTGGACATTATTTCGCCATCTTAAGGTCAATTTCATCAATATATGGAATTTCAATTATTATCTGGGTCTGTTTGATGTATTATGGAATTGGGTTTAAGTTAAAAAATTAATCGGATTCTATACAAGCTTGTCTTTTTGATATCAATAGTTTGCTTTTTAAATTCAGTTATTCTGAATATAAAATTTACTGATAAGATTTCTATTTTTTCACGGGACAAATTAGAAAAATATTAAATATGAAAAGAATTAAACAATAAATGAAAAACTGCTAACAATAGGGAAATTATGCAAACAACTAGTGAAAATTATTTATTAGACCAAGAAAAACATACTTATTTTCATAGATTTATTGCAAAAAATGGAGAAGAATTTGGATTAAGATTTGGAACTCCTCGTGATGCAAAAGCTCTTTCTATGATTTTTAAAGAGGTATATGGCTATAAATATGCGTATCCTATCGTTTATGATATAAATCATCTAAAAAGGGAACTATCAAACAAAAATAAATTTTGGATTGTAGGTGAATTAACAAATAATCATGAAATTGCTGGTTTTGGATTAATAGAAAAAAAAAGATATATTGCTCATGCTAGCCAAGCTGTTGCAAAGAAAAAATTTCATGGTTTAGGAATTTTAGCAAAACTTGGTGCGGCCGGTGTGATATATGTTATAAAGATGCCTCAATTCAAAGATGTGCTAAGACTTGATGGAGAAACTCGAGGATTGAAAATTGGCGCACAAAATCTTATTCGAAATGCAGGGGCGTTTCCTTATGGGTTAATTCCTGCATACATTAATTATGGAGACAAGAGGAAATTTAAAATTGATGAAACGACACCAGTCCCACCACTAAAAGAAGAAGCTGCGTTTCTTTATTCAATTATATTTAATAAATTATGGCGTAAAAGAGATAAAAACGTCTATTTATTAAATAATGGGGATTTCATCTTTTTTTATAATTACGTTAAAAAAATGTCTAATAAAATGAAAAAAGACCGTCTGAATTTAGAAAGGGGTAAGAAAGATAAAGGGTATGAACTTTATGGGTTTTCCAAGGATCTCTATGAAGGGAGAGTGAGTTTGTATGGATATATTAAAGAAAAATCATTGAATAATTTGCTTAAAACTTATCACAATTGGAGAATTTTAGTATGGAGAATCCCTACCACTCAAAATGGGATACATTCAATGTCCCTTGCTCTTGAAAAAGGATTTAATATAGTTGGATATGATATAGGTTTTAATAATATAAATTGGACTTTATTTGATTCAGTTATACTCGCATACTATCCCAACGGGGGCTCTCACGTTTTAAAAGTAAAATGTATGGATGAGAATAGACCTCTTCTTAATAAGATTAGAGAAATATTTTTTTCTCGTGTCAATTGATTACGCCTTTAATTTACTTAATCATTAAAATTTCTGTTATATATAATTATAGCGATTTTTTGAATTAAAATTTGGTTAAATATTTGTTATTAAAGCGATTAGAATATAGTTATATATTTATGAGCAAATATTATACTACCTATAAAAATTAATAATAATCTTATTGGTGGAAAAAACGTCATATCAAGCTGAAATACCGAGAATTATAATGGTTTATGTGTTTTTGGGAATTTTAGTACTCTATTTTTCAATAATTACTTATAAAGTTTTAAAGAGAAAAAGGCAACGTTTAAATTTTGTTATTAGTGGTTTTTTTGTCAGTATATCCATTGGGTTTATTTTAAATATGGCATATGCAGCCATGACTGATAGAATAACTATTCTAATTCTTAATTTCTTAACTAATTACTTCATATTTTTTGGACCAGTCTTTCTACTTATTGTAAATATGATAATATTAGAATCAACTCTTATTTATTCTGTAAAAAGACAAAATAGGTATATATTATTTTATGGAATCTTGCTCTTCGCAGGGATGTTAATATTAGTCTTATTAGGAGAAATATTTGATACTCCTAATGTACCATTTTTAGGAGTCCAAATAATTAATAACGCACCAAAATGGGGGCCTTTATTTTTTGCCTATGTAGTTTCAATTATGTCTATTTTTACACTTATTCCAATAAATTATACAAATTTTAAAATCTACTTCCAGTTTGAAACAAAGGCATTGAAAAGAAAGTGGTTTTTCTATTTATTTGGCTTTTTAGGATTAACAGTGATTTTATATTTTAGTATTATATTTAATCTTTTGGATGCTATTATTTATGCTGATGTTAGATTAATAATAACTCTATCAATAAGTAGTGTAATAATCTGGGGTTATATGATGTATTATGGGATTGGAATTGAATTAAAGAAGTAATGCCTTAACCTTTTTTCTTGAATTTAATAATTCGCGTTATTTTTCAGAATCTTTATTCTGTAACTTATTTTTAATTTTTTTCACGTGAAAAAATAGAAAATTTTATATTATGCTCCGAGAAGAATTAATTAACTAGTTAAAAATAGATCGGGATATTAGGATGGCAACCATCATTAAAAAAGGATTAGATCTTCAAGAAGAGGATGCTTATTTTCAAAAATCTAAATTTAAAAATGGACAGGAATATGGATTAAGGTTTGCTATTCCAAAAGATGCTACAATTATCTCATCTCTGTTCAAAGAAAGCTATAATTATGAATATCCTTATCCTTATGTTTACGATATCGAACTTTTAAAAAAGGACATTTCAAAACCTAATAAATTTTGGGTCCTAAGCGATTTATTAGAAAATAAAGTGACTGTTGGCTGTGCCTTAGTCGATAAAGAAAGATACATCGCCCATGCTGGGTGTTTAATTGTGAAGAAAGATTTTCGGAGGCAAGGAATTACAAAAAATTTGGCAGCAGCAGGGCTTTTAACAGTTACAAAAATGCCTCAATTTAAAGATGTTTTAAGACTTAATGTTGAAGTTCGTGCTCCATTAACTCAAGTTCAAACTTCTGCTCAAAATGCGGGGGCAATACCTTATGGTATAATACCTAGTCACATTAAATTAACAGATAACAGATATTTTGATATTAATGATAATAAGCCATGTTCCCCCCAAAATGAAGAATTCAGTACAGTACTTTATTCAATGATTTTTAGAAACCTATGGAAGAAAAGAGACAAAAATGTGTTTCTATTAGATAATGAAGATTTAATCTTCTTATATGAATATATTAGAAGTCAAGCTAAAAAAATGAAAGACGATACATTAATCCTTAAAAACAAGAAAAGGAGTAAAGGATATGAACTTTATGGTGTTTCTAAAGATTATTATTTGGCACATGTGAAATTATTTGGCTATATTAAAGAAAAATCTCTTAATCATTTATTAAATACTTATAGGAATTGGCGAATGATCCTATGGAAAGTTCCGACTACTGAAAATGGAATATCTTCGATGTCTATAGCCTTAAAAAAAGGATTTAAAGTGGTGGGTTATGATATTGGGTTTAATAACATAAATTGGACCTTATTTGATTCAATTATACTAGCATACTATCCTAATGGAAATTACGTGTTGTCAGATATAAATTGTTCAGATACAATAAAACCTCTTTTTAACAGGATAAAGAAACAATTTAAGACTTAGATTTAACAATTACCAACTGTTAATTAAAATTCTCAAATGAACTTATTAAAAAATTATCAAAAAGTACTGAAAAATAGCTGATCTCGTTAAATTTTCATTCTTTAATCATGATAATAGCGAAATCACTTTTTCTTCAAAAGTTTGAGTACCTGTTCCAAAAATTTTAGTGAGGGATTGTTTAAAAGGTTCAAATTGGCCAACTTTCGTAAGATTAGAGCCATCAAAATGAGAAATAAATCTTTTTAAAAACTTTTCCAATAAGGGTAAAATTGATTTTTTTAAATACTTCTCAAGTCTATAATCTTTATCCAAAACTATGAAAGCAACAATTTCCTGAACATCTCTAAATAAATCTTTTATTGTACCTTTCTTAAAAATTATTGAATATTTATCACTTTCAAAATATTCTACTGGTTCCATCAAACATTCGGCAAAACTCAAGAGCCCACTCATTAATCCACTTGAACAAACTAAATTAGTTTGACTTTTACTAGCTCTATGATAGCTGATGAATATAATGGGAATTCCATGGAAGATTATACCGGCTTCTCGAATCAACATAATGAATTCTGAAGTAAATTAAACCAAATCGCTGTTACGGATATTCTTATAAGAATACTCCTAATATTCGACAAAATTCTCATATATAAATATAAGTCTTTTCGAACATATTTCGTCGCGATAGTACAATATTAATGCTAAACAGAAAATACGTCGAATAAAAAAATTCTCTCAATAAAATATCTCTGAAAAGAATTTTATAGGATTTTAAAAAAAATTTTGTTTCAAATTATACTAAAATAGGGTTTTATTGCAACTAATAGCACATTTATGTTGAAAAAATCTCATCAATGATATTTTTAACTGGGTAAAATACAGTTAAATCTCCATTCCAATTAATCAAAATGTTATTATATATTTCTTCAACCTTCAGAACTAATCTTTTTAGATTATATGTAAAATATTTCAATTCCTCTTTACTAATTAAAATTCCTGTAATATAATTGGCAGAAAAAACATTTACTATTTTTCTTTTTTTCTTTATAACAGAAATTTCATTAGGTTTGCCATGAATCAATTCATTAAGCATGATATTCATAGAAGCTAAAGCTCCAGATATAAATTGCTTTTCTAAAATTTCAGTATTCTCCATAAAGGAATAATTATATAAACAAATTCCATTTTTATTCAAGATATATATACTTTCAATTTTATCTTGCCAGTCATATTCAAAGAATGAAGGAATTTTTCTAAAAAAAATGAAGATAAAGCCAATAGCTATTAGTTGGAGGAGGATTCCTATAAATCGAACTAAAAGGTTTAAATTTTCAAGAAGTAGATCCATCGAAAGAATATATCCCACTAATATAAGTAGGATTGTAAGTGTCATTTTTAGGGCTCCCTTAGGGAGTATATTTTGTTTTTTCGATTTTTTACCAAAATCTATAACATAAATTATAAAAAACAAAATAAATAAAGGAAAAGACAGAAATGAAAGCACATTAATGATTTCTAAATTAATGAAGAATATGACTATAAAAATTAATAATTGAATTAAAAAACAAGTGGTAAAAAAAAATCTTTTGAATAAGAATTTTTTATATTTTTCCATGAATAACGTAAAAAATAAGGTACTTAACATTATTGATAGAAATCCAAAATTTAATAAAAGACTTCTAAAACTCCCAATGGTCCATAGAAAAAAAGGAGAAATGATAAGATCACTAGAGTAGTAGTCACCTAATAAAAAGAAGAACCTCATTAATGAAAATCCGCTAAATAATGCGAAAAATCCTAAATCTTGAGAATTTTTAAGTGGCTTTGGCTGTTTTTTATATTTGATTAAAAATAGTAGACCTAATTCAAAAGATAAGAATATGAAAATCCAATCCATTACTAAGGATAAAAATCTATGTGGACCAATAATAGGAAATTCTGTAAATAAAATATTAATCATCATCCATTATTGTAAAATTCTATTAATAATAACTTCAAAACTCGAAAATAATTTTCCTTGATCGCCCTTTAAATCCTCCAAATCTAATAAAATCTCTTTAAAAAAAGACTCAAATTTAATTCTTATAGATTTTAGAAGATGATGAGTACTACTTAAATCCCTTTTTACAACTAAAATATATGTTATATGAGAAGGATTCAATCCATATTCTAAGAACATATGAAAATCTCCTTTCTTTATTTTATTTATTTTTTCTTTTATGGTACCTGTGATAATTGTAATAATACTTTCGATTCCCATTATTCCTTTAGAAAACAGTATCTCATTATTATATAAATGATTTTGACTTATTTTACTATTATTTTCAAGTTTTTCAATAAAATTATAACTATAAATGCAACTTTTGTTGTGTTGATTAATTATAAATAATTTTAAGAGGTTGTTTCTCCATTCAAATTCATAAAATGGAGGAAAGTCATAAACAGAAAAGAAGATAATAATGAAACCCGTCAATAATTCACCTACTCCTGTGAAATATATTATTTCATTAATAACTGGAGGTAAAACACCCAAACCAACCAATGAAGCAAAAACTAATGCAAATAAACTTACAATTGCTCCAATGAGAAATAATTTAAACTTTTTCCTGATACTACCTATTGATTTTTTAATCAAAATTAATTGAAATCTGATTATATATAATCCATTTAAAACAACAAATAAGATGCTTAAAATAAAAATTGGTGAACCTAGGTAAGGTACTAATAAAATCATAACAATAGGTATGATATTAAAGATCATCAAGATTTTAGCAATATTTAGATTTATTATAATTGAAAAATCCTTTCTAATTATGAAAATGGAGACGCTAAAAGTAGAAAAAAAAGCAAAAAACCAACCCATTCTTGAAAAGAGTTCATATAAAATTCTATCTTCAATGAAATTCCTTGATATTTGTATTAGTAATGGACCTAAAATTATGAACAAAACAAATGACCCAAATGCTAGTAATACTCTATTTAAGGGAAGAGTTATATCTTGAATTTTGCGATATTGGAAAAAAAAGTATAAGGCTAATTGAATACCTATAATTACCGGTACCAGATAAGCCAGAAATTGCAGTTCTTTACTAATTTCAATTTGAGAAAGCATTTTTTATATTTACGTAAAAAAATTAAACTGAATTTGAATTTTTTAATATTATTTTCCTGAAAGCACTATAAATATTATTCTCTTTTTCTTAAATTCAATAATTAATATTTAAACAGAGTATTTAACCATTTATATTAATTGAAAATCTTTTAAAATTCTTTTCAATAAAGATTCGAATATATCTTCCACGTTTTCCCCTGTTTTGGATGAACATTCTATATAATCAAAGAAATTATATTGATGTCTTATTTTTTCTGCTTCCTTCTTTGAAACTGCTATTTGATCCTTAAGATCTAACTTACCTCCAACCAGTATGATTGGAGGATTTTGTTTTCCAGGAGATAAACCCTTTTTAAAAGTATCCAACCATTCTTTAACTCTAATTAATGTTCCATATCTAGTAAGATCAAACATAAAGATGCCACCAGAAGATCCCCTTGAGTATAATGGTAGTAAAAAATGAAACTCTTTTTCACCACCAAAATCCCACACTTGCAATACTATTCTTTTATCTTCAATTTTTAGAAATTTTATAAAAATTTCTGCTCCCATTGTAAGCTTAATGTCTTCATCAAAATACCCTTTAAGAAATCGCTGAGCTAATGTAGTTTTTCCTACACCACTTTCTCCAAAAATGCAAATTTTGTAAGCTAATTCTCCAATAATAGGCTCCCTCTTTTCTACATTTTATGATTAATAACTATCTGAATTCGATTCTTTTAGAAATCGAAAACCTCAACCGAATTTATATTATTAAAGAGAAAAATGCTTGTTCTATTTGAAAACTCGAAAATAAAGCTAAGGCGAATTTTCTTTTCTCTATTGTATTAAATAAAATCTTAAATATTTAAATCTATTTTAAAACCTTCTGATAAATCGAGAATTAGTTTTCCAAAATTGTTAAAATTAAAAAAAATTTTAAAAAAAAATTTACTTCCTCTTTCGCTTAGGTTCAATTTTTTTAATAATTATTGATTCTGCATGGACTTTGCAATTCTTCAAAATTATTTTGAAGCCACCCGCTCCACCAACACCAGGGATAGTCATTCCTACAGTTCCCATTGGAACCATCGCACCTTCTTCTTCCCATTCCTCTTCCTCTTCTACGCCACCAGCAGCAGCTTTATATTCTTCAGTTTCTATAATTGGGTGGCCAACTTTTTCTAACCATGCCGGTAATTCACTTAGATCTGAAACCTCATCTTCAGTTGCAATTTTATCTCTTAGATCTTCTGGAAGGAATTCATAAACTCTATCTTTAACGGTTTTACCCATCCATACGATAGTGTAAATCCCTGCCTCCAATCCTGATTTTATACCATCATATTTTTGGTATTTAGGTGATATAATATATTGTATGCTTATGCCATTAAATCCTGGCATTTGTTTACCTCCACCCGTCTGATTTGCCATCGCACTAAAAGGTAGCCCATTGATAGCAACTCCATCGTGATTTCGATCGATTATTCCATGACCTGCTCCTGTCTCAGGAATAAAGAAATCTATTGCTTCAAAGCAGCCGCAACTAGTATGAGGGAACACCATTCCGCTGTAGAGATAAATTCTATCTATGTCTCCAAGTGAACGCTTTTTTATCATTTCATTAACTCCTTGGAACTCACCTGCTAATTCGTTTAAACACTCACCCATAGGTACCTCGAACAATGGCCCTTTCGGATCAACACGCGCAGCAGCTCTTGCATCAAACCATGAGATAGAACCGCATAAACTCATTCGATTTGGTGTTATACAACATGCATGAGTAGGAGCAAAACTCTGGCATAAAACACAGCCATAAAACATATCTACATCTTCATCGTTTATACTACGAGCTCTTTCGTCTCGTTTATTGTATATTTCTAAGGCAAAATCATAGGTCTCTTTAATTTTATTTGGATCTGTATAGAATGTAACTTGGGCTTTTTTAATGATTGGAAGTTCAGCTTTATACAGTCTAATTAAAATAGTTCCAAGCATCTGAAAATTATCAAATCCTTTTTCTACAGCAGCTTTAGAAATTCGCATCCAATTAGTATATCTTTGGTTCAAATGCATTATTCCATTTACAAAATTGCAAAATTCATGAACTCTACGTTCGAACACGGCCTCGAGGTCTTCTTCAAGCTCAGGGCCAGCTACTTCTACTAAAATTCCTATAGGGTGTCTTGATCCTACTTCCATGTCTTTTATATCGGGACCGATAAGAGTTACTTTTCCATCTTCAATTTCCTTATCTTTTTTAACCCTCACGAGTTCATAATGTTTCTCAACTTTTGGACCACCAAGCTCTACATACATTTGGTTTCCTCGAATTCTTTCACCTTCATATACTGGTCCAACATCTACAGGCATATCTGCAAAACTCATATTTAATTTCTCCTCTTATTTTTTTTTTCAATAATATTTTATAATTTTTCAATCAAATTTTCTAAAAATGTTTTCCATTCTTCCTCGTTTAGATTTGGTAAACTAAATCTAGCATTTGGATGAGAATATTTATCTAGATCAATTGTTCTTAACCAGTTTGTAAAGTTTTTGAGCCGTGATAATGCTTGAGAAACATAGAAAACTATGTGTCCTCCAAATATAGCCATTGAATATTGTCCTTCTCCATCTAAACCTGCCCAATCTTTATCAGATAAACGGTTTGTAATATTTATCAAAGACATATCATATAATTTATGATCTGCTATCTTATCTTTTAAATAACTGTATGCGTGTCCTGTAGAAACTACATGACAATCAAATTTATTTGCTATTTCTATGAAGTAGTCCGCAACTTTTTTACCATCAAGCTCCCAATTTAAAGATTCAGCACCAATAACGAAAACACTCTTCTTAGGAGTTTTAAGTAAATTCACCATCACCATTGGATCTGAAACAGAAGTACCCATCTCAGGGCCTGGGATATTAGCTTTTTGATATGGACGTGCCATTTCACTCAATTTCCTCTGTTTTTATTTTTAGCTAGAACTTTTAAAATAATTGTTATACTTAGAATTATTAAGGACAATTTAAAAAAATTGTTTTTATTAAGTTTAACTTAAAATGAGTTGATTTATGAATTTTACAGAAGTGAAAAAGTAATTATGTGTGAATTTAAAATAATAAATGAAACTGATGGTTCTCAAATAGGAGAGGATGTTTTAATATTATTCTATACAGATGATAATGAATTAGTTTTTAAGGATGTATTAGGTATGGGTGAAAAATTGGAATCTGCGTTAATATTGGATGTAAATACCTTAAACCAAAAGTGTATAGTTCTACAACATCCATTAATTAAAGAATTTATTAGTTTAATAAAAAATATCACTAATAATAAAGTAGAATCAGAGCAAATTGAAAATTTTCAGAGGAGCATTGAAAAAATAAAGCAAAACATTTAAAATAAAAAAAAAGATTTATTTGGTTTTTTTCTTTGAGAGAGAGCGTTTATAATAGATTGAAGTTATGCATATAAAGCTTAGAATAATAAAAGAAATTCCAAAGACATCATATCCGGCTATTGAGTCCGAACCCTCATATGGTGGTAAGGTTACTTGATAGGGAAGAAATCCATTTTTGCTAGCAGTAAAAATCTTATTATCTATTTCTATTTGAGAGAAAGGTACTTCAATCGTTCCATTTTCGTTTGTTTCACCTTTCCAGAGAAGGGTATTATTATCAGTATATGTAATAATAGCTCCTTGAACTGGATTTTCATTAGCAGTTACATTAAGAGTCATTGTATTTGTATTGTTGTTAAATGGTTGATCAATGCTTACATTAAGTTGTTTAGGAATTGAGAGCCAAATTGGAACTTCAGGGTCACCAAGTAAATTATATTGCTTAAGAGTTTTATTTCCCCATTCTGGATATTCCCTGGGTTCAGGAGAACTAAGTCTGTCTGATGCGTAATCTGCTTTTGCCAATGCCAATGCTTTACCTGGTTGATTAGATTGGAAAAGTTGTTCCCAGAATCGAAATCCCAATCCTTCAATGAACCAACCTCCATGATCACGTTCATACCATTGATCTTCACCCCAAACCACATAACTTCCTGCTACACAACCAATTGCAGCATTTTTTAAGAAATTTTCAGCAACACAATCCTCTGTGTAATCAAACGTACCTACGGAACAACTACCAAAAAAATATATTCCTAATTGATCCATTTTTATATCAAGTAAATTTGTTTCAAATAGAATATTCCAGATCATTTCATCAATTGCAGTTCCTCCTCCTTCGAAAGGATTCGCAGTATAATCAAATCGCATATCTCCATCATAATCTGTAACCCATTCAGAAATACTCATTCTATATTCCCTACCATGAGCTAATATAGTGCCAATACTAACTCCTTGAGTAATAGCATCTCTAAGATTATTATATCCTATTTTTGCATCACTATAATAATCAGAGCCTTTAACACCTTGAGTCTGAGCAAGAAAGTAACTAGTCCAATTATCTGGTAATAAAGTATTGTTTATATAATTATTGACTCGATTTCCATCACATTCTCCGTAATCTATTTCATCGCCACCACCATCATTGAAATCCATATCATATTGAAGTATATCAGCAGCAAATAATGCATGTGTCATCCACTCCCCAATCGGAGGATTTTTTTCATAATCCAATATTTTTTGGACTAACTTATGCATTTCAGCTCCGTTAAATGCTGTTAACCGTCCTACATAGACCTCTGCTTCATAATCGAAATTATTTTCAAGCCAATCATTATCCATATCTCCGTAAAAAGAATCACAACAAACCACATCACCATCACCGGGATAACCATCATCACATGTTATATATTTGGTAGGGACGTGATTTTGATCTCCTGCTAAAAGAACCCATTTTGTATTGTTATTATTATAATAACTCATAATACAATTCTTAATTCTTCTGGGAAGACCAGTTCCTGGATAATTGTCGACTATATCACTTATAGTTTCTATTTTCGATACTACTCCTTTCTGTGTTTTCCATTCAGCTAAGGGTTCAAGAAGTGGCTTAAAATACTCAGTAGTAATAATTAAATAATCTATATCCCCATTAATAGCGGAGTTGTTAAGAGAATAAGATTTTATATCATGTAGTTGGTTTGTGGTATTAGTTATATTAAAATTTACAGTGCAACTCATAAAAAAAATAGTTAAAATTAATAGTGTGGGTTTTTTAACTGTCATTTAATTTAAATTTACAATCAAATATTTATATATTTCCCAACTTTTTAATGAAATTCAATAAATTCGGATATTATTAAATATTTGAATTAAACAATATGCAACTGAATGCGTGGCAAAATTAAGTAAACTCCTCTTAAAAGAGGGAAATAAATACTGTTTCCTATTTACAGATTTAAGCAATCCTACATCAAATAGTATTTATCAAAAAATAGGGTACCATCCTGTCATTGATGAAAATCATTATAGATTTATTTCAAAATAATAGGTTTTTCAAAAAATAAAAAAAAGAAGCGAGAAAGTCTCCTGATTTTCTCCTGATAATTTTTAGTAATTTCTTTATTTCTTTTTTGGCTGAAGGATTTCAATCTCAATAGATGAGACATTGCTATCAGTTCCATCTCTATTTGTAATCGTTTCAGTGCCAATCAGAATTTCGCCATAGCTACTTCCTGATACAAATTTATTCATTAAAATTTCAGCTACGTCTACAGCCCGAGAAATAGACTGACCTCGAGCTAATAATCTCACCGGCTTTTCGCTTAAAACAACCATAGCAGCCATCACATAGGCCATTGATCTCTTTTTGCCAATAAAAACTTTTGAATCATCATCTTTAGGCAAATTCTATCACCTTATTGCTAGTTAGATTAAATTTTTCTTTTTTATAGTTAGATTCTTTTGTTTTCCTTAATTACAGTTTATCTTAGGTCAATTATCTATAGATAATTAAGTTGAATAAACTAAGTTTAGATTTTAATGTTATGCAATTTGATTTTATTTTTCTTAATTCATTGTTATAAGTAATGATTAAAAACTAAAATAAAAGAATAATTTAAATTGATTGAATAAAAATGATTGACTAAAAAAATGATATATTAGCAGAATTTTTTTCTAAAGTTCTTAATATATTGTTCTTTATCCTCATACTCATACCAAGCTGAGCCAATTTTCTCTAGCTCATATGCAGCATTATAAGCTTTATCACCCAAGTGATTGCTACATAGCTTAATTGCATTCAATACTGTTTGATTTTTAGTAAACAGAAATTTTGCCTTATCCAACGCAACTTTCATTAATTCTTCTTGGTTTTCTACTATTTGGTCTATTAAGCCGATTTCTAATGCTTTTTCAGCACTAATTTTTTCAGCAAACATAAGTATCTTTTTTGTCCAAGGGATTCCAATGACTCTTGTCATCAACACTATGATACCCGTACCCGGAAAAACTCCTAAATTTATCTCAGGCATCATAAAAAAACAATCTCTAACGGCTATTCGATAATCAGAACATAACGTATACGCTACACCATCACCCATTGCTTTACCGTTAATTGCACAGATGACTGGTTTTCCATAATAGAACAATTCTTGGATAGACGCTGCTGTTTTTTCATAGTCTTTTACAGCGGTCTTATCACTCCCATCAATTTCATTAATATCCATCCCTGTAGTAAAAGATACTCCATTTCCAGTTAATATTATCCCTCTTATTTTTTCTGAACTTTGGCAAAATTCGATAGCCTTTTTTAGATTCTTTGCCATTTCAGTCGTAATTGCGTTTCCTCTATGGACTCGATTCAAATTTATGATTCCAAACTTCTTTTTTATCGAAAATTCAATAAATTCTCCAAATTCTTTATTTTCTGATGACATTTTTTATTCCCATATAATTTTTCTTATTTCAATTTTTTTCTAAAATTTTCTATAAATTCAATTTTATCTGAATATTCATACCAAGATGAAGCTTCCTTTTCTATATGATATGCCACGTGGTATTTTTTATCTGCTAAGTGATTACTACATAACTTTATTGCATTTAGAACTGTTTGATTTTTAGTAAATAAAAACTTAGCTTTATTTAATGCAGCTTTCATTAAATCTTCTTTATTATTTACAATTTGATCTATTAATCCAATTTTTAGAGCTTTTTGTACTTTTATTTTTTCAGAAAACATACACATTTTCTTTGTGTATGGAATTCCAAGGATTTTCGAAAAGATAACTAAACAACCAGTACCAGTAAAAATTCCTGAAAAGATTTCCGGCATTTGAAAGAAGCTTTCTTTGGTAGCAATTCGATAATCACAACACGCTGAATAGACAACACCCTCACCCATAGCTCTTCCATTAATAGCGCAAATTGCTGGTTTTCCATTATATATTAATTTACAAATATCTGCTGCAGTTCCTTCCAAATATTTCACAGCTTCATGATCACTCCCATCAATAGCTCCTAAATCTACTCCGGTACTAAAAGAAGTTCCATTGTTAGTTAAAATTAAACCTCTAATTTTCTCGTCCTTCTGGCAATATTTTACAGCTTGTTTTAAATTTTCGAATTGTTTAATATCAAAAGCATTTGACCTATGAAGTCTATTAAGTGTAATAATTCCAAATCGCTTTTTTATTGTAAAATCAATATATTCTCCAAATTGCAAATTATTTGAAGACATAATTTACATTAATTTTCAATTAATAAAAAACAATAATAAATTGATTTATTATAAGTGAATTATAGAGAATTAAAAGTTGATAAAAAGCAAGAACTATTTTAATTAAAGATAAATGCCCGTTCACATCACTGATTTTTTAGAGGAAAAATCTGGTGTTATAAAGAATAAAGACTTAAAGAAATCGCTAAACTTAAAGCAAGTTTTTACCTCAATTAATCAGCATTTATACGGAAAATTAAAATATACAGACACTGATACTAGGGCGCGTTCTAAGCAAATTATTAATCTCCTTCTATGTAAATTGGTCGATGAAATTAATAAAAAGCCCGAAGAAGAAGTAGATTTTTGTATTAGAAATGGTGAATCTGATAAAGAACTATATACCCGAATTCAAGCCTTTTTCAATGAGAATGTACGAGAAAAATACAAAGATGTTATGGATGAGAATGAGCAAATCACATTGAATAAGGAACTTATTTCTTTAATTGTAAAAGAATTAGAATATATTTCACTTCTTCAATCATCTAAAGATATTTTAAGTGATGCTTTCGAAATTTTTGTTAGTAAGATTTTAAAAGATGAAGCAGGACAGTTCTTTACTCCACCTAATATAGTAAAATTTATGGTTAATTATTTAGATCCTAAGGTCGATTCAAGAATTTTGGATCCTGCCTGTGGTCATGGAGGATTTCTACTTGAAGCAAAAGAAGTCTTATGGTCAAAATTAGATTCAAAAAATAAAAGAGTTGAATCAATTTCAAATCTTTTCGGTATAGATAAGGACTTATTCTTAGTAAAAATCAGTAAATTATATTTAGAAATATTAAGCAACGGAAAATCTAATATTTTTTGTGAAGATTCTTTAGATCCAAAGAGTTATAGGGCCCAAACCCAGGATATTATAAAAAACAACTCTTTTGACTATATTTTTACTAATCCTCCTTTTGGTGTTAAAATTCCTATAAATAATAAAGAAGTTCTATCAAATTATCAACTAGGGCATATTTGGAAAAATATTGATGATAAATGGGAAATACAAAATAAATTAGTGAAACAACAAGCACCTCAAGTTTTGTTCATTGAACGGTGTATTCAGTTACTTAATGATGGGGGGAAATTAGCTATAGTTTTACCGGAAGGAATTTTCGGAAATCCTACAGATCGCTATATATGGGAATATCTAACATCTAATGGTAAAATTTTGACTATTGTCTCATTGGATCAAAACACCTTTCAGCCTTACACATGTAATAAAACAAGCATCTTATTTTTTGAAAAGTTAAACACAATACCAAAAGATTATGTAATCAATTTTGCGATTGTAGAAAATGTTGGTCATGATAAAGACGGAAAAGTTTTATATAAACTGAATAAAGATGGAAGCCGAAAGTTAGACTCTGCTGGGGATCCAATAGTAAATGATGATCTAATAGGTTTGCATTTAAAAATTAGACAAGCTGAAGAATTCAATTATTTGAAGGAACAAAAAATCTTTAAGATTAAATATAGTCAAATTAAAAATAAGGTTTTCATTCCAATTTATTATACCGGGGTAGAAAAGACTTTAAAAAAGCTTGCCAGTGATAAAAATTTCACACTTCTCACTATTAAAGATCTCGCGAACAAGAAAATAATTTATACTAATAAAGGTGGGTATCTTCCTCGAGGAGATGAAATTGGTTCACATGTCTATGGTTTAGGTGATATTCCATTTATACGAACTAGTGAAATTAACAATTGGGAAATAAATTTGGATTCTTATAAAAAAACTAGTGAAGAAGTGTATGAGCAATATAAACTTAAACAGAATATCGAGGAAGGTAATATTCTACTAGTCAAGGATGGTGGTCCAAATCTGATTGGGAAAACAGCTTACATAACAGACTTAGATACCAAAATTATAATTCAAAGTCATATATTCCAAATTAAAGCCGTAGAAAATGATGAATTCATAGATTCTTACCTTCTATTGCACCTATTAAATTTGGATATTGTTCAAAAACAAATACAAGCAATTACTTTTGTTCAAGGGACTATTGCAACCATTGGAAATCGAATAATGGAAGTCGTTTTACCAATTCCTTCTGATATGCATAAACGAAAAGAAATCTCGAGACAAATTAAAAATATTATAGAAGATAAAAAGAAAATTCGTAGACAAATCAGAAGTCTATCATTAAAATACTCATTAGATTAATTATTTAATCCTTTTTTAGTCTAAGTTCTGTTAAGCAAATTTTAGAAAATATTAGTATTTTAACCTAAAAATTACTAAAATTCAAAATTCTTAAAAATTAACTATCTCCTATGAAGATCGAAAAATTCTCTATGGAATCCTATGATGATATTATTACACTTTGGAGGAAAGCGGGAATTAATGTAGGATCTACAGACACGAAAGAAGAAATCGAAATAATGGTTAAACGAAATCCTCAGCTTTTCTTAGTAGGAATTTTAGATCAAAAGTTGATAAGTGTAGTTATGGGTGGATTCGATGGGAGAAGAGGGTATGTCCATCATCTTGCCGTTGATCCGGATTATCAGAAAAAAGGATATGGGAAAATGATGATGGATGAGTTATTAGTTAGTTTTCGTAAAATGGGAGTACATAAAGTTCATTTATTTATAGAAAAATATAATAAAGAAGTCGTTAAGTTTTACCACAATTTGGGTTGGGAGATCAGAGATGACTTAATTATGATGAGTTATATTCCAGATAAAAATTTATATAAAATGAGGATTTAACATAAATTTCAATTCTGAAATATAATTAAAATTATATCTTTCTATACCAATTTATTAAAAGTTTTAAATAATATTGAAATGAATAATATTACATATTTCTAAAAAACATAATTGATAGGAAATGAATATTGAAATGAGTCAAGAAGATCTAATAAAATTTTATGGAATAAATAAGAAATGGCCAAAAGAAACGCCAAGACATATTGAATATGATACGATTCCTTTAGGAGAACTTTTAAGTATGACGGCTCTAAAATATCCTGATTCCGAAGCCATATATTTTGAGGGTTTTCGTATGACATATTTAGAATTAGATACTCTTGTAGATCAATTTGCTACCGCATTATCTAAATTAGGAGTAAAAAAAGGAGATGTTGTATGCATTGATTTACCAAATATGCCCCAATACGTTATTGCTCATTGGGCAACTGTCCGAATTGGTGCAACTTCTAATCCAATACTTCCTGTAAATCGATATGTTGAGATTGTCCATCAAGTAAATGATTCAAAATCTAATACCTTGTTAATATTAGATTATTTGTATAAAGAATACCTCCTTGGTAAGGATCTAAGTAAAATGCCTACATTAAAACAAATAATTTTAACTGGATCAGCAGAATACTTACCACCAATGAAAGCTAAACTAGGGACCGCATTAGGTAAAGTTCCTAGAATGAAAGAATGGCCAGAAAAAGTAGGAACTATCACATTTCATAAATTTCAAGAAGTATTAAAAGATGGACTTCCAATAAACGTTCCAAAAGTAGATATAAATCTTAAAGAAGATATTTCTGTTTTAATATATACGGGAGGTACTACTGGTGTTCCAAAAGGAGTAATGACGTCTCACTATTCGATGGTAATCAACGCCCTTCAGGTAGATATCTGGGCTTCTACACAATTACCAAAAATGAATGAGCTAAAAGGTAAAGGGGGAATGATGTTAGTAGTACCACTTGCTCATTCTTTTGGTAACATTGGTATGACAGTTTCTGTATTAGAAGGCTGGAAAATGATCTTATTACCACGACCTCCAGAAAAAATATCAAACATACTAAAAATAATGATGAAGGAGAAAGCTACATACATGCCGGGAGTCCCTACGCTTTATATAAAAATAAACGAAGATCCTAATTCCAGTAAATATAAAGGCAAATTAGACACACTTATAGCATGTATAAGCGCAGCTTCAGCAATACCTGAGGAGGTTAAAAATGAGTTTGAAAAACTAACTGGTGTGAGTATTGTAGAGGGGTATGGAATGTCAGAATGTTCTCCAGTAGTTTCTTTAAACCCATTTAAAAAATCACTTCAAAAAGTAAATACTGTTGGTTTACCTCTCTCTGATACAATACTTAAAATAGTAGATGCTGAGACTGGTACAAAAATACTATCTCCCTGTCCAAATGAAAGTTGTGAAAATTGTGGCGAAGATGAGCTACAATATATTGGAGAAATATGTTGTACAGGTCCGCAAATTATGACCGGATATTTAGGAAGAAAAGATGATACAGAGTATGCAATAAGAAAAGACTCTAAAGGGATAAAATGGTATTATACTTCTGATATAGGATGCATTGATAATGATGGTTATTTACGTATTAAAGATAGAAAGAGAGATATGATCAAAAGAAAGGGTCATGCTGTGTTTCCAAGAGAAGTCGAAGACTTTATTTATATGCACGAAGCAGTAAGTGAAGTAGGCGTTATCGGGGTACCCGATCCAGAAACGGGACAAGAAATTAAAGCATTTGTTTCACTTAAACCTGAGTACAAAGGAAAAGTAACCAAAGAAGAACTCATAGAATGGTGTCAAAATAATATTAGTCCTTATAAGTATCCGAGAATGATTGAGATTGTTCCTGAATTACCAAAATCTGTCATAGGAAAAATTTTAAGACGTGAATTACGTAAAGAATAAGATTAAATATTTTTAATTTTCTTTTTAATTTTATAATTTAATCATAAACTATTCTTTTAATGAAAAAATAAAAAAATGAAAATTAGTATTTGTTCATGAGATATTTGAACATAACTTCTTTAACATTTTTTCAGCTTTGTTTGTAAAACCTGAAACTATATCGCTGACGTCTAATATGGAATCGATTAAACCACACGTTTGTCCTACTGGAACAGCTCCATCAACGGTATCACCTTTTGTATAGACTATTTCATAAGCAATAAGATCTTTTAAATAAGTATCCATATCATAAGCTAATTCTTGAGAAATTTTATCTTCTTTAGTCATTGTTTCACCATGTTCTAGGCAATACTTATTTTTCAATAGTCTAATCGGTCCAAAACCTCCGGTAGTAAGCATAGTATCCCGTGCTGTAGCAGGAGGAATAAGGTCTTTATATTTTTGATGAAATTCGCTCTCATTACAAGCAATAAATCGTGTTCCCATAGCTATAGCGTCTGCTCCCATAGCCAATCCTGCAGCAACACCCTCTGGGGTGGCAAAACCTCCACATCCTATTAGTAATTTATCAGGATATTTTTGGGCAACTTGTTGTAACAATACTAATGTTGTTACCTCTTCGTAACTTTGATGACCACCGCCTTCGGTACCTGTTGCTACAATCCCATCACAACCGGATTCTACTATTTTATCAACAAGCCATAAAGCTGGCCCAACATGAAAATGATACATATCAGGTGCTTTTGCTTTCCACATTTTTCCTGCAACTCGAGGCCCTCCAGCACTAGTTAATGCATAAATTAATTGTTCTCTTAATTTAGGGTTTTCTTTACGCCATTGGGGGATTTTTCTTAACAATACCTTATGATCAGTTTGGATTCGAGCAACACGCACATTTATGCCAAAGGGTTTATCAGTATGTTCTACAACATAATCTAATTGCTCTTTAAAATCCTTAACTGAATTCTTCCCTCGTAATGTAGCATGACTTACAACGCCTAATCCACCTGCTTCTGAAACTGCAATTGCTAATTTAGTTGTATAGAATGGACCCATAGGAGCACTAATAATAGGATACTTTATCCCAAATTTTTCAGTTATTCTTGTTTTAATCAATTTTTATTTCACTTAAAAAACTAAAATTATGATAGTTTAATCTTGCTTTTTAGAAGTAAAAAAGTTATCTAAATTGAATCTATTGGAAAAATAGACTAATTAAAATTTTTCTTCACATTTTTTACAAACTGTTTATGGGGCTAATGCTCCTGACTATAATATTGGAATATAGGGATCCTTGACACGGTCTGGTATACGTTAGATAATGGAATAACAATATAATAATAAATACATTGAAAGGTACAATTGATTTCTAACATTAAAAATTAAAAGAAAGGAAGCAAAAAATTCATGGGTTTTCGCAAATACTTCTAACAATTGGAACTCTTTATCAGTCAATTCATTCATTTGAATTTTTGAAATCCTTCAGCATCTAATCGGTCATTACACAATTTATCGCATTTTTGCTTTTGGGGGGGCCATATAACAGAATTTTGACGTGTTTTTTTCATAATATCAAGGTTTATTAAATTTAAAGATATTTCTTATATACTTGAAATGAGAAATTCAAAAGTCTCAAGTATAGAATTAAAAATTAAAATTTGGTGAAAGTATGTCTAATAGAAGGTATGGTAATAGAACGATGCATAAAGCCACATGTGCCGACTGTGGAAACGAGTGCGAAGTTCCATTTGAGCCTAAGGAAGGCAGACCTGTTTATTGTAGAGATTGTTATCGAAAGCATAGAAGATAATTAAGTTTATTTTTTCTAAGTTTTGGTTACGACTAATAACTTACTTTATTATAATTTAAGAAGAATCTCTATTCAAACACGATTTTAACAATAAATGCATATTTGGATATATTAGCAGAAAAAAGGTCAGTAACCAATAAGATTACTTATTCAAAAAATTTTTTTTTTATAGTAAAAAAGCTTTCTAAATTAAATTTATTAAAGAACCAATTTTCAAGTAAGTAATTAATTCAGATGATTCTGGAATTGTCTAATTTTAATCTAAATATAATAAAAATAATAAAAATATAAAATTAATTAAAACGTTGTACCACACTTTTTACACACATTGCTCTTTCGGTACATAGGTGAATGGCCAATATAGCCAAGGACTTTGCTTTTATCTTCTTCAACTTTTAGATCCTTCCCTCTCGCACCACATTTTGGACAAACCAAGCGTTCTTCACTAGTGTATTCTGTTGGTTCGGTCTGTATTAATGCTGATAATTCTGTTTCAGTTTTTTCTAACTTGCTTTTTTGTTCTTCAATAATTTTTTCTTTTCCAGCTAAAATTTCATTAAGATCTGTTATTTTATTTTCTTTTTTGGCAAGTTCGTCACTTAATTCTTCAGTTTTTTGTTTTAATTCATCTACTTCTGCCTTTAATCCGTTAGCTTGATTTTCTGTTATAGTAACTGTTTTTTTTAAATCATACACTTCAGAATCTATTTTTTCTACTTTAGAACTTAATTCCTTGTTAGATTTTGTTAAATTTTCCAATTCTTCATCCTTCTTTGCGATTAATTGTTCCAACTCATTGATTTTAGCAGAATATTCCTCAACTTTATTTTGTAATCCTTTTACAATTTTATTGTCCAACCCTTCAGTTAGGTCTTTCATCTCATCTTGAGAAACGACTTATACACCTCTTTCTTATCTCAAATAGTAAATATAATTATAGTAAAAACTCAGAATTTGAATAATTGAAATTATTAGCAATATAGAACGATTTTTTACATAAATTTTATAATAGAATTTATATTTAAGCTTTTATTTTATGATATTTTGAGTTTAAAAAAAGGAAAATTTGATTTTAATATCAAGAACTTATAATAAATATGTTTTAAAAAGATATATCAGAAATTAAAAATTTATAATTTTTTTATTAAATCTCTAAAACCTTTTAATTCAATTTCATGCGAAAAGTTATTAAAGACATATTTTTTAGCTAAATTTTGTAATCTTGACAATTTTTGATGATCCTTTTCCCAGAATCTATAAATTTCAAGTATCTTTTCTTTGATTTCTGTAGGCCTTAATTCATTAAAAAAGAACGCAAATTCTTTTCCTTTTAATAATTCAATAGAACCAATTGTTTTACTACATATTATAACTAAATTTCCCGCTAAAGCCTCCATAAGCACTCTAGGAAAAGGTTCTCTACGGGAAGAAAATAAAAATACATCATTTCTTTTATAAATTTCAGGAATTACATCATTGCTCACATATCCATGATATTTTACGTAATTAGGAAATTTTTTTTCTAATTCTTTTAATTTTGATTCAAGAGGGCCAAGTCCGCAAAATTCAAAATATACTTTTAAATTTTTATTTTCCTCTAAAAATTGGTTAATACCGTTTATAAGAACACCAAATCCCTTAGGTATTTCTATTAATTCACCTACATAAAGAAAATTTAATACATCTTTTTGTTTCTTTGTCAGTTCATCATCAACAAAATCGTCAAGTCTAATACCATGAGTAATATGAATAACTTTTTCTTGAGGATAAAAATTTTTTAAAAACTTTTTCGCATGAAGAGAAAGAGCATGATGGTATACTCTCTTTTTAAAAAGTGAAAGTAAAAGGAGGGAACCCCTGTATTTTAGATTATAAAGTGAAATTTTTTTTTTACTATATAAAGGTTTTCGATATCCTATTATTAATTTTGTTTTTCTATAAATTAAATTACTTAATATAAACATTAAACTGGTTTTTAAGTCTGAATAAGAAATATAGATAATATTATTCTTCTTTATTTTTCTAAATAGTCTTAAAACTTCCCAAGGGTAAGGAAAACTAAAAGTCCAATGACCTAAATGAAGTGTTGCATACTTCATTTGACTGCGATTTTTTATACCGTGTAGCTTTTTATCTATTGCTTCTTTTGATAATAACTTTTCACCCGGAGAGATATTTGTATCCATAAAGCTTACGTTATAATATTTATTTAACCCTGAAGCTAATTCCATTGAAGAAATCTCCCCACCTCTTCCAAATCCTACTATATTTGGAGAAAAGACTAATAACTTTAACATATTAACTCTTCTCTATCAATTTTTAAATTTTTTATCTTGAAACCTCTTTTATGCAAATAATTTTTTATTTGACTTTCTCCATATCCAAAATTAAGATTATATACATTATTATGACCTAAGAATTTAAAGATATTAAGAATTTCATCGGTTATCAATGCTTTCGTGAAAGATATATTGATTAAAAATCATCTATTTAGTATAAATTTTTTTAAAAAATTAATTAAAATAAAAACAAATTAATAATTATCCAAAAAAAAAGAAAAGAAAATTATAAAAGTAGGGAATTATGCAAAAAGTCGCAATAATAGGAATAGGAATAACCCCCTTTAGGGCAAGATATCTTGATAAAACTTATTTTGAATTAGCCTTTGATGCTACAAAATTAGCATTAGAAGATGCTAATAAAAATGGGGCAGAGATCACACATAAAGATCTCCAATCAACAGTTTATGGAATTTATAATGAACTTTTTGAACGTCAATTTATGCCAGATATTTTTACTAATTCATATCTAGGTATGAATAATAAGCCAGGAACCAGAGTTGCCACAGGTGGTGCTACAGGCGGATATACAGTTCGAATGGCATTTGCGGAGGTCGCGTCAGGGTTATCAGATTTATGCCTTTGTATAGGTCTTGAAAAATGTAATGATTGTTATGATGAACAGACGGGAACTACCACTCCAGAGGTTCTAAATGCCATTGCTTATTCGGCGGATATGACTTATGAGTATCCAATGGGGATGATGGCTGCAAGTTCTTATGTATCAATGGTAAATGCACATTATGAAGAATTTGGAAACCCAACTGAGGAACAAATGGCTTACGTAAGCGTTAAAAACCATGGAAATGCTATTAATAATCCAAAAGCACAATCTCCAATGAAATTAACTGTTGAGGATGTTATGAATTCAAGAATAATATGCTATCCATTCAAAATGTTAGATTGCTGTTTATATTCAGAAGCATCTGCAGCGTTAATTCTAGCAAGTGAGGAAAAAGTAAAAGAATTAAAGATTGAAAAGCCAATTTGGATTACTGGCGTAGCAGCAGCAAATACAGATTGCTTCATAGGAAATAGAGAAGATATGGGACGCTTATACTCAAATATTTATGCGGCAAAAGCAGCTTATAAGATGGCAGGATTAGATTATAATAAAATAAAAAGTCAAATAGATTTAGCGGAATTACACGATGCTTTTAGTGGACAGGAAGTTATTAGTTATGAAGAACTTGGATTTGTTCCATTTGGAGAAGGGGGTCCTTGGATTGAAAAATCTTTTGAAAAACAAGGAGAAGGCCCATGGATAGAAGGGGAATTGCCATGTTGTCCTTCCGGAGGGTTAATAGGTTGTGGACATGCCGTTGGTGCAACGGGAATTATGAGTACGGGAGAAGCTGCTCTTCAATTAAGAGGAGAAGCAGGAAAACATCAAGTCACAATAGAAAAGGGGCGAGCAATTTCGCATTCTATAGGAGGACCTGGAGCAGCATATGCTGCTGTTATTGTAATGGCAAATAAGGAGGGTTTGATGAAATCATGAGTAAAGAATTTCAAGATCATCAAATAAGAGATGTAATAAGGATTAACTACAAATACACAATGGGAGGACATTCAAAATTTTTTATTGAATTAATGAATAACAAGAAGTTATTAGGTACAAAATGCAATAAATGTGGAAAGACTTGGATGCCTCCTAGGATAAATTGCTCTGATTGCTATGCACCAGCAGATTGGGTTGAGCTTAAACAAACTGGAACAATAGAGGTCAGCACAATAGTGTGGTATACCACTTCCGCTTTTATTAAAGCAATACCTTATGGAATTGGGTTTATAAAACTTGATGGCGCGGAAACAGCTTTACTTCAAGGTATTTTCTCTGAGAATTTAGTTCCTTCAAAAATAAAAAAGGGGAAAAAAGTAAAAGCGGTCTTTAACAAGAAGAGAGAGGGTAAAATGACTGACTTTTTCTTTGTTCCCGAGGACGAGTATGAAAATTGGATATCAAAACCAGAATATGAAGGAGGAGAATAATAATGGGACAAGCAAAAGAAAGTTTAAGAAAGATAGTAAAGAAATTAAACACGATTCCAAAAGCTCAAGCAGTATTTATCACAAACATCGCTGGAAAAGATGTTGATTGGGAGATGTCCTTTCAGTTTAACCTTGATAATGAAGATCTATTCTTTTTAGAAATCAAGAATCGTAAAGCTATTATATCTGAAGGTACTAAATCGGGTGCAATCATCGTGATGTCGGGAAATTCTGATGTAATCGTGAAGATTTGTGAAGGAAAAGGAGATTTTACTCATGCAATCTCACGAGAGCAAATAACCGTGGAAAAAGGAAAAGTAATGGATGTCATACGTCTTACGAGAGCAATAACAATTGTTTTAAAAAATAAATAATTATTTTTCTATTATTTTTTCAGTATCATAGGATACGGAGTTAATAAAGTGAAATATTTGAAATACGGAGAACAAAAACAGCTTGGTACAGCAAATTTAGATGAAATTGAAATAATAGGAAACTCAAATGATGAAGTTTTTCCTAAATTTTGATTTTTCCTATTCATTTTTCTTATCCTTTTTTTGTCAAACTTTTTTATTTTTATGAAACATTATAGAGATTTAATAACTGATAAAATCTTGATTAATCTTGAGAATTGTTGATTTACGTTCTGATACCGTAACCAAGCCATCTCCAGAAATGTGGGAAACACTAAGATCATTAGAAAACTCTGATCTTGGAGATGATGTTGAAGGAGAAGATCCAACAGTAAATAAGTTGGAAGAAAAAGCAGCTAAATTGATTGGAAAAGAAGCAGCGTTGTTTGTGACTTCTGGAACACAAGGTAATTTAGTTTCACTCCTCTCACTAACTAATCCTGGTGATGAGATTCTTTTAGAAGAATTAAGTCATATCTACAAAAACGAAGTAGGGAGTGCGGCTCGGATTGGAGGATTAATGATTAGAACTTATCCCTCAATAAAAGGTGTTCCTTTATTTGATCAGCTCCAAACATTAATTCGTGATAAAGAGGATATACATGAACCACCAACGACTCTTTTTTCTGTAGAAAATACTCATAATTATCATGGAGGTGTGATTGTTCAACCAGAAGTACTTAAGGACATGAGGGATTTTTCAGAAAAGAATAGTTTAAAATTACATTTGGACGGCGCAAGGATATTCAACGCAGCAGTAGGTTTAGGAGTTCCTGTTACAGAATTTACTAAACATGTTGATAGTGTTATGTTTTGCTTATCCAAAGGTTTATCATGTCCAGTCGGTTCAATTGTTGCGGGTTCAAAAGAATTTATTAAAAGTGCCAGGAGATACCGAAAAATGCTTGGTGGAGGTATGCGCCAAGCAGCAATAATTGCTTCTTTTGGTTTAATTGCGCTTGAACCAAAATGGATTAAAAGACTTGAGGAGGATCATAAAAATGCTAAGTTACTTGCTGAAGGGATTGAATCTTACGATTTGCCCATAAATATAGATAAACCAGAAACTAACATTGTAATTGTTAAACTTTTGCAAAAAACCCGTATAGTTAAAATATTAAATCAACTTGGAAAAGAAGGCATATTATCATTCAATATTAGTAAAGAAAAAATAAGATTTGTAACACACTACGGAATAAATGAAGATGACATTCAGTTTTCTGTTCAAAAAATAGGCAATACTCTAAGTAAATTTTTAATTTATAAATGAAATATAACCAGAAAATAGCTTAAATATATTCTTTTAATTAGAGGAATAAAAAAATAAAAAAAATTATTAATCCTTACGTAATTCTAAATCTTTTGAGTCATCTTCAATTGCATCGTAGTATTCAAGATCCATTAATCCACCCTGTACATCTTCTGCCCAATGAACTTTTATAGGCATACCTATGTAAGTATCCCTAAATTCGATATCAGGATCTAACTGTGCAGGATATGATGTGTCTGCTCCATCTAATTGTACACAAACTATAGGTCGTTCTAAAACTTCGCCAGTTTCAGGATCTTTTAAATAAGTAACAGTATATGAAACTACTTTCCCAGTTTCACGTAAATCCACCCACCTATCAGGTTTAACGAGACATTTACCGCATATAAGTCTAGGTGGAAAAAATATTCTATTACAACTTGAACATTGGAGTCCTACCAGCTTTTTCTGCTTTAATTTTTCTAAAAAGGGTTTCATATGAGTAATATTAAATTTGAATTTATAACTGGACAAATACCAATTTGTTGGCATAGTTCTTGTTCTGATATATTCTTTTTTAATATATTCCATAGATTTTCTTAATGTTCTTTTAGACATATTATATTACCTCAATATTTTATTTAAGTTTTCTAGCTGGTTCATCAGCCATAACCATCATGGTTATCAAATTAACATATCCTCCCCAACCATGTCCCAATGCTGTGTGTACAGTCTTAGGAACTTGATTACTAGCCTTTCCCATAATCTGTAAAGCTGCAACAGCAGGTCTTTCCATTGCTGATGCTCCTATAGCATTTGTGGAATTAACCCCTCCTGAACAATTAATAGGTAATTCACCATTTAAGGCAGTTATTCCAGTTTTATACATTTCTGGTGATGTGTTTTCTTCGAATAAACCCAATTTTTCCACCCACATAAGTTCTTGGTTAGGAAATGGTGAATATACCTCAGCATAATCTACTTCTTTCCTTGGAAAAGAAATACCCGCTTGTTTAAACGCCAAATCAGAAGTTATTTGCGCGCCAAGTTGCTCAGAAAGATCTAACTGCGCTGAACCACTACCATCGTAACCAATTAGTGCAGTTTCATTTGCTATGCTACCTACTCCGTTAACATATACAGGAATATCACATATATCTTTTGCCTTTTCCTCAGTTGTAAATAACATTGCACATGCTCCATCAGACGCGGGGCACACCATTCCATATCTTAGTGGATATGAAATGTAAGGTGTATCTAAAACATCTTCAATAGTAAGATCAGGCATCTTAAGGTGAGCCCACCATGTTTTTGCTGCATTATGCCTATTCTGGACGACAACTCTAGCTAAATCTTCTTCTGTAATTTTACTTTTTCGCATATAATTAACCGCTTGATAAGACGCAATTCCTATTGCAGCACCACCAGATAAAAGGAGTGTTAATTGATCATAAGGGATTCCTAATGAATTCATCACAGAAATTTCTCCATATGCTACACTGGCAAGTCCTACACTTGTATCACCTTGGCTTTGCTGTTCAAAAGCTATAGCTAGAACAGTATCTACCTCTGGTAAACCTGCAGCTACAGAATAATAACCTGATATAGCCACAGAACCACCAGTTGTACCTCCTGTAGTAACTCTCATTAAGGGTTTATTTCTAGCACCCATCCAATCTGTCATCCATAATTCTGGGATATTTGAGCCTTCAAATGCAGGCATATTCCCGTTTACAAAAGCATCAATATCTTTAATTTCAAGACTAGGAACTCTTTTCAAACAATCTTCTATTGCTTCACTTACTAATTCAGGCATATTTACATCAGAGCGCTTTGAAGCATGCTCACTAAAACCAGCACTTGCAATACATACTTGTCTTCCCATTTTTAATTACCTCCTTCTAATACATAGAGAATATTGTTTTGTGCACACATACCTATTTGCCCCGAGGCAATAGCTTTTTTAACATCCTTAACTTGATGACCTTTTGCCTCTCCTCTAATTTGCTTTGCAGCTTCAATAATCCTAATTAAACCGGTAGCGCAAGGAGGATTCCCGCCAAGAGCACCTCCAGAAGGATTGATAGGGAGATCACCGCCGATTACAGAATTTAAGCTTGCTCCTTGACCTCTCTCTGTAAATCCTAAAGCTTCTGTAAAAATTAATTCTTCATGCGCGTACCCTTCAAAAATCTCCGCCACATCGATTTCATGTTTAGGATCTTTGACTCCAGCAGCATTAAATGCCATTTTCCCAGCTAATTCCATAGATTTACTCGCTGATAAATCTCGATCTCCAAGATAATATGTTTCTTGATTATATCCTACTCCAGTAATCCAAACTGGATTATCTGTTATTTTCAATGCCTGTTTTTCTGGAGCTAATAATAAAGCTGCTACACCATCACAAGGTTGAGCTACCATTAATTCTGTAACTGGATCAGCATAAATCTCAGAATTTAAGACATCTTGAACTGATAAATTTGGATTTTGAGCTTCTGCTAAAGTTAATGCATTTTTTGCGGCATTTTTTCTATTTTTAACAGTAACATGAGCAATATCTTCAGCACTCACTTTAAATTTTTCCATATATGCTCTCATCTGGAAACCTGCCGAAGTAACATCATTCACATACGCAACTGGTCGCTCCCAGGTAGGATCTGTCTCGTACAACCGAGCAGAATGGTACGGAAAACATGATGCCATACTTCCTCCCCATACCACAGCTAATTTATGATTACCAGATAAAATTCGCATTAATCCATATAAAACAGCATGAGCTCCATCCATTTCTACTTTTGATTCGTCTGCTAAGTATCCCCCTCCGACTTCTACAGTTAAAGCATTTGAAATCGTACGTCCATCATAATAATCATTTGTAGCTGAAATGACTGTAGTTATATCTTTCTTTTTTAACCCTGCATGATCTAAAGCACTACGCACGGCTTCATAAATCATTTCATAACGACCATAATCTGCATCTGAATAAAGCTTTACTTGATTATATCCTACAATACCTAATCTCTGCATACTTTGAGCCCACCTCACACTCTTATGAATCCCTTTATATCTGAAGGGTCTCCCTTTGTTTTCTCTTCCCATTGGACTTTAACTTTCATACCTATCTTCACTTTTTCAGGTTCAATATCTAATAAACGGTAAACTATTGCTGTATTGCTTCCATCAATTTGTACCATACCAATAATTTGTGGTTTTTTCACTTTTCGGCTAGCTCTATCATTTATTTTATAATAAGTTATTGTATAATTTTTCAGAACTCCTGCATCTGGTAAATCTACCCAGTTTTGGTCTAAAGGAATCGTTTTATTACATTTTCCACATATTTTCCTTGGTGGAACAAAGACATCTCCGCATTTAGGGCATTTATTTCCAATAATTTTCTTATTTTCAAGAGCATCATAGAATTTATCCATATATTGACCAACCCAAAATGCAAATTCTGCTCTTACAAGCCCCTTATTAGCAACAACTATTTTCTCTTCACTCATATTTATTTTCTTTTATATTAATTTTAATATGATTATTAATATGATTTAACCATATAAATAATTTTGAAAACATGGAATCCTCTTTATTTCTGACATATTAGCTAATTTATCTTATCCATTCAATTGTTAGAGAAATAAATTGCCAAAATTGGTTTATTAAATAGATAAGTCAATTTTTTTCTAAGAATATTTAAAAAATTCAATATTACCATTCAAAGAATTAATTTAAATTTTAAGAGTTGATTGAATTGGTTAATAAAAAAGGTCAAGTGCAATGTATTAATGATGAGATACTTGAAAAACTTTCTTTAAAAAATCGGTATAAGTTCTTGAATTACAACTTAATGTCTTATTTACCGAAAGAACAATTAGATTTTCTTAAGAAAGCTCAGAAGTTTTTCATAGGGTTTGAAAAAAATAATAATATCACCCATAACGAAGATTTTTATGAGTGGATTCCCGAGATTGGTAAAGAAGGTATGGTCACTCGGTTAAATAAATTCGAATTTCTTGATTTAAATTATGAACCATATGGATTAACAACTGAATTTATGAGAACATTAGCTTCTGATTTTTTTGATCCCCAATTTACAATGGGAATGGGAGCTAACATTTTAGCAATTAATCCACTGTTGGCACATCATGAGGATATTGAGATTCGTCTCAAAGTATTGAAAGAATTAGTTACTGGGCAAAAAAATGGGTGTATATGTATCACAGAACCCGAAAGAGGGTCTGATGCAGTTCATATGTTAACCACTTGTGAGGAACAAGAGGATGGAAGCTTTATTCTTAACGGGGAGAAAATCTACCAAACAAATGGACCTAAAGCAGATTGGGCAATAATTTATGCTGTTAGTGAAAAAAATACTGGTAACACAATGGCTCAATTCTTGGTTAACACATCTTGGGACGGCTGGGAAGTAGAGAGGATCAATATTCCTTGGACTCCAAGAATTTTCATAGGTAAAGAAACTTTTACAAATTTAAAAATCCCTCCAGATTATGTTATAGGTAAACCAGGAAAAGGGAGAGAGTATTTATTTGAAGGACTAAATTTAGAACGATTAGGAATTGTGCTTCTTAACGCAGCAGAAGCTTGGAATGCAATATCTCATGCTGTTATTTATGCTAATATGAGAAAGCAATTTGATCAAGAAATTTTAAAATATCAAGGTGTTGGATTTCCTTTATCAGATTTATGGGCTGAAACTATGAACCTTACATTATCAACTTTAAATGTATGCCAAATGGTTGATAAAAAAATAGAACAGTTTGGAACCCTCCCTAAACAATTTAGTCTAGCTTTAATGGCTACAGCATCCCAATTAAAGTCTATAAGTGCCAAATTGAGTGAAAGAACAGCTTATGAATGTGCTAATCTGATGGGTGGTGCAGGGGTCTGTGATAATACATTAATGCAAGATTTATTAGGGATAACTAGAATACAAGAAATAGGAGGCGGTACAAGACAAATTCAGCAATATATTATGAGTTTAACTTTAAGACAATTATTTAAATTGCTCTAATATACTTTCTTCTATTTCTTTTTTTATTTTTAATTTTAAATTTTATAATTTATTACATTTTCTGAAATAGAAATACAAATTTAATAATAGTATTAAGATTCTTTTAACTTTGTTTTAAGAAGAGACATAAATCAATAATCCTCCAAAAAAATGTCAATTTTTATAAACTTTCAAGAAGATAGTAAATAATTACTCAATATAATTTAAAAAAAAATTACTCAAAAGTAATAATTTGGATGAGTTAACAAATGAATAATGAAAAAATTTGGTTAAAATCCTATGATGATCATGTTCCTCCAACTTTAACGTATTCAACAGAAGATATTGGGACTATTTTAACACAAAATATGACCAAATTTGCTGATAAAGTAGGTTTACACTTTATGGATAGCACCTTTCTTTATAAGGAGATATTAGAACATTCACAAAAATTTGCTACATTCTTGCAGAAAAATGGTTTCGAAAAAGGTGATGTATTAGCAATTTGTCTGCCTAATACTCCTCAATATCTGTTCTCTGCTTATGCTACATATATAGCAGGAGGTGTTGTTACTGGATGTTCAGCACTGTTGAGTCCAGAAGAAATGGCATATCAAATGAAAGATTCGGGGGCTAAATTCTTAGTTACTATGGATATTCTTCATGAAAAGGTTTTTTCAAAAATTTATGATCGCTTAGATAATTTAAAAGTAATAGTTCCAACAAATATAGCGGAATTTATGGGTTTCGGGGGATTTAAAGTATTTATGGGAAAATTAATAAAAAAGATCCCGAAAGGTAAAATGATACCTTGGCCAGGAAAAACAGTAATTCCATTTCTAGAGGCATTAGAAACTGAAATTGATTTGAAAAAAGTTGATATTGATCCTAAAAAGGATTTAGCGCTAATACAATATACTGGAGGCACAACAGGGCTTCCTAAAGGAACAGATATTGTTCACTCGAATTTGGTATCAAATATGCATCAATTTGATGTTTGGCTTAAGAGAGAGAAAGGAAAAGAGATACTTCTTTCTGCATTTCCTTTCTTTCATATTGCGGGATACTTCATTGGCCTTTTCTTAAATTACATAGGAGGTGCACAAATCTTAATAGCAAATCCAAGAGATACTGATCATATCATAAAAGAAATTATTGATAAGAAACCTACCAGCTTTGGAAATGTACCTACTCTGTTTTTAATGGTTCAAAATAATCCACTGTCTAAAACGATTCCGTCAGAGGTATTAAACAACATATCATTATATGTAAGTGGTGCTGCTCCTTTTCCTCCTGAAGCAATAAAGGAATTTGAAAAACAATTCCACAGTGAAAATAAATTTGTAGAAGTATATGGAATGACTGAAACAGCTGTACTTGCAACTGTTAACCCTATGTATGGGGAGAAAAAAATCGGAACTGTCGGATTAGCATTGCCAAACACTGATATTAAGTTAATCGATACAGAAACTGGGGCAGAAGTAAAAGAGATTGGACAACCAGGTGAAATTTTAATAAAAGGACCTCAAGTAGTAAAACAATATCATAACAAACCCGAAGCTACAAAAGCTACGTTCGATAACGAGGGATATGTGCACACAGGTGATGTTGGTATTTTTGATGAAGATGGTTATCTAAAAATCGTAGATCGTACTAAAGACATGCTTATAGTAAGTGGTTTCAAGGTGTATAGTGTTCATGTTGAAGAAGTGATGACTAAACATCCTGATATTCAAATTCTTGCGATAATAGGAATTCCTAATCCCGATAGGCCTGGAGCTGAAATTGTAAAGGCAGTTATTCAATTAAAAGAAGAAGTTGAAGCTACTGATGAAGTCAAGGAGAGTATTAAAAATTATGCAGAAAAAAATCTCTCGAAATACGAGGTTCCAAAGATCTGGGAATTCAAGGCAGAACTTCCTTTAACTACTATTGGTAAAGTATTAAAAAGAGCACTTAGAGAAGAAGATTCAAAATAATCAACAAATAATTTAGTCTTTTTTTTATTTTTTTCTTTCAATCAATAATAAACTTAGATTTAAATATTCTAAAATTCAAAAATTATTCAATATTAAAAATTTAATTTAATTTCAATTATGCGAATAGAAGATTTTGAAGATACTATTTATAAAAAGGAAGATAATGGTATATATACTGCTACAATTTCAAGACCTGAAGCAAGAAACGCCGTAACTTATATAAGTTTCTTGGAATTATATACTGTTTTAGAGGATATGGAACAAGATAGAAATGCTAAGGTGCTCATCCTCACAGGAGATCCTAAGGGAAATGCTTTTACATCTGGAGGTTATTTTAAACCAGAAATGATGGAACAAATGAAAAAATATCCAGAAATTGACCTTATGGATATCGCTCAAAAAAAAGTATGTATGAAATTTTGGAATTTCAGTAAACCTGTCATAGCCGCTATTAATGGAATGGCTATAGGAGGTGGAATTACTATGCCCCTAGCTTGTGCTGATTTAATATATATGGCAGAAGATGCTTGGTTAGGATTTTTCTTCTCAAAACGGGGAATTATTCCGGAATTTGCTTGTTCATTTCTTTTACCATTACTAATTGGTTTTCAAAAAGCAAAAGAAATTTTGTATTTTGGTAAAAAAGTAACTGCGCAGAAAGCATATGAACTTGGGCTTATAAATAAAGTTCTACCAATAGAAGATTTAATTCCATATGCTAGAAAACAAGCATTAAAATTAATCCCACCAAAAGGTCCAAGTTTATCATTAAAATTGATGAAAAAAACTATGCATTCGTATTTTAAAGATATATTAGATAGAACCTTAGATTTAGAAAATAGGGGATTAAGAAAAGCTCTTACTTCTAAAGATTTTAATGAATCGATGAAAGCTATTAAAGAAAAAAGAGATCCTGTGTTTATTGGACGTTAATTAAATTTTTCAATGAACTCCATAGATTTAAAATTTTCATTTATCCAAATACAAATATTTATTTTCTTTTCTCTTATTTGCTAAAAATGGAATTTTGTAAATTAAAATCTATACTTTTAAAAGTTATCTAATAGAATTATTTTTTATGAATGATAGTATTTATGATGAAAGTAGGGTAATAGACACTTATCCTGTCATTGTTATTGGAGCGGGACTCGGAGGTCTTGGTGCTGCATGTCAACTTGCCGCAGTAGGAAAAAAAGTATTACTACTCGAAAAACATAACGTTCCTGGCGGTTTTGCTTCTTCATTTGTAAGAGGTAGATTTGAATTTGATAGCGCTTTACATGAATTGAGTGATATTGGGACAGAAGACAATAAGGGTAGCTTATATCGATTTTTAGAAAGAATTGGGGCGATTCCTGATAAAATCCAATTCAAGCAAATTCCAGAATTTTATAGAAGTGTATTTTTGGATGGATATGATGTTACGATACCTCTTGGTTTAGAGAAATATACTGAGAAATTAATTGAATTATTTCCTTCGGAGAAAAAGGGAATTGAAGAATTTATAGATATGTGCCAAAAAGTATTAGAAGGAATTGAATTTATGGTAAAAAGAAGGGGTCAATATTCACCTGCAGAAATCCTTAAAGAACATCCATGGCTTATAAGAGTTTCTGGTATTACATTATCAGAACTTTTTAAGAAATTCTTTACTAATAAGCGATTGATTTCAGTAATAGCACATTTATGGGGATATCTCGGGGTACCTCCTTCTAGGGTAAATGCATATGCCTATATAGCAATGATAATTACATTTTTAAAATGGGGTGCCGCTTATCCAGTTGGGCGATCGCATGCATTAACAACGGCCATGGTTAAAACCCTTGAAGAATTAGGTAGTGATATAAGATATAATGCCTTAGTAAATAGAATAATTGTTGAAGAAGGGAGAGTTAATGGTGTTGAACTTCTTAACGGCGAGATTTATCAATGTAAGACTGTAATTTCAAACGTCAATCCAATATGTACGAATATGAAAATGCTTCCTAAAGATATTGTTCCAGATAGTTATAAAAAACAAATATATGCTCCTGAGATAGGACCATCAGCATTTTCAGTGTATTTAGGTCTAAATGCTTCGTATAAAGAATTAGGATTGCATGCTCATGAGATGACTATAAGTGAAACAGATGATATGGATAAAGCATATGAAACATTTGCAAAAATAGAAACACCAAAATATATGGTAGCTGGTTGTTATAATCATATATATGAAGATATATCTCCTCCGGGAACGACACAACTTTGTGTTACAACATTACAAATGGGCAAATTATGGCAAACAATTTCACCTGATCAATATTTTAAAATTAAAGATTATCTTACTGATAAAGTAATTGAGTTAATTGAAAAGACAATTTGCCCAAATATTCGTGATCATATAGAAATAGTAGAGGCCGCAACACCTTTAACTTATTATCGATATTCAAAAAATTTAGAAGGAGCAATATATGGTTATACCCAAGATCTATTAGATGGCCCCAATCTTAGATTAAAAAGTCGAGGATCGATTCCAGGATTATATCAGTGTGGAGCTTGGACAAATATAGGTGGTGGATTTTCAGCGAGTATCCTTAGTGGTAGAATTGCTGCAGGAATGTATTTAAGAGATCTTAAAGAAGGGAGGTGGTAGAAATGGAAAAAGAGATAATGAGTGATGTTAAAAAATATCAAAAGCTTGAAAAGCTGAAAAAATGGCGAGATGAGGTTCAACCAATACCCTGGTACTTTGATGGATTAGAAAATCTTTGTGATCGAATTCATCCAGAAAAGCAGTTTCTTCAAGTTACAGATATAAAAGAACTATCTAAGGATACTAAATTATTTCGCTTCACCTCAGCAAAATTTAATAAGCCTTTAGCACCATTTCGAGCAGGTCAATATATCGGACTTATAGTTGATATTAATGGTGTTAGAACATCCCGACCCTTTTCACTTGTGTCATCTCCAAACCAACTTGCATATTATGAATTAGGAGTAAAAAGAAAAGAAATTGGTTTTGTTAGTATTTATCTTCTTGATAAATTAAAAGTTGGAGATATCTTAGAAGCAACTGAACCATTAGGAGATTTATATTACAATCGAGTATTTCATGGAAAAGATTTAGTTTTTATTGCAGGGGGTTCTGGGATTACTCCATTTATTTCAATGTTGAGAGATATCACTGAGCAAAACCTGAAATTAAATGTTTGGTTGTTTTTTGGGTGTTTAACTGAAGATGATATCTTATTTAGAGAAGAACTTGAAGATATACAAAGACGACGTCCTAATATCAAAATTCATTATATACTTTCAGAACCAGGATTAGGTTGGGATGGTGCCTGTGGATTTATTACAAAAGAGAAGATCTTAGATGAGATAAAATCAACTGAAAAAAAATTCTTCTATATAGTTGGAAATAGGGCAATGTATTCCTTTATACAAGAGCAATTAGAAGAGTTAAACATTTCTAAGTCTCGGATTATTTTTGAATTATTTGGAGTTCCTGATGATGTTACTGAAATAATAGGTTGGCCAAAAGATATAACAGCTTCAAAAAAGGTAAAGATCACCCTAGATCTTATACAACAAGGAAAAAAGGTCCAAGAAACTATAGAAGCTCCATGTGTTGAGCCATTGTTAAATAGCCTTGAAAAAGAAATGAATTTAGGAATAATAATCAATAGTGGATGTCGCTCAGGAGCTTGTGCTTTGTGCAGAACTAAACTAAAATCAGGTAAAATTTTTATGCTTCCAGAAGTAAAAATGAGAGAAATAGACCACGAATTTGGCTTTATTCATCCCTGCGTATCATATCCTTTAACAGATATTGAAATCGAAATCTTAAATTGAAATTGAAATCTTAAATTCCTTTTTAACAAATTATATATTTAGAAATATAATTTGAATAAAATAAATTTAAATTGTAAAAAATAAAGTGAAAAAAATGAGAATTTTAACAGAAGAATGGGTTGAAGCATTTGGTAAAGCTATTAATGAAAATCCAAACTATAAACCATCAGCATTAACATGGGAAGGGGATATGCTTCTTCTTATTGAACCTAGTGGTAATTTAGATCACGAAGTTAGAGTATTTATCGGATTACATCATGGAGAATGTACGGGAACTAAATTGGTACCAGAAGGTGAAGAAATAGAGACAGAATACATCATGGCTGGGCCTTATGATAATTTTGTAGCAGTTACGAAGAAAGAAATTGATCCAATAAGGGCTATAATGGCGGGTAAATTAAGGCTTGAAGGGGACATGGCAAAATTAATGCGTCATACTAAGGCAGCTCTAGAAATTGTGAACAGTCTTGGACGCTTTGAATTTGATTTTTTATAAAAAAATTCTAATTTGATTTTTTTTATTAGAATGGTTTTTTCAAAGAAAGTTAAGTATTATTAATAGTCTAAGGAATTTACTCAAAATAATTATACTAATTTTATAGGAGAAAAAATATGTGGTATTTCTATAGTCCAAATATAATTTATGGAGAAGATAGCTTAGATTTTATAGAAAATATTAAGGGAAATAAATGTTATATAGTCACTGATAAAAATATTGAAGAACTAGGTTATCTTAAAATATTAACGGATAAACTAGAAAAATTTGGTAAGAATTTTCAAGTTTTTAATGAGGTTATTCCAGATCCTAGAGAAGATGGTGTATTAAAGGCGAGAGAACAGTGTAAAGGGTATACTCCCGATATAATTATTGCATTGGGTGGAGGATCTGTAATAGATACTGCGAAAACAGCCTGGGTTCTTTATGAATTTCCAGAATTAAACATTGGTGATATTCATCTATTTAGATCTGATTTGTATGAGACAGGTAAAAAGGCTAAATTTGTAGCAATACCAACAACTTCGGGAACTGGTTCAGAAGCATCAAATGGAACTATTGTCTCTAAGTTTGAAGATGAGATATGGAAAAAATTTATATATGCTCATCGGGGAATAACTCCTACGTATGCTATAGTGGATCCTATATTTCCAAAAGGGATGCCTCCAAACTTAACAGTTGATACTGCTTTTGATGCATTATCACATGCTATCGAAGGTATGGTTTCTAATTGGAAGAATGAATTTTCCAATGGAATGGGTTTAAAAGCTATAGAACTAATTTTTCAATATTTACCAATTGCTTATAAAAATGGAAAAGATATAGAAGCTAGGGATTATCTGCATCAGGCAGCAACAATGGCTGGTTTAGCATTTAGTAATTCTCAAGTTCATATTGGCCATGGTATGGGTCATAGTTGGGGTGCTGTTTTCCATACACCCCATGGAAGAGTAGTTGGAATTTTACTTCCATACATCTCACAATTTTGCTTAAATAATCCTGATAAAGATGATGATACTTTAGAAATTTATGCTAAAATTGCTAAACAACTAGGATGGGCAAAATGGGACGATGATGCTAAAAAAGCAGCATTTGATGCTATTGATAAAATCAAAGAACTTCAAAAGGTAGTAGGCTTTCCTTCTAAATTACAGGATTTAGGCGTTTCAAAAAAAGAGTTAGAGGAAAATATGGATATATTAGTTGCTTGTTGTTTTCAGGATGCTACTAGTGTAATGACCCCAAGATCAATTACAGATGAATATTACAGAAAATTATTTTATTATGCATATGAAGGTAAAGATATCGATTTCTAAAACCAAAAATGAAATTTAAAAAAAAGGGATTTTAATTATGGGTACTTTAAAAGGATTTGTAGGCAAAATTCTAACAGTAAATCTTAGTAACAGTGAAATTTCCGAAGAATTACTTAATGAAGAACTCGCAAAAGACTTTCTTGGAGGTGCTGGATATTGTTGTAGGTATCTCTATGATTATATCGATAAGGATACCGATCCATTATCTCCAGATAATATTCTAATGTTTATGACTGGCCCGTTCTGCGGTTCTACTATTCCAACAAGCGGTAGATTTGTTGTATGTGCGAAATCACCATATACAGGAATTTGGGGCGAGTCTAATTGTGGAGGATATTTTGGCCCAGAGCTTAAGAAAGCAGGGTATGATGGGATCATTATAAAAGGGGCTTCAGAAAATCCTGTCTATCTTGATATTAAAGAAAATAGTGTTGAAATTAAAGATGCATCATTTTTAAGGGGAAAAGGGATATTAGAAACTTCAAAAATTTTAAAGGAACAATCGGGCTCATCATTAACAAGAGTAGCTTGTATAGGTCAAGCAGGCGAAAATTTAGTTAAATATGCTATAATTGCTTCTGAAGAAAAAGCAGCAGGAAGAACAGGAATGGGCGCTGTAATGGGATCAAAGAAATTAAAAGCGATAACTGTACGAGGGAAAAAAAGACAATTTGAAGTGGTAGACTCAGAAAACTTTAAAAAATCAGTTCAGAGAGCTTTAAATGATGTAAATAAAGCTTTTACCTCTAGAATGTATGGTGATATTGGTACATCTGCAGGGATTGACTTATGGAACATGACCGGTGAATTACCAAAAAAATATTGGACTCTTGGTGAAGAATGGGAAGGTGCCTATAATATCTCTGGAATGACCGCTTTAGAGAAAACTATTACACGTAAATACCCATGTTTTTCTTGCCCAATTGGTTGTGCCAAAAAAGCAATTGTAAGAGAAGGAGAATATAAAACTGAAGGTGAAGTAGAAGCTCCAGAAGTCGAAGCACTTGAGGGTTTTGGTTCAATGATTTTAAATGATAATCTTGAATCAATCGTAAGAGCAAATGTCTTATGTAATGATTATGGAATTGATACTATAAGTAGTAGCAGTGTAATTGCATTTTTATACTATTTGTATAACAATGATAGAATTAATTCTAAAAATCTTGATGGTCTCAATCCTAAATGGGGAGATATTAAACCTGCTTTAGAATTCATCAAAAAAATCTCATTAAGAGAAGGAATAGGTGATTTGTTAGCTGAAGGATCGGATGCTGTGGGAAAAGAATTTAATATCCCTCAAGATGAAATAGCAACTGTTTATGGAATGGAAGTTCCATATCATGATTTACGGGCTAATTTTGGAATGACAATAGCATATGCAATCGCTGCTCCTAGAGGGCCTTGCCATAATTCTTGTGATATGTATACAATTTCATTAGGTATTCCACTAGACCAATTTGGAATAAAAACTGTAGAAAGACACAAGGATGATTCAGAAATGGCTATAATGTGTGCGAGATTGCAAGATTATCGGGCTCTCTATAGTTCTCTACTTATGTGTAATTTTGCAAATCCTTTACCATCAATAATTACCGAATTAATTCAAACATGTTTAGGGTTAAATTGTGATATAGAAAAGCTCAAAATTATTGGTGAAAGAATCTTCATGATAAAACGACTATTTAATCTAAAAATGGGTATTACTCCGCAAGATGATAAATTACCTAAAATATTGCTTAAACCATTAGAAGGAACTGAGAGCGCTGGCAAATCACCTAACTTTCAGCATTTAAAAAAGGAATATTATAAATATAGACAATGGGATCTTGAAACTGGAAATCTCAATCAAGAAATATTAAATAGATTGGGTTTAGGAAACCTTTAAAAAATAATAAAAATATAAAAAAATATTTATTTCCATCGCCATTTAGGCTTTGTTTTTTGTAAACGGGCAAGTGCTCCTGCTGTAGCATCTTTAGTTTGAAGTAATTGTGAACTTACAAGTGTTTCTAATTCTAACCCAAAAGCGGTATCCTTACCGTAACAATCATCTATTAACTTTTTTGCAAGTCCCACTGCTAAAGGTCCACTGGTCATAAGTTCATCAGTATACATTTTAATAATTGAATCTAATTCTTCATGAGATTTTGCAACCCGGTTCACCACACCTAATCTATAAGCTTCAGTTCCATCAAGCTTACGTCCAGTTAAAATGATATCTTTTGTATTTTGGATGCCCACAAGCCTTGTTAACCTAATTGTACCACCAACGTCTGGGTTCATAGAAATCTTGCTTTCCAACATATGGAATTCTGCTGAATCTGTACAAAATCGAAAATCACAGGCTAATGCTAATTCAAATGCCATTCCATAACAATAACCATTTATTTTAGCAATCACAGGTTTCTCCATCTTTTCAATTTTTGTGAATATAGGATGGATCCAAGTATTTGCAAAATATCTAAAATTCCGTGGGATTCGCAAATCAGGAATGACTCCTTCAGGATCTTTTTCTTGACCGGTTAAAAAGTTTAAATCTATACCTGAACTAAAAAAATCATCTCCTCCAGTAATAATAACAACTCTTGCATTAGTTCGTTCAACTTTATCTATAGCTTTCTGAAGACCAACCATTAAATCATAATTCATTGCATTCTTTTTATCTAAACGATTCATTTTTATAGTTGTAATTGTTTTATCTTCGTTTTCTTCTATTAATACAGCGTTTTCAGACATTTTTTTTCACTTATTAAATTTAATTTTTGTATATTATAATTTTATTAGGATAAAAAAATTATTTCTTTCCTAGATTTAAACTGAAGCTAATAATTTCATTTATTTTGTAATTTAAATTGCTGTCCTTTTTACTAAAACGTATAATAAGTAGCTTCCTTTTTTTTAGTCTAATTAGATTTTAATAAATTACCATGTTATTCTTATTAATAACAAAACTATGTTGAGGATTTGAATTGAAGTTCTTTAAATTGTTTACACCTTTTAAAATTAGAAATATGACGGTCTCCAACCGCATTATTATGCCTGCTTTAAATCTTAATCTTGCCGATAAAGGCTTTATAACTAAAAGACTAATTGATTTTTATGTTGAAAGGGCAATGGGTGGTGCTGGTATGTTAATTGTTGGAGGTTGCGCTATAGATCTCTATGCTAGTGGATTTCCACTCATGATCTCTATTGAAAGCGATGAATATTTACCGAAATTAACGGAGTTTACTGAGGCTATACATAAAGCACGTGATGATGTGAAAGTTGTTTGTCAATTATACCATAGTGGAGCTTATACATACCCTATCTTTATTGGTAAGCCATCTATCGCACCTTCAGCTGTTTATAGTAAATTCAGTAAAACTACTCCGAGAGAAATGACTCTTGAAGATATTAAAAGAGAGCAACAAGCTTTTGCTGATGCTACTTTTCGAGCAAAAAAAGCAGGATTTGATGCAGTAGAAATATGTGCTAATGCGGGTTATTTGTTTTCTCAATTTACATCTCCGAAAACAAATATTCGGACTGATGAATATGGTGGGGATCTTGAGAATCGCTTAAGATTTCCTATTGAAACTCTTGAATTGATGAGATCAAGTGTAGATGATTTTCCCATTGGATACCGAATTTCTGGGGACGATTTTGTTCCAGAAAGTAATACATATAAAGAAAAAGCCATTATTGCTGAAAAGTTAAGTAAATATTTAGATTATCTCAATGTTACTGGGGGTTGGCATGAAACTAAAATCCCCCAAACAACCATGGATGTTCCTGAAGGGAATTATACATATTTAGCTGAAAATATTAAGAATCATGTATCAATTCCGGTCTTTGCTTCTAATAGGATTAATACTCCTAAATTAGCCGAACAAATATTAATGGCTGGAAAAGCAGATGCCATTTGTATGGGGAGATCATTAGTAGCTGATCCTTATTTGCCATCAAAAGCAAGAAAAGGCGATTTTCGAGACATAATGGCATGCATTGGTTGCAATCAAGGATGTTTTGATGCTATTTTTAAAATGGTACCTGTATCTTGTTTAAGAAACGCTAGGGCTGCAAATGAAGCTAAAACAGAATTAAAACCTCTTAAAGAGAAAAAGAAAATAATGGTCATCGGTGCTGGTCCTGGAGGATTAGAAGCTGCCAGAGTTGCTGGAATGAGAGGCCATGAAGTTCATATTTTTGAAAAAGATGATAAAATAGGAGGATTATTAAATATAATTTGGATACCTCCTGGAAGAAATGAGTTCAAGAGAATAATTGATAACTATTCATATTGGATTCAAAAATATGGAATCCAACTACATCTCGACCAGGAAGTTACGATTGATACAGTTAAAAAATTTAATCCCGATATAGTTTTTATAGCAACTGGTTCAAAACCAATAATCCCATCTATTCCCGGAATAGAGAGAGATAATGTTTATTGGGCTAATGATGTATTTAGTATGGATGCTCCCGTTGGTAAAAATGACGTCATCATCGGTGGAGGTGCAACAGGTATCGAATTAGCTATATATATAGCTAAATATGGGGCTTTAAATCTTGAGGCGTTTGATTTTCTTACATTATATAAAGCTTTAGAACCTGAAGTTGCATTGAAAATGTTACATCGTGGAAGAAATGCAGTAACTGTTTTGGAGCAACTACCGAAGTTGGGTTCAGCTCTAGGAAAAACAACTAAATGGGTACTTCTTGATAAATGTGATGCATTAGGAGTCAAATTTCATACTAGTGTCATAGTGAAAGAAATTGGAGAGAATTATGTAAGCTATCTTGATGCAAAAGATAAAGAGCAAATTATTAATAATGTAGATATGGTGTATTATGCTACTGGTGTAGAATCGAATAATCTTCTTTATAAGGAAATAAAACAGCTTGAAAGTATTAAAGTAGAGAAGATTGGAGATGCAAGAAGACCAGAAACAGTTCTAGAAGCAGTTCATAGAGCTTACAAATTAGCAAATAGAATATAGAATAATCCGATTTCTCTTCTTAATAGATTTTAAATATAAAATTATAAAAAAATATAAGTTAAAAATTTTTAATAATCTAAATTCTTTTTATTATATTTTCTTCAAATAAAACTTCAATCTGTAATTCTCTATTAAGAATTAAAAATTTTACCAGTTTTAGCTTCTTCTTCTTCACGTAGTGGTTGCTTCATTATCTTTCCTGTAGGAGTTTTAGGTAAATCGTCCCTAAATTCCACATATTTCGGAACTTTAAAATCAGCCAGATGTTTTTTACAATATTCGATAATCTCTTCTTCAGTAATAGTTTCTCCTTCTTTCAATACAATAAAAGCTTTAGGAAGTTCTCCATAAATCTTGTCCCGTACTCCAATAACTGTTCCTAATGAAACAACTGGATGAGAGTAAAGTACTTCCTCAATTTCACGTGGATAAATGTTTTCTCCACCTCGTATTATCATATCCTTTTTTCGATCCGTTATGTAGAAAAATCCATCTTCATCCATATATCCAATATCTCCGGTAAATAGCCAACCTTCTTTAAGAGTTTCAGCGTTTGCCTCTGGATTTTTGAAATATTCTTTCATAATATTATCTCCTTTAACAAGAATTTCACCTTTTATATTTGGAGGAACATCTTTTCCATCCTCATCAACAATTTTCATTTCATTTCCAGGTAAAGGTATGCCAATACTACCTACTTTTCGTCTATCTTCCGTTTCGGTGGGCAAAGGATTAACTGAAGAGGCACATGTACCCTCTGTAAGACCATACCCTTCCACAACTTTACATTTAAAGGTTTTTTCAAATTCTTTAAATACCTCCACAGGTAAAGGAGCAGCTCCACAAACAACATATTCTAATGAAGAAAGATCCAAATTTTCGTGCGGCATTCTAAGTAAGATAGAGAGTACTGTTGGAACACAACTAAAAGTAGACGCTTTATAATTGGCTACAGTTTGCCAATGTGTCTGAGCCGAAAATCCAGGTGTTAAAATACAGCTCGCTCCTATTGTAAGTGGTGCCATAACTGTAACTATTTGAGCATTAACATGGAATAAGGGTAAAATTAGCATATATCGAAAATGTTCCTTAGCATCCGTGAAATCTCGTATCATTTCAGCATTTCTCCTAATATTAAAATGAGTCTGTAATACACCTTTTGGAAATCCAGTAGTCCCTGATGTATATAATATAGCAGCAGGATCTTCTTTTTCGTCAATCTTCACCTCAGGAGGGGATTCAACTGAAGCATTTTCCATCAATTCCCCAAAATTTAAGGTTCCTTCAATAGATTCTCCGATCACAATTATATGTTCTAAATTGGGAAGACCAGATTTAATTTGATTAATTAAATCCATAAATTTTGGAATTGTAACAATAATTTTAGCTTCTGAATGTCCGACTACAAATTTTACTTCTCTCGGTTTAAACAACGCATTTACAGGACCAGTAACAGCTCCTATTTTAGGGATACCTAAATATAAATACACGTATTCAGGCATATTTGGTAAATAAACACTAACTTTATCACCTTTTCTGATACCTAAATCGTATAAAAAATTCCCTACTTTATTTGTAAGCTCATTCAATTGAGAATAAGAAATTGTTTTATCTTTCCAATATAAAAACACTTTATCCTTATACTTTTTTGCTTGATTTTCGACTAATTCTCTAAGATTCATATTTTATTTCCTCATTTATTTTAAAAATATCATATGAGAATTTAAACAAGCAAAAAATATTTTCTCTATTATATAAATTTTATAATATTTATCGAATTTCATTTAGGATTTATTCAACGCTACTGAATAAATTTCAATGTGAATATGTAACATATTAATATGAAAAAAATCTAATTTCCATAGTAATCTAAATTTAAAACTCATAAAACAAATTTTATAATGTGATAAAAATGTCAGAAGAAGATTTATCAAACAAATTGGTTATAAGTGCTGCTCTTACTGGAGCTGTAACTAATAGAGCTCAGAATCCGAATGTCCCATTTACAGCAGAAGAATTCGGGGATGAAGCAAAAAAATGTTATGAAGCTGGAGCAGCAATAGTCCATATACATGCAAGAGATCCCGAAAAAGGCAATCCTACACACGAACTAGATATAATTGGAGCCATAATTGACAATATAAAAGAAAAAGCTCCAGGTCTACTAATTAATCTTAGTACTGCAATAAGCACAATCGTCACCCCTAAACAAAGAATTGCGCCGATTGAAACATTTAAGCCACCAATAGCTTCATTAAATTCTAATTCAATGAATTTCGCAGTAGGAGATCATAAAACTGGGCGGGTTGGACTAGGTGCGAAAACTATATTTGCAAATACGTTTGATACTATTCAAAAATTTGCCAAATCAATGAAAAAAGCGGGAACTAAACCAGAAATAGAAGTTTACGATTTTGGTGGAATGTATAACATTTTACACTTAGCAAAACAACAACCCAAAGTACTTCTTGATCCTCCACTCCATTTTCAATTTGTGTTTGGTGTATTGGGAGGAGTACCATTTTCTTATGAAAATCTAGCGCATTTTATAAACCTAAAACCTCCAGATGCTAGTTGGAGTGTTTGTGGTGTATCTAAAAATCAATTTCAAGCAGCAATGTGTGCAGCAGCTATGGATGGTCATATAAGGGTAGGATTAGAAGATAATATTCGCATGCCTGATGGTAGCTTAGCTAAAGGAAGTTGGGAACAAGTAGAATGGGCTGCAAAGGTTACTCATATCGTAAATCGCGAAGTTGCTACTCCTGATGAAGCTAGAAAGATCTTTAATCTATACCAACGGTAAATGATATCTAATCGTTTTATTATATTTTTATTTTTTCCTATCTTTATTTTAATTATTAATTGAATAATTTTGATTATTGAATTATATAATTGTTGGAAAATATGAAAGGTGGATTTATATCAAACCTAATTTTATTCCAGGATTAAAATTATCTGAACTTTTTTATAATGATGTTATAAAAGAAAAACTTGAAAAGGAATATCCTGAGTTAGAATATGCCGCTGCTTTAATAGGTCAAGGTTCTGAAATTCTTGGTTTTGACGATAAGATGTCTACAGATCATCACTGGGGTCCAAGATTACAACTTTTTTTGAAAGAAGATGATTATGACAAATATAATTTAATAATTAAGAAATATTTCAGCAAAATTTTACCTTTTACCTTTCTTGGATATTCTACAAACTGGAGCGAACCAAATGAGAAGGATGGAATGAATCAATTTTTGGAACTAAAAACAAATGGTCCAATTAATCATAGAATTGAAATTTATACTGTTGAACGTTTTTTAAAACTCACTCTTGGCCTTGAATCTCTAGAGCTTAATGAAAGTGATTGGTTTACTATTCCGGAACAGCGGCTATTAGAATTTACATCAGGTAAAGTATTTTATGATAATTTTGGAGAATTAACACATGTTAGAAAACATATAAACTATTATCCTGATTCTATTTGGAAATTAAAGATTATCGTACAATGGGATCGTATTTCTCAAGAAATGTCATTTGTTGGAAGGATTGGTGGGAAAGGAGATGATCTAGGATCCAGAATAGAAGCATCTCGTTTAGTGAGATACATTATGGAGATGGCTTTCATTCTTGAAAAGAAATATATTCCATATGAGAAGTGGTTTGCTATAGCTTTCAAACAATTATCTATATCCAAAACTTTAAACCCTCTATTATTAGGCATACTAAAAGAAAATAATTGGCAACAACGAGAGAAACTCCTTCTTGATGCTTATTTACAACTAATTAAAATGCATATAGAATTAAGCCTAATTCCTAATATTAAAATAGAACCCATGCAATTCCATAATCGCCCCCAATTAGTAATTCCTCTTCAAAATGTTATTGAAGAATTAAAGAGGGGAATTAATTATTCTTTTAGCCAAGTATCATACTCCCTCGGAACCATTAACCAGTTCATTAATATTTGTAATAATTTAAACCCTAAACTTTGCAGAAGAGCACAACTATTCTATGAAGAGATTTAAAAAAAATAAAATAAAAATTAGTTAAAATTTATACTTCTTCCCAATAAAGGATGTCTTTAATTGTTCCTTCTCGTTTATCATGTGGACGTAAGATTGCTTTAAGTTTTTTACCTGTAAAATCATTATCGAGATTATTAGTATTGATAATCCCTAACATCGAATCATCTGTTCCTTCGATATTTATGAAAGCAACAACTTTGGGTTTTGCTAAGTTTTTACCATGGGCATTTAATTTAGCTACGGTGAATACTTTTACTGTACCTACAGTTGGTACTTCTTTCCAATTACTATCAGGTATCTCTACAAAACAGTCTTCGCAATACATACGAGGAGGACAATAAATTTTACTACATTTTGCACATTTACATGCTAAAAAGGTATCATTTATCTTAAGATGCTTGAAAAATTTATCACCTGCTATTCCACTTGGATAAAAATAATCTGCTTGCATATCTCCGCGCCAATGCATGGGAGTGGTTGGATCTGTTTGTTTCTCTAAGAAGCCCATTAATCTCCACCTCCAGTTAATGGTTTAAAATATTTAATATCTGTAATTGAGCCTTCTCTTTCATTCTCTGGTTTCCACACGGCTTTAACTTTCATTCCAATCTTAATTTCATCCTTAGTCATCTCTGAGAAATAATGCATGAATCCATGATGTGGAGGCGTACCATCGAGATCAACTACACCAACTAGAATTGGCTCTTCGATTCTCCTAGCATCAGGATCGAGATATGAAATTGAAAATGTTTCAATAACTCCTGTATCTGGTAACTCAATCCATTCTTCAGTGGGACCATAACAATATTCGCAAAACATTCTTGGAGGTACAATGACTCGCTTACATCGTTTACAATGTATCCCATAAATTTTGCCTTCTTTTAAGCCTTCTAAGAATTTGCTCATCGCAGGACCTAAAGACCAACTGTATTGAACCTCTGGTTCCCACCAAGTATATGTAATCTTTTTATCTCTTATATCACTTTCACGAACATGAGTACCTGGAGCATATGGTGGCCATTCTTTATAATCTTTCTTTTTTACCATTTTTTTTATCACCTTTTTAATTTAACCCCTCCGAAGGAGTATAACTGTGCCCATTTGCATGATATCACCCCAAGCTTGTGCGACACCGATTCTTGGGTCTCCTGGAATTTGTCTTTTACCAGCTACACCTTTTAGTTGCCAATATAATTCACATACTTTTTGACCCATTGTGGCAGCGATCGGGTTCCCTACACCCAGCAGACCACCAGAAGGACAGACTGGAAAATCACCATCTCGTTGTGTAACTCCTTCTCGTGTAAGAATAGGGGCTTCACCTTTTTTGCACAGTAAAAGTCCTTCAAGATGATGCAATTCCTTATATGAGAATGGGTCATAAGGTTCAGCAAAGTCTATTTCTTTTCGTGGGTTTTCAATTTTAGCCATTTTATAAGCCATCTTAGCTGCTTGTGCTACATAACGAGGAAAAGCTAGGTCTCTATTAGTCCACATTGTACTATCTATGTTCCATCCTGTACCTGCTACATAAATTGGATCATCTGTAAATTTATGTACAATATCTTTATTACAGAATATCAATGCTGCTGCTCCATCACTAGGTGGACTGATATCTAATCTGTTCACTGGCCAAGCCATTATCTCAGAGTTTAAAACATCTTCAACAGTGATGCTAGGATCTGCTAATTGGGCAGAGGGATGACCAACAGCATTTCTTTTATTTTTTACTGAAACTAAAGCAATATCTTCCTTCTTAATGTTATAAGTGGTCATGTAGCGGTTCATTTCCATTGCAAATAACCATACTAGATTAGGTGTAAGGGGTCTATCCAAGATTGGATCCCATATATGTCTAAAAGCTGTTTGTGGATGAGGGTAACAATTACCCATCTTTTCTTCACATACAACTAAACATATATCGGCGACTCCAGAGGCAACATGCCACCATCCAGCAATAGGAGCAAAGACTCCTGTACCGCCTCCATTAAAGACTCTTACATATGGTTTGCCTACTGCCGCTGCCCCATCTATAAGATTTTCACCTTTCATATGAATTCCATCAAATGCATCTGGAGCACTACCCATTACTACCATGTCAATATCATCCTTTTCTAAGCCAGCATCTTCCATTGCCATTTTCGTAGCTAAAAAGGAAAGTTCTTTTCCAGTTTCTAATAAATGTCTACGAAATAGGGTCATACCGGCTCCTAAAACTGCTACTTCTTTCATTTTTTTGACACCTCCTTATCCCCTCCTAAAAATTGCTACTGCTCCACTTCCTGAAGGAATTCCACGCCAAGCTTGAGCAAGTCCGACTTCTGCATCAGCAACTTGTCTTTTAGCAGCATGGCCACGAAGTTGAGTAACAATTTCTAGAGCTTTTTGCAATCCAGTAGCTTCAAAACAATTTCCTACACCTAGACATCCTCCAGATGTGTTTGTAGGAAGTGAACCATTAATTTCTAAGGCTCCTTCTTCAATTAATTGTTTTGCTTCACCAGGTCTAGCAAGACCTAAAGCCTCAAGATGTTGAAGTTCTTTAAATGAAAATCTATCATCAACTTCAACTACATCAATTTCTTCTCGAGGTTCTGTTATTTTAGCCATTTTATATGCCATCTTTGCTGCTTTAGTAGCATAGCCAGCATCCATACCTCTTGTACCCAGCCAAGGTGTTTCTGAACAGTATCCAAAACCAGCTAAATATATTGGTTCAATACCTAAATTTTCAGCAGTTTTATCATCAGCAAGTACAAAACACACAGCACCATCAACATTAGGGCTGATATCCAATCGTTTAACAGGTTTAAAAAGATATTCAGATTTCATTACATCTTCAATTGAAATTTGGGCTTCATAATCTGAATAAGGATTGAAGAATGCATTTTTCTTATTTTTCACAACAACAGCAGCGCATTGTTCCTCTGTAGTTCCTGTTGTTTTTAAATAATGTTGCATTTCTAAACCAGCCATAAAATACGGATGAATTCTTTCCTTTTCATCAGAACGCCCTATTAATGGTTTAGGAGCTTCTGGAGTATATCCTGGGCTACCTCCATAATTAGGTCTTTCAACAGGTCCAGAAACCGGTCTTTCAAATCGAGGATCAAATGCGTGAAGCATAATATCACCAAAAGTTAGCAAATCAGAAATCTTACTATGAGCTTCTACTGCTACAACATCTAAACGGCCCGTTTTAATTTGCATATAAGCGTTTGCCAATCCGAAGAGTCCATCCCCACATACAGTACAACAAGGACGTAAAAGTGCTCCAACTTGGTCTGGTACAAATTCATCGAAAATACTGAAACCTTCCCAATAGTCTTCTGCACATGTTATGAAGCTGTTTACATCTTTTCTAACATCAATACCAGCATCTACATAAGCTTTTTTACAAGCTTCATACATTATTTCTTTCCAATGTATATCCGGAGTTATCGAATTAAAGTTGGTAAAACCAACACCGATAACGCATACTTGTCTATCTGACATTTTTTACCATCATTTTAGGTTTCTTTTTTTTTAATTTGAATTTTTAATATAATTTATTAATAGATCTTGGTTTTAATATAGATTTGATATTTTATTGTTATGTTTTATTTTGATTAAAAATTTTCTAATTGAATGAATTAATATGGATGGGAAAAAAATCCTATTTGAGAGAGAAGAAAATTTAAAATCATAAGAAAATTGTCTTATTTATTATGGATACAAGACTCCCGGAATTTCCAAAATTAGAAATCAGTCGAATTATTCCTGAATTGGATTTATTAAATAACCCAATACTAAATGTAAAAGAAAAGGAATTTTTAGCTGAGTTTTTTGAATATATGGAAGAAAATCTTGAAAAACATTTGAAAAACTTAGAAGAATTAAATTATTCGGCTGAGGAACCAATTCAAGAAAAGAAACGTGAAATAGTAGCTAATTTTATGAAAAAACTAGCAGAAAAGGGATACTATAGTACTGTAATAGATTTCGAAGACCATGATGTTGGAAATGTTACAAGAAATGCTCTTATAGCATTAGCCTTATGTGGAGGTTTTTGGTCTCCAAACAGTGATAGATATATAAATGGGAATTGGAGTATTGAAATGGGTAGATTATCAGGAGGAACACTTTATTGCAATCCAGTGAATTATAAAGCTAATAATTTTCAACGAGAGAAATATCTTATCCCTGTCGTAAAATATGGTTTAATGGCTGCCTCTGCTATGACTGAATTCATTGCTGGTAGTGATATTGCTAGAATCGAGTTAAAACTTGATGATAAAGGAGATAAAGTAATCGCAAATGGAAAAAAACTTTTTATAACAAATGGCATGTTAGCAGACTATATTATTCTTTATGGGCGATTAAATAGTGGAAGATTGGGTGGTATTATAGTAGATACAGACCATCAACAATTGAAAAATTTTGAATCTTCGAGAGTCAGAACTTATGGAATGAATGATGCTTTTGTCAGTCGTTTAGTATTTAAAGATACTGAACTTCCTAAAGAAAATCTTCTAGAAGGTGATGGTTTAGACATTATGTTTCATCAACTGACTGAAGAGAGATTAGTCATCAGTGCAGAAGCTATAGGTGATTGCATTAAAAAACTATTCTTTTCCCATAGTTTCGCCCTTCAACGTGAGCAATTTAAGCACAAATTGCATCAATACCAGATTATTAGATTTCCAATTGCTGAAAATATGCGTCAAACAAATTTATTCATTTCAGCATTAATAAATTACGCACGGGAGATTGATAGTCGAACACAAATAGCTAGTTCTAAAATAATGGCTTCTCAGATAATGGGACTAAAAATTCAAACGTGTGAATTGGCATTTCAGAGTTCCATTGATTTATTTAGAACAATGGGAGGACGTGCTTTCACAGAGCAATATTGCAATGAAATGGGACTTCTTGACGCATTCTGTATGGTTCATGGTGGTGGAAGTCATTATGTGCTAGGAGATGCTGAATCAAGAAGGTTCTTTAAAACTAAATAATTAAGAAGCAAAATCCAGAGAATAATTAAAGATATCTAATAAATTGAATATATTCTAATTTTACTATAAATCTTAAGAGAATGCATTATTAAATAAAATATCTTAATTAGTTATAGATAATGGATTACTACAAATTCGAAAGCTTCGATATTACACCGTTAGTAGAAGAACATCAAGGAAAAAGACTAGAAGATTTGTATCAAAATCATCGTATTATTAAAAATGACATGGGTGAATTCATTGAATTTTTCTGGGAACAAGGAGATATTCCAAATGATATAAATTTATTTAAAACACAGAAAAAATTGTTGTATAACCTTAAAACGGTAAATTATATTGGAGAATTCATTGAGGAAAAATTAAAAAAGAGAGGAGTAAAAACTCTAACAGATTTAAAATTTAATTTAAATTTTAGTGGTTCAGCTAATCAAATTTTAAACTTAATAAAAAATAAGGATTATAAAACTCTAACAAAAAATAGATATATTAACGATTTAGATGTGAGTTTTTGCTTTAATATCGAAGATTTCTTATTTTTAGACATCGAAACCTTAGGTATAATTGATAGCCCTGTCATTATAGTGGGAATTGGCTTTTTTAAGAATGAAAAATTTAAAATCCACATATTTTTCACAAGAAAACTTGAAGAAGAAATAGCAATTTATGAGCATCTTAGAACTGAAATATTCCCGAATTTTAAATGTTTCATTACTTATAATGGGAAAACTTTTGATATACCATATTTGGCAAATCGATTTTTATATTTTTTTGATAAAAATCCGATGCTTTCAGAGGATGATCCACCATATGAAAAATGTAATACAAAGTTTCATCATATTGATTTATATCATCATTGTCGCCGCTTATTTAAAGGAATATTCAATACATATTCCTTAACAAATATGGAAGAAAAATTGTTGAATTGGACAAGAGAAAATACACTGCCAAGTAATCTCGTTGGTCTTTGTTATCGAAAATATAATGAAAATGCTGAAAGATATATTGGATTAATAAAGGAAATCATTGAGCATAATTTTTATGATATTTATTCAATGCCATTAATTCTAAAAACACTTTTAATTTAAAAAGAAAAGAAGTATTTTTTTTTTCAAATTAGGTATTTAAAAACCGTTCAATCGTTCTATAGAGATCCTCATCTTTGAATGGTTTCTTTATGTATTCTTTTGCTCCTTTCCCTAAAGCATCAGTTATTGTGAGCTCTTGTCCCATTGCACTTACTACAACAATTTTAGCTTTATTATCAATCTTTATGATTTCTTCAATGGCTTTTATTCCATCTGACTTTGGCATTATAAGATCCATAGTCACTAAATCTGGTTTTAATTCCTTGTATAGTGTTATAGCTTCATCTCCATTTAAAGCTTCACCTATGACGTCGGCATTTTCAATCTTTTCAACTACTTTTTTAATCCTATTTCTGATAAATTCGGCATCATCGACAATTAATACTTTTTTCTTCCCAGATTTTGGCATCTTTAAACTTCCATTTTTGATTCAAAAATTAATAGTACTTATATATGAACTTAATTTTTTATTTTAAATCTTTACATTTCGAAAAGATCTGTATTATCCACACGAAAAACTGAATTTTTAAAATTCTCTTATTATGTATTTCAGTATTTTAGAAATATTAGGCAAAATTAATTTAATCTTAAAAATTCTTTAAAATGATAAATATGGAAGTTTTGGATAAAAAATTATTTGATCAATCATGGAATTTTAAGAACAGAGATAAAATTATTCACAAATTCAAAGAAACTAATTATGATATTTTAGTTATTGGAGCGGGTATTACAGGAGCTGGAGTTGCAAGAGAAGCTTCTATGAGAGGTTTGAAGGTTGCATGCGTTGATATGCAGGATTTTGGGGCAGGGACATCCTCAAGGAGTTCAAAACTAGCTCACGGAGGTATACGATACTTAGCTCACGGTGATATGGATTTAGTTAGAGAATCTTCAACGGAAAGAAATTGGATGCGAGCACATATTCCCCATTTAATAAGACCAATTCCATTTCTATTTGTTGCTTTAGAAAGTGGAAAATATAAAAAACGAGATATAGTAGGTGCTTGTAAAATTTATGACTTTTTAAGTGACGACAAATCCGAATTTAAAAATTATAAAAAATATAAGTGGTATTCTCCAGAAGAAATCTTTGAAATGGAACCTGAATTTATTAGAGAAGGAAATAAAGGTGGAGCAGTATATTACGATAATAATGTAGATGACGCAAGATTAACTATTGAAGTTCTTAAAGAAGCAGTAATTAGGGGAGCAGATGCATTAAATTATTGTAAAGTTATAGGTTTTATTAAGGATAATGGAAAAATTATTGGTATAAAGTGTAATGATTTAGAAAAGGATAGTAACTTTGAAATTAGAGCGACATTAATCATAAATGCAACTGGTGTATGGACTGATCAATTATTAGAAAACTATCCCGATGATATTCCAAAACCTCTTATCCGTCCAACCAAGGGAGTACACCTACAGTTCAAACGTAAAGACGTAAAAAATAAAATGGCTACAATTATTCGCTCCATTACAGATGATCGCGCTTTTTTCGTATTACCACGAAATGAAAAATTTACAATTATAGGGACTACAGATACGGATTATAAGGAAGATTTAGCTAATCCGTTTTGCGATAAAGAAGATGCTGATTATTTAATTGAATCAGTTAAACACTATTTCCCTAAAGTAGAATTAGATTATGATAAAATTATTTCTGCTTATGCGGGATTAAGACCTTTAATTATGCAAAAAGGCAAATCTGAAAGTGAAATTTCTCGAAAACACATAATCTTTTTCTCAGGTGATGGTTTGTTAACAATCACTGGTGGAAAATTAACAGCCTGGAGGAGTATGGCCGATGATTTATTTAAAAAAGTTGAAGAAAGAGAATTGTTTCCAGATATTGGGAGAAAGAAAGAATTTTCAAAACAGAAATTTATTATAAGTTTAGAAAAAGAAGAATGGTTAGATATATTTGATAAATCAAAGATAGGATTAGAAAGTGATATTGCTGAGCTTATATATCAACAATATGGTAAAGGTGCTATTAAAATCCTTGAAATGATAAAAGATGATGACTCATTGAAAGAAAAAATCATTAAAGACAATGATTTCATAAGAGCCGAAATTCTCTACTGTTTAAGATACGAACCGACTCCTCATTTAATTGATGTTTTTTGTAGACGAACTGAAATGTCTCTATGGATAGATCACAAAATAACTTTAAAGGCAGCTAGAAAGGTTGCCGAAATCATGGCAGATGAATACTCTTGGAACGAAAATAAAAAAAATCAAGAAATTGAGTTATATATGGATTACATTAAAAAAACAGTCTCATTTATTACCTAATCCTTTCAAACTTTATTTTTTAATTATTGGACTCCATTAGAATTTAATAACAAAATAAATATATAATAACAAAATAAATTCAACATAAACTTATCAAATTAAAGGAGTGAAATTTCGTGATTTTTCAAACATTTTTGGAACTCTTAGGACAAATGGCTGGGTTCTTTGTTTTGATCTTGGGAATTATGTGGTTAATTTTCGGTGTGTACGAAGCAAAGAGAAGGGGGTCTGTAAAAAAGAGGAAGACGGAGGATTGGGATATGAAAGTAACAAAATTTCTTAAAGTTCTAACTTATTTGGGTATTGTTCTTGGTATCTTTTGCATAATAAGCGGTGTTAGTGGATTAATGTATAACGTACCACCAAGTATAGCCTTTCTGAGTGGAGAAGTTAGTATTTTTACATCTGCGTTACTGATTATTTTTGGAATTCTTACACTTTTAAAACCCTTAAATGACCTTCCGATTGCAAGTGTGGTTGGGCTCTTAGCAGGAAGTGCTGTAGTAGCAGTTCTTGTAATGGTAATGCCCGCAGAAGCTTATGTAGTCATTGGATTATTTATGAACCCCACAGTATTTTTTGTTATATTATTTATAATCATCTTTGCGATTATTGCTCTCACAGCAAAATTTTATATTGGAGGGTTAATGAAAATTTCAAAATTTATATCATGGCCTCCTATAGCCTTCATAGTTGCTGGATTCTGCTTAATTCAAGGATTCTTAGTCTTAGTGTTCGGAGTTTCAATAGGTTATCTGTTCTAAATCTTTCTTTTTTTTATTATTTTTAATACAAACAAAATTGAATTCTAAAGGGTTAATCAATTTAGAAGAAGACAAATCTGTGTGAAGGGTGTTTATTAATTTCACCAACAATATCATTATTTAATTCATAAGAGCAATTAGGACATTTTTTTTCATCAGTTACATCGATCTTTTTGAAACTATAACCCCTTCTTTCCAGTAATAAATGATTACAATTTGGACAATAAGTATTACCTCCCTTCTCATGAGCTATGTTTCCTACATATGGAAAATATAAACCTGTTTTTTTAGCAATGTCAGATGCCATATCTAATGTTTCATAAGGAGTACGTTTCCTTGATGGCATTTTGAAATCAGGATGATATGCAGAAAAGTGAGTTGGAGTATTTTTCCCTAAATCTTCAACAATCCAATCACATAATTTTTGAATATCTTCCTTACTGTCATTTAAATCCGGTATGATTAAGTTAGTGATTTCTACATGAATACCATTAGATTTAAATCGTTTAGCCGTGTCTAAAACAGGCTGAACAGATTTAACTCCACATATTTTTTTATAAAAATCATCAGTCATTGCTTTAATATCGATATTTGCAGCATCGATTCCTACTTCAATCAGTTCTTTTGTCGCTTCTGGAGTAGAATATCCATTCGTTACTAAGATCGTTTTGATATTATGTTTTTTTAGAAGAGGTACTGTGTCCATAATCCATTCGTGCCATATTAATGGCTCATTATAGGTATAAGCAAGAGTTTTTGCTCCACTCTTCACTACTCTCTTTTCTAATTGCTCTGGAGTCATTTCAACTAACGACATTCCACGACCTTCATAACCTTTAAGGTCATAAAATCCATTTTTTCCATTATCTGTTGGATTTGCCTGTGATATATTCCAATTCTGGCAATTTTGGCACTTAAAGGAACATCCTATTGATGCAATTGAGTATGCGGTAGCACCTGGCCAGAAATTATAAAGAGGTTTTTTCTCAATAGGATCTAAACTACCTGAAGAGATCATTGAACCATAAATTAAGGTGTATAGTTCTCCATTAAAATTCTTTCTTGTTCTACATATTCCCACCTTATCTGGTAGGATGATACACTCATTAGCGCACACATGGCAATTAACCTTATTATCATCAAGTTTATCAAATAATCTTGCTTTAAGTTTCATACATATTACCTTGGTAAATTAATAATTTGCTTATTGTATCACTAGATATATAATAGATATGAGATTTTATATTTCTTATACATTGAAATTGTAATATTCATATAAAAAAGGAGTTATTCGAAATGTCTGGAATAGATAAAGCAATTTCTTCCTTTAGAGGAGATTTTAATTGTGCTCAATCAATATTGAGTTCTTATGCCACTCAATATGGGCTAGATCGAGATACAGCTCTAAGATTAGCAACAGGATTTGGAGGGGGAATGGGTCGATTACAAAATACATGTGGTGCTGTGTCTGGAGCTTTTATGGCGATTAGTTTAAAATATGGTATGGGAATAAATGGCGATAAAGAAGCGAGAGAAAAGACGTATCAAGTTATAAGAGAATTTTCAAATCGTTTTCAAGAAATTCATAGATCATTAATCTGTAGGGAATTGTTGGGTTGTGATATTAATACACCTGAAGGAAAAGACTTCTATGATCGAAATGATTTTTTTGAAAAGAAATGCTTTCAATATGTAAAGGATTCAGCAAAGATTTTAGAACAAATATTATAAATGGATTAAATAAAGCAGATATAATTTGCACTTAGTTTTTATGACAGAGAAGGAAACACAGCTTAAAAAAGAGGAATTACTAAGTTTATTAAATAATAAACTGGAAAATTTAAAAAATATAGAAGAAATTGGTAAAAATTTAAACTATATTAAAGAATTAGGTGATATTGCCCTAATCCAACTACAATTGGAAAAATTTAGAGACTCAGAAAAAAATTATCTAATCTGTTTAAACCATTTTAAAAAACAAAAAGACAGGTTAGGTCAAGCCGCTGTTTATGGTGTGCTAGGTACTTTATATTTTAAAGAAGGTGATTATGAAAAATCTACTGAATCTTATGAAAAAGCATGTAGTATTTATGAGGAATTAAAACAAGTTCAAGAACAAATTACTTGTTTAATAGGAATAGGAAATAATTATGTTAAATTGAATAGATTTGATGAGGCTTGCGATATTTTTTTGGATTGTAGCGCAATTTGTTCAGATAATAATGATATTTATAATTTACTAGATTGTTTAGGAAATTTAATTTACATTCATGAAACTGATGAAAGATGGGATGTTGTTTTTGAACTTTACAAAAAAACATTAAAAGCGTTTAAAGAAATTAAAGATGATAAAGGAAAAATCACTTCATATTTTAATTTGGGAATCCTCCAAAAGAAAAATAACTCTCTTGAAGAAGCTCTCAGATACTTTAAAAAGGGAACTAATGTGGCAATTGATAGGAACTACGCAGAACTAATAATCCGTGGACTTAGCTACGTCGCTGAAACACTATTTTATTTGGGAGAAATTAAAGAAGCTAAAAATCAATTTATAAAAGCTCTACATATTGCTAAGAGTGTTAATGCTAAAAATGCAATTGTTCAACTCCGAATTCTTTTACTATCACTAGGTTTGCAAGATCAGCATATAAATGAAGAGCTTAAAGAGTTTGAAAAAACCCAAAAATGAATTTACTTTAATAAAGAAAAAAAAATAGTTTTAACAAAAATAACCCTGTTACTTTTATTTATGACTTTTATAATCCTTATTATTAGCGTTCCTTAAAGATTTTTCACCACATTTGTCGCAGAAGTCGTGTAATGTGTGTGAAAATTCATTACAATCGTTACAAATGTAAGGAAATGTTTTTTTAAATAATTTAAAGTCCAATATACATCACTTTTCTTAATATCTTATTCTAATTGAGAAATGATATTGATCCTTTTTATTGCTTATTCTTTAAAAAACTAAGTGTCGGGGTTTCTTGAAATATAGAAAAGAATTGTTCATTTTTTAAATAGATAAAAATAGTAGTTTTATTTTCAGTCATTAATTATAAATAACGTTATTTTCATTTTTAATTTAAAAGTCTTTAATATTGACAAGTGTTTTTACACTTATGAAAACATGCCCATATTGTAAAAATCCTATTCAGGAAGATTGGTCTTATTGTAGGAATTGTAACAATCCCTTAGTCGTAAATCTGGAGGATGCTTTATATAGAAACGTGAGATTTTCTTATGATGAACCTGAGATTTATCATCTAGATCTGGAAGAGGAAAATAGTGAATATGAGACAACTATTATAAAGGACGAAGATATAGATCAAAAAATAAAGAAAATTGATGAAACTTTAGAGCGTAAAGAAATTCTTGGAGAATCAATACCTGGCTCATTATTATTAGAAAAATCAGGTTTATACTATAAAAAGAGAGATTTGCCAAATGCATTAAAAAACCTTGAATTAGCGTTAAAAAACTTTAAAGAGGAAAATGATCTACTTAATGAAGCTATCTGTCATAATGAGTTAGGTATAATTCAAGAGGATAATGGACTTTTTGACCAGGCAATTTATCACTTTAATAGATCTCTTGAAATTCTAGAGGAATTAGATGATAAACCTAAAATTATCAAAATTTTCAACAATTTAGGAAATATTTATTTCTTATTTAAAGATTTAGAACATTCATATAAATATTATCAAAAAGCATTTAAGCTTTCTAAACAAGAAAAATTAATCTTTGAAGAAATAAAATCCTCAAGTAATTTGGTAGAAGTTCTTTATTTATTAAAGGACTATGATCGAATTAAAAAAATATTGGAAAGGAATATAGACTTCTTTAAAGAAAAAGAGGATATATATGGAATTATTCAAACAGAGATAAAATATGGAAAATTATATTATTTAATGGATGAAAATTATGATGAATCATACCATCATTTAACAAAAGCATTAGAATTAATTAATACAATAAGGGAAAATATATCAATTTATATTAAAGGTAAACTTGAATGGGAATGTTATCTATATCTTGGAAAAATTTATCATTTACAAGATAATAATTCTAAAGCTGAAAATTTATATCTACAAAGTCTAGAGGCTGTACGCGTTTTTGAAATTAGTGATAGTATTAAAGAGGGTGCGATATTAGAAAACTTAGCAGAATTATATCTATCAAAGGGGGATATAAAAAAAGCAATTGAATATTATGATTTATCTCGTGAGATTTTTTATAAATTTGGTGATAGTAATAAAAATGCAGAGCTCAAATTTAAAATCGGAAAAATATATTTGGAATATGAAGAGGATACAACAAAAGCCATAGATTTTTTCGAAGAAGCATTAGAAATTTATGAAGATTTAGAATATTTTAAAGAAAGTGCTATAATCCTCCACAAATTAGGTGATATTCACCTTCATAAAAGAATGACTGAAACCGCTATTTCATATTTCGAGAGAGCTCGTACCTATTATCAAAACATCCAAGATGAATATAATATGAATTTATTAACTGAAAAAATAAAATCATTGAATATTTAGAATTTATTACTCAGTATTGTAAATCTCAAAATCTTCCTTCTTGTATATCTTTGTATCATATTCTTCAAAACCTATCCCTTTTATAAATAAATATGATACTTTATTATCTCTATATACTTCACACCTAATTTCTTTCACATTTGGATATTGCTCTTTCAGATATTGCCAACTTGCCATCCCTAGAACTGAACCAACACCTCTTCTTTGAAATCTAGGGATAACTGCTAAAGCAGCTATAATAGCATATTCATTATTTTCACCTTCAAAATCAAGAAGAAGAAAAGCAGCATCTACTCCATATACTTTTCCGATGAGAAAAACTGTTTCAGGATATTCAAGAATTTTTTTTAAGTCCGTTTTAGTTATAGGGCGGAATGGAGTGTTTGAAGTCAACCAAGCGCGATTATAGATATTTTTTAAACTATCAAGGTCTTCTTTGTTAGCTTCTCTAATCTTAGCTTTAACAATACTATGTTCTATTTTATCCTTTAATTTATTTTCAAATTCTTTTGTAATTTTCTCGACAGAAAGTCTCATTTGGATATAAACCATACCATCTTGATAAAGATCCTCTACTTCCTTATCAACTTCTGCTTTTTGTTTTTTCTTTGTTTCAATGGATAAAAAGAAGGCTCTTATCTTTCTTTTTTTCAGATCAAATCTTTTCTTACGCTCTAATTTTGGTTGTGACATGATTAAAAGGAGAAATATGTGGTTTTATACTAAAAAATTTAGATTTTCTCGAATTATTCTCTCTGTTGTTTCATTTAATAACATTTTTTCTCTTAATTGTGAAATACCTAGCTGTATTCTCTTTTTTATGTTTGGATCTTTTATTAGGTTTTTCCTTTCGCAGGAAAATTCAAAATTTGAGCGAGTAGCCATATCATTTTCAATTCTTTCATTTAATATATTCTTTAAATTAATGAATGCATCAGAAACATCTTCATAGATATTACTAGGGTCAATAGTGATAAATCCTGGGAATACAATATTCATATATTCTTCCATGTTATCTTCATCTTCAATAAACATCGCATAAACGGGGATATAGATCCATTGTATAGGTCTTGAAAATAGATCTGATTGATTATCATTGAGGGACCATCCAATTAATGCTTGAGCTTCTTGTAGACATATGTTTTGCTTTAATTGTATAATTTCCTTAATTTTCTCAAATGGGTTTTCTATTTGAGTTTTCAAATTCTGTAACTCCGATATTTTTACTTGTTTTTCACTCTCAAATTCAGTTAATTGTTTATCTCTATCTTTTAGTTTTAAATGTAAAGACTCCCTAAACTGCTCTAATTTTTGTTTTGTTTCAATATCAATTTGAGAAGCCCGGGTTTTTAACTCATAAAATTTTTGTTTTAGCGTTGTAAGGGCTTCCAAAAACTTATTTCCCTCTTCTGTTAGATAAGTAAATTGATTTTCAAAATGAGGTACGAGATCTTCGAAAATTCTACTTCTTAAAGAATCACTACTAGTAAAAAACTTATTTTTTTTAATTATTTCTTCAAGTTGTCTTTCAAATGTTTTAAATAGAGTAGATATATTTTCGATTATTCTCTTCTTTTCGTTAACATTCCATTGATCAATTTTATCCTGCTCTAATTTTGTTTGTTCATCCACTTGAAATGTATCAATTGATGTGGATGTTTTGGAAATTTGACTAGAATACCTTGTATCTATATCCTTCAATTGAACATTCAGATCAATAAGCCATTTGCTCACTTCTTTATTTATTAATTCAATTTGAGTTTTCCATCTTAATGAGTTTCCCTTCATTGTATTTATTACTTGACGGTATTCTTCTGAGATATTTAATGCATTTTCCGTGGAAATATTTGCATCTAATACAGTGTAATCTGCAATTGGTTTATATTCAATTAGAGGAATAATAGTTAATAACGTTTGAAGAAATTCTGGGTTAATTAAACCATCTATTTTAAGAGTGTGAAATTCAGATTCTTCTCCTTCACCAATTTCTTCAGCTTCTTTATCTTTATATGTTAAGATATCACTTAGTATATTCAATTGCTCAATTTTAGTTCTATTATCTATGTTTCTAAGAATATGACCAATTAAAGGTTGACGAGGAGGGTTAGAAAATCTCCCTAAATTCTTAAATAAATTCAAGCCATCTAGCATGATATGTGTACTAATTACTCCTTGGATACTCAAAATTGGCCAGAGAAGTCTTGAAAAGGAAATAATCTTTTTATTTTTCTCTAAATCTTTTGATAATAAATAAAATGCGAGAGCTAATTCATCATTACCTTGAATTGAAAGGGGAAGTGCTCCCTTTCTAATAAATAATGGTAATAAATATTGATTTCCGTGAACTGTCATGGATTTAATCTTGAATTTTTAATTATTTTCTTTATTATATAATTCAAATATATTAAATGTAAAGATCTTCAGTTTTAAATTTTTAATCTTTTTTTGTTTAGGTTTACAAAAACTAGTGCATATGAAATAATTACTGCTCTGAAAGTTTATTTTTAATTAAATATCAGAAATATAATTGATTAAAAATAATTAAATGAATAAAAAAGAAATAAATTTCATTTAAGTTGTTCGTAATTATTAGCTATTACCAATATAAGGAGTGCTAACAATATGATTAATGGTGGTAATATTGCTCTTACATGAGGTAAAGCAGCTACATCAAGCGCTCCTTGTAAAAGTCGTCCTCCGATAAAATAAAGAATAAATCCAATAGCATTTAAAGCATAAGATTTTCTTAACACACCAAAAGTTTTCCAAGCAAGATATAGAAAGATAAACGGAATTAACGCAAGAAACGAAGGCATGAAAATGAAATTAAACAAAAATCTCCCTAAAGGATATTCCCAACCAAAAATATTTACTGTTATTAAGCTTGGAAGCGACGCATCAGGATAATCACCTACGAAATCTGGATCCATAAAAAGTCCATCCGATAATATCAATGCGAGTATTCCAATTATTATTGGAATTACTATTAGACTGATTCTAAGTAATATTCTTATATTATTTTTATTTTTTAACCAATCTTTCAATGAGAATCTTTTCTCTCCAGTTTGCTCTAATTGAGTATCGGGAGGAAATAAGAGAATTCCTAATACTCCAACAGCACAAGCAGTTCCTATCCAAGTAAAGAATGTAGCAAATCTGTAATTTAACATTAAAAATGCGACAACATCATCACCGTTAGTACCAGTATAGAGTTCTGGAGCGAAAAAATAGTATACTATGAAGAATACTCGTGCAATTCCAAAACATAGAAAGAATAAGCTAAAAAATAACCAATATGATTTCCTTGAAGTTCGAAATCTTATAAATAGGAAGTAAAAAAATAGTAAAAAGAAATATCCTACTATCACAAAATAAAGCCCCATTTCTAGTACTTCCCAGAAACTATATTGGAAATCTTGAAATATCATAATCAGTCAATTTTATTTTTAACTTTAAAAAAAATATAATAATATTATTATATTCCTATTATAAAAATTTATTTTTATTTACTTGTAATATCTTAAAATACAAATATTATAATACACTTTTTAATATTGTATGAAAATTGAGGATAACATAGAAACATTCAATTCATTAGTTAAACGACGAGGATTTATTTGGGGGCCTTCCCCAGAAATTTATGGTGGTCTCGCAGGCTTTTATTCTTATGGCCCAGCTGGAATGTCTCTTAAGAATAATATATTAAATCTATTTAGGCGAGAATTACGTTATTTTGGATTCGGAGAAGTTGAATGTCCAACGATTTTGCCTGAAATTGTATGGATAGCATCTGGACATTTAGAACGTTTTATTGATCCTGTTATTAAATGCGATAAATGTAGTACCCTATATAGGGCGGATAAATTCCTTCAAGAAAGGCTTCCAGATCTTATGATAGATGGCATATCAATTCAAGAGATGGAGGATTTAATTCAGAAAAACAATTTATTATGCCCAAAATGCGATACTGCTTTTACTAAAATAGAAGAATATAATCTAATGTTAAAAACACAAGTGGGAAATAACGTTACTGCGTATTTAAGGCCAGAAACAGCCACAACAACGTATTTATTATTCAACCGTTTAGATCAAAATGCAAGACGACAATATCCAATTAAAGTTTACCAATTTGGAAAAGTTTATCGGAATGAAATCTCTCCACGACAAGGTGTTCTTCGAATGAGAGCATTTGATCAATTTGAACTGCAGATGTTTATAGGTAAACAACAAGAAATGGCATTTGAAGATTATGAGGAATTTAAAAAGGAAACTTTACCACTATTAGATTGGCAACTTCAAGAGAAGAAAATTGATAAACCGCAAATAATTTCACTAGAAAAAGCAATTAAAACTAATCTTCTTAAAAAGCCAGCATACGCATATTGTCTTTATGTCACTTACTATTTAACTAAAATACTGGGGATTCCAGAAGAGGTTATTAGATTTAGACAGCATTCAATAAACGAACGCGCTCACTATGCTGATGATGCTTGGGATTTGGAAATAAAAACAAAACAATTTGGATGGGTCGAAATTTGTGGGGTTCACGACAGGACAGATTATGATTTAAGAAGACATGCAGAATTTTCGAAGCAAAACTTTGAAGTGAATATAAGTCCTGATTCAAATGTTAAAGAAATCCCCCACGTTCTTGAAATCGCATTTGGAATTGATAGAATTATCTACACTTTACTTGAAACATCTTTTAAAGTAGAAGAAGGAAGAATTAATTTGAAACTAAAACCACCGTTAGCTCCGAATACCGTGGCTGTCTTTCCACTCGTTAAAAATAAAGAAAATATTAGAACCTTGGCCTTAAAAGTTCATAGAGATTTATTAGAAAATCGTATCAACTCATTTTTTGATGTTGCAGGTTCTATAGGAAAAAGATATCGAAGACAAGACGAAATTGGTACAACATATTGTATTACAATTGACTATGAATCTTTAGAAGATAATTCAGTAACTATTAGATTTAGAGATTCAATGAAACAAGAACGAGTTAAAATTAATGAATTGGTAGAGATCTTGAGAAACAAACTTAGAACCTTTAAGTAAGTTAAGGTAACGAGAATTCTTCCTTTTAAAAATTCTAAATCTTTGTTAATTAACTTCAATATATAAATCTATATTATAAAGAAGAGAATCAAATCTTAAACAATTGATAAATATTGTGATCTATTTGAAACTGTCAGAAAAAATTTTAAAGAGAAGGAATTTTTTACAAATATAATTTAAAAAGTAAATTTCAGTAAATACTTATTTGATTTCTTTATTTACAATAAAATGAAATTTTTTAATTTATTCGATATTGGAAAGAGAAAAAACCAGAAAAAGCAAGGTATAAAATTATTAATTTGCTTATTTTTTACATTTATAATTTTACTGAATTTTTTATTTATTACCAATAATAATCATAAAATTATATCTTCCGAGGAGAACTTCTTCCCAAATAATTTCAATAACAATTCAACTATTAATAACCTACAAACAAGCTCCCCAATTTCAATCCTTCAGGACCCATTTACAAAAAATTTTGATCAAGTACGCCAATTTTTCGAGAATAACTATCAATCAAGTTTAGATTTTGATATTTCTATGTATTATAGATACGGAGATACTGATGGCGATATTACTGACGATAGAATTTTTTCAGAAGATAATTTACTCTATTATAAGTCATTAATGCAAACGGAAATAAATGATATTGAAACATATGAGATTTATTTAGATTTAAAAGATACTACTCTGTGGTATGAGGGTAATACTGATGAATACAAATATGGCTTTGTTAGATCGATTGATGATACTGGGGAAATAAAGAACGACAAAAGGTTTTTAAATGATAATTTAATGCCAATTTTCCTGTTAATTGAAAATATTGGTGATGATATTAATAGTTTCGCTGTTAGGGGAACAATTCCAAGGCATTCCATTAATGAAATGTTCCATCTAGTAAATTCTTCTCAATTTTGGGATGATAGATATAATTATAATGGATTTTACAATTACAATTCTTCAAATACTAAGTATGCTGAAAGTAATTTTTATGCCATTCTAGCAAACCTCTTAATTCATCGAAGTTACCAAAATCTCGGTTTAGAACAAGTTATTCGAGATCGTGCTTATGAACTAGCAAATCTAACTATAGTTGACATGGTTGACAACGAGTATATGTGGGACGCATCATATAAAGCCTTTTACCATGATGCTAATAGTAATTGGGATACGTCTCTTGCGGGACAAAAATCTTATCACTTAAGTACAAATGCTTTAGGTATAATTACATTATTAGAATTTTGGGTTGAATCTGGTATGGCAAATGATTCAATATATTATGAAAATGCTATTGATCTTTATAGAAAGCTTGATTATTTATATGATAACGGTCTTTATAAGAAAATTGCTACTCCTCAATGGACTAGTATATCTGACCATAATAAAGACCTTGCAGATAACGCTTTGATGATGAGTGCTTGTTTGAAGTTATTTGAAGTTACAGGAAATATAACATACTATAATAGGGCATTAAAAATATACAATTCTATTGAAGATAATCTATATGACAATATTAATACTGCTTATAATTTTTCTTTTACAAACACTACTAAATCATTTCACTCAAATCTTAAATTGGGTGATACATATTTAGATGCTTTTATGATCTATAGTAGCACAGTTTTAAACACCGTTTATAATGTATCAGGAGAAGTACCCGATTTTATTTTTAATCAAGATAATATGAATTTAACTTCGGTTTATTCATTTAAAAAAATTGGTCAATATTTTAACCCAGAAAATGGCTCTTATGGGCTTTATACCGTACGATATGATCTTACTAACTTTAGTATTAATTATATTTTTAAATACCCTAATGGGACTTTCTTTTATGAGTTTGGAGATTTTATTGGAGATCCTGAAACTTCCTATACTCTTTTATATGACATTGAGGACACTCTCCCTATAAGTGATGGATATTTTATTTATTTGTGGGCCAACACATCTTATTTCAAATTGACTGATACCATAAAACACTTTAATGTTATTTCTGGATTATTTAGTGAGTCAATTCAGGGATTACCACGAATTCTATATCATGGACCAATTGTGAATGTATCTATAAATATCAACTATAACCGTAGTGAAGAATCAGTATTGACAGCATCTTTAGAAGGGCAAGATATTGTAAATTACCCATCTCAAGAGATTAATTTTACAGCTTTTCAAGAAACTCGAATAGATTTTAACCTCACAGCTAAATTTGATGCTGAACCCGGAAGTAGTGAAATATCTTTCAAAATTAAAAAGGGTAATGTAGTTTATTTAGAAATAATAAAGATAATAGAAATTGGATACTCATTTGATTATAGCAACTTTCTTTATCAAAATACAGTAGTTAAAGGAGATATTATATTTTTATCTATGACATTGAAAAATTTTCTCCCAAATGCAACCCAATCTTTAAATGTGAGTTTTACAGGAATTACAGAAGACTCCATTGAAGATTTTATACAAGAGGAAACATTAAGTGAAAATGAAATAAGAACTGTGTCATATTACTTAAGAACTTTAGAATCTATATCAAATAATACAATTAAGATAAAAATGGAAATTTTAATTAACGCTACGAAATATTATTCGAGAATCTTTAAAGTTGAAATAATACCAAAATTTGAGATTTTAAGTACTACTTTCCCTGATACAATACCTCAAGGCGAAACGGCTTATTTAATTGTTATTATCCAAAACAATCAAGCAAACCCAGAAGTATTTTCATTATATATAAATAACGTAAAACAAAGAACTAATATTGTTGAGTTGAATACAGGGGAAAACATAATTATAGCAAGTTTAGTACCCACTATTAATCCTTATGAATTTGGGATAAAGAAATATAGAGTTGTTTTAAAGGATAGTAAAGATGCCGAAATTGCTTTACTTTATTTTGAACTAACTCTTGAATTATCAAGTTTAAATCTAATTTTATTCTATATCTTGCCTATTGTAGCACCTATCGGAATTATTTTGTATTTTAAAAATAAATATATTAAACATAAGAAATTAAGAAGATGAGGATATTTTGGTAACAAGACGAGTTCAAAATAAAGCTTTAATTTTATTCATTGTCATGAGCTTTTTTTTAGGTTTTGCAAGTATTTCATTAAATAATTCACAAGTAATTAATTATACTCAAAATATGGAACAAAAAATGCCTGAAATTGCTCAACCCGCCTTATCATATGGGGCGATATCGCAAAATGCTACAAGAATATATCGTTTGTTTGAATCAGTTAATTTCACGATAAATACATTTAATTTAGGTGATTCAGATTACGCAAAAATGCAAATATCATTTAGCAATAGTTCAACTAAATTTTTCGACATGATATTTATAGGTAATAATAAATTCAGGTGTGAATATAGACCAGAGTACAATGCACCGTTAGGATTTCAGAACGTAAGTTTTCTAGTTTATAATGACACTCAATTAATAAATTCACATACTACTTACACGAATTTCACAATTGATACAAATTATATGGTAAACCTTTATGACGAATTATATGAAATTAGTTTTGAATATTACATTGAAGACATATTAAATGCACATATAAAAGTGTGTAATTTAAGTAATTATGACTTTACTTGGAATACAACTATTGTTGATAGTTTAGATGAATCAGTTCAAAATAAAACAATAAGTTTTGAGAGAAATATTGTTCAGTTCACTGTTCCGTTAAAAAATGAGACTTTCAGAAAAAACCAATTCTATTATATCCAATTAAATATGACTGATAAAAATTTGGGGAGAAAAAAAACTGCCTATTTTCCTTTTTATGTAAGAAATAATCAACCAATAATTGCTTCACCTATCAATTTGTCTCCTGAAGAAGTATTTAGAACAGATGATTTTACAATCTCATTTAATGCCACCGATATTGAGAGTAAATCAGAAGATCTGATACCATGGATGTATATTTATGATGCCGAAGGTGAACTAGTACGTCATAATAGAATAGCATTTGATAGTAATAATTTTTTCTCAGAAACTTTTAATATTCCTGCAGATAGCCCTATTGGTAAATATAGAGTTAACGTGACACTTACTGACACACATGGCGCATTTTCATCAAAAGTAATTTTTCTTACTGTTAAAAATAACGCACCTGAAATTCATTCTTATAGCATTAATGGATTAAACATGGATCAAACTATTTCTATATTTTATGGCAGAAACTTAGTTTTTTCTTTTAATGTATCTGACACTGAAGGAGTAGCATATGTTAAGGTTGCCTTATTAAATGAAAATAATGAATGGTTTAATATTACACGAACCTATATCGGAGAAAACACTGAAATTACTATTAGAACTTTCGATTTAATTGATGGGATTTGGTATGTATATATTTATGTCATAGATTCAGATGGTACAGTTATAAGTCTTACTGATGACTATGATAAAGCGCCTCAAGGAATAAGAATAATCCCAGATATTATAAGTTATTATTTACCATGGATCTTATTTTTTGGTGGAATAAGTTTTGGGCTCCTTTTGGGTATTGTTGCTGCCTATAGTTATTTCAAATCAAGAGGAGAACCTCAAAGAATTACACCTAAGAAGAAAGAAATGTCCGCTAAAAAGCCAAGTATTAAGAAAAAATTAAAAGCAAAACCTATTAAAGAGGAACCTGAGAAGAAAGAAATTGAAGAATTGAAACCTGAGAAGGAAAAAGAAAAAGAAGAAGTTCCTCAAAGAAAAATAAAAAGAAAATTATAAATTCTTGTTTAATCTCTTTTTTTATTTTTGTTAACTTAAAATATCGTAAAGTCGATATTGAAATTTACCAAGTGTTCCCCCGTAATTACCTGCGGATATACGATTTATCCCTGAAACTTTTACTGCGGCTTCAATTCCTAATTTTATTGCTTTTTTAATAGCTTCTTCAGTAGCGCCATCAAGAACAATTTCGTAAACACAGTTATCTCCTTCTCTTAATTCTGAATCTTCTATTTTATTTTTAAGAGTTGGACAATACTTTTGATTAGTAGAAGCCCGCATAAATTCATACTTTGATCCAACTTTAGATCCAGAACGTACAATACCACCAGGGAATGGCGCAATTACATTAGGAATATCTTTAATTGCTTCCATTGAATTTTCAGCTGCTTCTAAAGCAGAACCTTGATCTTTTCCAATAATTAAGAAATTACCACCAGCTATTCCTTTTCCCACTTTAAAAGAGCTTTGAACAATAAATTCACCCTCCATAACGGGAATTTTAAAAACTTCAAATGGATAAATACCTTCAAGTTTTTCTTGGAATCCATCACCAAAAAATTTTAAATTATTACCAGATTTTACTTCAAATTCCTTAGAACGATCAAGGGAGTCAATTAGAGCATCAAAACATGCAGTTGTAGGGCAGGTTAGAACACATTCACCAATTCGATGTGTTAAAACCATACTCATCTCATCTTTTTTGTTCTTAAAAAACATTAATATTACTCCTGGGCGTTTATCTGGGGTATTTTCCGCATTAACAAAAAGATCAATTCCAGCTTCAGCATCGCAACCAATTGTTGATGTACCATACCCAGTTGCTTCCTGAGCAGCTATCGTAGTCCATCTCTTATTCCTTGCTGTCACTAAAACTCGAGTAAAAACAGTTCCAAAAGCTTCACAGAAAGTATCTTCAATCTCCACACCATTAATCTCCATTTTGAATAATTCACCTTAAAATTGTAATTTTTTTTTTTTTTATATAATTTGTATTTACTAATAGAGTTCCTTGTTTTATAAAATTTAAAACAAAAAATAAAAACATTGAAAAATTGTAAGGTTATATAACTTAAATTTTAAAATTCGAATTAATAAAAAAGCTTGTTAAAAATGAGCGAAGAAGAGAAAATACTTAAAATCGGTATCCTCAAGAATGGTACCATCGGCTCATCAGTCCTATTGGCTTTTCTCATGGACGAAAGGGCTGAATCCACAAGAATTAATGTATATGAAGTAACATCTGGAGCGAAGATGCACCCTCCATCCGTCTGTACTGCAACAATGGAAGATTTATTAAAATGGGAGCCAGAATTAATAATAATGTCTAGTCCAAATGCTTCTTTACCGGGTCCTAAAGCAGTTAGGGAAATGGCAGGAGCGATCCCTACTATAGTAATTTCTGATGCCCCTGCTAAAAAATCTATTGATGAAATAAAAGAAAAGAATATGGGGTACATATTAGTGAATTGTGATAGTATGATCGGAGCACGCAGACCTTTTCTTGATCCCGTTGAAATGAGTATTTTTAACTCAGATTTATTAAAGGTGCTTGCAATCACAGGAGCGCTTCAAGTAATTGCTGAAGAATTAAATAAAGTCATAATGGATATGCTTGAGAATAGATCAACCTCTTTACCTCAAATTATCATCGATGCGAATATAGCTACAGAAGCTGCTAAATTTTCTAATCCTTATGCAAAAGCTAAAGCGATCGCTGCATTTGAACTAGCAGCTTCAGTTTCTAAAGTTACTGGAAAAGCGTGTTTCCAATTAAAAGAAAGACCTGACTATATGCCATTATTAGCGGCAGCCCACGAAATGATGAGGACTGCAGCTCTCCTGTGTGATGAAGCAAGAGAAATTGAAAAATCTAATGATACAGTTATAAGAAGACCACATCATGCAAAACAACAAAAATTCTTAACAAAAATTGGGTTAGATGATAAAGAACAATAATAAAATACTAAATAATCATAATTTTTTAAAAATCTAATTTTTTATTTTCAATCTTTTAAACTTCTATTTAAAAATCAGAAGATTTCAAATAAAGTATTAAGTTTTTAAATTCATCGCCAGTTAACGCATTCATGACACTTGAAAATACTTCAGTTTGTTTGTTTCTTGTTACAGCCATTAAAACTGCTCCGTTACTAACTTCTTTCACTAAAATCCAACAATTATCCGATTCATAGACGATAGTAGATAATGATAAAGGAGAAAGATTTGAAACGCTTTGAAGTTCCATAATTTGCTGATAAATACTATAAATATTAGAATCTAAAGTCCCAATTTCAAATTTCATAAATTTTAATGGTTTTGATTCAAATTTACCAAATGTAGAAGAAATCAATAATCCATCGGGTTGATTGAATAAAAGGTATTCTGATAAAGTATTGAGCTTTAATTCATCCAATAAATGACGTATTTTTCCTAAACGTTGCAAAGACAAAGTATTCTTTTGAATTTCATAATCAAGAATTTCAATTAATCTATGTTGAGCACTCCCTTCTTTAACAGAAACAGGAGTAAATGAGAGTTTTGATATTAAACCATTATTCATATCCTTTGTTAGTATTTCATAGAAATTATCTTCCTTTGATTCTTTTAGATCAATTTTATTTAGTAAAACATAGACTTTATCAATCTTAGGAGAGAATTCAAGGATATACTTCAAAAATTTATCAAAAATATCACGTACTTCAGGATCTATCGCAGCAGAATCAACCATAAAAACAGCCGTGGCTGCCTCCGAAAATATCAGTTCCCGTTGGGATTCTGAGAAGTATCTTTCCATGTAGCGTTCTTGACCGCCTAGATCCCAGACATTCAGCTCCATAATGCCACGGAAGATAAAGTTTTCCCTCGAAACCCCTTTAGTCGGTTTTAAGTTTAACACCTTCATAAAATTATATCCAAGGCATGTTGTTCGCATTAATGACGTTTTTCCTGCTCCAGCTGGCCCAAAAAGTAAGATTTTTATGATTAACAACTCCTATCTATAACATTCGATGAATTGAATAATAAAATTTTCATTTATATGCAACCCGATTTAGTATTTATTTTTTAATTACTTTTTATATATTTTTTATAAATTTATTTTTTATATATTTTGCTTTTGTATGAATTTGATCTAATGACGATTCAATTAAATATCATTTTTAATTAATTTAAATAAATTGTATTCGAAAATTAAAAAGATAAAATGAATTTAAATGAATTTAGAAGATTATATAAGGAACGTACCTGATTTCCCTGTTGAGGGAATTCAGTTTAAAGATGTTACAACATTAGCGAAAGTACACTCAGCCTTTAAAGAATCGTGCGATAGAATTATTAATTACTATAGAGATAAAGGAATTACTAAAGTAGCAGCCATTGAAGCACGGGGATATGTGTGGGGTGGGGTTATAGCTTATCAATTAGGTACTGGATTTGTTTTAATGAGAAAACCAGGTAAATTACCATATAAAACTCTAAAAGAAACTTATGAACTAGAGTATGGGACAGATAGTATTGAAATGCACGTTGATGCAATTGAAGAAGGAGATAGAGTATTAGTTTTTGATGATTTATTAGCTACTGGAGGGACCGCCAAAGCAGCATGTAATTTAGTAGAGAAGGCTGGTGGCGAAGTAATAGGAATAGCGTTTGTAATTGAATTAACAGGAAGTTTACATGGTAGAGATAAATTAGAAGGTTATAATATTCTTTCTTTAATTGAAATTCCAGTTGAAGAATGAAATAATCTCAACGCAACGCAAACTTGTTAAGGACATTTTTAAAAAACAATAATTTTTTTATATTCTTTCTAATTCTGGTGGAATATAGCCAAATGTATTAAAAAATCTTTTCCTTACCATATCGCTATTAAAATTTTGAGTTTGAGCTCCAGTTGTTTCCACTACAAAAGATCCAATTATTGCGCCTAATCGGCATGCATCCAATAGAGTCATATCTAAAGTTAAACCCGTTAGTATTCCAGCACGATATCCATCTCCTGCACCAGTAGTATCTTCGATCTTATTGGGGGCCGCAATAGGAATATGAACTTTAAAAATCTTATCATTCTCATCTTTATAAATCAATTTAGATCCTTTAGATCCTTCTGTTATTATAATTGCTTTGACATGTTCAAGAATATTCTCTTCAGTTAACTCGGATTTCTCTTTTATTTGATTTATTTCATGATTATTTCCAATTAATATTTCTGATTTCTTGAGCAGTTCTATTAAATTATCTTTTTTGAAAAGTGGTGTCACTTGGCCAGGATCAAATATAGAGGGGATTTTTAAATCACTTAACTGAAGAGCAAAATTAGCCATAGCTTCTACACTCTGTGTTGAATTTATAGCATAAACAAACTCTTCTGGATTTGAAATTTTCTCTTTTAGATCAATATCCTTACATTTATCTAAAGCACCACCATGAAAAATAATCATTTGATTAGATTTAATATCATTAACTATGTAACAAGCAGCAGTGAAAAGATCTTCATGCACATCAATGAGTAATTCAACGTTTTTAAATTGTTTTAAATGTCCCATATATCCCAAACTCTCAAAATCATCTCCTACCGAACCAAATAAAGAAACTTTTGCAATATTTAAAAGCCCTAGATTATAAGCAATATTACCGGCAGTTCCTCCAAAAAATTGATAACGACTGTCTGCTGTAACAGTACTTTGATATTCTTCCTTATCGTGATTGATAGATACCGCGTTAATAAAATTCTCTTTAAAGGCCATAATATAATCAAAAGCCAATGATCCAAGAACCAGAACTTTGTTTTTTACCATGAAATATTAAATTAATTTTTAGAAATATATTTTACACTAATCAATATTATGTTTAAACTTTATAGAATTTGGCAGCAACGAGTAAGTTTAATAACAAATAATTTATAAAATTTTAAATTTAATACTTTAAAAACTGCATAAGTTGAAAATTATGGCAAAAATAGGAATAATTGGTGGCTCAGGATTAGATAATCCCGACATTTTAAAGAGTGCTATAGATATACATGTTGATACACCATATGGAAAGCCTACTTCCCCTTTAAGAATTGGGAAGATTAATGATGTTGATGTGGTTCTCATAGCAAGACATGGAAGAGAGCATATAATTCCTCCCACACAAGTAAATTATAGAGCTAATATACAAGCATTAAAAGATCAAGGGTGCTCCCATATCCTTGCAACAACTGCTTGCGGGAGTTTAAGAGAAGAGATAGATAGAGGTGATCTAGTTATTCTCGATCAATTTATAGACTTCACCCGTCTCAGAAAAATATCTTTTTTTGAAGAATTTGCCCCTGGAGATATGAAGCATACACCAATGGCTGATCCTTATTCAGAAAAATTAAGAAAAATTCTTATTGAAACTGCTAAGGAGCTGAATCTTAAACATCATGAAGCTGGAACAGTTGTTACCATTGAAGGTCCTAGATTTTCTACAAGAGCAGAATCAAATATGTTTCGGATATGGGGTGCTGATGTGATAAATATGAGTATCGCTCCTGAGACTATTTTAGCAAACGAAGCCGGTATTCCATATGCCGCTGTTGCTATGTCTACAGATTATGATTGCTGGAAAGAAGATGAAGCTCCAGTTACTTGGGAAGAGATATTAGAAATATTTGGCAAAAATGTTGATAGTGTTATCGCTTTATTAACAAATGCTATTAGTAAAATAAAATAACTATTAACTTTCTTGGTAACTGTTTCCTATTTTTTTTCTTCTTGAACCAATAATGATTAATTAATATAAAAAAGAAGTCTTTATTGCTATTTTTAGGAATTTTTAAAAAAGTTGATATTTCTTAATTGTTTTTTTAAAATAATATGTTTTTATGATATTTAGAGCTAATTTTTAATTTCTTTAAAATATGACAAAAATATCCTTTTTGGGAAGTTGCAGAGAAGTTGGGCGTTCATGTATTTTAGTTGAATCAAATAGTGGCTCAAAATGCTTATTAGATTATGGTATTAGATTCAATAACGATAATAGACTACCACTTAAAGCAGATTTATCTAATTTGAAATCAATTGCTCTTACTCACAGTCATGTGGATCATTCAGGAGCATTACCATTTATATATAAAACACATAAAGTTCCATTCTTTACTAATTCAATTTCACTAGAAATTGCTGAACTCTTAATAAGAGATATGATAAAAATTTCAAAATTTCCATATCCATTTGGTTTCAGAGAATTAGATCTTTTAAGGCAAAATTCTTATTTTCTTAAGAATGGTATTCGTCAAAAGATAGATGATAATTTTTTTATAACTTTTATTGATGCTGGGCACATACCTGGAAGTGTTTCAATTTTACTTGAAGTCGATAATAAACGTATATTTTATTCTGGAGATATAAATACTCAAAAAACTAATTTAATCAATCCTGCTAATTATATGGATGTACCTGAATTGGATGCTTTGATTATTGAGTCCACTTATGCTTTAAAAGAACATCCCCCAAGAAAATTACTTGAGGAAAAATTTATAGAGAAAGTTATTGAGATTACTGAAAATGGTGGGAAAGTCTTAATTCCTGCCTTTGGTGTTGCTCGTTCACAAGAAGCGTTGTTGATTTTAGAAAAATACAACTATACTGGTAAAATTTTTATAGATGGACTAGCTAGAAAAGTCTCTAACATCTATTTAGAGTATCCAGAGTTTATTAAAGATATAAAAGCTTTTAGAAAAATTCTAAAGAAGGCTGAATTCATCTTAAAGAAGAAAGATAGATTGCATGTAAAAAAATCAAAGGGAGTTATTATATCTCCTTCTGGTATGCTTAAAGGAGGTGCCGCAATAGACTATATAGAAACAATCTTAAACGATCCAGCATCAGCTGTTTATTTAGTAGGATACCAAGTGGAAGGAAGCCCTGGTAGGGGTTTATTAGATACGGGAATTTTTGAATTTAAAGAATCACGAAAGAAAAAAAATATGTTTAATAATTTTCAAATTGAAGCGAAATGTGATTATGATTATTTTGATTTTTCTAGTCATGCTGATAGTTTGCATCTTTATAAATACGTAGAGAACCTAGAATTTCGAAATAAAAATCATAATAATATATTTTGCATTCATGGTGATAATAAATCAACTACAACATTTGCAAGTGAATTGGTGAAAAAAGGTTATAATTCAGTTGCTCCAGAAATTGGAGAAATTTATAAATTATAGATTTTTAACTTGCTTCATTCTTATTTATTTTCCATGTAACTGCTTTCGAATTGCTAAATTACAATTTTCTAAATAAATTTCTACTTTATCTACGGGGATTTTTGTACCAGCAGCTGGTGGGTGACCTCCTCCTAATACATCTAAACCTGTTTGTTCACATGCTTCTCTAATTGCTTTTGAAAGATTTACTCCTTTATTCACAATCATTTGATGTGCTCGCCCAGAAACTTTATAGACATTTTCATCTTCTCTTTTTGCTAGGCCAAAAATAGGTTTTGATATATCAAATCCTTCACTGTTTTCAAAAACCAACATTGAAGCAATTGTTCCAACCATAGTATCTGGAATAATATCTTCAGCGAGAAAATATTGAATGTATTCCTTTTGTTGAATTTTATTATTATCTTTAAGCCATATAAGACTCTTGAATAGTGTTTTTTTGTAATTTAAAAGAATCTCTTGAGATTTTTGATAAGAACTTTTTCTATCACCCATAGCTATAGCAATCCCTAATGAAGCATGATTTAATCGTCCACAAGCATTTAAGAGATTGGAAAACTCCGCGGCATCATATAAATCCGTGCCTACTGCTTCATTTTTTAATAGGAATCTATTTATAATTAATTTCTCAATAATTTTACTAGGTTCAATATCAAGTTTTAAGGACCCATATTCAATGATAGCAGAAGAAATCTTTTGTTTCTCATCATTATTAAGCTCATTTAGAGCCTTTATATTACCTTTTGAATTTTCCATTAATATCCCTAAAGTTTTTAAAAATATTAAAGTTCTATTGACATCACCAGTTAACCCTGGTAAATTTATTTCCTTAGAATATGCAATTGCTTCATTTAATGGTTTTATTGAAGAAAAATTCAAATCACTTTTTATTTCAATAAATCCGAAATTCTTAGCATCATCTAAAATTAGTGAATTTAAACCAAAAAATGATTTATTTGGGCCTTGATTTTGAATATCCCCAATAGCTCCAATAATTGCATTACATGACAAGTCAATATTATTTTCATTTAAACATTTTGCAAAAAAATAACTTAATCCTGCCCCAGATACCTCTGAACTTCCATCAAATCCATAAAAATAAGGATTCACGTGCCATTGATAAGTTTTATTAAAGATTTCTTTGAGTAAATCAGTATCTTCTTTAGTGGATATATTCTGTGGAAGATGATGATCTAGTATGATAAAAGAATTAAATTTTTCTTTCAATATCAATTCATTTTGAAGTTCTAGGTATTGACCACTTCCAAAATCAGTAAAAATTAAAAATTTATTAAGACTCTTCACATCTTTCGAGATATTACTGATAGTTTCTTTTTCTAATTGTTTTAAAACAGTAATCTGAAATGGAAGATTTTCTCGAATGAGAGCTTTGCCTAGAATTGCTCCTCCACTTAATCCATCAGCATCTAAATGAGTATATATATGAATAGATGATTTATTTTCCTGAATAGAATCAATAAATTTATTCCTTACAATCTTTATAGCTTTATAGAATTTTTCAAATTTATTCGTCAATTTCTTCATTTTATATAGAAGTAGCAAAATTAATAATATATTATATTAAATTATCAAATTAATAATAAATACTCAATTAAAAAAAGTAAATTTAATAAGGTGAAATTAAGTGCATCATGTAAGGATAAATGATTTAGCAAGACAAATCGTTGAAGATATCGTCGAAAATAAAGATCATTATAATGCAGAGATTCATAAATTAGATAATGGAGCAACCGTTCTTGATATGTCTAAGGCATCTTGGACTGGAGGAAAATTAGTTGGAGAAATATGTATGGGAGGTTTAGGGACGATTGAATTTTCTTCTTATAATTTAGATGGTCATTTCATACCTAGTGTTAATGTTTATACTTCAGAACCACTAATATCATGCATGGCTTCTCAGTTGGCAGGATGGAGCATTAAATTAAAAAAAGATATTGAAAAGGATGGTCAAATAAAGAAAAAAGTAGTTTTTCAATCCCTAGGATCTGGACCCGCTCGAGCTAAGAGTAAAGTAGAGAAAATATTTGATGAATTGGATTATACAGATGATTCGAATTGTGCCGTTATTGTTTTTGAGACTCCAAAATTGCCAAATGAAGAAGTAATGGATATTGTAGCTAAAAAATGTGGTGTTGATTCAAATGATACATATGCTGTTTGTGCTCCAACAGCGTGTTTGGTAGGTTCTATACAAGTGGCTGCTAGAATTGTAGAAACTGGAATCCATAAATTACATGAAATTAAATTTCCATTAAATCTAATAAGTGATGGTTTTGGTAGTGCTACAATCGCTCCTATTGCCCAAGATGATCTTGGTGCAATGGGACGTACAAACGATTCAATAAGTGCTGCTGGTTTAACATATTATAATATTCATGTTGAAAAAGAACGAGAAGTTGAGTTATTTGAACTGCTTAAAAAAGCACCCGCGAATACATCTTCTAGTTATGGAAAACCGTTTTTTGAAACCTTTAAAGCTGCAGATTATAAATTTTATGATATTGATCCAGGATTATTTGCTCCAGCAATATATACGGTCACAAATACTAAAACAGGGAATTGCTTAACTGTTGGAAGAGTAAATAATGAACTTTTAAAACAATCTTATGGATTGGATTAAGGATAAGCCAAAAAGTTTTAAGAAAAAATAACAATTTTATTTAATTCTTAATTTTCATGGTTTTTTTAACAAAAATAAAGAAAGATCACATGTTCATTAGTTCTTCTTCATACTTAATAATCTCATCATTAGAGATATCTCTATCAAATTTAATCTTTTTCTGAATTCCTAAGTAGGCACAAGCAAGTTTGGCAGCAGCAGCAACTTCTGCCTTTTTAAGAGTGATAGAATATTCATCTTGTTGAATTGGATCTTCTTGATAAAGACTTTCTTGAAATTTCTTATCCTGAACTCGAAGAACACGGTCAATTTTCATTTTATATAACAACGAAGCCATTTTATTGGCAGCTTTAAAAGGCAATTGATTTTTAACAACCAATCGTATAATATTATTTACATCAAAATAATTTAGAGTCTCAAATTTAGCCCGCAGAAAACTTTTAAGATTTTCAGAATTCTTTTCACATTCAATTTCCATCCAATCATGTATGGCCAGTTTTCTTCTAAAAAATATTAATTCCCAATCAATATTTAGTTCCTTTAATAAATCAAATATCATATCATCATTGGATTTCCTCGATTCTATTATTATATAAAGCTGAAGTCCATAGTACTTATGTTCTTGTTGAAGAAAAAATCCTCTTTGTTGCATAGAAGCAAGGATTAGAACTTTTATGGAATATACATTTTCTGAAAGATTCTTTTTCTCGCAATTTAGATATATAACATTACCCTCCTCACTGATAAATTCGCTATCTAAAAAGCCTAAAATACTTTCCTTGTTATCCTTGATAAAAGCCATTAATCCACTAAGAGTTGGTTTCACATCAAATTTAATCAAATCATTTTCTTCAATTGTCACATAATCGTGGAAATTACTACCAATTGCTAATTTAATGGAATTTAATTTAAGTTCTTTATCACTACCAAACACCTTCTGAAATGCATCATTTATCGGAAAAACCTCTTCTTCCAAAATTTTTATATCCGCAATAGAACTCTCATAAGGTTCTGGTTCATTTAACATTTTATTCAATACTGGTGCTTCCGAAGCATCAACCTCGATCTCATAAGATTTTGCTAAATCTTTTCGAATAATATAGAAAGACCTTTTCTTTTTAGTATAGATAGAAAGTGATAGATAGTCATCCAATACTGCCCGAAATTTTTCTATAAATTTACCTTCTGAATTTACTGACCCAATCTTTCTTCTTCGAATTATAAATCAACCAAATATTGTTAAAAATATCTTACTTCTATTAATTAATGTATAAAATTTTTATCTTAAATTCTTATCTAAAATGTAATATAAGATTATTAATTAAAAAATAAAACACATTAAAGGGAAAGTAATTTTTTAAAATAAAGTTTGGAGATCAATTTTTGCCCATAAAATAAGTCTTCTTTATATTACATTCTTATTCTAAGAAATAAATCTCTCCCTTCTTAACATATACGATTGTAGAACCGAAATTATTACGTATGGTGTACTTATCTCCTTGGACATCTAATATTTCTATAGAATAAGACATTCTTCTTTGCTTCATTATGTCTTCAATAATTTTTTTTTCTTCTTGTGCATCCATGATTTTGAGTTATTAATCACTGCAAAAAAATTTTATTATTTTATTATTTGATCAAGAAAAGAAATTAGCGAATTTTAAGTCAAAATCAGCTTTCTTTTTAATAAAAATTAAAAATAGATAACAGTTTTAATTATAAAATTATATCAGGTATTTATAATAAATTTAGACTAATATTCAATCAATATGTTAAGAAAATTAAATAAAAGTAAAGCATAGGATCGAAAGTTCATTGATTATGCACATTATAAATACAACTTTAAGCGATAAAAAGATATATTCATCCAAATTTTCAATTAGGAAAACTTTATGCAATGTTAAAAAATCTATGAGAAAAAACTCTTTCCATCAAAATCCTTGTATTTATCCCCTCTTTAGAAAAATTAGAATTAATAAAATTCATTGTAGAATTAATAACCTCAATTTTATAGTTTATTGTCCTTATTAAAAAATCGATTTTTTTTTATTAAATCTTACATATTTTTATATATTAAAAAACATGTTTATATAAAACATATGTTTCTTAAACTAATAGAATTGTCTTAAAGCTTTATTCTTTTATATCTGATATAACATGGTTAAACAGAAATTAGATATTGGATTTTTCACCTCGATGTATTCACAAGTTAATGGTACTGCCATTGCTTGCAGAAATCTTGCTGAAGGTATCGCAAAATATACAGGACATAACGTTCATGTATTCGCACCGGGTATCCAAAGACCTAAAACCAAATCAAAGAATCTACACCTCTACAACTTTTTTGGTGCGAAAATTGGGTCTAAAACTGGTTTTGTACTAAGTTTTCCGATACACAAATATTTTTTCTGTTCCCATGATTATCTAGATATGGTACATATTCATACACATGCCAGTTATGGGTCTATGGCAATTAATTGGGCAAAATATTTGGGTATTCCAATGACTGGAACCCATAATTCTCCGCTTAGTTATTATACCGCACAATATATTCCCATCTTTGGTAAACTTCTTTCGAGGATGGATTGGGTATGGCGCTATGAAAGACATATCTTAGATAAATATGACCTTGTTTCGGTTCCAACTAAATCTAAAAAAAATTTACTTAGAGATCAAAGATTTAAAGAACCAATTGTATGTTTAACTAATGGTATTTCAGATTTATATTTTAAAGATGTAAAAGAAAATGGAATACGAGATAAATATAATTTGGACAATAAAAAGATTCTTTTATATGCTTCTAGATTGTCTCCTGAGAAGCATCAATTAAGTATTATTAAATCATTTAGAAAAATCCAAAAAGAAGTACCAGATTCACATTTAGTTCTTGTAGGGAGTGATGGACCTTCTAGTTCTCATGTTAAGAAGTTGATTAAGAAGAAGCATTATAAAGATATTGTTTCTTACTTGGGTCGAGTACCTTTTACAGATCTATTAAAATTGTATAACACGGCAGATTTAGCTTGCCTTTGGTCATGGATTGAAGCGGAAGGTTTAGTTTTGATTGAAGCAATGGCACAAGGAACGCCTTGTGTAGGTGCGAATGCTATCGGAATTTCAAATGTAATTAGGCATGGAAAAACAGGATACCTTGCCAATGATCTTGACGATTTTAAGAATAAAGTGGTAAAAATATTTAAAGATGATGATTTAAGAGCAGAGATGGGCATGAATGCTAAAATGCTAGCTCGAAATTATCGAATATCTAAGGTAGCTAAAACTTGGATAAAACTCTATAAATTTACAATAAATGAACTTTACCCACTGCGTTATTATAAAAAAGAAAGAAAAGAACGAGTTGAATTGGTTAAGGAATTTGTTCACAAATTACCTATTGTTTCATTTTAAATTCTCTTTAGAAATTATGTTGTGTTCTAATTTGTTCTAATTTTGTTTTACAATTATTACAAAAATCAAATGACTTTTCATCAATTTTTTTTACATCATGAGAGAATCTCATAACACATGAATTTTTGAGACAATGGTCTGGACCTAATATGATATGTCCAATTTCGTGAATTACTTCTTTAATAACTCGCTGCTCAAAAATTTTAAAATTTGCTAATCTATTATAGAACTGTTCTTTTAACTTTAATGATGATATTACACAACAACGATGTTTTAAATGTGTTTCTCCAAATAAAAATAGAATATTATCATCACTACTAGAATATAAAGGAAGATCAGTAACTGCAATTATCATTCCAAGGTTTTCTTCTATTCTTTTATTTATTAAAATCTGATAAAACTTATTAGTAGGATGTATCTTAATTCTACCCGAAGTTTTTTTTATTTCTCCATATTCGGTTTTAACACCTTTAGAGATTAATTCAAAAGAAAAATTGTAAGTCCCTAAATTTCTGATAGTAAAAAAAAAAGAATCAAACACTTGAGTTAAATAATGCTTTATTTTTTCAAAAAGAGCTTTATCATATTCTCCAAAAAATAGAATTCCTATATGACACGGCAATAAAAGCTTTTTTGGTATTTCATTATCTAATTCAAATTCGTCAGTATAAGATATTCCTATTCTTGTAATTAGTTTTTTTAATTTATCTTTATATCTGCGAATTTTTTGCTCATATTTCTGAAATCTTGGCATTATCAGAGTTTTAAAAGTTACGTTCTATAAGAAGTTTCTTTCATTGAATAAAATTGAAATAGTGGGTTTAAATTTATTATTAATAGGTATTTAAGTCATAAATTCTATTATAAATTAGATTAATTATTTTTTTACTATCAATTTTATGAAAACATGACAGATTTAATAGAAAATTCAGAGGAAACAAATCTAAATAAAGAAATTGTCAAAAATTCTATAAATTTAGAAGAAAGGGACAAAGATGTAGTTGAAAAAGATTTTATCCCTCACTTTTTTCCAACTTACAGAATCAAAAGAAATTTATATCCAATACCAATAATTCTCGTAGTTGCGATCTCAGCAATCCTAGCTTATTTAGCATATGTTGAAGCAGGAATTCAAATTGATGGTGGATACATTTCAGAAAGTGAATTTGGAGCACTAGGAGGAATTTTAAATGGGTTAATTTATACAGCATTAGCGGGAATCTCTGCTTTTGTCATAATTTTCATAATAAAGAAAAAAGGTATTGGTGTATTAATGTATATTTTTGGATTTAGTTTTGGATTAGTTGGATTTTTTCAAACTTGGTTTTTTGGGGAAATTATTATATATTTATTATTTTTAAATTCACCACATTTATTCTATCTATTTTATTATGAAATGATTTTTCTAACAGCCTTTTTTACCATTCTTATGCTGTATTTATATTTTACTTCAAAATCGATAAAAATAAAAAATTTTATCGTCTTATATATAGGATTATTAATTGGAGCATCTATGGGTGTATTAATGCCTCTTTGGACTACTTTAGCTATCTTAATTGGGATTTCATGTTGGGACATTTTCGCTGTGTTATATAAACATGGACCAATCAAACAATTGATTGATATTGCGTCAAATCCAGAGGAAGATGTTGTTCTATCAGAACAAGAATTACAACAAAAAATTAAAACTGGAGAATATGAGTATGATACTTCAAAATTGGAAATTGGAATAGGTGATTTAGCTTTTTATAGCATGCTTACTTCAAGTGCCCTAGTTCAAACTAATAATCTAATAATTATGATTTTGACTGCATTTGCAACAATTGTAGGTACTGGAATTACTATTGCAGGTTTAAAACGAAACAAAATCTTACCTGGTCTACCCATTTCGATTTTTCTTGGTATAGGAACGATGTTACTCTCATGGTTTTTAATCTCAACTTTTTTCTTTTAGTTAAGATTACATTTTTTTTAAGGAAATAACCTTTAATTTATTGCTTAAATTAAATTTATTATTATCGAAAGTGAGGATTAAAGCGATGGCTAATATATATAATATTAATACAATTGCAGTTATTGGTGCTGGAACGATGGGTCATGAAATTGCCCAAGTTGCTTTAATGGGAGGATTAAAACCTGTTTTATTAAATGATTTAAATAGTGAAATACTCGAAAAAGCAATAAACAAAATTCAAAATGGTTTAAGAAGATTAGAAACTAAAGGAAAGTTAAAGAAAGGATATACGACTTCCGCCCTTATGGAAAATCTTAAAACAGAAATAGATCTAAAGAAAACGGTTTCTCATGTAGATTTTGTCTTTGAAGCAATTCCTGAAAAAATGAAAATTAAACAAGAACTCTTCGAAAAATTAGGGAATTTTGCTCCAAAACATACAATTTTGGCTACAAATACATCAACGATGAGTATAACAAAGATTGCTTCTTTATCAGGACGACCAGATAAAGTTATTGGGTGCCATTTTTTTACTCCGATAGTGGTACTTAGATTAATTGAAATTATAAAAGGTAGAGAAACTTCAGAAGAAACAGTTGAAATTACTAAAAAGGTTTGCGAACAATTACCTGCTCTCAAAGGAAGAAGGTTTTTACCCGTTCTTCAAAAAGAGAGTCCGGGATTTATTGTAAATCGGTTACTGTTAGGAATTAGTGCTTATTTAAACTGGCTTCTTGATTATGCGATGGAGGAAGGCATACCATTAGAAAATTTAGATGCTGATGTAAAAGAAATAATGAAAGTCGGGCCATTAGCCAAATGGGATTATTTGGGCCTTGATGTAGTTTATAATACTTTAAAATATTTTGAGAAAGTTGTTTCACTTGATTTTTCTCCTGGAAAAACTCTAACAAAATTAGTAAATGAAGGAAAATTAGGTAGAAAAACTGGAGAAGGCCTTTTTAAATGGGTTGAAGGTAAACCACAAATAAATTTAGATAGAAAAGCAAGAATTCTCGATCTTGAGCTTTTTATGGCAATTCAGTTGAATGAAGGATGTAAACTCTTAGAAGAGAGGATAGTTTCTGGATATAAAATTATTGACGATACAATGTTTGCTGGAATGGATATGCCTGGACCATTTGGTATGGGGAAAAAAAAATATGAACAATGGGTTAAGCTGCTAGAAGATTTCGTTGGAAAATCAAATCTGAATTATTTTAACCCTTGTAATTTAATGAAATCTGGCAAATTTATTCAAATGCGAAAATAAGAAAGTAATAATAATCTTATATAATCCAAACAAACATTAATCAATAATTTTATATTATAATTGTGTGTAATTTATAAGAAAAATAGATTTATAAAATAAGAGTTAATTAAAAAGAATAACTAATGTCTGAAGAGAACAATGCTCCTAAATCGGGTTTCGATAAAATTATTGATTACTTTAATAATTCACTCGATTTAAATCATCCGATTGCCATTGCAAAAATTGTGGAAGAAACTGGGTTTTCTTGGAGTTTTGTTAAAAAAACATTAACTAAAATAAGTGAACAATACGATGGATTTCATTTTGAAAAATCAGGAAGCACGTGGATTACTTGGAAAGATCGTGATCATTTAATAAAAAAACTCAATGATACTTGTTCCCGTTTATTAGACGAAGCTGAAGATGAAAATTAAAAAATTTTTATTTTTTATATATGAATTTCCTCAAATTTTGGGGAGAAATGTATTTTATATATAAAATTTACGCTCTCCAATATTTTAAAAAGATCAGCTCGCGTTTTTTATTTAAAAACATCTAAAAAATATGAATATAATGAGTCTTCAATTAGATTTTCTTTCTAAATTAAGGCTATTTATTTGCCCATTTAAAAATATGTGTATTCTCCCGAAAAAACAGTTTCTATGTAAGATCCCAGAGTGTAAAAGCTGTCCAACTTATATTGAAAAATTAAAAAAACTCAAAGAAAGAATCCTTTAATGCCTTTCTTAAAAAAATTTGAACTTATGAATAAATAATTTTAATCTTTTTCTTCTAATTTTCTTTGAATATGTCTAAGTAAGCTCATTAATTCTTCAGTAGTACATTTATCTATTAAATCTAATAAATTTTCTGACCATGATTCTGTACATTGCTCACATTCAAATATAAAATCAAGATATTCTTTTTTTTTTCCACTACTCATGATTTTTTTTATTTTTTTTGTTTTTTTAAAACAGGAGAACAATTAGAAATATAACCGGCAACGAATACTAACAAGATCTTCTTTTTTTATAGAGTAAATATTCTTTCCATGTTCTTTTCTGAAATAATGCTCATTTGGATCGATGCCTTTTACGACTCTAAAAAATACTCTTTTATCATGAATCCACAGATGATCTACCATCAAATCGATTTTATCATTTGTACCAGTGCTATATATCTGGAAAGCTGAAAATTGTTGTATTTTTGACTCCATACTTTTTATTATTATTATAAATTTAAGTCAATGCTTTTAAAAAAAAATTAAATCAAAATTATTTTAGTACAATTACAAATAAAATTAATTGTGGTGCGTCTCCATATTTTTTTTTTAATTTTTGTCACCCTCCTCCCTATGGCATCGGTACCACAAAATTTTGTATACTCTAATGTAGAAACTCTAGCATGTAAAAAGTATCGTGCGTTTTTTCGAGTTTTATAAGTGAATCTCAAATTTAATATTTAAATTCCACTAAATTTATTTTAAAAAATAATGAAATGAGTAGATCTACTGAAATAATTGAAATTGTTTATTAAAAAAACTTATTGAGCCATTTGGGGTTTTTTGAAAACCTTTAAAATAAATTAGAAAGAAATTTTAATGGAGAAGAAAATTTTAAAGTTGTTATCGTTTATACAAACTTAGATTAATTAAGTTTTATAAGAGCAAAATGTATTTATGAAAAATTTAAAAAATATATTATTTATTGTTATAGACTGCTTACGGGCGGATTATATTTATGAAGCTAATAAAAGTCATATTCCTAACATAAATGAAATAAAGAAGAATGGTTTTTCCTTTCTAAATACAATAGCGACTACTTCTACAACAACACCCTCCTTTTCTAGTCTACTTACCGGATTATACCCTTTTGAAAGTGGTGTGAGGAGTCACTCTGGTTATGCGTTAAATAAAAACGTCATCACTTACCCTGAAATTTTAAAAAAGAATGGATATCATACTTATGCTGAAGTAACAGGACCAGTAAGACAAGAAATCGGATTAGATAAAGGTTTTGATGAATTCAATTATAGGAATCGAGATAAAACAATTCATACAGAGTGGGGTAAATTTTTAATAAAGAAATTTGAATCTGATTATAAAAAACCATGGTTTGTTCTTCTGCATATTTGGGCGCTTCATGAACCTAGGATTGTTTTAAATCAACTTAATTATGAAAAATATGGAAAAACAAAATATGCTAGAGCAATTTCTAGCATAGATAAATATTTAGGTGAACTTTTTAATGTTTTGAGAGATGATACTATAATATTATTAACAGGAGATCATGGAGAACAAATTTCACGTTCAAGAATCGAAAGAAAAGCAAAAAATATTATAGAAAAATGCGTTAAATCCTTAAAAAAATATAATATTTTTAAAATTCCATATTCTAAAATAATAAGACCTATTCATGTTGGCCATGGGTATAGTATTTATGATGTATTAGTTAAAGTTCCATTAATATTTTATAATAAAGAGATAATTCCTAATAATAAATCAAATGTACAGATCAGGCATATAGATATTTTTCCAACAATTTTAGATTTAGTTAATATAAAAACCGATAATGAAGTTACTGGAAAAACCGTAATGCCAATAATAGAAGGAAAAGAATTTTCACATAGAGATGCCTATCTAGAAGCTGTAGGTATAAATATTCCCAAAAAAGAAGATTGGTTAGTTGGACTCCGTGTTGCTAATAAATATAAATATATCATGTCTCCATTTAAGAAAAATTTTAAAGAAGAATTATATTTATTAGAAAAAGATCCTTTTGAAAAACGAAATGTTGCTCCTAATTATCCTCAATTAATTGAAAAGTTTAAGAAGAAAATCGAAAAACTGAAATTTAAAGAATTTGTTGGGGAAAGGTTAAAAAAAGAAGAACAAGATAAAATTATAGATCGGTTAAGAGCTCTAGGATATGTCGATTAATTAATTTCAATTAAAGTATCTATTCTTTTCACATTTACTTTTATATTTTATTTTAAATCTTAAAAATAATTAAATTTATTTTTTATCCAAATTAATAGCAAATATAAATTTATAGATCTCGGTGATTTGGAGAGTGTGAAATTTCATTCTATAATTATTACACCTTTAAATGACATGTAAAATTCTATAAATCATTAATTAAAACAATTTTTACCATTACATATCTGTTAAATTTGTGATTAATAATATGAAAATTGAAAAATCAAGTCAAGATCTCGAAAATGAAGTAATTTATGCAGGACTTTGTATTCATTGTGGCTCTTGTAACGCATTCTGTCCACATATGGATTTTAATCAAGAAACAGGGGAAGCATATGTAGTAGATGAATGTGCTGAAACTGTAGGGCTCTGCTATAATTCTTGTCCAAGAAGTTTTTTGCCTATATCAGAGATTGAGATGAAACTTTTTGGGAAAACACGTATCGATTTAGCTGTTGGAGTCTATAGCGATATAGTTCAAGTAAAATCAAAAAATAAGGATGATATATTATCTAATCTTGTTGTTGCAGGTTTTGAAGCAGGAATTGTAAAACATATGGTCCTAAGCGAAGTTAAAAGTAAAAAACCTCCTGTGGCATTTCCTATTGTGGTAGATAATGCAAAAGATGCAAAAAAATATATACCAAAGTCTACAATGGAGAATGCAGGTCCCTTAGTTACAGGAATTGGAAAAGCCTATAAAGACTATAAACGTGATATTGGTATTTTAGCTAATCCTTGTCATCTTCAAGGTCTTGCAAAAATTCTAACGTCGGACTTTAACACAGGAGCAGAACGTACATCATTAAAGATAGCCTATGCGTGTTCTTCAGGGGGATTACCGGGCTGTAAGTACTGTACTGACTTTTCAGGAGAATTCTCAGATATTTCATATTCCCCATGGGGCGCTCCAAAAGGTTCAGGTGAAGCTTTTCTTATAATTAGAACTGATGTAGGGCAAAAATTAGTTGATACTGCCGTCAAAAATAAATTAATTGAAGTTACTGATCCTAATCCAGATTTATCTGAGATGAAGAAGTTTCTAAATAAAAAACGCAAGAAAAATTTCTTAACTCTTTTAAGTAAGGATTTAATAACAGCTAAATACCTAAATCTTAATGTTGATGAGTTAAAGAATATTCTGGAAGATTAATAATTTCTTTTTTATTTTTTATTATTATTTTAACTAATTAACACCACATTTTTTAGAAAATGATAATTTCTTAGCAAATTAAATATAAAATCCGTTCAATCTATTATTTATAGAAAGAAAAATTATTTACGATTAAGATTTATTATAATAATATTAATTTTCAATATAAGTTAAATAGAATGTCAAATCGAAAAATTCTCTTTAAAGTCGTTATTGTGGGAGATGGAGGCGTCGGAAAAAGTACTATGGTACAAAGATTAACAACTGGACAATTCATTCCACAACAAATTACAATTGGAACAGATCTTGCGATCCAAAATATCAGAATCAATGAAAAAACCTCGGTAAAACTTCAAATCTGGGATTTCGCAGGAGAACGACGATTTAGAATTTTTTTGCCTAATTACTCTCGAGGTGCAACTGGGTGTTTATTATGTTACGATATTACAAGGCGAAGTAGTTTTGATAATTTGGAAGAATGGTACCAAATCGTTAATAATAATGCTGATAATCCTGTATTTATTTTAGTTGGGGAAAAAGCGGACTTAGCAGATATTAGGAGAAGTGTTGAACTTGACCACGCTAAAGAATTTAAAGAAAAATACAATATTGAGTATTTTATAGAGACTTCTTCAAAAAGTGGAGAAAATAATAAAAAAATTTTTGAAACCTTAACTCGTACAATATTAAAAAGAAAAGGACATATTAATTAGAATTAGTTAAGCTGTTTTCTCAACTTGGCAAATAACTTTTTTTCATTCGCTTTTTAATTGTTCTTTTATTCTATTATTCAATGCTTTAAGATTTTCAATTATTTTAATTTGAAGGTTTCTTGGTAATGGCTCGAGAATCTTATCCAATTTCTCTTTACTAATTTTATTGTTAGTTTTATAATTCTTAATTAGGAAAACAATAGTTAAAGTTGGTGAAATAATAAGAAATCCATAGAAAAAATAAGAAATTGTTATAATTTGAGAACCAGGAAGGAGTAATTGTATTCCAATAGTACCATAATTTATGAAAAAAAGAGTTATTATGTTTAGTATGTTTAAAATAATGAAAACGAAAAAAGTGATGTAAGCAACCATCCTAAAATTATTCAATTTTAGAAATGAAAATATATTTCTTAAATCTTTAGAAAATGGTAGAGTTGATCTGGCTTCAGTTGTGTCTGTTATAATTTCTATCTTTGTATATTTCCATGAATCAATAAAAATCCAAAAAAAACCAAATGTATATAAAAAGATAAGAAATCCTAAAAAATATGAGATATAATTAAGAACTATATGAGGATTATATAATGATTCTCCACCTAACCAAAAAATTAAGATTAGTTGGAAAAGCGTACAATAAAATAACCGATTTGCATGTTTTCTTTCTAAACCTAAAGGATTATATACAATAAGACTATTCTTAAACTCAGTTTTCATTTTATTACTACTAAGAATTCTAAAAAATAATGAAAATGTAAATGTAATTAAAGGAAATAATAATAGGAGTATATTTTCCCCTCCTTGAGCAATGATTAATAAAAATAGGAAAGTGAACAAACTCGAATCTCTTAAAAGACTCTCAGAGATTAAGGCTCTTAATGATAAATAATGGTTATTATTATTTTTTTCATTCATTTTCTTTATTAAAATATACTTAATAAATAAATTTTTATGATTTCTACTATTCCACTATATAACTTAAACACATTAGTACTGTAATGTTGTGTAGAAATTATGAACACTAAACTAACTGATAATAGAAAAACTCCTCTCTACGAGACTCATTTAAACCGTGGCGCTCGTATGGTTAGTTTTGCTGGATGGATGATGCCAGTTCAATACGAGAGCATTATAAAAGAGCACGAAGCAGTTCGTTCTAACGCTGGTGTTTTTGACATATCACATATGGGAGAATTTATTCTTGAAGGTAAAGATGTAATTGATTTTCTTCAATATGTAATGATAAATGATCTTAATTTATTAGAACCGTCTAAAGGTCAATATTCTTGTATGTGTTATGAAAATGGAACTGTTATTGATGATCTCGTTTATTACGAGGAAAATCTAGAGCGTTTTAGAATGATTGTCAATGCAGGTAATATCGAAAAAGACTTCCAGTGGTTAAAAGATCATATTGGTAAAAAAGACGTAAAAATCACAAACCTTTCAGAGAAAAGAACCCGTGTGGCTTTTCAAGGTCCTAACGCAGATGAATTGCTTCAACCTTTAGTAGATGTAGATTTATCAAAGATCAATCGATTCTATTTTGTTCATTGCACTATTAAAAACAATCCTGTTTTTCTAGCGAGAACGGGATATACTGGAGAGAGAGGATTTGAAATATCTTTTGAAAATGTATTTGCAGAAAAAATATGGAATGATTTGATAGAGACCGGAGCTATGCCAGTAGGATTAGGCGCAAGAGATTCTTTGAGATTAGAAGCATGTTATTCACTTTATGGGCACGAAATAAGTGATTCTATTACTCCTGTTGAAGCGGGCCTTTTTTGGCTAGTGAAGCCTAAGGAGGGAATTGACTATATTGGAAAAGAAGTTTTATTGAAACAAAAATCTGAAGGAACAGAAAGAATCTTAGTAGGTCTTAATTTAATTGATAAGGGTATTATTAGAGAGAAATATAAAATCTTTAAGGATGGCAATGATATTGGATTTGTTACCTCTGGTGGGTATTCACCTACGCTTAAAAAAACTATTGGTTTAGGACTTGTAAAAAATCAATATAAGAAAGTAGGGACTGAAATAAAAATTGAAATTCGCAATAAACTCTTAAGAGGAGAGATAACAACTACACCATTTTACCGTAATGTGTAAAAAGAACGATTTATAGCGAAGAAAAGGTGAAAATTTATGGATTATGAATGTCCTAATAATTTAAAATACGCTTCAACTCACGAATGGATTAAAATTGAAGATTCAGTGGCAACAGTTGGAATTACTGATTATGCCCAATATCAATTAGGTGATATTGTATTTGTGGAACTTCCTGAAATTGGTATGGTGTTTGAAAGAGGAAGTAATGCGGCAGAAATTGAATCAGTAAAAGCTGTTGGTGATTTAATCATGCCATTATCAGGAGAAATTATTGGTATAAACGAAAATCTCGCTGATAACCCGGAGAATGTTAATTCATCTCCCTTTGAAAATGGATGGATGATTAAAATCAAGTTTTCTCACCCGAGTGAAATAGATGAGCTTTTATCTGCTGAAAAATATAAAGAAATAATCCAAAACGAAAAACATTAAAATTTTTTTCCTTATTGTTTTATTTAATTTTTGAATAATTTAATAACTGAGTTGTTTAAATTGGATTTTGTACCTCATGATGACAAAACTGTTAAAGAAATGTTAAATGTAATTGGTGTAAAATCTTTACAAGAACTATTTCAAGATGTTCCTAGCGATTTAATTATTGAAAAGCTTAATTTATCTTCTGGATTATCTGAACCAGATCTTATACGTCAATTGGAAAAAATTTCTCATAAGAATAAAGTATATTCAAGTTCTTTCTTAGGAGCTGGGTGTTATTTTCATTATATCCCCTCCTTAGTTGATTTTGTGACCTCTCGGTCAGAATTTTATACAGCTTATACACCATATCAAGCTGAAGCTAGCCAAGGATATTTACAAGCTATTTATGAATATCAAACAATGATTTCTAGATTAACTCAAATGGATGTTGCTAATGCAAGTATGTATGATGGATCAACCGCTCTTGCTGAAGCAGCTATCATGTCTACAATTATTACACGGAAGAGTTCTGTAATATTACTTAGAGGAATTCATCCTGAATATGTAGAAGTTATTAGAACCTATTGTTGGGGACAAAATATTAATATAAAATCTGCAAATGAAGAAAATCTAAAAGATATGTTATCCGACGATGTGGCCGCAGTACTATTTCAAAGTCCTAATTTTTTTGGTGATATTGAAGATGTTTCTAACATTATAAAAAATGTGAGAGATAATTGCCCTAATTGTTTGATCATTCAAGTAATGACAGATCCAACATGTTTAGGAGTTTTAAAACCTCCAGGAGCAACTGACGTTGATATCTTTGTCGCTGAAGGACAATCATTTGGTATAACACCTTCTTTTGGTGGACCAGGATTAGGAATCTTTACTGCTAAACAAAAATATTTAAGAAAGATGCCAGGAAGACTGATTGGAAAAACGAAAGAAATAAATGGTGAAAAAGAAGGATTTATTTTAACATTGCAAGCACGTGAACAGCATATTCGAAGAGAAAAAGCAAGCTCTAATATATGCACAAACCAAGCATTATGTTCATTAGCAGCACTGACATATCTCTTAGCATTAGGAAGAACTGGTTTAAAAGAGGTTGCAAAGCAAAATATTCAAAAAACACATTATGTAAAACAAAAACTTAGTGAAATTCCTGGTTATAAAATATTAAATAAAAAGCCAACATATAATGAGTTTTTAGTCAAATGTCCCGACATTGAATTTTTAATCGAGCAATGTAGACAACAAGAACTTTTACCTCCTTTAAAACTTACGAATTATTATCCTGAAATGAAAAGTATCGCCTTAGTATGTGTAACTGAAATGAACTCAAAACAATCAATTAATAATTTCCTTGAAGCCGCTCGTTCTGCTTCGAAAGATAACGTGGAGGGGCAATAATCGTGTGTTCTAATATTCAATTAATTTTTGAAAAAGAAACTGAGAATGAACTGAAAAATTTTGTACCTCAAATGGATATTGATGAAGTTGATATTAATGAAATTTTACCGAATACTCTACAAAGAAAAGATTTACCAATTCCCAATATTCCAGAAGTTGAAATAGTTCGTCATTTCATTAATTTAAGTAACAGAAATTATGGAGTAGACTCAGGTATATATCCATTAGGTTCATGCACCATGAAATATAATCCTAAAGTAAACGAAAATATAGTTAGAATGCCTGAATTTACCTATATTCATCCTTTGCAAGAAGAAAATGATGGTTGTCTTGAATTGCTCTATCACATCTCTAAATTATTAGGAGAAATAACCGGTATGGATGGATTTACATTGCAACCGGCAGCTGGAGCTCATGGAGAATTAGTTGGCTTATTAATAATGAAAAAGTATTTTGAGAGTAAAGCTCTTAAAAAGCTTAAAATTATTGTGCCAGATTCTGCTCATGGAACTAATCCTGCATCGGCAAAAATGGCAGGATTTTCAATTATAGAAATACAATCAAACAAATACGGAGAGATTCCATTAGATCAATTAGAATTTGCTATGCAGGAAGGTGATGTTGCGGGTATTATGCTTACTAATCCCAATACACTAGGAGTATTTGATAGACAAATTAAGGAAATCACGAAAATTGTTCATGAAAATAGCGGACTATGCTATTATGATGGGGCAAATATAAATCCAATGTTAGGAATCTGTCGTCCTAGGGATATGGGATTTGATATTATCCATTTAAATTTGCATAAAACGTTTTCCACTCCGCATGGTGGTGGTGGTCCAGGATCAGGACCCATTGGAGTCGTAAATGAACTTATTCCTTTTCTTCCTGAACCTTGCTTAATTTCAACTCAGCAAGGGATTGTGTGTAACGAGAACAATGATAAATCAATTGGAAGAATAAAAGCCTTTTGGGGTAATTTCGGGGTGATTGTTAGAGCATATGCTTATATTTTAGCTCTAGGGGCTGAAGGATTAAAAAGAGTTGGTCAAGTCGCTGTTTTAAACGCTAATTATTTAAGAGTTCTCTTGCAAAAGAACTTCAATCTTCCTTTTAACCGAATCTGTCAGCATGAATTTGTACTTTCGGATCGAGGTATGCCTAATGAAGTCACGACTGAAGATATTGCAAAACGTATTCTCGATCATGGATTATATGCACCCACAATATATTTTCCATTGATAATCTCTGGTGCTTTAATGATAGAACCTACTGAAACTGAGTCAAAAAAATCGTTAGATTATTTTGTGGAAGTAATGAATAAAATATATGAAGAAGCAAAGAATGATCCCGAAATTTTAAAAAATGCACCTCATAATACCTCTGTTAAACGTTTAGATGCCGTCTTAGCAGCAAGAAACCCAATATTACATGATTAACATTATAAATTTTTAAATTTTTAAAGTCTATAACAATATAAGTTCTAAAGTAGTATGAAAAATATAATTTAGATTTTGGTGTACAAAAATAAAATATCTATCTTTTTTCCCTTACGAGAAATTCAGAGAAAATCAAGAAAATATAACTAAACAAATTGAAGAAAGTTCAAGGTCAAAAAAAATCACTTTATTATTAGCTCCTAATGGTACAGGAAAGACAATTATTGCCTTATGCAGCTTACTCCCTTTAGCATTTGAGAAGAATCTAAAAATTATTTATATGTGTCGGACACATTCTCAAAATCGTAGAATAATAAAAGAATTGATAAAAATCTCACAAAAGAAAGTCGATGACAATCTTAAGGTTAAGCTTAATGGTATTTCGATAAGAGGCAGAAACGAAATGTGTTTAAATAAAACATTATTATCTCTCAAACTAAATCCAAGGGAAGCTATGTCTGTTTGTAGTGATTTAAGAAAAAATCGGAATTGTATTTATTTCTTAAATTTATTAAAAAAAAGGGGACAAAGTGAAAACCCATTATCAATCGCGCCAGAATTATTTAATAAGCCAATTGATGCAGAAGATTTAATAATATTCTGTAAAGAACATAAATTCTGTCCTTATTTCTTAAGCAAATTTTTACTTGAAGCAATGAAAGTTATTATTTGTAATTATCAATGGATTTTTAATCCTTTTATTCGTGAATCTTTTCTAGAATTTATTGGTCAAGAACTCCAAAATTGTATCTTAGTATTAGATGAATGCCATAATATAATTGACGTTGCCACAGAAATTAATTCAAAAAAAATCACACCATATTCATTAAGAATCTGTTTAAAAGATCTTGAAATGTATAGATCCCCTATTTTAATGCAAAGTTTCGTAAAAATATTATTAGATCAATTACGAGTTAAAAAAAAAAATCTTAGATTGGAAGAAAAAGCATTAGAACCAGATAAATTATTAATATCGATTTATAAAAAACTAGGATTTTCTGATCTAAATGGATTTAAGAATTTTATTGAAGAGCTTCATGATTTCAGTGTATCTATTCATGAGGAAAAATTAGCAAATGGAGAAATTTCGAGAGACTTTGTTGGTTCATTAGCAGAATTTTGGTTGAAGTGGTTAGAAACATATTGGTTAGAAAATTATTTCTTTTGTTATAATGTTAAAGCGAATAAAGGAAAGCGATTAATCTCACTTGAAATTGTAGCATTAGATCCAAGAGAAATTGTAATACCTATTTTGAAAAAAGGATATACATGCTTAAATCTCTCTGGAACTGTAAACCCATATGTTTATAATAATTTAATGGGATTGAATGAGTGCGGCAAGAGTTATAAAGGCATTATTGCAGATTCACCGTTTAGTAATAGAAATATCAAGGCTATGATAACAGAAGGTGTAGATACTAAAAGAGATAGTAGAACTCCGACTATGTTTAAAAAAATGACTGAAAAAATTGATGAAGTTTTACATTGCACTCCCGCAAATATCGGAATTTTCTGTGCCTCCTATAAAATCCTTAAAGGATTATTAACAAATGGACTTGAGACTGTTGTAAAAAAGAATAAAAAAAGACTATTCATTGAGGAATCTGGATTATCTGCCTCGGAAAATGCTTTATTAGTGGACGATTATAAAAGCATGGCTACAAATGGAGGCGCCGTCTTATTAGGTGTATGTGGGGGAAGAAATTCAGAAGGAGAGGACTATCCTGGGGATTTCATGAACTCTGTAATTATTGCCGGATTTCCATATCATTTACCTACTCCAAGAGTAGAAGCAAAAATAAAATATTATGATAAAGTATTTAATAGGCAAGGCTGGAATTTCGCTTACTTATACCCCGCTGTACAACGAGCAAATCAAGCTTCAGGAAGACCAATAAGAAAGATTTCTGACAAAGGGGCAATAATTTTCATGGATAGTAGATTTAAAGCAAAATATAAATGGATTTCAGATTGGATAAGAAAAGAATTAGAAATAATTCCTGATAAACCAAATGCTATACTTCAGAACTTACACTCTTTTTGGAATCCTAAATAATTCTTTTTTCCGGTAATTTAAATAAAAAGAGAATTTTTTTTGAAATAATCAATATATTGGCTCTTTAAGTGTTTGGTAATCGAAGATTCTTTATCAATGCATATAACTCAATTAATTTCATAGTTACAATACTCCATCTAAAATTTTTTTCTACTCTTTTATAGCAGTTTTCTTTAATCTTATTGTAATAATTTGGATCTAATAGTACTAAAGATTTAAGTATTTTATCAGGAATCTGATTAACTAATTGAAGATTCTCAGCTTCATATATAGCCTCCCTATTTTTTACTTTCTCAGAAATTTCCTTTAATTTAAAGAGAGAGATTAATACATCCGCAAATTTAGCTGGATTATCTTTCTCAATTAAGATCCCTGTACCTATTTCTGGAAAATTTCTAATATCTATTATTGATTCTTGAAATCCTCCCACTTTTGTTGCTATTACAGGTAATTTTGTAGACATTGCTTCTAAAGCGATGATACCAAATGGCTCCCATCTAGATAAAGCACAATAAACATCAGAGGCAATATGAGCAAGATGAAATATATCTGTTGCTACTCCAAAAATAATTCTCAAGTTGTTAGGATACTTTTTAACATATTGAGCATAAGTCCGAATTTCATTTAAACTATAATCAGTAGGTAATATGAGGAATAAAAATTTAGCATATGGGATTACTTTGATTACTATAGGAATAGCCTCAAAAATTGTTTCAAATCCTTTTTGTGGGGAGATTCTTCCAGTTGTAATTACTAAAGGACCCGATTGGTCAAAGGCTTTAATATATCCGTTCTTGACGAATTCAGTTCCATTTGAAATCTCATTAATCACTTTTAAAACCTTTTCTGATTGAATTAATGGGCTCCTGTCTAAATGGGATAGCTTATGGGTTAACAAAAATTTCTTCATATCTGACAAAGTTAGGCTCTTTTCATATGATATATGTAAAACATCTCTTATTTCTTGTTCATGATTTTCCAATATTTGCTTAAAAATTTCATTATAATCCCAATCACAACCGTCCCACACGAAATTCGATTTGAATTCAATTAACTCCTTACCACAATTTGGAATTATATCTGACTTTAAATAGGATTGACTTACAGTTGTTACTAAATCACTGATAAATGCCCCTACTTGTTCTATAGTAGGTGGTTGATACTCTCCACTTATTTTTTCACATATTGAGAAAATTTCACGAAAAGTTAATGATTTAATACCTTCTTTAAAATGAATAGAAATTGGAGTTTGGTCTATTCCACATACTCTATAAAAATCTATCGCATACCTCGGCCAAGTCAATAAATGAATTGTAATTATTGACGCTACATCTAATCCATTTTTAGCTAATATTTGTTTTATTCCAATAAATGGTATAACGGCATGATAATCATGAATATGAATTATATCTGGAAGGATATCTTTACGATTATCAATTAAATAATCAATATAACAACACATTCCAATGCTAAAAAGGCAAATCTTTCCACTAAGCGTGTCTGGATTATATACAATTTTATCATCCAAAAATCTATTAGTAAATGAATTTTCCCCATGTAATAAAATAATATTTACATTATTCATTTTTGATTTATAGAAGGCAATATTATATGTCGATTCTGGTTCATTTATTCCAAAACGTGAAGGATTGATTTGTCCTACACAGTTAAATGGTAACTTTTCCCATTCAAGAGTTCTTTCTAGCTTTTGTAATTGACCGTGTGAAGGGATAAACATTGTAATATTATAATCATTAGCTAAATGTTTAGCTTGATTTGCAGGTACTTCTCCGAGCCCGCCTACTTTAATGATTCCCGCGTATTCAAAAGTAAATATCCAAATGTTATCTTTGTTAACTTTCAAGATATTTCAATCTTTTTAGAACGCATTTAGTGGTTTAAAACCAAAAAATTGTGTACATCTTTAATTATAATTAAGTCTAATTCGTTAAAAAAAGAATTTAATTAAAACTTAATTAAAATTGGATTTGTTTGACTCAATTACGACAAAAAGTAAATTTAATAACTATTAATTAATCGTAATTATCAATATTAAACAACCAATATGAAATAATTAAAAAAAATTCTTGGTGATAATTGAAATGGTAAATTTTGAAGTAATAGATACTGGAAGCCCTAAAACTGGACCCTATAATCTTGGCATAAAGGCTAGTAACCTTATATTTATCTCAGGACAAGTTACTACTCCAGACGCGAGAGATATTAAAGAACAAACATTAGCTGCATTTGAAAAAATCAAAAAAATATTAGAAGCTGCGGGAGCACATGTCTCAAACTTAGTGAAAGTAACTGTTTTCTTAAAAAACATGTCTGATTTTAAAGAAATGAATCAAGCTTACAAAGAATTTTTCGAACAAAATGGTGTCTCTGAAAAATTTCCCGCAAGAAGTACTGTCGAAGCAACTTGTCCACTTCCATATGGATTGATTGAGATTGATGCTATAGCACTATTATAATCTAAAACTCATGCAATTTTCATTATTATTTCTTTTCTTTATATCTTTATATTTTCTTCGGAGGATACTTTATATAAATAATAACATTTTCACTTTTATTAAGAATCATAAAAAAACTCGTGAAAATAATGGATAATATGGAAAAAACAATTATGGAAAAAATAGATAGTATGAAAGATGAAATAATCCAGTTTCTCCAAGATTTGATTCAAATACCTTCTGAAGTACCACCAGGGAAGTATAAAGAAATATCTAAATATGTTGAATCAAAAATGAAGGAATTTAAAATAGATACGAATGTTAAAAGGAAGAATGTTATTGGAGAAATAGGTAATAAAAATGGACTATCTCTTATATTTAATGCTCATCTTGACACAGTTCCCACTTATGATGGCTGGACTAAAGATCCTCATGGAGGAGAAATTGTTGGGAATAAAATTTTTGGCCGTGGAGCTGCTGATGATAAGGCATGTGTAGCAGCAGAAATTTTCGCTACTAAAGCCTTAATAGAGCTAGGTATAGAAATTAATGGAAAAATAATTATAACTGCTGTTGTTAACGAGGAAATTGGCGGTTTATTAGGTACTGAATATCTCGTAAAGGATGAAGTTGTAAGTGGAGATGCTTGTTTATTAGGTGATGTTTGTTGTGATTATCCAATTGCCTATCAAGGTGGAACCATGCAAATGACTTTTATTATTCAAGGAATACGTCGCAATGCACAAGCCTATCCAGATTTACCTCCACCTAATCGTAATAAATACTCAGGAATAAACGCTATTGGAAAGATGGTAAAAATTATGAATTTTTTAATGGAATTACAAGAGGAATTCAAAAAAATGGAAACTAAATATCCAATACCTCCTGATCTTCCATCTAAAATAGGTTCAGTAAATTTTACAAAAATAAATGGAGGTAATTCACTGTCTGCAACTCCAGATAATTGTGTTTTGCAATGCTTAATTAGTGTCATTCCAGAAATGGATTTAGACGATATTAAAACGCGAATCTTAAATTTTATAGAGGATCTTAAAAAAGAGGATCCTGACTTAAACATAAAAGCCCAAATAGGACTAATTATTAAACCCCATATAACAGACACCAATTCTACTTTTGCAAAAGCAGTAAAAAAAGCATTTAGAACGGTCTTCGAAGAAGAAAGAGATTTTAAAACTTTCATACCTACGACTGACGCCCAATTATTTCAAGAAAAAGGAATTGAAACTATTTTATTTGGTCCTCTTCGAGGAGAGAATAATCATCATGCTCAAGATGAATTTGTCTACATAGATGATGTTTTAAATGTAACTAAACTCTACGCGTTAACCGCTTTGAATTATCTTACATAAATTTGAATTACAAATCTTATTATTATATAACATTCTTTAAAATGAAGACTTATGTGTGATACTCTAGTTTCCCTTGGAAATTCAACTGAAGATGGAAGTGTAATTTTCGGTAAAAATTCGGATCGCCCTTTTAATGAAGTACAATTAATCACTTATTCTCCTAGAAGGAGCTTTAAAAAAGGAGATAAATTGAAATGTACATATTTAGAAATTCCTCAAGTTCCTGAAACTTATGCCACTTTAATGAGCCAACCTTATTGGATGTGGGGTGCAGAAATGGGTACTAATGAGAATGGGGTTGCAATTGGAAATGAAGCCATATATACTCATGAACCATTAAGAAGGATAGGATTATTAGGCATGGATTTATTAAGGTTAGGTCTTGAACGAGGAAAAACAGCTAAAGAAGCAATGGAGGTTATAATCGATTTATTAGAAAAATATGGGCAAGGAGGTGGTTGTGCATATGATGACCCGGGTTGGATGTACCATAATTCATTTATAGTTGCAGATCCTAAAGAAGCTTTTGTCTTAGAGACTGCTGATAAATGGTGGATTGTTGAAAAAGTCAAAAATGTGCGTTCAATTTCAAATGGTATTAGTATTAGAGGCAAAGGAGACTATAGAAAGAAAGGAATAATTGAACATGCTATTGAAAAAGGATATTGTAAAAATGATGATGATTTCGATTTTGCAATAACTTTTTCTGGAACCCCAATTTCTGCTATACCTTCACCTTATTCCAGAGGAGGAAAATCTACAATATTACTGAGAGAGGACATAGGTAAAATCACACCAAGTTTAATGATGGAATTTTTGAGAGAACATCAAGCAGGAATTTGTATGCATGGAGGTTTTGAATCAACAGGTTCTCAAGTTTCTCATTTAAGAAAGGAGAAAAAATCAATTCACTGGTTTACAGGAACTACTCTTCCATGTGTCAGTATTTATAAACCTTATACTTTTCCTATTGAAGGTCAAAAATATTATAACCCTGGTCCTTATCAAATAGTAAATTCTGGATGGTTTTGGTGCAAGCATACAAAATCTAAACCGATACGTAAGAAAATTGAACTTGCAAATATCGAAAAAACTATTATCTCTAGAGTTAATGATTTGATAATTCAAGATGACAAAATTTCAGAAGATAAATTCAATGAAAAAATCAAAAGGTTAAATTTAGAAGCATGGAATAAGTCTTTTAAGTTAATAAATTAACTATAAATTTACCTCCTAATGTTTTTCTTCTTCAGTTTAAAACTTTATATAATAGAAAAGATAAATTCAAGCACTTTTTAAAGAATTCATAATAATCAAAAAAACTTAATAGTTTTGGAGTATTCTACTTATTAATTTGTTAAGATTAAAAGGCTTCTAAGGATTCAACAATGTCATTGAATAAATTGGATATTTTAGGTATGGAAGGAGTTATTTCAAACTATAAACGTGGGCGCCATACAATACACCAGAAACACTGTATCATAGTGTTCTCTAATATAAAAACAAGAAAAGATGCAAATAAACTTATAGGGAGAACAGTTTCTTGGAATACTATTGCAGGTAAGGAATTGAAAGGAGTAATTTCTCGAGCACATGGAAATAATGGTGCTGTAAGAGCCCACTTTAAAAAGGCTGGAGTTCCTGGGCAGGCTTTAGGAAAAAAAGTAAAAATTATTAAATAGCCTTCTAATTTTTATACTTATTCTTCTACTCGATTATATCTGGATATTACATGATACGAGAATAATATAGCTTTTTTTATGTTTTGGAATTTCTTATTCTTCTGATAAAGCGATTTTAAAGGTAATTTTTACTTCATTTGGTTGGGTTTAAGCATTAATATGACAGAGCAAGTATGTAGATTTTGTCACAGTTATGTAAAGTTAGCTTATTATTGTGAAGAATGTGGCTCCAGTTGTTGTTCTGAATGCCTCCATGAAAAAAAAGTGGATTTCTTCATTTGTCAAGAATGCAAATCTAAAAACATAGAAATTTTAAATTCTGAAAATAAGAAAGTTTGTAAGGACTGTGGATCGGAAAATGTTGTTAAAGTTAATCAACGCTTAAAATCCTGCCCAAAGTGTGATTCACATCAAGTTATTAATATATATGAAAAAAAAGAAGAATTAGAAAAGAATTTTTTAGAATTAATTAAAAATACACGTTTGTTTGTTAACCCTTTAAAAGAAATTCTTGATAAATTGTATTTATTTCAATCAAAAATAAAGGAAGTAAGGGATCCTCCAAATAAATATTATCATTTTCCTCAAATGGAATCAGATTTATTAGCTCTTTTTGAGCTATTTAAATATATTCAAAATACTTTATTTGAAAAAGTTAATGTTCATTTTCATCAAGTAAATCAAAATAAAGAATATTTCTTTGATATTTACACCCAACCTAACTCAAATATAAATATCATTGAGGGAATTTTCGAAAATCTATCACGAAGTTATAATTCAATTGAAGAGTTTATAAAAATCAATTTAGAAACATTTAATGATAGCTTTGAAACGTTTAAAAAGAATCTACACTTTATAGATAAAGTTAGTTATTATTTTAAATCATATAATAAAATACTTAGACTCGCAGAAGGTGAAAAACCTGTATATGCTATTTATGCTAAATTAACTAATGGTTTAAATTCACATGATAAATACAAGAAAGATAAAGGAATTTTGTTCATAACTAATTTTGACCTTTCATTTATTCATAAATATGGAGTAAAGAAAAAGAAAAAGGAATTAATTTTCAAAGCTCCTGTTCAAGATTTAATAAAAATAAGAGAAAAAGGTAAAGTTTTCAAAAAACTCTATATTGAATTCACCTATGGAAAATACGAATTTACATTACCATCTAAAGCTGTTTCTAGAGTAATTGAGTATATTCTTTTAGCGAGATCCTTTGACGATACAACAATACATGATGAAAAAACCGCAAAGAAACTTCAATACATTGATTTAGATTTAAATGACTTAATAAATTTCATTGAAGAAAGTATTAACTCGTTTTTTAGTATAAAATGCCAATATAATAAAAGTTTTGAAAATCTAAATCATCATAATAGGGATTTAGCCCACCCTTTTGGTGTTCACCCCAACCAATTACCTAATATTTCATCTCGAACACCTTCTCAATTTCTCAATCCCCAAAATAGTGCTCAACCTTGGTTTAGCTTTCCAGTAAATTCAAATTTATATCAAAGAATTAATAATTCCCCTTATCCCCCACCTAATCCTGGTCAATCACCTCCACTTATCGGTAATCCTCAAATACCGAACTATGATAAGAATAATTTCTTCTCACAAAATCTCTATAATCTAGATCGTTTTCAAAATTATAACCCACAGAGAATAAATCCGAATAATTATTTAAATAATAACTTAAATCCACAGATTCAAAACCAAATAAGAAATGATCATTATAATGAGAATGATTATTTCTTAAATAAGGAGGCCATTTTCCAGGATTACAATAGAAATCATTTATCTGACATGTTTGATTCAGAATATATTCCACCAGACAATTCTTATAGATATAAACAAAAATTGTTCAAACTAGATAAAGAAAAACATAAGAAAATGCTTGATTTAGATAAAGAAAGATATAGTTTGAAAGAAACTTTGAAAAAACTTGATAATAAATTTGATCAAGGAATCATATCTGAAGTAGATTATTTTAAGACTTTTAAAAACCTCCAAAAAGAAATTTATTTAATTGAAAAAAAAATTCAAAACTTACAAGAAAATATGGAAGAGGTCGAAACTCTCAAAAGAAACAGTAGAAATTTTGATAAAAGGCGATTTTATACATAGAATGTTGTTGTTGAGTTTTATGCAGAATCTGCATTTTTTTTTTATCTTATATTTATATTTTTATTAATATATTACATCATATGGATAAAGAGGATGGACCATTTACTACTTTAGTAGGAAGTTGGCCTTTAAGTAATACATATAACAACATGGTAAAGGTCTTCACTGATTTAATTCAAATGGGTATCGATTTTCCATGTTACCCTCAGCTTTTATCCATGACTTATCAATTTTTATCTCCTTTATCTAAAATCATTCCTCAATTAGAAGAAATCAATGAAAAATTTTATTTATATGAGGAATTTGAAGTACCAAAGGAACCCATTGCCCTTGAATATGGAAAATTTATTATTAATTTTTTTAATGAACATCCAGATCTTAAGAAATCAATTAGGGGTACAAAAGCTTGTTTAACTGGACCCTTCACTTTAACCTTTGAGACTATATTGAAAAGCTCTATTGCTAAAGGCTTAAAACCAATAATTTTCGAAGAACCACGAGCAGTAATGGTAGATTGGATTGTGGATAAGTTTGCTGAAATTATAAAACAAATCGGAGCGGCCTATAGTGATATGGGAATAGATATTATTTCTTGTGATGAGCCAATTCTGGGATTGTTAGTAGGAAGGAAAATTTTGTTTCATTCAGAAGATTTTATCATTAAAACTATTAATAAAACAATATCTGGAATAAAAGGATTACCATCAATACATGTCTGTGGCAGAATTAGTCCCTATCTACGAGATATTCTTTTAAAAACAAATGTGAAAATTTTAGATCATGAGTTTAGTACAAATGAAGAGAATTTTAAGGTGTTTGAGAAAAGGCATTTCCAAGGAACTGATAAATTCTTAGCATTGGGAACTGTTGAATCTAAGTTTGTACCCATTAAAGATAAGAAAATTGATGCTTATGTAGAAAAAGTTGATTTTCTTAAAAGATATATCAAGAAAGGAATAGAACAATATGGTAGAGAGAATTTAATTATCAAGCCAGATTGTGGTTTCTACCCGTTGAAAGTTTTCGGAGAAAAAGATGGGTATGAAATAGCAATCAATAAAGTGAAAAATATGGTCCTTGCTTTGAAGGAATTAAAGTAGTTATTATTAAAATTGATTTAGATTAAATGCAAAAAGTAAAAGAAATTTATAAAAAAGATTTATCCTTCCAGTTCTTTACGAAGTTTATCGATCTCGTCTTTTAGTTGAACTTTTGATTTAACTTCAGCTTCCTCTTCTTCAAGATCATAATCTGGTATATATTGTAGATCATCAGCAGGAATTTCAGGCATGTCCCCTCCTTGTTCTAGAAGCATTTCTGTTTCAAGTTTATTTAATTCTTCTGTAACATCAATTGCTAGATCAATTTCTGGATCACCACCTAAAATATCAGCTGCTTCTTCAATTTCTGCAACATATGCCTCAGAATCTTCTGCAATTTCAGCAACCTTAGCTGGCGATGCCTTTGTAGCGATCTCCTCTAATGTATCTCGAATACCCCCGAAAACATCACCTGTTTGAGATATTAGCATTCCCTCTTCTATCGCTTGAATTTGTCTTTCAATCTTTAGTCGTATATTATTACTACGGTCAACTTTCGCTTGATATGCCTTATATTGTACTAAATAGGATTTTGCGCGATCTTTTTCGCCTCGTTTTAATGCTATTTTTGCGTTTTTTCTGCTAATCTCAGAACGTTTATTATAATTTCTGTTCATCAAATTCAATTTATGGATATGACCTTTAGCTTTAGTAACCAAATTTTCCTTTTCTTTGCTTTTACGTGGAAAGAGTTTCTTTTTTAACCCCATTTTATCATTACACCATTTAGAACTTTAATTTTATATTATCTGATTTTATGAATTAAATAATGTTTCTGACTTAAAAATTTAATATTGTTTAATATAATATAATAAAATAATTCTCATCAAAAAAGTTTAACCTAGACCAATATTTGAGCACCATGAAAAAAATCATATTAGATTTTGAAACCAAGAGTAAAAATCTCAAAGAACTAGTTCAAGAAGCTTTGAATAGAAATTTTATAAACTATTTTGTTTCTCAAGAAACTTTTAAAGAATTTGAGAAAATTGAAAGGATAAATCTTTATTCCAAAAATCCTAATATTCCCGTCAAATATGTGGTATATGATGATAAGGATATATTAGTAGAAAATTTAGCTAATGAGAAATTTATTAATAAGAATTTTGGATTCTTTTTTGAATTAAAAACCAAAGAAGATGAACAAGAAATTATTGAATTAGCAAAAACTCGATATGTAGATTTTATTATTGTTTCCGCTAAAGATTGGGAAATAATACCATTCGAAAACCTCATTGCTGGAATGCATTCAAACGATACAGAACTAATTGCTTCAGTGGAAAACATAAAAGAAGCCGAGATAATGTTAAAGACTCTAGAAATTGGGGTTGATGGAATTAGGATGAAACCAACAAATATCAATGAAATTATTGAATTGAAAAAACTGCTGCATGAAGATTATCGTTTGAGATTAGAAAAAGCGACAGTTAGAAATATCCAAAATATTCCTGAGAGTGAAAGAGTTTGCGTTGACACTACTTCACTTTTAAACATAGGAGAGGGATTTTTAGTTGGATCAACAACTAAAGGTTTTTGCTTGATTCATTCTGAGACATTTGAAACTCAATTTGTTGCGCCAAGACCATTTCGTGTAAATGCAGGGGATGTTTCGGCTTATATCTTAGTGCCTGATGATGATCCTCAAAAAATCTATCGAACAAAGTATTTAAGTGAATTAAAGGGAGGAGATAAAGTTTTAGCTGTAAATTCTGAAGGAGAAGTTAGAATTGTCTCTGTAGGGAGAGTAAAAATAGAAACACGTCCAATGCTTAGATTTGAATTAGAAACAATGGAAGGTGATAAAAAAATTCAAATAAGTTGTATTTGTCAAAATGCGGAAACAGTTCGGCTACTCGGAGTTGATGGTAAAGCAAAACTTGTTGTTGATATTAAAATTGGAGATGATGTTCTTGTACATGTTGGATCTGGAGCGACACATTTTGGTACTTTTATAAGAGAAACTATAATAGAAAAGTAGGAATCTTATTATTGTATTTTTTATTTAATAAATATGAAATTTAAATTAAAATCAGAAATATTTGGATGCAATCGATTTGACAGCTTATTGGGCGCCTTTGCTACACATATATCAGCCCCCAACCCAAGATCCTAAAGTTTTAAGAAATATAGATAAAGAGTGCTATAAATCATTATTTTCCTTGCTTGAGGAATATGATACTGCGAAATTTTCTTTGAATATTAATGGTGTCCTTATTGAGTTATTTTATGAATTCGGTTTATCTGACACAATGGATTTACTGAAAAATTTAGTTTCTGAAAACAAAATTGAAATCGTAGGAACAGCAAAGTTTCATCCAATCCTTCCTTTAATCCCTAGAAAAGAAGCTCAACATCAAATTCAAATGAATGAGGAATTAAACAGAAAAGAATTTGGTCGTTGGGAAAGAAAAGGTTTTTTTCCACCAGAATTGGCAATCTCAGGAGAGGTTGCTAAATTTATTCGACAGTTAGGCTACAAATGGGTAATTATGAGTGGAATAGCGTGCCCTGTCGATTGGCCATATGATAAAATCTATACATCTCCTAATGGGCTTCAGTTATTCTTTCGGGATGATATTTTTAGCAATAAAATCGCTTTTAAGAATATAACAGCAAAGAATTTCGTAAAAGATATTAAAGCTGTGCATAAAAACAAAGAAAAAAACAATCCAACATATGTTTTAACCGCTTTAGACGGGGAAACATTTGGACATCATATTAAAAATTACGAGAAGACCTTTTTAGGTAAAACTCTAGAATTAATAGACCAAGATGATAATTTAAAGACTATTTTTATATCAGATTTAGATCAACATTTTCCAATCGCAAAAAAAAAAATTATTCCACGAGAATCAAGTTGGAGTACAACTAATGACGATCTTAAAGATAAAATTCCATATCCCCTTTGGGATCATCCAAATAATAGTGTTCATAAGTATTATTGGAAATTAATGAAAAGCCTGAATAATTTAATGAATTTAGCAGATAATTTAGATTTAGCAAAAGATTGGGAAGTAGATAATTATTATAATACTGCTAAACACTTCTATAGTAGAGGAATTTATTCCTGTCCAACATGGTGGTCTAATCCACTTAATAAAACTTGGTCTCCAAATTTAATTTATAAAGGAGTTGAAATATTAATGAGAGCAGCATTAAATGCCCAATTAGCATTAATTCATGGTGGTAAATCAGATTTAGGAGAAGGATATTTTGATTCTATTTCTTACTATCACGGGCTTTTACTAATGGAATTAAATAATGTTACAAAAAAGAATTTGAAGCAGTTTAATAATAATAACAACACATGAATTTTATTTATATTTTGAAATCAATTTATTAAGGACGTTATTCCAATCATCTAATTTTGGTACATACCAAGCAGCTGAGTCAGATTCTCCATTTTCATTAGTAAATGTTACCTTTAAAAGGGGTTTAAATACTGATCTATGCATATGTGATTTTGGATTTGTGATCTTTATGATAGATTTAATTTGTATTAGTAACTCTTTCTTAGGTTTCCACATTCCAAAAAATAGTTCTTCTTCTGTAAGTAACAAAACACCATTCCCACGAACTTTCCTAACTCCTGATGATTCTAATCCAAAGAAGTTAGAGATATCATCTACGAGCAGAACGCTTTTATCGTTATATTTCTCATGTATCTCATTAATTCTCTTTCTAAAAATTTTTTTAAGCATAAGATAATCAATTGAAAATGATATCCAATTAATTGAATAAAATGGAAACAAAAATTATATAATTTCTAGTTTATATAATTTACAAAGTAATATTATAAAAAAGATTTTTATTTAAGAACAGAGTAATGTCAAAAGAAAGCGAGAAAAAGATTAAATATTGCGTCTTCTGTGGAGCGGATATAGCAGAAAGTAAGACTTATTGTCCTAATTGTGGTAAGTTAGTCATTAAAATTGTACCCGGAAAAAAAGCTTTGAAACCAAGGCCCTTCTCTAAGGTAGATCTTTCAAGAAAGTGTCCTAATTGTGGTTCTATAATAATATCTACGATCTTAGATCAATGTCCTATATGCAATACAGAATTAGAGAAAATTTCTGAAGTCAGAAAAGCCATTGTCCAAAAGAAACCTGGTTTAATTTTTACTAATAAGAAATTTGAGCCTGAACAAAAATTTATTTTAAAGAAAGATACGTGGAACCTAAAAGAAGGACTAAATGTTTTTGGAACATGCATATATATATTAGTGATTGTCTTTTTTTTACTGATGACTTTTTCATTACAATTAGAGTCAGCCACCCCAACTATTGAAGAAATTCTATTGACTCAAATTCCTGAATTACTTTTTGGTATATATCCAATATGGTATATTTATAATAAAAAGCATAGCTTTACCAAATTAGGCTTTCACTCTGATTCTAAAAAAATTCCTATAGCATTTCTCATTGGAATTTTAGGGGCTCTAATGTTGTTATTACTCAATTTCTTTTCTGATTCTTTAATTAACTTCATGTCAGATATAGGTTTAGATATCTTTGGTATCACATCAGCTATTCAAGAACAAAATCTAGTTATTAGAAATTCTGGGTTAATTTGGATTATAATTCTAATATTAACATTATGTGTAAGAACAATTTCTTTAGAAGTTGTATTTCGGGGAGTTTTACATAACACCTTAAAACAAAGATTTAAAAATAATTATATTGTGATACTCATAGTTGCTTTAGCTTATTCTCTTATGTTATTAGTTTTTACAATTCCATATGGAATTTACTTCTTTCTCTTTAATTTTCTAGCGTTTGTTGTGCTTGGATTCCTATATGAAATAAATCGAAACATATATAATACTATGTTGGCTAATATTTTGTTCAATATTATTCTAATTATCCTTATCTCTCTTTAATTTTAACTATTCATTACCCCCCAAATATAAAATTTAATAAAATATAATAAATCAATAATCTCTAGATTTATTTTTTATTTAAACCATAGTTTTATTATTATGATTAAATCTAATAGGTTTGGAGTAAAAAGGCTTGGGTAAACAAGTATATAGAAATAAAGGAAGTAAAGACAATATTATAGTCTCTATTGCTGGAGTACATGGCGTTGGAAAAACTACTGTATTCAATCTTTTCAAAAAAGATAAAAAAGTAAAAGATAATAAAAAATTCAAGTTCTTTCCCGAAAGATATGTAAAAAAACCTCCTTTTCCTTTTGGGTCCTCTAATAAGCAAATTGGGTTTAGAAGTGAACTCCATTTTCTTCAACAGCTTATTAGACGTAATCAAAATATTGTAAATTTTGATAATCAATACAATGGGAGAATCATAATTTTAGATAGAACTCCATTATGTGTTTTAATTTATTCCAAGAGTTTAAACTTAAAAGAGAAAGATTATAATCTTATTTTAGATACATGTAAATCTATTGAATGGAAAGAGGATTATATCTTCTACTTAAATGCTAAACCAAATACAATTATGAAACGAATTATTGAGAGAGGTTCCTTAGAAAAAATAAGGAAGGAATGGAATGAGGATGATAAAGATTATTTATTAAAAATTCTTTCATATTACAAACAATTCCTTTCAAATAAAGAGGGTGTTTTTACGATAAATACAGAAGATTTAACTCCAGAAGAAGTAGTCATTGAAATGAGGGAACTTATAACCCAATTATCAGGATATTCTTTCGATAAGTTTGAAAAGCCATTCTCAACTCAGATGAATTTATTGAAATTTATAAAATAAAGTAATGATAAAATATATTAAAATAGGCTTTCTATTTATACTTAAATTCAAGCTTAAAAAAATCGTGTTCAACCTAAATTGTGAGCAAGGTGGGAAAATAAATGTCTACAATCGCAGAAGATATCCGAAAAAATTTGATGCTTGTTTTAAAAGAAGAAGAAGAAAAAACTGATTTAGAAAATCTTGCAGTTTTATCTCGAGTAGGAATGAAAGTAGCTAGTTCAAATTCGTCAGAATTAGATGCTGACGCCACTTCTGCGTCTAGTACCGCCTTAATAGATTTAGGATTAAGATTAAATCAGGCAACGGTTCATGGAGCTTTAACTGAGATTATCCTACACAATACATCGGGATATTGTATTTTAATGGCTATAAACGACGAATACATAGTATTTGGAGGCCTTTCTCGAATTTACAGCATTGGATACTATTTAGGATACTTAAGAGAATTAACAAGAAAACTGAATAGCCTCATTTCAGGCGATCAAGTAACTGAGATGATGCTTTCCCTCGAAGAATCTGAAATAGAGAAGATCGAACAACAAAAATTAGAAGAAGAAGCCAAACCTATAATAAAACCCACTCTAAAACAAGATAAAGCTGCTTTAGATGACTTATTGGGATTCTTAGATGATTGGGAAAAGGGAGATGAAGAATTCGAAGAAATTGAACCTACCACTGAAAGTGGTATTGTTTCGATTCCAAAATCAGTAGGTCTAGGGCTTGAAAAAGAAGTGAAAGCTGCCACTGAAACTCCGGCTCCTCAAGTCGCGGAAAGTTTATCCACTGATACTCAATTTAAAGTATATGAAGATGAAGTTCCACCAATCCCCCTCGATGATTATACTCCCATGGAAATTGATGAAGAGCCCATCTCTGAAGAACCGGCGTCTATTTCAGAAGAATCGATACCTACTGAAGAATTACCCTCATTTGAAGAATTAGGTCCTCCAGATTTTGAATCAGAAGTATCTGCTTCTGAATATGACACTGAATTTGTTTTAGAAGAAGAGTCAGAGGCTTTAGGTTCTGTGCTTCGCGATCTCGGATGGGAGGAAGAGGATTAAAGTTTTCTAATGACTCAAATCCAGCATTAACTAATTCATAAACTCTATTTTATTTTAATAAACTTTTAAATAGAGATGTCTCTAATCTATATTTAATATTAAAATTGATAAAATTAGCTTTAGGAATCAGTATGACTGATATTGAAGTAGAGCAAATAGAAAGGGGCAGACTAAAAAAATTTATACTTTTTGGAACACCCAGATTTGGTACAAATATCCTTTTAACTATCGTAGATTTTGCCCTATTGACGCTCTATAGTATTGGTTTTGAATTACCCGCTTGGCAAATTTTTTTAGCTACTAGTTTAGGAAAACTCAGTATCGCACTTTCTCAATTTCTATTAGGTTGGTTGAGTGATGCTAAATATACTAAATGGGGAAGAAGAAAGCCATATCTCATAATATTAAGCCCACTACTTGGAATATCATTTATATTTTTACTTATCCCTAATCGGTTTTTACCAATTTCAAATAAAACAACCTTATTCACTTGGCTATTAGTATGGGATTTACTTTTTCAAGCAAGTTATGGAATGACTACCGTACATAATGCATGGATGGCTGAACAGTTTGAAGTTGGCGACCGTCCTAAAGCTTCACAGTTCATAAACCTATTTATTTATCTAGGTGCAGGTGTAGGTCAAATTTTTACTCTATTAATTTTGACAGATTTTGCTTTAAAAGTAGAATTAAATCCAAGTGTTATACCTAGTGAATTTTTACTTGGTGTATTAATTTTTGGGATAATTACAGTGCAATTATTTTATATTGTTGCGCTAATGATGCCAACAGAACCAAATTATAAAATAGATTCAAATTTAATTAGTAATTTAAAAGCCATTGCAAAAAATAAAAATTATTTATCATTCAATTTTATGGAAGGATTTGCGAGTGTGGCTTGGGCTATTGTAACACCAACAATGCTAGCTTTTTTAACCGTTGTTCTAAAGTTTACTGAATTGCAATTTATAATTGGAGGATCAATCATTATTTTTGGTGTTTTATTATTCTTATACCTTTGGAGAATACTTATAGAAAAGTTAGGTAAAAAAAAGAGTCTATTAATTCTTTTTCTTTTTGCGATAATAGTATTACCTTTTACTTTAATAAGCATTATTCCAATGGAATCATATCTGATATATGGAATTATTTTTATAATTGGAGTAGTTGCATCTATTGGTGGTTGGAATTTGTTCCCTTATATAGTATATGCAGATCTCGCAGAAGATGATGAAAAATCTACTGGAGAATTAAAAGCAGGTTTGTATCGAGGGTTCTCTAGTATAATACTTAATCTTTTTCAGGCAATAGGCTTAGCGTTTTCATCCGTTGTAAGTTTGCTTTTAGGGGATTACTTATTCTTCATCTGGTGGGGCCCTATTTGCTCATTAATATTAATCGGAGCTTATTTCTATTCCAGAAGATTTATCAAGATTGATTTTGATTGGGAGAAAAAATAAGAAGAAAATAATTCAAACTATTATTCTATTTCTACTTAGGTATTACAATTAAAGAATTTCATTAGTCTTAATATTCGGAATCTTAACTTGAAATTAAATAATATAAAAATAAAAAAGCAAATTTTAGAATAATAATTTGCTTACTAAAAATAATATTTTCCATAATTAGGATAAAATGTCGCTTCAAGAATTAGGAATCTCTCATAAGAAAATTAAAAAAAAAAATAAATTTTTATTTTAAAATTTTTTTAAACATACTTTCTTCTTGGATAAAATCAATAAATAATAGTTTACTTAATTTAAGTAGGTATGATTTTCGATAAAGTTTTAGAAATTTGTCAGAAATACTATATTTGCGTTCATTGTCTTGGTAGAATGTTTTCTCTTTTAGGGACCAATACAACAAACTATGAAAGAGGTAATTCTTTATTACTTTCGATAACTATGGAAAATCACAGAAATTATCTATCCGGAAATGACGTTATTCAGAAAAAGGCAATTACTAATTTAAAATTATTAGCTAGTAATGCTTATTTTAAACCTGCTCAAAAAGTCTTAGATAATGAAGGGTTAGAATATGTGAAGAACAATTCAAATCAAATCTGTTATCTATGTAATAATATTTTTTTCAAAATTGAAAATTATACTAGTAAAGCAATCCAAATACTTGAAAAAATTGAATTTGATAGCTTTTTAATTGGTTCAAGGCCAGATTCTCAAATTATTAACCGAGAAGATAAATTCAAATCAGAATTTACTCTCTTAGAAGCTGAATCTTTTAAAAGTCATTTTAATCGTGTATTAGGAAAACAATTATTACCAGTTTTAAATAAAATTCCTGAGTTTTCTAATCCTGATGTATTAATGATATACTCATTAGATTATGAAAGATTTATGGTTGAGTTAATATTAAAATCTATCTTCGTTTATGGGAGATATAATAAATTAATAAGAGGAATCCCCCAAACCCATTGGTTTTGTAGAAAATGCAAGGGAACTGGTTGTGAATCTTGTAATTATACTGGAAAGCAGTATTTAACGAGTGTTGAGGATTTAATAAGTCCAGTGTTTATTAAGGAATCAAAAGCAACTGATTTGAAGTTCCACGGCGCTGGAAGAGAGGATATTGATGTAAGAATGTTAGGTTCCGGAAGACCATTTATTATTGAATTAAGAAATCCTAAAATTAGAAATTTAAACTTGGTTAAAATACAAAGAAAAGTCAACAAAAGCAATAAAAAGAAAGTAAGAATTTACAATCTAAAATATAGTAACAAGAAGGAAGTAATCAAAATTAAAACGGAAGCTAAAAATACAAAAAAAATTTACAAAGCCATTATAAAATCTGAAAGTAAATTAAATAAAGAGGAATTTAACCAAAAAGTAATTCTTTTGAAAAATATATTTGAAAATAAGAAATTACATCAAAGAACACCCTATAGAGTATCTCACCGTCGAAGTGATAAAGTAAGAGAAAAATTAATTTATAAGATTGAAGGAAAATTGATAAAACCAAATTTATATGAGTTTATAATAGAAACTCAAGGCGGAACTTATATAAAAGAGCTCATCAATGGCGATGAGGGACGTACTACTCCTTCTTTTTCAGAAATTTTTAAAACTCCTTTAGAATGTAAAGAATTAGATGTTTTAGAAATTTCTGTTTAATGTTGATTTTATCTAATTTTATTTGGCGAAAATCAAAAAATAAATAAATTATAATACATAATTGTACTAAATCAATTGAATTATTTTCGCATTAACAATCATTAAGGTGTATCGAAATAGTCAAGCACAGAGGATATAGGAAAAAAACACGGCATAAGCACAGGAAAAATGTTCGTAAGAGAGGTTTAGGTTCAGTTGAAAAATATTTAATTGATTATAACACAAATGATAAAGTAGATATAATTACAGATTCTTCCCAACATAAACAAGGAATGCCTCATTCTAGGTATCATGGACGTACTGGAACAATAATCGGTCAACGAGGGCGCTGTTATTTAGTTGAGGTGAAATTAGGAAATTCTAAAAAAACCTTAATAATTGGAAAGGAGCATATTAGATTAAATTCTGTTTCTATAAAATAAAAATGTAATAACGTTATGATTTAGAATGTCTGGCCGAAAAAAAGAAGAGAGGAGCGTTTCTATTCCTGAAGTAAAAGAAATAATGGAGAATTTAAAAGATCGATTAGAAGAAATTGATACTGATGAAGGAATGTCTCATTTTCAAGAAATTACCTATAATTATGTGAATAAATTTGCGAAATATGAAGCAAAAACTGCGAAAAAAGTAAAGAAATTATTAACTGATAAGTATGAAATTGAAGAAATTTATACAATTAACATAATTAATATCGACCCAAAAACAATTTTAGAGCTAAGAGTAATATTAGAAAAAAGTTTTACTGGTAAAACTTTAACGGATGATCAATTAGAAGTGATAATTGAAGAAATAGAAGATATAAAATCATCTTAATTATATCATTTTGATTCTTATTTTTAAAATTCAAATAAAATTTATAAGTCTGTTTTGTTTTAAATTCAATGAACAATCCCATCTAATTAAGTAGTTTATTATAATAAAAATTTTGAAATGGTAATCGGAAAAGTTAAAAATAAGATAACTAGTAATGATGGAAAGAAGAGAGCGATACAGAAGACCTCCACGCAGAAGAAATTATCGTGGTGGCCCGAGGAAGAAAAAACAATTTATAAAAAAATTTCGGGAAATTATTATCTTAGATCTATTAATGCATGGACACCCCGAAGAAGATAAACCTAGTTGGGCCAAGACGCCTATTGCTCAAGTTCTTACTTTTCCGGATTTCGTCCTTTATGAGGTAAAGGTTAATAAAAATTCTAACATTGAAGTTCAAGAACAAAAAACCTATGAAGAATTCTTAAATGAAGAAAAATTAAGAGAAGTTTTAAAAAAGATAGATTATAATGATTTAACTAGTACTTCAAAAGCATTAATCCAATCAATTCTCGAAAAAGAAGTATTGAAATATGAAGAAGAATTTATCAATTTCTTTAATAACTCTACTTCAATTACTCCAAGGATGCATGCTTTAAAATTATTACCAGGAATTGGACAAAAACATATGTGGGAGATTATTGAGGCAAGAGAGAGACAAAAATTTGGAGCATTTCAAGATATTGCCGATAGAACCAGTATTTCTAATCCTGCTAAATTGCTTGCGCAGAGAATCATAAAAGAACTTCAAAGAGATGTAAAATATTACCTCTTTAGCAAGACTAAAAAATATGAATGAACCCAATGAATAGGAGAGAAGTAGAACTCATTTTAAAGAATCTGAATATAAAACCTAACAAAAAATTAGGTCAGAATTTTTTAACTGATAAAAATATTACAAAAAAAATTATATCTGTTTCTGAAATCTCTCAGAATGATATTATTTTAGAAATTGGACCAGGATTAGGAATTATAACACAAGAATTAGTAAATTTAGTAAAAAAAATATATGCTATTGAAATAGATCACCGTTTATATTCATATTTGAATGATAAATTCTCCACATATGACAATGTGGAAATTATTCATGGAGATATACTCAAAGTTGAAATCCCTAAGCATAATAAGGTTATTTCTAATATTCCTTATACAATAACAGGGTCAATATTAGATAAGATATTTTTCAGAATAAATTCACCTGTAGGAATATTAACTATTGAGAAAAGTATTGCTGATCGAATATTTTTATCAGGAGATTATAAAAATTTCTCAAGAATTAGTATCAATGTAAATACTTTCATGAAACCTGTTTTAAAATCAAGTATTTCAAGAAATAGCTTTTATCCTATTCCAAAAATCGCATTATCTCTTATAAAACTTATTCCTAGAGATAAAATCAATCCTTTCTTCTTAGAAAAGGAACCTATAGACTTTTTTTTAAAATTTATTAGTGGGATAATGCCTTATAAGAATAGAAATATTGCTAATGCCATCGAACTATTTTTTAAAACTCAAAAAGATATTCAGTATACAAAAGAAGATATTCTATTGATTTTACAGAAGAATAATTATGAAAATAAAAAAGTATTCAATTTTGAAATTGATGATTATACTGAAATTAGCAAATTGTTCTATTCATAAATATGAATTAATATCGAGTAATAACCATGCCTACATTTACTGATCCAATAATCAACTGTGATTCTGAAAGTGTTTATGCCCCTTCTGACGATACGTATCTAATGTTAGATTATTTCAAATCTCATATTGATTCTTTATATTTTGATGGAATTAAATTAAGTGAAATTAAAAAAATACTAGATTTAGGAACTGGAACGGGGATAATTGCTATTTTTTTCCAATTAACCAAGATGGAGAATCTGAATTTTAATCCAGAAATACACGGTTCTGATATTTTAAAAGAAGCAATAAATTGTGCGAAATTAAATGAGAAAGTAAATAATTTCAATTCTGAAATAAAATTCTTACACTCAAATCTATTTAAAAATTTTCCCAATTCCTTAAAACATTCCTTTAATATTATTGTATTTAATCCCCCCTACTTACCATCCTCTCAATTGATAAAAGAGGAAGATAAAAAAGATATTGATTATAGTTGGAACGGAGGAATTAAGGGATATGAAGTTTTAATTAATTTTCTCAAGAGCGCAATTTCTTTTTTAAATTTGAAAAAAGAACATTATATTTATTGTATTACTTCCAGTAGAACCAATCTAAACGCACTAAATAAAAAAATCACCAAATTAGGGTATAAGATCGAAATAGTCAAACAAAAACATGTATTCTTTGAGCAACTTTACTTAAATAGAATCAAATACAATAAACACTAAAATGGTCTTCGATTTCTCCTCTTTTCTAATAAAGAAATACCATGAGTATTAAGAGTTCTAGTCAAATTATTGAGCAATATATCCACTTCTGTTGGTTTAAACACAGCTCTCCTATGTGCTTCAATTTGAGGGATTGGTAAACCATAATGTTCATTCAAACTTGACATTGGTAATAAGATGGAAGTGATTAAATCTGCTTTCTCTGAAGCCTTTTTAAAAGAGTGTTTCTCATCCATGAAAAACTCAATTCTGCAAGGAGTATCATAATGAACAGTTTTTAGATAAAAGGCATAAAAGGAGAGAGGAAAATAATATGGAATTTCTTTTTTAATTCCTGTATCTCTTATTTTATCAATTTCTCTTTTACAATTAAAAATGCAAGTTCTCTCAGACTTGTTCATTATTCTATTAAATAAATCTAGATCTGAAAAATATTCCATTACTTTTCGATAATCAGCTTTAATGAAATCCGTTAATCTTGAATGACTAGGTTTTAATAATTGGATCGAATCTCTTAATAGATGACATAAAGCAGAAGTTCTTGTATCCTTAATTGAACCGATTAATAATATCCCTTTTTCTTTACAATTCAAATATAATTTATGATACTCTTTCAATAATCTGTCATACTGCTTAGAAATTTCAGGATCTTTGGAAAATACTAAATTTATTGGCATGATAACAATCGATCCATCAATTATTATCATATCGATATCTGAAGACTTTTCAATCATATTATTTAATAGGTTGATCTCCATGAATGTCATATCAATAGAGACTTTAGCCTCAACCGCTATTTCATCTTTATTAAGTAGATTACCTTGCACTAAATAATTATTAAAACCATTAAGGTCGGGATAATATACGATATTTGCGATATGGTTTTTTTTAAAATAATATTTTACTGCAATAGCCTTTAAGAATGAGAAATCTACATTCACATATTTCTTGGTCACAGAGCTACCATCAACACTCACTATATTTAATCCCCTAATATTTGCAGGTTGAACAGTTTTTTTCAAAAATCCTTCTTTTATATAAAATTTAGTGAAATCTATAAGTTGAGAAAAATCTAAATCATCCATATTTTTAAGAATAATTTTGACAAAGGAATTCTTTAATTCTTCAAGTGCTAAATATTCTTTTGCGATTACTTTAAGGTAATTGTGGAGAAGTTGCTCTTTAGTTAATCCTATATTGTTGATAATCTCATTATCGTGAGAAAAATTTTGGAAATTTGAATTTTTTGAATTAATGAATTTATCCCTAATTGTCATTAAAAGTACAAATAATAGAGTTAATAATAATAATAATGAGATCTTTAATTTTTTGATTTTTAAGTTATATTTCAATATAAAAATATTTGATATGATGGCTGTCCAGTTGGGAGAAAACTCGTGGATTTTAATCGGAATAATGCTTTTAGAGATATTATTTATTGTTTTGCCTGCCTTAATCTATGGTAGAGTAAAGAAGCAGTCATTTATAGACGAAATAAAAGACATGGGATTTCAAAAAAATGATGACCTGCTTATAAAAGTAATATCAGGCTTAGGTTTTGGTATTTTGTTTTTCTTTTTCAGTAATTATATCATTATTTTTTTTCGAGATTTGATTGTCAGAAATTTATTTGGCGCTGAATTTATTGAGATTGCTCAAGAAGGAGCCATTAGTACAGCTCCTATCCAACCTAACTTTCTTCAATTAATTATTGTAATAGTTTTACAGATAATTATAATCGGACCGTGTGAAGAAGCTTTTTTCAGAGGATTTCTTATTAAAAAGTTTAATATGAAATTAAAATCAATCTACTCAAGTCTTATTTCATCTACTTTTTTTACTCTATATCATGTTCCGCCGTTCTTAGTCCCTATACCTACGATTGTAACTTTTTTTGGATATTATTTTACTTTTGGACTTTTATTATCTTTTATTTTTGTATATTTCAATTATTCACTAATTCCATGTTCAGTTGCTCATTCATGTTTTAATATTCTATTAATGGTAATATGATTTACGCCTTTTAATGAAATTAATACTTTTAAATTAAATAAAAATTAATTAATATTAGGTTTATTAATATTATAAATTAAAATTTAACTGCCTTAATACTAAGGTTTAATTCCTCCATTTACCTATCGAATAGAAACCCCAAAAATTGCAATAATATTGATTAGATTGACACAATACGATTATACATTTAAGGTATTAATGTTGGGAGATGCATCAGTGGGGAAAACATCTCTTACAATAAGATATATTTCGGGGTTTTTCCAGGAAGACTTGAAATTAACAATTGGAGTAGATTTCTATTCCAAAACAACATCTTTCAAAGATAAAAAAGTAAAACTACAGATATGGGATTTCGGAGGAGAAGAAAGATTTCGATTCTTGCTCTCCCAGTATTGTAAAGGTGCCAATGGAGCTTTTTTCTTATATGATATTACTAATCAAACATCATTAGATCACTTACCTGATTGGACACAGGTAATAAGAGAACATGCGGGGGATATTCCTATAATGTTGATTGGCTCAAAAGTGGATTTGAATGAATTTCGAGCAGTCCTTCGCGATGATGGAATATTAGCCGCAAAAAAATACAATCTTGCTTCTTTTGTAGAACTTTCTTCTAAAACAGGAGAAAATGTAGGAAAGGCTTTCAATGTAATAACAGAAATTCTTTTTGAAAAGTTCTCAAGCGATTAATAAAACATTTATTCTTTATTTCTATTTAAATTCTTATTTATTAAATAATAAACACATGTTTAAAATGGCTAAGTTCATTAAATAAAAATAAAAAAATTAGGTAATACATATGGGAAACTCTAACGAAGAAGAACCTCCAAGACCTAAAGGATTGAATTTAAACACCAAGGCACCATTGATTGATACTATAGATATTTACGAAAATCCTATAAATCTAATCGATCTTCTCAAGACCTATGATGGAGTTTTGATTGACTTTTTCCGAGGAAATTGGTGAAGCCATTGTAAAAAACACTTGAAGTTGCTGACTGAACATATCTCTGAATTTGAAATTAGAAGTATTAAATTAATATCTATTGCTAGCGATAGTGTAAGGCTTTTGAGGAAATTTAAAGAAGAAAATAAATTTGATGTTGATATGATTTCTGATAGAGGTGCTAAGATAGCGAAACAATACGATGTTTACTGGTTTGCCCCTGGTGGAGGAAAAAACTATAAAATAAAACAAGCTGTACCAAGTAAATTCTTAATCGATAAAAATGGCAAGATTATTTGGAAATATATAGGAAAAGATAAGACAGATAGACCTTCAATTGAAATGATGACCAGTATAATTGATAAATACATCAAAAATCCCAATTAAGAATGATTTGAGTGTGAAAAAATGAGACACTCATGGACAACCTCGTGAGGGTTTTGGGATTTTATCTCTTTATTTTTTTATACGATACTAATTAAATCTTACATATTTAATGTGTTGTTTAATTAAGCTATTGTACCGAAATCCTGTTTCATATTTATAACCACACTTAGAACAATGGTGTTGGGTGCATTCTAAACAGTTTTCCCGATGTATAATATTATCATTCATAAGATCTCCACACTTTTCACATTTCATACTTGATAACATAATTTAAAATTACACTTTAAAACCTATTTAAAACAAATAAGTAGGACGATTTAGTAAAAAAATTAGTCAAGACACTATACGTTTAGAATAAAAATATGTTAAAAAAAAAATTATACTATATTTTTTTCCGTAGTTTCTCTGTATAATTATTTGAATAATTCTTAATTTCAATAGGAAACTTCTCTGGGTTTAAATAATTTTGAACCTTCTGAAATAAGTCATCAAGTGAGGCATGAGAACCCTTATCTTTAACCATCCATGCTGTCATTGTATTTAGGTCAGTTTTACCATCCCATTCTATAGTGTGTATCTCCTCTTTACTATGAATGCCTTTTTTGTATATTGCTTTCACTAGTTTTTCATCAAATAATGTATCACACGAAATCCATTTATCATTTAAATAACATTCAACCCAAGGATGAAATGTTATAATATCTGGAAGGCCATTATAAGCCCCTGTTGCAATAACACCTTTAAGACATTCTTTTTTTAAATGAGCAAGATGATATCTAGCAGGAATTCCTAATGCTCGTAATAGTGCAATGTGCAAATTAGCTTTAGTTACGCAAAAACCATACCTTTTCTTGAGAGTTTCAGATGCTTTAACAATATAATCCAACATGAAGGGTATTTCATCTCTTACAAAGTAAAATACTTTTAATGCTTTATCTTTATCCGTTTCACATCCCTTTGTGAGTTCATGTGCCATATCTATTATTGTTTGATGTTCATAATCGCAAAAATATGTTGGGTGCAAGTATTTACTCATCTCTTCCATAGATTTTACTACCATTTGAATTTCAACCTTAATTTTTTTTATTTGAATTTAAAAATTTCAAATTTCAAATTATTTTCAACATATAAATAATTTATGTCGGATAAAATGCTTCTTAAAATGAAGAAATAAAGAAAATAGTTATACTATTCAGCTCTTTCTTAATTTAAAAACTAATAAGATAATCAACGCTGATACAAAATAACCTATTGCTGCGAATAAGAAACTGAATTTAATCAGCGCGCATACTGATGCGGTTAATGGGTTAATAATTGAAATGGAAGTAGGATCGCTAAGCATTATAAGTAGGTTAATATTCTCAATTATATCAAAAATTCCAGTTAGAAAAGGTGTTAAAGTAAAATAAAGACCAATAGTTTGCATTGTACTCTCTGATCTCCTTAGCACCATTAATATTAATCCAAGAGCTAAAGAAACATATCCAACAATATATAAGAAATCCCAATATATCGCTAACATTTGTTTATTTATTCCAACAACACCCCATACGGAAAGAATTAATTCTGCTCTTTCAGGAGTCCACGAAAATTCATAATCTAAAATTCCATAAGTTGGTACTGCAGCTTCAATTGGCATGAAAATTAGCAGATATACAAGAAGAACTATGATTAACCCGCATATTGTTATAATAATTACAAGTTTCTCTTTAGGAGATTCTTTAAATCTTTCTAAAAACATTTTCAATTTATTAAAAATTAATTTGTAAACATAATTTGTCAAACTTTTATTTAAAATTAAAGAAAAGATTCTACGTTAAATAAAATTAGAAAAAAAAAAATAAAAGGTAGCTAGAAATATTTAAATCGCAAAAATTTAAATCATTATTAATGATTTATACTAATCCAATAGCGATTTTCATATCTGCAGCAGTAACTTTCTTTCTACCGGAGTGTTTGGCAATATCAAGCGCGCAACCAGTTAAAGTCTTAGCATATTCTTCTAAATAATCCATTAATTTGTCAACTGCGGCTCGACTTACGATTTCCGCTCCAGCTTTTTTCATTAGAGCCCGTAATGGACTCCATGCAAATGCAGCCATTTTATTATTCCTCCACTAATATATATTTATTTTTTAATTTTTGAGTTTTTAATACTGATGTATTTAAATTTTAATTAGTATTTCTTATATTTAAATGTGTTGGTTGATCATCATTAATCCGATACATTTGATCAATCAAATACGGTCGACAAAAAAAAATGATGAAAAAAACTTATAAATTTTTTAATACTGAATTCAATTAATAGGAATGGATCAATTTTTGGTTTCAGATAATACAATTATATGATCTATCTCTTAAACTTTGTTATATTTTGGTGAAATGTATTAGCCAATCTAGCATATATATTAAAGAAAATAAAAGATTGAATAATAAGTTGTTGAGATATTTTATATTATAACAATTTTGAAACCATAATTATAACTTTTCCAAATTTCAAACCTGAAATAAGAATAAGGTAAATGGTGTAATTACATCTTTTCTTGCAATATCCTTTTTTATACAAAAATCTTTAATTAAAATTTTACCCTAAGTAAATTGGTTATATAGATTCTAGATTTTAAAATATATTCTCCTTTTCCTCGATTGACTTTTTTGTCACTGATAAGTAAAATTGAAAATTTCTAGATTTTTATATTATCCCCAATTTGAATTTGCTGAAAAGAAAGCTTTTACTCATAGTTTTACTCATTGAAGAAAACATTTATAAGTAAAACACGTCCCAATACTAAACTTAGAATAGGGTCATTTATAGAAAAAAAATAAAGGATTTAAAATCCAAAGTTAGGCAGGAAAAAATATTTCTCCAATATTTTTTATTGGAGAATTTTTTTTCTTCTTCTTTTTAAAAGGTTATTGATTAATATCTTTCTTTTGATTTTAAAGTTAATTTTCTTAGTTCCACCTGAGTAGAAAAGACAAATTACTTAAATGAGAGTTTCATTAGAAGTTTTTAAATTTTTGAAAATAGTGAGAAACTTATCAAATTTTTTACTTAAATACTTTTCTTGCTAAAGGTGTTTTTAATTAAATTTTTACTCTCTAAAAATCACATAAGAGTAATTTATAATCAATAACTTATACTGCATTATCATCAATGCGTAAGAATTTAATTTTTTGGTTCATTTTTAGTCTAAATTTTAACCAAAAGGTTCTTCCATTTTCACTCTCAATGACTTTGATACTGATAGGAGTTAAAGCTATAATAATAACTAAAATGATCCTATATATAAATGCAGAATTTGAATTGTTAAGTTAAAATTAATGACAAATTATAACTTTATATTTTTATTATATTAGATAAATTATATGAGAGAAGAGTATTAAAAAAATGAGTGAAATCAAATCAAAACTTTTAGTTGTTTCCGATATTCATTTAGGTTCTTTGGACAGTGAAATAGACCTCTTTACTCAATTTTTGAGAGATATAATTAAAGGAGAATTTGGGAATGAGTTACAAGTTTTAATATTATTGGGTGATTTTATTGATTTATGCACTGATCTTCCTGAAACTCTTTTAAAAAGGGAAAAGGTTCAAGAAATTTTTACACTTTTACTTGAGATTAAGAAAAAAATGAATCTCATTTATGTACTTGGAAATCATGAAATTCCTATTACTGGAGATTATGATAAAAAGTTTAATCGCAGAAAAGAAAAGTTTTTAGCCAAATTTAGGAATAGCAATTTCAATGATTTGTTTAATGAGGAAATATTCTGTCAATACGTAATATTAAAAAAGTGGAACAATAATGATATGCTTTTGATGTATACTTCACGAGATCAAATTGAGAACAACCCTATTAATAAAGTAAAAATAGAGGGACTTGATTTAGATGAAGATTATAGGTGTTTTATGCTGCATGGATACCAATGTGATAGTGAGATATATCGATTTTTTGTAGGACAAATATGGAAATCATTAATCTCTAATAATAAGTTTGAAGTCAAAGAGACTTATGATTATTTCTGGAATGAAGTAATAAAGAATGGCAGAAAAATTAAACCTATCACATTTGAAAACATGAAATATGAATTAGCCAAGTTAAAAAATGTATCTTTAGAATTCTTAGAAACACTTTTTTCAGAGTTAAGTATTTTAGAATTTAATTTAATTAAAGCAAATATGCGAATAATGAAAAAATGGCAACGTGCAAGTAAATCTGATTATTATTTTGATGAAATAAAAGCATTTTTTGAGGATAAAGACTATAATTTTTCAAAAATAAATCATATTATATATGGTCATTCTCATCACAGTGGAATGGCTTATGGAAATATAAACAATCAGAGAGTAGAAATAATAAATGATGGTGCTTGGCAACATGTGCAACCCTCTTATGTTGAAATTCTCTCAAAAGGAAAGTTAAATTTAAGATCTTTTTCAAATATTCTCAAATCTTAAAGAAGAATAGAATTTGTATACTTTTCAACACTAATTTATTTTTATATGTTCAAAACCTATAAATCCCAGCTTTTATTTTTAATTATTAAGTTTAGTTTTTTTTTTAAGTATAATAAAACTTTTAACCTTATGTTTGAGCGTATATATACTCCTTCTGAGATGAACAGCAAAGAAAAACCAGTTTATATTTTTAAAATCACAATTTTGGGACAGGAACGTGTAGGGAAAACGTGTATTGCTAGGCGATTATGTTTTGATACATTTGATGTGAATACAAAAGAAACGTTAGGAATCGAATTCTATACAAAAGATCTTCCTATTATTGTTAATGGTGAAGAATCATTCGTGCGACTTAGTATATGGGATTTTGGTGGACGAGAACAATTCAAAAAGTTATTTCCATATTATATTAATGGCGCTAATGGAATTTTTATGGTTTTTGATTTAATAGATCTTCAAACTTTATTAAGATTAGACTGGTGGTATGAGAGATTAACAGATTATAGTCACGCCCATACTCCTAGAGTGTGCATTGGAGCAAAGAACGATCTAGTTAAAACTGCAAATGAGAAATCTAAAGTAGACGATCTCGTCATTAAGAGATTTATGGAAAGACATGAAGAAAATGATTTTTATAAAACTTCTTCGAAAGAAAATTATAATATTGAATTGGTTTTTAAAGAACTTGTAATTAAGATATTAGAGAAAAATAAACTGGATTTTGATCGATTATCATAAAAAAGTAATCAAATCCTATTTCTTAGGGTTAAAATTTGCCGTTTGAGCAATATTATAAATAGTTATTTCTAACTCATATTAGGATAATTACTACTCCCAAAATAGTTAATATAACCCCAATAAAGCCAAACCTAGAAATACTCTCCTTATTTACAAGATAAGTTAAAGGAAGAGCAAATAATGGGCTTGTAGTTGCTATTAATGAAACTACATTTGCTCCTGCTAGATGTACGGATTCAGTATATAAATATGCTCCCAATGAAGTTCCTATTATTGAGCCAATTAATAAAAACATCCATGAGCGTACTGATTTCTTCTGATAAGATGTATTATTATTTTTTTTTAACGAATAATTTTCTCTTAATACCATTGAACCCAAAATTATTAAGGCAAATGGAAACCTAATAAGATTCCCTATAACAGAGCTTAGTTCTTCAATAAGTATAATTTGATCTATCTGGAGTATTGCAAATTCAATTAATACAGCACCAATAGCCCACCCGATAGATGCTGTAAAACAAAATCCTATTGCTTTTTTATAATTTTTTTTAAAAATTTCGTGTATTGATTGATCCATAATATGGTTCTTCTTCTGTTTTGCATTCTCAGAGGTGTTTTTTGATTTTCCAATAATAATTACTCCAACACCAATCAAGATCAGAGATAAAACCAAATTTAGCTTAAATGCTTGATTCAAAAAGATTAGAGATAATATGAAAGTAAAAAGGGGAAATGTCATCGAAATAGCAAGAGCTATCGTAGTTCCTAATTCTTTTTGAGCAGTAAAATAAGCAGTATCCCCAATCACTTGACCAAACACAAAACTTAGAATTAATAACAACCATAATTCCCAGGGTATTATGAAGATAAGATTTAATTGATTTAAGAATAAAACAATCAAAATGAATGATAGAGTACCTATTGCTGTTCGAAAAAAATTTATAAAAGTTGGACTTACTTCATTTTCAGTCTTACGAAAAATAACATTAGACACTACAAATGTTAGTACTGCTGAAATTGCGATAAATTCTCCTAACATTGATTATGCAAATTAAAGAATACATAAATTGTTTTGTATTGTTATTCTTCTTTACCCATTTTATCTTCAATCGTTAAAGTTAAATCTGTATTACAATTATAGCAAATTTTTGGGAAAGACTCGAACTCTACTCCACATTTTGGGCAAGTTATTTTACCTGCACTTGCAATATCATGTAAATCTTCCATTCGTTGCTCAATTTTTGATCTTAAGATTTTTTTAATAATAAAGGAGAGGCCAATTGAAAGAATAATTATTTCAATTCCAAGCAGAATTGTATACATAAAATGAAATGGAAAATGAGAATTAAAATACACAGGTGAATGTTTGAATAAAAACACATAAAGAAAAAAATTTGGAAAGAAGAATGTTAGCAAATTCATTGAATAGGATTTTTTAAAATCACGATAAATAAATATTGGAATTAATGACACTGATATCCAAATTAAATGAATAAAAAATAAACCAGGTAATATATCAAACAAAGTGTAGTTAGCAAAAAATTGTATTAGTACTTTTTGCTCGGGTGTTGTTTCTATATCAAAGCTAAGATTAATATGATAACCAAAATAAAATACAATTAAATTTAATATTAAGGTTTGAATTGAAAAGAGGACAAGTTTATTTCTAAAAACTTCAATAATTTTCATTAATAATTATCTAAATATTTCAAAAAATTAAACTCTTCTAAATAAATCCTGATTTTAAAATAGTTCTATTAAAAAAAAAAGAATAAAAAGTAAAAATTTTTTTTAAAGGATCTATTCTCAAGGATTTTTCTTAAATTTCTTCTTTGATATAAATACAATTGTAATTCCAACTAATGAAGCCACAGCTAGAATCTCTATTTGATATCCCTGAATTAAAGGTTCTTCTTTTAAAACTCTGAAGTAGGTTCTAAAAACTCTGCTCTTTTGGTAGGATTTCATTTTTATTGTACCCTTTTTTTACATTAAAGTTTATATAAAATAGCAAAAACAGATTTATCTATTTAAATCTATTTGAAATTTAAAAATGCCCAAAACAGTAAAATTTTTAATATTTGCTATCTTTATTTATGTACAGTGGAAGACTCGTATTCTTATTTTTTAAAAATAGCATATTATAACCATTATAAAGGATGTTTTCTCCCATGATTTACGCTTCTTCTTTAAATTCTATTTATGAAAGTATTATTTTAGAGGTATTTAGCTTATGAGTTATACATTTTCAAGGACAAAAATGATTGAAAAGATTAAATTTGGGCTTTTAAGTCCTGATGAAATCCGTAAAATGTCAGCGGCACGTATAATTACCGCAGATACATATGATGAGGACGGTCTCCCGATCCCGAGCGGACTTATGGACCAAAGACTAGGTACAATCGAACCAGGTCAGCGTTGTCAAACTTGTGGTAATCTTGTAAGTAATTGTATGGGTCATTTTGGTCATATTGAGCTCGCTAGACCAGTTATACATGTAGGTTATGCAAAAAAAGTTTTAAAAGTTTTGCGCAGTATTTGTCCAGAATGCTCTCGTTTAATGCTTACAGATGAGGAAAAAGAGATGTTTAGAGAAGAACAAGCTAAGCATCGAAAAATTTTCTTTGAAGGAGACGAAGATGCTGCAAAAATTGTCTTTAAACGAGCAAGAAAGACAAAAACCTGCCCTTATTGTGGAGCACTAAAGAAAAAAATAATTATTGAGAAACCAACAACTTTTTATGAAGAAGAAGAAGGAAAAGGTTCACGGAGAATAACACCTATAGAGATTTTAGAACGTTTAAAAAAGATGAGTGATGTTGATCTTAGGATCCTCGGAATTTCTCCTGAGAACGCTCGTCTTGAATGGATTGTTTTTACAGTTTTACCAATTCCTCCTGTATGTGCTAGACCATCTATTACCTTAGATAGTGGTATTCGTTCTGAAGATGATTTGACACATAAATTAGTTGATGTTATTAGAATCAACCAAAGATTAAGAGAAAACATAGATGCAGGAGCGCCTCATTTAATAGTTGAAGACCTCTGGGAATTATTACAGTACCATATTACAACATATTTTGATAATCAAGTATCTGGTATACCTCCTGCTAGACATCGATCTGGCAGAGCGCTTAGAACCCTAACTCAAAGGTTAAAAGGTAAAGAAGGAAGATTTAGAAGTAACTTGAGTGGTAAAAGAGTTGATTTCTCTGCTCGTAGTGTAATATCACCAAATCCTTATATTAGTATTAATGAAGTAGGTGTTCCAATAGAAATAGCAAAAATTTTAACTATACCTACTAATGTTAATGATTGGAATATTGAAGAGATGAAACAAATGGTCTTGAATGGACCTTTTAAACATCCAGGAGCCAATTATATTATTCGGAATGATCGTAGAAGAATCGACCTTCGGTATGTAAAAAATCGGAAGATTATTGCTGATATGCTTGCGGCAGGCTTTACAATTGAACGTCATCTGAATAACGGAGATTTAGTATTATTTAATCGTCAACCTTCTCTTCATAGGATGTCAATAATGGCTCATGAAGTAAAGATAATGGAAGGAAGAACATTTCGGTTAAACTTAACTGTATGTCCACCATATAATGCTGATTTTGATGGAGACGAAATGAATTTGCACGTACCTCAAAGCGAAGAAGCCCGTACAGAAGCAGAACTACTTCTTAAAGTTCAAGAACATATATTATCTCCGAGATTTGGTGGACCTATATTAGGTGGCATTCAGGATTTTATTTCAAGTGTATTCCAATTTACAAGTAAAGATTCTTTATATACAAAAAAAGATACATTAAAATTATTATATACTGGAGATTTATTTGAAAATAATCCTAATTTTAGCTTGGATCAGATCACTCCTGTGATAAATGACCCAGAGCCAATGTATTCTGGAAAGGATATCTTCAGTACATTATTTCCAGATGATCTTAATATTAGAGTAAAATCAAAGTTCTGTAAAAAATGCGAAGTTTGTGAAGAAGAAGAGTGTGCTTATGATGCATATGTTGTAATTAAAAATGGTCATTTGATAACAGGAACTATTGATGAGAACTCTTTCGGAGCTATGCAATCAAATAGTATATTACAACGTATTATTAAGGATCATGGTAACGCACGAGGTAGGATATTTTTAGACAGTGCAACAAAGATGCTTTTATATGTTATTCGACAGAATGGAATGACTATGGGATTGGACGAAGTCTATGTGCATGGACATGCTGCTAAAGCAATCCAAAAAATATTAAAGGAAGCAAATGAGGAATCTGAAAAATTAATTACTGCTTTTAATGAGAATGATACAAAAATTCTTAGAAGAGCTCCTGGCCGTTCAATGAGAGAAACTTTAGAATTAAGAATCCGGCAAGTATTAGCAGAAGCTAGAAAAAAAGCAGAAGAAACTGCAGCAGAATTCATTGGAGATGAAGCTCATTCTGTCATTATGACCAAATCTGGAGCTAGAGGTAATATATTAAACCTAGGACAGATGTCCGCTGTTGTAGGACAACAAGCAATTAGAGGAGAAAGAATTAATCGAGGATATAGTATGAGAACGCTGCCTCATTTTAAAATAAATGATCTCTCGCCTAAATCGAGGGGATTTGTTTCTTCTTCCTATAGAAATGGATTAAAACCAGTAGAATTCTTTTTTCATGCTATGGGGGGAAGAGAAGGATTAGTTGATACAGCTGTAAGAACTTCCACATCGGGATATATGCAACGTAGATTGGTGAATGCATTACAGGATATGGTTGTCGAAAATGATGGCACTGTCAGAAACTCTGATAAAAATGTAATCCAATTCTGCTTTGGAGATGATGGCATTGATGCAATGCATACTGATCATGGTGCTGCGGTGAATTTAGATGTTTTATTATTAAAAGCTAAAGCTCTGAATGTTGATGAGGTACGTGAAGAGATTAAAAAGGGATCTACAACAAAAAAAACAGCGCCTAAGAAAAAAGCTGTTTCTGAGAAAAAACTTGTTGAAAAAGCTGAAACTAAAGAAAAACCGGAAAAAAAAGAATTTGATGAAGATTCCTTAAAACAACAATTTGAGGAAGAAACCGGGAAAAAAGCAGTGTGGAGAGGTAAAGAAACTAAAACATATTTAGAATGGAAAGAAAAACAAATAAATTAAGAAAATTAAATTAAAAGGAAGATATTAATGGTAAAAGTAACTCCAAAGTTTTTAGATGATCAATTAGAAGTTTTAAAAGAAGATGGTATTCCTGAAGATTTAATAGACAGAATAAGAGAGAAGGTAAAAGATGAGGATTTAGAAATAGAACAACTTGAATATCTATTAAATAAAATCTATATTAATTATAATAATGCTATTGTAGAAACTTCAGAACCTGTCGGTACTGTAGCAGCACAATCAATTGGCGAACCAGGAACACAAATGACACTAAGAACCTTCCACTATGCAGGAGTAGAAGAATTCTCAGTAACACAAGGATTACCTCGACTAATTGAAATCGTAGATGCACGTCGTTTTCCAAGTACACCACAAATGGCTGTGCATCTTGAAAAACCTTATTCGGAATCTGAAGAGAAAGCAATTGAAGTACATAATCGAATTGAGCAAATCCGTGTAGAACAAATTATTCATGATATAGATTTAGATTTTGTTAATTGGAATATTGTTATTAACTTAATCCCTGAAATTTGTGAGAAAAAAGGGATCGATCTTGATGAAATACCAGAAATTTTAAAACGGTATAAGAAAAAGGGAACAATTAAACGTGAAGGAAATTCTATTATTATCGATCCAGGCATAGAAGATCTACAGAGTCTGCAAAAATTAAGAGAAAAGATCCTTAAAAAAGTTGTAAAAGGGGTAAGGGGTGTAAAAAGAGGTTTATTAACTCCTTCAGATGATGGAGAAGAATGGGTAATTAAGACCGAAGGTACTAATATGCATGGTGTTATCCAAATAGAGGGAGTTGATGTAACAAAAACCGTATCAAATCATATTCACGAAATAGAAAAACTATATGGAATCGAAGCAGCACGTCAAATGATAATAGTAGAATCTCAAAAAGTGCTTGAACAACAAGGATTAGATGTAGATTTAAGACATCTTTTAATTTTGGCAGACCTAATGTGTTATTCAGGATCCATTCAATCTATTGGAAGACACGGAATCTCAGGTTCTAAGTCTAGTGTGTTCGCTCGAGCAGCCTTTGAAGTTACAGTTAATCAATTACTTGATGCTGGGCTTTATGGAGAAGAGGAGCGATTAAAAGGGATTCCCGAGAATGTAATTGTAGGGCAAATCAGCCCTATAGGTACGGGTCGTGTGAGTGTAATGTTTGATCTTGATGCTAATATAGATTTATTAAAAAAGAAGAAGAAAAGACATAGTTAACCGAAAACTTTTAATTTAGATGAAATAACTTAAACGTGCCTAAAAAAATTAAAAAGGTACCATTCTTTTTACTTATTATATAGAAACTGTTTGAATATACCATGGCAAAGAGAAAAACTAAAACTTCCATTGAGAAAGTTGATCTTAGTAGGAAAAAAACAAAGGAATTTGATGTAGATACCAATATCAAAGTTACTTATAAAACTGGTAAAATTATTTATGGTAAGAATCAAATTCTTAAAAGTTTGCATAGAGAAAATCCCTATAAAATGCTTATTGTGAGCAATAATTGCCCAACAGAATTGATAGATGAGCTAGATAATTATAATTATCTTCTAAAAGATAAGATTTTTATTTATAAATATAAAGGTTCAAGCTGGGATTTAGGGTTAGCTTTAGCCAAACCTTATATGATCTCTGTTATAGGTGTAATTGATTTTGGAGATTCAGACTTAATTTCTTTAAAAACTAAATGAACTTAACAAGTGACTAGGTTTTTTCATGTTAAAAAAGAATATAAAAATTGACCGGGAAGCAATGGAACTGATCTCACTATTTAATAACATCTCGGGTGCCATCATTAAAGATTGTCTTATCTTTAAATCTCCTGAAAATGGCTCTGAAATTGTTATATTTTTAGTAAAAGAAGAGGATGTCGGAAAAGCAATTGGAAAAGCTGGCGAACACGTTAAAGACTTAAAATCAAAACTCCAAAAAAAGATTGATGTAATCGCTTTCTCAGAAAATTTAAACAAATTCATCCAAAATATCTTGCAAACAACTAAAAATTCAATAGTGGTTCAAAATATTGAAATAAAAGAAAATAGAAACCAAAAGAAAACTGTAATTATCACCGTAAGGCCTCAAGATCGTGGAAAAGCCATTGGTAAAGACGGTTCCATGATAAGGAAAATTAAAGAATTAGTATTAAGGTATTTCGAAGTTGATAATGTAATTATCAACACTAAAAATATCTAAAAATTCTTTTAGAAATTATATTTGCCTCTAACTATACATAAATTTTAAGTTTAAGGAAACATTTTTTCTACTACTAAAGTTCTATCAATTAATAATTAGTAGGTGTTAAATATAGGTAGCCCAAAAGGTTTATATGCAGCTCGAAAACTTCAAGCCAACCGAAAGAAGTATCGATGGTCTAAGACAAAGTATAAAAGAAGAAAACTCCAATTAAAGAAAAAGGTCGACCCTCTCGAAGGAGCATGCCAGGCTCTTGGTATTGTTCTTCAGAAAGTTGGTCGTGAGAGTAAACAACCAAACTCAGCAATTCGGAAGTGTGTGCGTATCCAATTAAAGAAAAACGGAAAATCAGTTACAGCGTTCTTACCCGGAGATGGTGCATTAAACTTTATAGAAGAACATGATAGAGTAATTGTCGAAGGAATTGGGGGAGCAAAAGGACGTTCCATTGGAGATCTCCCTGGAGTGCGTTATAAAGTTGTTAAAGTTAATGGTGTTAGTTTGGAGGCTTTACTCCAAGGGAAGAAAGAAAAGCCACTACGCTAAAGAGGTTATAAATTATGAGTAAGGCAAAGAAGGAAATAAAACTATTCAATAAATGGTCTTTTTCAGAGATTCAGGTTAATGATAGAACGCTCGAGGTTTATATTAATTTGAAACCTATTATTGTACCCCATTCAGCTGGGAGACACGAACATAAAAGATTCTGGAAAACTTCTAGAGTTTCAATAATTGAAAGATTTACTAATAGATTACTTTCTCCTGGTTTTATCAGTGGTAAAATTAGGGGTCATAAAAGTTCTCATAATTCTGGCAAAAAATTCAAATTATTAAGAAGTATAGAGAATGCTTTCATTTTAATCGAATTACTCACTGACCAAAACCCTATACAAATCTTAATAGATGCAATAATTAATACTGCACCTAGAGAAGAAACCACTAAAATTGCAATGGGCGGAATTAGCTATGCGTCAGCAGTGGATATTGCGCCACAGCGCCGAGTTGATTTAGGTATTAAGTATCTTGTTCAAGCAATAGGAGCTAGATCCCATTCTAATGTCAAACAGTTTGAAGAAAATCTAGCACAAGAATTAATGCTAGCAGCGAATAATAGCCAAGAATCTAGAGCTGTGAAGCGGAAGGATGAAATCGAAAGAATAGCAGTTTCTGCGAGATAAAATTTTTTGTAAAATTATTATTTTTTAATTTAAATTTTACAAAAGGAACAAGAAAAACTTGAATATGAAATTATTTCTTTTAAAATTTGGATTAATATCACCCACATATTATCCCTATTCATTGACGGGTTAGAAAATTTCTAAATTTTTATATATTTGAAAGTCATATTATTTAGTTAAGCAGAATTAAAGAATCAGAATAGGGTCAATAAATAAAGTGGATGCCGACAAAAATAATAATATTTTAGAAAAGCAACTAAAAACTTTAGGTCAGAAGGTTAGGATTGATATTCTAAAAAAGTTAAAAAACACCCTAACTCCTTTATCATTTTCAAGGCTACAAAAGGAGGTTTTAATAAATGATCTTTCATCTGTGAATTTGTCTTTTCATTTAAACACATTAAAAAAAAGTGAATTAGTATATTCTTCTGATGAGGGTTATTCAATTACATATTTAGGGGAGCAGATTATAGATAAAATTTTATCTATTGAACAAATTCTAAACAAGCAAAATCAATCAAGAATGATCCGAACTTCAAAATATTCAAAGGAACTTTTTGACGCTAGTAAAATTGAGGAATACTTAGTTACTGAGGGTGAATTGGAGCGTTTTTTAGCTAGACAAATTGCTCGTGAAGTAGAAGAACGTCTTTCTAAAACTAATATAGAATATATGACTGCTCCTTTAATGCGAGAATATATTAATGCAATTTTATTAGAAAATGGTTTAGAAGAAGTAAGACATAAATTAACTCGATTAGGAACTCCTCCTTTTGAAGTATCTAAATTGTTTGAATCCAATAATGATCGGATAAACCCTGAAATATTTATTGAAAAATTAGGTTCTGACGTTTCTGAGCAATTTCTACTTCTAAATCTTATACCTAAAAATTTAGCTGATTTATATTTATCTGGGGAAATTGCTCTTTTACATTTAAATTACTGGGCTTTAAGGCCTTTAAGTCTCTATATAAATACAAAAACAATAATGGATTATCTTTTCAAGAAACACAGCAATCTTAAACATAATATAGAGAAAGATATAAATCATTCAGAACTGATTATTCAATTCTTAGATCTTTTATATGTTCTAAGACAATTTTATTCTGAAGATTTACTTTTAGGAAATTTTAACAATCAATTCCTTTCTTCATTTTCGTTGCCGAAAGCAATTTCCTCTGACTTCCCTTTATTTACTTCTCAAATTCTTAGATATAATAATTTTTTTAACAAGACAAAACCTTCTTTAACACTTGAATTTAATTATAATGGGAGATCTTCAAATCAGAGCCTTATCGATGAAGCTTTTCTTAATTCATTAGATACAAGATGTGGAGAGCTTGTTAAACCTTTATTATTATTTGAATATTCAACGTTTTTTCCGTTAGGGCCAAAAAATAATATTATATATAATCTATTAGTTAATAATTTGAAAAATAATGTTATTCTCTACAATAAAACTTATTCAAATTTAATTAATTCAACTATAATTCAGATACCAAACCCTCAAAAAAATCAAGTCATATTAGATAAGATTTTAGTTAATTTACCTATGATTTCAGTTGAAGCAAAGCAAAATGACGAAAAGTTTTTGGAATTATTATATGACAAATTAAGTTCCGTTTTTGAATTGTTTGATTATAAAGAGAAATTAGTGCAGAAGAAATTAGATTCACTTAAGGAATGGAATTCCATTATATCAAATATTTTCAACAATAATAAAAAGACTATATTCAAAAATGCTCTAAAATCAATTAGTTTTTTCGGTTTTAATGAAGCTGTTTTAAATCACTGTGGAATTGAACTTGATAGAACAGAAAATAGTGAATCTTTTGCTTTAAAAATACTATCTTTAATGAAAAAGACTATAGAAGAAAAAAACAACACAAATGGCAACAACTTTGTTTTAAGCCAACCTCATTATGATTCTTATTTGCAAGACTCTTGGCATAACGGTATAACACAATCCAACCAAAAGATAAAGGGTTATTCCTCAAGTTTGATAAGAGATGAGTCAAATCTTTCCCTTAATAAAAAAATCGCATTATTTAAAAAATTTCAAAAAATTATAGATAAAGGGACTTTATTTACAGTAAAAATAAACAAAGAAGAAATTAAATTACAAAAGTTTCTAAAAACTATAATTGAATCCAAAATAGGTGCGATCTCCTTAAGAGATTGCATACCCTAATAAATGGAAGTGAAAAGAAAAGGGTTTCTTTGAAAAATTATTTAGTCATCAATTCAGCTAAGAGCGCTTTCCTCATTGGGATTCCATAATAAGTTTGCCTAAAGTAAATTGCTTTTTCTGAACTATCAACATCAGGAGAAATTTCTGTAATTCTTGGAAGCGGATGTAATAATCTAAAGTTATCTTTTGTATCCTTAAGATCCTCTTGTCGAAATACGTAAAATCCTTTAATTCTTTCATATTCTTCCAAATCAACAAATCTTTCCTTTTGGATTCGTGTCATATAAAGAACATCTAAAATATTTAGTATTTTCCTATAATCCTTAATTTCTTTATATTTAACCTGTCGTTGTTGTAGAAAATCTTTGTCCCGATTTCTCATTCTCAATTCCTTAGGACTTATGAAATAAATATTCATATCGAAATTTGATAAAAGAATTGAAAGGGAATGAACTGTCCTTCCATACTTAAGATCTCCCATCAGACCTATATTCAATCCATCTAATGAACCAATTTCCTCAGTAATTGTTAACAGATCTAATAAAGCTTGAGTTGGATGTTCTCCGCTTCCAGAACCAGCATTAATTATCGGAACCTTAGAAAATTTTGATGCCATTCGAGCAGCTCCTTCAAGTGAATGCCTCATAACTATGCAATCACTATAGTTTTCAACAGTTCTTATTGTGTCTGCAATGCTTTCTCCTTTTTTTATAGAAGAAACATCTCCAGAATGAAATCCAATTACATTCCCTCCTAATCTATACATAGCAGATTCAAAACTAAGACGAGTACGAGTAGATGGTTCAAAAAATAATGTAGCTAAGATTTTTCCTTGAAGAAGATTTGAATTCTTGATTTCATTCATTTCTTTGCCTTTCCTTAATATATATTCAATATCTTCTCTATCAAATTGCTTAGCACTTATAATTCCTTCACTAAATTTATCCTTAAACATTTATATTCTCAATCAATATGTTTTTATTAACATTATGTAAATAAGATTTAAATTATTTTTTATTATAAATGATGGTTATTTAAAAAGAACTAACCAGAACTAATAAAATTTAAAATTTATAAATAATTATTTTAGTTAATTAATATACAATTGGTTAGCAATTTTGAAGTACCCCAAGACTATTAATCGTTACTGTCCATCTTGTAGATCGCATACAAAGCACAGTGTTTCTCTGTACAAAAAAGGGAAGGAACGGATGTTGAATCAAGGGCGCAGACGACTTGAAAGAAAGAAACGAGGCTATGGTAGCTTTCCCAAAGAGATATTTCACCGCAATGCGAAGATAAATAAGAGATCCACTCCATTATTAGAATGTAGTGAATGTGGCAAAAAACAGTATGCTAAATCCTATAGAGTTAAGAGACTAGAATTGCAAGAAGTATAAAAAAGTGAGATATTATGGTACATAAAAGACAAGAAAAAGGCCTTATTCCCCAACCTAAAAGTAGGTTTTTACGTGTAAAATGTTTGAATTGTGGAAATCAGCAAATAATTTTTGGTTGCTCTGCAACAGATGTAGAATGCTTAGTGTGTGGGAAAACTTTACTTCAATCCACAGGTGGCAAAGCACGTATTCTCACTAAAATATTAGAAGTTCTTTCTTAATGATATAAATTTCTTATTTTTTGATCACATTATCTATCTTATTAAAAATTATTCGTGAAACGCATCTTTCACGTAAAATCCTTAATATCTAAGTGACATAATTTATTAATTAAAAATAAGAATCTATTCCTGCCAAATATAGTTAGATTTTTTCATAGCAATTCTAGTTGCTTCTGAGGCCAATCTTCCAATCTGAATCTTTAAAGAAAATTTTGAACCCCATTTATTATAGGAAAACCTCAAAAAAAGGGTATATACTATGACTGTTATAAGAATAGCTAACCAAATATGATACCAATGCAAAGATTGATAAAAAAAGAAATAGTTAATATTTTGTAATAGAAAAGCTGTTAGGGAATAGTAAGAAAAATAATACAAGAATCTATAACTCTTTTTTGGCTTAAATAATTCATAAACATCAAAAGTTATAAAAACAGAAATTAATACTATCTCTATCCCTAAAGAATACATTAACCACCATAAATTTGATTTTATTGATAGAATTTCTTCCGTGAATAAAAAAGGTAATATAAAGTAAAATCCAATCAAAATTAAAATAGTCCCTATTAGCACTGAGGGGAATAACAACTTTCTTTTTACTATTTTCTTCTTTTCCAAATCATTATCAATAAGAGAGAAATCATAGATTATGTCACCTATAACTGTTCCTATTAGAAAAAACGTAAAAAATGATAAAATAATATTTTGGTCAATACTATTGTATAAGATATGAAATAAAACACCATAAAAATTAACCTGCCCTTCAAATGGAGTCAATAGAACTAAGATTATTTGATTAGCTATCCAAATTAGCACTCCAATAAATACTCTAAATGTTTTTGATGTCTTTAATAATGGCCACGACATTAAAAGACATACTCCTATGGTTAACAATATGAACCATGTCCAAATTTGGGAAGGATCCATGTACATAATCGCGACAAATATATTATAAATTAAACCAAGAATTACAATGAAAATCGATCTAAATAGATATTCATGTTTTATCTGAGAAAAGCTATAATGATCAATTTTTTCCATTTTTACAAGTCTATTTCTATATGATATCATAGTACTTATCCCCGATATAAAAGTAAACCCAACAGCTCCTAATGTGGAAAGAATGGATACATAACCAACCATTAAAATCAATTTTTCATCAGGAACAGGCCACCATGTAATCATGTGTCCCACCACCATATATAACATTGCTAATCCTCGAAACATATCAAGGCTTTTTAACCGTTTCATATAAATCAGGAGAGAATTAGAGTAAATAGAAAAATACTTGAGATATGTACCAGAATTAATTAAGGCTTTTATCTATTTCTAAAATAAAAGTGTTTAAACACTTAAAATTAACTAAATTGTGAATCTTATAATTATTTAATTTAAAATGAAGGTTTATTCTCGCCAAGTATATTTACATTTAATACATCTAAAAAAGTGAGTGCTTGGTTCGTCAGAACTCCTTATTTGTACTTGCCAAGTTTCTGCTTCTATATTATCACATTTAGGACAATCTTTTTTAGCTTTAAGAAGTACTGAAATTTTGTCTTCATCCGAGACGATTAGTAAGTTTTTTTCTAAAGCTTGTTTCTTCTTTTTTATGCTTTTTTCTATATCGATATTGTCATTTTGTATCTCTTGTTGATAACCACACTTACATATTAAAAATAATTTATCATCTATTCTTCTCTTGCGCAGAAGGTTTGAACATTCCGGACAAAATTCAACCATATTGATTCTTATGCCATAATTTAGTAATCCTTAACTTTAAAAAACATCTAAGGTTAAAAAATTTTATCTTAATTATAAAAATATGTAAAAATTTTATATAAATGTAAAAAAGTTTAAAATTTTTAATTATATTAAATAACCAATAATTTAAAAATGAGTTTTATGGAGTTCAAGGAATTTATTACTTTTTTAGGGACTAAAGATCTCAAAAAAACATCTAATTTTTACCAAAATATCATAGGATTAACTTTATATAAAGATCAAGATGTTTGTTTAATATTTAACATTAATAATCAAAGCAAAATAGGTTTTTGTGAGAATATGACAGTAATCTATAAAGATAAAAGTCCAATTATAACTTTTATTACAGATGATGTAGATGAAATCTATACCAGATTAATCAATTCAGGATTGGCTATAAAAGAAAAACCTAAATTCAATCAGAAATTCAAAATCTATCATTTTTTCTTAAAAGATCCTAACGGATATACAATTGAAATACAAAAATTTTTAGACACATAATAAGATCTTAAAGAACATGAACTTTTAATCAAATTCCTTTTTAATTTGATATAATTTTTGATAATATTCGAAATTTAATTTATTCATGTCTTGAACAATATCCGCAATAATTAGTTTTTCTCCAGAAGATTGGAACTCAAGATCTCCTATTACATTAATTAAATCATTTTCTTTAAATTTAAAATCATCAACACTTATGAGATTAACATTAATCTCACTAGTTTTATCATGTAAAATTATTTGATTGTCACTAATTCTACTTTTTATGTATCCAGTTACTTGGATTCGCTCATCATCAATAGAAATATCCTTAATCATTCTTTGCTTAGCGTACGGAAAAGACATTTTTTTTTTAAAATAAGAATCTTTTTTTTATTTAATACAAGTTTGAAAATTTAAGATAAGTATAAATAATTAATTTAATACCTAAAATTGGTATTATTAAAAGACTAATATCAAACATTATTAATAATGTGAATAAAACATTTTTATCTTAATTATAATTCAATAAATATACTGAAAGATTATGAGTTTTACATTAAAATTAGAAAATAGTCGGATATTGAAAGGAATAGTTGAAACTCTCGCGAGTATTATTGATGAAACAGAGTTTCGAGTCACTCCTAAAAAGTTTACAATTTCAGCTATGGATCCAAGTAGAATTTGTTTACTAAAACTCTCAATTAATAAGGAGAATTTTGATGATTATCAATGCGATAAAGAATCAAAAGTTGGATTAAACTTAGACGACTTAGATAAGATCTTAAAAAGAAGCGCAGCCAATGATTCTGTTGAAATTGATTTTAATGAAACAGAACAGAAAATAAAAATAAAAATGCAACGAGAGGGCACATCACGTGTAAGGACATTTAGTTTAGCATTATTGGATATCGAGATTGAAGAGATTCCGATGGATAACCTTTTAAAGATTGAATATCCTTCAAAATGGGTTATTGGACCTGAGTTCTTAGTTGAAGCAATAAAAGATGCTGAAATCTATTCTGAAATTCTGAATATAACCGCAAAAGAGGGACAAGGATTAATTTTTAGTTCTACAGGGCAAATCGGTGAAATGGAATATGACCTTAATGAAGATGATTTAATTGAAACAGATATTAGTGGAACCAGTAGTGGTGCATATTCCTTAACCTTTTTAAAAGCAATTTTAAAAATAGCTTCAATCACCGAAAAGCTAGAAATATCATTGAAAACTGATCATCCATTAAAAATGATCTTTAATCTTCTTGAAGGCGGAGAATTAAGCTACTTTTTAGCACCTCGAGTAGAAGAAGCTGAATTTGAAGATAATGATGATATGGATGAATTTTAATTAAGTCCTTCTTTCCCTATTTATTATTTATTAGTTTGTTAATAGATTCATTAAAAACATCAGTAAACTAATTTACTCTTAATCTATTAAAGTTTAGTCTCATCATGTTTTTTAGAATATAATTATTTAGGTTTAAAAGTAGAGAAAATTTGGGCAATGAGCGACATCTATGACTTAGTAAAACGGTATCCATGGCTCCCTTCTTTAAAAACATACTATTCTAATATAGCTTTAAGGAATCCTTTAGATTTTCTTAATGAAATCTTTTCATCTAATAAATCTAAAGATCTAAAGAATAGAGTCTTAAATCTTTTTACTGATGCTTTTAATAATATCGAACAGATTTCTGATTATTCCTTCGATGAAACGAATATTAATATCTATTTAATTCTAAGAATATTACTTTATGCTTTAAATGATAAGATTTTATCTAATCGAGTCGCGAATATATACTCTAAAACCACTTACAATGTTCTAAATAAAGAAAACGAGTATAATTTAGATTGCATTTACAAAGATTTAGATTTAGAAGTTAATTATGAAGAAAAACCAACTGTATATAAAAAAATTGTTCTAAAAAGCCAAGAAGAAATCTCTAGAACAAACTTCAAGATTTCTTTTATCGATTATTTAAAACTTGCTTCTAAATTAAAAGATGATTATAGGAAATTAGTGAATAATGCCCTCCAACATGGTTATGTATATATTAAACCTGAAAGTCTTAATAGATTATTACAAGAACATGTACGAATGAAGTTATTGGCTCAAAATATCAGAGAATCTACTAATTTAGATGTATTTAAAGAGAAATTATTTGAAATACAAGAATTTAAAGAACTATATGACACAATTGTCGCGATTTGGGAATTAAAGAAAGATGAATTTGAATACACAGTAGATATAACGTTTAAAGAAGGCCAAGATATGTCAAAAGTTTTCCCTCCTTGTATTAAAGAAATCCTATCAAAAGCACAAGAGGGTCAGAACTTAATACACACTGAGAGGTTATTTATATTATGGGTTTTAAATGCACTTAAATATCCGGAGGATAAAATTATTAATGTATTTTCAACACTACCTGATTTTGATCGTGAAAAAACCGCATACCAAGTAAAATACGCTATTAAAAAAGGATACACTCCCTATTCTTGTAAGTCTTTAAAATCATATACTTTATGTATGGCAAATAAATATAAAGATAAATTATGCTTGAATGGTTATTTTTCAAAGAAACTACAAGAACAGAGACAAATCTCTCATCCTTTGTTTTATATTCAGTATAAGCAATTTGTTGCTTCAATTAAAACAAAACCTGAAAAAACTAATTTGAATGATAAAGATGCCTGATAACAAATATTTAAAAAGGCTTTTTCAAGCTTATTATAAAGAAAACCAATCTGTAATTCCAATACTTAATCTTTTTGAACAAAGAGAATTTGGTTTCATTCCATGGGAGAAACAAATAATGAATAGGCATATCGGGTTTACTTCCCCCATCAATTTGAAAAAGTACTTTATAAATAATACTCCAAAACATGCATATTCGAGTGGTTCACTTTTTATTCGACCAGAAAATCAAGATATGCAAGAGAAGGGTTATCAGGGTTGTGATTTAATTTTTGATATTGATGTTGATCACTTTTATACTCCTTGTAAGGAACATCATGATATCTGGTATTGTAAAGAATGTGGGGAAAAGGGAAAAGGCATGGTAAAAAAGTGCCCAAAATGTGGTAAATTAAAATTGAAGAAATTGAATTGGATTTGTGAAGATTGTTTAAATGTCGCCAAAAATGAGATTATTAAGTTAATTTATAACTTTCTAATTCCCGATTTTAACATTAATATTGAAAAAATGAAGATTGCTTTTTCAGGACACCGAGGATATCATCTAAAAGTTGAAGATGAAAATATAAGAACATTGTCTAGTGACGACCGGAGAGAAGTTATTGATTATATTACAGGAGAGAATATCTCATTCGAGATTTTAGGATTACAAGAAAAAGGAGGAAATATCTTTGGATTTTCAAGGGAAACCATCGGTTGGCCTCAAAAAATAATTAACAGAATTGAAAAACTATTAAGTAAATCAAATCTAGAAATCGAAACTATACTTTCAGATAAAAGAAAGTTTAATTTAAGTCAAAGTCTTATAGAGAATTTTATAAACTTTAAAGATAATTTCCATAAGATAATTACTAATAACCATAATAATAATTGGACTTTAGTTGGTTTCAGTTTAAATGCTTGGAATAAATTTTTAAAAACAATAATCGCAGAAATTGGAATTGAAGTTGATGTTCCAGTTTCAATCGATATCCATAGATTAATTCGATATCCTGGGTCTTTGCATGGGAAAACGGGTTTTAAAGTTCAGGAATTATACCCTGATGATCTTGATGATTTTAATCCTTTAAATGAAACAATTGAAAAATTAGATCCAATTGTATTTAAAAGTGAAAAAGCAGTTACTCAAAAAATAGAAATTATTGAACCTGAAGTACCAATTACGAAAATAAAAGGTAAAACCTATGGACCCTACACAAAAGGAGAAAAAATTGAAGTTCCTCACTATATTGCTGTTTTTCTGTTATGTAAAGGAGTAGCTAAAACTATTTAAGTTAAAAAATTTAAACTCAGAACACTTTTTTATTATATTAAACTGAAAAATTCGATATTTATGGATTTACGAAAAGAATATAAAAAACTATACCAGCATTGGCTCAAAGAATTCCAGAATACCGATTTAACTGCCATAAGTCAAGAAGATTTCAATGAATACAAAAAGAATTTGGATTTTATCAATGATTATCAGGAAGAAGAAAAGGATGAAGTTAAGGATCAGATATTCAAGTCATACAAAGATAATTTAAATTATCTGTTTAAAGATTTTTTAAAGATCAGGGAAATTAAAATAATAAATTCAGCATTAACTCTTAAAGAAATTAATTTAAATAATGTAATTGAAGCCGAGAAATTACTTTATGAAAATCTAGTAAGTTCTATTAAGGGTTATAAGAAAGTAAAAGCAATCTCGCTTTATGAAGAAGATGAAGTTCTACATGATAACTTAATTGAACCCGAAACAGAAATAAAGTCTGTTGTTGAGGAGGTTCCTATATCGAAAGAAGAAAAAACCTCTAAAATTCTTGATTCCATAAAAAAGGGTGATCAAATAAAAATCAATTATACTCTTGTAAGATTTTTAAAGAAGACACCTCCTTTAGTAGGTGTTGATCTAATAAATTATGGCCCTTTTGAAATAGAAGACATTGCAAATCTCCCCCAAAAAAACGCAAAAATCCTTATAATTGAAAAATTTGCTGAAAAAATAGAAATTAATTAAGATTACTTATACTTATTATCAAATTCTTCTTTAAAATATATTAATCGATATTTTGCATATTTATCTATTAAAGAAAACTTTGGAGGTCTTGGGTTTATTAACTGGCCTCCACAATAACGGCATTTTAATTCGGGATTTTGCAATCCATATCTATTGCACTCTTTGCATTTTTGAAGGTATTTAGTCATAATTACAACCCTGCAAATTAATCTCGAATAAACTCAAATGTACCGTTATATTTCTCGGTATTTTTCTCAATGGTCTCTAAAGCATCGGATAAAATATTTTCAGCGTCTAAGTAATCCTTAGAAACAATTTCTAACCGATATAATGGAGCAGCAATATAATTAATATTAATATTTCTCGTTTGTTCTTGCTCTATTACTTTTAAAGCGTCTAAAAGGGATTCTTTAATTTGGTCTATTCCATTCTCTGAAGTGAATGAAAGTTTAACCTTACCAGATATGCTTACTGTTGAAATACTTACATTTTCATCAATGATTTTCAACAAATTAGTCTTAATTTCATCTGTTATACCTTCTAAATCTGATAAAATTTCTTCACCATTTTCTTTTAAACCTTCAACAGCTTCTTGATGTGAATCAAATAAATCTAAGACTGGAAATCCAATTAATTCATAAGCTTCATCAAGCGTCATATTAATTCCTTCTGTTTCTGTGAGAAATTGTAGCAAATTTTCAAATTTTAAGGCATATTTCCATTGCTTTATTCGATTTTCTTTTTGAGCAGAGTTTACCCTTCGTAATGATAAATCTACATGTCCCTTATCCACATCTATTCTTAATGAGCGTAAAACTACTCTTTGACCAATTCGTACATAATTACGGATATTTTTAATCCATCGAGAACTTATTTCTGATATGTGAATCATCCCTCGTGCAGAAGATTCATAATCTAAGCCTTCATAATCAAGTAAATCAACATAGACATATTGCTTTTGTACCTCTGTCACTTTAGCAACCACAAATTCGCCTTCCCGTGGAAACTTTGTTCTACTTTTTACCATTGTCTTGTATGAATATTGTTTATTATTTATTTTTTTAAAATTATTATTTATATTAATGATCTATAATTTTTTATCTTTCACATAAAAAAGCAAATAAAAAGTGATTAAAAATACCGAATTGGTTTATTCATAATAAATGGGCTGAAAAAGCTGGTATTCACAAAAATATAGCAGACTTAGTGAATAGAGCTTTAGATTATGGTTTCAATTGGGCTCTTTATGAACGAGATAATGTAGAATTTGAAAACAACGATGAGATCATTATTTCCCAGCAACTAAAGTATTTTTGTGAAAAAGATAAGGGGAAGAGAGGGTATATTAAAGCTCTTTATTTGCATCATCTCTTAGATTTTTTTAAAGAAACATATGTTAACATTTATGACATTGATTTAGTTTTTGAGAAATTTTTACAAAATAAAGCTATAATTGAAATTACTGATTCTGAAGGTAATAGAATAAATTTCCAAAAGGATTTAGAAGAAATATTCAAACTATTAAAAGATAATAAAAAAGAATTGTATGAGGATATAAAAGGAACATATATTGAAGATTAAATAAATTTAATTAATAAAAAGTAATAGAAAAAATCGTTATTTATAAAAAAATTGTATTCTAAAGATATTGAAAGGTCCAATCTAACTCTAATTCTTCTAATTTTGATTTCGTTGGTATTCCCTCATCATTCCACCCCATCATTTTATAATAAGTAGTTATCGCATTTTTAAGTTCTTCTGGTTTAATTGATGTTTCTGCGAGGGCTCCTGATGTATGAGGTTGGAAAAATCTTTCAGGTAACCAATCATCTTTTTTTGTAAGTCCTTCTCTTATATTAAAAACTCGTGCCATAGTTGTAATTCTCTCTCCTACTTTCATTAATTCCCAAGTTGAAGAATACCAACCAGTTACAGCTCTTACAATTTCAGGTATATCAATATAATCCCAAGGTAAGAAATAACATATTAATAAAGCATTAAATAAATTACGCCAATTACTATAATATACTAACGCGCGAACTTTCTTTGCCCCTATATCATCAAGCTCAAGCGGCTCTAAAATCCCTATAGCACTATGAACAGCTATTGATCTTTCACTTGTAATTGAAGTATCATGTAAATTTGCCATATGTTCAGCACCTGTAGGTGAAATTGTATAGCCCACTCCTAGTCCCTGTTTTAACCGAGGTTCATGCATTGGAATCTCTTGCCCTTTAACGTGCATAGCGAACTTATCTGCTCCATTTTTTATTTCTTCAGCAGCCCTTTTAACACCTTCCGCTAAAATATCACCTAATCCTTCACGTTTACAAATCATTTCAACCATCTTAACCATCGCTTCAGCATTTCCAAAATTTAATTTTATTCCATTTGTATCTTTATCAGATAAGATTCCATTTTCATAACATTCCATTGCAAATCCAATAGAAACTCCCGTAGAAATAGTATCTATTGAATATTTGTTACAAAGTTCATTAGCTTTGCACACCGCTTTTATATCATCCACATCACAATTGGATCCAAATGCAGCAATCGATTCATATTCAGGACCTCCATAAATTGGATCAACATTCCACGGCTCTCCAATTTCGACAATTTTCTTACACCGAATTGAACATGCATAACAAGCTTCCATTTTAAGACTAATTTCTTGTTTCATAATACCAGGATCTAAAGCGTTTGCACCTAAAAAATTACCATCCCTAAAATTTCGTGTTGGAAGATTTCCAGATGTAGCAAATTGCTCCATTATTCCCCCTCCTGTACCATACTCAAAATAACCCTTCATAGGTTTATATGCAACTTCATTAAACTCTTTTATTTTCGCTCTCAATTTTTCTTTGTCAATAACTTCGAGTTTTTTATGTCCTCTAACAGCAATAGCTTTTAAATTCTTAGAACCCATTACAGCGCCCATCCCTGTACGACCAGCAGCATTTCTTAGATCATTTATAACACAAGCATAACGTACCATTTGTTCTCCTCCAGGGCCAATTTGAGCTACGCGAATTAACTTATCATCCAACTCTTTTTGAATAATTTCTTGTGCTTCTCCAGTAACTTTTCCCCAAAGATGACTTGCATCCCTTAATTCCGCCTCTCCATCATTTATCCATATATACACAGGATTTTTTGCTTTCCCCTCTACTATTATCGCATCAAATCCCGCATGTTTTAATTCAGCACCCCAATGACCCCCAACCTCAGCCTCACCAAAACCACCTGTTAAAGGGGATTTGGCACCAACACTGTTTCTGCCTGTTCCAGGTATCGCAAACCCAGTTAAAGGACCAGTAGCAAAAATTAATTTATTTTCAGGACTTAAAGGGTCAATTCCTGCTTTTAATTCCTTTAATAAATAATACGCTACGAATCCTTCACCACCAATATATCGCCGGTAGAATATATCATCGGGGTTTTCGGTTGAGACTTTTTCTTCTGTTAAATCTACCCTAAGAATATTTCCAGTATATCCATTTACCATATAAAACCCTTACATTTGGAATATTTTTTAATAATATTTAGTTAAATTTCATCTCATTTATATTTCTTATTTAAATCAAATCTCTGTTTTCTAATTATTGTTTAAAATAATCTTCAATAATGAATTTTGCCAATATATAGTTTGAAATTCTGAACTTTACCCGAAGTCCAAATTTATATCGAACTAATGCAAATTCATATTTTTATTGATTTTTTTTTTTAGATTGGTAATCTGAGGATCGATATTTACATTAAAATACTTATTAATACTCGATAACTTCGCTGAAATATAGTAAAAAATATAAATTCATCGACATTTACAATTAACATCTAATAAAAATAATTTTCTATTAAAATTATATAATAATAAACATTACATAATGAAAATAAATGGAAATTGATGAATTATGCCAAGTGATAAGGAGCATTTAAATTTAGTCATAATAGGACACATTGACCACGGTAAGAGTACTATGATGGGAGCTCTTCTCATAGAAACTGGTGCAGTATCCGATAGGGAAGCTCGTGAATTAGATAAATTAGCTAAGGAATACGATCGAGACTCATGGTCATACGCATTTGTCTTTGACAGGTTAAAAGAAGAACGACAAAGAGGAATTACAATTGACCTAGCATTTCGAAAATTTGAAACCAAAACTAAATATTTCACAATCATCGACGCACCAGGCCACGCAGATTTTGTAAAAAATATGATCACAGGTGCCTCCCAAGCTGATGCTGCCATCCTAGTCGTTTCTGGTAAGAAAGGAGAAATGGAGGTTGGAATTGCAGCTAATGGACAGACTCGTGAACACGCTTATTTAGCACAAACTTTAGGTGTAAAACAACTTGTTGTTGCTATCAACAAAGCTGATATTTACAATTATGCTGAGGACCGATTTAATGAATGCAAGGATTCCGTTGGTGATCTTCTTAATAGTATTGGTTTCAAGGATGTAAATTACATTCCAACTAGCGGAATGGCCATGGATAATTTATCAAAGAAGAGTGATAAATTGTCTTGGTATGATGGTCCAACTCTGATTGAAGCAATTGATCAATTTGTCCTTCCTGAAAAGCCAACTGGTAAACCTTTAAGGCTTCCTATTCAAGATTGCTATTCAATTAAAGGGACAGGGGTTGTCCCCGTTGGTAGAGTAGAGACCGGAATTTTAAAGAAAGGAGATAAAATAATTATTATGCCAACTGGATTTAAAGGGGAAATCCGAAGTATAGAAATGCATCATGAAGAGATTCCACAAGCCATACCTGGAGACAATATTGGATTTAGTATTCGAGGAATAACAATGGAAGATGCAAGTCGGGGCGATTGTTTAGGACATCCTAAAGATCCACCAACGGTAATCACACCGAAGGGAAAATGGACAGGACAGATTATAGTAATCTGGCACCCTACTGCAGTTGCGCAAGGTTACACCCCAGTAATCCATGCACATACAGCACAAGTAGCTGCAAAATTCACCAGCTTAGTTAAAAAATTAGATCAGAAAACTAGTGCTGTAATTGAAGATAAACCTAAGTTTCTTAAGAAAAATGAAGCTGCTATTGTGGAGTTATCCCCGATTCAGAAAATGTGTCTCGAGAAATATGAATTATTTCCCGAAATGGGTCGATTTGCTGTACGCGATATGGGCCGGACCGTAGCGGTGGGTATAGTAAAAGAAATTGACACCGGTGCATAAAAAGTCTACAATTGATTTTTTTTATTCTATTTTAACTTACTATTTGTTTTTTTTAAAATTCTATATTTAACTAGATTCATTTTTCATTAAATTCTCAAATTATTTACAAATAAAAAAGATATATAGGAGAAAAATTTCAACCAAAAAACATCATTCATGTTAAATTAGATAGTGTTGATACAATAGAATTTTTCTTTTAAAATTTTCATGTCATGTCAATATCATTTTAATTTTTGAACAATTTTCTGCCTTTTCTAATTAACGTAATTTTGCATTAGAAAGGGTTGACATAAAGTTTATACAACAAAACAAAAAATTTGCCTTGTAGGGCATAGCGGGGTTGGTAAATCATCACTATTATCTTTGCTTCAAGGACGTAATGTATCAAAAGAAGCAAATCCAACTGTAGGATTAGAAATTGAGGATTCAAACCTTAATGGGAAAAAGATTAACATATGGGATTTTGGAGGTCAAGCACGGTTTAGATTCATGTGGCAAGACTTTTTAAGAGGAGCAGGCTTAACTGTTTTAGTTTGTGATTCTACAGAAGATAATATTAAAAAAACTAAAGATATCTTTAAGAAGTTCTCACGATATATGGATACTAAAATTATTGCTATAGCAAATAAACAAGATCTTCCAGGTGCATTAAAAGCAAAGAAAGTTCAGAAAAAATTAGGTATTCCAACATATGGAATGTCTGCTATCAGATTGGACTTACGAGATAGAATACGTGAAATTTTGGAATATGAGATTGAAAAAGATTAGATAAAATTTTAAATTCTCAAAAAATTTTTCCAATTAAGTGTGCTATTCTCACTGATTCTGGTAATTTGGAATCTATACATATTTTTTCTAAAAGAGACTCGACTTCTTTAACGTTAATACCCTTGCAATGGAAGTATATTTTTGAGAAACCTCCTGCGGTATTAATTTCTGTTTCATATAAATTACCTGCATCAATAATACATCTCATCTTATTTCTATATGTATTGGGAAATTTTTGTAAAAGAGCTTTCCTTACAGAATCAAAATCTACTTCTCGTTCTGTTATAGCGATAATCGGTTTTCCTGTTTTAGTATAAACTTCATTTAAATTAACAAGATTGAACCCACCAAAAGTGATTGTATGGGTTAAAACATATTGTGCCTGTTTTTCATTTTTCTTTATCAATTTTATTAATTTTTCAGTCGCATCGTCACCATCTATCATGATTTCATCTTTTATAACACCTACCAACCTTGTTCCTTGGCAAATAACTCCAATTAATTGAGTTGTTTTAACACTTGTTTTTAACTTAAAAGATGCATCGTCAAATCCAATTGTTATAGGATTATCTTTCATTTTTCTATTTTTCAGGTAGAAATTTTTTAATATAATTTAAAAGATTAGTAAAGGCGATGGTAGCTTTTTCAATTTCTTTAGTTCGATTATAAAGATCCCCTGAAAGATTATCTGCTAAAAAATCAATAATATCTTTTAAAGACATTTTATTATTAAGCCACACGTAAGCTACTATTGATTCAACAGTATCAGCAAGATCATGAGCATTAGCCCTAGTTTTTGCAAAACTTTTCATATTTGCATTTTTTAGGGCAGTTTCTAAAATTGTTTTACTTACTTTTTTTCCTGTTCTAATATTATTATCATTTGGATTGTTTTTTGTTAGAAAAATAGATTTTGCTACCGAATAAGTCAAGTTAACTATTCCATCTCCAATTTTAGCCAATCCTTTATCGGTACCGATGGCCCTTTGCGATTTATTAAGATTTAAATCTGAAATTAAAAACTCATAATCCATTAAGATAGGTTGAATTAAGGCATCTTATAAAGTTTTCATAAAAAAGAGAATAATATTTTATGTAAGTTTTTTAAATAACTTTTGAACTAGAAGAACTTCTTCTCTTAATGACTCAATTCCTTTATGTAAAATATCTTTAATTTTATATTTTTTAGAATTTTCAAGACGTATGAAAATTTGAGCTGGACTTATATTAGTTACTTTATATGCGGCAATGTTAACTCCTTCAATTTCTAATAAGTGCTTCACAAGAATATTACAAAATCCATGAGATTGTCCTTCAACTATTAATTCATAATCATTTTCGCCTACCCCTAAATTTAGCTTCAAATTAAGAAATTTATAATCTAGAAATCTAGGTTCTTCCTCTAATTCAAATTCTTCGTCTTCAATTTCTTCTTCATCTGAGGAAGGAATTGATCCTACTTCCTCTTTCCCTTCCACCTTGGGGTAAACACTTTCAATTTCTTCATCATCTAATAATTCATCCACAATTTCATCTTCATCTTTAACTTCTGTTTTGACTGCTTTTTTTTTTGCCATTATTATGACTCCCAATGATTAGGATTTGATAACCTTAATAAATAGTATTTAAATTAAAATAAATTTTTTATGGTTTTATATAAATCTCACAAATAACGATTTGCTAAATCTTTTAATCTTCCAGTTGCTAAGTGTTGAAGATCTCTTGAACCAAAAAGTGTGATTTTTATGCTTTTACCAACAACAGAAACATCTAGATTCAGATAATTCACTTTTTTCTGAACATTTTCAAGAAATTTGATAACATTATCCAATGAGCCACTATTATTATAGAAGTGAATTACCTTTTTCCCTAACTTTCTCACTTAATAAACACTCACATTTTTTAAATAAAAAGAAAATTAAAATCTTAAATTATTAGTTACATTTCCATAATCACTGGTGAGTTTTCTGCTCTCCACATTACCGCATCGATCACATTTTAGTTTGTTGTACCCTATTTTTTTAAGTGGATCCCCACAGATTACACAATCCGCATAAATAACACCTAGATCCTTACCAGTGGTGCTTAATTTATATTCAGTATAATTTTGCTCTACTACACGAGCGCGTACTATATCCGTTATTTGAAAAGCATCACTGATTCTTTCTACATACCTATCTGAGATCTGTGAGACATGTATATTGCCAAAATAACTTGAATTGAAATGTATTTTTTTATTTATGGTACAAAAATTAATTCCAACTGAATATTGCCGTAAAAAAAGAATTGAACCAATAACAATATCTCCAATTTTTACAACTTTTCGATCTTTTTCTTGATGTGTACTTATTTCAATTTTCCTTTCTTTGTTATTAATATTAATCATACCTGTTTTAATGGCAAAGATTTTTCCATCTTTAGTAAATGTAGATTGTTTATCGGGGAGGAATTCCTCAACCACTCCAAGTTTTTCCCCCGTTATAACGATATCCCCATCCTTTAGAGATTTCTTACTCAATAATATCAACAATAGTTTTTTAATTTCTCAAACTCTTTCTAATTTAAGTAAATATTATTAAATAAAATAAATAAATTTGATGTCTTAATTTTAAAAGAGTTAACATTTTTTCAGATGAAAATTAGGAAAAAACAATTAATTTCTATTATTCAGAACACTGAGACATTCACTAACCCTAAAATTGAATTAGAGCAGTATTCTGTAAATGCAACTTGTGCGGTAGATATCATATATTATGCGGGTTTTGAATTCAATGACATTAAGCAAGCATTTGTAATTGATTTGGGGGCTGGAACAGGAAGACTTTCAATCGCAAGTGCACTTTTTAAGGCTAATTATGTTCTAAGTGTTGACATCGACGTGAATGCTTTAAATATTTTAAAAAGAAATATTTTTAGCCTTGAATTAAACCATATTGTATTTCCTATTTGTGCTGATATTGAGTATTTTGAAATTTCAAAAAAACTAATACCTACAAATATGAAAATCACTACAATTATGAATCCTCCATTTGGAGTACAAACTAAATTTGCGGATAGACCGTTTTTAAAAAGTGCCTTTAATTTTTCTGATATTGTATATTCTATTCATCTATTAAATCCGAAGGTCAATAAATTTATTTCAAATTATGTTAAAAGATTTAATTGGAAAATCGATAATGTATTTCCTTTTACGATGGTTCTAGAAAGAACGTATCTATTTCACACCCAAAAAACTAAAAAGATTAATGTTCTCGTATATAGATTTATAAAAAAAGAATAAAAGGAATTGAAAAGTTAAGTTTATATAAAATTTTTCCAAGAATCTAAATATTTGGGATATTTTGCATTTTCTCCTAACATTTCTTCTATCCTTAGTAATTGATTGAACTTGCAGGTTCGATCTGATCTACATGTGGCACCTGTCTTTAATTGGCCCGTACAGAGTCCAACAGCTAAATCTGCAATGAACGTGTCTTCTGTTTCGCCGGAACGATGAGAAACCATAACATTAAATCCATTATCAAAAGACATTTTTGCTGCCTTTATAGCTTCAGTTAAAGAACCTATTTGGTTCACTTTAAGTAATAAAGCGTTTCCCGCTTTTTCTTTTACCGCTTTCTCTAGAATATTAATATTGGTAACAGTTATATCATCATCAACAATTTGAATAGATTTATCAACTTTTGCGGTTATATTTGAGAAATTCCTAAAATCTTCTTCGTTAAACGGATCCTCAATAGATTTGAATGGGTATTCATGGATTAAATCCATATAGTATTCCAATAATTCTTCTTCAGATAGCTTCCTACCATCAATATTATAAGAACCATCTTCGAAAAATTCACTAGCAGCAGCATCCATCCCCAGTACAAAATCTATTCCCATGAGAAATCCTGCTGTTTCAATTGCTTCAATAATTATTTCCACCGCTTCAGAAGTTAAATTCAAATTCGGAGCAAATCCTCCTTCATCGCCAACATTAATCGAGGAAGGACCATATTTCTTTTTCAACAATTTCTTTAATGTTTGATATACTTCAGCAACATTTTGAATTGCTTGAGAAAAAGATTCAGCGCCTACCGGTAAAACCATAAATTCTTGAATTGATAAATTATTACCCGCGTGTTCACCTCCATTTATGATGTTGCAACACGGAAGGGGAAGTAAATAATCATTTCTAGTTTTATTATATGCTAAATTATAAAGATATTCAAATAAGGGTACTTCAGATAATTGAGATGCTAATCTAGCTATTGCTAATGAAACCGATAATATCGCATTAGCACCTAAGTTTCTCTTATTTTCTGTACCATCTATAGAGATCATTTCTTCATCTATTTTCCCTTGTTCTCTAACATCAAATCCTATCAATTTTTTACCTAAAATTTCATTTACGTTAGTAACAGCCTTTAACACGTGCTTTCCCATGAATTCCTTTCCCCCGTCTCGCAATTCCAATGCTTCTAACACTCCTGTTGATGCTCCTGAGGGAACAGCAGCTCTTGAATAATATTTTCCAGCAAAAACATCAGACTCAATAGTTGGATTTCCCCGAGAATCTAAAATCCATCTAGATTTAATTTTGGTAATTTTAAAATCAGTCATACATATCTTATTGTTTTTTTATGGATATGAATATTAATAAAGAATTAAGAAAATTTAATTCTTAACATAATAATAAAAAATTTAAATCATATCTAAATAGCATGTCTTTTGAGAATAAGCCTTGGGTTGAGAAATATCGACCAAGAGTACTGGATGAAATTGTAAACCAGAAGGGAATAATAAGACGTTTAAAGCAATTTGTAAAAGACTTTTCAATGCCTCATCTCATTTTTGCAGGACCAGCTGGAACAGGGAAAACAACTTCGGCGTTAGCAATGGTAAGAGAATTGTATGGAAGAAAAATGGCTGTTAATAAAACTTATTTAGAATTAAATGCAAGTGATGCTCGCGGTATTGATGTTATAAGAACTTTTATTAAAGATTTTGCACGAGCACGTCCTCCTGCTGATATCGCCTTTAAAGTGCTAATTCTTGACGAAGCTGATAATATGACGTCTCCTGCCCTGCAAGCTTTAAGGAGAACAATGGAAAAATATACAAAAAATTGTCGGATGATTTTAATATGCAATTATTCTAATAAAATAATACCTCCAATTCAATCAAGATGTGTAGTGTTTAGATTTGCTTCTTTAAATAATGATGACATAAAACTTAGAGTAAAATATGTAGCGAAACAAGAAAATATAAGCTTGACTCCTGGTGGTTTAAATGCGATTGTTGATGTTTCTCGGGGTGATTGTCGAAGAGCAATAAATTATTTACAATCTTGTGGCACAATATCTAAAAATATTGATCAAGAGATTGTACTTCGCGTTGCTGGAGAAGTTCCTCCTGAAAAAATAAAAGAAATTTTGAATACGGCATTAGAAGGTCAATTACAATTATCTATAAAGCTCCTGAACGATTTAATTAAAGAGTATGGACTTTCTGGACAAAATATCATAAAAAATATATATAAAGAAATTTATGATTTGAAAGTTCGAGAAGATATGAAAATTGAATTAGTAAAATTATTAGCTGAATTTGAATATCGTTTAAGTCAAGGGGGAACAGAGGAAATTCAGCTTCAAGCATTATTAGCTAAAATCGTCTTGTTGCAAAGCTCTGAATAAATGATATTTCAGATTGTAATCTAACGTTCTCTTACTGAAATATTTATCCATCCTTTCTTTAGATTTTGGGTCTATAATAAAATTAATTTTCTCATCAAATTTTATATCCCATAAAATTAATCCTTCCGGATCTGTTGGTTGATAAGAAATTTCTTTTGAAGTATCAAATAAATTTACAAAATCCTCATATAATATCTTACCTGTTCCTAATTCTATAATTTTTTTAACCATTCTTCTCACTTGTTGTCTTAGAAATGCTCTACTTTTAAATTGAAGAATTATATAATCATTTTGTATTGATAATGTTACCGAATCCATATCTCTTATAGTATTTATTTTATCACCTTCTTTTTTTGAAAAATTAGCAAAATCGTGATTTCCTTCTAATTCTTTGCAAGCTTTTTTGATTAAGCGTATATTTATTCCTGAAAATTTTTCAAAGTACGAAATTGGAAAAGGTACTATATAAACATAATGTCGTAAAACAGCATCACGCCTAGAAGAAAAATCCAATGGCACTTCTGAATAAGCCCAAAAACCTATTTCTTTAGGTAATACACTATTTATCTCCATAAGAATTGGATTTTTTTGTGTTATACATGTAAAACACGCTCCTCTCGCAGAAACATATCTATCTGTTCTGCTTGCGAACTCAAACTGTGATTTATCAATATCTTGAATATAACCTCTGCTTTTTAAAGCTTTTATTACACAATCTTCAATTGTCATAAATCTAGGTTGTCTTTGAGATCCATGATATTCATCTATTCCAATGTAATAGATTTTGAAAAGAATTTTAGAGTTTAACATCACTTATAATATTCTTCTATATTTATCGCATTTTGATTCTTACAAAATGTTGGAATAAATAAATAAATTTTAATTTTAAGGATTTTTTTTATATTCAAAATTTAATTATGGTTATTAATTAGTAATATTCTATTTTATGATAAATTATGGTTAAAATCGCCGCTTCATTAAGAAATTTCCGTGATCGTATTAAAACATCGATATCGTTGAAAACACGGAACGTTTTATTCTTTTTGGCAATATTCTTAGTTGTATTTCTAGCCATCGTTATTAGATTAAGCCCCCTTATAAGAGATATTACTTTAATTAAAGGATTTGACCCTTGGATCCAGTGGTATAACGCTGAATATTTAGATACTCATACGCTATATGAATATTTCAATTGGAGAGACTTTAAAAGCTGGTATCCAGAGGGATATTTTAGAGGTGGTTTACGACCAGGACTAACATTTACTGTAGTCGTTATTCATAAGATTTTAAACTTTTTTGGATTACCAATTTCGTTATATGATATATGTTTCTACTTTCCTGCATTTATGGGAGGTATAACTGTATTAACAATTTATTTTTTAGGTAAAGAAATACTTAATAAGTCAACTGGCTTATTTGCAGCATTTTTCTTAGCTTTTAATCCAGGATACTTACAACGAACCACAGCAGGATTTTTTGATAATGAAACAATTGGTGTTTTTGCTACCTTAATGATATTCTTGTTTTTTTTAAAAGCTATAAGAACAGGAAAATTTTCACATTCGGTTATTGGTGGTATCTTTTTAGGTTATTTATCCTTAAGTTGGGGGGGATATCAATTTGTTTATTTAGTAATTCCTATAATTGCCATTATCTTAATTTTCTCAAATAAATATAATGAAAATGTTTTGATGTCTTATGCGGGAGTTCAAGGAACTGGTCTATTGATTTTTTCTTTGTATTCAAAATTTAACCACCAAAATTTATTCTCAAATTTAGATATAGGAGGTATTTTTTTCTTTACGATCATTTTAGTTTTTTTTCATCTTATTCACACCAAAAAGAATGAGCATCCCAATTTCTATTATCGATTAGTAAATACAATAAAATGGGGGCTTATACCTGTTATTCTTGTACTTGCCGTAATAATTTGGGTTGCTCCTGCAATTTTACCTTTTGGATTTGGCTCACGATTTTGGACAATTCTTAATCCTCTGTTCCGTGAAGGAGTAAGTCTTGTTGCTTCAGTAGCAGAGCAAATGCCTAGTGCGTGGAGTGTATTTTATTATAACACATTAATTCCGTTGGTTCTTATACCATTAGGCATATATTTCTGCTTTAAAAGATTAAATGCAGCAGATATTTTTGTAATTGCATTTATTATATTAATGTATTATTTTACGGGAAGTATGATTCGTATAATTTTAATTTTTGCGCCAGCAGCAGCATTGGCGGGAGCATATGGCTTAGCTAGTATATTAAAAATTTTTGGCAGTTTCGTTGGAGAAAGAAAAGTTGGTGTAAGCAGGAAAAGGAGAAGACAATTAAAAGGAACTTTAGGAAGCTCTGAAGTGTTAGTTGTCTATCTTCTGGTGGGGGTTTTGTTGTATGCTCAAGTTTCTCATACTACTTTTATAGCAGTCAACCAAATGTCATATGTTCAAATTGTTCCTGGAGGTATTCTTCACGATTGGGAAGAATCTTTAACATGGATGAGAGATAATTTGAAAGGAACAGATGTAGTGGTTTCATGGTGGGATTATGGTTATTGGCTTACTCCTATAGGTAATGTGACCACTGTGAACGATAATGCTACGAAGAATCAAACTAGAATTGGTTTGACAGGAATGGCGTTAATGCAAAATGATGAACTTTATAGCGTTAAAGCATTACGTCGGCTGGGTGCCGATTATGTATTAGTTTACTGGGGCTTTCTATTAACAGGATTGGGCGGGGACGAGGGCAAGTGGACGTGGATGGTACAGATCTGTAATGATAATTATGAAAGATATAAAAAATTAGGATGGGAAGAAGATAATTGGGCAGAAAATGCGGTCTTTGATATGGGCAATTATGTAAATGAAAGCACAGGAGCAGTGGAAGATGGGTGGTTTGAAAGTCAATTAATTAAGCTTTTGTTTATGGCTGAACCTACCTCCTCTGATGATGTTCAGAACGATCTTCAACGAAATTATTACGATGCAATAACTAATCGACGAGATGATGATGGTGATCCATGGATATCTCATATCCCTGATGGAGGGTTTTATGATTCTAAGATATTTATTCCCTCATATTTTTCTCTAGCCCATTTAGTAAAGCTGTATAAGGTTGATTATACAATATTAGATTCCCATTTTGCTATTCGAAGCCCAAGAGTTACAGATAGTGGATATGCTACATTTAAACTAAAAAATACAGGTACAAAAGAATTACTCATTACGCAAGTAGAAATTAATGGATCAAAATTTGATTTTTTCATGGCAGATGATCAAATTGAAGAGGGTTCTGAACAATTAGTTTGGGTTAACACAACAAGTGCAAATTTTCAACTAGACGATGTAGTTACAATAAACGTGACTGCTCAATCAGAAGCAGAATTCCAGAGAAAGTATATTTTTTCCAATGCAACAAGTAATTTCTTCGTTAGAGAAGCACAAGATGGAGAAATTAAAATTGTTAAGGAAAATAGTATAGTTATTCAAAAAGATTCTTCTACTGTTGATTTATACCTTGAAGTGGAAAATACAGGGGACTCAATTGTTGTTTTAGATAGGTTTTATGTTAATAATGATATAATGGAAAATAGGATTGACCAAGAGAAAATCACTTATTCAAGTGGTTCCTCGGTCCTTGAACCCATGGATAAAGCTTCTATTCTGATACAAGATGCTGATATAAGTTTCTTCCCTATCAAAGAATATAATAAGATCGGGGTAGCGACTCCAAACAATATATATGACGAAATATTGTTCACATCAAATGTAGAAAACTATTCGCTTTCAATTTTGGGTGAGGATCGGATTGCATCTCCTGAAGAATTGGCCATCTTTGACACAAATTTTAGGAAACACATTCCAATTGATTTTAATAATTCTTTTGCACATTCATATGATAATGGGACCATCATCTTAAATATAAGGATAAAGAACACAGGAGACATCATATTTGGGTTGGATCAAGTTTATTTGACAGAATCTCTAATCGAAGCTGATTTTGATATAAAACCAAAAAATGAAACTTTAAACCCAAAAAGCAATGAGGAACGTTTAATAATAATAGAAATAGACACGGAGGATCCCGCTGACGCAAAATATGGACTTACTGGAGATATTAATGAAGAAATATTGGTGTGCATAACTGGAGGTTTTGCAGAATTAGAAACTGTTGCATCGGATATTGGATATATACATACTATTAAAAATGAACCAGATATTAAAATAATAAAAGAGGTTCAGGGCGTTGCGTCATCTATTATTCATGCAAATGAAACAGGAGAACTCTTAATTAAGAATACGGGAAATGAACTAGTAACTCTTGACAATATTTATGTTAATAATACCTTAGTAACTAATACTGAATATACTTATGGTGATTCTTCATTAGAGATGCAAGAATGTGCGATTGTTACATTTGATATTCCTGGGTTAAAGATAAATAAGTCAGATGAATGCTTTATAAATGTTACAACAACTTCCTTAGTAGAGGCAAATGAAACTCTCAATGCTTTTGTAGATTCTGGTTATTACAATATTGAAATCGATGATGTTGGAACCTCAGCAATTGATTCAGGAATAGTAACAATTTTGATAAATAATAATGGATTGTTAAATGTTACACTTGATTCAGTTTACATAAATAATACCTACTTTTCTATAAATGCCTTCACTTCTGATAATGGTTATGAAATTGGAGCAGGTGATTCATTAGAATTAACAATAGATATGGCTACAATCGAATCAAAATTTGGAATTATTAATGTTGATGATATTTTAGAGATTTTGGTCCGCACTTTAGAAGGAGCCGAGGATATTCACGAAGAAATTGTAAAATAAACAATATTAAATACAAAACTTTTTTTTCATTATCTAACTTTAGTAAAAATCATAAGATAATGTTTCATTAGAATACCTATAGACTTATCTTGTATATAATGACTTAAATTTATTTATAATATTATATAAAAATAATTTGTTTAATGTACATGAACGTTAGCTTTAAATTACAGACTGGTTACGAACCTGCTGGAGATCAACCTTTAGCTATCTCCACGCTTGCTAATAATATTAAAGATGGGAAACAATATAATACTCTATTAGGGGCGACAGGCACTGGAAAAACTTTTTCAATAGCAAATATAATTCAAGAAATTCAGAAACCAACTTTAGTAATGGCACCAAATAAAACATTAGCCGCTCAGTTATATAATGAATTAAAGGAGCTATTTCCTCATAATGCAGTTCATTATTTCGTGTCTTATTACGATTATTACCAGCCAGAGGCATATATGCCAATTTCTGGGTTATATATAGAAAAAGATTTTAGTGTTAATGAAGAAATTGAACGATTACGACTTGCAGCGGCTCATGCTGTAAGAACTCGGAGAGATGTAATTGTAGTTGCCACAGTGTCCTGTATCTATGGACTAGGTAATCCAATTTTGTGGGAAAAAATAGCTCTCTCACTCGAAGTAGGCACGCACATAGAACGTTCTGAGATTTTGAAGAAACTTATAAAAATGAATTATGAGCGAAATGATATTGAATTTAAACCAGGAATTGTACGAGTAAAAGGAGATATTATCGATATTTACCCCGCTTATCTAACTAATGCTGTAAGAATTTCTTTATTTGGCGACGAAATTGAATCCATAACAGAAATTCATCCAATATCTAATAATCCAACAAACAAAGTACCAAATTATAGAGTATTCCCTGCAACGCATTTTATAATTCCCGATGAAAATAAAGTAAGAGCTCTTGAGTTAATAAGAGATGAACTGGAAGAACGTATCAAATTTTTTAAAAATCAGAAAAAGTATGCTGAAGCCCAATGGATTGAGAGGAGAGTTAAATTTGATTTAGAAATGATGAAAGAGATGGGGTGGTGTAAAGGTGTAGAGAATTATTCAAGACATTTGGATGGTAGGCCTTCAGGTACCCCCCCTATGACTTTAGTAGATTATTTTCCAAATGAATTTTTGATAGTTGTTGATGAATCTCATATAACAATACCACAAATCCATGGAATGATCGGTGGAGATCGTTCTCGTAAAAAAAATCTTATAGATTTTGGATGGCGTTTGCCTAGTGCCTATGATAATAGACCTCTTACATTTGAAGAATGGGAAAACAAAATAAATAACATAATTTTTATGAGTGCTACACCAGGAAATTATGAGTTAGAAAAAAGCGGTGGAGTTTCTGCTGAGCAAATAATTCGACCAACGGGTCTTGTTGATCCAATGGTAGAAATAAGACCAGCTAAGAATCAAATAGACGATCTATTAGGCGAGATTAGAAAAACCATTAATAACGGTGGTAGAACTCTTATAACTACTCTTACAAAGAGAATGTCTGAAGATATTGCTGAGTATTATAATGAATTAGGATTGAAAATAACTTATTTGCATTCGGAAGTTGATACAATTGAAAGATTTGAAATCTTACGCCAGTTGAGAGACGGGACTTTTGATGTTTTAGTAGGTATTAATCTTTTAAGGGAAGGTTTAGATCTGCCTGAAGTTCAATTAGTTGCGATTTTAGATGCGGATAAACTTGGATTTTTAAGAGATACTCGATCATTAATTCAAACTATTGGTAGAGCTTCTAGAAATGTTGATGGAAAAGCAATATTATATGCAGATAGGATGTCACCATCAATGAAAGCAGCGATAGATGAGACAAATAGGAGAAGAAATAAACAAATTAATTATAATGAAGAGAATAATATTACTCCTCAAACAATTAAGAAAAATATCTTACAATCTCTTTCAGAAGAACAGGAATTTAAAGGCAGGGAAGTTAAAAAATTAAAACAAACTGTTAAAGATAAAATAAAGCAATTAGAAGCAGAAGGAGATCTAGATATTGTAATTCAATATTTAGAGGATAAAATGTTCATGGCAGCGAAAGAACTTAGATTTGAAGATGCTGCTTATTTAAGGGATAAAATCAAGGACATAAAGGAAACAAACAAAATAAAAGCGTGAAATTTTTCTAATACCTTTAATTGAAAAAGATAGAATATAGAATGACTGAAAACTCAATTATAATAAAAGGAGCAAGGCAGAATAATCTAAAAAACATTGATGTTGTAATCCCACGCAATAAACTAGTAGTTATTACAGGGATTAGTGGAAGTGGAAAAAGTAGTTTGGCAATGGACACTTTATATGCAGAAGGCCAACGAAGATTTCTTGAGTCACTATCAAGTTATGCTAGACAATTTCTAGGTGAAATGGATAAACCTGATGTAGATTCAATAGAAGGATTATCTCCTGCTATAGCAATAGAACAAAAATCTCTTTCCAAAAATCCCCGAAGTACAGTAGGAACTGTAACAGAGATATATGATTATTACAGATTACTATTCGCTAATATTGGCATCCCATATTGCCCCAATTGTGGAAAAGAGATAAAACTTCAAACTCCTCAACAAATAATTCAACAAGTATTAAGTTCTATAAAAGAAAATCAAAAATTTATTGTTAAAGCACCTGTGATTCGAGATAGAAAAGGAGAATATAAGGAACTTTTAAAAGATTTAAAGAAGCAAGGTTATGTTAGAATAGAAGTAGATGGTATTCAATATACATTAGATGAAGAAATCTCAATGGAAAAGAATGTGAAACATAATATTAATGTTGTTATAGACAGATTAGTAATGCATAAAGATATAAAGACAAGGTTGGCTGATTCTATTGAAGTAGCATTGGATTTAACCGAGGGGATAGTTATTATTGAGATTGTTGAAAAGGGAGAACAAATATATTCTGAACATCTTGCTTGCGTTGATTGTGGTTTATCCTTTCCTCCGTTAGATCATAAAATGTTTTCATTTAACATTCCTCATGGAAGCTGTAAATATTGTAGTGGTTTAGGTAATGTTATGGAATTTGATTATGGATTATTTTTAGGAAATGATTTAGATGTTCCGCTAGAGGAGACTCCTATTAGAGATATTCCGGGATTTGGATCTCTAAACGGCTATTCTTGGCAAACAATAGTACAAGTTGCCAAGCATTATGGATTTGACACTGATAAGACACCAATTAAAAACATTGACCCAACAAAACTTCATAAAATCTTATATGGTTCTGAAAACGAATCAATTGATTTTCATTTTGAGAGTGATAATAATGACCACAAAAATCATAATGGAGAATTTAAATCTTCTTGGCAAGTTGTAAAGCCTTTCGAAGGAATAATACCTATACTACACAGGAGATATATGGAAACTCGTTCAGATTGGGCTCGTGATGTTTATGAAAGTTTTATGAATCGGATAAATTGTCCTCAGTGTAAGGGGCAAAAATTAAAACCAGAAAGTTTAGCAGTAACAGTTAACAAACTCAATATCGCTGAATTATCTGCACTATATGTAAAAGATTCTCTAAAATTTTTTAAAGAATTACAATTAAATGAAACTGAAAAGAAAATAGTTAAAGAAGTATTAAAAGAAATATTTGATAGATTATCTTTCCTTGAAAATGTTGGTCTAGATTATATTTCATTAAACCGTCGTTCAGATACTTTATCTGTTGGAGAAGCAGAAAGAATTCGGTTAGCTACTCAATTAGGATCTAGCCTAGTAGGAGTATTATACGTTTTGGATGAACCTAGTATAGGTCTTCATCAAAGAGATATCAATCGTCTTATCAATATGCTAAAAAAATTAAGAGATTTAGGAAATACAGTTATTGTAGTTGAACATGATGAGGCAATAATGCGTAATGCAGATCACATAATAGATTTAGGCCCTTTAGCTGGTGAACAAGGTGGAGAAGTTGTTGCTGAAGGGTCTATAGAAATTATTATTAATTCAAAGACTTTAACAGGAGAGTATTTATCAGGAAAAAGAAAAATTCTAAATCCAAAAAATAGACGTAAAATTAGTAAAGAATTTATTGAAATATTAGGAGCAGAAGAAAATAATTTAAAAGATATTAATGTTAAAATTCCTCTGGGTTTATTTACTTGCATAACAGGAGTTTCAGGGGCTGGAAAAACTAGCTTGATTATAGATTGTTTATATAACGGTCTCCATAATTTAATAAATACTCGAAGTTCAAAAGTTAATGAAGGGAAATTTGATAAAATAATAGGATATGAGAAAATAGATAAAATTATTAATATTGATCAATCCCCTATAGGAAGAACTCCAAGATCAGTCCCTGCTACTTATACAAAAGCACTAGATTATATAAGAGAAATTTTTGCCGGATTACCAGAATCTAGAGAAAGGGGATATAAGAAAGGTAGATTTAGTTTTAATACAAAATATGGCCATTGTAAGAAGTGTAAAGGTACAGGCTATATCTTGAAAGAAATGTATTTCTTACCCGACGTGTATATAAGATGTGATTTATGCTATGGTAAAAGATATAATGCTGAAACATTAGAGATTAAATATCGTGAAAAATCGATCTATGATATTTTGAAAATGACTTTCCATCAAGCTTTAGAATTTTTTGATAGTATTCCAAATTTAAAAAGAACAATCAAAACAGTAGTGGATGTTGGTTTGGGTTATTTAGAATTAGGGCAATCTTCGACTACTCTGAGTGGAGGAGAATCACAACGCTTAAAAATCGCTAGAGAATTAAGAAAAACAAGTACAGGAAACACACTCTATATCTTGGATGAGCCCACAACTGGTCTTAGCTCTTTTGATATTAATTATCTACTAAAAGTTCTTCAAAAATTGGTAGATAAAGGTAATACAGTAATTATTATTGAACATAATATGGAGGTTATAAAATCTGTCGATTTTATTATCGATCTTGGTCCTGAAGGTGGTGAAAAAGGAGGTAAAATTGTAGTAAAGGGAACACCCGAAGAAATTATTAGAAATGATAATTCCTTTACTGCTCAATATTTAAAACCGTATCTCAACAGCAATTAATTTTCAATTTTTCCTTAATAATTTCTTAAGTTTTAAAATAAAATTCTAAACTTATGGTAAATAATTTTATACTATAAGTATTCTAAGGTTATGTGATAAGTATGAATTGAGGTTCGTGATAGAAAATGACTATTGATGAAAAAAAGATAATCAGAGCGCCTATAGTTTGTATTTTAGGACATATAGACCACGGAAAAACCACTATCCTGGATTATATTAGAGGTACTGTAGTCCAGCAAAGAGAAGCTGCAGGAATCACCCAACATATTGGTGCTTCTTATTTTCCAACTGGAGATATAAAAGAATTTTTAAGAAAATCTAAACAAGAATTTGCTGAAAAAGAAATTAAGCTTCCAGGATTATTAGTTGTAGACACACCAGGTCATGCAGCCTTTATGAATCTAAGAAAAAGAGGAGGTGCGGTAGCAGATATTGCAATTTTAGTTATAGACGTCACCGCTGGAACGATGCCTATAACTTGGGAATCTCTTCGGATTTTAAGAGAGAGAAAAACACCTTTTGTCATTGCTGCTAATAAAATAGATAGAATTTCTGGATGGAAATCAAAAAAAGACGCTGATTTTCTCGATTCTTATAAATCACAAAAACCACATGTTAAAGATTTCTTAGATGAAAAAATATTAGGGATAATTGGAAATTTCTTAGAGGAAGGGTCTAAAGGAATCGATAGATATGATAAAATAAAAGATTTTACTAAAAAAATAGCAATTGTACCCACTAGTGGAAAAACAGGTGAAGGAATTTCAACATTATTAATGATTTTAATGGGATTAGTCCAGCAATATTTAACTACAAATCTTAAATATTCTGAAGGATCTGCTAAAGGAGTTGTGTTAGAAGTTAAAAAGGAGAAAGGTCAAGGAAAAACAATAGATGTCCTTATATACGATGGTCTTATTAATAAAGGTGACGAGTTTATTGTTGGGGGATTAGAAAAACCTATTAAATCAAAAGTAAGAGCACTATTAATTCCTAAACCTTTAGATGAAATACGAGACCCTAGACAAAAGTTTGATTCTGTTGATGTTATTAGTGCTGCTGCTGGTTTTAAAATTCTTGCTCCAAATATAGACGATGTTGTAGCTGGGTCTCCATTTAGAGGCATTTTAGATCCCTCAGAAGAGGAAGATGTATATAGAGAAGTTGAATCTGAAGTAGAAAGTATTAGGATAAAAACTGATAAAGCGGGAGTTGTCTTAAAAGCAGATACTTTAGGTTCACTAGAAGCTCTCGAAAATCACTTTACCAAGAATGGTGTAAAAATCAGTATTGCTGATGTTGGACCAATAAAAAAAGAAGACATAATTAATGCTAACATTGTTAAACAATTAGACCCATATTCTGCAACTGTTCTAGGATTTAATGTTCCTATATTACCTGAAGCTAATGAACAAGCTATTAAAGATAATATAAGAATTTTCACGAATAATGTGATATATCGATTATTAGAAGATTATATCGAATATGCAGAAACGAGAAAAGCAGAAGATACAGCTAAAGGGTTAAGTGAACTTACATTACCTGCAAAAATGAAAATGTTTCCGGATTTTATATTTCGAAATTCAGATCCCGCTGTTTTTGGTGTATATGTTGAAGCTGGGACATTATACCCAAAAGTCCAATTAATAACTGATAAGGGTAAAAAGGTTAGAAGAGTACATCAAATTCAAGACAAAGGGCAAACGCTCGAAAAAGCACCTAAAGATTCAGAAGTCGCAATCTCTATTCGCGGAATTGAAATTGGTCGAGATATAGAAAAAGATGAAACACTATTTGTTAATGTTCCAGAATCTCATGTTAGGCAATTAATGGGAAAGTTTATAGATGAACTTTCTACAGATCAAAAACAAGCTTTAAGAGAATTCATTACTTTAATGAGAACCCATACTCATCCTTGGTGGGGAATGTAAAATCCTTTTATTTATTTTCTAGTTCTTCTTTTAGAAATCCTTCAATCTCTCCTAATTCTTCTTCATCTAGCGGTTTTATTTTTGGATGACGTATTAAATCTTTAATATGTTTAAAATATTTTAGAGCTTCTTTATCCTTACCTTTATCTTTCAGATCTAAACCAATATAAATAAAACTCCATCGATACCATGCAGAGTGTCTAGGGGTAAAATCAGTAATATCGATATCAAAATCACGAAATTTTTCTATATAGTTTATAGATTCTTCAATAAAAGATATATCATTCAATACTAAGTTATGCCCTAATATTATTACTTTTGTATCAAAATTACAGTAATTTTGAAGCGTAATTAAATATCTGTCGATTCTATGCCATGTTAAAAAAGGTAATGGATCAACTAGGTTGTCTCCAACATATAAAACTTTATCTAGTTGATCGTAACAACTAGCAGAGTCTTCTGAATGCCCTGGGCTATAGAAGAATTCCACATTATCTTGAGGAAACACCATTCTTTCTTGAAAAATAATAGTAGGATATGCAATACTTTTATCTTTTAGTCTGGCTTTTTTTTCTTTTTTGATTCTTTCCATTGTTTGTACCATGTTTGCCCGACATGATATATGACTAATGATCTGAGCAGTTTCAAATACACCATTGCCTCCAATATGATCCATATGAAAGTGTGAATTAAATATTATGATCGGTTTTGAAAGAAGATTTTTATCTTTTAAGTAATCCTTAAGCATAATCATCTGTTCTTTCTCTATACCCGTATCACAGATAAAAAGGTGATTTTTTCCATTTATAACATAAATCTGAATTGACATTGGAACTTGAGGATATGGAATAAAATCTGGAAATGTAAACAGAAAACCTCTACTTCCTATTTTTTGTACTTTCATAAATACGAAAAATATAATGTCAATATATACTTTTATCATTAGCATTTCAATATTCAAATAATTAAGTTAGGAGAAGTTTTAGTTTATAATTAAAATGAATTTGTAGATTTATTTCATTTAGAAGTTATTTTATTATTTTGAATCTTTACCAATCATGTAAGAAATAAAAAAAACATTGTACTCAATTTTTCTATGACTAAAATTAATAATATTTTAAGTGAAGCATTAAAAGAAATTACCCCTACTCCAGAAGAAATAATTCTAATTAAAAATATCTCTGAGAAAATAAAGAGGGTATTACATAAAAAAGCAATAGAATTAGATATTAATTATACAAAAATAGAACCTCAAGGATCAACTGGAATCAAACAAACACAGTTAAAAAATGATTTTGATATTGATCTTTTTATTGGATTAGATTATAACCAGTATAAACCTAAATATGAAGGTTTGAGTAAAAGTAAATTAAGAAAAGAGTCAAAAAAAGATTTTTTAGCACTATGTAACAATTGGATTCTACAAAGTTTGACTTTAGATGAATTCCATAATCCTCGTCTCTTATACGCAGAACATCCATATGTAACGGTAGATTACCTTTTAGATGATATTAAAGTGAAAATTGATATCGTTTTATATTTTGTTCTAGATTTAGAATTCATTAAAAAGAATGGTCCTATCACTGCAGTTGATAGATCTCCTTGGCATGGATGTTTTGTAAGAGATGAATTAAATTCTGACCAAAAAAATGATGTAAGGCTTTTAAAACAGTTCTTTAAGTCTTGTTATAGTTATGGTGATAAGAGCCCAGTAGGAAAAGTAGGTTTCATAGGTTATAGCGCTGAGTTATTAATCTATTACTTTAATAATCTTATAAATCTATTTGAGAATTTTAATGAGTTGAACAAAAAACCACTAGATTACTATAAAAGAAATGAGAAGGAATTAAGTAAAATTATCCATTTTCAAAATGATTATCTCATTATCATAGATCCGATCGATAAAAATAGAAATGTTGCTTCTGCAATATCTGAAAAAGCATATAAATATTGTAATCAGAAAGTTAGTGAATTTTTAAAACAACCAAGTCCAGAATTTTTTATCATTAAACCGATTCCTGAAGCAGATTTATCAAATAAAGAAGACGTAATGCTGTCAAAAATCTATATTATTGAATTACTAAATACTGATTTTAAAGTTCACTATACTATCAACAGAGACAAATTATATTCTTTAGGAGAAAGTATTAAAGCTAATGGAGAAAGGGAATTTTCTCATGCTGATCGCTTTGGGAAAATTATATTTGAAGTATATTTCGAAGAAGAGAAGAACCAGTATAATCTAGCTATTTTTTGTGAAAAAACTAATATCTCCAAGACTTATATTCGTAAAGGTCCCCCAATTACAGAAGAAACACATACCATTAATTTTAAGAAAAAAAATCCAGATTATTTTGAAAAAGAAGGTTCCTTGTATGTAGAAACTCAAAGAGAATTTAATAATTTCTCTAAATTTTTAAATCAATTTCTTAAGAATAAAATTCCTGATAATTTTAACGTTGTCAATATATCAAACGCGTTTCATACAGTAAGTTCTTCAGGAAAAAAAGCCATAAATATATTGAAAAATATTATTCTACCGTTCTATATCTAAAATTCCATAAGCTTCAAGGATTAAAATAATAACATTGTAAATAATAACATTATAAATTTGTACTTATCGTAAAATGGTATAGATTAGTGATTTATAGCTGAAATTCAAAAAATTTTTATGATTTCCCGAATTCTATTCTTCAATTATATCATGAATTTAATTAGAAATTTATACAAGTGAATTATTTATGGTTAAAGTTAAAAACCCAGACGAAATCGCTAAACTGGTTACTTCTGGTTCATACGAAAAGAAAAGGATTTTTAGTATCACAGCTCACATTGACCACGGCAAAACTACTGCAACTGATTATCTTCTACGTAGAGCGGGACTAATGCGACCTGAAGACGCAGGTCAGCTTCAAATGACTGATTCAGATGATGAAGAACAAGAGAGAGGAATCACAATCTTTACTTCTGTAGTACTCCTTGCATTTAATGATTCAAGAAAACCAGATGACGAAGAACCTTATATTATCCAACTTAATGATACTCCCGGTCATATCAGTTTTACAGGGGAAGTATCTCGAGCCCTCAGAGGTTCAGACGGAGCTATTATCTTAGTAGACGCTCTTGAAGGAGTTATGACACAAACTGAAACTAATATTAGATTGTCTGTTGGTGAAGAATTTTGTAAGCCTGTTCTATTTATCAATAAAGTTGACCGTCTAATTAGTGAACTTAAATTAAGTCCCCAGCAGACCTTTGAAAAAATCGATAAAATCACAAGAGAGGTTAATGAGTTAATTAAAAAAGTAAGGCCCGAAGGATCAGATTGGAGCATTGATTTTGCTAAAAATTCCGTAGCTGTTGGCTCAGCTAAACATGGATGGGGTTTTACTTATGAAATTTTAATTGAAAATGGTTTGAAACCTCAAGATGTTTTTGCGAAATATAATGAAGGAGATATCCAGTGGTTAAGAGATAATTTACCTTTGGATGAGCCTATGTTAAGAATGATTGTAGACCATCTTCCTGATCCTATTACAGCCTCTAAATATAGAATCCCTCATATATGGGGAGGTGACCTAAATTCCGAATTAGGTAAAGCACTTCAGAATAGTGATTCAAACGGACCACTTTACGGAATGATTACAAAAATTTTTCTTGACCCAAAGAGGAACTATCAACCTACACTTATAGGTCGGGTTTTTTCGGGTACGTTTAATCAAACGGATTCAATTTATCTAATAAATAGTGGTACGAGCAATCGAGTGAAGAGATTAGGTGTTATGGAAATTACGGACATTTTAGACATTCCTAAGATCCCTGCAGGTAATTTATTTGCAATATTTGGTTTTATTTGCCCTTCTGGAGAGACTTTTATGTCGAACAATGACGTACCTAAAGATAAAGAAGAAAAGAAGAGACTGCCCTCTTTCGAGAAAATACAATATGCTTGTGAAGCAGTTGTCTCCAGAAGCATTAAACCAAAAGATCCGCATGAAATTGATAAATTAGACGATGTTGTAAGCAAATGGATTCAAGCCGACCCCACAGCAGAATATAGAAGGGACGAAGAATCAGGGGAATTTATTTTATCGGGAATCGATCCATTACAAATCGAGATTTTAGTGAAAAGGATAAATAAGCAAGTTCAGATTAATATCGGAGAACCAATCATCGTTTATAGAGAAAAAATTACAGAAAAGAGTCCAAATTATTATACTAAATCCGCAAACACGCATAATCGTATTTTATTACACCTAGAACCATTGGATGAAACTACTGAACGTCTAATCGAAACCGGTAAAGTTAACGATTTACAAAATGATAAAGAAAGAGCTCAAATACTTAGAGAAGAAGCCGGATGGGATGCAAAAGAAGCAAGGCGTATTGTTGATGTATATCAGGGAAGTGCCCTTGTAAATGGTACTTCTGGATTACAGAGGTTTGATCGTGTTAAATCATATTTGAGTGCTGCATTTAGAGACTGGGTCGGCAATTGTATCATAGCAAAGGAACCCGCTACGGGAATTAAAGTAATATTTACAGACATGACTATACACGAAGATACCCGCCATACGTCTTATGGTCAGATTGCTGGAATGGCTTTTTCTGCTATGTCCTTAGCGATGTTGGATGCCGCCCCTCATCTTTTTGAACCAATTCAGAGAATAGATATTAAATCACCTCAAGGAACTGAAGGAAGTGTCACAGCTATCATAACCAAGCGAAGAGGTAGAATAACTAATGTTATTCCAGAAGGAGAATACGTGAGAATTCAAGGTCAGATTCCCGCAGCGGAGACAATTGGAATCGCTGACGATATTAGAGGTTCAACTCAAGGGCGAGCGTTTTTTGGATACGAGTTTTTGGGCTTTGAGAAGGTACCTGCAAGTTTAGAGGAAGATCTTATAATGGATATCCGAAAAAGAAAAAATATGCCATTAGAACTCCCAAATAGAAAGAGTTGGGAGCGGTTTATTTACAAACGGACCTAAAATCATTTTTTATTGTTATTTTTTTTCATCTAAATTATATAAAGAAATTGTAGTGATCAATTATAATCAGATCTTATAATCAATCTTCATCCTCTACAATAACTGCTGTTCCATCGTAAATATTGTCGTTACCTCTATATGTAAATCGAACATTAGTGATCGCATTAGCACCTAACTTATAGGCAATTTTTTTCAATTTATCTGGAGCATTAAAAGCCCATTTAGCATGTTTTTTAAAATCCGTAGCATCTTGTTTGATTTTTACCTTACATATTGTCTTAATAATCTTTTTTCCCGGGATATCATTAGTATCACTCATTATTATATCCTCCCACGCTTTTTTTCCCATCTTAACACCACTTGTATAAATGGCTTTTCATATTTATTGTAATTAATCCTATTTTAAGAACTAAGAATTTTTAAACATTGTTGTCAACAAGATTGATTTAAAGAAAAAAATTAACCAAAAATCATGCAAAAAAACTAGTAAGAACGCTAATAAGAGTAACTAGCTCAAGTTTAAGAGAAACTTGAGATTTTAGCAATCATATATAGTTTTTTGACAAGTGTTTTAAATGCATCAGTTACTCCTTGGCCGGTCAAAGCACTCGTTTTATAATATCCAATAAATCTATTAGCTTTAACAAATTGTTCAACATTTGCATCAGAAGTTGTCACATTTGGATTTGATGCTAAATCTCCATCGTCAACTAAATCCACTTTATTTCCAAATAGAATTATTGGAATATTCCCACAATGCTTTTTTAGATCATCAAGCCATCTGCTAACATGAGTGTAACTTTCAATTTGTTCTGGAGCGTGAGAAAAGACAATTATCGCTCCACTACTTCCTATATAAAATCTTTGACGTAATGCCTGAAATGAATCTTGACCTGCAATATCCCAAAGAAACAATCCCACATTCTCCCCCTCAATTACTTCTTCATATTTAGAGAATTGTGTTCCCAAGGTTGATATATACTCCTTCTGAAAGGATCCTTGAGTATATTTTTTAATTAAAGATGTTTTCCCTACAGCTCCGTCCCCGATTATGACAACCTTGAATCCATATCCTTTTTCATCGTCACTCATTTTATTTATCCATCCTTCTAAGTACAATATCCCTTTTTTAAATAGTAATAATCAGATGTTTTAAATTTTTACAATACAATAATTAAAAGTAATTTTAAAGAATTATACTGATGTTTAGAATTAAAAGAATTATATTATCTCTATATTTTAAAATTGAATGAAGTCTAGTTTTGATTAATAGACAGATTAGATTATTATAAGAAGTAATTATTGATTTTTATAGTGTAGCTCGATGATATAATTTCCTCACCAATGTTTGAAAAGCTTCTATAACACCTTGACCTGTTAGGGCACTTGTTCTGAAATATTCACTAATATTGTGATCTTGGGCAAATTTCTTAACATGAACATCTGAAGTTTCATAATTTGGGCTAGTAGCTAACGCATCCTGATCAACTAAATCAGCTTTATTTCCAAATAATACTATTGGTATATTCCCGCACGCTTCCTTTATATTTGATAACCACTTATCAATATGACGATAAGTTTCGATTTCTTCAGGAGCAAGAGAAAAAACAATAATAGCACCACTACTTCCCTTATAAAATCTATCGCGTAAGGTATTAAATGATTCTTGACCCGCTAAATCCCATAAAAATAATTCAACCATTATTCCACTTAAAGTCTCTTTATATCTCGAAAATTGCATACCTAAAGTCGAAATATAATCTTTTTCAAACGTGTTTGTTGTATATCTTTTAATTAGCGAAGTTTTCCCTACAGCACTATCCCCAACTATGGTTATCTTAAAGCCAAACGCTTTATCACTCATTGTCTTAGATTAATATTTTTTTTATTATTTATTTTACTAATAGTAGAAATAAGATCTTTTAAGCCTTGCTAAAATATCAATAATAGTGTAGATTGATAAGACAATTAAATATTAATATAACAAAACTTTCTCGCTTAGACGTTAAACAGCTTAATTAATTGCTCAGTATTATCTACTAAAATATTAGGTTGATGTTTGCTTAATGTTTCTTTCTGAGCTAACCCACTTGCAACACACACCATTTTCACTTTTGCAGCTTTTCCCGCTTCTATATCGGTTGTCATATCTCCAATAAATATAGCTTCCGATGGGTTGATTTTCCACTTTTGTAGAATTTTAAGAATTCCTTCTGGATTTGGTTTAACTTCCGAAACATCGTTAAATCCTATAATTATACTAAAAAATTTTGTCAAATTAAACTTCTTTAAAACTTCCTCAGCATACTGGCTTTTATTGTTTGTTAGAATAGCCATTTCCAACTTTTTATTGAAAAGATCTGATAATAATATATCTATTCCTTCAAAAATTGTAGATTCAGCTTCTTTATATTTATTAAATTGATTAAATAAGAAAATTGCTGTTCTAATCTTTTTAAAAAAACTGATATCCTCTAAAAAATTCACTTTTAATAAGTCATATGAATTGAGCAGAATCTTAGGTACGGGATAATTTTGGATTTCCTCAATTAGATGGGCAACTTCTTCCATTATTTCATTTCGATTAACCGTTAAGTTATATTTTTCAATAGTATCATCAATCGCTTTCTTTATAGCCACTGTGATATCGTATATCGTTCCATCAAGATCCCATATTATCCCTTTATAATTTTCTATGCTAATTTTTTCCATATTAAAGTCTATTAATATTTAGAACAATTTTAATTATACGAATATCAATAATTTAATTATACAAATATCAAGAAATTTTATTTAAAATATTTTTTTAATGACAATGAACGAAAACCAAGAAGAAGAAAGCGAAGAACAAACAATAGAAGAAAATCAATTGAAAGAAGATGATTTGGAAGCTTACCTAAGAGATATGAAAGCACTTGAATCAGATTTTTCAGATATGGAGGATCTAGACATGGATGAGCTTCAAGAGATACAAGACGCAATTGAGAAGGTTAAGGAGGGGGAAGAAATACATGATGATGGCTTAGATAGCGATGGAATCCCTTCTGAAGAAATGCTTGTGGATGAATATAAAACTCAAGAAGAAGTTAAGGAAACCATGATCTCTGATTTTTCTGACATGGATGAGATTGATTTTGATGAATTAAAAGAGATGCAAGAAGCCATTGAATCAGTAAAGCAAGAGGAAATAGAGGACTTAGCCACACCAGAAGGTGAAACTCAATACACTCAAGAAGTTTCTAAGGAATTAGAAGAAAGGATTAAGCAAGAGCTTTTAAAAAGAAAAAAACTAGAAGTAAAGGAAATTATTACACCTGAGAAGTTTTTAGATTATGTTAAAAATAGACGTGATAAGATATGGTACCATGCTCTTTATTATTTGGTTTTTAACGTTGAAGACTATATTGCTTCAAAAGCATTATTATATGACGTCTTAAAAGAAGTAACAAGCAAATCTCCAATTGATCCAATTCTCGAACACCAATTTTATTTTGGCTTGGGTTATCTTTTAAGGCTAACCTTGAATGATAGACAAGTTGTACGATTTCTAAGAGATGGAAAGTTTAAAATTAATGTTAATATTGATATTTTAAAAGAAATATTAGAAGAAGCTGGGGAACCAATAAGTACAAGGCCAGTTATAAAAGAAGAAGAAAAGAAAAAAATGTTTCAGGATTTTTTAGATGATAATTTTCTTGATGTCTAAGTTTGAAATTTATTTTGTAAAAAGATGAATCAAAAACCATCATTATTAATTATAGGAAATTCAAATGTAGGGAAAACTTCAATAACTAGATTATTGATGCCAAATCCTAGAAAATTTAAAGGGAAAATTGGGAAAACTCCAGGTAGCACATTATTAATAAAATCTATTACCCAAGAGAATTTACCTTATAATATAGTAGATCTTCCGGGATTTGGGTATGTAAGTCAATCAAGTCGGAGACGGGCAGAGCATATAAAAAAGCAAATGGTAATTCATATTGAAAAGCACCATACAGATTATTTTTTTGGTTTGGTTGTAATTAATATCTTGAGGATTGAAGATGAATTAGAAAAATATTTCATTCAGAATAAGAAAACCATTCCTCTAAGCTTTGAATTAGTTAACTTTCTTAAGGAATTTCAGATTCCTCTTTTAATAATAATCAATAAAATTGATAAAGTATCTAATCTGGATAAAATCAAAAATATCAAATTATTTGTTGAATCAGCAAAAGAATATGGAATAAGCATTGTTCATTTAAATAAGCGCGAACTTAATAACAAGGAAGAAATTCCTTATTTAGATTTTTCAGCTTTAAAAAAAACAAATCTAGAAAAATTAAAAAAAATAATTCAACAATTATTAAACCAAATTAAGAGATAGGTCAACCTCTTTTTCTTAGAATGAAATATTTAATGATTCCTAATAAAGGATTAAGACGAGGCACTTTTGCTTTATATTTTTTATAATCTTCACCAAATTTATCAATAAGATTTTTATCCTCTGCGTAAGTCCATTGATATGTTAGAATGAGGATGATGATGCTAAGAATTAAGCTAAGCCATATTTGAGTCCAGAATGTAATACTTATAGTAAATAATATACCTCCTAAATATTGTGGATGACGGATTATAGCATATGGACCTCTATCTACTACCTTTGTAGTATAAAGATAACTTTTTCCCTTTTCCACAGCTCCTCGTTTTTTAAAAGTCCAAAAAGAAATAAACCCAAAATAAAGACTAAATCCCCAAATCACATATCCTATATATAATAAAATGATAATATCTAATTCATTAAAGAATAGGAACATTAAGATTATTTGAACTATAAAAGATATCGTAAAAATTGTCGTAAAGATAATATCCTTTAAACTAAATCTTTTCTTATTTTTTTCAGCATCAGTATCATTTTTCAGCATTTCTGAAACAATATCTAAAATCTTATATATCTTCAGCTATAATTATATAATTAAAATTAAATATTTAAATTTAACTATTCAAATTTGACCATTTTGAAAATAGAAAAACTAAAAAATATATATGTATATAAAGAGTTGAGGAAAATAGATGCCAAAGAAAAGATATACGCCACTTAAAACATTTATTTTAGGTGTAATGAGTACAATTCCTAAACCTATGAGCGGTTATGAGCTCATATCATTAGCAAAAGCATGGCGTTATGATCATTACATTAAAGCTACAAACGCATCTTTTTATTATACGTTAAGGCAACTTTTAGGTGATAAAATCATCAAAGTAGTAGGATCTAAGCAAGAAGGTAATCGTCCCGAGCAAATTATCTATAAGTTATTAAATAAGGGTAAAAAGGAATTTCAAGAACAGATTTCTTATATTCTTAATCAAGTTCAAGAAACATTTTTTGATATAGATGCTGCAACTCCTTTTATTTTACTTTTTGGTGTAACAAAGGGAAAACAGTTTATACTAGATTCTATAGAAAAGCAAATTATTGAAAGAAGAAATTTGTTCAAGCATGCTGATGAAGGTGAAAAATTAGTTAAATCTAATATACTCTATGATTTAAGCCCGTTTTATATACTACCTCTGAGACATTGGAGATTTCATAATAAAGCGGAAATAAAATGGCTGGAATATTTTAAAGAAATGGTTGAAAGTATTGAAAATTTTGAAGAACAGTATAATAAAATTATAAAAAAAACAATTAGCGAAGGTTTATTGGATTAAAATGGAGATTATGTCATTCTTTTTATAATTAAGGGTTAGTTATTTTTGGATCTTTATCTTTATCCCAATTTATAGCAAATAAGAAATCCCTACTTGCTTTGTTTTTATAGATTAGCGGAAATCCACTCACTTTCTCAAATTTTAGCGCTAAATCCTCTAAATAATCATATTCGGGAAAAAAAGCTTGGACTTGCTTTTCCGTTTTCAATCTTTCTTTTATTAATAATGCTTTTGCTTGTAAGGTGAATCCCTTCATCTCAAAAAAGTTGGGACTTGCTTTCTCAATTATTTTAGCATATTCATTAATCATATTTTCATTTAAATTAAGATCTTTAATTGCTGTTAGCCTGACAACTGACCTGCAAGATAATGATTTAACTAAATCTAAGCTATTCATTATATTATTCCAACCATTTTTAATCATAGGGCGACATGTTTTTTTATAGACTTTTTCATTAGAAGCAGGTAATGTAATATATAACTGAGTAGGTAAGGGATCTAATTTTTCAATTATTTCAGGCAATGTCCCATTAGTCACTATGAATGTAGTCATATTTCGATTCTTAAATTCTTGAACGAATTCAGAGATTCTTGGATACAAAAGAGGCTCTCCATCTAAAGAAATGGCAGCATGATTTGGTATCATGGCTTCACTATGAGCTTGCATTATCTCATCAGGTGAAGTCAATTCTCTATTAATCAAAACTTCTAACTCCTCTCTAGAGCCAATACAACCATTTACATCATTATCTAATCTAAAACTATCATATGAAGAGTTTGTTGGCTTAATAAATTCTTGGTTCTTTAGAAGAGTAACTGCCCGCTCAATTTTATTTTTTGAAACGTGAATATTATTACTGAGTGAATTTATATTATGGGTTTGGTTGCAGTTTAAAAGAATAAAATAGAGGATATCAATCATTATTTCATAATTATCAAGGTATCTCCTTAGTGGTAAATGGTTTTTAACGATATCTTTATGGTGTCTTAACATTTCATCAACAAGAAATTTAGGATCATCTGGTTCAACAATAAATTCACTTCCAAGTGATCCAGACTCAATATCTCTCCAACAAAAGACACATTGATGATTACAAAAAGGTAATGAAGGAGTGTTTTGTAAGCATCTATGACTTTGTATTCCAAAAACACCTTTATAACAATTACGATTATCTCTTCCCGTTGCTAACCTTTGCTCAAACCAATGACATGGTTTGATAGATGAATGTTTATTATCTCCAATTATCCTATATGTTGTTTTTGTATAAGATTCAACAAATTCATTTGTGATCTTATTGTCAATGATAAACCTATTATTCATTAAAGGACCACTCTGAACTCAAAATTATCACTATCTTATATAAATAAATGTATTTTATTAAGATATTAAATTATATTCTTTAAAATTATAAGTACATAAATAATTAGTATAATACTTATAGATTATAATCAAAATTTCATGTTTGGTTTCCTAAGATAAATAATAATCTGGTTGAAAATGTTAAATAGAATCAAAAGCGAGTTGCTAAATGTAGGTTTAAAATTTATAAGTGTAGATGAGAAAATCGTCCGTATGATACTTGAAACAAGTCCTTCAAATGTAAATGAAATTGTTATCCTCCCAGCTATTAAAATAGTTATGAAGAAATTATTACAAAAATTACAAAATAAACGGAACTATGGAAGAGTATATAATGGGGAGTTGAATAATGTTAAAGTTAGTATTGTTCGTTCTTTAATCGGAGCACCTAATTGTGCAATGGTTGTAGAAGCTTTAAAACGATGTAAAACGAAAGTTATTATTAGAATTGATGTATGTGGAGGAATAGAAAATGTAATTACACCAATTAACATTGGAGATATTTTAATCCCAAAATTAGCTTTTTGTGATGATGGGACTTGTCCTCAATATTTTAGAGAGAATCCCGCTTTAGTAAATGAACTAGAATCAATTTCTAATCCAATGGGAAAATTTCAAAAAATGTTTACGGGGAATCAAACTGTATTTATATCCAAACCAAATGACACATTAAAAGAAATATTGTTTAATAAAGGCGTATTATTTTTAAGGGAAAAGGTAAAATTAGCTGATTTATGGACAACCGATGCTCTATTTTGTGAAAGTTTTGATTTTGTCCGAGCATTGAGTTCAATAAACATACAATGTGTCGATATGGAGTCTTCTATATTATTCTTATTAGGAAAGATTTACAATCTAAAAACTTGTTCTATTCTTTCAGTTTCAGATTTACCAGGGCATTCGAAATATGATTTACTTAATTCAAATGAAATACACCACGATATGGAGAATGGAATTGATAACACAATTAAAATCCTTATCAATTCATTACCCCAAATAAAGTATGAATTAATCTAAGTTCAGTTCAGAGACTAAAGTCCTTTTAAAAGTTGAGAAAAATCAGGTTCCGAAAAAAAATCATTATAAACCTTTAGCAACTCAATATTTATAAGGAAAACTTTTTTACCCGATTTATTTTTTGTAGTTCTCATAAGATTAAGTTGTTTTAATTTTTTAATGTGATACAATATGGTTCCTGAATAAATGTCAAGATTTTCTCCGATTTTTGATACAGCTACTTCTTCATCCTTAAATATTTCTTCTAATATTTTTGGGATTAATGGATTTAAAAAAATAGCTTTAAATTCTTGATAATCTTCAGGTACCTCACTTAAAAAGTAATGAAGAGTTTTACCAATTTTTTTGGATCTAATTAGATTAAATCTTTCAAGTGTCATTACATGTTTTAGAAAAGGAGTTCTTGTTATTTCTAATACTTCTTCGATTTTCTCATCGCGAGCGTGAATTCCCGGATTGTTTTTAATGAAATCTAGTATTTTCACAAGTTTTTTATTACTAAGTATCTCTAATTTGGTACGTCTTTCATTTGTTACAATCCAATTCTTCTCTTCTAAACTTCGAATTGCTAGAAAAATTTCTTCTTTACTATATCCTTTATTATAAGATAATTTAGCAATACACTTGGCATATAATTTTTCGATTATTGGATATTTTTGAATTTGAGCTTCCGAAACAATTTCAAATTCTGTATCGTATCTCTTTAATTTTAATATATCTTTAGCAATTTTTAAAACATCTTTTTCTATTTCACTTAGCTCTTCAACAATTTCTTCTTTTATTACTTCTTTGCCTAGTTTTTTTTTTTTCTTTTCCCCTAAAGGTTTAAAATCAAGACGCCTAAATGAACTCTCCTGTAGATTTTCATTTTCTTTATTTCCTCTGGGTTCTCTTCTTCTTTCGAGCGACATCTTTAAGCGTTTTCCTCTAAGAATTGAACAAATTGTATTTGTTCCTCAACATCCATATATTTTAATTCTTCAACAATTTTATCATAATGTTTAGGTTTAACATTAGGAAGTTTACGAATTCTATTAATCAGCCTTTTAGGTATTTCTTTATATAGACTAACCATTGCTTCGATATATTTTACTTGCTCTTCTTTTGTTAAGAATGCAAGTTCTTCCAATAATTCTTTCTTTTCCTTTTTAGAAATTTTTAGACCTATTATTTGCTTCCTTAAATCTTTTGACAATACAGCAAATATCTTTGATAAATATTCTTTAACTAATTTTTTATCTTTTTCATCTTTTACAGGTAAGAGAGAGTCATGTAATTTTAATCTAAATTCTTCTTCCCTTTTTGCTTTTTCCTCATTATCTATTTTTAAAGGTATCTCTTCAAGTTCTTTTATTGGTACTTCTTTAATTTTTTTTTGTTCAATTTTAATTTCTTCTTTTACAGGAGCTACTTTTTGTGGGCGGTCTAATTTTTCAGATGGCGTAAGTGGCGTAGGGGGGATAGGCGAAGTAGGAGCATATATTACTGGTTTTTCAATTTCAGATACTTGTTGGGCTTTTTCTGATGGTTTACCGAAAGATAAGAAAATTACTAAGATTCCTTTTAGTAGTATAAAGATACCTGCAGCATAAAACATAGTTCCTAAAATCCCTAGGATAATAAACTTAACTGCATCTTTTGATACAAATTTTTGTTTTTCCTTGATTCTTTTTTTCATTCCACTATCTATGAGCAAAATTATTAATGCAGTGATTAGAAGAACAACCCAAATTAGTATTCCTAAAGGGATTTGGATACCAAAAGGTAAATTTATTAGCGTATTACCCCCGTCTGGGAGATAAATCCCATCTGAAAATGCTCTGTAAATACCATATAATATTAATATAAATCCTGCTTTATTAGAGAAATAATTCAATGAATTCTTTGCGAGCAAACCGTAATCATAGATTTTAAAATCCTTATTTTTGGAGTTTGTAAACACATATATTATGATAAAAACCCCTTTAATAAGAATAATTACACCTAAACCATACATAATACAACCTAATATTCCCCAACAGAAAGAATCTAGAAAAATTTCATTATATTTTTTCTCCTTTACTTTTTGAGTAATATAAGTTCTATCATATATTAGCAGAAATAAACAAATTATAATATTTGCAATATTATCTAAAAGGTTAGCAAGACTATAGTATGGGAATAGATTAAAAAAAATTGATATTACTAAATAAAAGAAAAAAATAAACAATGGTAAAGAAGATATTTTATTTAGAAATTGAATAAACTTGTCTAAACTAGATGATTTTATTTCAGGGAAGGTATGATATGGTTTTTTTGCCCTAATATATGGAGTTGGAGCGGGCTTGAATGTAACCCCTTCCAAAATAAAAGGAGAACCACATCTTTCACAATAAACTTGAATATTACTTTCTATTAAGTGAGAGAGTTCCTGGGGGAATACATATTCGCACTCCCGGCAGACAAAAATTTTACTCATTCTTTTTAATTACACCTTTATTATGATCATTTGCTTTTACTTTAATTTTTTTCGAATAAAATGGAATAAAAATTAATTAATGAGAGACAGTAAGCGGTTGAATAGCTTGATCTATTCTTAACCTTGTACCACAATTAACACAAAATACAATTTCAGTTGATTCTAAGTGATATTTCATTTTATTGGTAAATTTTTTTCCACATTCACTGCAATATTCTAAGAAAATTCGAGGTTCCTTAGTAGAATTATTCTGAATATTGTATTGATTATTATTTTGTGTCTGAGATTTTGATTTCCCCGAAACCAGAAGGTAAAAACCCTCAAATAATTTATAGATCCCATAACCAATGTATTTAAGAAGGTAAAAAATCCCTTTGATAATATAATAAATCAAGTATGCGATTCCTTTAATGATATAATAAAGCAACGTTACAGTTAAAGCTAATAGTGCGACTAAACCAATAATAGCTAATACTTGGCCATAAAGAGGTTGTGCTAAATACCATTCGACAAAAGTGTTATACCAAACACCGATATTTTCAAGAAAGTTTTCCCAATCCATAATTATTCATCCAATTTTTTAGTACTTTTTATTAATAAAAAAGTGTTAAGAATTGATTTTAAAATTCTTGGAGTCCAATTTTTGAAATGTAAAAGAATGAGTTTAGACAACATTTAATTTTTTTTTATTAAATTTTCCCAATCCAAAGTTACAACTGTTTTATGAAGGGAATGATCATCATCAACTATATTGTATTTTAGATTTGTAAAAAGTTTTTCAGCACGAACTCGAGACTGGTTTATTGAAACTATTTTATCATGTTTACCATGGTAAACTACAACGGGAATTTTGACTGTAGAATAAATCTTAGGATTTAACTTGGGAAAAGACAAATATGGAGCGAGTAAAATCAATTTTGATACCTTATCAGGATTTTCTAAAGTGAAGATACTCGCTATCAAACCACCAAAACTACTACCTATAATAATCCAAGGGCTTTTTTCTTTTAATATTGAATATAATTGTTTCATACGGATCTCTAATAAAACTTTAGTTGATATGTTTGGATTGTACTTTTCAAAATCTGGAGTTAAGCATTCAGGGAGCCGTTTTCGAAGAAGTTGCCCTTTAAAACCTTTCCCTGAACTTTCAAGGCCGTGAATAAAAATGATACTTTGCATAATTTTATAAGAATGTTAAGGCTCTCTCTCGACAGAAAACTTATCCATTTCTTCTTTCAATAATCTCATTTCCTTCTTGTGACCAAAATAGACAAGTAATCCGAAAATAGTGAAGTAAATTGTTAAAATTATCATTGTATAAAAATAATACTTATAGGTATAACTCATAAAATGTAAAGCTAAACCAATAATGAATCCAGTGAATAATCTAGATTCAGTAGAGCTTTTTCTTAATAAAAGTCTTTGCGTTCCCCAATCAGTTAATCCCGGTATTGGAAGGATTATGCAAAGAAGTAAGGCAATTTCCGGACTAAAATCAATTTGATAGATTTTAGATATTAAGTACGTAGTAAAAAGAGCTATTAATCCCCCAAGTATTACTCCTGAACATCTTGAGCAAAAATAGATTTTGGTTCTTCCAAATTTAAGATAAAATGTATGATCGCTCGCAGAGAGAGGATGATGAGTTAAGAACATATAATATAATTGTTTTTCTTCTTTTGCAAGCACTTTATCATATAGAAATAATAGTATTGGAACAATAAATAAAACTGAGATAAGTACTGCGAGTAAGAATTTGATGCCATAATTAATAAAAATAATATCAAGTGTAAATTGGCCAGGATAAAAGACAATTTGAAAAGAAATTATGAGACTAAAAATAATGAAAGAAGTAATAATTAATGCTATGAAGGTATAAAGCACATTAATTCGTTTATGATATTTTAAAGGCTGGTATTTATAGATACCAACCAAGAATCCATAAATTGCTATAATAAAACACCATTCAATATAAATCGTTCCATAAAATGCTAACTGAAAGATAAATTCCCCCAAAAAACCAGTGATTAAACCATTTATAGGGCCTGCGAGAACAGATAGAAATGTAAAAAGCAAAAGTGTTATTCCAAACTGAATTGAAAGCTCTTGATTATTTATAAAAATGGTAGAGATTGAGCCAAAAGGTTCAGAAATATATACATATGATATTGTAATGAACGCAATAATGAATATATTTAAAAATATACGTCTTAAAATATCATATTGCTCTTCATTATGAGCAGATTCAGTCACGATATCTTCTCAATTCTTTTTTATTTATGCTATTTATAATTAGTTTGATGTAATATTAATTAAAAATCGTATCAAGTTCTTCGATTAAGTTCTCTTTCGTCATTTCAAAACCCATACGTAGTACTTTTAAAATTATGTTTTTTCCGAAAGGAACTTTTAAAATTGAATCATCTTGTTCTACAATAGAAATTCCTTCGTCATTATAATCAAGTTGACGCTTTAATGCTTGATATGCTTTTTCTTTTATTTTAAATGTCGCTCTGGATAATTCATTGTAATTCTTAACATCATCTTTAACATTAAAAAAAAGGATAGCTTCTTCTAATTGTGTAATGAAGCACTTTTTAGTAACTTCTTTTAACTTTTTATAGTTACGGTGAGTGTCTTTACACTGGATGAATGTCTGGTCGTTTTTTAGATAAATAGGAAAGTTATTATTAACAACTCTTTCAAATTTTTCTTTTGAAATATCTCCATTTTGTATTAATTGTTTAGCGGAATCAAGTGTAACTCGAATTTGCTCTAGTGTACCTACTTTTGCTTCTTTATCACTCCAGTATTTATAAAATGATTTGATTATAGGTTTAACAACAAAATTTAGAGTACCCACATCTAATTCAGAATCTATAAGGTCTCGTCCGTAGTTAAGACTGGTCTCCATTTGGTCAACCATTCTTTTCTCTAAGATCTGGTAATTTCGGTCTAAGTAGTCCATTATTCAACTCCGATCTATTTAATACTAGTAATTTTTGCAAGTTTGATTATTTATTTAAAGTTATTATCCGAATTTATTTGTTAAAATCTATAATGAAATTAATATTTTGACTATTTATTATCGTATGTTTCATTGAGTGATGTAATAAACTCTTTTTTAGTTAACTTAAAGCCTTGTCTAAGCGCTCTAACTATTATTTTTCTCCCAATTGGGATTTTAAGCATTGATGAGTCTTCTTCAACTATTTTAATACCCATATCTGTAAATTCTAATTGTTTCCTTAAATTTTGCTCAGCTATATCTTTTGAAGGAAATGCTATTAAACATAAGTCTCCATAATCATTCACTTCATCCTTTACCTCTAAAAATCTTACAACTTCTCTTAAATAATTTCTAAATGTTTCTTTTGCTACCTGCTTTAATCTTTCATAATTTTTATGTGATTTCGAGCATTGGGAATCCGTTTGATCATTTGCCAAATAGATAGGAAAATTCTCCTCTATAATTTTATTAAAACTCTCTTGAGTTTTCCCATTTAGTAATAATTGTTTACCAGAATCCAATGTAATTTTAATTTGTTTTAAAGTACCAGATCTTGCCTCGCTTTTTGCCCAATAATCATAGAAAGTTTTGACGATTGGTTTGACAATGAAGTTTAATAAACCTGTATCTAATTCAGTATCGATTAATTTTCTTCCTAATTCTAAAGATTTTTGCATTTGCTCAATCATTCGTTCCTTTATAATCAAGTAATTTCTCTCTAAGTAATCCAATATTAAATCTCCGTATATATTTTAAAACAAAAATATAAATTCTCAAATAATTATTATAAAAAGACTTCTATTCTTTTAAAATGATTTCATAATCATTATACTATTAATTTTATGTGTTCAAAAATCTTTATAATCGAAATAAAATTAATCAATCAATAGAAATTGAAAAAAAAAGTTTGAATTTTCTATAAAATGTCAATTTTTTATTTTCGAACTTTGTTGCTTGGTTCAGACCCTGATACTATTCATTTTTATATATCAAGAGCTTTTGGTGAACCTGGCGAAGATAAGGAGACTTATGTCTCATGGTATAAAGAATTAAACGTCTTAGATAATAAATGTGATTTAGAAATTGATGCTCTTACAAGTTTTTCTGCTAATTTAGATGAAATAATTCCAACGGTAGATGGAATTGTTTATTTTTTAAATCCTACAATTCAGGAAGAGTCAGAACTTTTTGAAATGATACTTCCGGATATTTTTTCCGTAAAACGGGATATCCCTACGATTATTATGTTTTATGATCAAAATGGAATTCTTCCTATCTCTATTAATGATTTATTAACACATATATGGGTTAATTTTCCTAGCCTTGAAGCATTTGTGAATCTTCCTCCTAACGATTTTCATCAAACTCTCCAATCTTTATGCTTAGCTATGATTAATGGAGATACGCCATTAAATATAGAAAATGCATGGATGCGATTTCCAATATTTATACAAATGGCAAATATCTATTTTAATAACAAAAATTACTTTTATGCCGCTCAAGCTATCAGAAAAGCAGCTCAAATTGCAGAGATCTATAATAAAGAAGAATTTTTTATAATCAGTGAACAAGCAGCATACCTTTTTTCCAAAATGAATTTATATTTAGAAGCAAGTAAAATTTTAGAAAAAGTAGATAAACGGAAATCAAGAAATTTCAAGAAGTTATATGCTGAAGCTATAGTAAGAGAGGGCAATCATTTTTTCAAAAGGAATGAATATGAAAAAGCAGCTAGAAGCTATGAAAGAGCAGCTCAATGGTCAAGTATAGAATTATTAGATAAAAAACTTATTAATGAAGCATTTAGATTAGCTATAAATTCGTGGATTTCTGCATGTAGTGTTGAGGATGCTTTTAGAATTTTTCTAAGTTTACCTCATAAAGAGGTTATCACCATTTTAAAAGAAATTTCGGATAAAATTTGTGCTGCAGCTGATTATTTGGCAAGTATTAATAATTTTGAATTAGCAAGAGAACAGCTATATAGCGCAGTTAACAGATATCAATTGGAGGATCTTTTTGATGAATTAAAAAACTTGACTACCAAACTTTCCGAAGTTCTAATTGAACTTTTTAAGCATCAAGTAAAAGAACAAAAAAAACATGCTGCTAGAAATACTTATGATGAGATTGAAAACATGTGGATCTCTTATAAGGTAAAAAAAGTAGATTTAAATTTGACTCTAGAAGAGTTGATTAATCAATTTTTTGAAGTTAATAATTTTGGAATGGCTACAATATTAATAGATAAATTAAGTTCAAGAAAATCCAAACAACAATTAGCAAAAGTTAGAGATGAGCTCGAAGATAAATATAGAGCTTTGAAAAAGAAAGAAGTAGAAGACAATATCAATAAAGGAGTTCAAGTTATAAGAGATTTTGGCGAAGTTGAACGAGAAATACTTATAGAGATGAATTCTCAAAAAATAACTGAAGTAAATGAATTTATTAAACATAATAGTTATTTAACAGCAGCAAATCTGCTGAAAAAACAAGCAGAATATCTTAAAAGTATTGGAAAAGATGAAATAAGGGATCAAATTCTAACAAAATCTTTAGACATCTTGTTAGATGGTTTAGAATTTGAAAATTTCTTCATAACTTGTAATACACTCTCAGGTGAAATGAAAACCAAATATTTAACTAGAATTTTTCCAAAATATATTCAAAAATTAAATGAACTTAAGGATTCTGAGGATTATCTAAGAAAAGAAAGAATTTTTGAGAATTCAATCAGAATTTACCGAGATCAAATGCTTTATGACCATTCAAAAGAAATAAGCTTACTTTTCATAAAACTTGTTAAAACTGAAGCCTTAAGGATATTGGAGAGCGAAGATAATCTCTCTGCTGTCAATAAAGCTGAAGTTTTAATCAAAAAAGCTCTAAATATAACTTCAGCATATCTGGAAAAAGAGGAAAATATTAAAATTACTTTTAACAAAATCTATAAAAAAATTACTGAAATTTATATTGAATTAGATAACTTGCATTTAGCACACGTTTATAATGATAAAATTGAAAAACCAACTTACAAAATAGAACTCAATAAGAAAATAGAGAAACTTGAAGCTAAGAAAAGTGAAATTAGATCTAAAAAAGCTAAGGAAACACGTAAAGGAGAAGAATTAAAGGAAAAAGATTCAATTATCGAAAAAAGAGCGCAAGAAGCGAGATTAGATAAAGAAAATGATATGAAAGAACGAAAAGGATTAATAAGAGGATATTTCAAAGATGGTTTGAGTTATTTAAAATCCCAACAGTATGATGAAGCGCTTGAGATCTACAAAAATACAATGAATCGATTAAATTTGACTAAAAAATATAAATTAGCAGGAGTTTCTTTAGCCATAGCAAGTTTAATACTTATGAAACAAAATAAATTTGAACAAGCGAGGAATTTATTAAATGAGACAAAAAAGAAATTATCTGGTTTAGCTAAATTATTTTCTGAAACATTTGCGGTTACATTGATCGAATATGTTATTGATTTGAAGAGTTTTCAAGATGAAGAAAAATTGAAAGAATCACTGCACTTTTTTGAAATACTCCCATTATTTGAAGAGGAATTATTTTTATTATATGATCTAATAGGCGAAGAATATCAAAAGGAAGAAAAGCGTGAAAAAACTATTGAGACGTTCGCAAAACAAAAAGAAATTGAAAGGATTGTTAAAAAGCTAGCAGGATCTATTGAAAAAAAAACACATCACATAAAACAACGAGAGGCAATCAAAAGCCAATATTGGAGACTTATATTAGATGATATCTTTAATGGAAAAATGATAAATGCATCAATAGGTTATTTTGACATAATACCAAAACTAATCAAAGAAGGTTATATTAAACTAGCTGCAGTTAGTTTGATCTTAGGTTCGATAATCCTTATTAATGAAAAAACAGTTAAAATTTCTGAAGAAACATTCCAGAAACATGTAGATGAAAATAAATCTGATTTAAAGCCTCTTCCAGAAATCGAGATTATGAAGTATTTTTTCCCTGCAATAAGAAATGATGAAAAATCGGTTATTAAACTAATCATTGATTCATTTATCGAGAAATTGGTTTTGTTCGAACCTGAAATTCAGATATTAAGAAATATTGCTGGAGAAGAAATTTCGGAAGAAGAAGAAATTGAAGAAATGTCAAGAAAAGAATATGGAAAATTATCAAAAATACGAATAGATTTTGAGCAAAGATATGGCAAACTACATTCTAAACAAGGAGATGCTAGAAGAGATAAAGAAAATTCATTAAAGAAAAGAAAACCAATGAGAAAGAGGTATTATTTATTGATATTAGAGTTGTTGGAAACAAAAAAATTTAAGGAGGGTGCAGAAAAATACTTAGAATTAGCATATAGTTTCTCTAAAAGGAAAGATCTCGAGAGTAGTTCATTAATGGTGATTTTTTATGGATTAGCTCTTTTAAAGGCAGAAGAACCCTTAAAATCAATTAAAAAGAATATTAATATTTATTTAAATAGCTTAGGAGTTAACAAAAAATTGGTCGAAGAAACATTTTATATTATGCTAATTATGTTTCTGATTGATGTAAAACTATATAATTTTGACAAATTTTTGCCTAAAATTAAAGAAATATTGGAGATACTGCCTATGTTCGAAGAAGAGAAGGTTTTAATTGAAGAATAAAAAGATTTTTTAATCGGCCATATTAGCATAATTTTGTAAATCCTTGACACGCATTCTCAGAGTAACTTCAGTAACCCTAGCTAATTTTGAAATTTCTTTTTGAGTTCGGTTCTCATTACAAATTTTCGAACCAATATAAATAGCTGCTGCTGCTATCCCTTTAGGATCCTTTCCCGCCGAATTAAATCCACTTTCCCTAGCTTTTTCAATAATTTTAACAGCTATATTTCGACATTTCATAGATAGCTTTAATTCTTCATTAAATTTATCTACATAACGCTCACTAGAAAAGTGAGTCACTTTCAAACCTAATTTCGGCAATACTTCCATCAAAATTAAACGATAACTTTTGATCACTTTTTTTTTAGGAATTTGTGCAACTTTTGTAATCTCTTCGGCAGTTCTGGGTATTCCATGGACTCGTAAAGCCGCAAAAATCGAAGCTGATAATAGGGTATCAATACTACGACCCATTGTTAATTTCTTTTTTACTGTTTGAGTATAAATCCGAAGTGCATCCTCTGCAACCGCATCAGGAATTCCTAATCTCTTTTGTAAACGCTGTAAATTTGGTAAAGCAATCCATAAATTTCTTTCATAGCTAGTTGTTAGTGATCTATGTATTTTAGCTAATCTATTGAACTTTGACTTATATTTTGGACTTAATAACGTACCTCTGGCATCTCTAGAACCTCTAATAATGGTTCTTGGGCCAATAGGACTGTATACTCTCTCGTTACTTTTTCTTTTTTGGATTTCTTCTTGAGTAAAAGCTCTCCGAGGACTATCATCAAGAATACGAGAATATACAAATCCGCAATTTAAACACACATACCAGCCATCCTCTTCCGAAATTTTTGGGCTGTCACAGCAAGGGGGTCCTTCTTCGGTGCCATCTTCAAAAAAATCATCATCTTCAAAATGTGCTGGCATAGTTTTTAAAATGCAAAAGGACGGTAATTGAATTTTTAATTTTTTTCCTTAGAAATACATAAATTAAAAAATATATAAGTGTAATCTATTTCAAATTAACTTGTGAAAATTTATATCTTTATCTTTTTAACTAGTATAGTAATAAATAATAATAAAAATTAAATCAACCTATTAATAATAAAGAAAAATCGTTATTTGTAATGTCTACTGAAGTCTCTAGCTTGATAAAAGTCATCTCTAAATTTTTAGACCCGAAATCTGCTAAAGTTAGTAAATTAAAAGAAATTGATGACATTTTAAAATTACATATTGATTCTTATAAATTTATTGATAAAGAAGAATTCACAATCATTAAGCAATTATTGGACATCACGACCATTGGAGATGCCTCAAAGTTAAATAAAGATGACCCGTTTGGGAGTCTTATTGAAATTGAAGAAACGGATGATTCTATAGAATTAGCAATAGACTTGCAGAAAAAAATTGAGGAATTAAAAGAAAAATACCCTTTTCTTGAAACTAAATTAAAGAAAACAGGCACAATTAGTTCACTTATTGCGAGTATTAAAGAGGAAAAAGAAGGAATAGAGATTAAAGGTCAAAAAGTTCTTGTATGTGGTTTAGACGCAGCTGGGAAAACATCATTGTTATCCAAATTTGGAGGACGTTTAGGAATAAGTGATATGATCGCAACACATCCAACAAAAGGAGTGGTACGAATGAAATTTGGCACTAGCAATTTGAATCTATTTATATGGGATTTGGGTGGTCAAGAGGAATATAGAGAAAGATATTTAAATAATCCAGAGCAATATTTTGTCCAATTGGATTTATTAATGTTTGTAATTGATGTACAGGATCCTGATAGATTTGAAGAATCTCTTCAATATTTTGATAAGATAATAGATTCAATAATCTTGTTAGAGGAAACTCCCTATATATTAATATTCATTCATAAGTATGATCCTGATCTGAAAAATGACCCAAAAATACTCTTAAATGTTGAACTTTTAAAGGATAACTTAAATGAACTTTTAAAAAGTAAAACGAGCGAATTTGAGCTTGAGATCTATTTAACATCAATATATTCTCTTATTTCTCGTGAACCTCAGTTTGCTAAATATATAAAGAATTTGATGAGTGCAAGTTCTTCTCTAACTGATCCGACAGTACGAAAAGTGGAGGGTCTTGGAAAGACTTTAGAAGAAACTTTGAATGCTGTAATTCGTTTATCAGAAAGTATTTCTATGCAACTCAGCGATCTTGATAATCGACTTCGAGCAATAGAGTCAGGAGCGTTTCAAGTTGCTCAAAGTGGTATTCCAATTGAAATTGCTAATCCCAATCAGCCAACCGCAAGGCGTCAAGAAAATGTACGTTTAAATGTCCTTAATGAGTTAAAAGATTTATTTAGCAAGAGGAAAAGTCTAGACCTTTAAATCTTTAGCCTATTCTTTTTTAAAAGATTTCATAATCTTCTTATAGAATGTTAACAAAAAAATAGCAAAAAATATACTAATCGAGAGTAATAGATACCCTATATTACTAATCAACATTGTATTAATTTCTTGATATTGAATTTCATATGCTACAAACTGTTCTAAGTAGGTTAGCATTTTATATATTAGTGGACCGGTTAAATAGAGCGTTATTAAAAATCCTATTATACCAAAAATGCAACCAAATATGACATCTGTAGGGTAATGCACACCAAGCTGAATTCTTGAAAATGAAACCATAATCACAAGTAAAAATAGTAAAATACAAATAATTGGTGATTTCGTAAAAAACAAACCAAATAATAAACCTTGTGCCATAACATTATACGAATGCCACGACGGAAAACTTCTCGAAGTAGGTTTTCGTTCAAAAACAATTATTTCACCTTCTTCAAATCTTTCAAATGGCCTTTTTCTTTTTACTGTTTGTTTTATCACTAATATTAGAATTAATCCAGTAAGAAATGTAGCGGAGATATAGGCTAATAAAAAAGGATCATACCAAATAAATAAATAAAAAGCAATTAAGAAAAGCCATAAAGTTTCTCTTCCAAAAAAAGAAATAAATCTTAAAATGATTGTGAATGGTTTACCCCCTAAACCATTGTATTTCATAATAATTCTTTGGTCCCATTGGTCAATTCTATTTGAAAATTCTTTGAAATCCATAATAGTTTGTATGTCTTGGTTTTTTAATGTGGATTTAATAACTTATAAGCTTCAATCACTTTAGGGATTTGATCTTTAAAATAGTCTAATGAATGTGAATCAGATCCAACAAAAAATTCTACTCCTTCTTTCCTTAACTGCTTCATAACACTCATGGATGGAAATGATCTATTTATTGGAAATCGCAATCCAGATAAATTTAATTCTACTTTTATTTTGTTTTTTATACATAGGCGACCTAAATCTATTACTCGATTATCAGATACATCACAATCATCTGTAGGTATGCAATCATTATTATTAATATAACGAAAGATAGTATCAATATGACAGATATTTTTAAAAATTTGCGAGTTAATCATTTTTGTACTTAATTCAAAATAATTATCTATAATCTGTTTCATTGGAATTTTTTCTAACAATTTTGTTAACCCCTCTCTTGTTGTAATGGGATATCCAATTATCCATTCGTGAATAGATCCTCCAATAAAATCAAATTCTTTCCCATAATCATCCATAAATTCAATTAATTGAATCTCTTTACTCTCATAGTATTCAATTTCTAAGCCACTGAGTATGAAATCATATGTTTCTTTATATATATCGATCTCTTCAAGATAATCATTAACTCTTCCATTATAAAAGGGATTAGTCTTGTCATTTTCCACATAATAAAGTTCATAATGGTCAAGAAAACAGACATTAATTTGGTGTTCTTCAGCAACTTTTATATAATCTTCAAAAGTAGGACCGTCTTGTGCCACATCTCCGCTCCAATTTCTAGTATGAACATGAAAATCTGTAAATTTAAACTTCATAAAATAACAAGATTGATAATTAAAGAAGAAAAATAAAAATTTGGATTAATCAACTAATTGAATCTTCTTTATCAAAAAAAACTCTGTAAAACAGTTCTTTTTCACCTATATCTGGCGGAGTTATCTTAGTATAGCCTCCCTTATGAATAACACGAATTGTTTCTTTATTTTGAATGTGTATATTTCCATAGAATCCCTTTATACCTTTTTCCTTAGCAACAATAATTATATGTTGATATAGAAATGTACCAATACCCTTTCCTCGATAATCTTCCCTAACTAAAAAGCTATATTCCGCCATATTCATTTGAGGGTTTAAATAATATGTAGCACTTCCTATCATTTCTTCTTTTCCAATTTCCCCAATAAATGCTCCTAGTGAAAAAACATTATGATAATCAATATTAACTTCACTCTGAGTTTTTGAATGTGTGAATTCTTTTCTAAGCTCAAAAAATCGTAAATATCTATCTCTTTCATTTAATGAATAATACAATTCTTTAAGGACTTGTTCATCTGTAGTTTTAACAGGTCGAATATTAATTTTTTCTCTATCTCTTGTTGTATAAATGGTTTCGTATTCTGAAGGATATAAACAAATTCGACCATCATCATCACAAGGAAGCATCTGATCAGAAAATATATAATTCAATTTTTTAGCTTCGTCTAATAATGATTGTCGGAATTTTGGGTGAGCTATACAAATCAACTCAAGCACTCTTTCACGAATAGTTTTACCATGAAGGTATGCCACACCCCATTCAGTCACAATATAATGAACATCACCACGAGATAACAATATTCCTGCTCCTTCATCTAGATGAGGCACAATTCGTGATTTTTCACCATCTCTAGATGTTGAAGGTATTATTATAATGGGTTTTCCTCCTTTAGAAAATGCTGCACCCCTCATAAAATCAATAGTTTCACCTAATCCCGAATAAAAACTGTAACCCTCAGTAGCAGCATTTACTTGTCCAGTCAAATCAATTTGTCTAGCAGAATTGACAGAGACCATTTTTTTATTCATTCCAATGTATCTAGGATTACATACATAATCAGATGGAAAAAATTCTATATAGGGATTATTGTCTACAAAATCATATAATTTTTTTGTTCCTAAAGCAAAACTAGTAAGAATTTTTTCAGGATGGAAATTCTTTTTTCTACAAGTCAATACTCCGTTTTCAATGAGTGGTATTACATTGTCTGTAATATAATGAGAATGCATTCCAAGATCTCTTTTATCCTTTAGAAATTTTAAGCTTGCATTTGGTAAGTCACCAAAACCTATATGAATCGTAGATTTATTTTCTATTATGTTTGCAAGATTTTTTCCGATTCTTTCAGCTATTTCATCAGGCTCATCAAAAATAAATTCTAATAACGGTGTGTCATTAAAGACAAAAAAATCAATTTCTTTCATATGTATGAAACTATTTCCTAAAGTTCGCGGCATTTGTGGGTTAATTTCAACAATAGTGATATAGGATGATTGAGCTATTGGCTTCGCAATATCTACATTAATCCCTAAAGAGCAAAAACCATAGGGATCTGGGGGAGAAACTTGTATAAGGGCAACATCGATATGTTTCTTACCAGTTAGAAATAAAGATGGAATTTCACTAGTAAAAATAGGTGTATAGTCTGCTTGACCTTTGTTAATTTCCTCTCTAAGAGTTTTTCCAATAAAAAATGCATTATGTCTAAAGAGATCCTCTGCCTTATCCTTAAAATATTTTTCTGGACCTATAGTTAAGAAGTGAAGTATTTCAGTATCAATTAATTTCTCTGAGTGTTTAATCAATTCTGATGTTAGTAACTGTGGCTCTGAACATCCAGAATCAATAAAAACTCTATTTCCAGGAATTATTTTTTTAATTGCTTCCTCTGCTGTTATTTCCTTATCTTTCCATTTTTCTCTCCAGTCTTCTTTCATAATATTAGATTTCACCTTTTATTCTAGTTTAATTTAATTCTTTAAAATATAAATATAATCTCCAGTCTCTTTATTAATTGTATTATCATCAATATAATGTTTTTGAAATTATAAATAAAATGTTTAAATTCAATTCTATATATCTCTCAATTGATTCAAATCTGTCCATTTAAATCTAAAAGGTTTAAATGTGATGTGTATAAAAAAAAATCTTTAAAATGGTTAAAGAATTTATTAAAATTAGAATTCTAAATAATATAAATTGACTGAAAATTTGTTTAAGTGAAGAATTATGTCAGAAGAAGATAAGAAAATGGAAAGTATTCTAACAGAGACTCGTAAATTCGACCCAGTTAAACTAAACGAGAAGTTTGCGAAAACTGGCATGTCTTTTGAAGAATATAAGAATCTATATAAGCAATCAATAGAAGATATGGAAGGTTTCTGGGGAGAACAAGCTAAATCTCTTGATTGGTTCAAACCCTATGAAAAAGTTTGGGAAAAAACCGATCTATTTCCTGGTAAGTGGTTTATTGGCGGTAAACTTAACGTTGCTTACAATTGCCTTGATAGGCATGTAAAAAATGGAAAAGGTGATCAAGCAGCTCTTATTTGGGAAGCTGATGAGCCCGGACAGATTAAATCTTATACTTATAAAGAATTACTTGCTGAAGTAAGTAAAACTGCAAATGCTATGAAAAAAGTTGGATTAAAAAAAGGCGATAGAGTCACAATTTGGCTTCCTATGATTCCTGAATTGGCAATTATTATGTTAGCATGCGCTCGAATTGGCGTTATTCATTCAATTGTTTTTGGTGGCTTTTCTAAAGAAGCAGTAAAAGATAGAATTGAGGATTCTGATTCTCGATTACTCTTCACAAGTGATGAAACAGCACGTGCGGGTAAATTTTACCCCAAAATAGCTGATGTAGTCCAGATCATTAATGATGTACCAACGATTGAGCATGTCATTGTTGTAAAGCGAACTGGAAGAGACGTACCTCATACTGAAAAAGATATCTGGTATCACGACTTCATTGAAGGAATGAGTGAGGAATGTGAGCCTGAAATGATGGACTCTGAAGATACACTATTCATTCTTTATACAAGTGGAACTACTGGAAAACCCAAGGGCGTTAATCATACTACAGCAGGCTATATATTATTTACATCTATTACCCATAAAATCGTATTTAATTACCATGAAGGTGATATCTGGTATTGTACTGCAGATATTGGTTGGATTACAGGTCATTCTTATATTGTATATGGACCTTTAGCTAATGGTGCTACTTCATTAATGTTTGAGGGAGTTCCAACTTATCCTGATGTTGATCGTTTCTGGGATATTGTAGAACGTCATAAAGTGACTCATTTCTATACAGCTCCTACTGCAATTCGTGCTATAATGAGATATGGTGATGATCATGTTAACAAGCATGATCTTAGTTCATTAAAAGTCCTAGGTACTGTTGGAGAACCTATAAATCCCGAAGCATGGACATGGTATCATAGAGTTGTTGGAAAAGAGAAATGTCCTATAGTTGATACTTACTGGCAAACTGAAACCGGGGGGTTTATTATGACCCCAATCGCTACAGCAACACCCACAAAACCTGGGTCTTGTTGTCTACCATTTTTAGGTATTAAACCAATCATTTTCGATTTAGAAGGGGATGAAATTACAGAACCAAACGAAGGTGGATACTTTGCAATTGCTCAAAGTTGGCCGGGTATGTTACGTGATGTTTGGGGTGATACTGAGAGATTTAAATCAACTTATCTCGAAAAATATCCAGGATATTATTATACTGGTGATGGAGCACGACGAGATGAAGATGGTTATTATTGGATTTTAGGTAGACTTGATGATGTTATTAAAGTATCTGGACATAGAATAGGAACCATGGAAGTAGAATCTGCTCTTGTAAGTCATCCAAAAGTAGCTGAAGCAGCAATTGCCCCATTTCCCCATAAAATTAAAGGGCAGGCAATATGGGCGTATGTTACTTTAATGCAAGGAGTTGAAAAATCTGCTAAATTATCCAAAGAAATTAGAATGCATGTTAGACAAGAAATTGGGCCTGTATTTCAACCAGACGTTATTCAATTTGCTGATGCCTTGCCTAAGACGAGAAGTGGTAAGATAATGAGAAGAATATTAAAAGCTATTGCCGCTGGCACGAATATTGGAAATGTTACAACATTAGCTGATCCCTCTGTAGTAGATGCTTTACTTGAAGAACGTAAAAAGATGGATGTTGAAATAGGTTAAATTATATTTTTATTTTATATTTTTTTTTAATTTTTAAAAAATCCAATTTTTCCTCAACCTTTTGCAAAAGTACCTATTATGTATAGTAAATCTAATTCCTTATTAATATCTTTTCCCAATATCATCTTTACACTGGCTCTATTTTCTAGTTCAGTTAAATTGAACAATTCAAAAATCCTTTTTGGGAAGTATTGATGTTTAGCAATAATCATATGATCAGCTTCTAATGCAATACTCTTATTAATTATCTGTGATGCTGCATCTAAATTCGTGGCAATTAATGGGCCTAACCGCTTATTCGCCACTAATCCATATCCTTCATTTTCAATAATTAAAATCCTAGCACCCAATTTAATTCTCATGGTTAAATAATTAGTTCTATTAAATCCCATTGCTTTCTTATCTAGAGCTAACACCCAGTCCGGAACTGTATTTAAAACCTTTACCTCTTTATTTGCAATTCCTAATTTTGGAGGTTGTATTGGTAAATGATACATCACCCCATAAAATCTTCTTTTAAAACCAAATTTTTTATAGATGGGTTCTCCTAATTTGGAAGCATAAAGTATCATTGTCTCGCAATTCATTTTATTTGCAATTCCTACTAAATTTCTAAAAATTTCTGTGCCTACTCCTCTTCCTCTGTATTCTTTCAACACAACCATATATCCAAAACTACTAACTTTTTCAAATATAAAAACCCCACCCACACCAATAATCTTTCCTTTCTCTTCAGAAATAAGGAATTTTCCAATTTTCCATTTTATTAAAGCCTTCCATATTTTTTCTTCTTCTTGAATACTCGCTGGAGGAGCTCTACCAAAAGCAGAATAGAGTACATTTATACATTTGGAAATTTCTTCGTCTGCTGGTTCTCTAATAGTATATTTAAACATAAAATTTATTTTAAAGCGTTTTTCTTAAAAGAATAAAAATAAATAAATCAATTTATTTTTAATACTTCAAAGAATTATTTGTTTTCTGTACTTTATATTTATTTTAAGTATTTTGAGGTTTTACAATTGAGTTTTGACAATGATCAGTTAGTTGAAAAGATAAAGTCGATGGATAAAGATGAAGCTGTTGAAATTCTTCTTTCAATATTATCAACATCTAAAAATATGGAAAGTAAAATAAAAGCGGTTGAACTATTAATTCAATTCGACGATAGTAATAATACACACTTTCAAACTATAAAAGATACTTTTTTAAATGATCGGCATCCACAATTGAGACTTCAGTTAATAAAATTAATAGGGACATATTATAAAGAGAAGGGAATTGATTTCTTAAAAGAACAATATAAAAATTGTAGCGATGGAACGGTCAGGAAGAATCTTATTGATATAGTAGGAAAAGTGGATTTAAATGCCTCATTATCTTTTCTTGTTGAGGCTTTAAATGATGCTAATATGGAAGCAAAAAAAATCGCTATAACTAACTTAGGAAAAATTAGCGCTAGTGAAGCGTTAATCCCTCTAATCAACATGCTGCATTTTAGAAATACTGAGATTTATGATTCTTTGATTAATGCTATTGTAAAAATTGGAAAAAAAGGAAATTTAGAAATTATTTATGATTATATTGATACAGAGGACCCTCACATCAAAAGAGAAATTCCCATAATACTTGGTAAGATAGGAAGTAAAGAGAGCGCAGCTGTTTTAATCGATTTTTTGAAAGATGATAATCCAATTATAAGAAAAAATTCAATAAAGGCATTAGATGGAATAATTGAATTAAGGAATGTAAAGCATGTTATTGATCTTTTAACAGATCAAGATATTGAGGTAAGGAAAGAAGTTATTCGAGTCTTAGGTAATGTTAGAAGTAAGAGGGCAATCAATCCATTAATTGAATCACTAAAAGAAAATGATGCAAAAATCAGGAATCTTGCTAAAAATGCTCTTTATAAAATTCTTGAGAAAACTAAATCATATGAACCACTTTTTGAGGTTGTAAAAGGAAGAAATATTAATGCAAGAAGAGAAGCAGTAAAACTATTAGGAATGTTAAAAGATGTTGCTGCTATTAATTTATTGATATCTCTTTTTAATAGTAAAGTAGCAAGTTTACGAGGTTCTGCTTATCGATCTCTCTTAAGAATTTTAGATAATAAAATCGATAATAAGATTATTAGCGCACTATCGGATAAATCTTGGCAAATAAGAATGTTTTGTGCTAAAATTATAGGTGAAATTGCTGATCCGAGTACTATCGATCATTTATTTAATTTATTCGAAGATGAAAATGGAAGTGTAAGGAAAGTAGCTGTGGATGCATTAGTCAAATTTGATAATAAAAAAGTAATAGACTTTGCAATTGAATCGTTGAAGAGTTCAAATTGGAAGACACGTAGAGCTGCAGTCAACTTATTGTTAAGAACTGGAAGTAAGGAATCATTCAATTCTCTAATTTCTTGTTTAAATGATGAAGATGTATATATAAAAAGTTGGGCTGCTATGGCATTAGGAAAACTTAAAGATATAGATTCTATTGAACCTTTTATTCAATTATTAAAAGAAAATGACGATAAAATACGAATATCAGCGATTAAAGCATTAGGTGAAATTGGAAATAAAGACGCAATTAAACCTTTAATTGAAGTATTAGGAGATGATAATTGGGACGTACGAAAAGAAATAGAGAACACTCTTAATCAGATTGATCCAGATTGGATGAGCTACTTATAAAAATTGATTATTATAACCAAAATTAACCTTTAAAAAATACTAAATTTAAAATTAATACATTTTAATAATTTTTTGAATTATTCCCTCTAATTTGCTTAAAATATAAGAAACTTTAGATTCCCTATTAATAATTAATATTAAAAATGTATTATTATCACATTCAAAAATTAGTATTGTTTTATCTTCTAATTCTGCAATGACTTTAATAATTTCTTGATTACCTATTGCTTCTCCAATTCCTACGGCGCTTTCCAAAACGGAAGCACACATAGATACAAATTCTTTACTTTTAAAATCATTTCCTAAATTTTCTATTATAAGACCTCCGTCTCTATATGCAAAAATAGCCCCATCTAAGTTTCCCTTATTTTTTAGTTCATTAAGGAGTAGAGACAACTCACCGAAATGCTGCAAATTAGAATGATTCATACTATTCATTAAATAAGATACTTCAGTTTCTATAAATATGGACAATTAAATAAAACTATTTAATCATTATATTATATATGGAAATCGCAAATTCAGAAACAAATATAATTGAATTAATACGAAATTCAAATAAGCCATTTATTGAAAATGAATTGCGTCTATTTCTAACAATTCCAAGTAATACTCTTAATCATGAAGGAATAGCAAAAGCCAAAAATTATCTTATCTCTTACATCTCTGAAATTTCTGAAGAAATAAATGAATATAAAGGAGTAATAAATCCATTAATCCTTGCTAAAGTAGAGGGAAAAATAAAGGAATCACTCTTGATATACATGATGTATGATACTCAACCTGTTAATAAAGAAAAAGAATGGATAAGTAACCCATTTGGAGCAGAAATTAAGATTCTACCTTCACCTCTTAATAAATTAGGCAATTGCATTATAGCAAGGGGTGCTTATAATTCAAAAACTCCATTATTATGTTTTTTAAATATTATAAAAATCTTGAAAAAAAACGATTGCCTTCCAATTTCTTTATTACTTTTATTTGATGGTGAAGAGGAAAAGGGGTCACCTTCTCTTCTAAGATTTCTTGAAAATAACACTCATAGAAAAATGTTCGAAAATTGCATAGATGCTTATTATCCCTCAACAAAACAAGATCTTAACCGAAAATCCGTTTTAAAATTAGGATATAAAGGTATTCTATCGTTAACAATTAGAATTTCATCAAGAAATAAAGAACCACATTCAGCTTTTGGTGGTATGATTCCTAATCCTGCAACTGATTTGGTCTCTTTACTTAATACAATTTATACCAATAATGAATTTCAAATCGATAGCTTGAAAAACCCATATGACCTTACTGATGATGAGCAATCTCTCATTGATATGCTTATTAAAGAACTTGATTTAGAAAAAATTAAGGAGAAAGCGGGAATACAACAAACAATTGAAGATAATCCTCAAAAAGCCTTTATAAATTATTTATTTAATCCTACTTTCAATATTTCTACTCTAAGGTCAGGATTTTTAGAGGAAGGGACAAAAAATTATGTACCTAATGAAGCTATATGCAATATAGATATTAGATTCGCTCGTGATGTTACAATTGAAGAAATTTTTAAAGAAATTAAAGAAAAAGTAGATTTTTTCTCCAAAAGCACTAAATCTCAAGTTGAGATAGCTAAAAATATAGGTTATGAAAGCTCACGGGTCAAAAAAGATTCAACTCTTGTTAAGAGTCTAATTAATAGTACTGAAAGTCTAGGCTTTACAACTGAACTTTGGCCTTTAAGTGCAGCCGCAGCCCCATTAAGTAAAATTCAAAAAGTATTAGGATTAAATTTCATTACTGGAGGTTTGGGTATTGGGGGATTTGCTCATTCTGCAAATGAATTCATTCAGTATGATTCAATAATTAATACTAGACTAGCTGATTATCATTTCCTAAAGAATTATTCAAAAATGGTAAAAGAAAACTTGTAATTTAATCAAATATTCCTCTTAATCCCCTTTTTTTTGCCTTTATTGCATTCTCAGGACATAATTCCATACAACATAAACAAGAAATACATTTTTTCCTTGAGAACATTGGATAATTCCCTTCTTCAAATTTTATTGCTTCTGCAGGACAAATTTCAGCGCATTGACCACATTGTGCGCATTTTTCCTTTATTAAATCTGGAATTTTTTTCATTATTTTATAAGCAAGATGTCCAGTAATATAACTAATAAAACTTGTCATATTACTTCCAAGGACATTAAATTTAGGGGTTTGATTTTTAGCTTCATCTAAAGACATTCCAACAATCTCAATTTTGTCTAAATCTCCGACACCTAAGTCTCTTTCGATAGCATTTTTAATATGAGGAACATTTTTCGCTTTTAGTTTTCCAATTTCTAACGCAATAATATCTAACGCTAGCTCATCTGTTCCGGCCAAAATTAAATTCCATTTAACCATTTTACCTGCAGCAGGACCCATTGAACCTTCCATAATCTCTTGTAAGTCATATACAGTTAATCTTTTTGGTTTATGTTTTAAAACCCATGAAAAATTATCTGCAAGAACCTCTCCAAATCTATCAGCAGTTTTTCCTAATAAGTGATACTTAGCTTTTAACCCTCCCGGAATTATGCCCCAATAGTTTTTTATTGCTCCTGTAATCATAGCTTCTGCATGACTTTTAAGTCGTGGCAAATTTATCAAAATATCGCAATTTTTAATGGCTTTAGCGACATGAAAATTTTTCATTTGTATAGCATCTTCGATTGTTTCAACTACTGGCACATCCCTTTCAAAATCAATAACTTTAATATCGTTTTTTTTACAAATATCTAATACTCCAATTTCTCTTGCTACGTCAGAGGCATTTGTTCCCTGTTGTCCAGGAGAATCTCCAAGAGAGACATTATTCATAGATATTCCCTTCTCTTTTAAATAAGAAATAACCCCTTCAACAAAATCAGGCTGAGTACATGCGTCTTTCTTTGCTCTAAGAAAATTAGGTTTCAAAAGAATTTGGTTAGAATTGGAAAAATCAAATGATAGATTATCTTCAACTAACTTAATAGCTCCAACTACAGCCTTAGAAATAGAATCATAATCCCTAACATTTACAATACTAACTCTTGTAGACATAGCTTATATTGATTAAATTTTTTGTTTTTTAAAATATTTCTTCTAATAAATTGTAAAAAATATTTTAAATTTGAGATTATTAGGTATCTAAAACCAATTATTTTTAATAATCTAATCCATTATATTTATAAAAAAATTTATATCAACTAAGTCAAATAAAAGGTTACTTACTAGTGTTTTTAATTAAATTTTGCTAGTATAAATAGGCTAATAAAAACTGAATGATTAAATTAACTAAATAGAAGGAGAGGGTGAAGGAAATGGTTGATGCGATGTTTAAAATCGTGTTTTTTGGAGACGGAGGGGTTGGAAAAACAACTCTAATTAACCGTTTTCTCACGGGTGTTTTCAGAAGCGATTCGCAAATTACGATAGGGGTTGACTTTCACGTAAAAAAAGTTGATATTAATGGAAATAGAGTTAGTTTACAAATCTGGGATTTTGCTGGTGAAGATAGGTTTAGATTTCTTATGCCTAGTTATGTTGTTGGGGCCTCTGGAGGAATCTTTATGTTTGACATAACAAGATATACTAGTCTTAAAAATTTTGACGACTGGATTGAAATATTTAAAAAAGGTTATAAAGGGGATAATCATCAAATGCCCGTTCTTATGGTAGGCAGTAAACTAGATCTTGAGTATAAAAGAGCAGTATCTAGAGATGAAGCATTTGAGTTGGCAAAAAAGAATAATCTTTTTGGTTACCTTGAATGTTCTGCTAAAAGTGGTGAAAATGTAGAAGATATCTTCCAAGAAATAAGTCGATTGATGATGATTAAAGCAGGACTCTTATAAATATTCTTTAATAGGTACTATTTTTTAAACATCTCATTCAAATTCTTAATTATTATATCGGGAATTAAATTCCTATCAATATTTTCAGATTTTATAGATCTCATTTTTAAATCATTAATTATTTCCATTGTAGTAACTCCTGTTAAAACAGCTATAGTTTTTATACCTGCTCGATTACCTGCTAAAATATCAGTATTCAAGCGATCTCCAAAAATACAAGCTTTTTCGGCAGGTATTTGGGTATCATTCAATATCAAATTAATACCAAACGGTTCAGGCTTTCCAAAAATTCTTACTGGCTCTTTCCCTGTACATGTTTTTAGAGCATTCACCATTACACCGGCTCCCGGTTTAAGACCACGAACAACTGGTAAGGTTGAATCCGCGTTTGTCGCATAAAATTGGGCATTACCTTCTAAAATACATTTTTGGGCTGTTGCTAAATTTTGATATTTAAAATCTCTGTCAAGCCCTACAATGACAAAATTGATATCATTGTAATTAGAAACTTCTTCTATTACATTATGCCCTTGAGCTTTTAGTTCTGATCTTAATCCCCTTTCTCCAATCACGAATATTTTAGCATTTTTCTTTATTTTTGTTATTTCTGTAGAAGTAATTGAAGCACTTGTATAAAAATCGGATATTTCACACTCAATGCCGAATTTTTTTAATCTTTCAACATATATCTGCCTTGTTACCGTAGAATTATTAGAATTAAATACTACTTTTATTGATCTTTCTTTTAGTTCTTTAACGATTTCATCTGAATGAGGGATTAATGTATCTCCACGATAAATTACTCCATCTAAATCAAATATAGCTAGTTCTATGTTTTTTAAATCGTCTATTAATTCACGCATAGTTTTTAATAAATCATTTATTTATATGAATCTTAATTACCAACCGATTGGTAAACCTAATAAGAGAAATCCAAGCTGGATTCCAATCGGAATGAATATTGGATTTAAAATGTTATCAGCAGTGTATATTGGAAAATAGTCAGTAATAAAGAAAATTACAGCACCTATTATTGCATATATGGGTCCTACGAGGATTAAACCAATTATATACGCTACAACTGTACCTGCAAGAAAACCTTCCACAGATTTACTGTCTTTACTCCTTACTTTGACCTTGTGTTTTCCATATCTTCTTCCAATTAAAGCAGCTGCTGCATCAGATAGACATGCTATAAGGACTCCTGAAAAAAAAGCTAAAATATCGATTAATCCCACCATATAAAGCATATAGGAAAAAATAAAACCGGTAATTATGTAAATTTGCGGACCCATAGCATTTAACTCTTTCTTTCGTAACATTGAGTGTGTTAGAAAATTAAAAAGTGAATATTCTGGACCCCTAAGAACTCTGATTAAATCAGAAATTAATGCAAACATTAAGGCTCCTATTAAAGCCATCATGGTGAGGTGCTTAAGGCCTCGAGGATCACCTAGACTATATTCAAATAAAGATATATCCCCCCAAATAAATTCATATGCAGGTTTTATATCATTAATAAGCATAACTACACCATCACTTATTAGTTGTATAAGTGGTGGGAGTAGAAAAAACCCAAAATATCCTATTAATAATACCAATCCCATTAAATGAAAACTTTTTCGAATTAGCTCCATTTTAAATGAGATATCTTCCAGATATGGATTTTCTTTTGTTAGTCTTTCCACATATCTTCTTAAAATGGATTTTTTACTATTAACCAATTCCACATCTTCACTTTTTAAATCAATTTTATTAACTACTCTTTTGATTAGCAAGAAAAAAATCAGAGCGACAAGTAAATTTATTCCAATCCACCACACCATAAACCCATTATAGGGATAATGAAAAAATCTTATGATGGAATTATAATATCCAAAAATTAAGAAACAAAAGCCACATATAATTGTTGAAATTCCACCATACTTATTTTTTGCTTTAATTCCCTTCCGACCAATATGAAACATTAAAATCATTAAGATAAAAAAAGAGAGAGATAATGTAATATTATAAATATTATCAACAGCTGTCCAATAGTCCATAATTTATCTGGTAAAGAATTTTATTAATTATTGAAATAATTTATAATCTAATAATTAATTCCGCTTTAATAATGTCTAGACATAAAACTGATTTTATTAAAACATTATCAAAAGAACCAACAACCAGAGTTCCATTATATTGTACAGGATACCCAGATTTAGAGTTTATTAACAATTTTGTAGATCAATATAATCTTAAAACTGAAAAAATCGACTTAATGTTAAATAATAAGAATTATAACATAATTGAACAAATGGGTTTTAATGCTATTTCTCTATGGGATTTTCGACGAGGAGAAGGAGGCTATAACTTGAATGATGAAAGAAGAGTAGATGGATGGGGCCGCCTATATAAAGGAGAATGGTATTTATGGGATGGTGTTTTTAAAGATGAAAAAACGGTACAAAATTGGGAATACTTAAATTTTCCCTCTAAAGAAAACCTAATGAATTTAAAAAATTTTTTAAATAGAGCAAATGTAAATTTAGAATACGTAATCTCTTTACCTGGTTTATTTGAAAAAACTTGGCAATCAATGAGCTTTCATTATTTCGCTAAATGTTTAAAAAAAAAAAATATTGAGTTTGTGAAAAGGGTCATCTCTTTTTTCTCAAATTATTTGAAAACATTAATTAAAAATCTCCAAACAACAGGGGCAGAAACATTTCTAATAGCAGATGATCTGGGTTATAAGAATAGAACATTCATATCAAAAGAAATGTGGCGAAAACTATTCTATAATAAATATAAGGAAATTATTAATATTATACATCAAAGAAAGCAACATATCATAATCCATTCTGACGGATATATTTCTGATATGATTGGAACTTTCATAGATTTAGGCTTTGATGCGATTCAAAGTTTAGAACCTAGTGCTGGAGTGAATATCTTTAGTCTTTTCAAGAAATTTAAAAATCAGATCTGCTTTATTGGAAATCTAGATATGAGTCTCCTGTCTTTTGGTACACCACAAGAAGTAAGAAACTATACCAAAAAATTAATTACAAAAGCAAAAGAAAATAAATGCCCTTTAGTAGTTTCACCATCACATCAAATCAATATAAAATGTAAACCCAAAAATATTAATGCAATAATTGAAACGACTAAAATATTTAAATAATAATTTTGATATTTACTACAAATAAGGTTATTATAAAAATAATAATAGTGCTTAAGAGTATAATAATACAAAATTTCTAAACTAAATTAATAAGGAAATAATAATATAATTTAATACATAGTAAGAAATAAAAAAAAATAAATAAAATTAAAATAAGTTAATTATATCTAATATAATAAGATTATATTAGAAATTATATCCTCAATATTTATCCTAATAAACAAAAAAAAATGACTTCCATGGAACCAACTACAGACTCGCTCGATGACATTTTGAAGAAATTGTTAGCAGCAATCCCAGAAGTGAAAGCCGCCGCAATTGTATCTGCTGAAGGTCTACCAATCGCTTCTGCACTTCCACAAGGAGTTGATGAAACAAGGATTGCCGCGATGACTGCTGCATTACTCTCCTTAGCCGAAAGGTCAGTTATCGAGATGGAGAAGGGTGAGTTCGATCAATTATATGTTAAGGGAAGCGACGGTTATCTCTTAGTCTTACAAGCTGGTCCCAATGCGGTATTAACAGTTTCTACAACGAAGGATGTAAGATTGGGATTAATATTTTTAGATTGTAAGAGAACGTGTGAAAAAATCGCGAAATTAATTTAATCTTCTTCTATTATCGTATCATTTATCATATCGTAATAAAGATAGATATATGAATGTTTTAACACTTCACATTTCTTAAGCATTAGAGCTTTAATGTTGAATAAATCGTCATCAGTCTGAGGAGCGACTCCATCTATTGATGTAGGAGTATCCTTTCCGCCAATTAAGCAGGGAGCGATGATAAGAGAAATATGATCTATAAGTTTTTGTTTAAGAAATAAAGAATTCAATATCCCCCCTGATTGAAGTGATATCTTTTCAATTTTATAATCTTGCTTTAGTTTTACAAATAATTCTTTAATATTAATCTCATTTGGATAATAAATAATATTCATTTCTTTTTCATTTGCTATTTCGAAAGCCGGATGGTTTTTGTTGTTTGTTACGATGTAAATAGATTTAAATGAATTTATTAGATAATTGACTCCCATTTTGTTAAGGTGTGGTTTGCGATCAATAATAATTAGGTTGACATCCTTATGGTTATCCGCTTTTTCACGTAAGTTAACACCAATTTTAGCCAATACTTTTCCACTAATTAACGCATCCCTTTCAGTTTTAAATAAAAGATCATAGTATTGATAATTTCCTTCTTTAATTCCTTTGATTTTAGGAAAATCGATTTCTTGATCTCGTTTATCAACATCCCCTGTAGAAATTTTTCCATCCAGTGACTGCATTAGAAAAAGAGTTGTTTCAGGTCGATTCTTATCCATTAATTTCTCACTTTTTATATTCTTTTAATAATTTAATAACAATTAAGTATAGTAATAAAACAATTAATAAACTCATAGTTAGTTGATTTATTAATCTCTTATAATTAAATTAATATGGAGTCGGTTAAAATCCAAGATAAAAGAAGTCCATTTTTTATAAATATTGAAGATGCTCCAAAATTCATGCAAATGGAAGGATTAGAGACAACAATTCTTACAGGCATACATGGTGAAAAGATGATGATGGCGCTCAATGCAACCTTACCAGGTCATTCAGTTCCAACACATTCTCATAAACATGAACAAATTGGCATGGTTTATGGTGGTAAAGCAAAACTTCGTATCGGAGATGAAGAGCGAATTGTAAAGAAGGGAGATTTTTATTGTATCCCCTCCAACACTCCTCATAGTGATACATGTATAGGCGATGAACCATTTATTATGCTAGATATTTTTTATCCATTAAGAAAAGATTTTTTGAAGAAGTTAAGGAGTAAATCTAGAACTCTCAAAATGAATAGAAATATATATAGAGATTTCAATAAATAAAAAAAAAAGAAGATTTAAATTAAGTTTTTTTATCATTTCTTTTATCCCTTTATTTTCTTAGCCAATTTCATGAGTAGTGGGACTACTTTGACTACTTCCATCGCAGGAGTGCTTTTAATGAACTTAAAAATACCTGGTTTTGCAATTCTCCACATACCCGTTATTTCTGTCAATTGCTCTTCAGTTTCAGCTTCTACTATGGTTATACCCCAATAATCAGAAGCGCTAACATACCATGCAATTTCTTTAGTACCTTCCACTGGCCACAATTTTTTGCTTATTAACGTTTGGGCAACTCCTGCTAATTCTGATGGATCAAAATCTGGATTAAGTTCCCAATAAGTGATAAAAATCATTTTATTACCTCCTTTACATTCTTAAGATTGGATTTGTTTTTGTATAGTCCTTTAAGCTATACACTACAATCCTATATTCATACTTATTATTTAAGGATTTCTAAAGCATTTCAAGTTATTAAAAAGAAGAAGATTGATTTCATTCAAAATCCAGTTCAACTAAATCAAAGCATTTTCAATTGCTTCTCTAAGTTTACTTTTCTCTATTTCTGGACCTACTTTAATCATTTCACCATTAACGTAGATTCTTCTCTCAATGCCATATCGCTGTAAAATTTTTTGATCAACCGCTGAAAATTCATTGAGAATAACATCATTTCCGTATTCTGAGACTACATCTCGCACTCTTTGTGCTTCAACATCACTAGTTAAACAAAATCTATTCCAAAATAAATCTATAACAATTTTACCTTTTATAGGTTTAAAATTGTAATTTTCTTTTCGGAAATGAGGAGGCTCAGCATTTGGATCAAATTGCTTCCAAAGAATTGCTTCTTCACCCCGTTTTTCTGCGACTTTAAATCCTAACTTTAAAAAATATTCTGCTGGCATAAACCAAAAATCCCAAAAATATCCTATAGTTGCGATTCCTTTCCGATCTTGGCGTTTAGTTTCTTCTTCTGCCGTTTTAATTAACTCTTTCCCTACGCTCTTTTTAGAAAATTTAGAATGTGAAACTAAGCAAGGAAATACCATCAAATCTTTACCTTGTATTTGCCAAGGATTTATTTCAATTGGCATGATATATAAAAATCCTGCATGAATATCATCTAAAAGAGCAACCTTGACTTTCAAACCATATTTTTCCATACTTTTGAGCCAGGATATACGGCGTGGACAAGACGATTCACGCTCAATGTTATTCTCATTTACATGAGTACAGGTACCAACATAATATTCATCATCTTTAGTCATATCTCGGATATTAATTGACATTTTTTTACATCTAAATTGGTTCTCAAAGATTTATGTTTATATAATAATGTTATTGTTTGAAAATAGGAAATTTAAAATAATATTTATATTATTTCCAGACAACTATCTAACTTCAAATAATTCAAATAAGATCAATTTAAAATTTATAAGAAATTAAAATTATTAATAATTATGACAAAAAAGCAGCATTTTTACGCAATCATCAAACCGTATCGGCAGGATTTCATTACAAATCCAAAAGAAGAAGAAGAAAAAATCATGTCTGATCATTTTTATTATCTAAAATCTTTATTAAAACAGAAGAAATTATATCTTGCGGGTCCAAAATTGATTCCTGAGGATCCTTTTGGATTAATAATCCTTGAAACTGAATCCGAAGATGAAGCAAAAAAATTACTTGAAAATGATCCTTCAGTTAAAGCAGAAATTCAAAAAGTTGTAGATTTTAGACCCATTAGGTTATCTCTTATGAAAAAATAAATAGTTTACCCCCCAAGTGTAAAGAACCATAAAAAAGTAAGTATAGTGTTAAAAAAATATAAGATTAATATTCCAAGAATTATATACACAATTCTTCTATAAATTTGAAAATCTAAGATCTTTCTAAACTTTCTTTTATTGCTAATCTTTAAAGCTTTAATAAGTTTTGATGAGTGATAAGCCATAACAGTACCAATCACACAATAAGGAACTATCCATTTATGAGGGAACCCAATTATCCCAACGACTATTCCAGTCTTATAATCGATGATTAAAATCGTATCTGAAAATAAATTACTTACAAGGATGTTACCATTGGGTAACATATCAGCTTCATATGGATTTGCTAACCAAGGTGATTTTATTTCCTTAACGACTTTTTTAGATTTCATATCATATATTAATAAGCGATTATTTCCCGAATCAGTTATCAATCTCATATCGTTTCCAATATCATCACAATCTCTTGCGAATCTAAACTTTCCAAATGGAAATTCTAATTTTAATTCCCAAACTATTTTCTTAGTTGAAGTATTAACTTCAATTATTCTATCATTTCCCGTATCACAAATTACTGTATTTCCGTTATCATATCGATCGGGATTATGTTGATGATTGATAATTGTTATATTTGTTGGGTGACCATACCACCAGATAATTTCTTTGGTTTCACTATAGTTAATTTCAATAACCATGTTAAAATTATTTAAAGAAATTAAGATAGAATCAAAATTCCTTCCAAATTTTGACCCATTAATGAAGTCTACATCATTAAGATGTGTCCATGAACTTATCAGCGATGACTGGTCTTCTAAAAACGGAATGTCAGTCCAACCTTGATCAAGGCTAAATCTTGTCCAATTTATATCCGAAATGTTTAGCGCATCCCAACTCCATAATATTTTAGAAGGATTGTTTATATCTACTTCAATTACTCTGTTATCCGATGTGTCAGCCATAAGAATATTACCATTTGGTAGAACATCACTATCATGTAAGAAAAACTTATTATCATGGCTCCTCCATTTAACGATTCCATTTTGATCCACAATTACAACATGACCCCAAATAGGCGATACCAAATAACATCCTGCATATTCTCCATCTGAAATATAATCTACATCACAAGGACTATTAAAAGGCATAAAACCCGGAATTATTGTATAAAAAATTATTGATAAAAATGAAAATATAACAACCAAGCCGATAATTAATTTTTTTGTATTCACTTTCATGATTATTCAGAACTTAAGTATTATCAGAAACCTATATAAAATGTTATACTAGCACTGATGAAGAAAACTACTATAAATATAAAAGAAAATCTCAATGAAAATCTCCAAAGATTTTCATTATTAGGCACCAATTTTTGAAATTTTTTTTTTAAAAATAATAAAATAAGAATAATCAAAAACTGGATAAATGAAAAATAAGCAAAAATTATGCTATTTATAAATAATCCACGTAAAATGTAATGAACATTAAAACTTCCAATGTGAAACAATATTCGTTGAATGAAGTAATGAGTAATACCTCCAACTATACCAAAAAATATTTTTAACCAAAATAGGAAAATTGAAGGTAGATCTTTATCCCTAATATCCTTATTTTTGTGCAGAATATCTTTCATATTTAAATTCAACTCAAAAAAAATTACATTTTAAATACTTAAAAATCATATATTTCAATATTAAATTTATGAATATTTAATTATATAATTACAAAAAATGGGTGAAAAAATGGTTGATATTAAAGGAAATTTATGGCTTATTTCTATAGTGGCGGGTATAATAGGAGTTATCACAATCTTTACTCCAGCCTGGGGATATTTATCAGGAAGTGAAAATGTAGCTGCTTGGTTATGGGGTTTGTATATAAACAATGGAAATGTTAACTTTATTGATTTAGATGAACCAATAGTTATTTTAGGTATTATTTCAACACTAATTATTGCTATTGGGACATTGCCATTACTACTCGGGGGAATACTTACAAAAGTAAAAGATAGGGAGATTAGTTTATTATATCTTGTGGGGGGAATTTTACCAATTATAGGAATTATTGTGTTTTTAGCAGGTACAGAATCATTATATTCAGGTTGGTGGTCATACTATATCGTACATGTTGGTACAATTCTCGCTTTCATCGCCGGGGGATTAGGAATTTCCGCAGGAGTAATAAGTATAATGGAAAATCGAAAAACATAGTAATCCACTTTATTTTGTTATATCACTAATTCCTTTTTTTTTCAGTTCTAAATCTTAACAATAATTTATTTAATTAATTCCATGCGAAATTAAAATTTTATATAGAAGATCCTTTATTATTTAATTGAATTTAGACATTAAATCAATTTAAATACTTTAGAATCCAATATTTCAATATATAACTTTTAAACGATTAATTCCATAATTCTAAGAAAATAGTTGATAAAAATGGTTGGTATTAAGGATATTAAAGAAAATTTATGGGCTATAGCTATTCTGGGAGGAATTTTTGGTGCAATTTCAATTTTTACACCTGCTTGGGGCCTTATCTCTGGAGGGGATTTTATGGTTGCTTGGTATTGGAATTTGTATTATGTGAGCGCAGGTGGAGGCACCTTTGGTTGGATAGATACCGAGGAAATGCTTTTCTTTTTGGATCTGGGGGCTTTAATTGTTATAGCAATAGCAACATGTATTTTACTTATGGCAGGGATCCTTGATAAAGTTAAGAATAAAAAATTGTATATCTTAAATCTTTTGGGTGGAATTTTACTAATTTTAGGACCTACTATTGTGTTAGCTGGTGCAGAAGCTGCCTATGCGGGGTTCTTTCTTGCCTATAATGTCAATGTAGCTATGATTTTACCTTTCATAGGGGGCGCATTAGGAATTTTAACTGGAGTAATGGGTATTATGGAAAAGCGAAGTGAGTAAATTACATCTATTTTAAATTTCTTTTTTTTAATTTCTATGAGTACAAAACCACAAACTATTAATTTTTTTGCGTATTCTATCAATTACTTAACTTTATTAAATTTCATTATTTTTACGTGAAAAGTTCTTATGTTCCAATTATTTACCATTGAAGGAAAAATCGAGATACCTCCGTTTCTTTTTGGTCAAGAGAAAGATGTAAGTGCAAGAATAATCCTTTCGGAAGATTATGAAGGAATCATAACTCGTAATTATGGTTTTATAATAGCAGTTGTAGATGTTCTTAATGTCGGAAAAGGGATAATCATACCAGGTAACGCAAATACCTTTCATGAAGTAGAGTTCACTATTCTAGCATTTAAACCAACTGTTTCAGAAGTGGTTGAAGGAACTGTTGTAGAAATTGTTGATTTTGGTTCATTTGTCCGTTTAGGCCCATTAGATGGATTAGTCCATGTATCACAAATTTGCGATGACTATATCTCTTATGAACAAGTTGGGAACCGATTTATAGGCAAAGAAACTGGAAAAATCCTGGAGGTTAATGACCAAGTAAGAGCTAAAATTATTGCTGTTTCATTAGGTACTGGAAGAAGTGGAAAACTTGGTTTAACAATGAGACAAAAATTTCTAGGGAAAGAAGAGTGGATTGAAGACGATGTCGAAGAAGTATTTGCTGAAAAGGAAGGAAAAAAAGCAGGATCAAGTGAAGGAGAAGAGAATAAAGAATAATAATTAAAGGAAGAAGGGAATAAATATGAAAGAGAAAGCTTGTAAAAATTGCCACTTAATAACTAAAAATGAAACAATTTGCCCAAAGTGTAAAACACATACTCTAAGCGAAGACTTTACAGGAGAGGTAATAATAATAAATCCTAAGGAATCGAAGTTCGCGGCTCATTTAAAGGTTGTTTACCCCGGAAAATACGCTTTAAGAGTACGCTAAAACCATAATTAATGTTAACCTGTTATATTTCTACCAAGACTAATTTCTTAATAAATATTAAATTACACTCTTTCTTTATAATCTTGATTTAAATGGATTTCAATTTACGAATTCCTCAAGATAAAAGGCATTTATTTACAGAACCTCTTGATAAATTAATAGCAGGAACACGAGAAGAAACAATTCTTCAAGTAGAAAACATTTTTAAAGATTATTTAAAATCAGGAATACATATAAACTTTTATATTGTTGGAGATATTGTAGCTAAAGACTTTCTGGCTAATCAATTTCTAAAAATATTCATTAAGATTTGTATAATTGATGAAAAGACCCAAAGAAATTATATAAAGTTAGATTTTGAGGAATTTTTTGAACAAACTATTGAATTTCAAAACCCTGAAGGAACAATTAATAGTGATTGTTGGAAACTCTTTAGAGACGTCATTAATTCTGGGAAAAGAACCTTAATCAAAATAACAGAGGGAGAGGAGGATCTATTAATACTTCCTCTTTTAGTTGAAATTCCTCTTTTAAAAGGAATAAAAAACTTCTGTTTTTATGGTCAACCACCTATTACGGATTCTAAATTCATAATTCCAGAAGGAATCGTAATTGTTGATGTTGATAAAAACATTCAAGAAAAGGTTAAAAAAGTTATATCAATAATGGAAAGTTTCTAAAGATTTATTTTAAATTAATTAGTAATAATTTAACTTTTACCTATAGTAAAAAGCAAAATTTTATTTTATATCTATTCTTTTGAATTTTATAATAGTAAAAATCTTTAATTAATAGATGTTATAAAAAGTTAGTACGCTGAAAAATGCCATTAAATATAGAAATACTGGAAGAGAAGAAAAACCCCCTAATTGAGCGAACAGAAATCAAATTTAGAATTGATCATTTTGGAGTGGGTACTCCAAATAGGCTAGATATTAAGAAAAAAATTGCTGCAATGCAAGGGAGCGATGAAAAATTGACCATAATTAGAAAACTAGGTACTCATTTTGGAGTATCTTATACTATTGGAAAAGTTTACATTTATAAAGATGCTAAAGAGCTGCGCTATTTTGAACCCTTCCATGTTCAAGTTCGTAATCTTGAAAAAGAAAAAAGAACCGAAATTATTCAATTGAAAAAAAGAAAAGAACCTTATAAACATCTATTTGAATATTAATTAAATATATATTAAGATTGAGATGAATTCTTCGAATTATTATAAAATTGAAGGAAACAAGTTGGTTAGAACCCATCGATCATGCCCTAAATGTGGTCCAAGTTTTTTCCTTGCAAATCATTTTGATAGATGGTCTTGCGGGTCTTGTGGATATACCGTATTTAAAAGAAAAGGTGCTCCAAAACCTAAAACTACTAGACGAACTCCTCGAAAACGTCAAAAAGCATAGCGTACTTAATCTTTAAATACTTTATTTAATTGAAAAATTAAATCTAAGTCATTAATTTAAAAGTAATTCAATTTTTAACCCTTAAAATTTATTAACCTGAATTGAAAATTTGGCGAAATTAATGAAAAAGTTATGTTTAGGTATTGAATCTACTGCACATACGTTTTCAGTAGGAATTCTCGATTTTAATGGAAATGTATATAGTCTAATAAATGATATTTTCGTACCTGATAAAGGAGGACTCCATCCTGCCTTGGTTAGAGAACAACACTTAAACAACTTTATGAAGATCATAAATCGAGCTCTATTAGAAGCAAATATCTCAATAAAAGATATTAATTTAATGGCTTTTAGTCAAAGTCCTGGTTTAGGATCTGTTTTAAAAATTGGTGCTATGGTTGCACGCATGTTAAGCCAACTCTTAAATATTCCGATTGTTGGGGTTAATCATTGTGTTGCTCATATTGAAATAGGAAGACTATTATGCCATATTGAAGATCCTCTTGTTTTGTACGTTTCAGGTGGGAATACTATTGTAAGTGCGTATGAATCTAGTAGATACCAAATCTTTGGAGAAACGCTTGATTTAGCAATTGGTAATATGATTGATTCTTTTGCTAGAGATGCTGGATTACAGCATCCTGGTGGTCCTAAAATAGAAAAAATGGCTTTAGAATCTAATAAAGATTACCTTCCATTACCCTATGTTGTAAAAGGGATGAATTTATCATTTTCTGGACTTTATACGGCAGCAAAGTATCTACTTCAATCTGAAGAGTATGATAAAAAATATAATTTAGGTGATATCGCTTATTCTTTACAAGAAACGGCTTTTGGGATGTTAACGGAAGTTACAGAAAGAGCTTTAGCTCATACGGAAAAGAAAGAAGTTCTTCTCACTGGAGGCGTAGCTGCAAATAAAAGATTGCAGTCTATGATAGAATATATCAGTAAGGAGCATGATGCAAGATTTGAAGTCGTACCATTAAGATATGCAGGTGACAATGGAGCAATGATAGGTTGGACAGGAATTCTAAGATATCAAGCAGAAGGAGGGCATGAAATTTCTGAGACAATCATTAAACCTAAAGAGAGAATGGATCAAATAACTATCCCATGGAGGTCGTAAATATAATTGAGTTCTGATGTGGAGAAGGAAAAAATCATTCGAAAAGGTGCGGAGGCAAATCTTTATTATGGGCATTGGTTCGGAAAAGAAGTAATATTTAAGTATAGAATCCCAAAGAAATACCGAATAGAAGAATTAGATAAGAGAATTAGAACAGAAAGAACATTAAATGAGGCTCGAGCTTTAATAAGAGTAAAAAAATATGGGATAAACGTACCGCAAGTATTTGAAATTGACACAGTTAATTCTACAATCGTTATGAAATATGTACATGGTACTAAGTTAAAAGATATATTGCCTAATTTAGATGATAGTAAAAAACAGCTTTATTTTAATGAAATAGGTAGAATTATAGCAAATTTACATAAAAATGGACATATCCATGGTGATATTACTACAAGTAATATTATAATAACTCCAGAAGAAAATATATTTCTTATAGATTTTGGATTACATGAATATTCTGATACAATAGAAGATAAAAGCGTTGATCTTCATCTCTTTAAGAGAGTTTTAATCTCATCTCATGGGAAAGATTATAAATATTGCTTTGACGCATTTCTCGAAGGATATAGGTCAGAATATAAGAAAATCGATTCAACTGAATGGAAGGCGATTATTAAAAACATAGATGCCATTGAAAGCCGTGGAAGGTATATCAAATCGGAAGAACGCTTATAAAACTTCGTTATTTACCCTTCTAATTATCTTGAAAGAGATCTTACAAAATTAATAAAATATTTTCAACTAGACTATTAATTTGTAGTGCAAAACGTTCATCAAAATAATTAAACAATCTAAATTATTTATATCTTAAATAAACAAACAGAATAATTTATATCTTATTTTAACTTAAAAGATTATATTAGAAAAGAGTGAATAATTAAGGGCAAAGAATATATCTTCTTTCTAATTCACTTTTATCATTAGGAATAAGAGATTTTTAGACGCAGAAATTTTTGGAGTTAGGTAAATGGCAGATAACGATAAAAAGAAAAAAAAGAAGAAAATGGTAAATATAACCATTAATCTGCCCTATATTTATGACGTAAATATTCAAAAACTTATTGGTATGAAGATTGTTGCCTCAAGGTCAGAGGCAATCCGTACCGCATTACGTGATTTCCTCCATGATGAGTATAACAATCTAAAATTACTCGGTTATTTTGAGGATAGCCCCTAAACAATCTCTCTTTATTTGTTCACATGTAATAAAGATTTATATCATTAATTTACTTATTTTTACTATATTATACTTAAGTACATAAAGAATTAGAATGCTTTTATATAATATTGCTGAGAATGGTGCTTTAAGAAAGGTTACTAAAGTGGATTTTAATGAAAACAAAGTGTTTTTAATTGATGATTTTAAGACATTGTATTTATGGGTTGGATCAAAAGCTTCTAAAAAAAAGAAAGATTTGAGCATAAAAAGAACCGAAAAACTGAAAGATCAGAAAGAAAAACTTGTTAAAATTCAAATTATTAACCAAAATCAAGAATTTGGAGCATTTTTAGCAATAATGGACATTTTAAAGAAAGGATTTAAATCGGTTGAATCTATTGAAAAAAGACCTGAATTAGAAATAGAATTTGAGGGCACCATGGAACTGATTGAAGCGGGAATTGATCCCGATTTTGAAACTGAAATAACTTTACTGGCTCATAAGCTTTCCCAAGAAAGCCATTCCTATGAGGGTCTCTGCAACAAACTTGCAAAATTACAAATGGACTTCTTGAAAGGTAAAGGAAAAGCCTCAGAAAAAGAAATCAAGAAAAAATATGAAGAAATATATAAATCTTCATCAACATATGACGAGCTATGTTGGTTAATTTCAGAATTAAGTAAATTTTTAGAAAAGAAATTCTGAAATTATTCAGTTGCTCGGCATTTAATTGTTAAAGGAGTATAGCTATTGTTAAAAAGAATATGTTTATACATCAACTCATTTACAGCTTTAATGTAGCAGCCACGTTCACCCACTGCAATATGATAAATGTTTAAATCTTTTAAAAAACAAATAGAGACTTCATATATACCTTGTTTTTTATTGATTTCAATTTGTATATCATCTATACATAAATCTGGAAATAAATTGAAGATCAGATTTATTAGAATATTATCAAATCTAATTATCATAACTTTTTTATTATTGATGTGATTTCTTATTGAATTTAGAAAGGTTTTTGCCTGAAAATATTTTTCTTGTTTTACAAAGAAAAATATGAAATCTTTATTTTCGATTTTGATGAGAATTATATATGATGGGTCTATTTGTGTCTTATTATAGAAATAACTGTGAAGAATAAGCTCGTAATTTGAATATTTTAAGGATTTGATTGTCAATTGCTGATAAAGAATTAAATCATCGAGAATTGTATAAAACATATATAAAATATCTCAGAACAGATTTATAAAGTCCTATGAAATTGATTTTATCTATAAATAAGTTTCATCAACAGCAAATAAATTAGGTAATCTCGCGGAAGATTTAATAAATGATTTACTTAGGTTTAAGGTATAAAAATTTAAAAAAATTGAAGATTTTTCTGACCAGATTATTAATCAGAGATCTGCTAGGATAAGTCATTAGTCCTAATTTTATATTTCTATTATCGGCGTCTCCTAATTTTACGTGCTTCTCGTTCTACTTCCCGCAAAACAACAATATCATTCAATTTAATAGGTCCTTTTACATTTCGGGTTAATATTCGATTTCTATCTGGACCTTCAAGAATGCGTACTTTGATCTGAGTAATTTCTCCAGTGAGCCCAGTTCGCCCAATAATTTGAATAACTTGTGCTGGAATGGATAAATTTTGGACTGAGGCTCCTTTTGATTTGTCTAATTTGACCACATATTTTCACCAAACTTTTTTTTTTACTTTTTGATTTCCTCTAATTTCTTGATAACATCATTTAAAGCACCATCGTTTCCAGTTCCTCCATTTTCGATTGCAATGGCACTTGAAGAAATGTTAATTCTGACTGTGTTTCCAAGCTCTTTTTTAGTGGAAAGATATCCATAAGGAATATTTTTTTCTTCGCACAGTAGGGGAATATGGAAAAGGATCTCCGGAGGGCTTACATCTTCTGCCATAACGACTAGTTTTGCCTGAACTCGTTCAATTGATTTCGTGACTTCATTCATTCCTTTTCGTATCTTTGAATCTCTTGTTTCTGCTATTTGGCCTAAAGTTTTCTTAATTTGAGTCTTTAATTTGTCAGGAATCTTAAATTTAACATAAGAAATTTTTAATCATCTCCTTCAAATATATTTAATTTTAGATATATTTTCATAAATCATCGAGATAGTATGAGAACAGTAGTAAAGGATATTAAATAAAATTTTTGATTTAGTTTTGCTTTAATTCATAGAATCTTAAGATAATTTGTTTATTATAATATATTTTATTTAGAAAATTTGCTTAGGTTTTTACATATGAATAGTGTAATCTTTCTTTTTCTTGAATTTAAGTTTAAATTTTGGGTCAAAAGTGTATACAAATTCCAAAAAGATTGAAATTAGGAGAAAAAGTTTATATTTCTAATTTCCAAATATTCCATCAAAACTCAAGATCCGAAATTCATCTTTCATTAAGTTATTAATTTTTCAAAAAAAAAACTGTTAGTATAGACATAATTATGAATAGAAAAACTAAATATTTTTTACCGATTCTAATTTTTTGGATTCTCTCACTCAGCACTCTTAGTCGTTGTAATTTGTATTTTGAATGGATCTTTGGATGGACTTCAGTATTTAATGATTTAGAAGTATATAATAATGTTTTATACTCTTATTATGTGGGATGTTTTTCTTGGTCAATTGTAACATATTATCTTGGAACGATTAATATAGAAAGGTTTAGAAGGGGTATTAAGTCAATAATTTTGTTTTATCCATTCTGGTTAGGTATAAGTATCTTTGTAAGCAGTGTTGGATTATCGTCATTTTATAATGCTTGGATTTTGGTTCATGTTCTAATGCGTTTTTGGGTTGGCACAGGGCTCATATTAGCGGGTATTATGGTATTAAACTTTATAGCATATCGAATCTATAAACCTATTCTTAAGGATAAATTATTCAGAGCACCAATGGAACTAGATAAGATACCCTCAGAACCTAAATCATATTTTATTAAATTTGTTGAAATCTTAGAAAAATGTCAACTTAAAATTTTCATTTTCATATCCTTAGTTTTAGGGGTATTTTTTATTATATCAACTACAATAGGATCCTCAGGAGTTACATATCTTAGTTCTGTATTTCTATTTTTTACACTCATTATCATCAATTTTCTTTACGATATCAATTACCTGTTTTCAAAAAAGAAAGAATATTCATACCACATTAAAATTAAAAGGAAGTTCCCTTATACAAATGAATTTGATAATCTTTTAAACAAATTTAAGAAATTGATAGATGAGGGAAATATATTTTATTCAAATGAGTCATATGAATCAGCTATAGAAAACTGGAAAGAAGCAGTCAATATCTATTTAAGTTTCTCCAAAATGGTTATCCAAAAGAAAATGATAAAAGTAAATCTTAAAATTTTGAAGGAAAATTTAAATGATGCATATAATGGCGCTATTATCGTCCATCTTAAAAATGCTCAAGAAGCATTTACAAATTTAGATTTTAAGACTGCAAAAGATGAATGGAGCTTATCTATTGATGATCTTTATTCTTTACTTAAATTAAGGAAGTTTGGAAAATCAAAAGTATCTCGCAAAGAAATTATATTAAAAATAGAAGATATAACCTCAAACCTTAAACGTTTGGAAATTGAAGTTATGATTGTTAAGGCTGATGACGAATTAAAATCTGCTCATGTATTGCAGGATCAAGAATTAGTTAAATCAATTAAATTAACCAATAATAGCATTCTATTGTATTCAAACGCAAAAAAGAAAGCTAAGAACTCCAACCAATATAAGGATTATAATGAAAAAATACAAAATCGACTTCTAAATGTTCGAGTATTTCAAGAAAAACTTCAGGAGAAATTAGATAAATCAATGGGTATCACACCATTGGAAAAACGGGTGAAATTTGATGTGGATGAACTTAGCGAGTTTGAAATTGCGTCAGTAATAAAGGATGAAATCATAAAACAAATACTTTCGATTGTTAGAGAATATGAATTTATAGGAGGTCAAGTAAGATTTAAAATAGGTTTAGTAAATAATACAAATTATCCTTTAACTAATTTCAGGATTACTTTTGATTTACCTAAATCGTTAAAATGGATAATGCATGAACCTAATTACGAACGAAAAGGAGACAGTATACTCATTCCAAAATTAGGAGCAAAAGAAAAAAAGGCAGTGTCTCTTTATTTTGAACCTCTCAATTGTATGGAAAGCCATATAAATGCCACTGTAAGTTTTTTTGATGTAAAAGATAAGCCACATGCAATACCTATGAAACCTAAAATGATTGCCATTTCTTGTCCAATTTTCTTCACTGAAAGTGATGCAAATTTGGCAAGGGTTAAGAGTCTAAGGCGCAATCTTACACATCGAGATAAAAAAGTATTTCCAATTATTGATCCTGAAAAAGCACACTCTATTTTTTCTTCCATTCTATCTGTTTTAGAACAATTTGATATAAAATTAATCTCTAATGAATTTTTTGAAGATGACAATTTTGGAGAAGCTTGGTTTTTTGGTATAACAAAAGTTAAGAAAGAAAGACTTGTTATGAACGTTCTATTAGATGGAGATAGAAAAACTTTAGAATTTGAAGTATCCGGAAATAATGAAGAACAAATAACAGCATTCTTAGCCGAAATTGGTGATCGTGTAAGACAAAAATTAATTGAAAATAATATTATCACTTCTGAAGAGGGATTCTATGATATGAGAATCGCTATTTTATCATGTTTGTGTCCATATTGTTATACTCTATTGTCATCTGAGTCAGTTGAGAAATTTTGTAATGGGGAAATTATTAGTTGTGAAAATTGTTGTGTTAACATCAAAATTGATTAATATTAAGAATATTCAATTAAAATTAAATATAGATAAATTCGAGGGATTAAATGCGAAATTGGGTAAAATATTTTTTTTATCTAGTACCTTTTATATTTTTTTTAAGTGGTGGTATTTATTGGGGTACCCAAATAATAGTTTATCTAAACGAAGTGAATATCAATTTAACGTATTTTTTATTTAATTGGATAAATTTTACTGATGAATATCTGTTAAATATCAATAGTTTCTTTCTCTTATCTATTGGATGTTGTTTTTGGATAATAATAATTTTCTATATTCTAAAAAACAAGACTACACAATTTAGAGGCATCATTAAATCTATCATTTTATTTAATCTTTTTTGGTTTAATTTAATAATATTTGCCTGGATTGCTGGTATAACTTCATACTGGGATTTTTGGTTCATAGTCCATATTTTCATTCTATTTTGGATTAGTATAGGTATACTATTTTCTATTTTAGTTATCTTATTTTCTTTATCATCGGTGATAAAATCCAAATTTTATACTAGATTTCATAGATTACCCAATGTAAAATTTGTATATTTATTGGATAAGTATGAGTCTGGTCTTTTGATATTTATACAGTTTGCATTAGGACTTTATTTAAGTATAGCTGATATAACTTACCCAACCAGAATCCATGAATATAACGCTGTTTTAACCCCCCTAATTATTATAATCTCCACAATTATTGCTGTTGATTTGCTTTTCTTATTTAATTTCATTTTATCAACAAAGAAAGATAAGTATATTCTTACTACAAAAGAAAAAGAACAATTTTATCAAAATCGATTGAGCTATATTTTAAATCACGCGAAAAGAGTAATTGCTAAGAAAAGTCTAAGATATTCAGAGAAATCGCTTGATGGAATTATAAAATTTTTGGAGGAAGGACTACATTATTTTAAAAGTGCAAAAAGTGAGCAAGATAATATCTTATTGAGGGATCTTAAATTATCATTAATATATGCTTATGAAAGGAGGGGAAAAATGCATGAATCAAATGCATTAAGAGTTTATAAAAAACTTATGCTGTTTCAAGCTCAAAGTGAATGGAACTTCGCTATAAATGATTTTGAAGCATGCTTAAAATTAAATAAATTAGAAAATCTCAACAATTCTATGGAATATTTGGAGCAGAGAATTTCGAACATGAAAGATCTATTAAAGAAACATGAAATTGAAATCAAGATTATAGAAATTGATAAGGGCTTAAAACAAGTTAAGAGTATACAAAAAAAAGATTTATCAAAAGCTATTGAATTAATAAATAATATTATTGCATCATATTCAGAAGTTAAAGAGAAAACAGAAGAGTCTTATGAATTTAAGGATATCATAGATAATTTAGAGTCAAAGATTCAAAATGCTCAATTTTTACGATCCCACATTCAGGAAAAAAGAGATGATTATATAGGTTTAAAGAAAATTCCAACTATTCTCAAAGAAGGAGATCAAGATAGTATCTTATCAATTATTCGAGAGTATGAATTTATTGGCGGTCAAATTAGGTTTAAAATAGGAGTAGTAAATAATACCAGTTTCACATTTACTAATTTAAGACTTGCTTTTGATCTCCCTATAGCATTAAAGTGGATTGTCCATGAACCAAATTATGAACGTAAGGGAGATAGCCTTCTTATTTCCAAATTAGGCGCTCATGAAAAACAAGCAGTATCACTATATCTCGAACCTGTTAATTGTATGGAGAGTTCAGTGAATGTCACTGTAAGCTTCTTTGATGCAAAAGAGAAACCACACGCAATACCTATGAAACCTAAAATGATTGCTATATCTTGTCCAATATTCTTCACTGAAGATGAAGCAAATTTAGCAAGAGTTAAGAGTCTCATTCATTCACTTGCTAATCGTGATAAAAAAGTCTTCCCTATTGCAGATCCCAAAAAAGGAAATTTAATTTTTTCATCAATTTTATCTGTTCTTGGTAAATTTGACATAAAACTGGTTAATAAAGAATTTGATGAAGAAATTAATTTCGGTGAAGCTTGGTTTTATGGGATAACTAAAGTGAAAAAACATAGAATCATTCCTTATGTAATGTTAGATAATGAAAATAAAGTGTTAGAATTGGAAGTTTCTGGTGATGATGCTGAACAAATAACCGCTTTTCTTGCTGAAGTGAGCGATCGTGTGAGAAAACAATTAATCCGCGATAAAGTAATAAAGCCCGAAGAAAAATTTTATGATATGAGAATTACCGTAATATCAAATTTTTGTCCTTACTGTTATACATTAATCTCAAGTGATTTAGTTCAGAGATTTCTGAAAGGCGAATCGATTCAATGTAAAAATTGCTATGCGTCCATAAATTTAGATGAACGTTAAAGGATAATTAGATTTTTGTAAAAAACAAAAAATTTTTTTACAATGCTTCTTTTAATAGATTATGATTATACCCATTCGCTGTTTTTCATGTGGTAAGCTCATCGCTCATGTTTATAAACCATATTTGGAACTCTTAGAAAAAGGTGAATCTTCCGAAAAAGCCTTTAAAGAGTTAGGAATTGAACGTTTCTGCTGTAAACGTATGATTGTAAGTCATGTGGACTTGATTGATGAATTACTTAAATTTCCACGCTTACAATAGACAAAATATCTTTTTAATTATTAGAAAAAAGTAACTAGAACTAAAATCTCGCCTTCAATAATATATTGACATTTGTTAAAATTTAAAGATATCTTTAAATTTACATTTATACCTTTATTATCAAAAGAAAATTTATCATTTTTTTTTACATATGAGAAATCCAAGAATTTTGAATTTTTATATTCTTTTTCTAATATTTAATCTAAATTTAATAATACAAACAATACCATCATCTTCTTATGAGTCTGAATTAAAACCAACTTCAAATAATTCTGACTCCTGGGGTAGAATAATTAATCCAAATCAAAAAATATATTATCCCACTATGAGATTTATAAATGATAATATATATATTGCTGGACATATGAATTACAACTCCTATTATGCAATATACACAACAAAGTATAATAGTTCAGGAGTAAAACTATGGGAAAAAATTTGGGATTCATCAGTATTTGACAATTTGAAGGGATTTGAGATTGATTCGGCAGAAAATGTCTATATATTAGGTACCACATCAAGTCTGGGTTCTGGTCAGCAACCCGAGAGTATTTTTCTATTGAAGTACTCTAATTCAGGAGAGTTTCTATGGTATAAGATTTTAAATTCATCCTATTCCTGTGATGCTTACTCAATCAAATTAGATTTAAATGATTCAATCTATATCTCTGGTGGGGGATGGAGTCCTGACATCGAATATAATTTTCTAGTGAAGTTGAATAGTTCAGGGAATATTATGTGGTATCGTAATTTAACTTTTAGCCTTCAAAAAATACAAATAGACACTAAGAATAACATTTATGGATGTGAAGCCAACTTTATTAATAAATATAATAGCTCTGGATCTAAATTATGGTCTAAAGAATTGGGAGAGTTTTATTATGCATCTTCATTGGAATTAGATTCAAATGAAAATATCATACTAACGGGATATTATGGTGTAACTCATTGGATTTTAAAATACAATAATTCAGGTATTTTTATGAATAAATTAGAATTTACAATTTTAGATTATGATTGGTGGGTTGGTTGGTGTCAAACATGGCTCATTGGAGATAATTTTTATATTTTTATAGATTATCCCTATTCTCCAAATTCTTGTTTATTAAAATATAATTCTACTCTCCATATTAAGTGGAATGTATCTTTAAATGACCATTTCGTTACTCCTTATTGGAATTCAATAATTTTGGCTATTGGGATTGATTCTCATGAAAATATCATAATTCTTTATAATAATCCGAGGGGTAATTATACAAGTGAAATTAGCAAGGAAAAATACCATGCTGAAGATATTTCGGTTTTAAAACTTAATAGTTCAGGTGAAATATTATCTCATTACTACTGGGGTGGATCTTATCATGATGAGCCGATTCAAATGTTAATAGATCCTCTAAATAATATGTATTTATTATGTACTTCTACGTATGTGGATATTTGGAATATACATAGAGATCGAATTGTCTTAGTAAAAAATCCTGAAATTAATGGAACGCCTCCTCAATTAAAATTATTTGGTAAATACGATTATTATATATTTTCATTAATGGGAGTCATGAGTGTTATATCCATTATTCTTTTAATCTCAATTATTAAACCAAAATTAAATAGAATTTTTGAGAAGAAAAAATCATTTCTACGCTAAGAGAGTAAATGGAGGTACAAAGGCTAATAATCCTACTAAAAATGATAAAAAATTAGCTTCAATTGAACCAATTAAAATCTTTTTTGATACAAATCTCTGTGGATTTGAAAAAATCTCAAGAGATTTGATTAGATTTTCAAATTTAATTTTTAATAATCCCCATTCAATATTTATAACGAGAAGTTCAATTATGATAATATATATCCAAAAGTATAATTCTGCATATACATAAATAATATAAGCAAGAATTTGTGTAATTGGAAAAGTTATAAAATTAACTTTATAACAAGATTTCAATAAAATTCGCCGTTCGAACTTCTCAATTTTAAAATTTAATATAAAAACTCCATATTCAATAGTAGTGCCTAAAAAGAAGATAAAAAATATGAATATTGACCTCAATATTGGATTTTCTACTGGGTACCAAAAAACTATTCCATCAGCGTGTACTTCATTGATAAAAAAACATGAAAGTAAAATGAAAATATAAAAAATATAAATGTAAAATCGCCGCTTCATAAATCCTAGTTAGATAAGTGATTTTATAAGGTTTTGTACTAGTTTTTTTATTAAATTTAATTTCAAATCAAGAAATTGTAATTATAGCTTGAAAAGTAGATATTAAATAATTAAGTCTTCGCTTACAATAAATTAGATAACTTGTTAAACGTTAGAAAGAGAAAATTCGAATAAAAAAATTATTGTTTCCCGTAGTGTGCGGTCCATCTTGTTCTTCTTGCTTTTTTCTTATGTACCACCATCGTTTTTCTACACTTATTACTACAAAAAGTTAATATTCTTCCATCATTTCTAATCATCATCACTCCCCTTCCAATAGGGATATCATAACCGCAAAAACTACACTTTTTTACCTTAACCATAAAAGATCATCATAGAATTTGTTTAATTTCATTCCTTCTTAAATAGTTTAGCTTCTCCGTATTTTACAACCTTCAAATTAATCAATGTCATATCATGTGTTACTTCATTACCGCGAACCGTTCTCCTCCTCTTTTCACCCTTCCGTTTAGGTTTATAACCAATGCCTCTTTTTGAAACCAGAATCTTTTTTTTAACTGGCCCATGGACACCTTTTCTCATCGGAAATCCGCTTGAATCGCTGCCCCCGGTAATTTGAAATTCATAATTTGGAAATCCTATAACTCCCCCCTTGATGATGTCTCCGATTTTCATCCCTTCAAATCGAAATTTCTTCTCATCAATCTCAATTACCTTAGATAATCCTTTTCCGGGACCTTCGTTTCCACCACTAATGTTCAATTTATAGACTATTTTTTCAGAACTCACGATACATCAATATCGAACTTAAAAAAGCAAGATTAACTTCTAAAATGTATATTTTCATAAAAATTTTATGGAATGTCCTATGGAAAGAATAAGTAAAAAAGTGGCTCTCAAATTAGAATTTATTTTACGATGCAAAAATCAAATTTATATTCTTAATTAGTTCCATTGTTTTAAGTCAGGAGATTACCATTAGTATAGTTATATTAATCAGATTATTAATTTGATAATAAAATCAATCAAAATTGAAAGCCATGAAGTTAATCATATAATCTTAAAGGAAAAGTGATATTCAAAAACTTGGTCAATATTGGACAAAAATTTATATACAACTAATAAGAGAATATCTAATGATTCAAGAGAAAACCAAATAAATAACAATTCTCAATATGAAAATGGAAAGGAAAAAGTTAGTGGTATATATTTTAATAGTATTATTCGTTGTTCTTGGTGTTGTAAACATTCTTAATGCTATGATGTATATCTATTTTGTTCCTGATTTGAAAGTTCTTAAAGTAGCAAGAACCGTCAACCCTGTTACCATGGACCCATGTGATTCTTGGGATAATGTGTCAAACAATATGCTTGATCAAGTTGTAGAAACCCTAATTGCGTATAATTTATCTGACCCCACCTTTCCACTTATTGGGAGGCTTGCGGAATCGTGGTACTGGAGTGATAATGTATCATTAACATTCAAACTCCGAGAAAACGTATTCTTCCATGACGGTTCTAAATTTACTGCTGATTGCGTTTTACATTCTATCGAAAGAATTAATTTTTTCGGGAATGCGACCGGCACTTTAACAGATCCCCATCATATGGCGGCTCCACACTCTCTTTACAAATTTGCTGATGGAACACCCATCTTTAATGAGACCCTCAGTTTCATTACAGCTGATTTAAATGTTACTCTTGTGCTAAATCGTCCCTTTGGTCCTGTTGAAGGATTATTGACCTATACAGCAAGTTCAATAGTCCATCCTGATTCTACTCCGGTCAATGAAATGTTAGTTCTTGGTGAAGACCTAGTCGTTGGAACAGGGCCATTCAAATTAGTTTCTTATGTACCAAATTGGGAGGTTAAGTTTAAGCGTTGGGATAGATATTGGGATGAACCCGCTTATTGGAATGAAATCGTCTATGTCTATTATGAAGATGCTGTCAACGTTAATACTGCTATGTTGGTTGGAGATATTGACTACTTAGGGCAGGGTATTGCAGCACTAAAAGAAATTTTTGAAAATAGTTCTAATATCACGGTTACTGGAGATGGAGTTCATGACTCTATCAATGGCTCTACCTATAACTATGTTCTATTTAAATCAGAATGGATAAATCATACTTGGAGAAAGGCGATTTGCCATGCGTTTAATTATTCCTATCTTATCCATAATCTCCTGGAAGACACCATTGTGAGAGCCCATTCATTAGTTCCTCCTGGATTTCCTGCGTATAATTCTTCCATGTTAGGTGGAACATATAATATTCCTTATGCCAGACAACTCATGCAGAGTATGGGTTATGGTTATACGGGTGGTGTTCCTTGGGATATAGGGTCTCAGATTGGAGATGTATTCATTCCTGGTGCGGATGAAAATCTATGGAAAGCAGCAGAATTTATACCAAATGTAGGAAACTTCTCTGATAATTTATGGAATTTCTATCATCGACCAGGTAGCTATTTCTTGGAATCCCTCATACAACAATTTGAACATGATATGGATTTAATTGGAATTAAGGTAGGACCATGCTTTTACTCGTGGGGAGAATGGCCTATACCACAAGACTTTTGGGAAAGAATCCACTTATGTTGGTTAAGCAGATATCCTGATTATTTTGAAACTTTCAACAGGATTGATTCATTAATCAACCCAGAATCTTCCCTCGATATCCATAAAATTGATAATGCTGAAATCAATGCTCTTTTAGCCACTACTATAGCTGAAACTGATACTTTTAAGCGGTATGAATATTATGAGAAACTTCAATATTTAATTCATGACAAGTACTACTATCATATGCCTTTGTTTTATGATAAGCTCTACTATGTCCATGCTGCCAGCTTGAAAGGATTTCCATATAATTGTATGAGGAATTTATACTGGTATCCAACTTATCGTGAATAAGACATATAGAAATGAGATATTCATTATTTTTGCTATTAATTACTTCTAAGGTAAAGTATGGATTTTTGAAATTTCTAAATTTTCTTTTTGTTTTCTGAACAATTAAAGATAATGAAATTTATTTTAACGAATAACGTATTACAATTATATAAGAAATTAATGGATAATCCCATATGCAAATTTTTGAAGTAGTTGAATTACCAGAATTCCCTTACATGGAAACAAGAGAAGTAGCTCAAGGACAGATAGTAAGTGATATTTTGAATGAAACAAACAATGAAAGAGTATATTTACTTGTAGATCACGATACTAAGAGGATATGGGCATATAATGGACCAAAAAGTTCTTTTAAAGTTCAAATTTATGGTGGAATCTTAGCGGGAAAGTTAAGGCAGCAACTGAGGTTATTTTATAGGGTATATCCCCTCAATATGTATTCACGAGAAGATAAGGAATTTCAAGAAATACTTAAAAAACCGATTGGTGGAGGAAGAGCTAATCCGATCGAAAAAAAAGATTTTCCAGAACCTACTCCTGATAAATATGTAACAGATATTATAATCTCAAACCCGAAAATAAATAAAGCTATAGAATATATCAATGAATTTCCTAATCCAGATAACCTTTTGAGGAGATTCATGATAATAGGAGGATCAATATTTACTGATGAAGAAGTAACTGAATCTTTTTTAAAAGAAGAAAAAACAAGCTTAAAGATTATTAAACTAGGAAGATTAAATAATGGATTTACTTATTTTCAAGATCATAATTATTCTACTCGATTAATTATAAAAGAAAGAAATATTCAAGGTATTGAGTTATTTATTCATAAAGACGATAAATCTCCTACTTTTAAAATTGATATCCCCGTTATTCATGAAGATAAATTTAGTAAACCCGGTTCTATGAAATCATTAATTAAAGCGTTTCAAATCCCAAAGCAAATGAAAATCTCTAAAGAGAACTATAAAGACACTCAAGAGAAGGACAAAGTTAATCAAAATGATTCTATTGATTAATCCTCGAACTTCAAAACCTTCAGAAGTTCGCACACAATTTTTTAGAGAGCCTAATTTAGGAATACTCTACTTAGCTGCAATTTTAGATTTAAATGATATTCCAGTCGATATTTTAGATCTTGAGCAATTCATAGATTTAAATGATAATGAGTTGGAAGATGTAATCAAAGAAAGAATAACCAATTATAAGATATTTGGGATTACCTCTCTAACAAATACCATATATCTTGCATTAAATATCGCAAGAATTATAAAAACTCAAGATAAAGAGAATATTATTATTTTGGGTGGCCCCCATGTCTCATTTACATATAGAGATATCCTAGAACATGATAAAAAAACTGAAAATTTGATTGATTATATTTGTACTAGAGAAGCTGAGAATTCTTTTCTACAATTGGTTAAAATATTAACATCTGAATTGTTAAATAAAAAAAAGGTAAATAATTATGAAGTTCAATTACGGGTCATTAACGGCCTCGCCTTTATTGATTCTAAAGGAAAGCTCGCTGTCAACCCTACAATAGACCATATTAAATTAGAGAAATTGCCATTACCAGCGCGTTATAAATTATCTCAAGAAAATTATTATTACACTGTAGCTAATGTTATAGTTAATAGAGGCTGCCCAAATCAATGCTCATTTTGTTCAAGACAAAACCTATTTAAAACTACGAGAATCAGAACTATTGAATCAATTTTGAAAGAGATTAGAGATATCCTATCTTTGCAGACATATAATCATATTAACTTTTACGATAATATCAATATTAATAAAGAATTCTTCAGAAATTTCTGCAAAATGTTTATTGAACATAAATTAACAATTCCTTGGGGTTGTGAAATCCGTGTAGATTCAATCACTTCTGAAGAAGCTCGGTTATTGAAAGAAGCAGGATGTAGATTAGTAGCAACTGGAATAGAATCTGCAAATGAGACTGTTCTAAAAACAAATTTCAAATATCAAGATCCAGAACGCGTTAGAAATGGTATTATAAGTCTAAAAAAAAACAATATTGCAGTTCAAGCATATTTTGTATTAGGTTTACCCAGTGAAACTGAAAACAGTTTTTCTGAAACAATAGAATATATAAAATCTTTGCCATTAGACGAGAATGATGAATTGAATTATTTTGTGGCAACTCCATATCCTGGATCTCGTTTATGGGATGAAAAAGAACATTTTCAAATAACTATATTCGAAAAAAATTTTACTAAATACGATTGTAATCATATTATATTCGAGACAAAAGAATTAAATAAAGAGAAATTAGAAGTACTATACAATTATGCAAAAGATATTGAGAAAGAATACCAGCGGAAAATATAATTCAAAATAATAACCTAAAACGGTGTATGTCAATCCCAAGCGATTTTACAGAGCAAATTATTCACATTATTAAATCTATTCCAAAGGGAAGAGTTCTCACATATGGATTTATTGCTAAATTAGCAGGAAATCCAAGAGCCGCTAGACAGGTTTCATGGATTTTACATTCATCATCCAAAAAATACAACTTACCATGGCATCGTGTCATTAGTTCAAATGGTAAAATCTCGCTAAAATCATTCGAAGACCGTCAATATCAAAAAAATCTACTAGAACAAGAAGGAATTAAGGTTCTAGATGGATTTAAAGTGAATCTTGAAAAATACTTATGGAAAATTAATTCTATTGAAAACCTGTAAAATAGAATTTTTGAAATTATAGATTACGTGCTCTATGGGGTAAGCAGCTTGGAAATGTCTGAAAAAATACAGAAAATGCAATAGCTTCTTTACCTTCTTGAAAGAGTTTTCTAACACTTTCTAAATTTTCTTTCTGGGTGATTATCTCCCTATTAGGAGAACCCAATTGTTCAAGCATTTTAATTCTTGATTGGAAATGTTCAATTAATCTATTTCCATTATTTTTTCTAAAATTTCTAAAATCTTTTCTACAAGCTACTACAATATTACCATAACCCGGCTTTTTAGGGAATTTTCCCTCCGTCATCGTATATACCACTTATATTTCACCGTTCAATCAATAAATTTCAATTTTTTTTCTTTGATATAAATGTCAATTCAAGTATATATAATTTGCGTATTCTCTGAAAAAAACACAATTAAATCGTGATTATCAACGATCTTTACAAATATTTCTTCTTTCTATTTTACATTTCAATCAAGGATAATTTTATTAATAGAAGATTAACTCTAGGTTATTGGAGATAATATTATCTCAAAAATACACTGTTATAAATAGAAAATATATACTAATTAATCAAAAAGTAAAGAATTTAATTATGGCAAAAACTGACTATTTTATCGGAGAAGCCCTAATAGGAGATCCCCCTAATCTAGCTCATGTAGATTTAATAATTGGTTCAAAAGATGGACCTGTAGGAATTTCTTTCGCAAATGCACTGAGCAATCCTTCAAAGGGACACGGTGGTTTGCTAGCTGCTATACGCCCAAATCTCTTATCTAAACCAGTGAGCCTTATAGTGCCTAAAGTTACGATATCGGATATGGCAGATGCCAACAAAATATTTGGTCCAGCTCAGGCAGCGGTAGCAAAAGGTATTGCTGATGGTGTAGAAGAAGGTTTAATCCCAATGAATAAATTGGATGATTGGGTAATAATTGTAAGTGTGTTTATACATCCTGAAGCCACAGATTACCGAAAAATCTACCAATTTAACTATGGTGCCACAAAACTAGCAATTCAGAGAGCACTTAAAAACTATCCTCCAATAGAAAAGATATTTTATGATAAAGACCGAGCTAAACATCCAGTTGCTGGAATTAGAGTACCCAGACTTTGGCGTCCACCCTATATACAAGTAGCATTAGATCATCCTGCGTTGGAAAAACAAATAAAAGTAGTTCAACAATTACCAAAGAGTGACCGAATAATTTTAGAAGTTGGAACTCCATTTCTTAAGAAATATGGCGTTGAATCAATTAAACAAATTCGAGAAGTTGCTAAAGAAAAATTTATTGTTGCTGATTTAAAGACCTTAGATGTTGGAAAATTAGAGGTTGATTTTGCATTTGATGCAACTGCTGATGCGGTAGTAGCAAGTGGATTAGCAGCTAACGCTTCTCTTAACAAGTTTATTTTAGAAGCACAAAGACTTGGAATTCATGCTTTTGTTGACACAATGGAAGTTCAGAATCCTATTGAGAAGTTAGCTTCTCTAAAACAGACACCTGATGTGGTAATTCTTCATAGAGGAATTGATGTTGAACAATCTGCAATAGGAGACAAATCTCCTGATGCCTCTCAAAAAGCCAGATGGGCGTTAGTTCCGAAAATTAAAGAATTATATGCGGGTCAAAAGAAAGCTTCAGGTAGAGATAGAGTATTGGTTGCAGTCGCTGGAGGTATTGAGCCAAGTACTGCGGCTTATGCTATAGAACAGGGAGCAGATATCCTTATTGTGGGTAGATTTATAGCTAGCGCAAAAGATGTTGAATTTGCTATGAGAAGAATGCTTGGAGTTCTTCCAGGTTATCAAGATATTGATCTAAAAAGGATTCATTCTGAAGATGATGATAATACGGTTGAAAAAGCAGGCGGTCCTAAATGGGACTAATCTAATTTTTTTTAGATCTCCATTTTATCAAAAATAATTAATAAATATTAAAAAAAAAAAATAGGAAAAAAAAGGTAATTATTTAATTTTTTTAGCTTCTTCTATCCATTCTTCAATTTCTTCTAATCTAGGAGGTTTCCTAAACACATCTGGTTTCTTTTTATCTAATTCCATTATTCGATCTAGAGTATTTTTAGGATTTCGTTGCGCAAATTCTTTTACGCTATCAATTCCAATCTGATTAAGAACATCTGCATATTCCGGACCTACCCCTCCTATTCTCATTAAATCCGCATGTTCTGCCCACTTATCTATCAACTTCTCTGAAATCTTAGTCGTTGCTGATAAACTTTTAATTTTAACTGAATCTATTGATATTAAATTCTCAACCTTGGAATATCCTGCTTTTTCTAATGATTTAGAAAATTTATCACCAATTCCTTCAATTTCCACGATACGAGTTAATTTAGGACTTGTTTTAGCTTTCTTCTCTGTATACATTTCTTTTGCTTGACTAACCCAACCATTAATATCTTCTACTCTAGGGATTTTTCTAACTACATCAGGCTGTTCTTTATCAAATTTAACAATTCTATCTAAAGTATTTTGTGGATTTCTATACGAAAGTTCTTTTATGGAATCAATTCCAACTCTATTTAATACTTCGGAATATTCAGGACCAACACCCTTGAGCTCCATTATTTCTGCTTGATCTTGCCATTTTTCAAGCAATTTTACTGAGATCTTTGTTTTTCCTGCTAACTCTTTTATTTCTCGCCATGTTAGGGGTATTAAATTTTCTACTTCCGCAATCCCCTCCTTCTCTAAGATTTTAGCATATTTTTCCCCAATTCCTTCAATTTCAATAATTTTCATTTTATCTTCCTCTAATTATTTTAATATTAGAATTATAGTAAGTATATAAAAATATTATATGTTCTTTTTTAATCTTTTACTCAATTAAAAATAAATTTACATTTTGTATCTTTATTAAAATTGATTGAGATTTAGATAATCTGAGAAATGATTATTTCATTATTTTTCATTTCTATTGCAGTTGTAATTTGAAAATTTTATCATTTTTTTTAACTGGGTTATCAACAATGATCCCAACAGCTATTCGCTCTTTTTTAGATGAAACAAATGGAGTTTCGGTTAGATTTTTCTTTTGCTTAATCTGAATAGAGCTAATTTCTTGTCTTAAATATGTATCTGTATGCGTACCAATAATAAAAATCTCATCGTTTAACATTAATTTCCCTGACGTTAAAAGAATTTTAGCTGCTTTTTTTTCTGGGAAGTAATTTAAGACTTTACCAATCTCAATTTTTTTGTACTTTGAGATGTTTCCATCAAATTCTCTTTGTATTTCACTCCCTTTTGGTAATCCAAGATAAAATCCTGTAGAAAAACCTCGATTATATACTTTATTTAAACGTTTGAGCCAATTTTTAACCTTTTCTTGTGAAAAAGTATTATCATAAAAAGATTCAATAGCTTCTCGATAACATGAGGTTGTTTCTTCAATATATATTGGATCTCTCATTCGACCTTCAATTTTAAAAGCGTCTATATCAGCTTCAATTAATTTTGGAATATGCTCTATCATGCAGAGATCCTTTGTGTTAATAAAAAAAACTCCGTCATAAAGAAATTCATTGTTTTGGTCGTCATAAACGCGCCATTTTCTTCTACATGGTTGAATGCACTTCCCTCTATTTGCTGAATAATCTTGAGATTGACAAGTTTCAGCAGAAAAATAACATCGACCTGAGATTGAAGTACACTGAGCCCCATGAACGAAAGTTTCGATTTCAGTTTTATTTAATATATGTTTAATTTCTTTTATTTGGTCTAATAATAATTCCCGTGCTAGTATTAATCTTTGGGCTCCTAATGTTTCATAAAATATTGCCGTTCGAGAATTAGAAATATTAGCTTGAGTAGAGATATGAAAATCTAAACCTTTTTCTTTCGCTAACTGGATAGCACCAATATCGTGAATGATTACAGCGTCAATTTCAGCTTCTACAGCTTTATCTAATATCTGATCTAAAAGAGGGAATTCATTTTCATAAATTACTACATTTGTAGTGAGATACGCATGAGTATTATTATCATGACAAGTTTTTACAATATTGTTTAAATCTTGTAGTTTAAAATTGTCACTGTACATTCTCATATTAAACGATTCAACTCCAAAATACACAGCATCAGCTTTACCTAACACTGCGCTTAAAGATTTATAATTTTTTAAAGGAGCCATTAATTCGACTCTTTTTCCATTTGTATTTTTCATCCTTTTTAGTTCATAACTCCAACTTTTTGGTTAATTTAATTATATTCAATTTAAGAATTTCTAAATCGATATATACTCCAATATTACATTTAATTATTTACAATATCAATTTTATTTTTATCTAAATAATAATAAACTAATTTCAAATTGTGTCTGTAGAAAGTAAGAAATATAGTGATTTAAAACTTAACTTTGCTAAATTTTTACCCAAAGTTCATACTAAAAACGGTACTTATATTTTTCATCCTGGATTTATTTATCAATCTCTATTAAAGGAAACTAATATTTCTAAATTTAATGCGAAAAAAATAACAGAACAAGTACTACGATTTTTAGTTTCCGTAAACTTGAAACTGATAACTGCCCCACTTATCAGAGAAGTGGTAAATGTTCATTTACTCAAGAACGGGTTTGAGAATGAGCGATTGCAGTATACACGAATAGGATTACCTGTTTATGATCTAAACCAAATTTTTAATGAGCGGATTGAATCTAAAGAAGTAGTCTCGGAGATTATGAATTGGATAATCACAGAATTTCATGAAGTAAATAAATTGATTAACAAGGATGAAAAAATCTCTACTGTTAGAAAAATATATAAAAAATAGAAGAAAAATTAATTATAATATTTAATATTTAAGCCACTGGTGGCTTATAGTCAGAATCCTCCGGATGATAATTTCAAAAACTTAAGGTAAAGTAAATAAAAAATCCAACACCAGTGTATAAAACTATATATATTTTAAATCCTTAGTGCATTTTATGCCAAAATGCCCTTTTTGTGAGACCGATATTTTTTTAGAGGATTTTTTTCATACAATCGTTAAAGAAACTAAAAAAGGAAAAATAAAAAAGAAAGTAGGAGAATTTAAAGGAGAAAGCATGCCTATAGGATTTAAAAATTATGTAAAAATGTGGACATGTCCATCGTGCGATAAGATTCTAGGTTTTTCAGAATATATGTGGGATTCTGCTTAATAAATATAGTAAAATTTGATTCATAAAATTATTCCGCAATGTGGACAAATTGATGCATCTGGATCGATCGGATTTCCACATTCCTGACATATTTTATTCTGAGATTTAACCGGTAAATTCATTGATCTGATATCATCTTCCTTGCTGACAATTGATTTCACTAATTCCGTAGGAGATTGAGTAAAATGTGAATAAATCACACCTATTATTACAATTATAAGCATAACTGATAAAATTATTATCGGAATGACCATTGTGATATGAAAAAATGGGAAAGTAGCAACGATTATAATCGTAATTACTAAAAAAATAGCAATTGGAAGGATACATATTAAAGATCCTAATAAAGAAGGTTTGGAATTTGGAGTTCCAAGATTGTGATAACAGGCTCTGCAATACATATGACTAGTAGAATATTTATCTCTACCTCTACCATGAGTTATATTAAAATTTTTCTTGCATCTTAAGCAAATTGGCTTATGACATTTTTCACATTTTATAGTAGCATCTACTTCTGGATGATTATAGCATTTTAAACTCATCGATATGTATTCTTTAATTAAAAAAATATATAAATCTTTTTACTAGATTTTGACCAGAATTTGAAAAACCTTGTAAACTTATTCATTTAAAATGAATAATTCATCTTAATGATTTAACAAAGACTTTCTTATCTATCCGACTATATAAACCTATTACTTTCAACCTAATTTCCTTTAAGCTTTTAAAGTTAATCTATAAAAGGCATAAAGAAAAAATATATATAAAAATAAGGGATTAGAAGTAGGACCTTATTACTTCACTCCTGAGTATTTTGTTTTTAGAGCAGTGTTTTTCTTAGCCGCTGAGGCTAATAATGGGGATACTATAGGTCTTGGTGAATTAGGTTCTGCTATAGGGATAAGTAAAATACAAGCCCATCTTTATCAGGGGTATGGTTTTGGTGAAGATCACTTTGGGAAAATTTCGAATTATGTCAAGACACTATTAAGAAACATGCCACCAAATTCCGATACAGAGATTATCATAATAGCAAGAAAAGTTATAGGTGAATACGAGAGTACATATGAATCTAGACAAAGAGAATTAAATGATATAAAGGGAGATAAGTCATTCTTTCAAGGGAATGTTCGTAAATACATTGAAAATCTTTTTGGTGTGGAGTTCTTTTCAGAAAAGCAAGTTAAAATGGCTGTGAGTGTCAGGGAGGTGACTATTATAAATGATGATGGTAATCGGGAGACAATTAAGGTCCATGGCGGGGTTAAATTTGACGGTTATTTAGAGTTGACTCGACCTCTTAAGGATTATCTAGGTATAGATGACAAGTGGCTTGGTATTGCTTTTGAGGCTATGGGGACGTATTGGCATAGCTTACCTGCGCAGAAAGAAGCCGATCGAAAGAAGCGCTTAATTTGTAAGGAGAAGAATGTGATTTTGCTAGAAATTTGGGAGAGTTGGGATGAATCCACATATTTAACTGAGATTCTTAAGCAAATCAAAGATCAGACGGGGCTAGTGATTAAGCAAGAAAAATTAAATGAGCTAAGTAAATATATTGGCGATAGGTAGCATTAATTTTAAATAATAATTTCACTATTTTTTTTATGAAGCTTAAGTTTGGTTTTTATTTCTGGTCATGACAGATTATATTTGCAGGCAAGATTTTAAGGATTGTCCATATAGAGTATATGACTTGGAAAAAAAGGATTCTTTCTGCAATTATTTTCACTTGCACGCTCAGTTTATCATCAGTCGTGAGTTCTCAAAGATACCCTCTTTAATACAGAGGGCTTGTGAGTGGGTGCAGAAGGATGAAGCTAGGTTGAAATTTATAAGGGAGATCACAAAGAGGAGAGGACTAGATCTATTAAAAAACGCTCAGATAGGTGATATAGTTTTTTGCTATGTAGGGACTTATCATGAGGTTAAGTTGATTGAGAAACCATTAGATGGTTCAATATTCGTAACGTGCGAGACACCAAGCGGGAAAGTTATTCGAGTACAACCCCGCGACCTTGGTAGAATTTCGAAAGGGTTCTATTTCAGTGAATATTATATCGAGGGAATAAGAAACAAGAAGCAAGCACAAGAGATCGAATATAAAGCGAAATATAATGGCTTTAGAGCTGAAATTGAGAGAAAAGATAATGGGTATGTTTTGAAAATTTATGGAGATTCCCAACAAGAAGTTGACGACTTTATAAATCTCTCTTTAGAGCAAGATTTTGATATTTCTCCTTACATATGAGATCCTGAGAAATTTTGTTAAGAAAAAAAAATTTAAAAAAATTAACCTAATTACTTATTTTAAGTTCTTCTTTGACCCATCTCGGTATTTGGTTACTATCCTCTGCTAGAATTACTTGATCGGCCTCGAATTCGCTTGAAAAATAGGCCCAATGAACTGAGAATAAAGTTTAGCATAACCTTCTTGATTAGAGACAATTGCTATAAGTTCCGTCTCTTTTTCTGTAGCAGGTGCAAGGATTACTTCCTCCGCATCCCGAGTAACAGCAAAAAATTCACCGGTTGTTTGTAGTTGCCGGAACTGTATGTTTCCAAGTTGACGCATCTTCGCGATTATCCCGCTGTATTGCTGTATATCCCAATGTGTTGTTAACATAAACCGTACAGCCTTTTTCTGGAAAGCGTATTCAGAAACAACCTGTAGAATCTCAGGAACTACATATGGGGTAACGATGATAATTGAAGATTTTACTCGATAAATTGCATCTTTTATAGCCGCAACCATGGCGTCTTTTCCAATCACAGGCCATGTTGTAACCTTAGCTATTTCTGGAATCGCGCTAGAGGCGTTATGAATATCAGATAACTTACTTTCATTATTTTCACCTAATTCAGTAGCATCATCGATTGAATTCATAAATTGTAAAGTAAAATCAGCTATAGCATCTTTAACATTTTGATTAGTATCTCTTGTAGTATTTGATAAACTATTTTGAAGAGTTTTTGCGTTTTGTTCATATTTAGACTTATGATCTAAGAGCATATCGGATAAAGTAGTGTCCATACCTTTAGCTTCAGCATTCCATAATCTAATTTCACTATCAATTTTCTCTGAGCAATCTCTTTTACCATTATCAAAATTTGTATCGACATCTCTTGTCCAGTCAGCACTTATTCTTTTAATTTCAAGATCAAAATCAGTATAATGTTTTAAAGAATTTTCCTTATGATTTTTTATTGCGTCATCGTATTGTCTATGATGCGTTTTAAGTGAGCTTTCTAGAGAATCTTTTAATTTTATTCTGGTGTCAGAACAATCTTTTACACCATTTTGTAAAGTATCATCTACTTCTCCAGCTAAATCAGTGGCAAGGGTTTCTAGTTGTGCTTCTATAGTTTCTTGAGCACGATAATCAAGATCGTTAGTTTCATTAGCTAATCCGTCATTTTCATTTACCATAGTATCAGTTACATCAGATTTTATAGTATCTGTGGTTCCTCGAGTATCTGTGATATAACCGTCGCAAGTCTTTGTAAAATCAGGTTTCATTGGTTCTGTATAATTTAATATATTTTGTATAGTTGTTTCATGTCTTGCTTTGTATTTTTTCTTTTTACCCATCCAGAAAAATCCTTTTTTTGCCATATCCTCTGAGAAGTCAGTAAACCTATTAGCATGTTCAAGTAAGTTATCAATTAACGTTAGTGTCATACTTTTAAAATCATTTGTCTGGTCATTCAACGTTCTATGTCTCTCATCAACAGTGGCTTTTAGGCGTGTTTGGAGAGTATCAGTAGTATTTTTCACATGATTAATGTGTTCTTTTAACAAGTTTGAAATTTTAGCTTTTAGATCAGTGATAACTTTTTCCATGCGTTCTAAATACTTTTCTAGGATTTGTTCCATTTTAGGTTTAAGTTGATTTGCGATATTTTTATGTCTTTCAACGTGCTCATCAAGTTCCATTTTTGATTCTTTATCTAAATTCTCAACTCTCGTTGAAAAATCACTTAATAAGTTCGCAATTAAAGTCGTAAGATTGTCTTTTGTTTTAGTGATTTCAGATTCATTTCTATTTACACTTGTTACTGAAATATTTTTTAAATTCGAATTTAGTGTATCCAAAATAGTATGAATATTACTTTCTAATGTCTTAGTAGTCTCAGTAAAACGATTAGTAGCACTATCAATTCGGTTCCTTTTAGTATTATTCTTTGAATCGGAGTCTTCGAAAAATACTTTGATTTGGGTATCAACAGCATTTTCTACTTCCCCAATACTTTTGTCTTGAATAGCTTCAAGCTTCTCAAATCGATTAGATTGATCGGCTAAGATATTATCCTTAATTTTGGCAATTTCATTTCTAAATTTTGCTGCTTCATTAGTAAATAATTCGAAATATGGCTGAAGTGGAATGTACCTATCAATAATACCTTCAACTTTCTTGAGGAAACCTTTCTCAACTAACCAATTAGTGACTTCTAATACAGTTTCATATGTTAGAGCTTCATTTCCTTCTGTTAAAGTCATGAATACTTCAGAAGGTGTTGCACGTGGAACTCTTAAATACACTAAATAGATGTTGATATGTTCCTCAGTAAAACCATATCGAGTGAATACTTCTTTAGTGAAATCTTTTAACGACATAAATTTTTCTCCATTAATTTGAATTTGAATTTAAATTAAATTAGATTTAAGATGAATTCCTTATAAATATTGTAATTTGGAAATATTTAATAATATTTTCAAAATCATAATATTAAAACTTAAGTTCAAAGTAGCTTCAAGAATTAAAACAGATAATGGAACAAGATGGTAGAACAATAATTCAGGGACAACTTGGCTATCTTACAGCTACTAATGAAACTACGATCCCGATACTAGGGGCAAAAACAATTGAAAAAATTGAAGAGAACGCTAAAATATTGGAATTTGGTTCTCTATTATCAGATTTGGTAAAAAAAATTGATAATCTGTGGGCAGACAAGTTTAAATTAATACCATGAGTTAATGGGGTTGTATAGAATATTATTTGAAAATATTCATATTAATTAATCGATATCCTAATATAACACAATATTTCATAATTTACTTATTTGTAGGATGCTTTCTCAGTTTAATTGGGAAGAATTATTCCTTAATGCTTTTATTACCAACTTCTTTTTTTATAATTAGAACAAATTTGGTGTTTAAAAAAAATTATGAAAAAATTTAGCAAAATAGCACTTGGATCTTTTGTCTTTCTTATGTTATTTTCGATATTCAATATTTCTAGTGTTTTAGCCGTTGAATCAAATGAAATTATGGTTAATGAAGAAAATCTTTATCAATACCAGATTGAAGCTAATAATCAAGTAATGTTCAGGTTCATGCAACAAACTCGGTTAACATTCATGTCTAACGTAGATCTTGAAGTAAACATAGAATGCGACGCATCAGAAATTGGTGTGAAATACTTTGAAATAGAAGTAAATGGTTCAGGACCCCTATTAATGAATATGACTTGTACAGAAGAACAAGTACAACTTGGTTTAATGAAAGGATTTACTTACAGAATAAGAAACAGAAATAGATATTTATACGAAGAGGGATTCTGTGCACAAATAAAATGCAATGGTACTTGTGATGCAAAACTTAAAATCCAAGCAAATCATCGAAATCAAAATGGACAATGGGCACATTACAATGAAAATTCTGAAGAATGGGAACTAGTACCAACTACAATAGAGGATGGATATTTAGTTGCTGAAACAAGCGATTTCTCTTATTGGACTATATTAATCCCACAACCAGATAATACAATTTTGATTGTTGTTAGCATAGGAGGAATTTTAGGAATTATTGCTATTATTTCAGTGATGAATTATAAGAGAAGAAAGTAAAAGATTTCAAATTTTTTTTTTTTTAAAAATTTTAATATAATAATATTTTAATATAATAATTAGAAATATTGGAAAGAATACAGTTGGGTATTGTTAGTGTACTAAAAAGGAAAAACTACAAGTATAGTGTTCTAGTTATTTTAATTATTTTCCTTGGGTTTAATTTCTTTCTTGTAAATATAAATGCTCGAAAAGAAACTATCGTTGGTTTTTCAACTCAAGATATGGTTCAACCAAATGAAAAAGTATCTTATCGTTTTCTAAATAATATAACTTTTGAAATTTCTTCAAATACTTTACTCAATCTTTCTATTGAATATGAAAATAATATTGAGGATCGTCAAACATATTTCATCATTAATAATAGTAATCCACTTTCATTAAACATATCTTCTAAAACGAGTTTACAGAACTTTGGTGTGATGCAAGCCCCAAAACAACCTCAAATGGGTAATTTTCGATTTCAGTACAGGTACAACTGTATCTATCGAATAAGTTCGAACACATCAATTGAGAATGTAACCATTCGATATAGAAAACTTCAATATTATGGTTTAAATCCAGAAACTTCATATTCTTTAGCGATATTTGAGATTTCCCAAGATTCATGGGAATTAATTGATACTTTCGAGCTTGTTAATGAAACAAGCTCAGAAACATATTTAGAAAGTTCTCTTTCAAATCTACAACAAGATACTGAATATTTTATTACTCTTTTTGAAGTTGGGATTATACAGGAGGATTGGAATTGGTTAATAATTACAATTTCTATAATTGGTATTGTTTCTTTAGTAATTTTAATTTCAAAAAGAGATTATTTCCAATACTTGAGAACAAGAACAGTACCAATAGAGAAAGGAGCTCATCGATTAACCTTAGAAGATGTTTTGGAAAATGAAAATCGAAATAAAATAATCGATTTAATTCTAAATGGACCTGGAATCCATTTTAATGAATTATTACGAAAAACAGGACTAGCAGCAGGAAATTTAGTGTGGCATCTCGATATTTTGCTAACGTACAAAGTGATTGGCAAGAAAAGAATTGGAAATTTACTTGTTTATTTTCCTTATTATCAAAAAAACCCAATTTCAAATGTTGATATAACATTACAAAAAAGCAAATTGACTTTAGAAATCTTAAAAATGATTGAAAAGGATCCGGGAATTTGGAATAATCTAATTACTAAGAAACTTAAAGTTGATCACAAAACAATATTATACCATATAAATAAACTAGAAGAGCTAGGCTTGATTAATTTTAAAAAGGAAGGAAGGAAAAAAAGAATATTTCCAAATCTAGAGTCGGATTATTTCAATATTAAGTAGACAACATCTTCTCTTTTTAACATAAATGTGCAATTCACATCTCTTAATACTTTATCTTAAATTTCCTAATTGGGAAAAATTATACCTTAACTCTTTATTAAAATTATTCTATTTTAAAAGTTGATAAAAAAATAATATAAAAGGTGTAGTGAAATTAGTGTAACTAATTTAAAAAAGGAAATAATGATATTTTTTGATTTACTATTTAAAAAAACTGATGCAATTTCCTGTAGTTTAATAGATCAAGAAGATAATGTTATAATCTCTAAAAATCAAGATTCAAACTCTCAAACTTATCAGGTTGAGCTTAAAAAATTATATAAGGTTATTAAATTAATATCAAAAAATTTTAAAACACTTTTAGATTATCAGACAAAAATCCAAACTATTATGGTTTCTGAGATAAATAACATTGAAGATAAAGGATTTTTTCTTTTAATAAAATCTTTTAATGTAGATAAAACATTAATAGCTATTTTTCCTCCTACTACCCCTCATCAAGATGCTTTTAATAAGTTCAAGAAGACAATTAAAATACTATCATATTATTTCAGTAAATTAGAATCCCCTCTTATTAGCTAAAAAATCTCTCGTATCAGATTTTTTTAAAGGCTGGCAAACCAGGATTTAATTTGAGGAGCACAACGAGTACTTAGATTTTAAATTAGGTATCGGCATCAATTTAGAAATATCCAATTTTCACATTATATATTTCGGAAAATAATCGAGAAGTGTTGAAAAGTGTTATAGGATATTAGAAAAGCATTTTTAATTGTTATTTGATTAGATATTATTAAAAATATTAAATGAAATTTAAAAATGATAGATCCAGAGGTATTTTTAAAATTTCTTAAAGGAAGAAGAAGTATTAGATCATTTCAAGATAAGTCAATAACAGAAAAAGAATTAGGAATGATTTTAGAAGCGGGAAGATGGACTCCCAGTGCTTCACACCGACAACCATGGGAGTTTATTGTGATAAAAAATAACGAAATTTTAGAGAAAATCTCTAAAAATGCATTTTATGGTAAATTCATAAAAGAAGCACCAGTTGCAATTGCTATTGTCGGCAAGATTAAAACTAGTAGTAAGTGGTATTTAATCGATACATCACTAGTTTCAATGAATATGATGTTAATGGCATGGACCTTAGGAATAGGATCTTGCTGGATAGGAGCCATGAACAGAGAAAAGGTAAAAAACTTATTAGGATTAAAGGAAACTGATCATCTTTTAACTATATTACCTTTCGGTTATATAAAAGGGAGTATTCCAGAACCTAAACCCAGGAAACCTCTAAATAAAATAGTAAAAAATGTATAATTTTCTCAGAACAATTATAGTGAAATTGTTATTTCTTCAAGAGTCTCTGGGGCTTTAGTTAACTTTTGATATCCTTCTTCTGTTATTAAAACAGTGTCAGAATGACGAAATCCGCCTATTCCTGGAATATATATACCAGGTTCGACACTTATTACCATATTTTTTTCAAAAGGTTTATCATAACCCTCAGCTAGAAATGGTGCTTCATGCCCCGTAATACCAAGACCATGTCCTGTACGATGTATGATATAATCACCATATCCTTTTTCTGTAATTAATTTCCTTACTTTTTTATCCACTTCACTCATAATTATACCTGGTTTGAGCATACCATATGCTAAAGCTCTTGCTTCAAACATCGCTTCAAAAGGTTTTATAGTCTCCTCGGGTACATGTCCTAAGAAAAAAGTTCTTTCAATCTCAACTCCATAACCATCTACCTGAGCAGATACTATTGAAACATGAGGACCACCTTCTTCCATCTCTTTAAAGATATGTGGTATTAAGTGAGGGTCATGTGAAATTGATGGTGGCCAAACAGCTCCTGTAGTTTCTGTGGCTCTAAAGTTAGCATGGGGTATATCTTGTACTATTTTAGATGTCATAGCATCAGTGACTTCTTTATATAAGGCAAACTCAAGAATTTTTGGACGACATTTTTTTAGCAATACCTTATGACCTTTATTCACTACTCTACATGCATGATAAATACGTCCAATCTCATAATCAGTTTTAATAATTCTGACATCGTCAATTATATCTGTTACCACAATTTTTCCAGGAGTCTTATTAGCAATACCGATTGGTAATTCGGATTCAATTCCAACCTTAGCATCTAACTTAATTTGCTTCTGAAAATGATCATACCAATTTTCACCGCTTTTAGCAGGAAATTCATAATATATAACAAATCCAAGTTCGCATCGAGCTCTAGATTCAAAATGACCCTTTTCTAATTGAGGGATCAACATTTTTGGTATTCCTTCTTTCTCTATAATTAATAAAAAAGGGCGCTCATGCACATAAAAGGCAAAATTGGTTAAATAGTAGATATTTACGGGATTAAATGAAACATAATAATCCAAATTCTTTGCTTTCATTAATGATCTGACCTTCTCTAGACGATTCGATAACTCTTCACTACTAGGAGGGCTTGTAATCGCTTTAAGTTTTATACTCATAATTTATATCTATAATTTATTAGAATATAATAATCATATAAGACTAAATTATAAATAAAACATTTATTTTCTTGAAAATGACTCGTGGATATTTTGGTTTAGTTTTACATGGACATATTCCATGGTGCAAAAAATCCGGAACTTGGCCTGCAGGTGAAGAATGGCTCCTGGAGGCTATGAATGAGACATATATTCCTTTTTTAAATATTTTAAGGGAATTAAGGGAGAATAGAATAAAAACAGCTATTACGATTAATATTACACCAATCTTGGCTGAACAATTAGCAGATGAATATATGAAACATCGATTTTCAGAATATATGGAAGATTTGATCTCAAGGGCAAAAAAAGACATTAAAAGGTTTGAAAACCATCCTGAGAGAAAGAAAATATCAGAGTTTTATCTAAAGAATTTTGAGTATGTATTAGATACTTTTTATCACAATTATTTTAGAGATACTTTAGGGAGTTTTAAATGGCTCCAAGATGAGGGGATGATTGAATTAATAACATGTGGCGCAACACATGGTTTTTTACCACTTTTTGAGAGCGATTCTGGCATTTTTTCACAGATTCAGCTTGCTGTTGACACTCATAAACAGTATTTCCAAAAAGAACCTAAAGGTATTTGGCTTCCTGAATGTGCTTATAGACCAAAAAAATATAAAGATGGAAAGCTCCGAGAGACTATTGATTATTGGTTAAATAATTCTAAAATAGAATATTTCTTTGTAGATTCTCACGGAATATTAGATGCTGAAATTATAGAGCAGAAGAATGATATAGGATTAAATATAAATTTTGGTTATAATTTAGAGACGGGTGTATCAGTGTTTGGTAGAAATAAAAAAACAAGTCAACAAGTTTGGGATGCAAAGATAGGGTATCCTGGTAGTGAATATTATAGAGAATTTCATAGAAAAGATCATGAATCAGGATTATATTATTGGAGAATTACTAGCAAAGAATTAGGAGAAGGGGAAAAACAACTATATAATATTGAGAAGGCAAAAAAAATGGTCAAGTCCCATGCTAATCATTTTGTTTCATTAATTTCTGAAGAATTAAATCAATTTTCAGAAAAATATGGACCTAAAGGAATTATAATTTCTCCCTATGATTTTGAGCTCTATGGTCATTGGTGGATGGAAGGTATACCTTGGCTAAAACAAATATTTGAATTGATTCAATACCATGAGGATATAGAATTGATCAATATTAGCGATTACATATCTAAATTTAAAGACTATTTTTCAGTAATTAAAATGGGTGAGAGCAGTTGGGGAGAAGGGGGTCATTTTCAGGTTTGGAAGAATCCGGAACACAGTTGGATTTGGCCATATATCAATGGTTCAATTAAAGAGTTTGAAAATGTTTTAGAAAATATTCCCAATCCAAATGATTGGGAAGAAAGAATTCTTAAGCAAATCGCACGGGAACTTATTTTAATGGAGGGTAGTGATTGGCCATTTCTTCTTTACACTAAGCAGGCAAAAGAATACGCAAATCAAAGATTTCACCATCATCACCAAAGATTCAATAAATTAATCTGGGCAGCTAAAGACTTTAACGATAAGAATCGGTTAACTTTAGAAACTCTAGAAGAAATTAAGTCTATTGACTCTTGCTTTCAAGATATTAATATTAATTATTTTAAGAAAAATAATTGAAACTCATTTCAATATTTTAATTTTGTGTTATTATCCCTAACATACCTAAATATCAATTCAATTTAAATTAGTTCACGTGAATTATGCATATTCACTAAATTTAAATTTGTTAAAAAACTTATTTAGAGATGATTAGATGGAACCAATAGAAATTCTCAATGGCGTATTTAGCATATTATTTGTTGTAATTTCTTTGATTGTTGGTTTAACAATTATAATTAAATATTTCGAGTATAAACAAAGAACTCTTTTATATTTTGGGATTACATGGATAGGATTAACCTCACCCTGGTTACCTAGCTCAATTTCATTTTTAAAAGCATTATTCACAGGGATTGGACTCACTCCTCCTATTTATTTTTTAATAGGAAACGTTGCGGCTCCAATTATATTAATAATTTGGATACTAGGCTTTACAGATCTTAAATATAGGGATAAAAAAAAGATATTTGTTATTGTGTATGCAATAATTGGAGCTGCTTTTGAGATATATCTTATATATTTCATTTTGGTTGATCCTAATGTTATTGGTGAAATATCTGGAATTCTTGATGTACAATACAAATCTGTTGCTTTAGTATATGCTCTTTTTATAGTTTTGAATTTGCTTATTCCCGGTATTTTGATTGCTAGAGAATCTATTAAATCAGAAGATAAAGAAATTAAACTAAAAGGAAGGTTTTTATTAGCAGCATTTATTTCCTGGACAATAGGAGCTATAATGGATGCTGCATTACAGCCAAATATTATAACATTAACAATCGCGAGATTAATACTTATCTCAAGTGCATTAGAGTTTTATACTGGTTTTCTATTGCCTGAGAAGGTTAAAAAAATCTTCTTAAAATAAAACTTTTTTTTTTTTTGAATAAAATGAAAATTATCATGTTATGATTATTAAGTTTATAAAATGAATATGGCTGCAACAACTACTGCTGCCCATTCGTCTTCTTCTCTAACAGTAGCATCAGCAGTAATGCTTTTTGTTTCAACTATTTTTCCTCCCATTTTAAACACTTCCCTCTTTTCATCATAATTTAAATTGGGATCAAAAGGAATGCCAAGAGTAGTAGCTAGCATTTCTGCTGCTAAATCTTCAGCAATATCCCCCACTTTTTCTGGCTTAACGCCAAAAGAATGGTGCTCACTTAAATATCCATATTGTCCCTTATCAGAAGGTTTAGCAACACCAATAGAAGCACAAATCAATCGATTATATTCATTAGACTCTTCTCTAGCCAAAACAGCAAAAATAACTTGACCAGGACGGAGTTGTTTTAGACCATCTTCTTTATTAGTTTCAATACAATATGGGGGTAAAATGGAAGAAACATTCACTATATTAAACTTTTCAATTCCAGCATCTCTAAGGGCTTCTTCGAAAGCAGTTAGCTTAGATTTATGAAATCCCTTACCTTTTACTAAGAAAACCTTTTTTGGGACTAATGACATTACTTTATCATTATTTCTTTATATTATTTGATTATGGATTTAATATTTAAAGTTGTATTTAAAATTATTTGAAACTTAAATAATACATTAAAATTTTTGACGTTTAAATTAGAAATATTCTGCCTAATTAAATAATATAATGCTAATTCTCTATAATATAATAAAATAGGTTATTAAAAAGAATTAAAATGATGAATTAAAGAATTTTTTAAAGTTTTATATAAAATATACTCAAATAAAGGTTCTATTTTAGATATAATACTACTAATTCAAGACTTTTTAAAAAAATTCAAAAAGATCATTTTAAAATTATTAAAACATTTAATTTTATTTATGAAAATCCCTCAAAAAGAAGATTTTTTAATAAAAAAAGTTAAGCCTTTCAATCCAAAAAATGTAAAGAATATAAATAATCTTTTGACAGCTCTTAAAGATTGTGGTTTCCAAGGAAGAAATCTAGGTTTTGCTCTTGATATCTTAGAAAAAATGGTTTCTAATAAAAATTGTTTGACTGTGTTAACTCTAAGTGGGGCAATGGTTCCTGCGGGTATGGGAGAACTAATTTCGGTATTAATGGAATATAATTTAATTGATATATTAATAAGTACGGGAGCTAACCTTATACATGACTTAGTAGACGCTGTAAGTAATGTAGGACACTATTTGGGAAGTCTTAATGTTGATGATGATGAATTATTTAAGCATCGAATAAATAGAATTTATGATATCTTCCTTCCTGAAGAAAATTATGATAAAGCTGACATAAAATTATTGGAAATTATTCAATCCTCATTTGAAGAGAAAAAAATTCAAATCACACCTTCAGAATTTCTACAAAAAATTGGTAGTAAACTATCAGCAGAGTGCATTCTTTCAATGGCAGCTAAAAAAAACATACCCATATTTGTGCCAGCCTTTTCAGACTCAGAGTTAGCTTTGAAACTTATAAAATATGATCTTTATGAAGGATATGACTTTCAATTTGATATCTTAGGGGATGTGAAAAAGTTTGGGGATATTGTCAGGAATTATAAAGAATATGGAACCCTAATAGTAGGTGGGGGGGTTCCACGAAATTGGGCTCAACAAATATTTCCTATGTTGGATCAATTCGATAAAATAGAGAAAATGGGATATAATTATTCAGTTCGTATTCACACAGCAATGGAGTACGATGGTGGGCTTTCAGGAAGTACATTTTCAGAAGCGAAGTCATGGGGTAAATATTCTTTAGAGTCAAAACATATAAGTGTATGGTGTGATGCTACTATAGCTTTACCAATTTTAATCACTGGTTTATTACAGCGGTTAAAAATTATTTAATATTATTTAATTATCTATTTTATCAATAAATATTTTAATGCTGCTTTCTTTAGTACTTATCACGTTTATAAATAATTGAAATACTTTCGAGAATTAAAAAGAATCTTTAATTAAAATAAACTGGACTATTTTTTAATTAATAAAAATTAGATAATCAAATTCTCATTAATAAAAATCTTCAGTTTTAAATTTTACTCATATTAAATCAATTTTTTAAACTTTAGTAGTTGTTATTGAAATTAGAAACATTTAAATATAGTATAAGTCTTATATCGTATTTGAAAATATACAATAATTTTAATCTATTATAAACAAGAAAAGAATAGAGGTTAGAAAAATGAATTCAAACAAAAAGAGTTGGAAGAAAAAATTCGAGGAAGAAGATGAATGGGAAGAAGACGTAGAATATGATGATGATGAGGGTATAGATGAAGATTGGGAAGATTATGAAGAAATTGAACTAGATAATTAATAGATGACTTCAGAATAGCTTTAAATTTGTTTCATTTCATCTGAAACCTTGAAAATGCATAAATAAGTCAATTTTATTTCGTCGCTATTTAATTTTTATAAATTAAAAATTTAATCATCTTATAACTAAAGATGATTTTATATTAAAGGAAGAACATAATATATAAAAATAATTTAGTTAATATTAAGCATCTTCTAATTTTATTACACTATTTAATTCTGTAAACGCTTTCTTTTGTTTTTGGTCATCAAGTAAACAATCTGTAACCTTCCAAAATCTATATTCATGGTTTAGATAAGCTGGACAGTCTTCTCTAATCTCTTTCTGGCAATCGGTTATTTGCCAGCATTGAAAACTAACCTCTTCAAAAAATTTATGAAATCCCTTTGGTAAGTTTTTATATTTAAAATTAGTTTTTTTAAGATATATGTCCAAATCGTTTGAATTATAAGTATTCCAAAATAATACTTTTTTAGATTTGTTTTCCTCTTGTTTGATAAAATCAAACATTGCTGCCATCGCTTTTCCAGTATATGTTGTGTCTAAGTTAAATCCTTTTTCTTTCCCTTCTAAATCAAATACAATATCTACCGCATTTTGACTTTTTATTGTTTTGATGCCATATCCAGAACCTAAATAGCCTTCTATTAATTTAAAATCATTTTGAGAAATCTTGATCTTAGGGAAGCTCTTATCTCTCTTACTTAAGTATTTAAGAGCTTTATTAGCATTTCTAGTTAAATTGGAAACATTAGCAAGAAAACTTCTATATACTGCTACAGCATAGACTTTAGTTTTTAAGCTTAATAATTTACATCCTGCTACTAATCCTGCTGCTGTTCCTGTAGTACCTCCTGCTACAAATATAACATCAGGTTCGGGGATTTGGCCTTTTTTAATTTGCTCACTTAGCTCCAAAATTGCTTCTATAAAGCCAACTATTCCTAAAGGAGTACCTCTACCAAATAAAGGACTTCCCCCTGGAAGTATAAAATCGTATTTACGGTGGAAAATCCAGAAAAATAAAGTTTTAATAAATGTACTTACATCAGTTTTACTAAGATGTAAATTTGCTCCAAAATAATCATATAAAAATAATGAACGTTGGACATGCCAAGTAAGAGGTTGATTAAAAAGAAATAAATCACATTTTAAAGGAGGATTTAAATTATTACATAGAGCTACACAAGCCAAACCATGGTTAGTTCCAATGCCTCCAGAAGTTACAATAGCCTTTTTCTTTTTCTTATTAATTACATTTCCAAAGATAAATTCAAATTTCCTTAGTTTATTTCCTCCATAAATTTGATGATTTTTATCATCCCTCTTAATGAATAATTGCCCTTTATGAAAATTAAAATGTTTTTCTAATTCAATTAATCTCTCCACAGGAGTTGGGAAATTAGTAAGTAGAGGGATCCAAGGCACTTTATCCTTCAGATTCGGAAACATTTTAAATAATAGTGGTTCTCTTTGCTCCATATTTTATAAAATATTGAATTAATAAAAAAATTTTATAAAATGAAATAATAGAGAATGAAGACCTATAATCTTTTATTTTTATCTTTGACAAATTTTTCAAGTCTTCTCTTAAGATCATCAGATTGACCCGTTAAGATCATGACACGTAATTCTTTAGCTAGAACTGATTCAATAGAAGCATCTTGATTCTCATTTATTAGTTTTTTTGCCCATTTAAGAGCAAGATGATCTTTTTGTACTATTGTATTAGCTGTACGTTTAAGAATCCTTCTTAAACCCTCTAGTTTACAGACTTGATTCACTAATCCTATCTTGAGGGCTTCTTCGGCATCAATTTCAGAGCCTAAATACATTAGTTGCTTAGCTCTTCCCTCGCCAATAATTCTGGGCAATAGTTTGGTAGAGGCATTAGAAAAAAAAAGCCCTACTCCTAACTCTGGGAGCATTATTCGCGTATTATTAGCAGCAATTCTTAAATCACAATATAAAAGTTGCTCAAACCCTCCACCTATCACCCAACCGTGAAGACCAGCAACTATAATACCTGAATGTGAAATCATTACTCTTGTTAGATCTTGAAAAGCCTTTAAAAATTCAACTGCTTCTACCATACGATTTTTATTAGTGAGTAAATCATATCCATATTTTAAATCTGCACCTACGGTAAAGTCTTTACCATTAGCTGAATAAATAATACAAATATCATTATTTTCAGCACTTTCATTAAAAGCATTAATAATTTCTTTAAGAGTATCTAAATCTATTGCATTTCTTTTCTCAGATTTATTTAAGGTAATTTTTCCAATATCACCTTCTTTTTCATATAATACAATATTTTCCATATTCAGACCTCCATTTATGAATGTGTAAAATTCTCTAAATCGTAAATTCTATCTTAAAACATATCCATTTCCTTTTTGTTTTATTTTTCTATTTTTAATGAGTTTATCAAAATGCTTTTGGATCATTATCATTTCTGCAATAATTTCATATTCCTTGAATTGACTATAATTTTTATAAATAATATTTTTCCTTTTAAAATCTATTATCTTTTTCGGATTGGTTTCAGAAAAATAGGATAAAATCCGTTCATCTCGTTGATAAATTATTGATTTATATTTACTCAGTTCTTCTTTTATTACTTTTTCACCTTCAATTATTCCTCTATGACCTGTAACAGCCGTTCTTATATCAAATTCATTTAATTTATTAAGTGATTCTTCAAAATCACTTAAATTTGAGTCAATACCAGCATAAAAAACAAAATTAGTTAAATCAATATCCGCTAAAAATGCTATTTTAGAATTCAATTCTAAAAATGCACAATGACCGGCTGTATGCCCAGGAGTATGAATAACTCTTATATTAAAATCGTTCCCAACTTTAATAATTTGATTATCCTCTAGAAGAGTATCAATTTTAGTGTTCTCAAGTTTTAAACCTTCCATAAGCCATTCAAATTCTTCTTCTGATGGAGAATTAGAGATTCCATAAAACTCATTAAATTTACTAACATTTTCTATCAGGAATTTATCTTTTGAATGAATATGAAACTTTGCATAAGGTAATAATCTATTACCTGAAGTATGATCTTCATGCCAATGTGAAAGTAATACATTATTTATAGGATAAATTCTTTTAAGTTTTCTTAAAAGCCTACTAGAAATACCTGTGTCTATTAAAAAATCATCTATTAGTAAAGAATGTGAATAAGGATATTTACCATATCTAGCTCCTTTTATGAAAACTATTTTCTTATACTCTTCTGAAATAGGTTGTATAAAATGCTTCATTACAATCTAAATTAAATTATTGTACTTTTTAATGATTGGTAAAAACATGAAATTAAGATAATAATAATTTGAATCGAAGGGTTTGAAAAAATGTATTATTATTGTCCTAATTGTGCTTCAATGAAAATGCCAAAAGTCTTAAATTATTTTCCACCTAAAACGGTAAGATGCTTAAATTGTGGATATATTAACGTAGAAACTAAATTTATAAAAGAACATCAACAGAAATTCGCACAACTTCATTACTCTCATTGAAGCTCTAATATTTTCTATTTTTTTTTGAATTTATTGTATTTAGAATTACTTCAAAGCGTAATAACAGCGTTTAGGTGAATAAACTTTTCCTTCTTCCCTTAATTCTTTTATTATTTTCGATACTTCCTTCGATTCAACACCAGTTTGCTCAGCAATTTCACCAGGACGTAAAGGCTTATCAGTACTTTTAAATACGGTTAAAACTTTTTCTCTTGCACCCATAATTCATCAAATTTTTATGTAATGTGAATAAAGTAATTTATCTTCCTATTTATAAAATTATTTTATATTTAAAAATAAAAACTCAATATATATGATAAATTAGTATGCTTTCGCAATATATACAGTACATCCAGCAGGTTTCTCACATATTAAACATGTTGCAAATTCATGTTTTTCTTCATCAACTCGTTTTCCACGGACACCTCCTCCAATTTCTTTTTCAACCACTTCAGCACAATGATATGCATTCATATCAATTGAACAGAAACCACAGCAGACTATTTTCCCCTGTTCAATTGCTTCTTTAGCAGAATCTTTTTCATAGCATAACTCAACTTGAGATTCAAAGTCAATTAATGATTTTTTTTTAATTTCTTTTGTGTAGTTCTGAGCAATCTCATTAACTTTCTTTTCTAATTCTTTTTCTTTCACAATAAATTTCTTACTATCATGTCTCTTTATTATAACTAATTGACCCTTTTCGATATCTCTAGGACCTATTTCAATTCTGATTGGAACTCCACGTAATTCCCAATAATAAAATTTACTTCCAGCAGATTCATCTGACTCATCGAGTTTAACAGTATATTTGTCTTTTAAGATTTCAAAAATTTCTTTAGCTTTAGCTAAAATCGGTTCCTCTTTTCCTTTAAACAAAATAGGAATGATAACAATCTGAACTGGAGCCAGATCAAAAGGTAAGACTAAACCATTGTCATCTCCCAAATACGCAATCATAGCTCCATAATTCCTACTCTGAGCAGGACCATAACAAGTTTGATAACCATATTTCTCTTTCCCATCAGTGTCCACGAACTTTACATCAAATGGTTTTGAAAAGTTTTGACCTAAAAGGTGTGTTGAAGGTAATTGTAGAACTTTTCCTGAACCCATTAGAGCATCAGCTGCATATGTATGAACAGCTCCTGGGAATTTATCCCATTCTGGTCTCTGAAAAAAGATGATAGGAATACAGCATTCATCTTGAAGAATTTGATAAGTTGTTTCCATATCCTCTTTAACCTGCTCCATTGCTCCTTCCATAGTAGCAAATACATTGTGCGATTCAATCCAATGAAATTCTCTTGCTCTAAAGAAAGGTCTTGTCATTTTTCCCTCATATCTCCAAACTTGACATGATAAATATCTCTTAAATGGTAGATCTTTATAACTTCTAATCCATAAAGCATACATCTTATAAAGGGCGGTTTCACTTGTGGGACGTAATGCCAAACGTTCAGACAATTTACCAGAACTCCCCGCTTCGGTAACCCAAAATACTTCAGGAGAGAATCCCTTAACATGTTGAGCTTCTAATAAAAAATTAGATTCAGGAATAAGAGAAGGCATTGTTAAAGGGAGATGATCTTTTGCTTCTAGTAAATCTTCTGTTTTTTTATACATCTTTCTAATTGTGAGGGTCGCCCATTCTCTATAAACAACAAACCCCTTGATATTATATCTAATATCTGCTAATTCTGCTTTATTAATTATTTCGGTATACCACGCTGAAAAATCATCTTTTTTCGAAACTGTGATTCCCGTAATAGGAGCTTCTTTTTTCTTTTTAGCCATAGAAAATCATCAAATATAATATTTAAAAAATTATATATTTTATCCTTGCTTCTGGTCATTTTCTTAATTCATCTAACATTTCTTCAACTTCCTGATATAACTCTGGATAAAGTTTAGCAAATATACGATACCAATCTTTCCCAATCATTCCACCACCATAAAAACAAAGAATACAACCTATTAGAACAATTTCCTCATGATTCAAATTGAATATTACCATGGATAGAAAATCTGTTCCATGAATTATCATACTTACAGCAAAACTATTTAATAATATTCCAATATGATAAATTGGAACTCTTGGTGAACTAAAAAATTTAATAGAATCGGGGGTCATTTGATCAAATACAGTTGTCCCCATACTATTTTCTTTAACCTCTCTTTTTTCTATAAATTTAAACTGTAAAACATCCCTCAAATCTCTGAAAACTAGAAAACTTCCACTAAACAAAAACAATAAAAGCAAAATTGTATCTACTGCTAAATAGATTCTTAACTGGTTCTTCATTACCTCGTGTTGAATTAATAAAAGACGGATTACCCATAAAAAAAAGGCAAATATAACAAATAAAATGCCTACAAATCCTTCATGAATGCGATATTTCTGAAGAAATCTTCTTTTTTTACTATGATTCGAGTTATTTTTAATAAATTTAATAAAGTTTAGAGTTAAGCCAGGAGATAATATAGAAATGCACAAGATAACTATTAAATCTCTTATAATAGAACAATCTAAAAAATTTGGCTCAATTTTAAACAACTCTAAAAAATAAAGAAAAATCCATGAAGGAGTTCCAGAAGCAATCATAGAAATAAAAAAAATATTGAAAATCTTAAAAGAAACTAAATATAAGAGTAAATAAAAAGTCACTGTGAAATATATGATTGTAACCATCCAAACTATACTTAGTTTACTCTCATTCCATTCATACAGTATACTGGAATTAATGAAGTAGTTGATTACTATAATACTAAATATAAATAAACACAAAATAATTGCTGCTTTAATAAATATTAAATACTTTCTCATCAAATCGCTTCAAAAATCGATAAATAAGATATTTACTCTTTATCAAATAATAATTTTGCATCTGTAATAATAAACGATGTTTTTATTATTACTTGATATTTTTTAGATTCCAAAAAAGTTTTTAATTCGGTTCCAATTTGATTTAATTTAGCTTTATCTTCCTCATTTAGAACCGAATAAATGATAGCAGAAAGGGCAGATGGTAATTCTTCTAATATTGAATCACTAGGGGGAACTATAGATATGTAATCAGCACCGGCTAATTGTGCAATTTTTTTTATTTCTTCTTCCAAAGAGCCAAATGTAAAATACTGCTTGCTTTTGGATAAAAATTTTTCTGATATTATTTTCTCTAAATTTGCACGTGAAGTTGGGTCATAAAAAGCAGTTAATTCTTGAGAACAAATAGTTTTGTATTTTCCATTTATTAAAATATCCTTATCTTCTATGAACTCAATTAACTTTTTATAATAATCAGGATCAATCTTTTGAAAGTTTTCAATATTTCTAACTAAATCTGTCAACTTATCGATTAAATCATAATAAAATTTTAAGGTGGATTTAATTACTAATTTATCTTTCATTTCTTTTATTTCAAGATAATACTTCTTAAGAATAAGGTTTACATTATGATTAAATTTAGCGCATAACTTAGCTATCTCATTTATATTTTTTACAGATTTCTTGCTTAATTGATTTAGTAAGGAATTGTCTAAGGTTGATAAACTTTCAAATATCTCGTTAATCTTATTGTAATACTTTTTCTCTATATAACTCATACCCTTATAAAAAAAATAAAAATCTACCTATATAATGTTATTTTTTCCAAAATCTCTAAGAAAATACCTGCTAAAGGCAGAAAATTAGTAAAGGCGTTAAATTTTTTACTTTAATATTTAAAGAAAGAATATTTCTACGGCTTTCATAACAGCTCCACTTATCATTGGAACAGAAAAGTTATCATTTATCCCAATTGGTAATAATTCGATCAACGGAGCAGCAATTCCCCCCGATATAAGCATTATTAGAGGTATATCTAACGATGTATAAAGAATATATCCTAGAATAATAACAGAACCAATATAGGCTAGAGTACCTTCAAGAGATTTTTCAAATATCTTGTGGCGCCCATAAGCTAATCCAAATATTTTAGCAAACATATCACCAAAGACAAGAAAAGTTAAAGCAGTTATTGCAATCTCAATAGGAATAAAAAAAAGTACTGTTAAAAACGTAGATATTAAAAAAATAGTCATTGTTGAGAATCTTTTCTCTTCACCTTTTCTAAAAATCGCTTTAATTTTTTCTGTTAACAATATATTGGTTCGCTTATGAAGAAATCGAAAGATATCAAGAGCAACAAAACATAAACACACAATTCCTATAACAGAAAGGCCAAGTTGATAATCAATAAAAACAAATATAAGAAATAACAACGATACGGGTCTTATAGCTACTCTCCACCAACTTGAGAGAAAAGCTTCATCTGTAATCACTAATTTTTTCTCTGTAATTACTTTATACATTCCAATAGATGCAATATGAACAAGAATTAATACAAAAAAGAGATTAAATCCGCTTGTAGGATAGATTATAAATACAGAATAACCAAGTAAAGGAAATAAAATCACTGGTAAAAGCGTCCCTGCTTTAGATATATAAGTAAATATTATTACGAGTATAAGTAATAAAAGTAAAACATAAAATAATTCAAAACTGGTGGTAAGATAGTTTACAAGGTAAAAAAGGAGTAATCCAGTGGCAGTAGCATTCCCTTGACCCCCCCGAAATTTTAAATAAAATGGAAAAACATGGCCAACTATAGCCATTAATCCACTAATTTGCCAAAAAATAGGATTAACTCCTAAGCTAAACGCGACCATCATTGCTAATAAACCTTTTAAAGTGTCATATAAAGCCGTTAGAATAGCATAAGGAAGACCTAAAACTTTAAATGCATTCGTAGTTCCTGGGTTCTTTGTTCCCTCTTCTCTTACATCAATCCCTTTTAATTTACCAAAAAGAAACGCTGGTAATATTGCCCCTAAAAGGTAACCAATTATTACACTCAAAATGCTTAAAAATAACTCAACTATTTCCATTTTATATCACTATTATTTCTATTATTACTTGAAATTATGAATATAAATACTTTTTTGTATAATATATTAATTCATTCTCAAAATAGAATATAGATTAAGTAAGTGGAATATTGAGATAAAAATTAAAAAAAATTAATAAAAAAAAATTAATTCCCTTGCTCGGAATTGTGAAATCTTTTTACTGTAGCTTATTTTTTATTTGTTTGGAGCGGCTCCTCAACGTTACTTCCGTGACTTTTGCGATTTCTGATACTTCTGCCTGTGTTTTCCGAAGATTTCCCGCTTTTGCGGCCATATAAATTACACTTGCGGCTAATCCTTTTGGATCTTTACCAGTTCGTAATAATCCATTTTTTGAAGCTTTGACAAGCATATTGATTGCTTTTTTCTGTGTTTCCATTGGTAAACCAAGGTCGTTCCCGAATCGATATACCAATTGCTCCGCAGTTATTGGTCGATACTTAAGTCCTAAAAGAGGTAACACTTCCTTTACGACCATACCCAAAGAGCGGTGTACAGTCCTTCTTGGTGTCATAGAAGCTTCACAGACTTCTTCTAATAATCGTGGAAATTCATGTACTCTTATTGCAGCATATAATGATGCCGCAATGAATCCATCAATGGATCTGCCCATTGTGAGCTTCTTCTTTGCCACAACACTATAAATCTTCCATGCTGTTTCTTTAATATAATCCGGGATATTCATTTTGCTAGAAAGCATTTTGAGTTTGGGTTTAGCCTCCCAAAAATTGCGTTCGATGCTTGAAATCAATGAATTTTGAATTTTTGATAATCTTGAGAATAAAGTTTTCCCTCTAGCATTTATTAATCTTCCCTTTGAATCGACTTTAGATGCAGGAAGCATAGTTCTTGGTCCAAATTCCCTCCAACGAGGCTCAGTTCGCCTTCTTTTATTTACTTCTTCAATGGTGTAAGCTCGTCGTTCATTTCCTACTAAATTGCGTTCAATAACCAATCCACAATTTAAACATACATTATCTCCATCTCGAGATTCAATACAAGGATTATTACAACATTGAGTATCTGAATTACAGTTAAGTTCACTCTCTGAACTAGTTTTTGTTGAACGTAGTCTATCTTTATAGCTCATTTCTGTTCACTTATTATTGTTTTATTTTTTTTCGGCTGTTGGTAAATTAATCAATATTGATATTGATCGAATTTGTGTCTGTTCTGTGATCGTTATGATCCGTTTTGTATAAATTCTTTTAGTCTTTAAAATATTAATTTTATTGACTATGTCTTTAAATTTTTTAAAATAGATCATGTCTATTTATGCGTTATGTCACAAATTGTAACGCCACTATATAAAAGCTTTTCTATACAAATTTGTTATATGTCCACGAACGGGCGAAAAACGGGGATTTTAGTGGGATTTATAAAATATAAAAAGAATAGGAATCAAAAAGAACTAAAAAAAGGAAAATCTTTTGATCGAATTTTTATTATAAGGAACTTTAATGGTGGAGATACATGAACCTCTCCATATAATACAAGAAAATTTGATTATAATACCCTGTGAAATAGAAATCGGATGCGTGGCCACCAAAAGGCATCCATAATATAGCACAGTTTTCATTTGCATTAGCGTAATATGTATTTTGAATATTTTCAGATATACAAAAATAATTAATTATATCATGAGTGCCTTGAAAGATAAGGCAAGGAGGGCTATCACTTTCAATTAGTTTTTCTGGATTTTTAAACACATCCCTTCCACTAATTCCAAAAAAGTTCATTAGATCATTTGCAGGATAGAAAGGAACCAATCCCTTTATTGTTAAATTAGCGCTGAATATATCTGTGTAATCTCCACTCGCTATAGCTAAAGCTACAGCACAAGTTAGATGTCCTCCTGCTGATCCACCACTAATGAATACAGAATCCAAATTTGCACCATAACTATCAGCATTATCAGTCAAATAGTTAGTAAAAACACCAATATGACGCATCATGTCATCGATATCAAAATTGCCTTTTTTATAATCAGGTGTTAAGGGATCAAGTGAATATAAAGGATTTTCAGCAATTCCATATTGAATATCAAAAACTTTATAACCTTGAGCAGCGAAATATTTATTCATCTGCATCATATTCATCAAACCTTTATCACCAGAAACCCAAGCTCCTCCATGGATTCTAATAATTGTAGAGTTTGCTCCAGGAAGTTCTTCACCATTATTTAAAGGCATATAAGCGTCAAAATATAGTTTTATTCCTTCATCATTATAGAACAAAGTATTTTTCTCAATTTTACAGTCCTTAGGAGGAATTCCTAAAAAATAGCTTGATAAAGAGAAAGGGGTTTCTAAAAAGAAATTGTCAACTTCAGAAGGTATCTTTTCTCTCCAGTCTGAACCAAACGTATTTGAAAAGTTTCGTTCAATATTATTTATTGTATATTGGGTTAAAAATAATGGAGTTAATAGCAATCCAGATATAAAAATCCCACTTATTGCAGTTCTATAAAATTTTTTAGAATTCCATCTGGGATGTTTCAATTTTAAAAGTAGAATTGTATTTGCAAAAAATATTATTGAAAAGAAGATACCAAATTGACCAGAAACGATTGCTATAAATGTGGTAACAACTTCAAAAGAACCAACTAAAATAACAATTCCAAAGATAATACCTATGATAAAAGTAACCCTGGAAATTACAGTAATAATTTTCTTTAATGTTTTTTTAGTTTTAACGAATCTCGCTGAAAATCGTTTTTCGAAATAATACTTTTCAAACCCTAAGTTTATCTTATTATAAGTTTTACTTCCAAAAACAGCATAAATAATTCCTATAATTAAAATCCCAAAATAGAAGATATAAGTTAAGGTGTATGCCAATAAATTATCAATTAATTGATTGGAATAAGTTACAGAAATAAGTAAATTTCCAAGCATCATACAAACTATAGCAAGAATAATAAATATTAAATAAACATAACTGAATAAATTCATTTTAGTAGTGAATTTGCTCCTTCCATTTGTCTTGTTTGAGTTAATAAAAATAAGAATAAGATTTCCAAAAAATGTCATTAAAAGAAGAATTCCAAAAACATCCCATAATATTGAATAGGAAGGAAATAATAAATAAAAGATTCCCAAAATAACACAAATTGAATTCAAGATAACTGAGGAGTAGCAGGCGCTTATAATAGATGGATTATTTAACCAATTCTTCCCGATCTTCATTTTTTGCTTACTTTTGGTTCTCCCCTAATCCTAAGTATAAATATAATGGCTAAATCTAATGTCAAAGATTCTTGCCATTACTAAATATTCTTATACCTAATGATTCCCATAGGAATCAAGGTTTAAACTTATATTATTGATCAAAAATTTAATATTAAAACATAGACAAAAAGATAAATTTTTAAAGTGAAAGCGGAAAATATCGGAAATTCCTATTTAATCTAATAAAGGTGTTTTATTCTCCTTTATTACTCATTTTTATGTGTGACTTTAACACGTACTTTCATTTATTAATATCAGATATTTTTAATAAAGGAAGCACTAAGGGACCATTAGGTAAAATTAGTATAGATGCATCCGGTCCATATTTCTTTAAACAAATTTTAATGGCTTCTTCAACGGTCTTAGCGTATTTCAACCCAATATTACCAATCTCATCTTCATTTAATTTAGAAATGATAAAGATCTCTGCTTTCATAAGAATTCTAGCAAGTATTTGAATTTCCCATTGATCAGGTACTACAATTTCCTTATTTAATATTTTTTTGTGAATTTCGATCGGTGTCATTCCAGAATATATTAATTCTTTAAATTTATCTTGGGCAATCCCAATCCCATCAACACATTCATTTACAGCGATGATTGTACCACTCTTTTTTACAGCCATTTCTCCAATTGCCATGCTTTTTACTGCTTGGTATAAATTAAGGTCTAGGGGATATCCTCCATTGCCACATATAACTATATCATAGGGCTCCTTAATTTCTCTGAAAATATGTCTTTTTTGATACTTTATTAATTTTTCATGAGCTTCAATAAGATCTCCTGCAGTTATTTGAACAATTTCATGTTGCTTATTAATACATACATTGACAATAAAATCTACCCCTACGATGTTAGAAATTTCAATTGCATGATCATGTAAAGGATTTTCCTTGTAAATTCCGAATCGAGCATATTTTGAATTGATTTTTTCAGCAGAGTGATTAGCTTGGATAGTTTCTGTTCCTAAAATACCAGGAACTATAGATTTACGACCACCTGAAAACCCAAAAAAGAAGTGAGGTTCTACATAGCCGGTTAAGATCTTTAAATCAGCAGTAAAATAATGTCTATTTATTAAAATTGGATCTTTATCAGTTAACTTTCCTATATAGATCAAGGAATCTTTATCATTTGCTTGATGATCGACAACTTTAATTCTGTTTTTTAGATTTTTACCCAAAATACGTTCCAATTCATCCTCATAAGAAGCACGATGTAGTCCTATGGCAATCAGAATGGTAATTTGGTTATCTTCAATTCCGTAAGCATTTAACTCATCTATTAAAGCTTCAAGAATTAAGTTTGAGGGGACCGGTCTAGTTGCGTCACTTGAAACAATACAGACTTTTTCTAAATTACTTTTATTATTAATTATATCTTTAAGAGGTAAACATCCAATTGGATTATTAATTGCGTCTTTAATTTTTATTATAGGATTTTCAATAGGTTTTCGTTCTGAAGGCAGAAAGATGGTAGTATTCCATTTTGGATCTAAACTTATTTCAATACCATCTTTTCCATAATCAAATTTCATGATTTCTCAATTTTCATGGATAATTTCTCTTGCTTTTTCAAAAATTTCAATTGTATTTACACCAGCAGGACATTTAGTTTGACAGAGCCCACATAAAGTACATGTGTGAAACACTTCTGTAATTAAATCATTTAATTCTAAATCACCATGGACTAATCCGTTTAAGAGACATAAACGTCCTCTTGGACTATATGTTTCTAATGCATAATTTATTCTCGAGGGACAAGTGATACAAAATCCACATCTCATACATTTTAATTCCAATATGCTATCAGATTGGTTTTTTAGAGAACGTTTTATGCTTGGAGTATTAATAGCTCGAAGATCTCCTTTTCCAATTCCTGGATTTAAGATCATATTCGGATCATAGAATTTCTTAATTTGTGTCATCAATTCAATTATATTAGAGTCATGTTCTAATTCAAGATATGGGGTTTTAATTTTCCCTATTCCATGTTCACCGGTTATTGATCCTCCAGCAGGTATTATTATTTCTCTGTATAAATAATCTATTGCCTTTTCAAAATCTTTTACATCTTGTTCATCATTTTCATTAAATAAAAATGTGGGATGCAAATTTCCTTCCATGTGACAGATTATTGCGACTAACAAATTTTTGGCGTTAATTCTTTTAGGAATCTCTTCTATTTTTTTAATAACTTCAGAAAATTCTGAAATTTGAATTGTACAATCTTCAACACAGGTATTGGGTCTAATTCTTGAAAGAGCGGGAAGATTAGCTTTTCTTGCAAGGATTAACCTTTCTCTTTCTTCTTCAGTCATAGCTATTTTATTATAGATTGGATTTTTTTGGATAATAATATCAAACATAACTGCAAATGATTCATCAACTTCAATTGTAGAGTTTCCATCAACCTCAGCTAATAGAACATATCCATTTGGAAAATCAAAGAATTCACCACCTAAATATTCAGTAACCGCTTTCAAAATAATTTTATCCATAAATTCTAATAAATTTGGTACAATCCCTCTTCTTCTTATCTCTAAAACAGCATCTTTTAAATCATCAACATTTTCAAAAATAAACAGTCCTAATTTTCGCGTCTTTGGTAAAGGTCGGATTCTTAAACCTATCTTTGTAATAACTCCCAAAGTGCCTTCCGAACCGATAAAAAGGTCTTTTATGTTATATGAAGATACTGATTTTAAAACTTTTGAACCTAAATTTAAAATTCTTCCATCTGATAATACAACTTCTAAATAAATAACATAAATTTTTGTGACACCATACTTGAATGCTTGTATACCTCCCGCATTGTTTGCGACCATCCCTCCAATAGTAGCAACGCAACTAGAACCAGGATCTGGAGGAAAAAAGTATCCATATGGTTTTAAAGTCTCATTTAACTCATCACATATTACTCCTGGTTCAACTTCAACTAAATTATTTTCAATGTCTACCTTTAGAATTTCATTCATTTGACTCAAATCTAAAATTATCCCCCCATAGGGGCTTAGTGAGCCAGATGATAAACTTGTACCACTTCCTCGAGGGGTTACTGGAATTCTATTTTTATTGGCTAAATTTAGAATTTCAGAAACCTGTTTCGTATTTTGTGGGATTAATATTAAATCTGGAACCCATCCTTTATTAAAAATGGATCCTCCAAAAGCATAAGTGAATCTTACTTCATACTCATCAAAAAAAAAACTTTCTCCAACGACTTCCTTAAATTTATCTAATAAAAGTTGGGAGATTTTATTATAATGTGGTGGTTCCATTTTTAAAATTTTTCTGTTGAAGCTTAATTATATTTTGGTAAATGACTTTAGATATATTTTATTCTTTTAAAAATAAATTTTGTTTCTATAAAATCCTTTGAAAGAATTTCAAAATTCTTTCGCATAATACAATTTCTCATATGACTTCAAATCTTTTCTTTTTTTTTCTATAATCGAAAAAAATTTAAGATTGATTTGATTTTTTAATCATGAAAAAGAAAATTCGCCAATAATAAAAGGAAAAAAGAATGAAACAATCTAATAATAAAAATTCTACAGATGACGCAGAATTTAAAAAAATTCCATCTATAAATAAAAAAAAGCAGCTCTATTCAAATTATTTAAGTAATATAATTCAGAATTTATCAAATCCCAGGTTCCTAGGATCAATTCATATGAAAAAAGAGACAAGTCCTAAGATCAATTCAGTTGAAAATCTGATAGAAGATGAACTAAAATTAAAGATGACAAAAGCTTTAAAAAACACATTATTTAACCCTGTAACAAAGATTTTAATACTATCGGCGATTGTTTTTAATCTTATCTGGTTTCTCTTAATAGCTATTTTATAAAAGATTAAAAGTAAGTTAATCGAAAAACTAGACAAATGGTTAAATATTTTTTTAGAGTAGTAACAAAAACTTATTTTCCATCTAATAAATTTAAAAGGTATTTAAATCTGTTAAGATTAGATTTTAATATTCATTTCAGATATTCAAACTAAACTATTAATAAAAAGGTTATTGTGTAATTGATTTACGACGTAATTATTATTGGGGGTGGTGTCACAGGGTGCAATATAGCCCGTACTCTTTCAAAATATAATTTAAAAGTGTGTTTATTAGAAAAAGAGGCAGAGATTGCTGCTGGAACCACTAAGGCTAATTCTGGAGTAATTCATGCTGGATATGCTTCTTCTAGAGAATACATTAAGCGATATTTATGTATTAAAGGAAATAAACTATATACCCAAGCAGCCGAGGAATTGAATTTCCCATTCAAACGAATTGGTTCCTTTGTAGTTGCATTAGAGGATAATCAAATTAAACAGTTAGAAGAAGAACGAAAAAAAGGCATTGAAGATGGCATTCCTGGTTTGGAAGTAATATTAGACAAGAAGAAAATAAAACAGATGGAACCCAATTTAACTGATGAGGTTGTTGGAGTGTTACATGCTCCAACAGCGGGACTTGCTAGCCCATATGAATTAACCTTTGCATTGGCTGAAAATGCTGCCATGAACGGGATAAAATTTTTCAGAAATCATGAAGTAGTTAAAATTAAACATCAGGATTACATTTTCACTATACGAACATATGAAGGTGAATTTCAGGGACGAAATATAATTAATGCTGCTGGATTGCATGCTGCGAGAGTTTCCAGAATGCTAGGACTAGATTATTTTAGTATAATGCCAAGAAAGGGTGAATATATTCTCTTTGATCGTAATGTTTTTCAATTGAATAAGATTTTATTCCCAATTCCCACGAAAGTATCAAAGGGAATATTAGTTTGCCCTACACTGCATGGTAACACTTTTGTTGGACCCAATGCTCAAAATATAACTGATCGTGAAGATATCTCAACAACTACAGCAGGCTTAAAAGAAATTTTGGATGGAGGAATGAAATTAATTCCGAATATTCCCGCAAGAAGCTCAATTAGAAATTTTGCTGGATTAAGAGCTGTTCCAGATACTTATGATTTTATAATTGATAATACAGATGTATATGGTTTTATCAATGTAGCGGGGATTTTATCACCTGGTTTAACAGCAACATTCGCAATCGCAGAAAAAGTTGTTGAATTTCTTGAGTTATTAGGTGTAGAATTAAATGTGAAGGAAGATTATAACCCTATTCGCCCTAAACCAGAAAGATTTAAAGACTTCACGAAAAAAGAACTTGACAAAAAAATACAAGAGGATCCAGCTTGGGGCAGAATAATTTGTCGATGTGAAACTATACCTGAAAAAGAAATAATTAATGCAATTCATGCTCCTGTAGGGGCCAATACGGTTGATGGTGTAAAATTTCGATGTAGGCCTGGTATGGGTAGATGTCAAGGTGGCTTTTGTCGACCTCGTGTCATTGAGATTCTATCAAGAGAACTGAACAAACCGTATGTAGAAATTACGAAGAGAGGAGAAGATACCAATATTTTGGTTGGAAAGACAAAAGACTTCATGTTAAAAAGCGAAAGGGGGGGTGCTAGTGAATGAAACAATATAGTGTAGATGTAGCTGTAATAGGTGGTGGATCTGCAGGGTTAGCAGCAGCAATTGTTGTTAAAAAAGCTGAATTAAATGTATTAATAATTGAAAGGGATAAAGAATTAGGTGGAATTACACTCCAATGTATTCATAATGGATTTGGACTTCACGAATTTAAAGAAGAATTAACTGGACCTGAATATGTCCAACGATTTATCAACCAAGCTAAAGAACTAGAAATTCCTGCTAAGTTAGACACGATGGTAATTGAATTCACCCCAGATAAAACAATCTATGCTGTGAATAAAGAAGAAGGACTAATTGAGATTAAAACTAAAGCTATTATTCTTGCAATGGGTTGTCGTGAAAAAACACGAGGTGCGATTAATATTCCCGGCTTTCGACCTGCAGGAATATATACTGCTGGACAAGCTCAAAGATTTGTCAATATTGAAGGATATTTACCCGGTAGAACTTTTGTTATTTTGGGAAGTGGAGATATTGGCATGATTATGGCACGGCGATTAACTTGGGAGGGCTGTCAAGTTAAGGCGGTTGTAGAAATTCAACCCTATGTAAGTGGATTAATAAGAAATGAAGTACAATGCTTAGAAGATTATGGAATTCCATTAATAACGTCTTACACTATCACGAAAATCCATGGAAAAGAAAGGCTTAAGGGAGTTACAATTTCAAAAGTAGATAGAAATTTCGATAGAGTTATAGGTTCTGACAAGTTTATTGAATGTGATACACTTCTTCTATCAGTAGGATTGATTCCTGAAAATGAATTAACAAGGGAAGCAGGAGCGGAAATCTCACAAATGGGAGGCCCTGTAGTAGATAATAATCTGGAAACCAAGATTGATGGGATTTTTGCTTGTGGTAATGTTCTACAAGTACATGATTTAGTAGATCTGGTTACAGCAGAGGCAAAAAGAGCTGGATTAAATGCTATTGAATATATTAAAGAAAGATATAGTAAAAAAATAGGAAAAAAAGACCAAATAAAATGTATTCCGGGTGAAAATGTTAATTATATAAAGCCCGATTTGATTAATCGTGCTGATTTATCCAAAAATATTATTTTTACATTTCGAGTCAAGCGACCAGATAGAAGACTTCTAATTCAATTAAAAGATGAAAAAAATAAGATTGTTTACAAACGAAAGAGGAGATACGTTATTCCTAGCGAAATGATTGAAATAAAATTAAATTTAAGTGAACAACAAATAGATCCTGAAAGTAATACCTTGGAGGTTGAAGTGATCCCTCGACCAGAGGTTTTAATTGAGGATGATTAATCAAAAAAAAAGGTGATGAGAGTTGTCAACAAAAAGTAATGAAACTGAGCTTCCCGAAGGATTCAAGGATATAAGATGCATCATTTGTCCTACAGGCTGTCTTGTACATGTCGAAAAAATTAATGGAGAACTAATCATTGAAGGGCATTCTTGTAAAAGAGGGGAAGAATATGCAAGAGAAGAATTTGTTGCTCCAAAAAGAATTCTTACTACAACAATGCAAGTAGAAAGCGGTTTTTTACCTTTGGTCCCCGTGAGATCAGACACGCCTATTCCAAAAGATCGATTGGAAGAAACTCTTAAAGAAATCGCAAAAGTAAAAACTAAAGCTCCTATAAAAATGGGAGATATTCTTATAGAAAAAGTTCTAGGACTTGAGATCAATATTATAGCAAGTAGAGATTTAATTGAAAGTAAATAACTTTTTCATCTTTTAAACTTCCCTATCTCTTTTATTTGTTTGATTTTTGTAAATTTATATATTGAAGGATCTTTTCCAAATGTGTCATTTTACTAAAATATATAAAATCTAACTTAGATTAAATTGTTAGAAAAAAGGTATTAAATTTTTTAAAATAAAATTTAGAGGAGACTTATTTTGTCAGAATTCGAACAAAAAGTATTGAAATTACTCGAAGAAATTAATAATAAACTAGATAAAGTATTGAAAGCTGAGCCTATATCTGTAAGTTCAGCACCAGTGGCATCAGCAGCACCTTCTCCTGCGGCTTCAACAGTTAAACCTTCTGCTATAGTTGACAAGCAAGAGGAAGAAGCACGAATGGAAGAGAAACCGCCTGTTGAGGGCCGAAGAGTCTGTCCTGAGTGTGGAGGAACCGCGTTTGCCACACACGAAGATAAAGGCCAAGTTTTACATCAAATGGGTGGCGTAAAGATTTATGCTAAGAAATACGTCTGTAAGCAGTGTGGATACACTTTTTAATTTTTTTTTTTAAATTTTATTAAATCTTCTGAAAACTATGATATTTTTATAAAAACACCTATTATTAAACCTTTAAGTTAGATTTTTAATTTCTTTATACTTTAAATTCTTAATTAGAAATGTTATAAGGTACATGTGGTGCAGAATTAAATTCCTCAAATGAGAGTTAGTAAATGGATTCAATACATTAAAAGCTTTATTTTAAATAATTTTACCAGCCAAAAAGTTCCCTATTCTGCTCAGATAGAATTGACTCTGCGTTGTAATGGGAAGTGTCCATTCTGTTCAATTCATTCTTTACCCGAATCTATTCTGGGTACTGATATGACTACTGAACAAATAAAATATTTAATCGATGAGATAGCTAAATTGGGAGTACTCTCTCTTTCTTTTACAGGTGGTGAGCCCACATTAAGAAAAGATTTACCAGAATTAATTTATTACACGGGAGTAGTACACAATTTTATGAATGGTATCGCTACTAATGGATATTTATTACCTAAATTATTTAAAGAACAAAAAATTGAAGGCTTGGATTATGTTTTACTTTCGCTTGACTATCCTACAGCAAAATTGCATAATAAAATGCGAGGAATTAAAGTATTTGATAGAGTTATTGAATCTATTAAATTAGCCAATAAGCATGATATCAAACCTATCATAAGCACAGTGGTTATGAAAGATAATATCCACTTATTGGATGATATTTGCCAATTAACTGAAAGATTAGGGTGTTCAATTGAATTATATCCCTGTGAAGATATAATAAGGGATTTCCCTAATAAAAGTTACCAAATCCAAGATATTCAAGAAATGATACCGGAAATATCTGTATGGGCGAAATTAATACGATCATTAAGAAAAAAATACAATAATATTTTAACTGATCCAATAAGCGTTGAAGTGGTTGAGAAAGGAGGTTTTGGTGGATTCCCAGACCATCATCAAAATATTCTACGCTGTCATGTCGCAGAAGCGTATATATTCATTAGTCATGATGGATTTATTAATTATCCTTGTAAAATTCATCCAATTCTAAGTTACAATTCTTTAAAGTATCCAATATCGAGTATTTATAACTCTCATAAAGTAAAAGAAATAATGAAGATGCATGATAATTATCATTTCTGCAAAAATTGTCGTTTGGGGTGTGCTATCGCATCATCAATCCCAACTCGTTGGAAAACGGTTTATGCTAAGTATATTAAAGGCTTTTTAGAAGGCAAGTTATGATAGTAAATGTCATTGCACAATTCAAAAAATTTAATTAAAAACATAGTTTTCCTAATATAGTGATGAAATAATGTCAGCCATTATAGTAATTATTCAAATAGTATTCATTACGCTAGGGATGATTGTCCTAGGGATGGTTCTTAATCATTTCTTAGGATTAACAAAAGAAGTCTTACAAGATATGAGGAAAAAAGCTTTAAATTTTCGAGAACGTATGAAAAACGCTCAACTTATAGGAGATTATGAACAATTGATACAAACACAGCAGGAATCAACTGTGTTTATGAAATCAATAATGAAGAAACAGATGATTCCCTTATGCTTGAGATGTATCATTTTTATTGGTATTTTTATGGTTCTAGGAATGATTTATGTAGATTATGAGAGTGGATTGCTACCATTTCCAATTCTAATTTTTGGTAGTGGTTGGTTAGCTATTTACCTAATCTTTTCAGTTTACTTTTCCTTATTTATATGGGGGGTGAAAAAACTTACAGGGATGGGAGGTAAGACGAAAAATTCTGTGAAAGAAATCATGGGGCTTGTCTCCCCCCAACAAGATACAGGACTCTCTTCATATCCTACTTCCAATATACCTGATATGCCGAGAAGAGATTCTTGGAAAGAGCGTATTGAAGAATAGGACGATCATTATAATTAATTTTTTAATTTTTTGTTAGTTTAAAATAACAATGAAGCGAAATTTTGTATTAAACCTAATTTTCATTGCTCTATTTATCCTTTTTTTGGTTTTATCGATAGTAATTGATTTCTTTTTTTTTATCCCTATTATATGTTTCTTACCCTTCTCTTTTAGAACAATTAAAAAAAACAGTACATATTTTGAAGAGAGATCAACTCAAACTTCATCATATACGGATTCTAGAAATTCAGAAATAAGATATTGTCCGAGATGTGGTGGAGAAATAACAAAATCTATTGCAAAATATTGTTATCATTGTGGAGAAAAATTAAATAATAAATAACATGTGGTAAATTATGGTTGAAAATAATGATATTAAAAGACAAATGACGCTTTATTTTATATTTGCTGCAGCTATGATTGGACTTAATTACTTAATTCAAAAATTAAATGAAATCATTGCTCCAATCATTTGTGCTAGTTTAGGGTCAATTGAATTCTTTCAAGTATTCTATTGCTCTACTAACCCATTTAATATGCCAGAATTAGTTGGTTCTATTGTAGCAGTTGGAATTACATATTTTATTAAGTTCTTCTTAGATAAATATCTAGTTTTTAAAAGAACTGGCACCGGAGCAAAACAAACATCAATAGAATTTACTAAATATCTTGGCTTCGCAATTCTTACTACAATAGAAAATATTGGAATTCAATTTTTATTAACAAACTTTCTAAATGCTCCACTCGAAATAAGCGTGATTATTGCACTTAGTATTGGATATATTTCGAAATTTTTTCTTGATAGAAAATTTGTTTTTGTAAAAAATTTAGAATTAGATATAGAAAATAATAAAATTTAATAGATCGAAAGGTGATTTTAAATATATGACAGAGGAAGATCGTGAGGAAGAGAATGATAAATCTATCGTTGACGCTTTGGGTCAACTGGGTTGGGTAGAAGAAAAGGAAGAAAAAGAGAAACCTTTAGAAACTGAAGATAATCTTAAAGACCAACTCAATTTCTTTATGGAAGAGAACAAAAGGTTAATAGAGGAGATTTCTGAAAAAATTGAAAAAATTCAAAATTTAGAACAAAATATTCAAGAATTATCTCAAAAAGCAGAAGATAATGCTACCCAGAGTCAGGCCGTTCAAAAATTATATGAAACAATTGAGAATAGAAATGATGACATTGAAAATTTAAACTCTACTCTTGAGGAGCAATCGTCAAAATTCAATACAATAACTAATGATCAAGTTGAAAAAATAAAAGAATTAACTTCTCAAATTGAGCAATTTCAATCGGAACAAGCGAAGAATCAGGATTTACTAAATAAAATAGATGAAAAAGAAATCATGATTAAAGAATTAAAAGAACAATTACAATTCCTTGAAACTGATTCAATCCAAAAATCTAAGTTTGAAAAACTTGAAGTACTTATAGAAAAAAAGGATGAAATCATAACTGAAAAAGAAAAATCGATTTTTACCATTGAAAATGATTTAAAAACATCTAATCAGAAAATTCATGATCTTCAACAACAATTAGAAACATTCAATTTAGTAAAGAAAGATCTTGAAAAAAAAGTAGAACGAAATAAGACTTTAGTTGTGGAAATTGAAGAATTAAAACAAAAAAACATAACTATCCAAGAATTAATTGAACGGTATGAAGAAAAGTTAGAAGAAGCACATAAAAAATCCGGAAATTTAACGGGTAAATTTGAATTAGAGCTAGCTAATATGCGAAGTATGCTTGATGACAGATCGCAGGAGATAAAAAGCATGAGAGAACAGTTAAAGGAATTACAGAGTAAAACAGGTGATACAATACAAAAAGAAGAGAAGTTTTTAAGCGACCTTCAACAAATAAAAGATGAAAAATTAAAATTAGAATCAGATCTCGAAGAAAAAAATAAGGAAGTAATTGAACTAAAAAAGAGAATCAAATTAATGCGCAGAGATATTCAAAAATCTTAATTCAAAATGGTTTTGCTTTACTATGTATGTAAAATCATTAAAAAAAGAGAAAAAATAAAATTATTAAAAAACCTTATTTTTCGCGCCACTCAATTCCACATTGGCCGCATTTATATTTTTTTCCGTACACTCGAGGGTAGTCTAATATTATATTGGACTTATCAACAGTCTCATGAATCATGTGAGGGTCATCAGTAGAGCATTCAGGGCATTTTCGGCGACCTTCAACCTTCTCAATCGTTAAAATCGTGCTGTCTGTTCTACCAGGTATTCCTGGCGCAGCACCAGAAGCCTTCACCTCAGAAATATCCGCTTGTACTTCTTCTGGAGAAACATCTTTAACTTCTGACTTAAATTCTGGTTGAATTGCCGCCGCAATCCTATCATCTTCATCTTCTCCTTCTAATACAGATTCAGCTTTTAATTGTACCGCATCAGATTCCTTATAATCTACCCCTCTCGCTAAAGCTGCCATAAATTCTGCATCATCTCCTTCTTCAAAGATAGTTTCTTGCTGTAATCCTGCCCTATCAGCATCTATAGCACGTCCCCATTGACCTGATTTGACACGTTCTTTCACATTACTTGTACTTCCTTGCCAAATATACACTTTATTGCCTAAATCAGCAACAAAACAATCTTCTGAGTCTAATGATTCTTTTTTAAATGGGATTTGAATCATTTTCATCGCATTGATATCTTCAAATTCTTCTGAAGAAACTCGATAAAGAGCATTTTTCCATTCTGTAAAGCCCGCCCAATCACCCGTAGATACATCTTTAAGTAATGTTTTAGCGTAGTTTTTTTCAACAATTTTCATTGTGCCCATTGGATTGATCGTTTTCATAAATTCTTTTGATTCTTGTCCTTGATCTACTGTAATTATTTTAGCAGCGCCACCACGTTGTTGGTCGAGTGTTCTTGCTTGAGCAGCACCTGCGGTCTTCTCATCTACTGAGCATTTATTACCTATCCAGACATATATAGTTCTTTCGTCATCTAAAAGGTAAACGTCTCCGCTGGAAAAGACTGGTTTATTGATTGCATTTAAATTTCCTTGATCAATAAGAAAAAGTTTCATCTTTAATTTCACTTTTTTAATTTTTAATAAATTTTTTTTTAATTACATTATGAAAATAAGTCTATAAAAGTTTTGATAAAAACTTCGGTAATATTACTATATTATTACCTTTAAAGAAGATGAAATAAAGCCTTTAAAAATCATTTAGGGCTGAATTAATTCTTTTAATCAATTCCGGGATTTCACTTAGATCTATAGAGCAATAAGCAATGCGTATACCGTTAATATTCTCATCCAATTTTTCAATTGGTATTATTCCTACTTTATATTGTTTTAATAAGCGATCTGCGAATTCTGTTGCTTTAATTTTATTAGCATTTAAATTTAAAAAGACAAAAAATCCACCTGAATTAGGATCAATTGACATATTTGGATTATTTATTTTTAATAACTCGGAATTAATACAATCATATCTTTCTTTGAGTAAATTTTGTACTTCCCTTCTTGATTGCATGATTTGTTCCATTCCCTTCTCATGGAATAACTTATGGATGAGTACTTGGTAGAAACTGTTGCAATTTGATATTGTTGCGCGAATGAAACCTTCTAATTTATTATGGATTTCATCCTTTAATATTTGTAATTCTCCATTGTTTTCTATCCAGCTTGGTTTTAAACCTAATGTGATAAAACCAATCCGGCCTCCATAAATCAAGAGTTCCTTTGTGATTCCATCCAATTTAATTGGAATGACATTTTCATCCAACTGGTGTAGGTCATAGAATATTGATCTATTTAACACATTATCTTTAAATACGTATGGCTCATATGCGTCATCAACTAAAACAATAATAGGTTTTTCATGAGTTAGTTGACTTTCTTTTAACATTTCAACAAGTGTGGAACCTTCTTCTGTTGTAGGAACATATCCTGTAGGATTATTAGGAAAATTCAAAAGGATGACTATTTTTTCTTGAATTTTAGCAACGTCCTCAATCGCTGTTTTTAATCCTTCGATATTTATCCTGTTATTTTTAAAAAATTCAAATGATTTACTTTTCGCACCAATGAATTTGCTAATAATATTATCATAATTTCCCCATCTCTTATTTGGTACAATAATAGAATCACTTGGATTTAAAAACAGTGAGCAAGCTTGAAAAATTCCATTAGTAATTCCTCCTGTTATTACTGGAGTGGTTATATATTTATTTAACCGAGAAAATAAAATATCTTCCTTATTACTATATAATGATTTCTGAACTATCCATTCTTTCCAAATTTCCCTTGTTTCTTGTAATCCACCAATAGAAGTATAAGGAACGATTTCTTTAACAGTGAGCCTTGAATAATCAGTGATCTCTTTCAGATAACATGGTAACCAATCGTTACTTCCTCCATCAATAAAATCCTTTTCAAATCCATAAGCGGCTCCAAGCGTCCCTATCAATTCTGCTTCTTCTCTTGCTCTTTTCGCCCAATAGAAAATCCCCTCTGGAAGGAAAATTCTTTTCCCAATTTCTGAAAAGGCTTTGTATATTGGGGTTTTTTGTATAATGCTAAAGTTCATAATAAATACATCAATTTTTAAAAATTATAAAGAAACTTATCTAGGAATGAATAATTTTGGAAAGTAATTGAAATTTATTTGCTGAATTTAAATATTAAAATAAATTAACAAACAATTATGAATAATGAAAATAATTTAAGCGATTCTGAAAATGAAAAAATAAATGAAAAGCACTTTCAAAAAGGTAGGCAAAACTTCATTGATGGAATCAAAGATGGATTTGAAAATTTTAAAACTTCTTTAGAAGAAAAATCAAAGAAAAATAAAGAATTATGGGAAGAAAATAAAGAAAAAGTGAATAAATTCTTTAATGGAGTTAAGCAAGATTGGGAGAGTAAGATCAAAGAATGGAATACAGAAATGGAACAACGAAGGTTGGAAACAAAAGAACAGTGGGATGCTCATAAGAAAAAGATAAGCCAAGATTTCAAAAATTGGCAAGAAAAGACACAACAAAAATGGGAAGAAGGAGTGAAGGCAGTTAGAAAGGGATTTTTTCGAGCGTATTTATGGACTTTACTGTTAATAATTCCAATTATAATAATTTTAGTTATCATAATTCGAATAATAGGATTTTAAATGATTGAGATCTTCACTATATCCTTTATTGTTGCTCTTACTGGTGCTTTATCTCCTGGACCCGTATTAACATTCACGATTTATAAATCGCTTAAGAGTAAAAATCCTTTCGCAGGATTTTTTATTGTTTTGGGTCATGCACTTTTAGAATTTTCTTTGATAATCTTATTATTGTTAGGAGCTTCCTTTCTTTTCCAAAATCTTCTATTTTTAATAATGATTGGAATAATTGGAGGTATTTGTTTAATGATTTTCGGGTTTCTTACTATAAGAGAAGTATATAAAAAACAATATGAAATTAAATTTAATCTAAAAGAAGAAAATATGAGTGGTTTTAAGGGTAATAGTTTTCTTGGAGGTATATTTTATTCAATATCAAATCCTTATTGGGCGTTTTGGTGGGCAGTCACAGGCTTGACAATTATGATCAATTTGAATATATCATTTCAAAATCCACTAGGTTTATTGTTATTCTTTCTTGGGCACGAATTAGGAGATTTTATATGGTATGTTCCAATTTCTCTTTTTGTTTATTTTGGAGGCAAATCCTTAAACTCTAAGGTTTATAAGTATGTTTTAATTGTTTGTGGAGGTTTTATGATAGCCTTTGGTATTTATTTAATTCTTAATGTCACCATTTTCCCTCCAAGTGTATGATCTAATTAATAGCTTGGATTTTTTAAGAAATAGTTATGAATTAAAAAAATTTCTCTAATATCTTTCTAATCCTTGATCTTCTTCAATTTCAAATAAATCTGAATGAGGTTCAAGAAAATGGTTTTGACACATGGGACAAGAATTATATTTTGAAAGCCAAAAGGCAACACATAAATAGTGATATGTACTCCCACAGAAAGGACATGTTATTACTCTATCTTTAGCAAAATTAATAAATTTATGGCACACTGTACATTGAACATCCGAAGCAGAGATTCCTTTCCTTAATTTAACTCTATTTGTTAGAATTGTCTCCAATTTTGCTGCTTCTACTTGATAAAGTCCTAAAGAATTATTTAATTGATTAATCTTTGATTTAATCTCTGAAATTCTTTCTTTCAACTCCTCCTCTGATAATTTCTCCGCTAAGAATGATGATAATGCAAAATTTAAAGGTAAACCTTCAAAATTTTCTGTTTGTTCTGTGATTTCAGTAATAGTAGCAAATAAAATTCCTTCTTTTTCTATTAAATCTTTAAAACTTTTAAATATCTTGTTAAGAAGCAATGACATTAGAAATGTTAGTTGCTGTCTTTTTCTATTTAAGCTGTCTTCCCAATATTTTATTACTTGATAAATATCTACATCATTAGTTTTTACAGAATCTAATCTTTTGAATACAGAGTCTTTAATTTTCTGGATTTTGATGTTATAATCATTTAGAATTTCTCTAATCCTTTTTAATTGAGGAAATTCTTCTTTTATTATGAATGATGCTTCATCCTCATAAACTCTTATTAAATCATTCACTTCAGAGATTTTATCTGAGATAAACTTTCTTATTTCGACTCTTATTTCTTCATCCTTAACTGTCTTAATAAAACTTAAATATTCGTTTTTTCTGCGAAAAATTTCAGAAGAAACATTCGAAAATATTTTTCTTAACGAAGCTGTAATATTTTCATATGGATTTAGGAAATTCTCTATATTTAATATCCAATCTTCAATTTCATTAATTTTTGCAGAAAAATTTTCAATTTTATTATAATAAAAGCTAGTTATTTCTTCAAATTTTTCTGCCTCAATTACATCATGGATTTTTTCTTGGAAACTCTTTTCCAACCCTAAAATATAATAGTCAACTATTTTTGGTAAAAAGGTGCCTATTTTTTGTTCTTTAAGAGTTTTTAAATTAATACTCGAATCCTTTTCTTTTAAATCAAAATCTTCGATTTCAACAAATATTTCCTGTAATTTTTCTTCAATTATTCGTCTAAGCAAAGGAGTAATAAAATTCTTAAGATTTTGTATAACTTCTTTCCTTTCGAGTATGTTAATGAATTCTTCTCCCTGAAATACTTCAAATATCTTATTTAAATATAAGAGATGGAGTAAATCAGAATAAAATTTAATCTTATTCTCATCTTTTGAATAGAAAAATTGATAAATTTCTTCAAAATGAAAAGTTAGGATTCGCTCTTTTTTATCCTTCTTCCTTTTATTCAGAAATACATCATTTAGACTTATAATGAAAGTGACTAATTCTTTAATTTCACTCCATTTTTCTATCGAAAGAGGTATCTTATTTAATTTAAAATTTAAATTCTTAATTCTATTAATATCAGTCCAAAGAGTTGTTGAATCCTCATGAACAGATTTAATATCTTTAATCGATTGCTGGATTTCGGACCCCAGATGAGTACTCTCTTTAAGATGATCTTCTATTTTCTGTAAAGGGGCGTCTAATGCTGTGCTTTTTTTTGCTATCCTTTTTACATTCCTGATGTTTGAGCTGAGATTTTGTAGATTATTCGAAATAACTTGTAATTCTTCCAATACTTCGTTTTTTAAATAAAAGTAATCTGAGCTTTCAGTAGACAATAAATAACTTTCTGCAAAATTTTTCAGATCCTCTATATAACTCGAATAATGACCATAAATGTCAGTAGAAAGGTGAAGTTTTGATTTTAAATAATCTTCTATTTTAATGCCTTCAGAATCTTCAGATTTAAGTTTTACAACCATTTCCTTAATGGTTATAATCTCATCTTTAGTGAATCCATGAATCTCCCTTGTATCATTAAATCTATTATTGGAAAAATTCAACTTGATTTTACCCCTCGTTAATACATGAGAATCTAATAATTAGTAAACTTTCATTGAATAAATTCTTATTGGTAAAAAAGCAGAATATCTGAAATATAAAAATAAAGGGTATAAGAAATTATTCTCCTAATTCTTTAATCTCTAAATATTTTTCTTTTGAGCCATCAGCTTTAATAATCAAAATATCAATACCATTTCCCGTCATGGCATCCCGAGCGATTGAGTTTCTGATTGCTTTTTCTACCAGCTTTTCACCAGCAGTCACAGTCATATCTTTCTTATAATCCGCTTCCAAAATACCAATTGAAAGTAACATACCTGTTCCAGCAGTTCCATAATCATCTTCCATAAGTGAACCAAGTGCATCAAGTGTGTATAGTTTTGGCCCATCTGCATCCATTCCAGCTATAATAAGATTTGTATATAAAGGGGCCATTTTCCTCGAATATAAGTAGTTAGACACTAATTTTCCCATACTTCTAGTAGAAATTCTCTCACCTGTTTCTAGCTCATACAAGTTTGCTTGTGCCCGGAGAATCCGTACTAATATCTGAAAATCACCTATGAGCCCGTAACATGTTAAACCAATATAATCGGTAATCTTAAAGACTTTTTGGGTCGATTTATTAGTGACTGTGTAACCCCATGTAGCTCTTCTATCATTTCCAAGCACAACACCATCTTTACATTTGATTGCTACACCCACTGCGCCTGGAACCATTATTTCTTGCGACATTTTTTTTTCTCTTTTTAGGATTTATTACTCAAATTAGGCACTATTTTGATAATATAAATAATCAGATTTAATTAAAATTTTTCTTTTAAATTATAATATTTTACCATTATTCTCTAAAAATTAAAGTTTTTTATTCCCATGATAAATTTATGATTTTTAATATTTCAATCAGCATTATAATCTCTAGATTGAGATTAATTTTTCTTTCTTAATTCAATTATGGCTAAATTGATATGATCGGATAATTAATAATATGTCATAACATGAGGATTATTTTTTTTAATAAGAAATTTTATAATTCTTCATTAAATCTCAATAAACCCTATATTAAAGAAGGTTTATTCAATATCGATATCAGAATAATTTTGATTCTATAAAAATTAATGCATCTTTTTCGAATGGTTGACTATTATATGATCACATAATTGTTGACATCAACATTTGTTGCGGATCACTTTTATCAATTATATATTTATTAATTCGCCACTAAGTCATAGCGAAACTAAGATAAAAAGTAAATTTATCAAATTTAATATTTGAATAATGGTGATAATAAAAAAAACATTTCATATCTTCACTATGATCAACAGTCCGATGATCATAGATGATGACTATTTTTTTATAATAAAAATTTTTTGTCGTAAATTTTTTTTCATTTAACTCATGAAACTCTTCTGATTTGCCATAACATTTAAATAACTCTTCAGATATTATATTATCTAAGACACTTTACTAATAACTTCAAAAAAAATTAAAAACTTAAATTTTTAAAAATTTTAGTAAAAAATATTGGAGGAATAAAAAATGGCTAAAAAGAAACATTCTTTCGCATGGAGTCCAATTCGCCGATTAATGAAACAACAGGGTGCCAGTATAGTAGCTCGAAATGCAGTTGATTTATTAATTGATCATTTAGAAAAAACTGCTACTGCTTTAACCGAACAAGCAAGGACATTTACCATGCACGCAAACAGGAAGAAAATCACTAAAAATGATCTTCTTCTATCAATTAAATACAAATAAAAAGATTTTTTGGGCTAAAAACAAATTATAATTCTTTACTTTTTTTTCTTTTTTATTTTTCATAGCTATAAAGAGATTGATAGATTAAATTTTAATTACACCCGTTCTTAGATTTTCACGGGATGATTCATAACTTAATCATTTTCAATTACTTCAATTAATTCCTTGTAGATCAAAATCTTAAAATTAAAAATCACGAGAAATTAATCAACATATCAGAAAAACAAAGCAGTCAGAGAATTAAAATTTTAATTCTAATTATCATATAGAATTATAAGACAAAAATTAAAAGAATTATAATAAAAAATATTTAAGAAAAAATCAATCATTTTTGTAGGAGATACTAGATGGGAAGGAGATCTTGGATTCATCTTATAAAATCAAAAGAGGAAGCCTTCAGAATAAGAGAATTCATTGAAAAGAGTAAATATTATATATTTATAGTCTGTGGTGCTTTAATTGAAGATTCGCTTAAAGATGTTTGGGGTAATAAATATGGTATTGATGGTATGATAACTCCTGCATTATTAACACAATCAGATGGAAGCTCAGTAATTGAGGAGATGATTAAACAAGAAATAATATATGGGAGTAGAACTGTTGTACTAGATAATTTAATTTCAGAAGAAATTGAAGTAACTGAACACGGGTGGAAAATTAGAAAAGCACGTTATATGTCATCTCAAGAATTTTTTGATTATATAGATAAAGAGATGGTGCCTAAAATTTCCAAATTGAGGAAACGTGAGGATCTTACCTCATTAGATATTAAAAAACAGATAATTTATTCGCTAAAACATGGTGATCATCATAGATTACATCATTTAATTTTATATAAACTCCTTAGATTCTTAGATTTAGAAGATTTTGAAGAATTATGGAATAAATACAATTTAAAATTAGTTCGGCTTTTTGCTAAGGATATAAGAATACTTAGAGGTGAATTTTTCCAAGATATTACCTTTCCAGATAAATTCTCTGAATTTCTACAACAAAAAATTATTGAAATTATCATTAAAGGAGAAAACGAGCAAATAGAAGATTTGATTTGGCTTAAATTATATCAATTTTTGGATGTTAAAGATTTAAAGACCTTACCAGAAGATAAACTCCTTAATTTTATTGAATTATTTTATACAACTATTAATAAAGTTAGATATGTAGATTACGTTATTGAAGAGATTGAAATATTTACTAAAAAAGTCGGGAATTCCCTATCTCCTTATTTTAGAAAACTTATTAAACACATAATTAAATCAAAGGATACAAATAGCATTTTAAACCTCATTCTTAATCGTTGGACTTACATGCTTAACAAACAAAGTCTGATGGATCTTTTAAGGGATTCAGAATTAGACTTTTTTAACATTCTAATTAAAACAACGCAGGATTTAGGTGATTATTACGGATTTAATAAAGAAATTGATGATACTATATTTGAGTATATTTTAGAGATAGTAACCCCTTCAGAAGCGGAAGCTCTGAAAGATTTAAAATCTTTGATTAAAGAAGGATTTATTATTATGTATAAAAGAGATATAGATAAAGAAATAAATAGTATAGTGAAAAAAGATAATCACATAGTAAGTATAACCATTCAGGATAGTCAACTGGAAAAAGTTCCAGAGTCAATTGGAATGCTTGAATATCTTAAAGAGTTTGTAATAGAAAAAGCAAAAATAACTCATCTCCCTGAATCGATTGGTAATTTGAGATCACTTAAAACTCTTGAAATACATTCATGTGGATTGAAAACAATTCCAAACTCTATAGGTAATTTGAAATCACTTGAGGAATTGTATTTAAATGGCAATAATCTAGCAATACTTCCAGATTCAATTGGAAATCTACAATCTTTAAAAATTTTAGATTTATATGGAAATAATTTGAAGACACTCCCCTTATCAATTGGAAATATTACATCTATAAATAAAATCAATATAGGAGAAAATCCTAATTTGATCTTGCCAAAGAGTCTGAATCAATTTAATATTAAAAAATAATGTATTTTAGATTAGTAAAACGACAAAAGAATTCAAAAATATTAAAAATTAATATATAAAATTTTACTTAAATATTAATAAAGACAATTCTAAAATCTGTTCTCAAATTATTAGATTAGAAGTTCACAACGATGCTATTTGCTATTTCTTATTTTTCACTGATAAGAGTTTAATATTTCTATCTTCCATTAAGTATTCTAGTGTATTCTTCCACATCTTCAATTTTTCTTTGACAGATAATATATCGTTTAATGTATAATATTTGTTTGAAAAGCGTTTTAACAATGCTGTAGTAATCGTAAGAAAATAACTAAAAACGACTTGCTTTTGTCAATTAAATACAAATAAAGAAATTTTTTAGACTAGAATAAACTTTATAATTTTTTTTCTTTTTTTTTTTCTTTTTTCTAATAACTTTATCTAATACTATTGCAGTTCCCTTAAGACTTCCGACTAATTCAAATAATTTCTTTAAGTTCGTATCTTATGGATAATCAAATTTTATTTTGTAGAATCTATCCTCAATAATTCCTCCACATTGTCTCGCGATCCTAGTAGCCTCGGGTACATTTTGACCTGATGACCTAGAATTACAACAAAATTCAATAATCATGATTTCACCTCTAATAATCAATTTTAGCTTTTAAAATAAACTTGATTTTATATTCATCACTCCAGAACTTTAAATACCTTTAAATATTTTCCTCAATACAATGGTATACATTTCCAATTTTGACCTTTAAATAGGCAAAATGAATGAAATCTAATATTAAATGGAAAAGATGAAAAAAAAATTAAATTTAATTAAAGTAGAGAAATTACTTTTTGGATTTACAGAATAAAAAAGTGGGTAATGACAAAATGATTAAAAATAACAAAAAGGTTATTATATTAAGCGCGATATTTCTCCCATTTATGATTTGCGCAATCAGTGGTAGGCTAGTTCAATCTAATAATGCTAATTTGGAAGAAGTTAATGAAATTAATAATGAATTTAAAATAAAAATAGCTAGTGGATATACTCCTATTTATATCCATATAGATGCCAGTGTTAATGATAATTGGTCAAACACCGCTAGTAATTGTGATTGGTGTTATGAAAAAGATGGAGTTTATTACATTGAAAATTGTTCTATCGATGCTTCACTTTCTCCTACTGGAAGTGGAATCTTTATTAATAATTCCAAATATGTGAAATTCATAATCCAAAATTGCAGTGTTTATAATGCTGGTTCTGATCATCTTGATGCAGGGATTAAATTAGAAAATACATGCAATGGAACTTTAATAAATAATGACTGTTCAAATAACAATTTTGGAGGATTTCTTTTAAATAATGGATGTAAAAATAACACCATCTCATGGAATACAGCAAATAACAATCATGCCGTTGGTATTTATAGCTTTGATCATTGTAACAACAATACTATTGACTTTAATATTGTTAGGGAAAATGATGATGTGGGTATTGTTTTAGAAGAGTATTGCAATAATAACACAATTTTTAGCAATATTGCTAAAGATAACGGAGATTTTGGTGGTATTTATTTAGAGGATTATTGTAATGACAACACAATTTATAATAATACTGTTGGTAATGATCTAACTACAGATCAAAATTTTGGAATTTATTTGTACTGGAATTGTGATAAAAATTTAATCATGAATAACACGGCAAGTAATAATTATTGGTACGGGATAAGCTTTGAAATGGCTTGTGATAACAACATACTTATCAGTAACACTGCTAACAATAATGGTCGATATGGTATATATATAGAAAGGTGGTGTGATTATAACAATATAACAAATTGTGAAATACGATACAATACCATAGGTTTATTGTTGGAGACTGGATGTAATAATAATACGTTCTTTAATAATAAAATCATAAATAATTCACAATTTGGGGCTGTTATAGAAAATTATACTGATGAATGCATGTATAATCTTTTTTACAGGAATATTTTTAATAATCCCCTCGGGATTAATGCTATAGATAATTGTTCTAATAATCGTTGGGATAACGGAATAATAGGAAATCTATGGCATGATTATAATGGTAAGGATGAAAATAATGATGGGATAGGAGATACACCATATAATGGAATTGGAGGAACAGGGGGTGCTCAAGATAGATTTCCAATATGGGATGATGGTGTAGAGATTAATCCATTCCCGATTGAATTAATTATTATCATATCAAGTATTATTATAATTGCTGGTACAACATTATCAATTGGGTTTATATTTTGGAAGAGATCAATAAAGAGAAAATTATAAAATAAAATTATTTTTTTCTTTTTTTTAATTATATAATTTAATTTCGTTTTAAATTGATTTACTTCTAATATTTTGAAAAATTGGAAAACTTTTAAATACTATGTAGAACTAACAACTAGAATAAATCTTAGAGGACGACAGACATGGCTTATTTCAAGAATATAGTATTGGTCAAGGCGGAAGGAAATTATTTTGATGCTAGCTTTTTTGAAGCAAACATTCCTCTTTGTTATCTTAGCGCAGTCATAAAAGATCACGTGAATTCTGTTACAATGCCTATGGATATGCGTATAGATCTTAGACCATTTGAAAAATATGAAAATCATTTAGTAAAAATGGAAAAAGGAGGTGGGAAATGTGATCTTGTAGGAATTTCAACTATGACAGCATCATTTCCCAACGCAATAATACTTGCTAGAATAGCAAAAAAACATGGTGCTTATGTTGTTGTGGGAGGTTATCATCCTTCTGCTCTTCCTGAAGCAATGTTTAATGTCCCAGAAATTGATGCTGTTGTTCGTGGAGAAGGAGAAATGACTTTAAAAGAACTTGTTCTAAACGGTCCTTCAACCTTCGTTAAAGGATTGAGCTTTAGGGATGAAAATGGGATTATTTGTCATAATCAGGACCGTGAAAGGATAATGCATCTCGACTCGTTACCATTTCCAGATAGGAATTTGCGTCCAGAGAACCCTATCTTTAATAAACACGAAGTCGTAGTTACATCACGCGGTTGTAATGGTACTTGTACATTTTGTGCAAATGATGCTGTACACGGTCGATGGCGAGGTCGTTCCCCAGAAAATGTTGTTGCAGAATTGAAAATGCTACAAAAAAAACACCCAGACTTATCTACAGTCCATATATGGGACGCAAATTTTATGCAAGACAGCGAGAGAGTCGCTAAAATCATTAATCTCATCAAAGAAAACAAAATTTACTTCAAATATTTCTGTGAAATGCGCGTAGATCACATAACTAAACACCCCGATTTAATCAAAAGATTAGCAGAAATAGGAATGGAGTGGATAGCAATTGGTATTGAAAGTCCGTATCAAGAGCGTTTGAAAAAATTAAAAAAAGGGATTACTACTTTTGCCGTGGAAAAGGCTATCGAAATATTGAAGGAGAACAAAATTAAAATTGTAGGATATTTAATGATAGGCGATCCGGACGAGACAATGGAGCAAGTGAAGGAGTATCCCGTATATGCAACGAGAGTTGGCATAGATAAGATCATGTTAGCCATACAGACACCACATCCAGGAAGCTTATTGTTTAAGGAGATGGCTAAGGAAGGAGCCATAACGTCATATCAATGGGAGAAATACGATATAGGTCATTCAGTAGCAAAATTGAAAAATATGACGAATCATGAATGTGAGGTTCTCATGGATTGGTGTTGGGGAAAATATTATAGCCCTGAATGGGCGTTTTCCCGAGAGAGATCGCTAAAAGAAGCATTTTTTCGATATTTGTCCTTTGTTTGGATTGGTTATCCTGGTTTTTTTATTCACGCACGTTCTAGAGAGACTGTTGAAGAAAATTTAAGAGCATATATCTCAGCAATGCAAGGTTATTATGATTTAAGCAAGTATGAATATACAGATGCAGATTATCTCGATGATCTAAGGGGGTATAATTTTCAATTGACTTTTCGTTTCAGTAATGGAGATGATATTTCTTTGTTAGCTTCAATAGATAAAAACAGCAAGCTAGTGATTGAAATATTTAATGGAAAAAGAAAAGATGTATTTCTCGATTTTACACTTAATTCAAGTGATTTCATTGATATTCTTAAATCCTTACCCTTACAAATTATTTCGCTCGTACATTGGGCGGGGTTTAATTTTAACAACTTGAAAGCAAACATTCATGTCTTTAAGACTTTCTTGTCTATGGTTGCAAAAGCAGTTCGATTGAACACGATAAATTATAAAAAATTAACAAAATATTTAGTTGTAGGAACAAAATTTCTTCCTAAAAAATTATATGAACTAATCAGAGAAGAAATTCCAATTTTCAACAATAAAAAGAAAAGTGAAGTATATGAAGATAATTACATGAAAGCTATAACAAACTCGGTTAGAAATGTTTTATATAAAGTAATACTGTTCCCTTTCACAATTCTCGTTCCTGTTGACTGATAATAGATTTAAGCTTTCTTTTTTATTCTCTACCTTTTATAATTTCAAAATGTAATAAGTGTGCTGAATATATCGTTGATGGTGATAATTACAAAGAGAGAACCTTAATCATTGAAAGAAAAGCTCGAGGATGTGGATTTAGAGTCGAAAAAATTGAAACAAAGAATTCTTATCACCTAAAATTTTATGGTGATATACAAGATCATGTTGATGGTTTTGTTGAATTATGTTATAAGGATAATTACAATCTTTAATTTTAAGTTTTAATTATTCAGTTTGAAGTCGTTCTCCCAATTTATAATAATTGAAGTCACCTCCAGTAGTCCAAATAATTGGATGTATCTTCCTCCAATCGAGCTTGACGTTATCCTCTTCCTTAATAGTGTATTGTTGATTTACATAAGATTTAATTACCTTACCAATAATTCCTTCACCATCGCCATAGTCGAGGATTTCATGTACTTCACATTCTATATTTACTGGACATTCACGAATCATTGGGGCTGTTTTTAATTCTCCGTAAAAATTATCAAAGAGGGAACTTTTATCAATATCCCGTCCAGATTTACTTCCACAAATATTTGTTTTTTCCACGAGATCCTCTGAAGGGATATTTACACTAAAGGTCATATTCTCATGAATTCCGATTGTAGTATAGCGTGTTGGAGATAAACTGAAGAAAATATACTTGCCAAAATCAAATGGACAGCTATACCCAATTACCAGATAATTAGGCTTATTATATACATTTGCTCCTACCAAAATCACTGGTAGTGGACTGAGAAGATTTCCTTCAACAATTTGTTTATTTAAATTTACTTCTTTCATTTTTGATTATTTTTTATAGTTTTTTTACAATATAGTCAAGGATACAGGTACGTCCTGTATTGAAATAATTTCCTTGCATGATATGCCTTTTTTCTTTATAAATTATCTCAAAATCTTTACAATATTTGTCAGGTTCATCATCATCATAAAAACTATGAAGAAACTTTCCATTACCTTCTATAGTTATAACTTCACCTGGGTTTTGTTCTATTCCATTACCATAATGATTATCGTCCTTCGAAAGGAAGTTTATATAACAAAGTCCCTCTTTTTTCAGCACTCTATACATTTCTTTGATGGCAATTCCACTATCAATCTTATTTAAATGAAAAATAGAATTATAAGAAAATACAAAACTAAAAAAATTAGACTCAAATGGTATTTTTCTCATATCAGCTTTAATAATTTTTAGTTTTATTCCATTTTCTTCACAATACTCATTAGAATAGTTAATAGAATCTTCCGAAATATCAATTCCATAAGTTTCAAATCCATTCTCATGAAAAAATGCAAGCTTAGGATTTGAACCACCAGCTCCACAATCTAAAATTTTTTTTTCTAAAGGCACTGAATTCGTGAATCTAAGGAAATTATACAATGAAGAGGGATAAAAATTCTGGATCATTTTCCATAAATACCTCATATCTGTTAGTTTTTTAATAATATTTTTCATGAAGTTTTATACTTTTTACCAATCTCAAATGCGGGGGCAAGTTTTTCGCCAACTTTCCAATAATTGTTCAGTGAATATGTATAGGTTTTTAGTTTAGCAATGTCTGGTATCCCTTCTGTTAAATATTCCTCATCTGCATAAGCATTTACTACTTTTCCGATAAAAATTTCATGACCTTCCTCGATCTCCACTAATTCCTTTATCTTAAAGCTTTTAACCAACTCACATTCAAGATTTAGAGGTGAGAGACTAACCATTGGTGCTGTTTTAAGATCCCCGTAAAAAACATCAAATACTTCTGATTTATCTATTTCTTTTCCTGAAACTATGCCACAATAATCAATCATTTCTGCCAAATCTTCTGAGGGTGTATTAACGCTAAATGTTTCATTTTCCTTAATACCAATATTAGTATAATGAGTTTCGTAAGAAGCTATTGAAATTAATGGTGGTTGACTTTCGACAATGCCGACATATGCAAGTGTCTCAAAATTCGGTTTTTCATTCACATTTGCCCCGATAAGAGCAACTGGCATAGGAAATAAATAAGCTCTTGGAGGAATTTTATTTTTCTTCATTATATCACACTTTTAAGATCTATGTATAGAATAGGATTTGATAACATAAATAGATGAAATTCTTGAACTTAGAACGAACTTTAAACTTATTTTCTAATTTTAAACTATAATTTATCACTGAATTGGAATATAAAATGAAATGTTAGCCACAACAACCAGTATTTGAATTATCTTCACTGGTTGGTCCACAGCCACATGAATTTTCAATCGCTTTACCTTTTTTTGCATTTTTAGCTACACCTCTCGCATTCCACAAACATCCACACCCTTTTCGTTCATTCAAGATAATTGCTTGAGTTGGGCAATTTCTCTTACAAGCACTGCATTCTGTACATAGCTCAGGTCTTGGTATTTCATATTTTCCAGAACTATGGGGTTGTGGAAGTCCAAATGGGCACACTTCAGCACATAGACCACAGCCATTACACACATCTTTATCAATAAAGATTAAAATATCTTTAACAAATTCAGTAAAATCAAATGATTCAAAATTTGTTTCTGTCATTTTACTTACCTCCTATTTATGTACATCTTTTATTTTTTTTAAATATATATGGAAAATAAAAATCCTAAAGCTAGAAAAATCAAACTTAGGACAAATAAAATCTTATTAATTAAATTAAAAATTGGATATTCCTCTTGGATTTCTCTTGGGCTTGTAGCCATTGTGTAACCACTAAATGACATTATTGAAAAGAATGTAATCCAAAAATAAAAGCATAATTGCCAGAGAGTATAAAATATGGAGTTATGGATCAAATAAGACAATCCTCCCAAGAAAATTATATTAATTATCCCAAAAAAAATACCTTTAAAAATAAATCTCCTAGTGAATCTTGAAATTGGGAATAACAGCGCAATAATAAAATTTGATATAATTATCCAAAGCGATAGCTCACCAATCCACCATAACTTGTTAAACCAAGTTAGGATCGAGAATAGTAGAACTAATCCAATTAGAGGTAGGATAAATATTTTTCGAAATAAAAATGATGTATGAGTTATTCCCCCACGAATTCGATGGAATAATGTAAATTTAGCTAATTTCATTCGGTCAGGTTTTTGAGCAGGATTTTCATCAAGAAATTGAGGTATAGATTTTGACCAAACTGGTCCGTATTTAACTCTAAAAGGGAATTTTTCTGAATTCTTCGGAAGTTGAGGTATAGCTACACCTCCAGCTGAAAGTTGTGGCAGTAATAATGTTTTTTTTTGAGTTATATTTTTTATCCCTGTTGCTTCTATTGCCTCAAGAAGTTGCATATTTCCAAAATCATTACCACGAGCGGCACACCATACATTTATGCCGTTTGAATCAATACACAATACCCACGCATCAAGTCCTTTAAGATCACGCATCACCTTAATATAAGTAAATTCATAATTAGCGGTGACAATTATAGGCGATTTTTCATTAGGATTTCCAGATTGATAAATCCCGGGTTCGATAGGAACACGATCAACTTGTCCAGTGAAAATACAACGATAAATTCTTAATTGAGATCGAAGTCCCTTAAATCTCTTTATTTCGGGCCTATAATACCCCGGTTCATTAGTTCCCTTATCATTAATTTTTTGTAGTTCTATCGCTTGGATTGATCCATGCTTCCATTTTATCTGAGTATTGATTTTAAAACCGATTGGGTCTAAATATTTAAGAAACCACTTAACAAGATAAGTACTTTTTAAACGTAAACGTCTTAATTTCTTTTTATACCGCCATCTTTTAAACTTAAACAGTAACTTCCAAAATCCAGAGGGAAAAAATTCAGCGGCTAAAATTAAACGACCATTTGGTTTCAATGATTTCCATACGTTTCTAAGAAATAATTGCTGTTCTAAAGGACGAAGTTCAGATAACATAAATTTACTTACTACAATATCTTGAGAACCGTCTGGTGTTGGTAAATCGGTAAATGAACCTGTTTGATATAATAGTTTTCCACCAGATAAATCCGTTGGATAATTCTTCATAGCATAATCAATCATTTGAAAGTTTCTGTCAATTGCAATTACATTATTCCCTTTTTGCACCATTTTTGAAGCAAGCAAGCCTGTACCGCATCCAATTTCTAATATAGATTCGGAACTATTAATTCGATTTATAATCCAGTTCTGAACTTCAATATTTACTCCTTTTGTTAAGGCAGTAAATTTAGAATCGTAAGTTTCTGGCTCTTCTTCTAGTTTTCGCATATAAACGACGGCCATAAGCAAACACTCTATTATTAATACATTAATTTTTATTTTAAAACACTTGAAATATTAAAGAGATCAATTTATTTTTGTAGTAGTTTTGCTGTTTTTAGAATATTGAATCCAAGAATTTCTGCTTGTTTTAACCGGTTTTCTTGGTTTAAAATATCACCTGGCTTGTCAGCAACAGCTTTTACCCCATGTAATTCACCAGGAACACATATAATTCCACATGAGAGCATCCATGCATGAATGGCATTAATTGTTATTGCTTGACCTCCCGATGTTCCATTACCAACCGCGATAGCTCCTCCTACTTTCCCTTCTAAAGGTTTTTTGACCTTTACCGCATAATGTCTATCAAGTAAGGAGAGTAATTGAGCACTAACATTTAGGTAATAAACAGGACTTGAGATTATAATTGCATTACACCATCGAAACGCATCATAAATCTCTTGCATATCGTCATTAATAATACAAGTACCAGTTTCCCTACATGAGTCGCAGGCATTACAAGGTTTAATTTCTAATTCGCTTAAAAGGAAAATTTTAACATTCCATGCATTATTTTCAAAAGGTTTTAGAGCATATCTTAGGAGGAGTTCACTATTCCCTTTCTTCCTAGGAGTCCCTGATATACCAATAACATTCATTCTTTTTCACACTTAATAATAACTTTATTATTATAATCCTCTTTAGCGCCTTCGGAACAACAACTTTGATCTTTATCTCCCATTTTTTATTGCCTCTTTAATTCATTTTTAAATTTTATTTTTAAGCTATTGAAGTACTAATAGAATGTATCACATAAAAATATTTCGATGTGAATTTAGATTTATAAATATGAATAAAATTTTTATAATTTCATTCCTTCTATTATAGTAACAATACAAAAATACAATGATATTTAGATGAAAGTAGAAAGAAAGAAAGAAATTAAAGACACATTATGTGGATGCAATGATTGTTCTAATGGTGATACATACTTCGAACGCCTACAACAAATTGGAAAAGCTCTAAAATTTGATCAAAAATTAAATTCGCTGTCAACATTTTTTAATGCTTTAGGAAACAAGGAACGTTTAACTATACTGACAGCATTAAAGAATAAAGAACGTTGTGTATGTGAACTAGAAGCGATCTTAGATAAATCTCAACCTTCAATTTCTCACCACCTTCGAGAACTAGAAAAAGTGGGCTTGATTCGAGGGTGGAAAAAAGGGAAATATACCTACTATACCTTATTAAAAAAAGAATTTGAAATGTATTTGGCAAATTTTAATCAAGAATTTAGTTTTGAATAAATGAAAAAACAGAAAGAATTCTTTTAAATGCAACAAAGAAAAAGAAGAATTAAGATTAAATAGATTCTGAATGCTTCTTTAGCATATCTGCGTTTGTTTTACCCATTCTTACTGCTAGCTCAGCTATAATTGAATCAAGATATACAAATGCCGCAATTTCAAATTGGGTTCCCTCAGTAGTTAAGATTGCGGTATCATCTTGAGGATCAGTACGATCTCGTTTTGTTCGCCCCTTTAATTTAATAGTAACATCAGCAATCCTTCCAATAATTGATTCTGTATGAGATGTTATTGACACAATTGCATATGGTTTTACAGTATTAACATAATTCTCTAATAATGATACTACAATCTTGGTAGTTCCCGATCCTGAGAGTACAATCAATATATCATTTTTAGTAACTGCCGGTATTGAAGCTAAATTGGTCACCATATATACCTCTGTTCCAAGATGGACTAAACGTGTGGAAAAGGCTTGAAGTATAAATGCACTCCTCCCAGAAGCGAGTAAAAAAAACTTTCGCTTGTTTATAATACCATCATAAACTAACTCAATGAATTTTTGAGTAAATTTAAAATGTTTATCCTTCTTGAGATGTTCAACATTTTCATCAAGATTTTTCATAAGTATCTCCATAGCACGAAAAAGGGTTTCTTTCGCTCTACCATTTACTTCAATCTGGTTTTGTTCCATGTTAGTTTTATCAACCATAATTATTTTCGATGTTTTTAATCCAATATTATATATAAAGAAGGATATAAAAAATACATTTTGGTTAATATTATTTTAAATTTTAGATATTAAAATACCTTGTATTAAGAGATTGATTAAGAAATTTGATATTTGCTAATAATGAAAGAATTAAATATCCTATAAAATATTATTAATTGTGCCCATTTATAGTGTCTTTATGAGATTAATTATTAATTCGATGATTATTGATCTCCAAATGGGCACACATATTTTAGAATGAAATTCTGACAAATACTAACTAGATTAAAAGAGCTCCAATTGCAGCACAAAATTCAGAGTTTTTTAAGAAAATTGCTTTTTTATTTTTTACTTTACATAATAGAGATAAGACTTTCTTTAAAATCCTATTTTCTTTTAAAAATCCACCACAAAACACGATATCTGTTACATCATTATTAGCTGCTATAACAGTAGCAATTGTACCTAAATTCTCACCAATCATGCAAATTATAGAATTAATAAAATCTTCTTTCTTTAAAGACTCATTCTTAAATTTCATGTCAATCTTGCCTAATGAAGCTGCTGTGAATTCTCTAAAAAGTAGATCCACTCTATTATCTTCGAGTGAGTATATATCTGAGACTTTTAAATCGACTTTATATCGATTTCCCTTTTTAGCTAAATTTATTGCTTCTTGGAAATCATTTAAATTGAATAATAATTTTATTATACCCATAAAAAAACCTCCCCCGAGAGCTGAGCCTCCCAAATGTTCAATGTGATCACTTTTTAATACAATCGATGTCCCTGTTCCTATAGTTACTACTATTGACCTTGAAAGATCTTTCTTTTTTTCCAGACTATAGAGAAATTCGATGCCTTTAACATTCGCATCGAATTCGTTTATTAAATTTGCCGTAAAATTTTTGGAATATTCTTTATATAAATCAAAGCTCTTTCCCCCTGTAAAACTGAAAATATTGAATTGACCTTTCTTTAATTTTAAAAATTCCTCGATTGTGGCAATACTAGTTTGTGTTGGAAAAGAAGTTAAAATTAATTCTTTCCCTTCTAAATATGCAAATTTCGAAAGAGTTTGTCCTATATCGATCCCTAGCTTATCTGAGGGAATTTTAATAATATTATCGCTTAGATTAATTTTTAACATCCTACCTATTACTTAACTTAAAATTCAATTCTTTCATTATTTTATATTATTAATTTAATAAATGAATTGCTTAACTACATTCTTTATGTTAGTCCAATCAAAATCAAAGAAAACTGAAGTTGTGATAAGTAAAGGTAATACTCCAAAAGAAAGTTTATTAAAAGGAATTGAACAACTTGGAGGGATTTCTAAATTTATTAGTAAAGATGATAACATTTTTATTAAGTTTAATTTAAACCTACCAGGAGGTTTCCCCACAAACACAAATTTTGATGTGCTAGAAACACTTATCACCTCTTGTAAACAAGCAGGAGCTGATAATATTTATTTAGGCAGTTTTCCGATTAGGGGAATTCCAATTAAGATTATTTCAGATTTATTAAACCTAAAGGAGCATTTTGAAACTCTTGGAGCAGAATTGGTATTTCTAGATAATAGTGATATTTTTGAGAATAAGGATATTAGCCAAGATCAATTAAAGAAAATTAAGTATGAATCGCTTACTCCAGTGGAAATGAATGGTAATGAGTTTTTTATCCCAGCCATAATTCTTAATTCAAATAAATTCATATCTGTTAATCAACTTAACGTAAACCCATTATTCAAGTTAAACCTATCTTTATTAAACTTATATTCAATCGTTCCTCCGAGATATCGAGTAATTGGAAAAAATGTAAAAGAGAATATTTCTCATAATCAATATAAGAAAGATTTAATATCGAATATTTTAGATATTTATGCAATTAAACAACCTAATTTAATTATTAATGATATATTTTACATCTTAGAAGGTGCTGGTCCTTATATATATAAAGATTCTAAAATAAAAACGACTAATTTAATGATTATCGGAGATGACGCAATTGCGGTTGATGTGGTTACATTAAACACATTAAATCTTGAAATTAACAGTAGTGAGTTAATATTACAAGCAAATAATAGAAATATTGATGTTCCCAAATTTTCTAATATCAAAATTTTAGGAGAAAAAGTTGAAGATACTAGGACTCATGTTGAATTATGTGTTTCAGAGCTTGAAGATATTAAAGTAAGGAATTTTACCATTAGTTCAGGTAAAATTTGTTCCGGATGCTTTAAACAAGCTTACCATTTATTAAATTTCATGAAAACATATATGGGAAAAGATCTAAAATATAATGTCAATAATTCCTTTTTAATTGGTGAAAAACCACCAGAGCCAAATCAAGCAAATAATTTTTTCCTTTTTGGAGATTGTGCCATAAATAATACAAAAAATTACAAATTTAGGAAAATTATTATAGAATCTAAAAAAGATCTCATAGGAGGAGCAAAAAGTAAGATTTTAAAGGAATCTAAATCCAAAAAGAAAACAAAAATTAAGGAGAAGCAAAATAAAAATATTTTAGATTTACCTGGTTGTCCTCCTAATATTTTTAATTGCTTGGAATTAATATTGAAATATTTTGGTAAGAAAGAGGTACCTAATCTAAACCTATTTGCAAATATTAACAGATTTTGGATTACTGGGAACTTAAATAATAAATTAAAACTCTGGGAGGCGCTCTAGTTAATTGATCAATAAAAAATTCAAGGATAATTGGTTAAAGATACTAAAGTTCAATGCAAATAGAGATATATTGGAAGATCCTGAGAAAGTAAAGGAATATTTTAGAATACCATTTAGCCCAATATCTATAAATGCTAATCTCTTGTATCAATTTTTTGAGCTTTTATATCCAAAATTTATAAATGACCAACAGAATATTCTTGATATAATAATATCAGATGATGATAAAAAGAATAAGGTTCAAAATTTATTTCTATATAAAACTAAGAAAGCGGGTATTCATGAGACTGTAGAATCCCTCCCTAATAATATAATTCGAATTAAAAGTCTAGAAATTGAAAACTTGGATGAAGTATTTGATAAAGTGCAAAAAACTATAATAAAAGAAAAAAGTGTCCGAATATCATCAATTCGTTTTTTTAGAAAAGAAGCTATTGATCTAATAAATAAACATTGTGAAGGGATAGAAGAAATCTCAATATATGAGTTTTTAGAGCGCTCTATGGGTTTAGTTCAAAAAATTATTAATCAAGATTTAGTTTTAATTTATCCTGAACCTATGGTTATTAAATTTCTTAGAAATAGTTTAGTATTGTTAGATAAAATCCAACTCCAAAACTTATTTAAAATCATAGAAGAAATTTTCCCTGAATTCAATCTTTCTTTACTAATAAATGGAAGTGGTATAAAAGTAATAGTTCATTTGCAGAAACAGTTATCTAAGTTTGGAAAATCTAATTTGGCAATAAATTTCTTAACTCCAGATGAGTTAGGCATTAACCTAAATAATTCAAACATAAAGGATAATTTAAATTTAATTCAAAAGAAATTAAAAACTGAAAATACATATTATATAAATCAAAATGATATTATCTCTTTTGTTTCAGATTCTTTCGAGCTCTCAGTTCCATTAAAAAAAGATAACGTACTATTTTTACTTCAAAAAGCTTTATTTGGTTATCGAAGTTTTGAGAATCACTGGGATATGGTTCCACGTCCTAAAATTTACAAAACATTAATTAGATTTATAATTCGACTATTTGGGTTTAATTTAAATCTTAAAAAACTCTCACATTGGGCAATTCCCGATTTAATTTTTAATTACATTGATTTTTACATAGGACTAAATTCTAGAGTCTTATTTATTATTACTGATCAAGAAAAAAACAAGAATGGGAAAACATCTCGAAATAATATTTTTAAGAACTCATGTAATAACATTTTTCTATTAAAATTTGAAGAAAGTACATTAAAAAATATAACAACAATTGATAAAGAAGAGCTTTTTTCAGGTACATATAACTCAATATATTCAATTAAAGAAAAAGTAGCAGAAAAATTTGGCTATACTTCCGCTGTTATTGTTTTTGATAAATTTCTGCTTCAGAATATCATTAAATATTTTATTTTCAGCCATTCGAAATTTTCTTTTTTCCCTCGATTTAAAACATTGAAGATGTTGAAGAACGAGAAGTTTTTTAGGATACATCCGGAATTTTCATTTTATACATTAATTAAAAAGAGGAGAACAACAGCTCTAATAAAATTATTATTACCAATATTAATTGATAAACATGAATTTTAACGTTATCATTTATTTTATAAATCCTTTAGTTACTCAATAATTCAGCATTTAAAATAGCACTAACTATCCCTGTAGCACCTAAAATCCCTACTTTAAACTTTGTCATCAGAAAACCTATAGAAATTAATTTTCAATATTTTAAAAGAAAAAAAATACTTTTTACTCTATAATCAATTAAGGGCTATATTATATATTCTCAAAAATCTATTTTTGTTAACTTTTTATTTTTAAAAATCTTTAAGTAAATAGAAATCAAGAACATATTTGAGATATAAAATTATTATTAACTATAATTATTATGTGATACTTATGCCAGGACCATTTGATGAACTAGAAAAAGAAGCAGAATTCTTAGAAAAACGATCAAAAGAAGAATTTAATCAGAAAAATTTTACATCAACGATTTCTTTACTTGAGGAAGCGAAAGAGATTTATTCGAAATTAGGATATAACGGCAAGATTGGAATGATTAAAAAACGTATATTCCAGGTAAAAAATTTAGTTAAATTTGAGAAACAGGATACAATCGTAAAAACTAAAGGTGAATTTGAATTTCGGCAACGTGTTGATAAAGTTTTGGGAGAAAAAGAAAGATACGCTGATAAAAAACTGGCAGAACAGAAAACTTTGTCCACAGATATGAAGAATAAGCTTGAAAAGATCAATTTACTCCTAGAAAAGGCAGAAAAAGAAGAAAAATTAGGAAAATATCCAAGAGTGATAGGAAGATATGAATATCTTTTAGAATTATATAAATCAATACCCAAAGAAATAGTAAATTTTTCTAAAGAAATTTATGAAATTGAAAAGAAAATTGCGATGTTTCGTGAAAAATTGTAAATTTGCTAATTCTTTTTATTAAAAAAAAAAAGTTTATGAATTTTTATGAAAAATCCTTTTAATAAATTCTATCATGTTCCAAATTCAAAAGAATTTTTAGATATTGCTTTTAAAAGAGGGATGAAGAGTTCTGCTCAAGTCTCTCAGAATGCTCCAATACTAATTAAAGCAAAAAAGAAAGAATCTAAGCGTATAAAAGTTGCTATTGAAGAAATCATAGATAGAATTCTAAAAGTCATAAAAATGGTTCCAATTATCGATGATCTCCCTGATTTTTATAGAGAGTTAGCATCCATTTTAGTTAATATTGATGAATTGAAATTAACCCTAGGAAAAATAAATGGAATTTTACCCGTTCTTAGAAAAATTAAACGAGAATATATTAAAAAATTAAATAGAATAGAAGCTCCAAAAGAGGGTGATCAATTACGAAGAGCTGCTTTTGGAAGGATATCCTCAATTATCAATAAACAGAACAAAAATCTTGAATATCTAAATAAGATTAGAGGACGTTTGAGAGAAATACCTTCAATTGATTATACTATGCCGTGTGTAGTTGTTGCGGGATATCCAAATGTAGGAAAAAGTAGTATAGTTAAAAATATATCAACAAATAAAAAAATAGAAGTGAAAGAATATCCCTTTACAACTAAAAAATTATACATGGGGCATTTAGAAATTGAAAGAAGATTTGATAAAATTAAAATTCAATGCCTAGATACTCCTGGGATTTTAGACCGTCCTATGGGTAAAAGAAATAATATCGAATTACAGGCGATTTTAGCTTTACGCTTAATATCTGATCTTATAATTTTTGTTTTTGATCCAACTATAAGTTCAGGATATAGCGTTGAATCTCAAATTGAATTATATAATGAAATTAGGTATAATTTTTCAAAGGAAGGTCAAATAGAAATTCTTATTATATTTAATAAAATGGATTTAGCTAGAGATTCAGAAATTCAATATTTAAGAGAAAAAGTAAACCTGAAGGAAAATGAATATTATTTAATTAACGCTCTTACGGGAGAGAATCTTGATAAACTAATTAGTGATTTAAAAGAACGATACAGGGGTAATGAGTAATAATCATTTTGGGCCTGGATATTGGAGGAGCAAACACGAAAGCGGTTTTAATACACTTTAAAGATAAAATAATTGCTAAGTCTTATTTATATATAGAATATTTTCCATTCTGGGAAAAAACAATTAAAGAAATCCCTGAAATGTTAAGCAGAGTAATTGAAAATTTATTCGAAAAGAATAACTTTAACCTAGAAATGATTGACAATTTTGCCGTTACCATTACAGCTGAACTTTCCGATGCATTCCAAACGAAAAGAGAGGGAATCTTAATAATTTTAAACGCACTTAAAAAAGTATTTAATAAGGAGAGATTGAGATTTATTACAAATGAATGTAAATTTATTGATTATAGCATAGCTAAATCTAATTATTCCTCAATTGCAGCAGCTAATTGGGCGTCATCAGCTTTGTTTTTGGGAAAGTTTACACCAACATGTGTTTTAATTGATGCAGGTTCAACAACGATTGATATTATTCCTATATACGAATCAGTTCCAGTACCAAATGGAAAAGATGATATTTCTCGTCTAATAAACCATGAATTAATCTATACAGGAGGTTTAAGAGCGACAATTCCTTCTATTTCTCATCATATTCCTTATAAAGGTAAAAGAATACGTGTGTCATTTGAAAAATTTGCGTTAATTTCTGATGTTCATAGAATTTTGAATAATATCACAGAGGAAGAATACATTAATGATACTGCTGATAATCGTTCAAAAACCTTAGAAAATTGCTACGCTCGACTTTCTCGGGTAATTTGTATGGACCTTGAAACAATTTCAAAAGAAGATTTAGATTTAATAGCTAATTTTATTTATCAAAAACAATTAGATATTATTACAAGAGAAATTAGAGCTTTTATGGATAATCTTACTATAAGATTCAAGGAATTTAATGATAATCCTAAATTTGTAATAACTGGTTTATCTGCTGATTTTCTAATAAGAAAACCACTCCAAAATTTAGGATTTACCAATATTATCAATTATGAGAAATTAACAAAAATTCCTGACAATATTAGCTCATCAGCTTTCGCTGTTGCGGGAGCATTATATAATCAAATACAACATACATGATAAAAATATGAAATATAAAACTGCTGTGTTTAAAATTGGAGGAAAAATCTTTGAAGATTTTGAAAATTTGAAATCTACAATTTCTCAATTGAAACAATTATATGATGAAAATTTGATTGATAAAATAGTCTTAATTCCCGGAGGTGGCTCGTTCGCAAACTTTATTCGTAAAATATATAGTGAATTAAAGTTTACTGAAGAAATTGCTCATTGGATGGGAATTATCTCTATGAACTATAATGGATTAGAGATAAGTAAGAAATTTCCTAGCTTACAAGTTATTGAAAGCTATGATAAATTAAAAGAAAACAGTAAAACTTTCTGTGTATTTTTACCTTACGAATTTATAAAAGAAAATGACAAATTGCCCCATAGTTGGGATGTTACATCTGATTCGATATCATTATTCATAGCGAAAAAACTCGAATTAAATGAATGTTTTTTAATTAAAGATATTGATGGTATTTTAAATAATAAAAATCAGGTTATAAAAGAGATTTCTACTTCAAAATTCAACGATATGAAAAAATCAGGTAAGTTAGCTGAATTTTTGTCTAAAAATAACGGATTAAAGGAAAAAACAACTCCAATAGATCCTTATACAACGATTTTGATAAATAAATATAAGATTTCTTGTATTATTTTAAATGGATCAAAAAATTACCAGAGAATCTTAAATTACTTTAAATCAACTAAACCAGAAGATAAAATTTACACAAAAATCATATAAAAAACTATTCAAGCAAAATAGCTTGGGTTTAATGATAATTTTGTTAAATTTTAGGATTAAAATTAAAGTTTTAATTAAATTGAACTTAAATTATAATTAATATAATAATTAAATTCAACAAAAACAAGAGTGAAATCAACATGGATATTGAAGAAATGAAAAAAAATGCAGAATTTCTAATAAAAAATATGAAAGGGATGGAAATTCCTGGATCTACAACTGTAAACATTAGATATAGAAATATGGTTAATTTTGCTAAAGTTTATGGCATATCAGATCCCAAATATATTGGGTCAGAGGAACAAGGCGTTGTCGCATGTCATGCGTTTGCTAACTATTTTACAATCAAAGCAATTTACAAATTGCTTTTAGGGTTTAAATTAAATCAAGATGGCAAAGAACGTGGAATTATGCTTGATCCAGGTAAACTTTTACATGCAGGTAATCGATATAATTGGGAAGGATGCGTTGATGTCAATCCTGGGGATAAACTAACAGTTACAGGAAAATGTACTGCTGTAAAGTTAGTAGAAAAAAATATGATGTTGTTTGCTGATTTTTTAGTACATGTTAAAAATCAAAATAACAAACCAGTTTGTGATATTACAATTTCTGCTGGTTTTCGTAAAGGAGGGTATTAAAATGGTTAAAATCTCAGATTTGGAAGTTGGACAAGTATTAAAAAATGAATTTGAAGGAATCACAAGAGATCTACTAAAACAATACGCAAAGGCATCAGGAGATACGAATCCTATTCATACTAATGATGTTGTGGCTGAAAGAGCAGGACTTAAAGGGGTTATTGGTCATGGATTACTAAGTTTTGGCTTTATTTCGAAATTATTCGAAGATTTTCTCGAACATGGGAAATATGGGAAAATGATTGATATTAAAGTACAAATGCGAGGTATGGTAAGGTGTGGTGATCTTCTCATCACTGAAGCAACAGTTAATAAGATTGAAGGTAAAAGAGTACATTTTGACGTAGTACAAACAACCGTAACAAGTGTTGATATAAAGGATAAAGATGGTAAGGTTTTAAAACAATTTGAAGCTGGTGAAAGAGGTTATATATCAGAAAAAGATATTGAACGAGGTTTAGTAAAGACTAAAGAAGTACCCGAAGGAACTTTAACTTATCGAGAAAGAATAGCAACTCCTGGAGAAGCTATCATTGAACTTTTTGAATAGAAATAAAAAAATTCTATAAAACTTTTAATATCTTAATCTTTTTTTATATATCTTTCAAATATAATGCGTATTCTTCCAATAATTACAGTTATTGAAATTTTGAATTTTAGAAAGATTTAGTTATATCATTTATTTATAGATTTAATCAACGAACTATGGTAAGAGTAGATAGTTCCTTTGAAGTATCTAATATAAATATAAATATTTATACTACTTTGATAGAAGAGATATTTGAAATAATAATTTAAAAAAAAAAATTCTGTTTTCCTACCACATTGACAACCCAAGAACCCTTAGACTCCCAAGAACCCTTAGATACCGAAAAAATAGAGAGTTTAATTATAAATGGGTATAATGAAAAGGCTGCTGAGGAATTATTTGGAATTATTGAAAATTATAAAAACCATTCCGATAAAGAATTAATTTATCGAAGTCTTAGCTTACTAAATTTAATTTGTGATAAATCTCCTTCGATTTCGACGAGATCAATAAAAAATTTAAATCAGTTTGTTAACGATTCTGATTCTTGGATTAGATTAGTTTCATTAGAAATCTCATATCAGATAAGTTTGTTTAGACCTAATCTCTTACTTGAATTACTTGAAAAAATTCGAGGACGTTTATATGACCAGGATCCTTCTGTAAGGAGACTAACTGTAAAGATCATAGGTAATCTGATCTTATCTTTATATATAGAAACGGGTGAATTACAAGAAATAGTTGAAGAATACACAGAGAAACTAATGGATAATGACTGGAAAGTTAAATTAAATGTAATTAAAACAATCCAGAGGGTTTTAAATCAAGATTATACGAAAATTCGAAATTTAGAACCTCTATTATCAATGGTAATTATTAATCTAAGAGATGAAGATGATGATGTTGCTAGAGCAGCAGCAGAGCTTTTGAAAATTCATGGGACATATTTCTTGACGAAAGAGAAGATATTTTATATCTTATTAAACCTTCTCTATAATGAGGAGAATCGTGTTAAAGAACTCATTATTTGGCTTTTTGGAGAAATTGGTAAAGAAAAATCATCAGAGATAATCTCAATAATCCCAAAATTGATTAATATCTTAAAGGAAAAAGATTATAGAATTCAGTCAAAAATTATTGAAGCACTTGTCAATATTGCTGAAAATAATTTTGATCAAATTTGGGCAAATTTATTGCATTCTCTATTAGAAGCAAGTGATTCTAATTATAGAAATTCTTTAATAAATGCAATTTTTCATCTTTGTCGAAAAAATATTATTGAAATATTTCCATATTTGTTTGAGGAATTAGAAAATCCATCTGAAAATATTAGAGAAGGTATTGCATTAGTATTTAAACGTTTATTTGAAGAATACCAGATTGAAATAGAAAATGAAATTACTAAAATCATCTACCAGTTAGAATCACGATTTTGGCGAGAAAGAAAGAAGACTATCATATTATTACAAAATACATGTTTTATCTTAGAAAGTAAAAAAATTGCGGTGTGGATTACAATTGAATTGAACAATGCTTTAAATATTGAAAAAGATCCAGAAGTTAAGGATGAAATCATTTATACATTAAAAAATATTAGGTCAAAATTTTCAGATATTGACGATACTATTGAAAGAATTAATAATGAATTATCCATATTTGAGAAGAGAATTGTCGAATTTCAAAAAATTCCTGCTCAATTTAGAGAAAAATTAAATTCATATATTCAGAATTTCAAGTTTAACGATACAGAGATTCAGTTAAATAGAAAGTATAGTAAAATTCTCAAAAAAATCAAAAAATTTGATAATATTATTAAAAAATTTGACTACAAAAGATTAGCATTCGAATTAGTCGAAGACTGGGAAGATACAAGAGTACAAATTATTGAAGAATTAAGTATTATTAAAGGCTTCATCTCAGAAATCTGTGAAGAGAAAAAATCCGAATTTGTTTCGAATTTGAAAGAAAAAATTAATGTATTAACTAATCGCGTTGATGTTTTGAAAGCAGAGTTTGAATATATCAAAGAAAAAAAATTCGAAATTGAAATTGATGAAGGAGTATCTAATGTTGAATTTATCTATAGCCAAGATGATAAACTTGGATATATAACACAGATAAGAAAAAAATTATTTAAACTAGATGGTGATATTAGAGAATTACTAATAGGTAACGTTGAATTTAATGAAATCTTCAAAGATCTTCTGCAAAAATGGGTTGAAACTAAAATTGACATCCAAGAGTATTTGAATGACCTAGATCGCCAAATTAAATTAATGAAAGATAAACTGATCAATTATTTAACTCAGCCAGGAATAATTACTGAAAGTGCAAAAAGCACTGAGTTCAATGGAATTAGTAATGAATTAAGCTTTCAACTACTTCAAGGACATATACAATCAATCATTACAGAGAGAATTGAAGGTATGAAAAATTTCAATGAGGATTTTACTAAATTAATCGAAAAACTTGATACCCTAATAAAAAAAAATGAATTTTCAGATGCACAAAGATTACTAGAAATGAATTCAACCCAAATTCAAAACTACATCGAAGATACTGAAAAACAAATTGATGCAATTATAGGAAGAGAAAATGTATTTGAAGATAATAATGTTTTTAATTTATATATAAGACCCTATCTTAACAAAATTAATGCCTTAAAAGAATTATTAATAAATCGATTAAAAAATTTTGTTAGAAAATCTAATAATAAGCTATATCTAAATCAGATTAAATACTACCTCAAAATGATTAATCCCATTAAGTTAGATCTACTTGCTAATTATATTAAATTAGATATCGAACGATTAAAAGACTTAGTTCTTAAATTTATAAGTAAGAATAAGTTGAATGCTAAAATTATAAATGAAAAATTATATTTCCAACAAATTGAATCCGAGATACATGACTCAAAAGAAATTCTCTTCTTTAAGAACATAAAGACAATCGGAAATGAAATTTATCTCAACTTTAAATTAACTAATCCCTCAAATTTTGATTTCAAGGATTTGCAGATATCTCTAAAGGTACCCTCTTATCTTAATTTTCAACGAAAAGAAAGTTTTCCAAAATATCTACAATTAAATGAATTAAAACCTGGAAAGAATTTCCAATTCAATTATGTGCTTAAAGTAGATAAACAGAAAGAGCTTAAGAAAAACCTGTTTGACCCTTCGGCTGATGAAATTAAACTGGACTTACATTATAGAGATGAATTCGATATTGCCCGAAAGACTACAAAACATATAGATTTATTTATTCGATAAATTTACATGAAGATTTCAAATATTTATATTCTTTTTTTCTAACTATAAGATATTTTAACGAATTTATTTATAATATAATCTCGTTTATCGGAAAAATAAATAAAAAATATGGAAAAAATTAATATATATATCTATTCTATCTTACTCTACCAGTAAATTTATGCAAATTTATAGAACGAGGTGAAGAATGCAAGAAATTGAGAGTTATCGATTAACTTTACAGACTAAATTGTTCGGGTGAAATTGTAAATTATCAAGGGAAAAATTAGAAGAACTCCTGACTAATGTTGGACTAAATAGTGATTTTGAAGATTCTGCTCTTATCCCTGTACCAAACACTAATCTTGTCATGGCTAAAAATATAGATATATTCACACCTATTATTGACGAACCCGAAATTATGGGAGAGATTGCTGTTGCTAATGTTACCAATGATATATTTGCTCTAAATGTCCCAGAAATATCTGGTATGCTCGTATTTCTAGGAATAAAGAAAAATATGCCTATGTACATAGCAGAAGGAATATTAAATGGAATCAAAAATTTCATGGAGAATAAACTAAATTCGAAAATTCTTGGTGGACATACAATATATTCAGAATGGCCATTAATAGGAGGAGAAGCCTCGGGATTTGTAGATAAGAGCAAGATTATTAAAAAAGATTTTGTGAAAGATGGTGATAAGTTAATTCTTACAAAGCCAATAGGAAATCAAGCAATTATGGCAGCATATAGACTTCAAAAAAACAATCCAGAACTCTTGGAGAACTATTCTATAAACGAGATTGATGCGTCTATAGATCTGGCTGTGAAATTAATGATTACGCCTCTTCAAGATGTTGTAAAAACTATTCATACATATAATGATATTTCATTTATTCATTCAATGACTGATATCAGTGGTTTTGGTCTCGCAGGACATTTAAAAGAAATGCTTCAAAATTCGCATCTCTCAGCAATAATCGAAAAGATTCCTAGTATTAAACTGACAAGTGATTTAGCTTATGAATTTGGATATAAATTTGATGAATGTGAAATGCCAGAAACTGCGGGTGGGATGCTTCTATCTGTTGATCACGAATTTGCTGAAGAATTTTCACAGCGACTTGATAGTGAATACGGTGTGGAAAATTGGATTATAGGCACGATCGATAACATGAATAAACCTAAACATGTTCGCGTTTCCAAAAACGTTGAGCATATTGAAATTACAAAAATTTAACGATGTCAATGAAATAAGCAGAAACACATCATTGTGAGCGCTTATTGAGAATTCTGTTGTGCAACAGCATCGAATATAATTGGTTGTTTTTACTTCTTATTTTTATTATTATTAGATTTATTTATCGATAGAATTGATAAATAATATCGAAAGTTTTTATAGATAGTTAGAATTTGATTTATTGACTAACTATTAATCAAAATTTAATAAAAATCATAAAAAGTTGAGGTGTATGGACAAAGAAACAAAATATCGATTAACTACAGATGTAAAGATACACGGATGAAGCTGTAAACTCAGGCAAAACGATTTAAATGATTTATTAGCGAATGTGGGATTAGCGGGAGACATCGAAGATGCTGCGATTGTACCCATACCTAACAGTGATTTGGTTCTTGTGAAAAATATTGATATTTTCACGCCCATTATTGATGAACCCGAAATAGCGGGTGAAATTGCTGCGTGTAATGTTACAAATGATATATTTGCAATGAATGTTCCTGAGATATCGGGAATGCTTGTATTCTTAGCAATAAGTAATAGAACTCCAATAAAAGTAGCTGAAGGGATTCTAAAGGGTATTAAGTATTTCATGGAAGAAAAGATAAATTCTAAAGTGGTTGGTGGGCACACCATTTATAGCGAATGGCCATTAATGGGGGGTGAAGCCTCTGGATATATACATAAAGATGCCATTATTCAAAAACAAGGAGTAAAGAAAGGAGATAAATTAATTTTAACCAAACCAATAGGATTACAAGCAATTATGGCATCCTATAGGATTCTTAAAGACTTTCCGGAAATGTTAGAACAATATTCGACTGACGAACTTCAAAAATCTATAGATCTTGCTATAAAAATTATGACAACTCCTAATCAGAATGTTGTCAAAGCAATACACTCCTACGATGATTTTTCATTTGTCCATGCATTAACTGATATTACTGGATTTGGCTTAGCTGGTCATACTGCTGAAATGCTTCAGAATTCTGATCTCTCTGCAATAATAGAAACCGTGCCCTCGATAAAATTTTCTGAAGTAATATCTCATGAGTTAGGATATGCTTTTGATGAATGTAGATGCCATGAAACTGCGGGAGGCATGCTTATTGCCGTTGATCCTACTAGTGTAGAAGATTTCACAACAACACTTACAAGTAATAAAATTTCTAATTGGATCGTGGGAACAATAGATAACGTTCAGCCGGGTTTAGTTAGGATTTCAGAGAATGTTCAAAATATTGAATTTACAAAAATTTAAAGATGTCGATGAGATAAGTTGAAACACTTTATAGTGGGGACTTATTGAGAATTCCACTTGCATGGTGGCATCTAAATTGAAAAATGTTCTTCTGAAAGGGAGTTAAAGTTTTATATAATTAATAAAATCATCATACCATTTGTAAGGTCTAACTTCCCCAGAATTATTTTTTTTTTTTAATTATTATGCTTTATAACTTTTATTAATAAATCCTTAAGAACTACTGATTCTTTAGTTTATTTAAGAGATCTTCTATTTCTTGGTAAAGTTCAGGATAGAATTTTTTAAAAAGCCTAAACCAATCCTTTCCAAGCATTCCTCCAGCAATAAATCCGCATAAAAATCCTAAAAAGAGAAGAAGTTCGGGGGTTAAATGAAAAATTTCGACTGGGAAAAGCTCCAATCTATATATTACAGTACTTAAAGCTATACTAGTTAATACTATTGCAAAACGAAACATTTTATGCTTTGGAATTTCAAAAAAATGAAGATTTTCTCCACCTAATTCGTTGAAAATCGCTGATTTATATTTAATACTAGAATCTTCTTCTTTTTCTGTGTGTTTTTCAATGAATTTACCTTGAAGTAAATCATTCCAATCTCTAAATAATAAAAAACCTCCAAAAAATAGAAAATAAAATAGAAAAAGGAAAATAATCTCTAATATAAAGTTAAATTCGTTCAAAAAAACTTCATACTGAGAGAGAACAAATGATAAAATCATTAAAACGAATGTAACCAACATTAATACAGCACCCAAGAATGACTCATGGATGTGGTATTTCCCTTCGAATGTCTTACCTACATATTTTGAGCTATCCTTTCTGATATAATATATAGTGAAAAGGATCATTCCCGGAGGTATTATTGCATATACAAGAAAAACAATAAAATCCCAAAAATCCCACCAAAATGGTAACCAATTGAGAAATCCCTTTAAAATGTAGTAAGTATAGAATGATACTCCAATTATGATTATATATATCGTTATTTTTCTATATAATTCAATATCAATTATAAACATAATAAAAATGAAACTTATATTAATAATAAGAATCGAAATCATTCTAATAATTATAAATTCGAAAGATTCTACAGTATATAACTGTTTCATGTAAAAATAGAGAATTAAACTAATAGAAATTAAAACTGCTAAAATTATAAGACTAAATTTCTTTTGCATCAAAATAAATTATGTATTAAATTACTCCTTATTAAAGCTTAGTTTAAGCCCATAAAAAAAATTATATTTCACGCTCAAGATTTTGAAAAGTACAAGAAAATAGTACCCCTCATAGAGAATTTAAAAGGTGTAATGAATGGCTAACTTCTGCATATAACTCCTTAAGAATTTTTATCACATTGAATTGAATTCTCTTTCCTTAATCTTGCCGTTAAGGCTTACGACAATTTCCCTTATTTCATTTAGGACTTTAGCAACCAGTTGTTCATCGTTCTCTATATTAAAAGCAGTTATTGAAACCTCAACCTGAACTGCTAAACCAATTCTGGGATGAGTTTTAATCCATAGTTGAGGATATTTTTCTTCAAGTTTTGAAATATAGGGAGCAATTTGAGATTCTCCAATTCCCATAAAAGTGAACCCCTTCTCCATAAATTTACCTTGTTCTTCTTTCAGAATTGGTATAATTATATTTCTAAAAATCGATTTCATCTCAGCGGGCACACCTGGCAAAATAATAACAGTAGTATCTCTTTCAATAATTTTTACACCCGGAGCAGTACCTACAGTATTAGGTAAAGGAGTAGAGTTTTGCGGCAAATGTGCCATTTTTTCCCTTTCTTTTGTCATACCTTCAAGTTTTAAAAGACCTTTATGATAAGCACGTTCATAAGTTTTCTTAATTGAATTATAAGCTTTTTCGTTTAATATGAGTTCTCGTCCTAAACCTTTAGCAATACCTTCCAAAGTCATATCATCAAAAGTAGGACCAATACCTCCTGATGTTATTATTATATCAGGTTTTCGTTGCAATATTTTTTTAAATGTACTTGAGATCGTTTCTAGATCATCACCAATAGTGGTAATTCTTTTAACTTGATGTCCATACTTCGTGATTCTTTTTGCCATCCAGTTTGAATTTGTATCTTGAGTCTTTCCAATAAGGATTTCATTTCCAATCATTAAGAGTTCAATAATCATAAGAAAATCATCAAAAAATTCTTGTTATGTTTAATTTTATAAAACTTGATATTTTTTAATTAATTTACTCAATTACCAATAGATTAAATAAAGTGTTATAAAAAGAATGACGATTGAAATCGATGACGCAGGGACAGGAGACCTTGTAGGAGATGCATTTATTGGTCTTCTAAGGAAAGAAACCGGAGAATTAGTTTTTAAGGCATTACCCGTTGAGCTTTTTCAAGGTGAAAACTGGCAAAACAAGAAACCGTTGGAAGTTACTGTTGATCTAGTACGAGAGGGACTAAAAGAACTAAATTTCCATAATCATACTGAAAAAGTAGAACTTTGTAGGGGGAATATTTTCGATAAGGTAAGGTATTACTTTATAGAAGAAGGTATAAATTACGAAGATGCTATAGTTGAGGGAAAATTACAGGATGCTGTAGAGGGAAAATTAATTGAACATCTTCGAAATGATATAGGAGTGAGGTCAAGACAATTATCTACTAGAAGCGGAGCCAAACGCTTCTTTATTTTGTTTAACTGGGTTACTTATGATTTTTATAAGAGAGAAAAATATGTAAAGTCAGGATTTAAAAAATGGAATACGGTATGGCGGGATCGAGCAATTGAAAAATATAATAAAATAAAGAAATCTTAAACGAGGAAAAATCCGTCTTCTTAGTAAAAATTTTCTTATAAAATTAGTTTGTTAATTTATCTTGATCTTCTAATCTAGATTTGTTCCACAATTTTTACAAGTTTTATCTGTAAGCAAGTTCTTATCATATCCACAAGCAAAACAAATCTTATTCTTACCATCTTTAGTTTGCTCAAAATTAAGCCTATCTTGTCGTTTAGAACCTTCTTCTGAACCTTCTTGTTTTTTAACTTTAAAATAGTCGCTATCTAAAGCTTTATCAAGTTGTTTTTTTACAAAATCTTTATCATGAGGTGTGACTATTTCAAAATCTTCTGAGGTTTCAATTTCTTTAAATCCTTTAGGTAAGCTTTTAAGATCAGAATCTTCAATAATTTTCTGACTACTACTAGTATCTGAGCTTGAAGCTGTTGTTTCAATACTTTCTTGTCCTTGAAAATCTTCACTCTCACTTTGAATAGTTTCAGATGAAAGTTCTACGTGTGTAGTTTCTTGCGGAGATACAATATTTTCCATATATAATTCTTTTTCTAATTGCTTTGATTTTAAGATTTTTACATGTTCAAAAATTCCTTTTGTTCGATTCATAAGCATGTTTCTGAATGATGCATCGAGTTTTGGATTTTTCGATAAACTAATTGTCATTTCAGAAATTTCTAACCATAGTTTTATAGCTGATTTAATATCACCATTTTTTTCATATCTTTTTGCTGTCGCTATCCTAACTGCTAGCTCTTTATTAAATTGTGTAATGTCCATAATGGAATCTTTTTTTTCTTCTTTTAAATACAATGTTTACAAATAAATTCTAATATAAAATCTTTATTCGAATGTTGATACAAAATTTAATATTTAAAATCACTATTAGTTATATAAGTGTATATTATGTCTCTGAGAACATTAACTACTTAAGAGCAATTGATTTATGACAATTCATCCATTTTCAGTTAATGAAATTAATAATTTAAGAGATTTTGTAGAAAAAAATGGATGGAAAATAGAGGCGGGTGTAGAAGATTACTTTCGGTATAGTATAAAAAAAAAGAAATTAGTCCTTTTCACGATTAAATTTCCAATAACTTTCCCTATAAGAATTAATATTCCTTTTGAAGTTGTAAATTTTCGTCTTTCAATAGCCTTTCAATTTTGGAATTTAAATCAAGAGATTTTTATTCTAATACTTTATCTGATGAAAGCCATTAGGAATTTGGCATTATCATTAACTTTGGAAAATAAATTCCCATTAGATGGAAAAAAGCAACAACTTGGAGATTTATTAAATTTAGTAATTCCAGAACTTATAAAAAATGAAAATGAAAGCACTTGGTTAAATCGCATAAGAATTTCACTGATGAATAAAAGAGATAAATTAAAAGATTATTCTGATCAAGAATTAAACCAACTTCTAAATTTCCTACAAAATCTTGGATTAAAACCGAGCTTTAAAACACCTTGGGATTTGAAATATGGAATTCCTAAAATTCGAACCTCTGAAACCCTACTTTTTTCAAATGAAGGAAACTATGATGAATTTTTTATTTTAGAGAAGGGTTATTTTACGTATTTTAAAGACCTCGAATATAATAAATTTTATCTCAGAAGCTTTTTCGATAGTTATACTCCATATATACTAAATGAATTATTTAGTGATATTCCAGAGTTTAAATTAGAGATATTTGTAGAAAATTGGGTTAAATTTTCACGTCAAATATTGAATTCTTTAGTAGAAATTCTAAAAACAAGAGAAATCAACCTAACAGAATTTATTCAATTTCGTCCAGAAAAAGAACTTTTATATAATCCTCATAATTTCGTAGAGGATCAAAATAATTTTCCTTTTTCTGCTTTAAATTATGAAAGTTCCATAACAAAAGAGCTATTTTCTATTAATAAGGATCTATTTAATAACCCCCCTACTAATTTTGAAGTAATAGAATCGATGAATCAATACATTGAAGTTGAAGAATTAATAAAAAATTATAGATTTGAAGAAGCTGCTAAAGTTCTAAATGAATTATTAAAAGTGTTTAATAAAAATCAACAAAAAAAAGTAATTATATCAATTCTCCTTAAATTAACAAAGATCGCGACACTCTTAAACCATGATGATACAGCTATTAATTATTTACAGAATGCATTAGGCGTTGCAAAATCTGGAGAAATCTCAGTAGATTTGATTATAAGAGTACACTATAAATTAGGAGTAATTTATTATAAAAGGAAAGATTTTGAAAAGGCATCTAGTCATTTTAACATTATTATTAATTTTCTAGAAAAAGAAGAAATTTCAGTTAATAAAGAAGTATTTTTAGGCTTAGCTAATCTTTATATTGGTTTAATTTTTTTGGAACAAAATAAAATTGTTGAATCTAAACTCCATTTCAAGAATGCTTTTCGCATTGGAAATGATCATTTGAAAGTGAAAATAAAATATTTTTTACTTCGTGGTACTTTTTATAAAAATCATGGTAATTTCTCACTTACTCAAAAATATCTTAGAGGAGGATTAGACAATGTAGATCTAGATTTTGAAAATGAAGAAATTCTTAAAGCTTTAACAGACTTAATTCTTGAGTTATCTGAATTCTACATCCATTATAGAAAAGATGGAAGAAAAGCTTACAGCCTATTGAAGAATCTAGAAAAACAAATAAGATTAAAAGAAATTAGTAATATGAAAAGAGCAGTACGTTGGAATTTACTAATGAGTGATTACTATATTGTATTTGGAGTTGATCGTGAAAAATCTCATTTTTATTTGAAGCAAAGTCAAAAGATAAAAAATCAACTTCAAACTATAGGAGTAGTCGATTAAAATAACTACATTTTGTTATCTTCTTTTATATTGAGCCCTTTTAGCCCCAAGACTTTCCTTCTGACCTCCAAACTGACTTTTTACTATTCGCTTTACATATAATTCTCGGAATCGCATTCTTGGAGGTTTTTTCTTCTGAGCATTCACTCCTGTCCTTTGAATTTTCGGAGTCTGCATCTTGACCTTGCCCGCCTTAGTTAAGCTACCATGCGAACCGGGTATACCTAATCACCCCGTTGCGCTTTTGGAGCCATTTCCCTTATTAAACAAGTCTGATGGATCAAAAATTGCAAATAATTCATAATTATTTTAAAATAAGGAACAATTACTAAAAAGTTTTGTTAATTTTCTAATAAAATCAAACTTAAAGATTTAAACTCAAATTAGATTAAATCTGATTGTTAATCAAGCCCAAAAATCCCAAGATTCTTACATTTTTAATAATCAATAAATCTCACCTTCGAAATAAAAAGGAAAATAATATTTTGTCTTAACACCTGAATTTTTTAAATTAACCTTGAAATTGTTGACATATTCTTCTTCTAAGGGATTTCCACGTAAAACTACTTCTTCTAAGTCTGGTAATTTATTCAAACATTTAATTTCAGATATATTATTAGATTGAAACGATATACTTCTTAAATTTGTAAGGTTATCCAATCCTTGTATTTTTGCAATCTTATTGTTATAAAGTTGTAATTTTAGTGGTTTCATCAACTTGAATCATTACAGTTTCACCTGGAAGTATATTATCGCCCGATTTTTGCCTAATTTCATTAAATTCTAATTGGGCCTCAAAGGACCAAAACCTTAATCTTGACCATAGTAAAAACCTTAAATATCGGACTCCAATTTTTTATTAAGTTTTCTCATTATTTCTTTAATTAAATTTAATTCTAATTCATGCTAAAATCATGTCTGATAAAAAAATATTTGCGTCAGAAGCCAAAGATCTTGAGAAAGCCGAGGAAAAGATCCTATATAGTGATAATAAAATAGTTTGTTTCGCATGTGGAGAAGAAATTGATAATAGTACAAATATTTGTCCCTATTGCAAAACAACTATTGGGTAATTTTTTCATCCAAATATCTTAAAGTTAAAGAAAAATTATAATCTATACAAATTAACTTATAAAGAAAAGGAATTTCTGTGAACTTTAGTAGTGGAAGCATAAAGAAAAAAAGCCATTTGGGTATTTGGATGTTAGTGCTTATTATAATTATATCCCTATGCTGTATATTATCTCTGCTAATAAACCCAATTTGGTGGATTCTATTGCCAATATCAATATTCTTAATTATTATAGGTCAAATGACGTCACGTTATTTCTGGTTAGAAAGAAACATTTGTCCTAGTTGTAATGCTCCTATAAGTAAATATGGTGAATTTTGTAGAAATTGTGGTCTTAAATTATGGTTCAAGTGTCTTTCTTGCGGAAAGTATTTACGAGTTGATACTAAATTTTGTGATAATTGCAATGTTGAACTTGAACACACTGTTAAAGAAAGAGAGATTTTTAAACATGAACCTTTAAAAAAAGGATCTCCTTTACACAAAATAACTAATTTCTGTTCTAATTGTGGTAAAGAACTAAAAAACCAAGAAAATATTAAATATTGTGAAGAATGCGGAGAAAAAATACAATAAATCCCTATTTAATTATTTGATCTCTACTTTTGGAATTAAATAGAAATGATAGTAAAATCCATAGTGCCAGATAGATAAGAATATTTCGAATATATAATAGTAAAACTTCATTGTAATAAGCCAATTTTAGGAAGTAAACTGAAAATAACCAAGATATATTGAAAGAAATAATATAAAGAACAAATTTCCTTGATCATGTTTCTCTTCTCTTCCAAATCAAGTAAATCTCTACTACTATAGGAGTTATATGAATATAATCGTAATATAGAAATAAGAAAAAGAATTCATAAGAAATAATTATTCCAAGGGTTACAATTGAATAGATTAGGATTAGGGGTCTAAAAATTTTTCAAATCTTATATTTAGAAACTATAAGGAAAAAAAAAATTACTAAGAGAGATTTGCGTAATTCATAGCAATTGCTATTACAATTATTAATATTGCGAAAAACAGGATACAAGATAGACAGCAAAACTTTATTTCATGTCCTACAATATCTCTCCTTTTATTAGAACTTATTTCCTTACCACATCTTGGACAATATGATGGGATTCTCCAAGACGCAGATAAGTAAATTCTTTTTCCACAATTTGCACATTTAGGTCTTAATACCAATTTATTATTATCTTTTATGAGGTTTTTTATATAATAGTATATATCTTTATATACATATATATAATAGATTATTTAAATATACTGAATTGAAAGTTTGAGTCTTTAAATTTTAAAAAATGAAGAGTATAATAATATTAAAATCTGTTCTTATCGAAGTACCGCCATTTATGCACCTTTCTCTTTGTTATCCTTTTTTTTTTTAAAAAGAAAAGATAAGGCTACCCATAACGTAGAATAGATGATAATATTTCTTATATAAATTATTAAATCCTCATTATTGTAAGCCAACTTTAAGAAATACACAGAAATTAGCCAAAAGATATTAATTGGAATAATATAAAGAACAAACTTCCTTGACAATGTTTCTCTTCTCTTCCAAATCAAATAAATATCTATTATAACAGGAGTTATATGTATATAATCATAATAAAAAAATAAGAAAAAGAATTCATAGATGACTATTATACCAAGAGGTATAATTGAATAAATTAAAAAATTATTTATGTATGGATTATCACGATAAAAAAGCCATGCCAATGAAAGTGAGAAATACCATTGGCTTAGAGTGAAAATAACTAAATTTGTGCCAGGATCTCCATGCTGCCTAACTCCGTAAAGAAAAGTGTCCAAAGGTTGCCACGAAAATGGGATTAAAAACTGGAATATTATTGATATTATTGTAGCAATCGTAATTTGAATTAAAGTTATCTTTGTTAGACTTAGATCGTTCAATTTAAATTTAGATTTAATCATTGAATTTTCAAATTTTTAAATCATTATTATTTTTACTAAATTATCAGAATCGCGTGTTATGATAAGAAAAAGATATAAATTTTATACATTCTTTTATAAATTAACTTCTCAATGGGGACTTGGTGTAGTTTTCCAAGCAATATCGCTTAGTAAGCACAACCCGGTGGCACAGCAGGCTCCAGATCCTACAAGCAAAAGCTGTTCCGTGGACACCTGTCGGTCGGGGGTTCAAAATGGATTGCCTACGGCGCATTCCATGATCATATCCCTCAGTCCCCATCTTTTTCATGCTAATCAATTACATTTCCGTCATTCGATAAGAATAGATTAATTTACACTTAGATAATATAGGTGATAATCGAATTTTATTAATTTTTTCAAAATTTCAATGAGGGAATATTTTCGTGAAAGCCCGATTTCACGCTCATTTTTGTCTTCTCAAAATCCTAAATATTTTGAGGGTAAAAATAAAAAATTAGAGGTTTTTTAGCCTCTCTTGTTCTTTTTGCTTCTTTTTTTCTAATTTTTTCTTTTGCTTTTCTAGCTTTTTTCGCTTTTTTGCTTCTAGTTTTGCTACTTTTTCTTTTTGTTTTCTTTCTTGTTTCAATCTTTCAAGTTCTTGTTTTTTTTTTTCAATAGCTTCTATTTCTTTCCTCTCCTTCTCTATACGTTCTTTTTCTAATCTGATTTGTTCTTGCTTTACCTTTTCTATTTTTTCTAACCTTGCTTTTTCTAGTTGTTCTTGCCTTCTCCTCTCCTCTTCCTTTCGAATTCTTATCAGACGTTCTCTTTCTTGTCTTTCCTTTTCTTGCTTTTCTCTTATTTTTCTTTCCCTTTCCATTCTTTCAATTCTTTCCTGCTCCAAACGAATACTTTCTAATCTTTCTCTTTCTTTTCGAGCTTCTTCTTCAAGGTCAAAAATCCATTTTCCTACTGTTCGGAGTAATTCTTGTTTTTCTTTTAATGGTAATCCATAGTTTGGTTCCTTTTTCAAGAAGATGTTAGCATGTTTACTCATTTCCCATATTTTTTTCTGTTCGGTTGTTGTTGCGCTTACACCTATTTGCCTCATACTTTCTCTAGCGATTTCAAATGCTTGTCCAATAGATCTCATTTCGTAGTCTTCATCTATAACTTTTCTAAGATATAATAAAATTTGTTTAACGTCAGGCTTAGGGGGATTTGGTAATGGTTTAGACTCTACCTTTTTGGATTTTAATGTTTCTAACTCAAATTTTTCTTGTTTGTGGTCGGGTATTTTTATGGGGCTAATACTAGGTTGTTGAATATCATTTTGGAGAAGATAAGCGGGGTACTCTTCTGTTTTAGACAAAACTGGGGTCTCTTTTTTTGCTTTTCTTTTAAATTGGACGGGCCAACTGACAAAGGAATACAAACGGTCTTCTGCAGAGGTAAAAATAGATTCTTTAGACGTTTTTGTATTGATTGATTTGCTTTTTTTCGAAGAGATTTGTGGTATATTGGAGTTTAGCATTGTCGATGCCTTTTCTGTTATAGAGAAGAGATACATTGGATCATACTCAAGATTAGAATAAATACTTTTCAAATAGTCAATATTACCTTCTATAACACTGAGATTTACATGAGATATTGTTTCTTGTAAATGTTGATCTGCTGCAAAAATAATTCCATCTAATCCAGCTGTTGAATTTAGGTAAGAAGTATCGGGATTTCCTCTCATTTTATCAGAAACTAAAATTTGATTGTAAAAATCCCAATGTGTACTCAAAAGCATATGACCATCTTTAGCAATTTGATAGGAATCGTCTTTACGGATTCTTTCCATCATTTCCAAAAATATATCTTTATTAGGTATGAAAACATTTCTCATTAATGCCCCTTTTATGAAAGTTAGATGATTCTCTGATTTATAAGACAAGTCTACAGGGACTTTAATCACTTTTTCTGCTATGATAACATCTCGATCTTCTTCTAAAGTTATATTTCCTGAAGTAGCCATGTGGTCATATACAAAGTCTGATAGTACTAATCCTGTCAATATTCTATTATCGGTAATATATTTACCAGATTCTAATTCAAATTTTAGGAAATAATATCCTAAGCCAAATAGGTAATGAAGCGTTCCTTTTGCAGTCTCAATTGAATAGTCATAACCGCTTAAAAATATAACTGCATCTGAGACTATTTTTGACACTGGATGATGGACATAGGTTCCTAATGTAGGATAACCTAATAAATCACTCCAACTAGGTATCATAAAAAGAGAGTCATGGGGAAATAATTTATTCTCCTTTTTTTGTTTTTCAATTCTTTCTTTTTCAAGCTGTTCTTTTTCAAATCGCTCTTTTTCTAACCTTTCATTTTCCAACTGTTCTTCATTTATTTTCTCTATTCCCATAATACCAACTCTAAATATATTTTTTAATTTAAAAATAAAAATGATTTTTACATATTATAAATACTTACTATTAATTTATGATTTTATCATTTTTTCTCAATATTTTTCGGCTTCCAGTATACACGATTCATTAATAGTGGATTAAGCTTGATAGCACCTGGGTTCGGGCACTCATCTACACAGCAACCGCAATACCAGCATTCTCCGGGATATAGTACGATTGGAGGGTTTCCTTTCTCTGGATTTGGTACAAATATATCTATTTGGCATACTTCCATGCATCTATTACACCCATTGCAAATATCAGGATTAAATATTATAGGATTCGAAATTCCTGGTTCGGGAATTGCATAAACTTTTTTATCCATTATTTTATTCACCCTCCAATATAATTTTTATTATGAGATTCGTAGTTCTCTTTAAGAGAACCATAATAATCAATGGGCTTTTCACCAATCTCTACTTGGTTATTCTCAAGTCTTACTGTAATAAATTTATGCCACTCAGGCGGATCCATTTCTGGATAATCTGATCTCTTAAAGTGCAACTGCTTAGAGCTTGCTTTCCGCGCTAAACAAGAATGAATTATTAACTTAGCATTAGTAAGTATATTTAGAACTTCCAGTGAGCGTATTAATTCATGAGGATTAAGAGCACGTAACTTAGGTGCTTCATTTTTTTCCATTTGATCTAAGTGTTTTAATCCAATATTTAAGAGTTCTTCGCTCTTTATCGCACCACAATAATTTTGCATAATTCTTGTAATATGCATATTAAATTCTTTCCACCCTATTCCATTCTCTCTATTTAAAAGGGAATAAATACGAGTTTTTTCTGCTTCTACTTGATGATAATCTATCACAGCTTCAGAGATTATCATCGCATAATCAGCAGCGTGCCTTCCAGCGTAATAACCCGTAGCTGCGGCATGACCATTGCAATCTGAAGCAAATAGTTGATCACCAGCAGCATAAAGTCCTTCTAGATTTGTTCTCAACTCCCAATCATTAAAAATTCCACCGGGAACTCCGAAAAGTTGCCGTTCTCGTGGTAGAAAAGAAGCCGATGTCCATCCTTCTCCATAACTTTGAAGTAAATCACGATTAGGATTAAAATCTTCTCTTGTATAGGTATCCAGTATTGGAATTTTTGATTTTCCTTCTTCTCCTACCATTAAACCCCAGATTGCCTTTCGTTCAAGTTCGGGCATACTAGGCAAATCAGCATAAAAAGGTAGTTTAAAACCTTGTTTTAAAAGATCTTCAAATGGAAGAGTATCAGGTCCTAAGTATTTGTACAAATGAAAATCAGATTCACCCCCTCCTTTTAGGAAAAGTTTTTGCCCTGGAGCTGGTCGATATCGTTGAGAAATTTTTTTAAGTATATTGCCATCCCTATCAATCCATGGAACCTCTTTACCGTTCGCATCAACCATTGAACAGGCATACCATGTATTATGAGTATTACCAGTTCCATAAGGAGGAAAGCTTCGCTCACCCGACCATAGTCCTCTTAAGGACTTTTCCATCATAGCAAATTCGACACCTGCTTCCCAACCCATGGCATGACCGTCCCCCATACACTGAAGTGGACGGAATTCAGAAATTCCTGGAAATCCTGGAGAAAAAAGCCAAATTCGCGTTGGACGAGCCATGGATAATATGGTTGCTTTGGCTTTAAAAATAATATATTCACCCGTTCGTCCATTTACCCCTATTCCTCCAATAATCTTTGCTCCTTGCTTACCTCCTTCTGTTAATAAACTTGTAGCCATAGTTCTATCATAAACCTCAACACCTAAGCGTTTACATTCCTTATAAAGAGCTGGCTTAAAGGTTGTTCCCCATACTCGTAAGGTGTACTTATTTTCATAGTCATAAGCGAATAAGAATTTAGTTTTTTCATCTCTAAACTCAGCACCATTAAACTCATCTTCCGTGTCCCTAATCTTCCCGCCCATTTTTTCCAAGTCTAAAAGTCTATCATAACCTTCCCTACATTCGATGTAATGTGAAATTCCATTATTATAGCCATTATGATCTTCAATCATAGCCATTGTGAGCTCTTCGGGGGACACCTGTGAACAAGGATTGGTTGTTGCGGATTCCCAATGATCGCATCCAGATCCACCTGCACCACTTCTTATTGTTGCTCCTTTTTCAACAAGAGCTACTTTTACTCCTTTTTTTGCCGCGGCTATTGCAGCCCAACAGCCTGCTATTCCTCCCCCCAAAACTAAAACATCAGAGGTTATTTCTTTTTTCGTATTCCATTTTATAGGATAAGGCCATTCAAATTTATTAAAAATTTGGTCTCTCACTCGTTATTTCTCCTTTTTAAATTTCAAATTTAAATCTATTAAGTATTTCTAGAACAATAAAACAAATAAAGTAATTTGATAAATATAAATAATAACAGAAATAAATTTCAATTTTTAGATTATGTATAAAATTGAGAAAATAGGAAAATATCATCTCTATACAAAGATAATAGGTACATTTCCACCTTCAGTAGCGAAAAAATTCATTGATGAATTTGAAGAAAAGACGAAAAATCTAAAAATGTTTTCAGTAATAGTTGATGGATTAGACTTCATATTATTAAATCTCAAATCATTTGAAATTGTACTAGAATTTCTTAAAAAGAATAATGATAGATTAGTTAAGTCTGCATATATCATTGCACGAAATCCTGTTTTGGATAAAGAAGCTCAAATCTTGTTAGATAGAGCAGATTCTCCAAAAAGGAAGATTGTAGAAAATCTTGATGATGCTAAAAAATGGATTGGTATCAGTGAAATAAAAATAGAAAAAGATTAGCCTTCTCTTTTAATTTCTTTATCATTATAATTAATATTTAATCTTTTTTTACACAGTTCAATAGCTTTTGGATTATTATCTACCCCAATCCATTTTCTATTCAATTTATTAGCTGCCGCTAAAGTTGTACCTGTTCCACAAAAAAAGTCAACTACAAGATCTCCTTTATTCGATGAAGCTAAGATGATACGTTCCAATAATTTTTCTGGTTTCTGAGTAGGATAACCAAGATATTCTTTTGATCTTGTAGTGGTTTGAAAAGAATAGATATCATTCCAGACATCCCCTAGAGCATTGCCAGGTTTTTCGTCTAAATATTGTTTTCCCCCTCTTCTTTTTCTATAAAGACGTCCGTTTTCATCTTGATAGCGGAACATTTTTCTAATATATTCTTCTTTATATGGCGTATATTGCTTGTTAAAAGTAAAAATATCAGATTTTGTATAATATAAGATAGTGTCATGTTGGCGTACCCATCCTTTTACTTGACTTTTAAATCCAGACACACTTCCTACATTCCAGATAATTTCTCTTCTAAAATTTATTCTGCCAAAAATGTTATCACATAAAACTTTTAATTCAAAAGCTGCATTCGGATCACAGTGACAATAAAAACTTCCAGAATTTTTGAGAACCCGATACATCTCCCCAATTCTCGTCTTCATAAAATTAATATAATCATCGAGGGAATTCCATAAATCAGAAAACTCTTTATAATCCACTCCACTAAAAAAAGGTGGATCTATATAGATTAAATCAATTGAATCGGAATCAAGTTTTTTTAGAAATTCTAAGTTTTCTGCCAAATAGACGGAATTAATTTTCATATAAAAATTAATAATAATATATCGAGATTAATATATTATGGAAAAAGAACGATTAAATAAGAATTTCTTGGCTGAATTCAAAAAATATAATTTTTCAAGAATACGAGAGAATAAAATTTATTTAGTTGGCTCTATTCGCTTTAAAGATTATTTTATTAAAATTGAATCAATATTGCAAATTATTTATAAAAAACTTGTAAGTATCTGTTCGGTAGACGGTTTAATAAATAAAGAAAAATCTTCAATTGAAGAATGGGATAACCTACAAGAAATAGCACTAAAAAAATTGCATGATCAGGAAGCTATATTAGTGATTGAGATTAATAATTATATTGGTGAACAATCTAAAGAGGAAATAGAATATTTTAAAAATAATTTGAAACGGCCTATATATTTTTTATCGAAATTGAAAATTAGTTAATTCTTAAATCTAATTATTAATAACTTTTAAAAGAGAAATATAGTGCCCTTTCTTTTTCATTTAACCTTTAAAGGTTCCTTTGAATATGATTAAAAATCAATAATCTAAACATCTCAACATATTTTTAAGACCTATCAGCTTAATATCTTCAAATTCGATAAATTGTAATATCTAAGTACAAGATTGAGGGTTTCAAACTATAATGGAATTGTTCCAGGTTTTTTGGGACGACCAAAAGAAACTTTTTTTAGAATTCAAAAAAGAAGAGAACGAAAAACTAGTTTATCTCCCCAATAATATAAGACGCTTAAATATACAATTTGAAATTTCAAAAGAAGAAGTATTCTATAAAGAACCTCCTTACCTTATTTCTATTAAAAAGATTTTTCATTCAGGTGAAACACTTGCCTTCACTGTTGATTTAGATTTAATCAATAATCTTGAAGATCTTCAAATTAAGATTTTACGATTACATATTTTTCTAAACTCAGGTCAACGAATTGAGCATTCATTCAGAGAAACCTTTAAAGTATCTGAAATTGATTTTAATGAGGAATGCTATATAGGATTCGAATTTGAGGATTTGAACCCAAACAAAAATCTAAGAAGTACATTTACCCAAGAAAAAATCTATGAAGAAATTAAAACAAACTTTAATAAGAGCGAACAAAAAAGAACTGTTATATATGAAAAGAAAAGAGTTGAAAATATTCCTGAAGATTTTTCCATAATTTCAATGGTCAGTGAAAGCAATAAGTCTTTAAAAAACATTGAAGAACAACTAAAAAATTTAGCAGTCATATTGAAAAACATGAGTTTCAATAATACTCAGTATCTCCCCCCAATTCCTGTTAAAAGGAGTCAAGAGCCTGGTATTGAAAGAATAAGAAGACTCCCTTCTAATTCTAACTTACTTCAAAGTGGAGCGCCTTCAGCAAAAATTTTAGTAATCAAAGAAATGAAATCTATTTTTAAAAATTCTATCGATGAAAATACTGATTTTAATATAAAAAACATTTTAAAACCTATGAGCGAAGAAGATCTTAAAGCTATTACACTTTCTGACGAACTTTTAATGAAGAAAGAACAAGAATCTATAAAAAATCAAATTAAACGATTAAAAAATAAACAAAAGGAACCACTTGCGCTGGAGAATTTAAAAGAACCTCAATAAATCTTTTCTCACACTTTCCTTATAATAGAAGAAGATTATAATTATTTTTGAATTATTATTACCCAATTAATTACTAATAAATCTTTTTCTTTAATCGAGTATTAAATTATTATTAGGATTTGTTAATTCAATTGAGGTTAAAAAAATTTTATTAAATTATTTTATAGGAACAGCAGGAAGTGGAAAATCTACACTTACAGGAGAATTAAAAGAATATATTGTAAATCGGGATCCAGAAATATCTGTTATTACTATCAACCTAGATCCAGGAGTAAGGATTCTTACATATGCTCCTGATATAGATATACGAGATTACATTGTTCTTGAAGAAGTTATGGAAAAATATGGATTAGGTCCTAATGGAGCTATGATATTAGCCTCTGATATAATGGTAAATTATTTAGACGATTTAAAAGATGAGATAGATGAATTTAACGCAGATTGGATTTTAGTAGATACTGCTGGTCAATTAGAATTATTTGCTTTTCGTGAAACTGGTCCACTTATAGCAAGTGCTTTAGGATTTGGTTCAATTCAACGAGCAGTAAGTTTTCTTTTTGATTCAAATCTTGTATTAAGACCAAATGGTTTTATCTCCACCTTACTTTTAGCTGCTTCTGTTCAATTCCGCTTTAGAGAGATTCCTCAAATTAATATTCTCTCAAAAGTAGACCTTTTAGATGAAGATCAAATTGAAATGATTGTAAATTGGAGTCAAGATTTTAAAGCATTAGAAGAATCTACTAGTGAAAGAGAGAGTGGATTAATCAGAGAATTATCAATGAACTTATCAGAAGTGTTTACTCAAATGGGTTCAACTGCAGAACTAATGCCTTGCTCAATTAAAGAAGAAAATGGGCTTGATTTATTATTTGGATATTTACAGAGGATTTTTGATTCAGACAAATCTAAATTTTATTAAAATAATCAAATCATTCAAAAAAATGAAAATTATTGGCCCAATAGCTGGTATCGGTTCAAGATTACGCCCATTTACCTTAAGTAAACCAAAAGCATTCTTAACAATCGCAGGTAAAACTGTTCTGGATCATATTCTTAGTAAATTTAGTAAAACTTTTGATGCGGATACTGAATTAATTTTAATAGTAGGTTATAAAAAAAGACAAATAATGGAGTATATCAAAAAGAACTATAGTGAAAAATTTAACCTAACATTTATTGAGCAAATTCCAAGAGGATATGAAGAAGGAATACCATATTATTGGGGTTTAGGGGAAGCCATCTATTTAGCACATTCAAGATTCAAAAAAGCAGAATCAAAAAATGCGAAAGAAGATAAAAGAAAAGGATCTCTTATTTTCTTGGGTGATATGTTACCTCTAGATGAGTATTCTTATCTAATGTATAAATATTGGGAATCTGATGTAGATGGGATAATTACCGTAATGAAAGTTCCTAAAGAAGATGCAAGCTCTTACGGTATTGTGGTTGTAAATGAAAATAATCTAATAAAAAAATTAGTTGAAAAACCTAAAGAGTTTGTATCAAACTTAGCTATTGCAGGACCATATTCATTTTCAAATACTGCTACATGCGCACTCTTCAAAAATCTTAAAAAATATCTGGACCAGAGAACTGATGATTCGAAAGAAATTTATATGACAGATAGTTTACAGGATCTTGTAGACCAAGGATTTAAAATTGCCGCGGTAGAATTAAAACAAGGAATCTTAGATTTTGGGCGCCCTTCTGAACTTTTAAAGGGAAATAAATATCTTTTAGAACAAAATTCTAGTAGGGTTGTTGATTTTCCAAAATATAATATAACCATAGAGAGAGCCTTTTTAAAAAATCCTTGTTTTATTGGAGAAAATTCTAAGATTATAAATTCTGTAATTGGTCCTTATGTCTCTATTGGTAATGACTCCTACATTGAAAATTGTATTTTAGAAAACAGCGTTATAGAAACGAGAGCTTATCTTAATAATATTATCTCCCAAAACTCGATTATCGGTAGTAATGTAAAGGTTGAAAATATTAGTAAAGATAATTTGATTATTGGGGATAAAAGCGTCTATTGAATAATTTTCTTATTGTTATATATTAAAACTTGGAAATTATGAATGATAACTTCTATATATTATAATTAAATATTAATTCTAGAAATATTAAAATACTACATAATAATAACAAGAAATTGAGAAGGTAAAAAAAAATTACTCTACATGAACACCTAATTCTCTTAATTTCTTTATATCACTTCTAAAATTATGAGGTAACAGAAAGGCATTCATTTCTAACCACTCTAAATTCCTCAATTCAAACAATGGTTCTAAATTCTCGACTCTTATATTATGAAGATATAAATGCTTTAATCTATGAAGACTACTTAATGGCCTTAAATCAGATATAGGATTATTAGATAAATATAATCCTTCAAGATTAATCATTCTCTCTATACCTTGTAGACTAGATATATTATTGTTAGACAAACCTAAGACCTTCAAAGATTTGAGTCCTTCTAGACATGAAATCTCATTAATCTCATTAGTATCTAGCCTTAATTTCTTTAAATCTTTAAGATCTCCTAAAGCCCCAATTACCTTAATCTGGTTATTAGATAAAATCAAATCAGACAATTTCTGAAGATCTTGAAGATTCTCAATTTTCTTTATTTGATTTGAAGCTAAATTTAAGTATTCAAGATTTATTAAACCATCCAAACCTTCTATCTTATAAATTTCATTTTTCATCAAAGAAAGAGATTCTAATTTCTGCAACTTTGATAATCCGTCAATCTTAGTTATTTTATTACCAGATATATAAAGACTTCTCAAATTAAAGAGACTAACAAGATTTTCAATCTGAGTAATCTTATTACTGGATAGAATTAATTCAACTAAATTTGGACTCCTAAGAGCTTCAATCTTCTCAATGAAATTACCGGAAAGATTTAAAGAAGCTATACCCGAGATCCTTTCTAACTCTTGAACATCTCCAATTGATTTAATCCCACGATAACTTAAATCCAATTTATTATACAGCATATGTACTCTCAAATATAAGAATTTATAATTTATATAAAGAAAGTTGATTATAAAAAATTATCTTCCCTTAGACATGAATAAGGATTAGAAAAAAATGCTCTAAACTGACTACGTGTATTAATAGTCGGATGTATTTGGAAAAATTCAATTGCTTCTCTAGTAGTTAAAAACCGATGCTCAAATAATCTTCTAGTATCCCTATTATGGGAATTAGGAGTCTTATAACCAACTGAGCGAAAGCTGTTATAAATCTGTTGAACGCTTGGCAACCCTTTGATTGATCTAAATGAATTCACGATCGATGTAAAAACAACTTCTTCTCTGCCCTTGGCCCAACTTGTATAATAGTTTTCTACTTGTTCCTTCAAATAACCATATTCCATTCCTAAATCCTTTATGGCATCATTAATATGCATATATTTTATCAAATAATGGTCAATTTCAGCCTTAGTCAAGGTTTTAACGTTAAATTTGCCTTTTTCTGCATAAAAAACTTGTCTAAATTCCCTTAGATTAGTGATTGTAGGATGGGTCTTAAGGAAATTTACTGCATCCAAGGTATTGAGACTATTGAACAATCTTCTGCTGTAAAGATTATGACTATTAAAAGCTTGACTTTCGGAATAACCATATCTTGACCAGACTCTCTTTGCTAAATTGTTTATTGATTCCTTTGATGCATCCCAACCTCGATATTCTTCAATGATGTATGGCGTCAAATAATAATCTTTACAATCGAACCAATAATCAAATCCTATCTGAGCTCTAATTTGATCTGATAGGCTTTTTCGTATTGCGTGGTATGACTTACCAGACAAAATTGATCTAAAATAATCTGACAATGCTGCCGCCTTTATAGAGAATATATTCTCTAATAAATAAAAAATTGTAGCTAATGGTAATACATCTTCATAAATCCCCTCATGTACCCAATAAGTTCCAGACCCTGCCCTAGATATCTCTAATTGACTCCAATCTTGATTAATTATCGTTAACAGCTCACCAAATGTCTTCCCTCCAAAAAAAGCTTTAATTCTTTCACCTATAAAACGACCAAAGGCAGAATTAATCTCAAAAAGTTCATACCCTTGCTTAATTAGAGATTCTAACATTGGTCTTAAAAATAAAATTTGGGCTTCTTCAAAATTACCAAAATAATCATTAATTCTACGACGAACTGTTGTCTCTGATACATACCAACCTTGTTGTCTAAGTAATTGTGCTATCTCCTTAATATTTAATCCCATGGCAACATATTGAGCAATGAACAACATTGGGAGCTCTATTCTATTACGCCCTAGATTTCCTCCTGCTAGCATATTAAGGCCATCGCTAATTAAATTAAACTCGCTGATAAAATCGTGCTCAGCTTTGCGTAATGACCTTTGGCTAAAAGCAATTCTCACAACCCTTTTCTTGAAGCCAAGGTTATCATCGTTAAGTATTGCAAAAATTTTGCCCCAATTCCAAGAACCACTCGCATGTTTGTAATCATCTTCCATGAAACTTCCACCTTCAAGAAGAACATCCCATACTTCTTGATCGAAATCCCGAGTCATACTAGGATGTTTAATTGCATTCTTTACAGCCTTTTCCCATCTTACAGTCAAAGAAGTAATGGTTAAACCACCATATTTAGACCCTCTCGGACTAATAATCTCATAAACAATTCCGTACCATAAAAGCTTTCTACGCCCTTGGATTGAAACAAGATCATCAAAATTCTGGACATCCTCCCTTTTTATAATTTTATCTGTACTGCTAAGCCTCCTTTGCAAACCTTTAAAACCTAACTGCCTTCTAATTGTCTTAATATAGCTTAAATGATTATTTACGATTCGCTTTGCTTGACCCTTAAGATTTATCGTCCTTATATTAAATCTCTTAGGTACTGAATGTAATACAGCTGCACCAGCAACTTGACCAGGAGTAGGAGTCCTATCATAGACCATCTCTGGTCCTAAAGCCTCTATTATAAGACACTCAATCTCATTTTCCTCTATAAGATCAAGTTCTGTAGCAATAACTTGTGACTCAAAAATATCTAGGAGTTTATCGTTGATAACTTGCTGTTGAACCCTTTGCTGTCTCTGGTGTTTTGATTCTAAAATACCTTTAACGGCATCCTTTAATTCAAATAAACTGTCAGCTGAAGCTCCGCCGATAATCATAATATTGCTGAAAGCGGCAATATCTGAACCGAAAATACCGCCCATCATCGCACCCATAAACATAATCACCGTGAAGAAGCTATCACGGATATAATCTTTCCGATTATCTTTTTGAATTTGAGCTTCTTGTGCTTGTTGCCTCATTTCATTCATCTGCTCTATGGTTAGATGCTGTTGGGCAGCTGTATTCTGAAGATTCAGCGAAGTTTGGGGCTTTATACTTGCCCGCATAAACCGAGTGACTGCGCTGAAAAAGAACTCACGCCCGGTCTCAGCAAGTCCACTGAGGTATATTTGTGCTGTCTCGTCCCAACCAAGATCTGCTACAGCATTAGTTACGTAAGCCGAGATCCAGGGATCTACGAATACTTCTTCAATACTTTCGGAAATCATCGCAGTCGTGATTTTAAACATGTTATATCCAAGACCTCTAGATGCGGGATTAAGAAGGTTATTAAATAATTCTCCTGTATTCATTTTACTATAAAGATTAGCTAGCCTTTTTCCAGCAGTCCCTGCTTGAATCGCATCATCTAATTTATCAAATAGATTATTAGCTAATTTACTAAATGCTTTGTCAATTACAATCGTAGCGCCCATTACAATAAGAGTACTGATAATAGTGACAAATATGGTGTAGCAAGTCTCGGAAAGTCTCTGCTGAGTCTGTTCCGCAATGGTAAATTGGTATGTATATTCTAAAAGCGCTTGGTGGGCAGATTGCATGGTAGCAATTGTATTAGCTTCTTCTGGTGTGATGTCATCTCTCTCCACTGAAATATCCCTATATTTTTCTATGCAAAATTCGAGAATGATATGACCTTCGTACCCCTCAACATTGTTATATAGATCTTCCTTGCCAGTAAGATGTTCATCTAAAAGTATTGTAAAACTTGAATTTAAAATTACTTCTCCTGTAATCGCATTAAAAATAAATTCCGGAATATAGTCAATGTCCAATGGGAGAATTTCTTGATTTCCAAGTGAATCGACATAATAAGGTACAATATTCACGATATCTGACATAATTAAGCGATTCTCCACAGTATCTTCTGGGATCAACTGTATGATATCTGTAGTGCCATTATAGACTTTGTAAATGTGATAATACTCTTCTTCCAGGGCGTCATATTCTTCATGATTTACATATATAGGATAGTCAAGGTGAAACTCTGGAGCTAAAACTGTATCAGAATCGACAAACTGTAATGAGGGTCTCACGCCAACCATGTACGGAATAAGGCGATCATATGAAACACTGTCTTCAGGATCGCTCTCAGTTGCCTTATATATCTCATCTTCTAAGTACATAATGGAATTTCTCATGTAAAGGGCTCGTGGATCACGGGGCTGAGTAAGACCTAAGCTATCTAATATAGGAAGTTGCTCAATAGATATTCCATAAAATTCCTCAATATCTTGATTGAAGAATGACATCAACAGTGGATCATCAAAATCCGAATATTGAAGATAAGATCGTGTCTGCTGAGAATAATCTAATAATAGCGGGTTAAACTGAGTGCCGAAATTGGCCGTCTTTTGTATATGAGCAGGAGCAAGAATGACCTCTCCTTCATAAATATGCTTGTCAGTCTCAGCCTTTACCGGAGTATAGATTCCTGCCATGCTTCCTTGGAGTGTATTTGGCATAATATCGCCAAAGTATCTATCCTGCCACCATTTCTCCGAGAGCGTCTCGGTGGTCTGATACTCCTCGTTATAAGTGGTCTGAGAAGCTAAATAGTTGTTTATCTCTTTCTGCTGTGCAATTGCGTACATAGAGTTAAGTAGCCAATAGACGAGCATACCGACAAGGAAACCGATAGCAGTTCCAATTCCAGGAAAAGAAGACCCAATTGTAGAACATGATCCTATTATCGCTATTGCAGTAATTTTTCCGACAACAAATGCAGTTAATTGTGAAACTACTTGCCATGCGATATCGCCAATAATTTTCTCAGGAGAAAGGGATTCAGCAAACTGTTGAGAAGTAAGTTGCATTGCAAGTTTGATTAATTTACTGGAAGTTCCTGTATATTGCGATTTCCAGATGTCAAATAAAGAATCTCTGAATGTAGGCTCTACAAATACTCCATCATAACTGTCAGTATCTTCATAATTAATTAATTTATGACCGGCATATTTTAAAGTCATTTTCAAAGCCTTGCCAATATCTGCGGTAGCCGCACTTGTAATAATATGTTTCTCCGTAATCATGACTTTATGAGGCTCGAAAAAGGAGTTTCCATCGTAATCAAACCCTATTCCGACCACTTCGCCATCAGAGTCGACAATAAAGATTGTACTGTGGAGTCCATCCCCATCTTCATCATAATAAAGGTACTTATACCCTTTAAGATTATCTGGAGCATATCCTTGAACATTATCATAATATACTCCCATCTCTGGAACCACCTCAATAACATTAGCAACAATCTTTTGCTCGGTTAAATAATCATTGATCCCTGTACCTTCATTATAAGTTGCAGGTATTGAAATAGCTTTCTGAGTCGCCAAAATATTATCAAATTCCATAGAATCATTAATTGTTATTCTTCTATCAAATATAGCTGAAACTCCATCTCTAGGATGGGAAAGGGATAAAAGATTCTCAAGAGCAGGAATGTAAGAAGTAACATCATTGGAACTATCTTCATCTCCATTATCATTGATAACTGGCACAAGATTATTATCTAAGTTATATACTTCTGATAACTCGTTTGGAAATACATCATCATAATATCTGGTGTTTACAACCTCGCCGTACTCGAAATCTCTGAACGCATAGGACATACTTGAATCGGAAATGATATATGTGGAATTCCTATATTCTGTCAAGTATCCATCATATTCTTTTTGACCACCTTCTAAGTTCTCAGAACTGTCACTTAGTTTGAAATGAATATGAG
>JAHQWK010000010.1 GCA_029856145.1 Promethearchaeia archaeon
CAGCTCCCCCTGAAAGCTACGGAAACGGTGTTGTGTGCGAAATTATTCCTAAAGAAGTCAAAACTGAAAGAGAAGTTTCCGATGATGTTATCTCCCAATTCAAACAAATTTTACACATATTAAATGAATATAAGGAGTGTATCTAAAGGATGGAAGATAATAAGTTAGAACAAGAAATTAAGAGTTTGATGAATTTAGGGTACACCGCCCTTATTTCACAGCATTCTAAGGATATTGAAGAGTTTAAGGCACAATCCAATAAATTTCAAAAAATTCTTAAACTCACTTCAAATGATGTCAAGCAGCAACTTCATTTTAATTGTCATGAATGCAATAATCCCATGCAGAGAAATATTTCGCTTACCACTAATAAAATTTATTGGTTTTGCAAATGCTATGGTCATTCTTTTGACACATTAGAATTAATCCATATAATTAATCGAAAGAAAAGAAGACAAAATAAAAATGGAGGACATAAAAGAAAATGAATGATATTCCTATTCTTTCTAACTTAGAAAAAAGGATCATTTTAGTATTGGGAGAGGATTTAATGTTTCATAAAGAAATAAGTAGATATACTATAACTGATATTAACAGAATTTTAAACGAATATAACCAAAAGTATGACAATCAGATTCGCTTAAGTCCCCCCAATTCAACAGTAAAGAGTTTGATAAAGAAAGAGCTAGTTGATTCGGTGTTTGATACCTCTCAAAAAAAGAGAAGAAAGTATTATCTTTTAACGGAGTTAGGGATTAAGTGGTTTCATCGAGCCAAAAAGATCGAAGACTCAATTTTTCAATCCTAATTTTTTATGTGAGGTATAAAATGACTAAAATTCTTATTATCGCAGGATGTTCTAAAAAAAAATTACCAGAACCTGCCCCTGCAAGTGAATTAAATCATGGGCAACTATTTAAAGCTCAAGAATTTGAAGAATATTTTAAGAAATTAACTAGTTACTTCAATAATTTATTTGATGATAATAAGTTTGAAGAAAATAACGTTGTGGTAAATTTATAAAGATCTCTTAATCATAAAAAATAAAATTGATTATCAATTTAAAATCATATATTTACTATTCATAAAACACAGTAATGAATTAATAACGAGCTAATATGACTGAAGACAATAACAACAACGTAAAAGAGGAAATTAAACCAGAAACTTCTCCTGATATAGATAACCTTGAAAGAGCATCAGAAAGCAAGGAAATCAAAAGATTAGAGGAAAAAGAGCATTATGAACTAGAGTATTTCTCAAAAGAAAAGGTTGAGAAAGAATTAGCTGATCTTAAAGAAACAATTGAGAAATTACACAAAGAAAAAGATGATTCTCAGAAGAAATATATACATCTTCAAGCTGAATTTGAAAACGCTCAAAAACGTTGGGATAAAAACCGACAAAACATGAGGATTGAATACACCGCTTCAGTCTTAAAAAATTTCTTACCTTTATATGATTCCTTTAAAAAGGCTATTGATAGTGCAAATGAAACAGAGAAAAGTGTTTTAAATAGTTTCTATACCCAATTTATGAGCATTTTAAAATCATATGGAGCTGAACCAATACAAGTAGAAGTGAACGATCAATTTGATTATAGCTTACATGAAGCATTAACTTCGGTCGAAAAAGAAGATGTACCAGAGAATAGAATATTAGAAATAATCCAAGATGGATTTAAGTATCGTAAAGAGGTTATTCGTTATACAAAAGTTATAATCTCACGAAAACCTAAGCCTCCAGAACCTGAACCAGAGATTAAAGAAGAAAAAGTAGAAGTGGCTACAAGTCAAGAATCAGAAACCGAAGAGGAAAGAACTGAAAAAAAAGAGACTAAAGAAAAAAAGCAAAAAGAAAAAAAGCCCAAAAAACATAAGAAAGAAAAAGATAAAGAAAGCTTATAATTTAATTATTTGAAATTTATTTATTTTAACCTAAAAAATTAATAACCTTAATTTGCTTTTTAACTTAAAAAATAATTAAAATAGAAGAAAAATGGCTGAAGAACCCCAACTCCCCTCATTACCTAGTATTACAGACGACTGGGACCGAAAAAAAAGATTTATTGAAAAAAAACATAGTATTATTAAATGTGGAGAATGTAATGAGAGTGTTTCACGATTATTCAATCTTGGAGATTTTGTCTTTAAGAAATTACCAGATGAAGAATGTGAAAAATGTCATAGGACAAAATCCCTAACAATTGTAGAAATTTATTCAGAATGGGTTGATCCTAAGAAAAAATAAATTTCCTATTTCTCAAAACCTCAAAGCATTAAAAATAAATAGATGTTAATTATTTATTCTTTAACTTTTAATTCTTTTCCTATTGAGACTAATATATAGGCTGCCCAAAGCTATACCTACTCCAACTAAGAAACTAATACTTATTATATACAATAGAATGCCAAGTTTGCTAATATCTAGAAAGGGATATAAGTAATCAATAGTAAAAGTGCCATGTATGAAAGCAAACACTAAATAACCTATTGGATATATGGTCCAATATAGTAAGTAGTTCCACTTATATTTCAATTTAGTTTCTGTTAATACCCAATCGATTATGAATGCGATTGGGGTAAGATAGTGTAAAATTATATTACTAAATGCTGCCCATCCTGTTGGGTGGTAAAATATCTGTAGTAGAATTGCAAAGAAAATGAAAGTCGTTGTTATATAGAGAGTAAAAGCACCTTTTAGAGGACCCATAATTTTTTCAAGAGATTCTGGTTTATTATACCAAAAAATTGCTAATGTAAACCATATGGTAACCATTAAATTTGTTTGCATGGTGTAATATTTAAAGCTGACTAACCAAACGAGAGGTAATCCCGAAGTAATTGAATTTATAAATGCACCTGTTATAATAGTAAACCAACTTAGTCCAGCAAAAATTATACGGTAAATTAAAATAGTTTTGCTTGAGAGAATCCTTTCAGTCATTTTTAATATATCACTAGAAGTAATTAGTTATGTAGGTATTAAGAATAATAAAATAAAACCATTTCTTTTCCGTCTCTTTTTATATTATATAAAAAAAGTAAATTTTTTATTTCTAAAGATTTAATAATCGTTTTATTAAATTTAATGATAAGTAACAAAATCAAGCTTTATTCTTACATAATCTTGTTAATATTTTAATAGAGATAATAATATACATTATATAGCGATAAAGTTACATTAATATTAGAAAAATCTTGCAACGCCTAAAAGAAATTTCGGACAAAATATCGAATAGAAAAATTAAATTAAGAAAATCTTTAAACTCTTTAATAAAACAATTAAAGGGTTTTGGAGCAATTAAAATATTTCTTTTTGGATCGTATGTTAAGGAAGAAATCGATGTAAATAGTGATCTCGATATATTCGTTATTATGCCTTCAAATAAAACAGGAAAAGAATGGTTGAATTTTATTTACAGTAATATTATACGAGACATTTCTTCAGATATAATTGTGTTTAATGATAATGAATTTAAGAATCAATTATCATCAAATTCATTTTTAAAGAATATTATTAACTCAGGGAGATTATTATATGAAAAAGCCTAAAAAAGAAGAAGCTTTAAGATGGTTTACGCACGCAAAAGATGAATTCATTGATGCAGATGAATTAAGGAAAAGAAAACGGTTTTACCTAGCTTTATTTCATTTCCAACAATCAACTGAAAAAGCTCTTAAAGCTTATTTGTATTTAAAGGTGAAGTCTATTGAAATTTTTTATACACATTCTATAAATGATCTAATTAATATGGTAATTGAAATTGACCGAGATTTTAAAGAATTAATATCTGTAAAAAAGCTAGATCAATATTATATCCCTACTAGATATCCCAATGGTCTTCCTGGAGGTATTCCTTCAAGATATTATGATGATCCTGAAGAAGCAGAAAATGCTATGCTATTAGCAAAAAGCATAATTAATTTAGTTGAGAAGAAAATAAAACAAGAATAAATAATTTTATTATAAAATGTTTTTTATTATTCCTTTTCAAGTCCTAACATCTTAATTATTAGATTTGCCATGGAATAAGGATCTAAAGATTTTTGAATAGCTTGATCAATATATTTTCCAATTTCTTTATCAGAACTAAGTAATTCCTCAACTTTTTCCGTCAATTTATGTTTTAAAATCTGAATAGTCTCATTTGTAATTCTGTTTTTCATATAATTCGAAATAACACCTGATTCTTCTAAAAATGACTTATGCTTTTGTATTAATTCAAGAAGCTCATCAAAATTTTCTCCAATTTTAGAATTCACTTTTGTGATTTCAGGGGTCCACAGTTCTATTTTAGCGTATTTTTCACTTATATCCTTTGAGTCATACTTATAATTTTTTCTAAATTCAAGCATTTGCATTATTTCACTTACCTTTTTATCTGCTCCAGGTAAATCCATTTTATTTACGACAAATATATCTGTTATTTCCATTATACCTGATTTTATCGCTTGAATATCATCTCCTAATCCTGGGACTAATAAAACTACAACAGTTTGCGCAGATTTGAAGATATCGACTTCAGATTGTCCGACCCCTACAGTTTCAATAATTATGATATCACATCCATATGCATCCAGTATTTTTATTACATCCTCAGTAGCTCTCGCAAGTCCTCCCAATTGACCTCTATTGGCCATACTTCTAATAAAAACATTATCCAATGAGAAATATTGTTTCATACGTATTCGATCTCCGAGGAGAGCGCCACCAGTTAAAGGTGAAGATGGATCTACACAAATAATTCCAATTTTTTTACCTTGTTCAACGTATATTTTAATTAAAGTGGAGATAAATGTTGATTTACCTGTTCCTGGTGCTCCAGTAATACCTAGAATATATGCATTACCTGTATGTCCATAAATAGAATTAATAATTTCTTCGGCAGCATCAATATCATTCTCTATAAAAGTAATTAAACGCGCTGCAGCTCTTGGGTTCCCCTTTAATAATTGAGAAATAAAATTAGAATAATCCATTCTATTATTATCTTTTCAAGTTGTTTTTAACAAATTCAACGATAGTTTTTAAATCAGTTCCTGGTCCATAAAAACCTTTTAATCCATGTTTCTCTAAAAAAACTTTATCCCCATCTGGAATAATTCCCCCTACGGCAACAAGAACATCATCTATTCCATGTTCTTTTAATTTCTCCATGATTAAAGGGCATAAAGCATTATGAGAACCAGATAACATACTTAGCATTACAGCATCAGGGTCTTCTTGGATAACAGTATTTACTACATCATCCGGTGTTTGATGTATACCAGTGTAAATTACTTCCATTCCCGCATCTCGTAATGCTCTAGCTAAAACTTTGGCTCCTCTGTCATGCCCATCAAGACCGGGCTTACAAACCAAAACCTTAATTTTTCTTTCCTCATTCATTTTGTATCTTCTCCTTAAAAAATCGAATCTTCATGATAACTTCCGAATACTTCCTTTAAAGCATTTATAATTTCTCCTATGGAAGTATATTGTCTAACTGCATCTATAATAAATGGCATTAAATTTTCTGTACCTCTCGCCGCTTCTTTTAATTTTTCAAGTTTCTTCCGTACTTTATCATTATTCCTTTCTTCTTTTAATTTATTTAATTTTCTAATTTGTTCACTCGCAACTTCTTCATCAATTTTTAAGAGAGGAACTGAGCATGGTTCTTTTTGTTCAAATTGATTTACAGCTACAATTATCCTCTCCCTATTCTCGATTTCTCGCTGATATTTATAAGAAGCATTAGCAATTTCTTTTTGAAAGAAATTAGCTTTTATTGCTGGAACAACTCCCCCAAGTTCTTCAATTCTTTGAAAGTAATTTTCAGCTTCTTCTTCCATCTTATTTGTGAGCCATTCCACATAATAAGAACCTGCTAAGGGATCAACAGTATCTGTTACTCCTGACTCGTGTGCGATTATTTGTTGTGTTCTTAAAGCTATTTTTACAGCATTTTCTGTTGGAAGACATAACGCTTCATCAAATGAATTAGTGTGTAACGATTGTGTTCCTCCAAGAATAGAAGCTAACCCTTGCATTGTCACTCTAGCAATATTATTTTCAGGTTCTTGAGCTGCTAATGACACTCCTGCTGTTTGCGTATGAAATCGTAATCGCATTGATTCTGGTTTCTTGGCTCCATATTTATTTTTCATATGTCTAGCCCATATTCGTCTCGCTGCTCGATATTTACAAATTTCTTCAAAGAAGTTATTATGAGAATTAAAGAAAAAGGATAAACGAGGCGCAAAATCATCTATATCCAAGCCTCTCTCTAACGCAGCTTCAACATATGCAAAACCATCTGCTAATGTAAAAGCTAATTCTTGAACTGCTGTAGATCCTGCTTCTCTAATATGATACCCACTAATACTTATTGTATACCATTGAGGTACATGTTTTGCGCAATACTCTATCGTATCAATTATTATTCGTATTGATGGTTCAGGAGGAAAAATCCATGATTTTTGAGCAATATATTCTTTCAAAATATCATTTTGAATAGTTCCTCTTAACTCTTCTGGAGTATGGCCTTGTTTTTCAGCGGTTACGATATATAATGCTAGCAATATTGAAGCAGGGCCATTAATAGTCATGGAAGTACTTATTTTTGAAAGGTCAATCCCATCAAATAGAGTCTGCATATCTTTCAAAGAGTCTATTGCTACACCCTCCTTACCAATTTCCCCTAAGGCTCTTGGATCAGTTGCATCAATGCCATAAATAGTATGCAAACTAAAAGCTACACTTAAACCAGTATTACCATGATTAATTAAAAATTTATATCGTTTATTTGTTTGTTCTGCATTTCCAAATCCTGCGAATTGACGCATAGTCCACAGTTGCCCTCGATACATATTGGGATATGCACCTCGTGTAAAGGGGTATTGACCTGGAAATCCTAAGTCAAGTGCATAATTAAAATCTTTTATATCATTAGGAGTATATAATCTATTACTTTCTATTTCAGATAAGTTCCTAAAACTTTGTTTTCTTTCTTTTTTAAGTGAAATAGAATTCTCCCATTCTTTCTTTTCTTGTTCAATTTTATCGTTTTCAGTCATAATAATTGGCCCTCTAAGGTTACCTTGGAGGTTTAGTCTATTATTTTATGATTATTAGTTCTTCAATTAGATAAGAGTTTAAAATTATTTTAACTTTATTTTATCTTTTTTATAGAAAAAGAATAATTTTAAAATTAGATATTAAAATTAAAGAAATAATTATTAAGATCGAGAAATAATAAAATCGACGAGTTTTCCATATTTTTTAACGTTATCATAACTTTTTGGAGCTTTTTCCCTAAAATAATCCTTGAAGACCTCCCAATTCTCCTTTTTACCCGAAGGTGCTTCAGTTAATACTTTTTTAGCTTCATTAAAGTCGTAGGTAAAGATTAAACCATTATCAATTCTATTAGCATTCTCAGACAAGAGAAAAAGATAATAATCATTTAAGTCCCAAGGATTTAAAACATGTTCTGGTTTGTTTCCATCTCCCGCTTTCTTTCCTCTCAATGCCCTCGTATCTACTTGAGTTGGTAATACCATATTAAATGTTATATTTTCTCTCTTATATTCTGTTGCCATGGCTTTTTGCATTCCTACAACAGCATATTTGGATGCTACATAGGCTGTAAGTTTTGATGGAGCATTTGGGTATGCTTCGCTTCCTGTGATAATAAACCTTGCTTTATCGTTTTTATTATCTTTCTTTAAGTATGGATAAGCGGCTTTAAAAGTATAGAACACTCCGAGCACATTAACATTTAAGATTTCAGCAAATTTCTCGTTGATAAACTCATGAGTTGTCCACATTCGAGAATAACCCGCATTCGCGATTACACTATTAATTAAACCGAGCTCATCTTGAAAAGTCATAAAGGCTTCCATTACTTGCTGGAATTTGGTAATATCCGCAATTTTGGTAACAACTTTTACATTTATTCCTAGATCTTCAATTTCTTTCTTAGTTGCATTCAATTCTTCCATAGTTCTTGCAGTTAATCCTATGTTTGCCCCTTCTTTAGCGCACGCTTTTGCTATTTCTTTTCCAATACCTCTACCTGCTCCAGTTATAATCACATTTTTTCCTTTTAACAACATTATATAATTCACCAATAACAGTTAGTTCATTAATTTAATATTCATAAACTAAAAGAAAATACATATAGTTGATTAAAGTTAAATTATTTAAGAATAATTGAAAGATAATCAATAAAGATTTTTATTTTAAATAAAAGTGTATTCATCAAAGCAAATAATGTTTAAGCGGTGAAGATATTTAAAATCGCCTTAGTAAATCCGGGACCTGGAGAAATTTTAGAGAAAGGCAGAATTGTTGCAAATGCAGATCATATTTATCCGCCTTTAGGAATTTGTTACTTAAGTGCTATATTAAAGAATGAGAATTATCAAGTTGATTTAATTGACCAAGCTGCTATGGGTTTCAATTTACAGCAAATAGTAAAATGGATTAAAAAGAAAGATCCAGATGTTTTAGGTTTTTCTACTTTAACGGCATCTGGATCGGGAATTAGTGCTGCATTAACTTCGATTGAGGTAAAGAAATGGAACCCAAATATTAAAATAGTATTTGGAAATCGGCATGTAAATCATAATGATTTTAGAATTTTAAACAAATATCCCGAAGTTGATATTTGTGTAAGGGATGAGGGTGAATTTACCTTTCTGGAATTAATTAAAACATTAGAAAAAAATCAATCATTGAAAGATATTAGAGGCTTAACTTATATAGACAATGGTAAGATAAAGAGAAATGAAAAACGCCCATTGATCAAAGATCTTGATGCAATACCTTTTCCTGATAGAAAAGCTTTAAAAATTGAATATACAGGGAGTTTTGGTGGTTTAGAGTTTGCACCTGAAGGTTTTACCTCAATGATTTCTTCTCGAGGATGTCCTTATCACTGTTCCTTTTGTTATGGAAAAAGAACAGTGGGCTTTAGAACTCGTTCAGTAGAGAATATAATGAAAGAAATTCTATTTTTAGAGAGTGAGGGATATAAATACTTAAATTTTGTAGATGATAACTTCACTGTATCGAAGAAAAGAGTGATAAAGCTCAGTCGATTAATGCAAAAACATAAAGTAGACCTGGATTGGATATGCGAAGGAAGAGTAAATCAAGTGTCTGATGAAATGGTACGCGAAATGAGAAGAGCTAATTGCAGAATTATTTTTTATGGGATAGAAAGTGCGAATCAGAGAATTCTTGATTATTATAAGAAAAATATAACACCCTCCCAATCAATTCTAGCGGTAAAAAAAACTCGTAAAGCAAAAATTCCATTCATTTTAGGCTCATTCATTGTTGGTGCACCAGGTGAGACGTTTTCAGAGGTATATAATACTTTAAAATTCGCTCAAAAATTGGATATTGACTTTCCAGTGTATAATCTTCTGGGAACAATGCCTGGAACCGATATTTGGGATGAGATGGTTGAGAAAAATATTCTTGATGAAGAGAAATATTGGGAAGAAGGAGTTCATATCTCAGATATTGACCCTTATGGAGTTCCAACTGAAAAGATTTCTAATTTGATTCTAGAAATGCTAAAACAGTTTTTTATGAATCCAAAATATATGATAAAAGCAATATTTAGAAATACCACAAGCTCTTATAAATTCTTTTCATTACTTAAGATCCTTTCGCATAATATAAAGAATTTCGAGAATTTCCACGGAGTGAAATCATTTTGGAACCCAGATAATGTTTAAAAGCACATTTTTCCATAAACTATTTTTTTTTGAAGATTATCCCCAGAAGGGTTTCCAACTATTCCATAAATCCCAATGCTTTACGTTTTTGAAGTTTTGACTGATTGCTTTTAACCTATATCTGCTTTTTATAGTTTTAAGAATTTGCCGGGAGATGTAATTGGGTCGTAGCATAAATTTTTTGTGAGTTTCTCTTATTCGTAACATTAATTCACTCAAAGGGATGGGAAGAACAGCAGTACCAACTTCCCAACATTCATCTGGGTTAATTCTTTTTTCTTTTACCATCTGATCCCAAATCCAATTTCCGGGTATTATACCTAAAATATGAAATTGTGGAAAGTCAATATCTAATTTGAGTGAAAAATTTAATGTATTAATAATTTCCTCACGAGTTTCAATTGGCGCACCCACTATAAAATTCGCTAAGACCATATCAATTCCAACTTTATTGGAATTTTTTATTGCATTATGAATTTGATTTAAATTAATTTGTTTATTATACCACTCTAAAATTCTTTGAGATCCACTTTCGACACCATAACTCAGAATTTTACATCCCATCTGTTTCATAGCATTTAATAATTCTATTGAACTTTGAGTAACCCTCCCTTCTGCCATCCAATCAAAATCTATTTTTTCTTTCTTTAGTAAATCTGATAACTTCATTAACCTTTTTTTACTTATAGTAAAGTTATCGTCAACCCAGAGTAAGTTTTGATAACCTTGTTCTTCTAGAACGGATAATTCTTGTACTATATTTTCTGGAGATCTTGGACGCCAATTACCCCAAAACATAGAACTTGAACAAAATGAACATTTAAATACACATCCTCTTGATGAAGCAGCAGAAGTAAATTTTCCTATAGATAGATCAAGACCTTCAACTTTATTTCTATATTCCACATTTCCTAATAAATTCCTGTTTGGAAACGGAAGGATGTCAATATTTTCTATAAGAGGTCTATCATTATTTCTAATAACTCTACTATTATCTCGATATGTTACACCTCTTATATCTTCAAACCCATGACCTTTCTCAGCTTTTTCGGCAATTTCTAATAGAGTATTTTCCCCCTCTCCTCTTATGCAAGCATCAATAAAGGGGTACTTATTTAATATTCTAGTATCATTGAACGTAGCATGATAATTCCCAAATAAAACCTTAACGTTTGGATTTATTTCTTCTTTTACTTTTTTAGCAATTTCTGCAGAACTTCTTCCAGTTCCTGCAGTAGTTATCGTCGAAAAACCTAAAATATCAGGGTCTTCATGTTTTATCCACTTTAAGGTTTCCTCAATCGATAAACCCCTAGCAAATTGATCAAGTATGGATACATTAAAATTATTTTCACTTAAATAGGTCCCGAGGTATAAAATTCCCATAGGTGGAAATCCATAAAATTCTATTTTCTCTTTGTAATACTTCTCAGCCTCTTTGACTGTACCACAAAATGTACCTTTTTCTGGGGGTTTTGGAAATATTAATGATACCTTCAAAAAATCAATCCAAATTTCAATTTAAATTAAGAACTAATAAATTTGTAAATTTATCCTTAAAATTAAAACCACAACATTTCAATTCTTTTAATAATCATAAAGGTGAAAAATAAATCTTATAATTAAAATCACTTTTGATATACTTACTAAGATATAGAGATATATTTATAAAATTAAATGAATGAATCTGATTTTCCAACTTCTCGAAAATGGGCTAATAAATGAAATTAATTGATAAAAAAATCCAAAAAGTAGCCTTAGTAAATCCAAATTTTATTACTAAGAGTATTACTGATAAATTTAACATCCCTGCACTAGGATTAGAATCCATTGCTGCAAATATTTTAGATTTAGTACAAGTAAAAATAATTGATGGTAAAGTCAGAAATTTAAATCTTAAGGAAATAATCAAAGAAGTTAATGAATTTAAGCCAGATGTTGTTGGAATTTCATGTTGTTTTACAATAGGAATTAATTTTGCTTTAAGAATTGCAAATGAATCAAAAAAATTAGGATATCTAACCATTTTAGGGGGTTGGCATCCAAGTTTTGTTCATTCTGAAATATTAAAATACCCATTCGTAGATATAATAGTCCGAGGAGAGGGAGAGCTTACCTTTCGAGAACTAATTAAAAACAAAAATTTAGAAGAAATAAAAGGAATATCGTATAAAAACAATGGGAGCATTATCGATACTCTTGATCGTCCTTTAATCAAAGATCTAAATAAATTACCACTTCCAGCAAGAAACTTGAGAGATAGTAAGACGTATTATCAGATTTTTCAGATGCCTTTAGATGCGATTGAAACCTCAAGGGGTTGCCCTTATAAATGTACTTTCTGTAATATACATCTCTTCTATCGAGGAACATATAGAACGAAAAATACTGACCGAGTTATTCAGGAGTTAAAAATTATTTCAAGCCAAAAAAGTTATAAGAATGTATTGATAGTAGATGATAATTTCACTGCGAATATGAAGAGGGTTGAGGAAATTTGTGATAAAATAATCAAAGAGGGCATTAAATTAGATTTAATTTGTCAAAGTCGAATTGATGTTATTAAAAACAACCCAAATATCGTTAAAAAGATGTCTAAAGCAGGATTTTGGTTAGTCTTTCTTGGTATTGAATCATTCAACCAGAAATCTTTAATTGCTATTCAGAAAAGAGTTCATTTTAGAGATATTGTTGAAGCAATAAAAATCCTTCATGATAACGATATGTTAATAATTGGGAGCTTGTTAGTTGGTTCAAGTCTTGATGAGGAAGAGAAAGATATAGATCTCATGATAAAAATTGTTAAAAAGTTAGGAATAGATTTTCCTATATATTCGATAATGACACCTTTACCAGGCACTAAATTTAGAGAGATATTGATTGAAAATGATTATTTAATGTCTCGAGATTGGAGTAGATACAATTTTACAACAGCAGTAAATCGATTAAACAAACTATCAAAGGAAAAACTAGAGGAACTGTTATCTAAGGCATATTATTATGGGTATTTTAATAGGGGATGGAAGGATACTCTTATTAGATTATATAAAAAGAAAGGAATCAAATTTTTATTAAATTCAAGAAAAATTTTTAGTATTATCAAGGATTTTTTGAATTTTTTTATAAATATTAGAAGAATGAAAGGTAATATAGATTCAATGTCTCTTAAATTCATTTAATTGTAGTTAATTGTTTTAAAGTAACAAATTCCGCTTTCTTAGAAAGGGCTTCCTTGATAAACTTTCTAATTCTGGTAATAAATAAATCTCCTGTATTAATCCAACGATCTAGTCTAAATAAATAGTTTTTAACTAGATTGAGTTTACTCTTTTGATTGAGTATTAACCTTTTTATGTCTATTGCTTCCCAAGAATGAAAATATAATATAGTTAATTCCTTTTTAAATATCCATTTCCGTATGAAATAAAAACTCAAAGGTAATCTAAAAAAGGTATAATAGCTTGAAGGATGAAATTCTTGAATTTTGTAATTTTTCATTTGATAATATAGAGACTTTTTACGTGAACTAATTGAAGAATCATATTTAAATCCTAAATCATTCAATAATCGGAATAAAAATTTTGGAGGTTTTAAATAAGGAGCTCGAAAACCAATGACTTCTGAATTTTTGCATTTATTTTCAATCATTACTTTGTTGTTAGAGATGATTTCTTTACATTCTTCAAATGTTAATTCGTTTAACCGTTCATGATTTAAACTATGACAAGCGATTTCATGTCCTTTACTCTCAATCAGATGTACAACCCGCGGTTGTTGTTCAACAACAGTTCCGGTACAAAAAAAAGTTCCTTTGATTTGAAAATTATCCAATAGGCTTAAAATTTTAATTAGTCCAATTTTCACTCCAAAATCAGTATCTAGAAAATTAGGAATATCTCTTTCAATATCAAAAGTCAGAGCAATTTTCATTATCAGAGTAAAGATATACTTATTTGTTTAAGAAATTATATATTTATTTTAAAATTAATTTCAGTATTTAAGTTCAGAAAATTAGAAAAAAATGCGAATATTAGTAGTAGGTGCGGGGATTACCGGTTGTACATTGGCGCGTCTGATGAAAGATAAAGGTTATACAGTTTCAGTCAAGGAAAAACAAGATCATATTGGAGGTTTATGTTACACAACAATAAGTTCTAGTGGTATTCTGTATGAACCTTATGGTGGGCATGCGTTTCACACAAAGGATAGTCGTGTTAAAGAATTAGTACTCAAATTTTCAGATTTTAATAATTATAGACATAACAAGGGGATTTTTATTAACGATATATTGCGGCATTTTCCTCTCAGTAGAGAAACAATACTTGAAATAGAAGATAGTGAACAAATTCTTAAGGATTTAGAAGAACGACCAAAAATACCTGATTTAACAAATTTTGAGACTTATGCGATTTCTCAATTTGGCATTACTCTATATAGACTATTTATTTATAATTATTCCAAGAAAATGTGGGGTTTAGAACCTAAAGAATTAACAACCGAGTATATCAAAAATCGTATTGAACTGAAAAACTCTAATACTCAGATGTTTGAAGATAATTTTCAAGGGTTACCTGTTAAAGGATATACTGAATTGCTTAGGAATATGATACATGATATTCCTATAGAATTAAATAATAGTGAATTTGATGAGTCATTATTCGATCTCATTCTTTTTTCAGGTCGAATAGATGAACTACTTAAATTTAAATTTGGAAATTTACAATTTAGGTCTTTACGTTTTGAATATGAGGAGAAGGAAAATTGGGAAAATGAAAATTATGGCACAATCAACCTTCCACAACATCCAAAATATATACGAAAAGTCAATTTTAATGTTATGCATCAACAGAAAACAAATAAATCATTAATCCAATATCAAGAACCTATACCCTCAAATAGTAAGAATCTACCATTATATCCGATATATACCAAGAAAAATATTGAATTATTTAATAAATACTTAATTGAAGCTTGTAAATCCGAAAAAATTATTCCTATTGGTCGATTAGGATTATATAAATATTTAGAAATGGGACAAGCTATTTCTTTAGCAATGAATATGATTCCCTTAATAGAAAAATGGAAAAACATAAGGCCTGAAGATCGATATCTTGAAATTAAGAAGCTATTAAATAATTAATGAGTTTAATAGAAGAAATTACTTTTTCTTCCAGTTGATGTCTTTTGCTAAATTATAAAAAATTTCTTTTTTTGAACGATATTGGGTTATACGTCCTAAACTACGACGAGTGTTTAGAAATCTTCCACTTGTTAATACTGATATGAAATTAAGAGTTTTAATTTTACCTTTTTTCATTTTTCTAGTAAGATATATTAATGAATCCGAGAAAACTTTATCAATTCCTATTAAATTTGGTGGTAGTTGCTTAAATCCCCCAACTTTAAAGAAAATGTCTCTTCTAACAATTATATTACATCCTATAAGTTCAGGATATCCAAGTAATGTTTTAAAAAAATACCATACGTGCATATTAAAATTAAGAAAAAAAAAGCTCGTTATTAAAAAAGTTTGGGAACCTAGTTTAAATGAGAGGGCTTTTCCATTATAATATTTAACTCTAGCACTACACGCAAGAAGCTTTTTATGTTTTTCGAATATCTTATAAATTTTCTGTAAGAAATATGGATCTATTAATGTATCCGCATCTAAAAATACAAGTAAGTCGCCAGAAGATTTAGGTACAACATAATTTAATTGGGGTGATTTCCCTTGTTCTGGTGAGAGATATACTTTCGCAAATTTTTTCGCAATAGAGACAGTATTATCGGAGCTTTGGCCATCAGCTACTATAATTTCATAAGGAATATTACATTTTTGCTTTTTAATTGCTAATAATGTTTTTTTTACGTTTTTCTCTTCATTATAAGTAGGAATAATAACTGATATCTTTGGTTTATGACTCATTTCTTTTCTAGGGTAAAGTGAAAACAGAAAATCTATATATTTTAGAAGATGATGTGTTATTATTCTATACAAGTATTAGATTTATTAAATAATTAATTGATTCAAAAATAAGACAATGTCTAAGGATTCAGGTAAAATGAAATTCTGGACGAAGGGATTCATAATTTCATTTCTTTTCTTAATTTTAAGCGCATTACTAATTGTACTCCTAATAATAAATCATATTTTTCTGCCAATTCCTTGGATTGATTTATTATATGAGTTCTTAAGACCTTGGTTATTATCAATCTTCTACAATTATAATCTATTTATTTATGCTGGAATTTTCATTAGTTATTCATTTTTACTCGTATTATATGTTTTAGGATATAATATAGCAAAAGTAAAACATATGACGGGTTCAATAATATTTGTTTTTAGTTTATTAGGGTTTGTTTTAGTTACTTTCATCGCAATTAATTATACATATGCTAGTGTCTTATTTAATCAAGATCTAGCTCTTAATGTAAGGCTAATGTTACTTTTACTCTTTTTACCTATGAATTTTGCACTCAGTTTATTTCTGTTTTTAGTAAATACTGATTTCCTAATTTTTTTTAAGGATTTAATCAAAGCTAGAAAAATTTGGAAACGTAGAAGACCTGAATTTGAAATTGAAGTTAAGGGTAATATAACTAATATTAATATAAAAACAAATGAATTTATTTTCACTCCTGTACCAATGTTAATTATAGCAAAATATCTCCAGTCTAAAGGGTTTTCTGTATCATGGTTTGTAAGAGGTGCTTTTAATCATTTAATCTCCTTAATTATTACTTATTTAACCGGATGGCCACGAGCTAGAAATGTATTATTTCGATTAACAGGAATGAAGATTGGCAAAAATTGCCATATTTCTCAAAAAGCAATACCTGATCCTCTATTACCTGAATTAATTGAATTTGAAGAGGGCAGTGGATGTGGTATTGGCGTAAAATTGCTTACTCATAATGCAATGAATATACAACATGGAAGTTTTAGTTTTGGGCCAATTAAAGTATGCAAAAATGCAAGAATAGGAGCATATTCTGTTGTATTACCTGGAGTTACTATAGGGGAAGGATCTATTATTGGAGCAAATTCAGTAGTAAGTGAAGATATTCCACCATTTTTTATTGCATTTGGTTCTCCTGCCAAAGTTGTACGTGAATTAACTGAAGATGAAAAAGAAATGGTAAGTAAAGAATATTAAATTATTTATTGATAAAATCTTCAATAACTTCATTAACTTTTATATGATTATCATACATCGCTCTATGTGAACCATTTTCAATGAATATTAATTCTGAAATAGGAATTAAATCATTTAAATCACTAACCATTGATTTTGAAATAATTTTATCTTCAGTTCCATAAATTATAAGCGTGGGTTGAGAGATTTTAAATAATTCCTTTTTTAAATTGAATTTGGACGTCATACTTTTAAAAGTGCTTAAGACTATTGCCTTTGGTAGTTCTAGCGAATTATTGTATAATTTTCTAAATTCTCTATTTTCTTTTTCTGGTGAAATGATTTGTTTTATAATTTTTTTCAAAAAATTTCTATAAAATAATTTGAATAATATACTTACCCAAAAAACCATAACTTTTTCTTTAGTCGTGGGAGAAATGGCCGCAGTAGAACTAATTAAGATTAATTTTTTTATTAATTTTGGTTTTTTAATAGTAATATTTTGTGCTATCAATCCTCCTAATGAATGTCCTATGATAAAAACTTCACTATATCCAAGCAATTTAAGAAAATCTATTATTTGTTTAGTGAAGAATTCAACAGAATAATTTATATTTGGTTTATCTGATTTTCCAAAACCAGGTAAATCTAAAATAATAATATGGTTTTTAAAATTAAAATGATACAATTGATAAGACCACTCGAGAGAACTTCCCAACCATCCATGAATGAATAATAGGGGAATTCCTTCCAACTTATTATCATAATAAAAAATTTTTAGTTGATTAACTGTAATAAAAGGCATTTTTTAACTATCTAAATCTATATTTATAAATATAATTTCTAAGCGGATGTTTAACAAAATTTGTAGGATTCCAATAACATGGTTTAAAACAATCGCAATATTCAAATTTGAATTTATTTATTTTTTTAACTCTGGTCTTATGTGATAATTTGATAAAATCATTAAATTTAATCGGCGTCTTAACATCTTCACAAAGCATTACAGTTCCATCATTGTCAATTGCATAATATAAATCACCCGCATCACACTTCCAAAAATATTTATTCTGATACCATTTATCCATATAATAATAATAACTATTTGGCGACATGAGTTGAATTCCTTGTCTTTTCAAATTTTGAATTACTTTCCTTAATCTACTAATAGTCTCCTTTTTTAACAATAATTCTGGACAGAAACTTCTATATTGATATTGTTCATTTGGTTTCTTTGACGAATGTACGGGATCTATTGAGAATCGACAATTTAATTTGTTTTTAATAGTTCTTATTAATGGAATAAGCTCTTTTATATTCTCTTTTGTGTTTATAATATGAATGCTATAATCTATGTTTTCAGGGTTTTTTTTTTTTATATCTTGAAGTATATTAATCAATTCTGGTCGATATTTCTTAGGACTAGAATTAGACTCTTTAAAACAATCAATACTTATACCTAGAAGAAAATATCCATATGATACAAATTCTTCAAGTAAATCCTCATTTAATAGAGCCCCGTTTGTTACCACATGAGTAAAAACATTTAAATTTATACAATGCTTCAAAAGTTCCCCCAAATCTGAGCGAAGTGTTGGTTCACCTCCGTATATAGTAATAAATCGACATCCTTGATTGTATAAGTGGTTTACTATATTTTTCCATTGCTTTACAGAAATATCAGATTTTATTTGACCTTTTGAAGTAGCACAATAATAACAATCAAAATTGCATTTTCGAGTGAAAAATATACTAACAAAAGTAGGTCCATTAATTACTTTAAATATCCTATTTATGTAGCTAATTCCCAAATTTCTTAATATTCTATTTTTTATAGTATTCATATCAATTTCAAGGTGATTTAATCAGAACAAAACATTTTAAACATTTATTTAATATTTAATTTTGGTATTAAAAATATTGATGATTTCAACTTTAAATCCAGTATCCATTATTGTTCCTATAAAGAACAGATGTAATCTTTTACCTAATCTGATTAAGAATCTATCAAATTTAGATTATCCAGAATATGAAATAATAATTGTTGATGATTGTTCAATGGATAACACAAAAGAATTATTAAAAAGTTATCCAGTTAAATCCATAACCTTGGAAAAATCAGTTGGTTCAGCTGAAGCTAGAAATATCGGAATTAAAGAGGCGAAAAATGATATTATCGCTCTAACTGATTCCGATTGTCTCGTTTCAAAGAACTGGTTAAGAAATTTAGTTCCATATTTAAATAGTTATGATGTAGTAGGAGGAAAAGTTATATTTAGTGATGATACAGAAAAGAAACTTAATCCATTCAATACAAAAAATGAAACCGTATTAACCAAAGAGTCTTCAATTAATTTTCTTAATACAAGTAACATGATATTTAAAAAAGAGATATGGAAGTTTTCTGGTGGTTTTTTAAATTATCGAATTGAAGATTTAGAATTTTCGTGGAGGTTGTTAAAAAAAGGATTTAAATTAGTTTATTCACCAAAAGGTTTAGTAATTCATCATGGTAATAGAACACCACTCCAAAATATTATAAAATATCTCCAATATGGGAAATCGTATTCAAAAATAACGTTTATTCACAAAATGAATTTCTCGTTTAAAACTGATCGAATTCTTGATATAAACGCAATTTTTGATTATCTACAGCTAATTTCACTTCCTTTTCTATTCCTTTTAGCATCAATTCTTTTTAGTTTTATGATTATTAACGTCCTTCTAAATATATCAGTAAATATCCTTTCAATTTTTCTATGTATTTTCCTTACATTTCGACTTATAAGAAGAATTGACATTTTATTCAAAATTTATAAATTTACTATAATTTTTGGTATTGTAAATTATTCTTTAATTTATATGCTTAAAAGGAAATATAAATCTAAATGAAAAGCAAGAACAGAAAATAGAGTTTAATATCCAAATCTTGAGGCTGTTCCTTCAGTAATCTTACAAATATCTGAAAGTTCTTGTTTGGAAAAATCTGGAGTATAATAAGTAGGTTTATGTAAATTTTCGATATAATATTTTTTAGCATTCTCAAATTTTTCTGCAGGTAACTCCGTGTGTTCGAATATTTTGTCTATAATAATTGCTGGCGTTTCGCATAACTCATCATATTTAACAATTAGGGTTGCCTTTTTGAGCTTTTTTATCGTTTCAAGTTGCTTAGCAATAAAATCATAGATCGAAGTCCAATAATATGCCCAACCTTTTACATAAGTATTCTTACTTCTCCATAATTTGTGAATTTCATTAATGAGTTCTGTATTACCCAGATTTATACACATTTGATTACGACCAAACTCATTATGGCCAACAATTTTCAACCAATCTGGTAATAAAGGAATTTTTTGTTCTAGTTTTATAAATAATTTTGTTTGTTTAATTAATGAAGCAATATGTTCAATGGGATTACGAATAATCAATAAAAATTTAGAATCTGGAAAAATCTTAAGCATATAATCCAATCTTGATACAAGATAATTATTTTTGGCTAAATATCTTGAACATTTCTGATTTATTATAAGTTTTTTTATATGGTTAAGATAAAATTTCTCAAATTTAGCATTAGAATCATTTCTGCTAATTATATTTGAAACTTTTTCATTATGAAGATTATTAAAAAATTTTTGCCAAAATATCTCTTCAACCGCTTCAGGACTCTCACTTGTAACGATTATACCGTCCCTATGGAGTCGCTCAAAAGGTTTTGTATAAAAATTGAATCTGTCTGCCATCTGACTAAACCAATCAGGGAGATATGGCATAAGAATATTTTTATATTTATGTGAAGCTAAATCTGGATGTTTATTTAACATTTCTAAGATGATAGTCGTTCCAGCACGAGCAAGACCGGTAATGTAGATTGGCCTGTCAATGTCTAACTTCTTTATATCATTAAACAAAAACATTGTCTCTATTCTATCAAACAATAAGGAGATAGATTTAAACGAGTTGAAGAATTTAGTGATCCCATATCCAGCATATCCCATTAGTGGAAACTTAATTGAATCATTATTTTTTGATTTCATTTTCTTTTATCAAAATTAGAACTAGGTTTTCATTCTATAGTGAATACCTCAATATATCAATACGATTGCTACTACCATAAGTATTGAATTAATAACAAGACCTATCATTCCTAACGCAATTCCCGCTTTTAAAATTGAACTTTCAGGTTCCAATGCTTTTGCTTTTCCGCTATTTACTATGGATATAATTCCAAATATTATTCCCACAACATGGACTATTGTGAGACCTAAAAACACTCTTTGTGCTGTAATATAATATAAAATCATCGCAAAACTTGATCCGATATTAAATGTGATTACTCCGATAATAAGAGATACGATTCCAAATCCTAAACATCTTTTTGAATAAGATCCTGGTTCACTTCCTTTTTTAAAACGGGTAGGATATTGCGGTAACGGAATTGAACTAGTTGTTGTTTTATGTTGATCCATCCAAGTGGTATTATGAGATTTCTCAGGAACTTCTAGAATTTCGCTTCCGCAGTTCTGACAAAACCTTTGATTTTCCATTTCTAATTTTTCCCCACAATTTTGACAAAACATAATTTAACCTCCAAAATTCGATAATATCATAAAAAAAGTTTATATTTAATATTATTATAATATTGAAAATAAATACTTTCCATACTTCAAGAATCTTTCATTATTTTATTAACTCTTATTTGAGGATTGAGGTTTAAAAAAAGAACATCAATAAACCCAATTAATTATAGAAGAGCAGCTTTTTCCTTGGGTATTCTTTAAACGTCCTAAAACTCTGAATGTAGCACCTTTATAGCCACATTCTGGGCATTTATTTTTTGATATAAGTTCAACAATATCGTCGACTAGAACTGCTTGATTTATGCTACCATTCACTCCGTAAGGTGTAATTACCTCAAGTAATCCTTCCATACCCTCACTAACAGGTTCTAATTTGTCTAGATCTCTTACGATAATTCGGGAAGTATTAGGGCAATGTAATAAGAAATCTTGGTATTTTTCAGACCAATGACCGCCAAAAAGAGTTGGTCCCTCTGTAAATGCATAAATATCAGCAATATCTTTTGGTTTAATGTTAAACACTTTTTCATAATATTCAATGAATCTACTTTTATTTACCTCTCCCATCTTTGCTTCGCCTTTAACTCCATCCCATCCACCACCACCACAACCAACAAAAGAGATCCCTTCAAGGTCATAAGATATATTTTCTTTTATCAATCTCTTCTCAAACATGTTATTCATTAAGAGTGGACTTCCACCAAATAAAATTTTACATACTTCAATATCTCTCCAATATCCTGTTTCTTTAATTTTTTTAACCATTTTCAACATTTTAGTAACATCTAAAATAAAGCCCCCTTTTAGTGAAAAAGTTGATATAATTGCCCATATTGTTTTTAAAATTTTCATTTTTACCATATATTCCTCATGTCCATAATATTCCCAAGATTTATTCATGCATGCTGTAAAGTACCGAGTTTTATCGGCATATTCAAATCCTTTAGCATTTCTTTTTGCCATCACTGACATGAATAAACGATCTGGTGAAAAATTAAAAACAACACATCTTTTCAAACCAATTTTTAATTTTTCCCATCCAAAAAATTCTGTAAAAACCTTAATTGAATTATATTGTAACTGGTCAAAATCTTCTAATGATCGAGGAACTATCGAAGGATCTCCTGTCGTCGAAGATGAACACGAAAAGAGGGCTATACTATCAAGAGGTACCTTTAGGAGTTTTAAGGAACGATTTCCTGATTTTTTATATATATCTGTAGGAATATATGGGATTGTATCTAAATTATCAATAGATAAATCATCAGGAATAGTAAAATCGAACTTATTACAAAGTTTATTTTTAAAATATTTACAGTTATTATAGGATAAGTTTATTTGTTCTAATAAATCTTCACAAAACTTATTATCCGGGTAATCACGTAGTTCAAAGTCAAAATACTTTGTTCTAAGTTCTTCTGGTAAGTGATCATGGAATTTTAGGAACAAAATAATTACCTTTCTAAGAATCTTTAATTATTAATTCAAAATGTAAATAACATTGATTGGTATATAAATATAGAATAGAAAAGTAATAAAAAATTAGTTATAAATTAGATAAAGCTATTATTTCTGCTTCTTCACGTTCTAATAACATTGGCGTCTTTTCCCAACTTATTTCTTTAGGAAGTTTAAATTGTCGTAAAAACATGTAAAGATGAATAAAACCACTTATTGGCCAATATAATAAAAGACTGTAATGTTTATCGCAATATTTTCTTATAGCATTGAATAGGAAGCCAAATTGAAAAAATAAACAAGATAGGGTCCAAATTAGTAAATAGTATTCTCCAATGAGAAACTGAAATATTGCAAATCCAATTTCAATTGGAATCCACGTATCCATATTTGCTAAAAGCATCATTGTCATATTTCTTGCGATTATTAATTTTTTGCCATCTTTATATTCGCTCTTCATTGCCATTAACTGAGGCATATCACCTATAAATCCCGCAAGCCAGCGTGTACGCTGTTTTACTAAAATCTCCCAACTATTTGGAACATATTCATAAATTTTAGCTTTAGGAGAAAATCGAATTAGTACGCCATCTAAATTCAAAAGTGCAGAGAGATAAAGATCTTCTGTCATTGAATCTTCATTAAAACCTCCATATTTACGAAGATATTTTGTCCTAACTGCGAAATTTCGCCCAAATGAATAGGCAGAAGATCCTAATCTATTTTTAACTTCAAAAAGCAATCCACCACCCGAAACCATACCATAATCTAAAAAAATTCCCTTAGTGAGTTTATTATCTTTCCAGTTCTTAACTAGAACAGGACCAATAACTGCATCAGTCTTCTCCTGATGAAAAGGAGATATCAAATTTTTAAGAGTTTCAGGTTTTAAAATGCACCCTGAATCATAAAGGACTATAATATCATTTTTTACGTGTTCTAAACCATAATTTAGCGCTGCAGGTTTTCCCTTTTTAGGCAAATCCTTTGATAAGACTTTTATATCAATTTCATTATGATCTCTCGCAAAATTATTTGAATATTCTGTGGTATCATCTGTAGAACCACTAGTTATTATAATTACTTGGATCTTTTCTTTAGGATAATCTGATTTAACAATGGAATCCAAGGTTCTCTCTAATAATATTTTTTCATTTTTTGAAGCAATAAGTATACTAATTTCTTCATAATATGGTGTTTTTGGTTTATAACCACTCCCAAATGATGCAGTGAAATGTATTCCGTAATAAAGAACAAATCCTAACAACATAATTAACCCAATTAGTGGAAATATACACCACCAATAAGTTAAAGGAGCAGTTAAAAATGTGTCAATTGTTTCTTTTACCCCAGAAGACCAAAAAGTTGGAAAATACATATATATTAGAACAAAAAATACTAACCAAACGGAACCATATAATAAATATCTGTACAGTTTCATTTTTTTCAATCATTTTTTTACGATTTATTACTCCACATCAAAATTTTCAATCTTCTTTAGGTTTTTCCAGATGTACTTAGCAAAGAGAATTATTGAAAGTATCATAATAACCAATAAACTGATTTGATAAATGAGCATAGCCCATGTCGTTATCCAAGTGTGTGAAGCATTCCAGATTGTAGCAGAAGGATTAATTAAATTGGTTAATAATGTTGCGAGACTCGAAACTCCATACATTACAAAAAATGTAGCAATAACTATTATTCGTGTTATTCTCTCACCAATGAACGGTTTTGTTTCATGTAAACCCAAACCTTCATGTCTTGCTCTCATATACTCATAAATAAAAATAAGGTATATATTTGTCCACACTATCCATGTAAAATCAAGTCCATAGGCGGGATAAACCAATAAACTTGTAGGAACCAAACAAACAAGCATTAAAATATCACTTACTCTATCTATCACATTATCTAACCAAGCACCGGTTTTTGATTTAATATCTAATAACCTCGCTATTGCTCCGTCAATTCCATCAACTATTCCAGTAAATAGTACAAGTATTGCCAGAGCAAAAAACCAAGATCCATATAATGGTTGTTGAGTAATTAAATCAAGTGTATGACCTGCACTAGCCATTATCACACCCCAGAATATAAGAAATGACAAAATTAAATTCATAAATGATACTTTATTTGGACTTAAACCACATTTTATAAAGAATTTTGCCCCTCCATATGTTAACGGCATATAAAGTAATCCCGCTGGATCCTTTTTCATTTGCACAAATTGTTCGTCTAATTTATGAGCTTGTCCGTGATCTTTAAGCCAATCTTTTATGAATTCATCACGAGTCATAAATTCTTGTTTTGGACTCCTCTTAGAGATCCCGCTAATGAAAATAATTATTAGAATTAAAAGTAATACTAAGGGAAATACTAGTGAAAATAATATTTCTGTCATATTGCTTGCCTAAGTTATTACAAGTGTTTTTTTTATTAAATATTTTTGAAAATGTAATTGTAATTAGAATTTAAAATATTTTAAATTTATTTAATTTTAATCCCTTAACATATTTGTTTAACGAACAAGTAATTTTATAGAATCTTTAACCTACGAGTATAGTCTTATTTTGAAAATTGGACTCCTAAAAATATATATAATCAGTTTTGGTTTTAATACTCAAAAATCAACGTAAATAGTAGTGAATTAATAAATGTCAAGTTCTAACTTAGAAATGAAGTGGATTAATTTCGTTAAAAGTCTTCGAAGTGTAGGAGTTCTATTAATTTTTGTAATGATTCCGTATTTAGCATTCGTGATAATTCCTATTCAATTTATTTTAACATTGGTCGCTCTAAGAGATATTAATAACATAAATCGCGAACTGAATAACCCATTTCTTAATAATTTCCGTTCAAAATATTTAACGGCTAGTATTGTCAAATTTATTGGCTCAATAATAGTTCATGTTGGAGGAGCAATGATAGCTTTTGTTCTAGCAATCGGTCCTATAATTGATCCTTTTGATTTAATACCTTTTCCTGGATGGATACTCCCACCTACAATCACATTATTGGTTATTGGATTTGTAATTATGATTATTGGAAGTAGTGTTGAAGTAGGCGCTTGGGATAATTTAAAACTTTTTATTCAACAGAACAAAGATATGTTTCCAGAGAGAATCCTCAAGGATACTATAACTAGTGTAGAGAATTTAAGATCTGGAGCTTTATTGTGGGCACTTGGCTTTTTAATAATACCTATTTTAATAGGGTGGATATTCCAGCTAGTAGGCTATTTTGGTCTAAGTAACGTCGCTAAATGGGGAATGAAAATTGAACCAATCACTCCTGTAACTCAAGACTTTCAACCAATCTCTACACCTACTCAAGACCCACAAACTATAGATGTCATTAAATTTTGTCCTATGTGTGGAGCTAGTGTAGCAGAAGGAGCTAGGTATTGTGGGGAATGTGGGGTACAATTAGTAGGTTAAAAAAAGATTAGACAATATTTTTTTATAAATTGTTTTCTATTACTTTATATTTCAACATATGCTTCTTTAATTGCTGAACAACCACCACATCTTACACAACCGGCTTTATTTTCTAAAGGGTTAACTCCATATTCTCTCATTAGTTTTGCACTCTCCTTATAAATTTCTAATAATTCACTGTAATTGGTGATTGGCAAATCCTTTTTACCAGGAATAGACCTTACTGGCGTAATATAAGGGATAACACCAATAGAAATAATATTTTCTACATTTTTTATAAAATCAACCTTAGATTCTCCAAATCCTGTTAATACATAACTACTAACTTGATTTTTTCCAAAAATCTCAATCGCATGCTTCCAATTCTTTTCAAATACTTCGTAGGAAATGCTGAATTTACCAGGTGTAATCTCTTGCCTTAATGATTCACCAAGAACTTCAATATGAATTCCAATAGAGTCAGCTCCAGCTTCTTTCAATCTATCAATATAACTTAAATCCTCTAAAGCTTCAATTTGAATATGTAAAGGAATATCAGCGTGATCTATTTTAATTCCTTTTAATAATTCGATATAACGATTTGCTCCTTTATCGATATTTTCATCTGTTCCACTTGTTAAAGTCATATGAGAACATCTCTCTTCTTTCTTTGCTGCTGTAATTACTTCAGACATTTGCAGTGCATTTTTTTCTTCAATAGTAGTGTCATATTGAAGACTCAATTCAATTCCACAAAACTTACAAGGTTCACCACATGCCCAATAGACGCATTTTTGATAAATTGTACTAGCTAAGCAATCAACGCCGTGTACTAGAGCTATCTTTTTCATTTCAAATCCATCTGTCGTTTTTTCTAAATAAAACTTTGGATTCTCAACAAGCTTTAAATTCCCAAAAAATCGGTTGCTTTTATTATCATAAACTTCGAAAAAATCTCCTTTTTTTTCTCCCAAAAGTAAGCTTGCTTTTTCTTTACTATTCCATAAAGCGACATTTACTAATGTTGTATCATCCTCTAATATAAAATACCTACCACCAAGTGGTCCAGCACCACCTTTTCTACCAAAATCAATTTCAATTCCTTGCTCTTTATATTTAGTAATCAATTCTTTATTTAAGTACAACCCTTTACACAGTAATTCAGTCTTCTGGATTAAAGCAGTTTCTGCATCTATCATTATTTTCTAAAGAAGGTAAAGATTATTTTTAAATTTATTTTGAATTAGCATTTTTTATTTATTCGCTATGGAATTTAAATGTGGAGCTTATTTAATTTTGAGTGTTATTAAAAATAAAATCATTAATCAAAACTTTTATTAACAACTTTATCCAATCTCTTTTTACATTAAAAAAAAGATTAAGTTGGAAAGAAAAGCATATGCCTAAGTTGGAAAGAAAAGTAGATATTACTGCCTCTCAAGAAAAGATTTGGCAAATTATTGATGATGATGATGATTATGCTAGGTGGAATATTGTTGTAAACGAGGTAACCAAACTTGGTGAAGGTAATTATTTTTTCAAAACAAATGTTGGAGATATCACATCTACTCGTATAGAAACAAATGCACCTGAAAGTCTTGCTGCTACTCAAGAAGGGAGCCCCATGACAAGCTTGGGTTATATTTTAAAACCTAAAGGGGATGTTGTAGAAGCTACAATCTGGACTGAATTTGATGATGCAAACCAAGAAACTGTTTTAGGAATTGCTGGAGAAATGCTCTTAAAAAGCTTAAAAAAGTACGCAGAACACCTTGAATCTGGTGGTAATCCAGAGGAATTCAATAAAAAATAAAAAGATTTATTTATAAAATTTAATTTTTTTTTTCCATTACTCTCTATCTCTTAAAATAGTGAAAATAATTTTTAACGACTCATTAAAATCCATGCGAGGAATATTAATTTCTAATTTAAATTTATTTTGATTATTATTTGAACAATTCAAAAGACTTCAGTCATAATAAAACTTATTAGAAATAACAAATTTTAAAAAAACATAATAAAATAAATTTAATTAAATTAAATTTATCAATGCTTAAAGAAGTTAAAGCAAATTAACCAAAACGGTGAATAGGAATAGATGGCGTCGAAAAGACCTTGGAGATGTTACAGTAAATGGAGCAGAAGGCCTTATCAATATAAGAGATCCGCTAACCATAGGCGGGAATACGCAAGAGGTGGAGCCCAGTCAAAAATACAGAGATATTGGGGAGGTAATAAATCAATTCCATGGGAGGATTGGGAGCTTGTAGTTGGTTTAAAAGTTAATTCCCAAATTCAAATATCTTCAAATAGTCTTGAAGCGATTAGAATCACTATCAACGGTGTCCTTCAAAGAAAACTTGGAAGACAAAATTATCGACTTCGGATACGCCCAAAACCATTTCAAAAATATAGAGAGAACAGAATGTTGGCATTTGCTGGTGCAGATCGTGTACAATCTGGGATGAGAAATTCTTTTGGAAGATCCACTGGAGTTTGTGCCCGTGTTCGAGCAGGGCAAATAGTAGTTGATGTAGGGTGTAATCTTAGAGATCTTCCTTTAGTACGAGATCGCACAAGAGTTGCTAGCATGAAAATCTCCAGCTCCTGTCAAACCGTAGTTCTAAGATACAAAACACAGGATCTCCTAAAGAAATCCGGTCTACCACTATATAATGATAAAAAAAGAAGAGAAATACCTCTTTATGAATTAGAGTTTGCTACTACCTAAATTAGATCTATTTTACAAATACTCTATTCTTTATGTTCATTAAATATTGAGATTTAAAATTGATATGACAAAAGGCGAAAGTGGTATCATTACAATTATATTATAAACAAAACATAATCTTAACATAGAGAATGATTCTCTAAATTCCCTCTCATAAAACTTTTGAATAATTATGATTCCTACATGCCAAAGATGACATCCTAAAGCAACCAAAATTTTGCTAAACCATTGATGTCTTAGTTTATAGTTTATCTGAAATACTTAAATAAATCTAGTTAAATTATAAAATATTATAAAGTGTTAATATTCAAAAAATCAAACAACATAAAAGTCATTTGAAAACTAATCTTGAGAAATCTCAAACCTTTCTTTAATCCTAAGAGTATTTTAATAGTTGGCGTTTCAAGAAAAGCCTATACTTTCAGTTATACAATTCTTAAAAATCTTTTAGAGATTTTTTATCGAGGGAATGTATATATTTTAAATCCTAATGCTGATGAAATTCTAGGAATCCAATCATATCATTCTTTAGAGGAGCTGCCAGAGATACCTGAACTTGCAGTAATCGTTTTAGGAAAGAAAATTGCTGAGATATTTGAGAAATTAGCGAAATTTGGAGTCAAAAATATTGCTATTGAATCAGAACTAAGAATTGAAACAGAAGATCCCATATTAATAGAAAATTTGAATAAAATAAGTGAAAAGTATAGTGTATCATATATGGGCCCATCAATGCTTGGGATTATTAATTTCAATAATAATTTTACTACTTCTATAATCCCTGTAAGACAATACCTTATGCAAAGACACAGAAAAATAAAAGAAGGCATAAGTTTTATTGCTCAATCCGGTGGATTAGCTGGAGCGATGGGTTGGTGGGCACCATCTCAAGATTTACCGATTTCTAAGGTAATCCATCTAGGATACGGATTTGACATTAATGATGCAGATGTTTTGGAGTATTTTAAAGAGGATGAGACAACCAAAGTTATTTCAATGTTTTTAAGAGAAATTACAGATGAAATTATTAATGTTGTGAAAGAATTAGCTCCATTAAAACCAGTTTTATTCTTTTATGTAGGAAAAGATGATGATAGAGAAAAAAAGTTAATTGACGTCGGGGGAATCAGTGTGCTAAACTATATTGAGCTTTTTGATCTAGCAAAAATATTTCTTTGGTGTCCAGAGCCAAAAGGTTCTAATTTAGGGATAATAGGACCAAGTTCTGGAGCAATATATTTAATCGTTAAGGAGATGAGAAATCAAGGATTATCACTAGCTAAAGTAACTCAAGAACACAAAGAAATTATCCTTGATAAAGTAGGAGGCTCAACTTGTAAATTAGGAAATCCAGTAGATTATTGGCCACCTGAAAGGTTTGTCGGAACAAATATTTGTGAAATATACAATACTTCTTCAAAAACGTTATTAAAGGATGATGCTGTGGATGGATTAATTTTAGCTTTAGAATTCTTTATAGAAATTGAATTTGATTTTATTATTTTTGATAAAATTAAGAAAGCTTTTCCTGATAAACCAATAATTACAATATTAATTCAAGCAGAACACGAAGGGGCAAAAAGAGTGACTTCTCGAGCGACAACTCTAAAGATACCAGTCTTTGAAAATGAAGTAGAACGTGCTGTCAGAGGATATAAATTACTTTATGATTGGTATTCAAAAATAAAAAAGAAATAGAAAATTAACTTGTGAAAATATCTTTCAATTCATCGGGAATTTCTGCCGATTCATCCATTAATGAAAGAGCATAAACTTTATCACCGCATTTACACTTTTTCCCTTCAAATAGATAGAATTTGAATTGATTTTTCCAATTACTAATTTGAACACTCTTTATTTCAGCAACTTCGCCACATACACAATAAATTGCCATATTTTCTGAATAATTAGGTATAATAGTTGCGAAATCATTTGGAGCTTTGCTAAATTCAGAGTTATTTAATATATCGTTAATTTTATCAGCAAATTTATCTCTAAGAGCTGGTTCAAAATAGTTGATAATTCCATCACGTCCTTTCATGTTTGTAAGTACAATAAAGTTTTTCTCCATCTTTTCAGCTGGTCCTTTTCCAGGAATTATTGGTTGTTGGTATTGTTGAAGTTGCTGTGGTACTGGAATAGGTTCTACACCAGAAGGATATTCAAAAGTATAAATGTATTGCATCGTTCCTTTTATGTTCTTTTGATTTATTAGGTTTAAGTTTTCATAATCCTGGCTGTGGAGAACAAACTTTATTAATTGAAGAGGAACTCTTAATTCTATAAGCCTTATTCTAATGTTTTCTAATAATTCACCGGCAAAGTTCTTCAATATCATAATATCTTCTCTATAATCAGAGTAAATCTGGTTTTTATACTCATCTTTAAACGCAAACCATTTTTTAACAACACTACTTCTAATTAATTGAGGAGCCATGCAAAAGACACACAATATAGGAAGTACAAAATAGGTTAACTCTGGCCAAATAAATGATATTACAACTGGAATAAACATAGGTAGCATAAGAAGTAATGACATTTTGCGTAAACGTTTTTCAACTGAAGTTTTTACCCCTTTACTAATAGCAAGTTCTTCCGCTTTTAATTTTAACTTGTTGATGATGTCTATAATCTCTTTTGATTCAAAACCTTGCTTCAAAAGTCTATCCTCTTCTCTTTCCCCTCCTAAAGTGTTTAAATGGGTTGATGTATCCTTTATATACTGATTTAGTGTATTATCCTTAAAGATGAATTGTAACGTTTCTTCAGAGAAAAAGTCTAAAAAGCGAACAATAAAGAGTTTTTTCTCAATATCTTTAATATCTGCTTCATTCAAACCAAGAGCTTCTTGAATCATTTGACCTTGTGTTTTTCTAGGTTGCTTTCCTAACTTTTTCTTTTTTTTCTCTTCAGTCCCCGAACTTTCAGAGTTTACTCTTTCATCATTTTCAGTGTTCTTCATAATGTATTCAAAAATTATTGTTTTAAAAGTTAAGCTATGTAATTTTTGACTGATAATTAACTTTTGGAAAATTCTTACTTTAACTGTACATCTTAGAAATCAAAAGAAATCTGATGGGGGATAATAATCATCAAGATACAATGAGTAAATTAAATACTATTTTGATTATAAAAGTAAGATTAATTAAAACTTATATTTGTAAATTGCATTTCGAATTTTCTTTGCAGCCATATTTGGGTTTTTTGCTCGAGTAATCGCTCCACCTACAATGATAATATCTACTGGATAAGCTAATATGTTAGGAATATCAGAAACTCTAATTCCTCCTGCCACTGCTAATTTTGGATGGGCTCGTAGCCGTTCTACTAATTCTAATTCTAATAATGGTGCTCGTCGTGATGTTTGGCGATCTAAACCGCTATGGACTAAGGCATAATGTAATTTTGTATCTTCATATTTAAGGTCTATTAGACCTGCTAACCTAATAGCTGGTGATCTTGACATTATAAGGTCTGCCATAATTTCTACATGAAAATCATGTGAAGCACGTAAAGCTTCTTCAATAGTGACGTCGTAAGCATCGGCAAGTATTGTAACAATATCGGCTTTCGCTTGAGCAGCCATTCGCACTTCAAGATATCCTGCATCAGCAGTTTTTAAATCAGCACAAATTAACTTGTCAGGGTGAGCCTCCTTTAATATTTGAACGACTCTAATACCTTCGGATTTTATTAAAGGAGTTCCAGCTTCAATAATATCTACAAAAGGAGCTACTTTTTTTGCTAGTGCCAGAGCTTCATCTAAAATTTCAAAATCCAAGGCTACTTGTAGCATAGGCAGTTGTTGCTTCATTTTATGCATTTTCTTTTTTTACATTAGTTCTTATTACTAAATTAAAATTTGAAAATTTAAAAATCTAATTTCATAGTTAGTATTCGCTGAATTTTATAATAGTAATATACAATAATTAATATTTGTAAAAAATAGAAGCTAAATAGAAAAAATTAATCTGATATTTCCAAATTAATGAAAATAACTAAAAATTGAAGTAAAATGTTATTCTGAAAAAGAAATGTGAATAAGGATTAATAAATTATAAAAACAATCCTTTTTAAGATCCTTTTGCTTATTTTTATTAAAGAATATCATAAAATAAAACAACGTGAAATATAGTGGATAAAGATAAAGTTAAACAAGTTCTCGAAAAAATACGTCCGCAACTCCAAATGGATGGTGGAGATGTAGAACTCGTATCAATCGAAGATGATGGAACTGTAAAAGTGCGTCTGATGGGCCATTGTGCAGGTTGTAAATAGCTCTATCTCAGAGCTGTTAATCAAATGCACGCCCAGCAGACTATAAAATTCGGTATCGAACGCGCAATTAAACAATTCGTGCCCGAGATTAAAGAAGTAGTGGCTGTTCCATAGTAAATCAATACAAATATTTCCTAATTTTTTTATTTTAATATATTTTACATTCTCTTTCCTTAAATCTTCCGAATATACTATATCGTTCCGAAAAAACAAGTAATTTAAGTTATAACTTAACTCATAGATTTTGGGATAAAAACCTAATCCATATTTCGTTATATTTCGATTAAATTTTTCACATACTTGATGCACTGTTGAAAAATAAAAAAAGAAAATTTTTTTTGCTCTTAGTTTTGAAATTGTTTTAAATAATTCTTCCTTCCTTCTTCGTACATTTCTAACATTTCTTCAGGAGTAAAGTTTGCAAGAGCTTGATCTGGAATACCTGACTGCCCTGCCATTAAGCTAACATTCTCTGCATTCTTGGCCAACCATTTCATAAAAATAAATGCCGGTAAATCTTGCTTTTTTGTGACTTCAAGATACTTAAAAAACTCAGCTTCAGCTTTATCGAGTTCTCCAATATCGAAATAACTCCAACCTAACTGGTTTCCTAAATTGGGTTGCCATCCATTTCGTTCAATTTCTAGACTTATTTTATTTATATCTTGTTTCAGTTTTTCAGGATCCTTTTTATCCAATGGTTTAGGCTCTTGAATAGTTGGTGTTGATTCACCTTCGATAAATCCGAAATCTCTAGCTACTGCGTATGAATGTCCATAAAATCTCGCATTTAATCTCATGATTGTTTCAACACCAAACTTTTTGATATCTGATAACTTTACTGTTCTTTTTAAAGGTTTTAATTGTCCTGTTTTATAGGATTTTTTCCACTGTTTTGGTTCTCCTGACCAAATCCAAGCTAGTTTCATTTTTTTAGGTGTGATATCATATACGATGTTATAGTCTAATTTTCCATGTGATAATTTAAATTCCACATAGAATTCTCTATCAATATCTTTTTTCGTTTTATCAGGAAATACATGATTTATAAATGTATAATCTATATTCTTTGCTTGTTCTCCAAATCTAACTTCCCACATTTCTTTTGATTTCTTTAAATAATCTTCATTTAAGAAATAACTTACATAGCGTGTATTTTCAGAACTCATCTTTTTTGGTTTTCTAATTTTTTTAAAAATTTATAATGTGATTTATTTTAGCTTTGATTTTAAATCTTTACATTATATAGAAATTAACCCTTTAATCTCTCCTTTTATAATTCCTCTTCTAGATATAACAGCAAAATTTTAAGAGTTGGATAAGATTTTATAAGAAAAGATAATAATGAATACAGAATTTCCTTCATATAATATATATTAAAGTTATCTATCATCATAATCAGATTTTAAATGAACTCCAAAGAATTTATTGAAAAATTGAATGAAGCTCAGGAACTTCTGCAACAAGAAAATTACAAAGAAGCAATTGTTTTAATTGAACAAGTAAAAGAATTAGAAAAAAAAGGTAATTTCGATTATAATCTCACACATAGATTATACCAATTCGATTCTAATTCTCGCTCACTATATAATCAACAAATAATTCTTAAAATTGTTAGAGAATTATCAATACAGTATAAGGTTATTAGTTTTCAAGAATTAAATCAAGTATTAAAAGCTAAAGAGGAGTTAAATCTTACCGATGATATACTAAGAAGAGAGATTGAACTTTTAATATTGAGGAATCAGTTACCTTGGAGAATTAATAAAAATACTATTATTTTAAAATCCAGTTAAAATAGGAAGTGTTTTAAGAATATATTAACATCCGTTTTTGAGCCCAAAATTAAGAAGATATAAATTCATGAACTTTTTCTTTTTCAATATCTTAAGCAATTAATTATTTATTCGTTGAGTAAATACTTTTAGTATAAATTTAAAATGATTCAAGAGAATGAGTTAATTACTCTTATACTTTGCTTGGTAGCACTATTCTTTGCCATTAGTAATTATGTTAAATTAAAATCATTACCAGGTTTAAAGATTTTTATAACTTCTTTTACTTTATTTACGATGGGTTGGTTTTTTACGGTTATTGAAGGAATTATTTTTGAAGAAGTATTTAATATTATTGAACATGTTTGTTATATTTGTAGTTCACTTACGATGTTCATTTGGGCTATAGTATTTTTCAAAAAGAGGGGTGAAAATTGAATTTAATAGGGGTTCTTGATTTCTTTGTTTTCAGTATAACACTTGCATCATTTAGTGCTATCTTAATAGGATGGAGAAACCAATTTTCTATAACCACTAGATTATCATTGATAGCAGTACTTTTCATAACCTCCTTCTATTATTTAAGTAATTTCTTAGAATGGTCAGGGATTAGCGATATTTTTGTAATTGTTGAAGATTATATAGCGATCTTGGCACCATTAGCTTGGTTTTTCTTTATATATACCTTTTTACAGAAAAACAGCGAAAAAAACCTGCGAGAGAATCAAAAGAATGTAGAAGAAGCGTATAGATACACAGAATTCTATAAAGATTTATTTACTCATGATATTAGAAATATCCTTCAGAATATTTTACTAGCTAATAATTATATTGAGCAATTCAACAATGACCAAGATAAATTAGAGAAATTACCTGAAATTTGTTCATTAGTTAAAGAACAAATATTAAGAGGAGAAAATTTGATCTCAAACGTCACCAAACTCTCTGAGATAAGACAATCACCTGTTGCGATTCAAACTGTAGATCTTAAAAATATTCTTGAGAAAACTGTTGAAAATATAAAGAAATTATATGATCACAGAAATTTTGTTGTACAAATTCCAGATAAAAAATTATTGGTAAAAGCAAATGATTTACTTGAGAATATCGTTGAAAATATTCTGGTTAATGCAGTTATGCATAATAATAATGAACCTATTGAAGTCTGGATAAAAGCATCAAAATATAAACTCAATCAAACCAATTATATAAAAATTGAGTTTATCGATAACGGCATTGGTATTTCAGATGACAGAAAAAAAGAAATTTTTATTACACGTGAAGAAGAGGAACACAAATTTAGAACAGGTTTAGGTTTATCTCTCATTAAAAAGGTTGTAGAATATTATAATGGCAAAATCTGGATGGAAGATAGAATTAAAGGAGACTACTCCAAGGGAAGTAATTTTATCTTACTGATTCCCGAAGGCTAAGATATTTTTCTTTACTAACTTGTAATTTGAGAAAAAAATCTTGGTTTTTTTAAATCTATTAATTTGCAAGTAATAAATCTCTTTGTTCCTCTATCTCTGCAAGAAAAAGGTCTACAATTGCTAACCATTTGTTTTTTGAATCAAAATCGCTAATAATTTTACTTGTTAATTCCTTTCCTAGCTTAAGATTTTGAATTGCTAATTCATTATTTTCAAGTGCTGTATAACAAATTCCAATTTTGATATAAGTCTGATGGATAAACCAATCATCAGAATCAATTTCTATTGCTTTTTGGAACTCTTCTATGGCTTTTTCATACTCTTTAAAGGTTATTAAGATTTCTCCGTAAGTATCGTGATATATTCCTTTTTCTGGTTCACTTTCTATGAGTCCTCGAAGAATCTTTAAAGGCTGTTGTTTTTTACCCAAATAAGATAACCAATATGCTTTATAATTATGAAGAGAATTGTCTTTAGGATATTTCTCAATTAATTTTTCAATAATTTCTAATCCTGCTTCTAAATTTTTATCTTTTTTAAGAGTATATGCCTTTTTTATCATAATATCAATTTCTTTTTCAGGAAATAATTCCATCATTTTCCCTAATACCGTTAATACATCACTATATTGGTTGAAATAGAGTAGAATTCGTATTTTTGAATTATATAATTCATAATTACTCGGGTTAATTTTGATTTCTTTATCAATTTCTTTAATTTTATCTTCGTATTGAGACACTAATGTTTCAGAATTCTGGGATTGCATAATTTTAGTCATGTTCTGCCAAATTATTCCTTCTAGTTTATCGTAAGTTTCTTTTAATTCCTTTTTTGTCTCAATTTTATAAGCTAAATATTTTATATATCGCGGTAAAAATTCTCTCAATGATCTCTTGAAATGCTTATGGAATATCATTTCGCAAATTTCTTCAAGAATATCATCTATAATAGAATTTAAGCTCCCAGACCTACCAAATTTTTCTAAATATTTGTTTGTTGCAATATGTTCTTCAGTAATAGCTCGAAAGATCTTCTCTAGTTTTCCATCTGAATGGAAATAATAATATTTATCTGGAGAAAATTCTAATTTAAAGAACTTTAAGTCATATAAATCGCTCTCTACAATCTCATTTACCCAAAAATAAAGGACTCTCTTTTTAATTGTATAATATCTCGAAAAATCCTCAAAAGATAGATAGTCAGGATAAAAATCAGGATGATTAATTGATATAAAGAGGAAAATTTTATGAAAATCCTCTTCATCTTTCAATATTGCTTCAACTTTTGAATAATTCAATTTTAACACATTATTGAGAAATCTAAATTTAACATAGTCATCAGTTATTTTGAATTTTTCAAAAAACTGTGATGTCTTTATAGTAATTTCATCAATCCGTTTTCTTTCCTCTTCTAAAATTGTTTGCCTGTCTAAATCGTATTGTTGAAGAATCTTCGAATATTCTGATTTTCCTGATTGAGTAATTAAATATCTTTTATTCTCCTTGATGATAAATCCTTTTTGGATTAATAAACTTAGACTTTTTGATAAAGATGATTGATTTATAGAAAATGGCTCTTTAAGAAAATCAGATCTTTTACAAAAACCATTATTATAAACCATCCATAGAATCCAATGGGAATAATTCCTCCCGCTTTTTAAAATGATTTCAGGCGGATAATTTAACCTTCGTTCCTTTTTTCCTATTTGGGATAACTCATTAAATTTCTTTTTCCCTTTTGGAGTTATTCTATATTGTCCTCTCGCAAACTTTTCAATAAATCCTTTAAAGATTAATTTTGTGAAATGACGTGATAATGTGGCTATGGGAATTTCAATTGGTTTTTGCTCAAAATTAGACCATTCACAACTTTCATTATTTGCCAGCATCCAAAGAATTATATGGTCATAATTTATTCTTTGTAGTTTCGAGGGGTTGAGAATCTCTTCAGAGGGATAATTTATTTCTCCCATATTTTAAAAAAACAAAATAATATTTTCGATAGGTATAAATTGGGAACGTTTCTATTTATACCTATTTTTCAAAACTTCCACATAATTTCGGAATTTTCATGGAATTGTCGAAAGTAGAACTATATATGGATGGATACCCACATCTTTCATTGATCATCATTTAGATGATAAAACTAAAATCAAAAACTAAAAAAAAGATTTGAATAAAAAAATTTTTAAGGTGAAAATGGTAGTGAAAAAGAAACAAAAAGTGACTAAAGCTTTACTAGCTACTTCATTTTTAATAGGTATCATCGCCCTTGTGGCACCAGTGATGGCTTGTGGCACTAATGGCGTTTTAATCATTGCGAAAGGGGATGACGCAGATATCGCTGGAGCTACTACTTCAATCATAGCAATGATTGATTTCGATAAGGCTAGCGGCCTCCCTTCAGTGGCACAATTAGTATTCCAAACAAAAATCTATGATGAATCAGGTGAGAAAATTTATTCAATAAAGGGAAAGCTTAAAGATGGTTTGGTTATAAGCGACAGCTTTCAATTTTATTGCGAAGTAAGAGAAGTCCTGTGGATTAATCTTTGGTTTGTTATGGGCGAAGGAGTTATTAAAACAACAGATGCAAATTTGGAGATAGAATATCGAGGGGCAACAATAACCTTGCCAAATACGGAAGGTCAATATCTCCCAGTTTCAATTTGGTTGATGGTAAACCCTAAAGGTGAATATCTTAAAGGTGAAGATCCCAAAGTTCATATTTGGCCAGAAGGAGGATGGGCTACTGCCATGGTTTTTATTGGTGGAATCCCGACCGTCGGTGTGGTAACCTATTTGACAAAATACATGGAAATATAGGTTCTATAACGTTAAATCAATTGTAACAGATAAAAAATATTTTCTAAAATCTTTTTTTTTTTTCAAAAAACATTGATCTTCAATTTGATGATAAAATTAAAATAAAAAATAAATTTGGTTGATGAATAAAATGACTGAAATTAAAAAACTTACAAAAATCGCATTAATTGTGGGATGCTATTATTTTTTTCATATTTGGAGTCAACCTTACATTTCTATATGATATAACCATGAATCCTGAGGGTTTTACAAATCCCTAATTCCCCAGATTTTGGGGGGGACTTTGCTTTCTAAGTTCCCTTTTTGCAATTGTAATGCTTCGCAAAAAGGAATGGGAAGAAATTAAATTGACATTTGCGTATTTGTTAGGTTTATTTATACCAACAATAATCATTGAAGTTGCTGTATTAGCTGTATTAGGCTCCACTTTTGGAGCTTCGACTATTCTACTAGGTTCATCTACTATAACTATAGAGTCTGTACTTTTTTTGCTTGGAATTGTCTATTATATCAAACAGAGAAGCTAAACCTAAAAAATGAATAAATTTCAAATTAAATTTTTTTTTCTTTTTTCTTATTCAGAGAATCATTCCAATATATTCACATATTTTATCTTATAGAACTTCTACAAATATGATTCAAATAAGAAACTTATATACTTCTTTTTTTCTATCAAAAACTTAATAATTAATGCTAAGATGGCATTTAATTTTTGAAAATAAATATAGATCTTATCCTTCTTTACAATAGATTTAAAACAATAATTAGCTTAGATATTCATAAGAGTATAATCCAAACAAATGAGTATATGTCCCATCCTGCGCTGAATCAATTAACAAGAGCAGAAGAACTTTTTGATGCTGGTAAGCTTGATGAAGCTCTTGAAATATTGAACGATCAAAGTCAATATGAGGGGCTTAGTCTTCAGCAAAAAAGTTATTTTCAGTTTCTTAAGGGATTAATTCTCTTATATCTTAATAAAGGGGAAGATCTCATTAGTTTAGGCGAGACAATTTATAAAGAAGGTCAAAAATATAATGATAATCTC
>JAHQWK010000011.1 GCA_029856145.1 Promethearchaeia archaeon
GTTTCAAGGCATTTCAAATTTTCGATGCATTCGGGCACTCTTTTTAACTTATTAATACTCAGATTTAAGTTTTTCAGCGTCAGCAAGTCTCCAATTGAATTTGGAATCGTAGTTAAAGTTTTATTATTCAGATTTAAAATTTACATTTAATAATAATCTTATATAATATTCTAATTTAATATATTTTAAAATAGAATATATGAGGAAAAAAATATGCCAGTTGTCCATGTAAATATGTGGAAAGGGATTTCAGAAGAAAAAGTAAAAGAAATAATTTCGGGAATAACTAAAGTGTTTATTGATATGGATATCCCTGCTCGAGCAGTAGAAGTTATTGTTCATGAAATTCCTAAAAGTCATTGGGGAATAGAAGGCAAACCAGCTACAGAATCTCGCCCTGATGCACAACCACCTTTATAATATTATGCAATTCGATGTTGAAAAAACAGATGATATCAAAATATGACCATGAATGAGAATTTTGAAGTAAAAGTCTTTCTCTTTGGAAATTGGGCACAAAATCTTTATCCTGGAGAATATATTGCAGGTTGACCCCCAAACTTTTAGGATTAGATTTTATAAGTACTATAGTTTAAATAAAGAATTCTTTTAACTCTTAGTTCTTAGGTTGTATCATATTGTAAGATCCATTTCAAATTATCTTTAATATCAATGACGCCTTTAGTTAATTTGACTATTTCTTTAACTGCATCATATTCACTCATTGATAATAGTGTTCCAGACAAAGTTACAATTCCATCTTCGACCTTCACATCAACCTTAGATGCTTCGATTCGAACAGAGTTTTGCATTGAGATGATTAGATTTTTAGCAATATCTTCATCAGATATTTTCTCTTTAGGAATAATAGAGATTTTATTTAATACAGAAAGCACTCCTGTTATTTGAGAAGTCATTTTTTGAATCTTTTCACTTTTCCAATATGAATCCACTACACCCTCTAATATGACATTACCTTTATTAACAGATACTTGAACATCATTGGAAACTATCTCTGAATTAGCCTCTAATAGGCAAAACATAGCCTCCCTTACATCTTGATCAGATGGTATTTCATTAGATTCCATAAACTTAACTTCAATATCATTAACCACTGATTTTATTCCAGGGACCAACTGTGTTTCAATTTCAGCCGTTATCTTTTCTGGATATGTAGAAACACAACCCTTCAAAGTTGCGATTTCATCATTAACAGAAACTTCAATCTGTGATTCGTCTATGGTATTGTCCCAAGTTAATCGATCCCTAACCATCTTCTCAAGTTCTTTCATTTTATTCACTTTTTCAAAATATTTCTATAAATTAAATGCTAAAAGTTATTAAAATTAAATCCTTTGATTATATTTAATCGGTTAGGGTTTAAAAATCTACTTTCTATAAAAATTCAATTAATAAATTGGGTTGAAATCAATTATATTTTTTGAATTTAAGGAGATTTAAAAGCTTTTAAAATCTTTCGGTATAATCTACATCAAATTTTTAAATACTCAATCGCCTTCCAAGAATTTCTGATAATTCAGTTCGCATATTTTTTGATAGATAATATCTAAGTTTTCTCCAGTCTTAACAGATATTTCATAATTCTTAGATAGATTATATTTCTTCACTAAAGCAATTCCTTGATCTCAATAAGAAATTTGGAACCTCACACTGTGCTATTCGATTCTTCGATGGGATTGAAGGGAAAGCAGAATATTTTAAATATGGTATTGAAGAACTCCAGAATCTCTCTAAGTTACGTTACAAAATCAGAATCGGTGCTAGTTTTTTTTCTGAAGATGGAATGAAAATAAATATTAACAGAAATAATTACAAAATACAAGGATCGCTCAAATATAATGATTTGGTTCGATTTGAAAATTTTTTATTATCCATTCTAAGTACATTTTGGGTAATTACATAACTAAATCATATATTTTATAATTTAAAATATCCAATCAAAATTTTTAGGAGAACTTTAACTTTAATCTTTTAGAGAAAAACCTTATGAAGAAAAACAAAAAATTTTATCAAAGCAATTTAAATGGCTAGGACCAACAGGAGCTCATTTCTTTCTATGGTCAGTTGGAGAAAATGCCCCACCGTGTGAACAAGTTTTAAATCATAGATGATTTTTTATTTTTTTAAAAGTCATTAATTCTCGAAAAGTTTGGGGATCAGCATTCAGCAGTTTTTTAAATAGTCATTTGATAGGCATCCTTTAAGGAGTGTACAAAATCAGCATTTGATAAAGCTGATATACTAGAAATGAATCCTATACCTAAAATATTAATCAATTACAATTAATATTTAATTGCTTATAAAAAAGAAATAATTTAACTAAAAATTGAATCACTATATTTTTGGAGAATCTCCCATTTTCCTTCTTTTCTAATTGTGGCTACTTGATGGGTTTTCATAACTCCTAAAATCTCATCAATACCACATTTTTCAGCAGCATAAGTACATAAGACAATCATCCGATAGTTTCCTACAACATTATTTATTTCTTCTTCATACTCAGAAAAATCTTTCCAGTCTTTTCTTTCAATCCATGCCGTATTGCCGGTTACTCTGAGACCATTAAAACCTTGGGATATTGCATAATTATATTTTTGAACCCACCCATCGAGAACTCTTTGGAAGTTGAATTCTCCATCTTTAAGATACCATTCTGTATAAGGAAAGATTTCTATTTGCCCTTTTTTCAAGAATTCATTAAAATTTTTTATTTCAGATTTTAACTTCTCTTTAGCTTCTTCCTCAGAAAGATCTTCTGAAGTAACCCAGACACAAAACTGATTGTTTTCTAACCCTTTTTTGATATAGGGTATTAATATATCCATGAGATCTTCTTTTTTTTGGTAAAAATAACACATATGCGTCCCCCATGGAAAATTGTAATTTAAGTCAATATCTAATTGTATCCCCTTTATATCCATTATAGCGTGATAATATTTAAGTAAAATTCCTTTTATTTCAAGAAATCTAGCAGTACTATCCTCAGAAGAATTATAGAGCACCTTATATAAATTCTTAATATTTTTAAGTTCTTCTTTAAATTCTTTTAAAATCGATTGGAAAATTTTTGGAGATATCTGTTCATTGATAATTACCACAGAAATCATAAGTTCTTCATATTCCGTCCTCTCCGTTTTACTTGGTACTGTAAATTTTAAATTAGCTGTTTTAAAAGTTTCATAGTCATAAATAAAGAAATTCTTTTCATCTAAATTTAGATGCTTAGGAATAGTTTTGAGGTCATTAAGTATAAAGTCTTCTGGAATTTTCAATACTTCTATAGATCCCTTAATAATATTAAAATGACTAAGGATTAATACCCTCAAATTTAATCAGTCTTTTTGATAATTTCTAACATAATCTTAGAATTGTTGAATAAATAGTTTTTTTTGTATTTAACAATTTATTTTTATTCGGCAATGCGTAAATTAGAAAGAATAATAATTTTAAAATTTAAAGTTTATCCTAATTATATTCATAAATCTTATCTTAAGATTATACTTAAGCTTAAAATTAGGAGGGAATATCCTCTTCTAATAAAGGAATATTCATTTAAATTTAATATTCTCAAAATTGGAGTTGAGAAAGCAGAAGAAAAAGGAGTTGAAGCAATTAAATATTTGAAAAAACAGATGCTTCAACACATCAATAATACCGTGTATCAAAACCCCGAAGACCGAATTAGAGACGAACAATTAGCTTACAGGTTTTATGATCTTAAAAATCTAAAAAAAGAAATGAACTACTATAAAAATAAACTTATTGGAGTGCAAAACTGGCTTGAAAGCCTAAAAGAAGAACATATTTCGGCTGAAAGAGAAATCAATCAACTTAAAACAAAAATTGAGAGACTTAAATGAGTATTAGCTCTAGATGAGAAAAATAAATAAACAAGATTAATGCTCACTAATTCTAGAATTGGTTTAATGTTAAGAATTTCAAATTAGATGTTCATATTCAATATATAATATATTAATTTTTTTTATATTAGAGAATTTTTCAAATGGGTATATATTGCTACAATAATCACCATAAACTTTATAAACCAATTTTATTTTGTATTATCCTAATCTAAATCTCTGATTTAGAAATCCAATAAAAAAAAAGGATAATTATGAAAACAAGATTAAACGGTTTTAAAAAATTTAAAACTACGAAGATCTGCGTTTTAGCTATTTGTTTAACTTTTTTCACCGGTTATTTATTTTTAGATTTAGGTTCTTTGGAACATTTCAATAAACCTACTAATGATGCTGATTATCTTGGTGAATATGAATATAAAGAACGTATTCCATTGACATCTGCTTATACTCTTGTGGATCCTATTAATATAAGTTCCCACGATGATTGGGGGCTTTATCCATTTATTACTGGTAATGGTTCGGATGTAAATCCATATATCATTGAAAATGTTGAAATTGAAGGGAACGGCGTAAAAACTATGAAAGTTGGAGACCGGAATTATTTGAATTATACAGATAGAGGAATATATATTAATGCAAATGGAAGTTTTATTATTAAAAATTGCAAAATTTCTTCATTTTCTCTTGGCATATCCCTTGATATCTATATATCTCCAGAGCATAACCATACAATCGAAGAGGTAGAGATTGACAACTGTGGAATTGGGATTTATAACTATTGGTCGCACTTTAGAGTAAATATATCCAAGTGTAATATTACAAATTGCAATTGGGTAACAGTTAAAGTTCCCGATGTTTTTGGAAGTCCACTTTTCTATGGTGGATTTGGTATTTGGGTAAAGGGAGACACTGGATCTATTATTGAATCTTGCCGAGTTGAGAATTGTTCAATTGGCCTGTTCGGTGGATATGAGGTTGATATTATTGGTAATCAATTAATCAATTGTGGTTTTTTATTTGATATACAATTTATGTATGTCTATGAGGTTATTCTTGATAATACAGTAAATGGAAAGCCACTTGGATTATTTCTTCTCACTGATGATTTAGTTATAACTTCACAGCAAGCTTCTCAGTATGGGCAATTAATATTTCAAGGATGTTCAAATCTTGGATTGTCCAACTTCCAGATTACCGAAGCTTGTAGTTTTGGATTAATGATAACCTCATGTAGTAATTCTATCTTACAAAATATAGTATGCGAAAATCAGAAGATTGGTTTTTTAATTAATACGGACTATATAACAGCAAATAACTTACATACTAAGAATTGTGATGTAGGATTCTTAATAGGCAGAGCAAGACATAGTACTCTTAATAGACTCTTAACAGATAGTACAGATATACCAATATATATAAATGAGCTATTAGATACAACTATTCAAATTGAAAAATCGACATGGTTTTATATTATAGATTTTTTAGCACTCCCGGAAATACAAATTAATTCATCAATATCTTCAGTGAATCTACCACGAATTAACTTAACTGCATTTGAACTTGAGGGATTTGCAATCCAACTAAATCATACAGGAACATATCTTATTAATGATATTGATCCACATTTTACATATATTTACTTTACAGTTGTTATCTTCGATCGCTATGCCTTACCAGCAATTCCAGGTTTTCTTTTAATAGGGTTTTATACAGCTCTTTTACTTGGAATAATAGCTTTAACTTTTGTGATTCAATATAAGAAAAGAAGAGTATAATATCTCTAACTTAAAAAGCGTGAATTAATTTTTTTTTTCTATTTTTTGTTATTTTTTTAATGAAATTTAAGAAATTGAGTATAGTCAAACATAATTAATATTTTATAACTTAATTCTTAGAAGTTCTATGAACTTGTTATAACCATCTTAGCTGTACTATCTATAAGATTTTATACATAACACGAGAGTTTAGGAAATAATAAGAGGTGGTCGAAATATTCAACTCTATTTGGTGAGTGGAGCGATTAAAGATATGATTTCTCTGCTCTGAACATATTGTTTTAAGATTTATTTATTCATTCTTAAGATATAAATTTAAATTAAAAAAAAATTAAAAAGGAATTTTTATCCAAATAATGGAAGTATAAGAGGTATTAGGGTGCCAACTATGAAGATCATAAATGAAAGGATTTTTGGCTTATATTTGCTAAATTTCTGTTTTCCGGAGTAATGGAGCACTTTCAAGTCTTTGGATGAGAGTTTTTTAATGATATCAACAATCTTGGGAAGTTGGTCCAATGCTAGTTTATAGCTAAGATATTTCAAATTAAACCTGTTGAGTTTTGAGATTTTTTTCGTTGCTAATGAAATCTCTTTAAAGGTATCAGTCTTCAAAATATCATCTACTAATAGGCCTGAGAGAGCACTTTCGAACTCAGTTCTATATTTAGTGCTAATGTTATCAACAAAATTTTTGTCAGAGATAACATTTAGGGAAAATCCTTCTAATATTAGGGTTCTCTTCTTTATTATCAAGTCTAAAGTGTGGTTAAGCCAGCTATCGAAATCAATTAAGAGTTTCTCAAAAGATTCTTTTAAAGATTTGAGATCTCCATGAGTTTCGCTGATTCTATAAATCCAACCGAGGAAGAGATGTATCCCACCGTAATCGGTAATATAACTATGATGTTTATACGTAATATAAAAAGTCAAGCAAGCTGGAGCCCATCCTATTCCTGCAGCTGTATAAATTATGTTAAAAGAAGTTTCTTGCTCTCCTGTAAATGTTCTTATCAATACAACACCAGTGAGTAATGCTGCGACGAAGATAGAAGCCCATACAGCATAAGAAACCCAATTCCATTTATTTAAATCTTTCGCAATTAAAAAGAGAAGAAGTAAAATAAGTCCAATGGGTATAGCAAAAAGAAGTATCCGTACGACTAGTTCAATGCTAAGTCCTGCTAAATTAAAAACATATGCTTCAATACTAAAGCCGACAAAATACAGGGCAGATAACAAGATACTCAATATTAATAGCAAGTAAGAAATTCTGTAGTGTTTTGTTTTGTATTTGGTATAGTAATACTCCTTATGAAAGGTTGTAATTGGATCACGTCTAAATGTTTTGAATTGATGAAAATCTGGGGTTAAATTTTCCTTTCTATCCTTTACTTCATATTTTTCATATACTTCCATTAATTTTTCAATAGATTTTGGCACATCTGAATTAGATTCCAACATTTTAATAAAAGCCCTCTATTAATTTTTAAACATTCGAAATTAATATTAAATAATATATTTTGACATTTTTATATAAATTTATTGGTTAATATGACCTTGAAAAGTAAATTCTGAAAAATTCTGTGAATTTAGCAAGTGAATTTGAAAAAATCAGAAAAGCATAGCTTAAATCTTTTGCATTACCTGATTTTCCATAATTTGCTGGGAAAAAAATGACAAGCTAGTTGATTTAAATATGAATATTATTATGTGTAGCATTGCATTACTTTAATGCAAAAATTGCGCATCTCATCAATAGTTAGGAAAAGGGTTGTTGGTGGTTGTGTAATAGAACTGTTACATTATAAGATAATTAAAGGAGAGTAAATTGGATTGCTATGTATGACTTGATTTTCAAGGTTGTTATTTTCGGAGACGCTGGTTCCGGTAAAACATCTTTAAGAAGAAGATTCATGACTAATGTATTTTTATCAGATTCTCGCAAGACTATCGGAGTTGATTTTGAAACGAAGGTCTTAAAATTGGATGGAAAGGAAATAAAGTTATTGATCTGGGACTTTGCCGGTGACGAAAGATTTCGCTACATGTTTCCTCAATACATATATGGTGCGATGGGGGGGATTTTACTGTATGATATAACAGATTATTCTTCTTTTTCTCATATTAGTGATTGGTTATCAGTTATAAAAAGAACGAACCAAAGATTTCCAATTATTTTACTTGGTAGTAAATCAGATTTAGATGATTTTAGAGAAATCTCATGTAGCGAGGGAGTTGAAACTGCTAAATCGATTGGTCTGAATGGATTTATTGAATGTTCTAGCAAAACCGGTGAAAATGTGAAAGAAACATTCGCGGGATTAACTAAAATAATGGTAAATGGAATAAAATCCAAAGTATTAGAGTATAGTAAATGAAAATCTATTTTATTATAACCACATTGTAATAGTTAAAATTGTTACCTCAAAGTAGTTTTTTTAAATGTCCTAAGGATTGATTTATCTTAAAAGATGTTATTTCTTCAGGAGTTAATAGAATATCACCATGTTCTTCAGCTTGTTTAATGTGAAGACGTAGCTAATAATATTGATTATTAGATAAACGATATTTTAATTTGTAAAGGATTCTTCAGCAGGCAATATAGTATCGACCTGTTCTTAAATAATTTTATAATATTATAGAATAATTTTTTACCAAAAATTAAATTTTTTTAAAGATTTAGAAATCTGTTATTAAAAAAGGAAAATTTTTATATCCAATAAAAAAAGAAAATCAAAACTAAACTTACTTGAAATAATAGTGTTAAAAATATGAAATGGCGCTATTTAGTAATTGGTATAGTGTTAGTAATTATCTTAATTTCACTATCTTTAGTCGAATTTTTTATAGTTAATTCGATCTATTGGAGTTTCTTAATTAGCGTAGGGGTGCTATTGAATTTTGCACATATTCTTACACATAAATTTAATTGGGAGTTAGATACTAAAAAAGTACTTTCCATCTATTTCACACTCTCCACAGCATTGATGGTAATAGAATTTATAATAACAGGAAGTTTTCTTTGGACTTTTTCTTTCACAGTTATGTCGCTTTTTTTTGTAGGACATTATTTAACAAGTGGTTTTAATCTTGTTTTCAAGCAGTTTCACGTTAGAGAAATATATCGGGGCTTAATTAGCTTTTATTTGGCATTTGTTTATTTTTACATATTATTGTACATATTTCTTCAAACCATTAATCAAACCATTATTTTTATCGAATTTAGTTTTATTTTTTATATTTCAATAGTTTTTATGATTTTACTAACAATAAACTCTTTAATAAGAATAGTCGCAGTTGCTTTTCATAGAAGAAGGTACGATATATTTCCAATTAATAGGATAGAATATGCTGCATTATATTATTTAGGAAAGGTAGATGATAATCGCTTAAATTTTTTGGAATTAAAAGAGCAAATTAATGGAATATTTAACATTTTTATAGAAAGCGTTTATTTTGATGATAAAACAGCAAAATCTAGTATATATTATCTTTGTGCGCTTGGGTTTGCTGATATTAAAGATAATGACGTTTGCCTGAACGAGTTAGGTAAACAACAGGGGAAACAATGGAATGAAACATTGGATAACCAATTGAGGAAGTTCAATAAAATTTTAAATAGTAATAGTGTTTTGATACGTTCATTTTCAGGGTTAATTATTCTGAGCCTTCTTAAAATCCTAATAGGCTTTTTCAATTCAGAATCATTATTCGCAGAAGGGTTCGAAAATTTACTTGATTGTATCGCTGTAATTTTAATTGTAATAGGTATTAAAGTTAAAAAAGAAAAACTGGTAAACATAATCATTATAAGCTTAATGGCATTTACGGGAGGTTCTATTTTACTAAATTCAATTCTATCTTTATTTTATACCCCTGAACCTATTTCTAATGTAATATATATCGTGATAATCGCTCTAGTATCTATATTTTTAAATACATACTTACGTATTTTAAAGAATTTTGTAGGGAAAAAAAATAGGAACTCTTCACTAATCGCTAGTGCAATAGATTCAAAAGTAAATATTATATTATCAATCAGTATAATTATAGGTGCCCTTTTGTCGAATCTCGGAACGTCTTTAGGAATAACATTTTTCCATTATTTTGATCCAATTATCGCAATTTTTGTATGTTTTCTCATATTTAAAGAAGTGATTGAAATAAGCCGTGATTTAATTACCTCGAAAGAAGAAGAAATTGAATTTGAGAAATTCCAAATGAAATATGAAAAAAATTTCAAAGAATACATAACTAAGTGGATACTTTCTGTTTATAATGATAATTTAAATTTGGAATTCACACCTGAACATTTATCGGAATATTTTCAAAAATCTTTGAAACAAGGCGAAGAGGTTTACACAGAGTTTGCTTATTTTGGATTATATATATTTAAGGAAAAAGGGATAGTTTCTGTGATAAATGACTTACTTAATGATAAGTCCTTATCACTATCAGAAAAAGGATTTCTTAACCTGACTAAAAGAGGAAGATACTTTTATGAACATCTCTATTCTAAAGAATTACTAAAAGACCTCAAAGATCCTTTTGATTTCTTTTTTGAACAGCAAATTAGTTTTGATAGTATAAAATTGAGAAAGCTTGAAATATTAGAAAATTTGCATTTAATTGATAGTAAATGATTCAAATTTATTGAAAAGAATGATGAAAAATTAAAAAGATTAAATTATCTTCCAATACTTGGAAAATTGAGCAGAAATAAAATTTTAGATACTTACACTTTACCTCCAGTTAGTATCTTCCCTACCATTTTGAGAGTGCCAAGGAAGCCTCTTTTTTTTATCATCATTTTCGTATACATTCTCCCGGAACTCTTTGGCGGCGTAACACTCTTTCCTTTTTTATAGAGTCTCATGGCTTTCATTCCACAGGTTGCGACGCAATTCCCACATCCAATACATCTATCCAAATTTACAATCGCTTTGTCATTCTCTAGCACGATAGCGTCCATTTGGCATCGTTTCACACATGTTTCACATCCATTGCAGAGTTCTGGATTCGATTGAGCATAAAAGTTGGAAGAGTAATATTCGGTGGGCTTTGGAAACTTTTTAGCCATTGTTAAAACACCACAGCAACACCCGCAGCAGACACACATAAAAGAGGGATTTTGGCTATTTTCAGGTTGTAGAACAAAGCCTTCCTTTTGATATTTTTTTAGAATTTCAAACATTTCTTCTTTAGAAACTTCTTTTCCTAATCCATCTTTAATTCTTCTAGCCGCTGCATCATTGAACATAACACAGCACCGACGAGTGCTTGAAAGTTCACAGGATTCTTCAAGGACATCCCGCTGCTCTCGGCATACACAGTTTATTATTGCGATTTTATCAACCTTATTTCTGATTATATCTCGTATATTATCATAGGTACTGACAGTGTATTCCGGAGAAAGGCTTTTTTCTACAGGAATCGTACGCATCTGCCCGGGTTTTGTTTTATTGTGAAATTCTTCATAAAACACACCAAGCGAGTAGTCTTTAGCGAGTTCTGCAAACTCTTTTGTAACCCTCCCTAATTGATATTCAAAAATACCAATAGCCCATTGAGCTAGCCTATAGCGCCTCCTATTATGTTTTTTATCATATACCGAGCCTCCTCCCTGGATTGCTCCTTTTTCACTAAGATTGTTTAATATCTCTTCCAATCTTTCCTTGGATATTGAGATGCCATTTTTTGTAACTCGTTTATGAATCTTATCTAAAGGTTCCGGTAGAGCACTTAAATGGATGGTAATCGCAGCTTCCTCTGGTGTGAAAAGAAGTTTCAATATCTGAATCTCTAAACCAGATTCATGTACCGGGAAGCTGATGGGCATACGTTCATCAATTTCTTTATGAAGCTTCTTATAAATCTCATTCTCACTTTGCATTAAATAATCCCTTTTATATTTTCAAATTCCTAATTAAAAGAATGAATACTACAAAATAAAAAAAAATTTTTAATTCCAATTCTATTCTAACCTTAATTTTTTTATGGTAAGATCTGGTTGTTTTAATATCCTTATCAAATTAGAATAGAAGGGTTTATAGTTGAGCTTTAAAGATTCAAAATAATATCTCCTGAACAATTTTCACGAGAATTTAGTAGGCATGTATCGATTTCAGGCTCAATTCTATGTGTAATTCCTAGTGCATCCAACCAGCAACTGACGCGAAATATGACACCACATTCATATTGCTTGTGAACTCCAATCATTTCCATGCCTTTGTAGGCAAAGCATTGGTTCATTTCCCAATGCATCCGATTATTTTCAGGGAATGTATACTTAAAGTCCATGAAATCTCCTTTTAATATGCTAAAACCATTAGTAAAAAAAACTTTTAATTGTTCAAACGTTTCTATCTTTACATTTTCCCATCCCATTGCTTTTTGTATACTTTTCATTTCAATTGCTGAAAGTGTTTTAATAGCAGCTTTATTTAGTTTATTAGCAGCATCAATACCTAATTCACGGGCACAGTTATAAAACCATGAGCCATCGTGAGTCATCCAACATTTAACAAGAAGTTCTTTTAATTGCTTTTTATCAAGTTGATCAAATAACGTCATTACCATAATAATTATGAAGTTGATTATATTTAAAAAAGGTTAAGAGATTGGAAGATTTAAAGGTATAAATTCTATAAAAACGAAAATTATGCCTAATTAAAGATAATAGTATTATTAAAAATAGAGTTACTTTTTTAATTATTATTTTTTGATTTTAATTTTTTAAATTTTTAAGTTTATTATAAACTGAAATTATTGGGGATAAATATACCTAAAATATTTAATTAGTATAGTAATGACTTAAAAATATTTAAGTATAAAATTTATTCATAAAAAAATTCTGGAAGGAATTTAAAAAAGAGATACTAGTATGAGATTTTTCACACTTTCCGAGGTTAAGAATGAACTTAATCTGAGAAAGAATGAGGAAAAACCCAATATTAGTATAGTAGGTGAACTCAGTGTTGCTATTCAGTTTTTTAAGGCTTTTACTAATGGTTTTCAAGAAATTAAGTTTATTGAATGGAAACATAGAGAGGGTATAGATCTTACAATTAAATTCTTAAATAGGTCAGAAACTAAAGTTGAGGTTAAAAGTTCTCTCTTAAAAAAAGATTATCTTCAGAATATTTTAGTTTACGGTGTACCGATTAAAGAGAAGGATTTTTTTAATAGATTTGATTTATTAGCAATGGTAAATTTTAAAAATGATTTTGAAGTAGATCAATACTTTTATTTTCCTTTTGAAATTTTCGAAAAGATTAAACCAAATCCCTATTATATCTTACCCCAGACAATTCTCACGAATTTATATAAGGAATATCCATTTCATAAAAATGATTTTTATAAGGAAATAATTATCCCGAAATCTGGTCAATATCCCAATTGGTTTGGTGAGAAAGAATTATGTCCTTTTATAAGAGAATATCGTCTATCTCTCAAACACTTCTATGAGGAGGAAATTGTTAAAAAAAGAGAAATTATGAGTAATTTAGCATTAGTATATCAAAAAGCTTCCAAACTGAAGTCTAAAATATTCCAAGAAGTGCAAATTCATAATGATTATCCTGTAAATTATTGTTTGAACTGTTCAGAGAAATGTACTTATATTTTGAATAGTAGATGAAAATATCTTAGACTAATTTATTATTCTTGCTAAATACCAATTAATTTATTTCTATTAATTATTATATTATCTTAATCATGTTAGAATGGAAGGTGATAAATGAATGAAAATGATTACGGGAGTGGATATTTTAGATGAAGAGATAAAGGATAAATTAAGGTCAGAAAATATTTATAAAATTTTCAATAATTTCATTTTTCCACTTATAACGGAGGAGGAACGGGATTTTTTGGAGGAACTAGAGCAATTTCTACTTAAGGAAATTGAGTCTAAAATGAATTTAAATGAAGAAGTTTATGAGCTTTTTCCAATCCTCGGGAAGAAAAACTATATTCAGCGATTAAATCCTTATGGAGATTCTGAAAGGTATAGCATGCGTTATGAAATGCTTTTAGCCATGGCAACCTCGATTATTGATCCCGAATTAGATTTGGCACGAGTGGTCACAGGGGTAATCTTTGCCAATCCATTGTTTCAATTTGGCAGGGGAGATCGAATTTCAGAAATTTTAAATGAAATAATAACAGGCAAAAAGATTGGTTGTATTTGTATTACGGAGAGAAAGCATGGTTCTGATGCGGTTAATATGGAAACTAAAGTCACCGATCAAGGAGATCATTTAATTTTCACTGGAGAGAAATTATATACGACTAATGGTCCAGTGGCAGATTATTTTATAGTATATGGAGTCTCAGATGTCTCAGATCCACGAGGAACAATGTATCAAGCAATCGCAGAAAGAGGACATGAAGGATTGATAACTAATAGACTTGGTGTTCAATCAGTTCCACGAGTACAAATTGGGCAAACTCTTTTCAATTCTGTGAAAATTCCAAGGGAAAATATTCTTGGCGACAAAGGTCAAGGCTATAAGAATTTATTTTCTGGACTTGTAGCTGAAAGGTGTTCTATCATTGGGTCTAGTTTAGGAATTGCATGGTTAACTGCAGTTACCGGTCTTATTTATACAAACCTAAGGGTTCAATTTGGCCGACCGCTATACGATTTTCAAGGAGTTTCGCTTCCTCAAACCCAGAATTTTACTGAACTTATGGCCGCTACAGAACTTGGTTTTAAGTCAGCTTCTGAGTATAACAAGACAGTTGAACGTAAACATTTCGATCAGCAAAAATTCATTAAATATAATGCCGCATTTAGTTCAGGTACTAAATATCTTGCTTCACACTTGGCTCATAAAATTTCTTATGAAACGCAACAATTATGTGGTGGTATTGCGTTTACAGATAACCTGCGAATTGATAAAGCATTAGAAGTTGCGAAAGTTCAGGAAATAATAGGAGGGGCTCGAAATATTCAGCTTTATTTGGTTAGCCGCGCTATTAAAGATATGATTTCTCTATTATAATTGAAATAAAAGGTATAATAAATGATTTCGAAATAGCGAGAAAAGTTTTACAATTGGAGCGAATAATAATCTTAATAGACAATAGCAACATTTTCCAGGGTTTTAGGAAATATAATAATTTAAATTAGATAAATTCAAGATTATTCGGTTTTAATTTGTAAATCCTTTTAAATATGGTAGAATAAAAGAATAATAGTACAAGAGGAAGAAATCGAATGTTAAAAACGTTATATGGTGAGGAAAATGATAATTGATACGCATTGTCATGTTTGGGATGAGGAATCCATATCTGAAGAGCTTCGAGGTATTCTTAATGCGACAGCGGAGAAACATAAGTTTGATTTGAGTCTAATTTTGAATGCTACTCCAGAAAGATTAATAAAAGAAATGGATGAGGCGGAAATAGACAAGGCAGTAATACTTGCTTTAGATTATGAGTATGTTTTCCGAGGACATTTGAGTTACAAGGAATATAATGATAAGGTTGCAGGGTATGTAAAGGATTTTCCCGATAGATTAATTGGCCTTGCTGGTATTGATCCAAGAAGAGGAAAAGAAGCCATTCAAGAGCTTGAGAGGTGTATAGGAGAACTGGGATTCGCAGGAGTCAAACTATGGCCTTTAATGGGATTTTATCCTGATGATCCCAAATTTTACCCTTTCTACGAGCGCATAGAAGAGCTTGGAGCCGTAATTTTATGCCATACTGGTTCTGGTCCGCAAAAGACGTATCTTAAATATTGTAGACCAGCATACGTAGATACGGTTGCTGTAGATTTTCCCAAAATCAAAATTATGATGGCACATATGGGTGATCCATGGACAAACGAGGCTATAACAGTAGCAGCAAAAAATCCTAATGTGTATATTGATATTTCGGCATGGGAAGCAGTTTTTAAATTTACTCCATTTACTTTTATCGAAACGCTGGTTCAGGCAAAGATGACATGTGGAATAGACAAAATTTTATTTGGTACAGATTGGCCTTTACTTTCTCCAATATTATCGCTAGAACACTGGGTAAAAGGGATTAAAAAAATGGAATTACCGGCACCGCTTAAATCAAGGGGGTTACCTGAATTTAATGAAGAGGAAAAAAACAAAATTCTTGGAGGAAATGCAGCAAAAATATTTGATTTATGAATATCATTATAGTAAAGATAATATTGCCTATTATCCGCTATAATTTTATCTTAAATTCTTGTAAATTATTTAGAGGTCCAGCTCGCGGAGTTGTACCATTTTTCAAAAATCGATGATCACTTCTTTTTTAATACTAGCATACGATTCTTGCATACATTATCATGCCATTGCTTATCTTTACGAAGTTCCTTAATAATATTCATGCACATAAATTCCTTGTAATCACTGTATTTCTCTGGTAATTCGATCTCCAATAATGGCATTCTTTTTACAACCTTTCTTTTTGGTCTATCATTTTCACATACGCTACATTTTACTTCCATTTTTCCACCTTTTTTTAAAATATCCTAACGTCCATTCTGTATTAGGACACGCTTTTCTTAACACGAATTTCAAATGTTTAAGAAATATTTTACAGTAATTAAAAAAAATGGTAAATACAAACATTTAAACTTTTTAGTTAATTATCAAGATTTTAATTTAAATAATTATTTAGAAATCTCTAAAATTTTAAACCCTTTCACTCTTTTCTCTTAAAATACCTCAATTTAACCCAATTACACTAAAAATAACCAAGATATTTTCTAACAGAATTTTGAAGTGTATTTTTCATAATACCAAGGTTTATTAAATTTAAAAATATATCTTATATGCTTGAACAGAGATATTTCAAAGTTTCAAGCATAAAATTAAAATTTGGTGAAAGTATGTCTAATAGAAATTATGGCGATAGAACGATGCACAAAGCCACATGTGCCGATTGTGGAAACGAGTGCGAAGTTCCATTTAAGCCTACGGAAGGCAGACCTGTTTATTGTCGAGAGTGTTATAAAAAGCATAGAAGATAAGTAATTCTATTTTTTCTAAGTTTTGGTAACAACCAAAAACTTTTTTTCTAACTTATCGAGTAATGATTTATTTTTTTTTCATTTTTTTTTTTCATTTTTTGACTTATATATAAAAGACTTATAACATTAACAAACTCAATATATTTGAGATCATTATTTTATGAGCAACAGGGATAAATCAAACGCAATATCACAAATGATAGAGGGATTGAAAGAGATTAAACAAGAAGAGAAAATAATAGTGCCTAATTGTGAATTCTGTGGAAAGAGCATTGTGGGTAGTAAGTGGAATAAGGAGTATCATCATATTAATATATGTCAAGAACCAATAAAACGATTTTTTTGTTCCCGTCAATGTAAATTAAAATGGGTTTTTAAAAATTTTTGATTTTATTTTTTTGATATTGCTTGATATTCAGGGGTATTGTTGGTTATAGTTCCAATGTATGAAAAGTATAAAACGCTAAAAACGGAAATCCCAAGTTATTTATGACCTCAATTATTTAAATTATTAATGAAGACAAAAACGGAAAAAGACGACGATGAGTCGTGCCAATCCACTAATAATCCCAGCGAGTGGAAGGGAAGAACAATAGAAATTGATGACGCTGGGACTGGAGATCTTGTCGGAGATACCTTCATTGGCTTTCGAGACACGGAAACCGGAAAGATAACATTTCAATCAGTTCCCGTAGGGCTCTATAATGAGGACAATAAGGACGATGATCTCCCGAATAAACATATAGTAAAAGTTGTAATCAAAGCTCTTAGAGAGCTTAAACACGGTAAGGGAGATAGGATACTTCTATGTAGGGGTAATTGTTTCGATCTTGTTAGAGAATATTTTAATGAGAATAATATTTACTACGAACCTGCAATTATTGAAGGAAAACTCCAAGATGCCGTGGAAGGTAGATTTATTCAACACCTTAGAAAACTAGGAGTTAAATCTATGAATCTTACCAAGGAATCTGGTATACAAAGATATTTTATTCTATTCAATTGGGTATGCCGAGATTTTCCAAATCGTGAACGCTTTGTTAAAACGGGCTTTCCATCTTGGAAAAAGAAATGGCAAAAGATTGCAATGAAGAGATACCAAAATTCTAAGGAAACTAAAACTCGTAAAAGAGAAGAAATCAAGCGAAGAGCAAATATGATATATAATCTTATGCTTGAGAAACCTATCTCTGTAAGTAAAACTATCTCTAAGAGTCAATAAATTATACAAACTTTATTGTTTTTTTTTTAATATTGTAAATAGAAATAAAGAATGATAACATTAGCTTTACTAATTAATTTAGCTATAGTTGCTTGGCTTAAATTAAGAAATTTTAGTCAAACATCATTGAATGTGAAATATATATAGTTAGATTTTTTTGTCAATATATGGGAGAGCAAAAATATCAAATGTAAATGTTCCTTTATAGTGAAAAGATGTCAAGCTATAAATTAAAAGTATTACTAACAGGCGCTGCAACAGTAGATAAGACCAGTTTAATTCAGAGATTCATTAAAAATAGGTTTCAAGCAAATTACAAGCTAACTGTAGGGGTTGACATTCTCACGAAAGATGTTGAATTTAGACAAGGAGAAACTGCTACTTTAAGTATTTGGGATATAGGAGACCAACAACGTTTTAAGTTTATTCGCAGTACATTTTATAAAGGATCGGCTGGAGCTTTATTAGTTTTTGATTTAACACGAGAACAGACATACACTGAAATAAGAAAATGGTTTACAGAAATAAAAAAATTTACAGGTTCTATTCCTTTTGTTTTAATCGGAAATAATATTCATTTACATAAATTGATAGATAAAGCAATTATCCAAAAAGAGGCTCGTGAATTTGCATGAAATGAGGGAGGGACATATATTGAAACATCTCCAACCAGTATTGATGTTATTGAAGGGGAGGTTCGTAAGTTTACTCGTAGAATTATAGAATCAAGAACATAAGACTTATTGAAGTTGATAGAAAAAATATTATTTTAGTTATAGATAATACCTGGATGGTTCAAGTATGATAATGATGTAATTATTATAACCTATACCCATACAGTAGTATCTTGAGGCATAAGCGAATTATGGGTTATAAACAAGGTAAAACAGAAAATAATGCGTCTATCTGTCTCTTTATCAAGGAATTTCAAAGTTATCATATCTTGCTTTTTACTGGAGGATTGAATTTCGGCAACGGTTTTCCCTGTTGATATCTCTATTATTGGGGCTGAACCTCCCTTATTCTTTGTCCAAATGCTTGTATCTTTATATTTAGCTTTATATAACTTATTCTCTTCTGGATCTTTTAGAGAAAATTTTGGGTGTGCAATTGATGCTCCTTGTTGTAACTTCCCAATTATAATTCCTTCAGGATCTTTTATCCAATTAAGATAACTCGCACAAACTGTTCCATCTACTCTTTGAATTTCGGTATGTGAATGATTAAACTTTCCTTTTTTATATTCTTTTTTAATTTTTATTATTTTGCCAATTACTTGTCTCTTTTCATTCCAGAATTCAGTACTTTCCAGTTCCCAAAAGTCTCTTTTTATTATGTAAAAATTACGGTTGATATTAAATAATCCACTATCCTTATTATTTATCGTACCTTCATTAGCTTCGATACTTGAATGTAATTTGCTTCCACATGCCACACAAAAATTTTGATTTAGTGTTTTTATCTCTTCTCCACAATTAGTGCAATGCAATTAAAATACCTTAATTTTTAGTAAAAATAGATTTCAATTCTAAATTACATTATGAAACATTAATTTATGAAGTTAAAGATTAAAAAGAATCGAAAGATAGGTGATTATTTCTTAAAATAATAGGAGAATTTCCAGACCGATTTTAGGATTAATGGAAAATTTTGTAAGAAAAAAGAATAAGTAGAAACTTTTGGAAAAAATCGTCAAAGAGTTTATATTTTTAATAAACATAATTGAGAAATTAAGATTCAATGATTTAAAAATGTAAAAATTTGAAGAATAAAAAAGAGAGATATGATGAGAAAGATTTATTCTGAGTCAAAAAAAATTGGGAAAATAGAGATTAAGAATAGATTTGTAAGATCAGCTACGGGTGAGCGTATAGCTTCTGAAGATGGAAGGGTTACAGATGAGCTTATAGAATTTTATAAAGTTCTAGCCGAAGGGGGTGTTGGATTAATAATCACTGGAGTTACCTATGTTCATGAGAACGGTAAAGGAATTCCAAATCAATTAGCGATTGATAGGGATGATTTGATTCCTGGTTTGAGAAAATTAACTGAAATTGTTCACAAATATGGTGAAGGTTGCAAAATCGTGGTGCAACTTCATCATTCTGGTCGTCAGTCAATGGTTTTAGATAATCCCATGGCTCCTTCTGCTGTTTTTGAACCAACATTTCATGTAAAGCCAAGAGAAATGACAAAGGAGGATATAGTAGATACAGTGGAAGCTTTTGTTGAAGCAGCAAGAAGGGCAGAAGAAGCCCGTTTCGATGCAATTCAACTTCATGCAGCGCATGGTTATCTCCTAAGTCAATTTCTCTCACCCTACACTAATAAAAGAACAGATGAATATGGTGGTACTATAGAAAATCGAGTTAGAATTATTGAAGAAATTTATAAGAAAACTGTTGAAAATGTAGGACCGGATTTTCCTATATTGATAAAGATGAATGTTGATGATTTCTTAGAAGGTGGAATAAATTTAGATGAATCTATGCAGATTGCAGAAATTCTATCAAAAATGGGATTCGCCGCTATAGAAACTAGCGGATGTATGTGGGAAGTTATTTTGCGTACTAAAAAAGAACTTGGATGGCATCCTGCATTCAATCCTGAAGCACGCATAAATATTGATTCAAAGGAAAAAGAAGCTTATCATCTACCATATGCGAAAGAAATAAAGAAGGTCATCAATACACCACTAATTTTAGTTGGAGGCATAAGATCTCTTGATATTATTGAAAATATATTAAATGAAGGAAATGCAGATTTCATTGGATTATGTAGACCTCTAATCCGAGAACCAGATCTTCCAAATAAATGGCTGAAAGGAACTGGAGAAATAACTTGTGAATGTATTTCATGCAATGGGTGCACCGGTAGCTTATTATCCGGAAGCCTTCGTTGTACTCAGAAAAAATGAATAGAATCTATATTTAAAGTGAATATTATGATTATTAAATTGTTTATCTAATTCTATTCCACAATTATTATTATATTTTAAAATGGGATTCGCGGCTCATGTTTATTGTCAAACACAAAACGGTGTAAATTTTTATAAAATAATAATCCCCCCTTTGAAATTTCTTAAATGAAATAATAAATATTTCCATTAAATTTTTCTAAAAGCACCATTTCAGCATTTAAAAGGATCTGTAATTTTTTCTCAAGCAAATCTACCGTGACTTTATCTTGTTGATTAAATAACCTATTTTTAATTGCTTTGGCTGTATACTTATGCCTATTTTCTTTTAGGAATTGGATTAAGCGGGAATCAATATCATTTATTTTGATGAGATTTAAACTCAATTGTTCCCTTTTAAACAGGTTCCATGCCCCATTATATTTGCCGTTTTGACCTCTTTGTTTTAAATAGGCATAAGTTTCTACTACATTTTCTTTTCTTAGTTTATTATATATGAATTTACCCAAATAATAAATTGAGATAAAAATTTCTGGAGTTTTGATGTTACAAAACAAGAAAATAAGTATATGCCATATTACAATAATAAAATAAGTAAGAACAGAGTCGTGAACAATCGACCAAGGATTTCCAAGATGGTATAAATAAACTTGTATGGCTATACGGAATATATTGAAAATATAAATTAAAATCAGTGAAGCAATAATATTTATTGTTTTTCTCCATATAATATCCTCTTTCGTCTTAGCATCTTGTGAGTGAGGTATAAAAATATTTATCGCTGTAAAAATACTCATTGAAGTTATATAAGTACAGCCATTATTAATATAAGTCCTTACGCTACCTGGAATGTCAATATGCCAAGGGAAATAATTTTCTGGTAAAAATAAAGCTTCTGCTTCAACATTAAATAATAAATTCATAAGAAAAACTGAGTGCTTAGTAATTATTTCGTGTAACCAATTATTTTCTCTTATCCCAAAAAACTGAATCATAAGAATAGCTAATAAAAAAGTACCAACAGGAAATATGATCAGGGATTTAGTCGAAAAACTATATTTTTTCCCTCTAAATTCAATAAATAAACTTTCTTGTTTTGTATTTTTAGCTTTTATTTCATTCATTTTAATTTTTCTTTAATTCACCTGCATTTTTAAAAGAAGATTGAAACCTAAGTAAAATCTAGATCATATCGTTCTAAAAGAAGATGTTGTTAATAAAGCATTAGGATTTTTTAATCTTTAATCATAATAGACTGTTTGTAGTATTTCTTTAGACTTTATTTTAAACATTGTTAATATTATCATCTATTACTTCCTCAATGATTTGGGAAATTTTTTTCATATCAGTAATAATATGTGGAAACTGGGCGCTATATTTTCCAGTTAAGCATGCTTGAATTACATTAGTACCCAGTTTTTCGGCAATATTCAAGTAATAAGGTTTATCATCAATAAAAATTGCCTGTTTTGGTTTAATCTCTAAATCTTTAAAAATAGCTCTATAGAAAGCATCATCAACTTTAAGAATATTGATTAAATCTGGACCATATAGTTTTTTAAAGAAATGGTCAATCCCTATAGCTTCTAAATAGTTCTTTAATTCAATTGATTCTGTTCCTGAAGCAGTATATAAGTTGTAGCCTTTATTATATAACATTTTAATACTTTCAATCACTCCAGGAAATGCTGCTTTGACTCTGGTAGCTACAAAACGAGCCGCATTATAATATATCGCCTTATAAATCTTTTTCTCAGGACGTTCAATTCCTACAAAATCAAACATTTCATTTATCCATTTTTTAATAAACCAACTTATGAACTTTTCATGAGATTTATCTCTATTATCATATAATAATTTCGGAACATCATCACCACCAAAATCTTTAATTAACTCAACATTTGCCTTCCCCCATAATTCAGGTTCTCCACCAAATATAGGTGAAAAATATTCACCGACTAATCGTTGCCATTGTCTTCCTCGGATCCTATTATCATTGAGTGTATCACCATCATCAAAAAATATAAAAATTTCAGAATTGTTTATTGACATATTAATAGATTTGAAAATCGAGATTAAAATAATCTAAAAATGTTGAAAATTAATCATATTGCAAAATTTTAATAGCTTTCCTTTTTCAGATTTCTAGTAAATCCTAAAATTAAAAATTGATTGTGAGTTTTATTTTTAAATGCACTTCTAAGGCAGAATTATGAAGTTATTATATGTAACAGATATACATGGAATTGAATGGAAACACAATAAAATTTTCGATTTAGCAAGTTCATTAAAGCCTGATGTAGTAATAAACGGGGGGGATATGCTCACATTTAGAGGAAATCTATTACATCAAGATAGGTTTATTACTGGGTTTCTTGATGAGTATTTTTCGAGATTTGAGTCAATGAAAATATATTATTTAGGCTTATTAGGAAATGATGATTTGGGTATATTTGATGACTTATTTCAAAAAACGTGCGATAAATATTCTTATGTAGCTAATATGGCTCAGAAGAGATTCCAGATTGAAGGTAGTAAATATGAGTTTATAGGGATGAACTGGGTAACCGATTTGCCTTTTGGTTTAAAGGACAGAGCGCGTAAAGATACTAAGGATTTTGAGTTTCCAAAACAGATCGGAAAACAATACATTTCTACTCCAAATGGATTCAAAAAACTTGAAGATTGGTCCTCGTATGCGGAGGCTCTCCCCACAATCGAAGATGAGATTAGAAATCTAGTAAAGCCTTCCGATATGAACAATACAGTCTATATTTTTCATAATCCCCCGGCTAATTTAGATCTTGATGTATGCCATGACGGTCGAAAGGTGGGGTCAAAAGCAGAATATGTTTTTCTTAAAGAAAATCAGCCAAAACTCTCACTTCATGGGCATATTCACGAATCTCCTGACATTTCAGGTAAATGGTATTCTCAATTAGGTAAAACGACATGTATTCAGCCAGGTCAATCTAATCAGCATGAAAATCATTTAATCTATGCTTTGATTGACCTAGAAACTATGAATATTGAACGGAAAATAATTAAAAAGGAAAGTAAATAAGAGAAAAGAAAAAAAAGTTAAATATTTAATAAAAATATCAATTTATAGTTTTTGAGAGTCCTTGACTGATAAGTAGCAATTTAATTGAATTTGTAAAAACTTATAAGCATCATCCTTAATGAATTTTCTATTAGTTCCATTTGAGTACACTCTATAAGTCTTTCCAGACGCACTTAAATTATCTTCTGAAGCTACTTCTTTTAGTTTAGGAGGCATATCAATTTCAATGTAAAGTTTATTATCCTTTAGTTGATATCTCATTTGGTTATCAACATTAGAAAACTCATCCTCTATTAAATCAACCATATTATTTTTCAACTCAATTTTTGAGGGGATACAAAAATCCTTTTCGCACCTCTCAAGAAACGTTAGATATATCTAATGTTTCATTGTTATTAAAGCTGTATGATAATGCTTATTTCCCGTTCTGTAAATGATTTCATTTTTCAATATTTAAGAAAAATTGTTATAGATAATAGCAATATTTTCAATTACAATGGTAATGGTGTCTGGAGATAGCAATTTTGTACTTGGCGTAAAGAAAGTTAGAGAATTGGATAAGATTGTGGAAATTTAGCTATTTAGATATTCTTTAGAAAATATGCGTATGATTATGTCTAAATCTATCAAACCATTTTGTATCTGAATTGATAATATAACCAAAACTCATTAGATTTCACATTAGAATTATTTACTTTTTAAAGTTATGGGTATATTTCTCCCCAATAATACTGTATAAAAATGAAATTAAAACAGAATTAAATAATATTTTATGTTTATATCAAATGAAGAATATCAAATTATTTAGAGTTTAAGAGGGTTATAAATGGAACAAAAATCGAACTCAATTAGATTAACCTTATTAGGAGGCGTTGATGAAGTTGGCGGAAATACAGTCCTATTGGAGGATAAGAGCTATGATGTTAGGCTTTTTATAGATTTTGGTATTAAGATTAGGAATTATCTTAATATATATGAACGTGGCCAGTATCCTTCAGGTGTTGAAGAACTCATTCAAGCTAATTTATTACCTGCTGAGGAAAGGATTTCTATCCAAAATTTATATTTAACTGAATTAAAACTTGAAAAAGTCATTGCTTCAAAACCTTCCAATTTAGATGGAATTTTAATATCTCACCCTCACAAGGATCATTATTTTGGCTTGTCTTTTGTAAATCGGACAATTCCTATCTATACTGGAGTAGTTACGAAGAGAATCATTCGAGCTTTTTGTAAATCAGAAAGATCTACAATTATAAATAATTTTAACAATTTAAATTGGCACACATTTCGAACGGGGAACATTTTAGACATCAAAGGAATGAAAATTACTCCGTTTCATGTAGATCATTCAGTTCCGGCGGCATATGGATTCATTATCTATACTTCAGCTGGACCAGTAGTGTATACCGGAGATTTTCGAAGGCACGGTCCTTTATCGAATATGACAGAGGAATTTTTAGAGGAGGTTAAAACGCATAATACTGTTTTAACGAGTTGTGAACTAGAACCGGAGCAACAGGAACTAATTTCAGAAGGAGTAAAAGTTTTAATATGCGAAGGCACCAAAATTTCTAAAGGCATTGTTGAATCAGAGCAAAATGTCGAAGAAAATTTAGAAAAAATTTTCATAAACAATCCTTTTGATTTTATATTAGTTAAATATGATCGAATTGATTGGGACAGGTTTAGAACGTTTTCAAATATAGCAAAAAAATATGGGTGGAAGTATATCATAACGGAGAAGGATGCATATTTCTATTATCTCTTGAATAAAAAAGCGATTCATGAAACAATGAAAGATCCGAATATTCTTAGTGATGATCATATTTATATTTTAAAAAGAGGGTCTGCAAATTACAAATGGCAGGATAAAGTTAGGCAAGTTATATATAGACGTAATAAAGGAAACAGATTTCTTAATCATCGTGATTTAAAGAGTTTGGAGGGTAAATTTCTTGTCTATGTAACTCGTTTACATAATGGATTAATAAGAAATTTAGATTTTTCTAAAAGGGGTTTGTTTATATCTTCGAGTGTTGACCCCTATTCGGAAGAATTTTATGATAATACAAATAATATTCGTAATCGACTAAAACCTTATGGGATTCCTTCATATCGAGTTCATGCATCGGGTCATGCAACACCGCACGATATTATTAATTTCATTGAAGAAATTAAACCTAAATTCTTGATTCCAATTCATACGGAAAATCCAGATTTTTTCGAAAAGTTATTTCAGAGTTCTGATATTAAAGTACTTTTACCAAATAAAAATGACTCAATCGAATTCTAAGCTAAAAAGAAGTATAATTTAATTGTAGTGTTATAATTGTAAATTAAAAGATTGAAATAATTATTACCATTATCTTAAATCAAAATTCTTGGACCGTATGAGAATTAATAAACGTTAATTCTGCTATATAAATTGTGAATGATTTGATGAGAGAGGTTTATATTTTTGACATTGATGGGTGCGTTATGCCTCCAATCTTCACGAATTTTAATAACAGTGAACCAAGAAAAAATATCGTCAAAGAAGTCATTAAGAATGGAAATCATGTAAAATTGTTTCCGAGTTTTATTGAATTTTATCAAAAACACTGTACTCAGGCAGAATCAATATTTTTTATAACAGGCAGAAAGTACGGTGAATTTGGCAAGCTAACTGAGAATCAATTACAAATCTTAACCGATTTTAAAGATTTTCATGTTATATATTATCCTGAAAGAAAATTACATAAAATTCAAAAATATTTTGCTTGGAAGGTAAAAGAAATAAAAGAAATTATCAAAAATACTATTAAAAGTAAGAATTCTAATAAAAATTCTAAGGAAAAGGTCAAGTTCAATATTTTCGATGACATGAACGATTATTTTTCGAGAATTAAACAATTTGAAGATAGATATGGGGTTCATATTTACTCAAGATCAATAAATGACGAGAGAAATTGGGATGATGAAAACTATTAAAAAAGAGGATTGAAAAGCGTGAGATTAAGAAAGAATAAAACAAATTTTAGCCTATATATAAAAGGCTTATAACATTAACATAAACAAACTCTTTACATTTGAGATTATTATTCTACGAGCGACATAGAGTAATTAGATGCAATATCGCATATGATAAAGGGATTAAATGATATTAGACAAACAGAGAAAGGCAATAATGCCTAATTGCGAATTCTGTGGTAAGGACATTAAGGGTACTAAGTGGAATAAGGAATATCATCATATTAATATATGCCAAAAACCACCAAAACGGTTTTTTTGTTCCCGTCAATGTAAATTAAGATGGGTTTTTAAAAATGTTTGATTTTATTTTATCGATAATTTGGTGATAATAAATAAAATTATGGCAGAAAAAGATTTTAACCCATTAACAAGTCAATTTGGAATAGCTGGTACTAGGTATGACCTTCAAATGGGTATAATTAATGACAAATGGGCTATTCGAATATTGAAAGAAAAGAACATGGTTAATTGCAATATTTTTAAAGATATTGGATTAGGCAAACTTCCAGAGGGAAATCAAATCGTCAATTGGGTTCTCAACGCTGTTGCAATACCCATTAATCCGCGCCAAATATGGAAAACGGTTCAAATTTTACTGAATCAGGCAGCCAAAAATAGAGAAAAGAAGAAAGTAATAGTTCCAATAAAAGAAGCCAGGGAAAAAGAATTGGAAAAAACTGATAAAAAAGAATCTAATATTGAACGGATAATGATTTTCATTGACAATAGCAACATTTTTAAGGGCTTTCAGAAGTATAATGTCAAGGCGGACTATGAAAAGCTGAAAAACATCATTACGAGAGGGCGAGAATTGCAGAGCATATTCTTATATGAAGGCGTCGTGTATCCTATGAGCCCAGAGAAGAAGAAATGGTATAATGAATTGAGCAATCGAAGTAGTTATGTGATTAAAGCGAGTTTTGATAAGATAGCATCAAGTGGCGTCATTGAAAAGAAAGTTGACATTAACATCGCGATTGATATCATTTCTCTTGCGTATGAAAATGCGTATGATACGGCGGTGTTGGTATCTGGAGACGGTGATTTTGTTCCTGTTGTAAAGAAAGTTAAAGAATTGGGTAAAAATGTGGAAATATGGGCGTTTAGATATTCACTAGCTAATGCTTTAAGTGAAGAACTCAAGCCGGGAAATATCTATTTTCTCGATGAAATCTTGAGTAAATTAAATATATAAGATTATTCTTCTTTTTTTATCATTTCTAGTTCTGATTCGATGCCCAGTAGATTCGCAACTTCGACTAATGCTTTCCATTCTGAATGAACGTTCTGAGCTTCTCTTACTTTACCCTGTGATACTAAGAGTTTATGTAAATTGGCTTTTGCATCCACAAGTCTAACAAACATTGCCAATTTATCACCAGTATCTTCAGAATTTACATAAGTCCTTAGAGCATCAATCATTTGCATATCTGGTTTTGAGGTAGTACCTAATGTCTTTAAGGTATCCCTGATTTCAAACAATATTCTTTGATTGTCTTCAAGTAATTTTAGTTGGATTAGGCAAATATTAATAGTATCAGAATAGGTTTCACTTCCACTTTTTTCTTTGATATCGTCTAACTTATTTTTAACAACATTATTTATTTCTATTGTTGGACTCATCTTCCTATATAAATATGGGAAATGAATTATTTAAATTTTAATATCTATTATTTCGATGATATCTTGAGTAATATAAAAATTTATTAATACCGATTAATAGTGAACTAATAGCGAGTATAAGAAATATTGAAAAAATCTATATGAGAGAAGTACCTAGAATTAATTTGGAGCTAAAAATTTTACAATTTAGAGTGAATTTTTAACTGTGATGGTTGAAGAAAATAATACTTTAGAGAAGTTGGAAACTATCTTAAAAAGATTATTATCAAATAATCGTGATATAACAGTTGCGGTAATCACATCAATGGAGGGCCTCCCTATTCTCTCAATATTACCCCGAGGATATAATGAAACTAGAATTTCTGCCATGGTTGCTACATTGCTTTCTATATCCGAAAGGACTGTCATAGATATGGAAATTGGCGAATTCCAACAGATATATATCAAAGGACTTGATGGATATTTATTAGTTTTTGATGCTGAGCCAGCTGTGTTGGCAGTTTCAACTAGGGTAAAAGTGAAATTGGGGCTAGTTTATTTTGAGTGTGAGCGTGTTTCGCAAGAAATATCAAAGATTTTGAAAGAGAGAAATAAAGACTGATAATATTACTTTTATTAGAAGATAAAAAAGAATCCCTCCTGGAGGGCGAGGAGGGCCAAAAAAAGAATGATAGCGATTTTCCTCAAAGTTAAGTCTCAATCCTAATATTTCATGATGCTATTGAACTTTTTTACATCTCTACTCGACAATCAATAGAAAAGGATATAGAGATAAAATAATTGATCAATAGAAAAGTATATAGATGATAGTCTCTATAAGATGTTTGTAGCAGAGGTTGAATTTTTGGGCGAGTAAATATTCTACACTGTAAATATGTGTAGATGCTTCGAGTACCAATATATATTTCAATTAATATGGAATAAATCGAAATGGATTACATTACAGATGTAGATGAGATCAAACATTTGGTTTGTTTAAAATGTGGTTGGGGTCTACCACTTGTTCCTAGAGATAGGTTTTTGGAATTTGAGATGGAATTTAGAAAACAACATGAAACACATCCTTTAACAGTACTAACGACTTCTGAATTACATGATTTAGCAGAAAAACGTGCTGAATTACGAAAATACGTAAAATCTTCGAAAAGCTGGGCTGAGGTAAATAAAAACTGGGTAATTTGAAGAAATAAAGTCCATTGATTAATTAGGAATAAATTGTGAATTCCTTTATTTCCTATGAAAAAGAAGGCAACATATAAGATTTATATTCCTAAATTACCTTATAAAAAACGAGGCATTAGGTTTTTAGAAAAAAGAATTAAAATCAAACATAAAATTAAAATCAATAATGAAGATAATCTCAAAATTTTTAAGAATTTGGCAAAAGAAGGGATTCAGAAAAGAAAAAAAGTCAATCAAAAAAAGGAAGATTATCTTTAAACCTCCATATAATTATGACTATACATTTAAAATTGTTTTATTGGGTGATCCTGAAGTAGGAAAGGCAAATATAACTCAAAAATTATGCTATAATCTTTTTAATCCTTCAGAACGGTTAGTTATTGGGGTTGATTTTCATGTTAAAAAAGTAGAAGTAAAAGGAAAAAAGATAAATATGCAAATCTGGGATATTGCAGGTGAACAAAGATTCAGTTTTCTCATACCAACATATTGTTTAGGCGCAAGCGCCGTAATGATCATTTATGATATTACAAATTCTAAAACTGTGGATAAAATGGATAATTGGGTTGAAATTATAAGAGAAAAAGCGGGTAAGATTCCAATTATATTAATTGGTAATAAACTTGATTTGGAAAAATCTCGCGAGATATCTAGAGAACATGGAATAAAAATTGCACAAGAATATAACTTATCTGGATTTAAAGAAATATCTACTAAAACTGGGGTAAATTTAGAGAAAACGTTCGAAGGTCTTTCAGAATTGATAATGAATCGTTATTGATTTTAGATAACTCCTTTTTTCCTCTTTATCATTTATGTTTTCTCTTATTTCTATAAATGGCTGCTATGATTTAAATTTCCTCAAACCTTAACTAATAAATCAATAGACTAATTGGGAAAAATTATACCTTAATACTTCTTAATTATTGAATATTCTTAATTAAATATAACAATTTTATTAAAAATATGATTAAGATATTATTAAGTACCTTCAGATTAATGATGGTATTTTTATTAGTCAATTCTATTAAATTAAATGCAGCTAAGCTCGCATATCAAAGGAGGCATTAAATGACCAACTTTACAATTGAGCTAATTTTAGCTTATATTATTTTAATACCATTTATTATAGCAAATATTATCTTAACGATGGGTTCATTATACCAAAAGAAAACTGCGAAATTTCTTCAAAAAACCTTAAAAGTTGAGGAAAAGTATAAAAGTTCTCAAAATACCATATTTAACCTTGTTAATTTGATTATTTGGATAGTTGTTGGCATTATTAATGTATTATCTTTAGAAAATCCAATTTCATTAGGAGCAATTCTAGTTTTTTTAGCATTTCGAAATGGAGTTAGCCTTAGTAAACGTTTTATTTTTGGAATTCATGATATAAAACTTATGAAATTACATACGTCGGATAATAAAATTACCAAAATCTTCTCCCGAGTCATTAAAATCAGAATTATAATCGAATTAATGTTTTTATTATGTTGGGGAATATTATATAGATACCTAAATGTAACAGTCAAATCAAACTTTAATATTGATGTAAATATATTAGTAATAATTCTTTGGGGCCTAGGGTTTGTTTATGGAATAATTTTCTCATTTATTCAGAGTAGCATTTCAAAACAATTTTTGCTTAAGAGTGAAATTGGAATAGTCTTATTACTTTCAGGAGAACTTGTTAAAGAAAAGATCAAGAAAAAAATACCTTTTCAGAAATTTTTCAAGGAATAAAATTACTTATTTAAAGTCGATTTAAACAAATGAAATTTACTATTAAAGCAAAGTCCTAAAGATAATCAGAAATTGTTAAAAATTTTGAAAGGAATTACTGCAATATATTATGTTATTTCTTATTGGTATGCATTTAATTCCTCGATCTAGCGACAAAATGAAATAAATTCAATATGGTCCTTCAGTTCAATAATTTGATCAAAATGATATAAAAAAAATCAGATGTATAAATTAAAAATGTGAAATTTATATGCTGAGATATACATATACTTCTTAGAGTAAACGACTATGGAGTGTAGATGAAGTTGATCGTTATATTATCATATTTTCATACTAAAATAGGGCCATCAATATTTTATTCATTTCCGAAGAAGCAGTTGGATAAAGAAATATCAACTAGAATATATGATATTATGGATCACCCTAAGAAGGAAGAATTCTTGACTCAATCTTTCGAAAATTTAAAGTTATTAAACTATTATTTTCAGATTGACTCAGATTGGGCAAGAGGTTCCAATGAAATGTTGATGCTCTCACTAATGACTACTCCGCAAATTTCTCCTGAAATTGAAGAGACTATTTCTAATATGTGTAAGAAATTTTCAGAAAAGATGCAATCAAATGAGGATATTTTTAAAGGGTTCCACATAAAGGAATTAAACAATTATGATGATAGTGATAAAGAACGTATTAGAAAAAACAAAATCTTAATTAAAAGTTGGGTACAGGAGTTATATTGGGAAATTTTAGAAGTTATAAGAAAAATATCGGAAGAAGAGAAAATAACATTGCTATTAGATGACCGGTATATATTTGAATCCTTAGAAAAAATGTCAAGAGAAGTGAAGAAAATCAGTAAAGAGATAAATTTAGGAGAGGATTCCCTAAAATCGAACTCTGATATCAGAGATGCTATTTCAAATTTAAACAATATACTTGATGATTTATATGAAGGGTACATAGAAAAAATGACAGAACTTAACATCGAGGAAGAAAATGGCTTATTTTCTCCAGGAGAAGAATTGGAAACAGATGTTCAAAATAGCAAAAAAAAGTTACTTCGAGCTTTAATAGGAGAATTTAATGGAAAAGAAGAATAAAAGAGAAAAAACTATTAATCATTCATTTGATATGCGTCTTTTAAGGAATGTACAATGTTCCAGACTTTTGTAAATCTCTTTTCATCAACATTCGGCTTTTTTATCATCTTTAAGCACCATTCCATTTGTTCAGGAGTTGTGCTTGATTTATGATATAAGTTTAATGCATATTTAGAAAAATCTCTCACGAGAAAATCAAAAATTTGATCTAACGTATCTTCATCAATTTTATAGATTGGAGTGTTTTCAATGATGAGATGTGCATATACGATCAAAGCAAAGATCTCACCAATTCCAGAGAGCATAAAATCCATATCTTTTTGTTGTTCAGGGCTTGGAGTCGCCTTTGTCCCAAGAAGGTTAAACATTTTGATTTGTTCCAAGAAAATTTTAACATTGGGGAGATCAAATTTCTCGAATGCAGGTTTCCAATCATGAAACTTAACACGGCCTAATCCTCGAGTTGGTCCTTGATTAAAAAGAAAATCATCATTTTCAGCTTGATCTTGTCTAGGAACATCTTCATATTTTTTATGATTCATCAAGAAATTTAGCATAAATTTCAAAATTAAGGCGATGTTAACATGAACAGTGCCCTCGAGTTTTGGTAATGCTCGGATATCTCTTGCGGCACTCTCGAAGTACATATCTTTTTCAAATCCTTTTGCTGCGATAACATCCCATAAGAGATTGATTACTTCTTCACCTTGAGTTGTTGTTTTCATTTTCATTACAGGAGCATAGAGCAGGTAGCGTCGGTCTTTATTAGAAGCTAAACGCATATAATCAGCTGTCCTTAATCCAAATAATTTCATTGCGACTAAACGTGTATAAGCATCTACAAAATTCTGTTTAACATGTTGAAAATCAGTAACATACATATTATAGAGTCTACGATATGCCGCATGATGAATAGCTTCATAAAAGGCGTGAGTACAAATCCCAATTGAAGCCCATCCTAGATTATATTTACCGATATTGACAGTATTGAGTGATGAATGCCAAGCATTCTCTCCTTTAGAAAGAATATCCTCTTCAGTTATAGGATAATCATGAAGTGCGAAATTTGATACATAATTTTGACTATCGCAGACATTTTTTATCAGATCATAATTTTTGTGCTTATAATTTGCTACAAAAAAGACATATTGATCTTTATTTTTCATGTCATATGGAGGGATATTTCCATCCTTATCAGCAAGTTTACCAAAATTTGAAACCATCTCAGCTTCATTTCCATTTCCGATATAATACTTTTCTCCATTAGCTCTATAAGTTCCATCTTCTTGAGGGGTAAGGGCCATCTCAGTTCCATAGATATCAGCACCATGAGCTTGTTCTGAGAGGCCAAATGCAAAAATTGCTCCTTCTCTAAGTAATTGAGCTGCTTTCTTCTTTGGAATTTCATTCTTACTCATCCAAATAGGACCAAGTCCTAAGATAGAGACTTGCCAAGTATACCAATAAGAAAGCCCATAAAATGCGAGAATTTCATTAAATTCACAAATTCGCCAAGTATCCCATCGATAATTTTCATTATCACCATAAGGAGCGGGTGTCAATAACTGAGCAAATATTTTATTATTCTTTTGAAACTCAAGAAAATCTGAATACCACACTCTATTGTGATCATCTTCTTTAAGTTTTACTTTCCCTTTATTTTCAAAAAATTCGATAGTTTTAAGCATTATTTCTTTTGAACGATCGTCGGGATAATAACGAATGTGACTTTTAGGATTTAATAGAATTGTCATATAATCATCTCTAAGATTTTTATTATTCAATTAATTTTAATAATTTTCCGTATTTTGGAAAAAGATTACAAAACTTTTTTTAATGAATAACTTTTACTGGAGATTTAATTTTTTTCAATTTTACTTGATATTCTGAGCAAACTTTATATTCAGGAAAATTACATGAATACTGATTTAGTGGAAGATTACAAATGCGTGAAAAAGGGCATTCAAGTAAATTATTAGGTATAGTGGGTTCCAAATTCCTCAACCTCGAATAGTTTTGTTATAAAAAAAAAAATTTCTTCATGTTTATACTTTGTGCTTACTTTTTATTAATTTATTAACATATTAAAAAGATGTAATGTAATTGATGAGATCACGGCCGGAGCTCGACCACATAAAGTTTTTAACAATCTAATTAAGAAAGTTCTGAAAAGGATTTACTAATTCTAACATGAATAAGTTTTAATTGATATTATTAAAATGCTATTCAGATGAATAATCAGGTAAATAATCCCTATGGACAGGTTTGGTTATACTATCTAGAAAGATTTTTGTATTTAAATCAATGAAATGTAAAATGAATTAATGTCAAAGAATGCATTAATTCTGATTGAGCTATTCATGTGGCAAAATAACCACTAAAGTCATAATAAGGATAATTCCACATAAGAATACTAAGGCTTGAATGATCGATTTCTTTAGGTTCTTTTCTTTTATTAGTTCAGGCATGAGCTCTGTACTTGCTAAGTATAAAAATCCACCACCAGAAAAGGCTAGAAAAAAGAAATTAAACAATTCGATTTGTTCTGACAAAAAATAAGCAAATAATCCACCGATTAGTGCGACAAGAGCACTTCCAAAGTTAAATAGAAGAGCTTTCTTTTTAGAAAACCCTCCATATAGAAGGATTCCGAAATCACCAATCTCCTGTGGTAATTCATGGAATAAAACTGCAAGTGTGACTATTACACCATTCCCAAATCCACTTATGAATGCAACCATTATAATAATACCATCTAAGAAATTATGTAATCCATCACCAATTAAATTAAGAAGTGCAAAGTTTTTTATCTTTTCACCTTTTCCTACGACTTTATCAATACCTTCGGTAAGATTGTCATAGCAAACTAATTGACCTTCTTTTTCATGAGCATGTCCATGAAACCAATAAATAAATCGTTCTATAATAAAGAATATTATAAATCCGAAAATAATTATAGCGAAAAGAAGACTTTCAACTAACCCCGCTCCTCCTGCGTTTAATTCTTCAAAATGATGAAGAGATTCTGGAATTAAATCAAATAAAGCCGTAGCAAGGATTGTACCTGTAGCAAATGCTACAAGAATGAATAATATCTTATCTAAAGTTTTTTCTCTGAGTGAAATCATAAAGACTCCCATTAAACTTAAAAAGCTGATGATTAATATCATTAAAAAACCTAGTAATGCCTCCAAACTTATCAAGACTCTTTTTATTTTATTTTCTAATGGTATATCATAGATTTATTATAAATAAAAATGTTGTGAGTAAATTCTATAATAAATTACTATTTTAATCTAAGCTCAATAGTTTAAACTATAAATTTCCCAAATTCATTATTTTAATTACATTGAAATTTTGTATAAAAAGATTTGATCGATTTGTATATTGATTGTCATGCACACCTATTTTTCAGTCCTATTCCTCTAGAAGCTATTGATGAGGATATTACAGGTGAGATCCCCACTCCTACTATGGAGTTTATAAGTAAAATGATTTCGAGTGCAAAGGAAAAAGCAGTAAGCCATATTGTTGGGGTTATAAGTAACCCTAATGATTTTCCTAGTTATCGATTACAGTTGGAGTTTGAAAATATTATACATGTTATTGGAATTCAAAGGGGTAAAGCGCTTGAAGAACATTCACACTTGATTTCACTATTAAATAAAGAAATTGAAAGAAAAATGCCTCACGCGATAGGTGAGATTGGATTGGATTATGGATATGGATTTGATAATTTAAATAACCGTGAAAGAGAGACGTTAAAAAAAGGACAACAGGAATTATTTAGGAAACAAATACGATTAGCAAAAGATTTTGATTTACCTATTGTCGTTCATGCTGGTTATGGTATGGATAAAGATATTGTAGAAATTTTAAAGCAAGAACAAGCTCAGGATGTGGGGGGTCAAATCCATGGGTATATGTCTAAAAACGAGTATGTATCCGAAGTACTTGATATGGGGTTTTTCATTTCTTTTGGATATATACACACCATAGAGGAAGAATTAAAAGAAATAATTGAAATAACCCCATTGGAACGAATTCTTATTGAAACAGATTCTCCATATCATTTGATAGATTCCCCCAAACGATTTATTCTTCCTGAAGACGTTTATTTAATAACTGATGAGATTGCTCACTTAAAGGGAATTAAGCCCGAGGTTTTTGCTAATCAGATCATGAAAAATGCCAGAGATCTTTTTAGATTCTGAATTGATGTTAATACTTAATATTAGATCAACATTTATGAGTCATCCATTTCTCAGAATGGATCAATTAAGGAAGAATTAAAATTCTAATCAATTTATTATGGATAGTATCCTATTTTTTTATTAATTTGAATTTTAATATTTAGAATAAAAAATGTATTGTCAAAATTGTGGTTCTGAAATCGACCAGAACGCTATGGTGTGTCCCTATTGTGGGCAGGTGAACAGTAGTTCTGATATTATAAGGAAAAAGGACATTAAGATCGAAGAAATGGAACAAAAGATAGCAAAATTAGAGGAAATTGTTAAAGAAGGGTCGAGATCAACAACTAAAAAAGCCGGAATAAAAATTTTTCAGCCGTGGATTTTTATTTTTCCTATAGTATTTCTTATATTATTTTTCACGTTATTTATAATATTAGTAACCATTAGATAGTAAAATTAAAAAGCTCAGATAATTATGAATTTAGTTTGATTTTATTTGAAAAGAAAAAAAAGAAATAATAATTTAAAAATTTCTTGTAATAAAGCCGAAAACGATAAATAGGAGCAAACCCGAAAGAAGATTTATTATTCCGTAAATGTAGTAAGCTCTTATAAATTTTTGACTTAAGAACATTAGATCTGTCATATACCAACTCGCTAATCCTCCGATCCCCCATATGGTTATGTCAGTTATTATGTTTGGAGCACTATCAAATTGAGTTTTCATACCAACAAAAATTAGGAGAGTATTTTCTACAATTTCCCATATTCCTGCAATGGCAAGTGTAATTACCCAATAAATAACCAATTTATGAAAGCTAGGTGGATTGATTGGTGCTTGCGGATTACCGGATAGATTTTTTGCTATAAAACCGATAGTGAAAACTACAACGAAGAGAGAAACTCCCCAAAGGAGATGTGCCAATGTGTAAAAATCAAATGAGGCAATTGATATAGAAGTATCATCCATAGCTATTAGAGGATAGCCAAATACTGCTGCAACAATAGGAGTTACGATCAAAATAACGATAAATCCCAGCATTATTAAGAGAGGTATAAACCTTTTTGGTATAATTATAACCACCTTATTATTTCATTTTAATTTGAATTTCAATTTAGGTAACTTCAAATAAGAAACCTTGTAATATATAGATTACATTTTAACATTAATAAGGTGAGGATACAAGAAATAATAATTCCTTAGAGAAAAAAAAGTAATTAATTAAAAAAGATATAAGATAACATAGTTTTATAATTTGATTTTATTTGGATTTATCTGATTCCTTACTATTTTCTTCTGTTTCAGCAGCTCTTCTTTCACGTATTTCTTCCTTAATTTTTTTTATTGTTATTCCTTTAAGTCTAATGAATTGATTAATGAATATAACTGTGGAGATAAGAATTCCAACTAAATAAAACAGTTGAATGGTCCAGAAAAACGGTTCGATTGAGGTATAAAATACAAGATCGAAGGCATAAGACAAACATGAGATTGTAGTGATCCAAATCATAGAGATAAGTAAAGCGATTCTCTCATAAAACTTTGGTTCACCTTTATCAAAAATAATTATTTTTAACCAAAAAATTATGCAAATAAATGCTAGTGGTGTAAAGATAAGTGAACCTATGGCAATTGGGATAAGTAAATACACGGCAAATCGATTTCTCCAAATATCTAAGACCTCTCCTAACGTCATTTGATCTTGAATTTGGACTTTAGCATACTTACCTCTCCAGCTAAAGTAACTTTTCTTCATTTTTCGTCCTAATTTTTTTGCTCCACTTTTAATACGTTTTATTACCCCCGTGTCTACAGCTTCTTGAAATTCTTCTCTAATTAAAGGAATTATATATAATGAGAGCATTAAAGAGATAAGACCGTAAATAAATATAAGAAGATCAAACCAATACTGTATGCCTGTTGGAGAAGTTGCGGGAGGCAAATTTGAAACTATGCTGTAAATAGAATAACCTATGAAAATACCTGGAACTATCACCTGAACAATTATAAGGATCTGAACATGTTTTTTACTAAATTTTTCTGTAAAGCGATTTAAAAGCCATAAAATACCATTTGCAACAGTTAATATTAAGCCAAAACCAGAAAGAACCTTCATAGTCCAAAAGAAAATTAAGAAAGTAAAATTCAGTTCAATAAATCCAAAGATAAGTTCTAGTATCATAAAAATTGTAGTCGCAACTAAGCCGATTATATAAAATATATCGAATTTTTTGAGATTAAGATTCATAAATATAATAAATTACTATGAACCTTAATAATATTCGTGTTTCCAGAGTTCAAGTAATAATATTTCTGATTAAAGCAATTATAAGTTTTAGAAGTGAACCATAAAGGGGTTTTTTCTTTTTTCAGTATACTGTTGATGATATTCTTCTGCTTCCCAAAATTCCGAAGCAGGTACTATTTGTGTAATAATGGGATTCTTAAAACGTTTAGCTGCTTCTAAAATTGCTTTAGATCTCTCTGCTTTTTCTTTTTGGTCTGCATTCAAATAAAAAATTGCTGATCGATATTGTGAGCCAACATCAGGACCTTGGCGATTAAGCGTGGTGGGGTCATGAATTGACCAGAAAACCTCTAAAAGCTCATCATATGATACAATAGAAGGATCAAATGTAATTTCTATAGCTTCTGCATGACCAGATTTATGAGAACATACCGCTTTATACGTTGGATTCTCAAATTTTCCTCCAGTATATCCTACACGAGTAGAAATAACGCCTTTTACCTTTCTAAAATTAGCCTCAACACCCCAAAAACAACCTGCTGCAAAAATTGCTTTTTTAGCTTCCATAGTTATTAATAAAGAAATTTGATAAGTTAAACATAGGGTTAATTTTCTATAAACATGAGTTCAATAATTTGTTATTTTTATAATCATACTAAGGCAAATGCTTTAATCTCTATAAAGCGTGGATTATAATACTTACATTGACTTTTGAAATGTATGGAATCAAAACAAACTGAAGATAAATGGAAAAAAAAGTTAACTAAAGAACAATATAGAGTTCTCCGCGAAAAGGGAACTGAAGCGCCATTTACAGGAAAATTTGTAAGTAATCATGAAAAGGGAGTTTATAAATGTGCTGGTTGTGGTGCTCCTTTATTTTCTTCTGACGAGAAGTTCAATTCTGGTACAGGATGGCCGAGTTTTTATAAGCCAATGAATAAAGACAATATTGATAAAAAGGAAGATAGAAGTCATGGTATGATCCGTACTGAAGTTTTATGTAAAGATTGTGGTGGGCATTTAGGGCATGTGTTTGATGATGTTCCAGAAAATAAGGGTTGTAGATATTGTATTAACTCCATCTCGTTAGATTTCGAGAAAAAGTAGATATCAAAATGATGTCATATAGAATTATGCCCAAAAAAGATTTGAGTGCCGAACAAAAGTACAGAAAATACTTTCATAATGGTGATAGAAGAGAAATTTTCAGACTTTTGGTTGAAAAATATGGAGTAGAAAGTGCTATATATCCTGGAAGTTATATAGATATTGCCCCCTCATTTTATATTCCGATAACTGTGTATATTGACTCTTTCAAAAAAACCAATAAATTTTTTGAAGCTAATGATATTATGGATTTTGTTTCTAGTAATCGAGAATATACTAAAACACCAATAATACGATATCATTACTCTGATTATAATATGGATTTTGGAGAAAAAGTTGAAAATTTTGATTTATTAATATCATTGTACGCTGGTTTTGTGTCTGAAAGCTGTAAGAAATATCTTAAAAAGGATGGTATTCTATTAGCAAATAATAGCCATGGAGATGCAGGTATAGCATATTTAGATGATGATTTTGAATTAATGGCAGCAATTTACAAAAGTAATGGTCAATATCGGTTAACCGAGAAGAATTTAGACAAATATTTCATTCCAAAAAAACAAGAATTGAAAATTACCAAAGATTATCTAAAGAAAATTAATCGAGGAGTAGGATATACGAAAACTTCAAGTGCTTATGTATTTAAAAAAATAAAATAAATAGAATAACTAAGATAATGAGCTTAGAAAAGATAAAAGAGACATTAGGTGAAAAATTTAGTCGAGATACTGACTTTTTGGACTCAGTAATTAATAATTTAAATTTAGATAAAAAATCAAAAATCTTAGATGTTGGCACTGGATGGGGATTAATGGCAATTACACTTGCCCTCCATGGATATAATGTTATTACCGGTGAACCTGAGAATGCGAAATGGGCAGATTGGAAAACAAGAGCAAAATTAGTGAATGCAGAGGATAAAATTACATTCAAACCATTTTATGCTGAGAATTTACCATTTGAGGAGGATTCTTTTGATGCCATATTTCTCTATACTTCACTTCATCATATTGAGGATAAAATTGGTGCTATTAATGAAATGCTACGCGTTATGAAGCTTGATAGCTATTTGATTATAATTGAATTGACGGAGAGGGGAGTGGAACAAATTAGAAAACGCCACATTCATCATCCTGATGCTGTTAATTCTAAAGATCTTCTCGAAAAATTTAATCTTGAAGTATCTACAAAAGAAAGTAGATATTTAAATGCTTATATCTGTAAAACTAAGCATTAAATAGAATTATTTTTATTTAATAATTCATCTCTTTTACGACGGTAATATATTATAGGGTTATCACCTTGAATTAGTTTTTCTCCCATTTTTAACTGAGTTTTAATTGGTTGTTGTGTGACAACAACATCTCTATCTTGATGGAGGATAACAATATTAAATTTGTTAGCTAACCAGTTAACAAGTGATTTTAAAATTGGAATTCTTAGAAATTTTTGATAGAACCTCATATAAAATTTAGTGTGTTTCTCATCAATAGGTACAAAAGCAATAAAGATGCGAACTTTTTCTCCAAGGAAGTTCTGCCAAATATGAGGAAATTTAAAATGGAGGTGGAAAACCTTCATTTCTTCAGTAAATTCTTCAGGTTTTAAAGTTTTAGTCTTTCCATCATCTTTCTGATTATAAACCCAAAAAATAAACTCATTTCCGTCCTCAGAAGGTTCAACTAATGGTCCATGAACGAGAGTTTGTTTACCTCGACCAATAGTATTATGATGGACATAAGGTAAATGAATAACATCAAGTTGATTTTCGATAGCACGACTATAATGAACAGGCCATATTTCCGTGTGAGTTTTATATGAGAATTTTTTATCAATATCTTGAAAAAAGGGTAAAGGGGGGTATTCTGATTGAATTTCTCCCCACCATATCCAGATGAAATCATGTTTTTCTCGCGTAGGATAAGAGATAACTTTAAATTGTTCAGGTACAGGAGTGTTTTTTCCATATGCCGGTATTCTTGTACATCGTCCCGATTTATCATATCTTAAACCATGAAATGGACATTTAACTTTTTCGCCTTTATCGCATATTTTTCCTATACTTAGCATCGCTCCTCGATGGGCACATTTATCTCTTAAACAAATTACATCTCCATTTTTTCTACGCCAAAAGACTAATTTTTCCCCAAATCGAGTTACTCCCATTAGTTTACCTTTTAAGACTTCTTTTGATTCCAAAACGGCATACCACTGATTCCTAATCATGTTTAATCGATATTTAAAATTAAAAATAATATTAGTTTGTTCGTTTAATATTTTATAAATTAATTTCTTAAATCTTAAATCCGTTATATATGAAAAAATATTAAAGCCAAAAGGTTAATTTCTAATTACAATTTTAAATGTTATTTGATAAAGAACTATTATCTAATTTTTAAAATTTTAGTTTTAACTTGCGTAATCTGTCTATGTGGTTTTATTCTGTATAGTTTCTTTTATAATAATCTTTATTATCCTACTGAATCCCTAGTAGTCTCAATTAGTTGGATGATCACTATTAGTAATTTTATTTTATTTTTCTATGTATTGATATTTCTAATTAACTTTAGGACGTATATTATTATTTTTAGCATAGTTGCAATATTAGGAACACCAGCATGGATAATAATTTATGCTCTAGAAACTTTTATAGTTGGATTTTGGTTCCCATTTTTGACAATTATAAGACATCTTTCTGCTATTCTCTGCTTTTCCATTTTATCACCAGGGTTAACCTTAATTGTTATAAATTATATTAAAAATAATTCAAATAGATTTCAATCGAGAAAGTTATTTCATAATTATCATATTCATGAGGGATTTGTGGGGATAATCTCCATTTTAATTTCCATTATTCTAATAATAACACGATATGCACTTATACAATATGAGGTTTTTCGTCAAGAATTAAGGATTTTCTTGGCAATAGATATGGTTCTTCTTTATCTATTTCTTTTTTTTGGAAGTTTTTTAATTTTTAGAGATTGGAGGGATTTAGTTCAATTTAAAATCATCCAGAAACGGGAACTTGTAGATACTATTTATTCTTCCTCAACTTTTTACCCTCTTACTTCTGATTCTGTTAACTTCTTTAAATCCCCTAAGATAATATTATATCCATTTGGAATTTTACTCAGTAGCATAGCTGTAAATATTTTTATTCATGGAACCGATTTTTTCCCTGAAGAACTATTTACATTAAATCATGAAACACTTGTTTTAATTGGAATCATACTTAGCTTTTTTGCTGGAGGAATAGTAGGTTTAGACTGGTATAGATTATTTGCAAAACTATATCCCGAATTATATCAAAATTTCGAGCAGGTCTTAGAAAACCTTAGAAAGAATACCTAAACTAAATCTCTTATAGATCTTTTCTGTATCAACTTTATAAGTTTTTTACTGAAAAATCCTGTTGCAATGACATCAGAGAATTCTAATCTGTCAATGTATAATCTTAGACTTTTAATCTTATAATTCTGATAATCCAAGACTTCTGCAACCTTAACACTTAATTCTTTACCTTGATTAAAACTTACATGTATTATGAATTCTTCAAAAAAAATGTTCTTTTCAACCATTATAACAATTGGTTCAAATTTAATTGTATCAAACAAAGTAAAGAACCAATTGAGCCAATCTTTTAATTTTTCTTTTCCTTTAATTTTTAACCCAAATATCTCAATTTCACAATCTTGCGAAAAATATGGGATGAGTTTATCTATATCCTGTAATTCTAAATCATTATCAAGTTCTTCTGCAAGTTTAAGAATTTTATTCTTAATTTGATCTTCATTCATATGATATCATTTCTTTTGATACTAAATAAATATTAAACTTAAGAATTACATCTGTAATTAAAAATCTATTCATCTATTATTCATGAAATCGAACGTTAGCTAGTATTCCATTCCGAAAATCCAAGAATACTTCCACAGAAAGGACAATACCACATTTTTTTTCTGCGGGTATATTCTCCCTTAAATCCTTGGAATTTTTGATGCCTTTTTTTATCTATCTTTGTAGCATAGAAATCATATATATGTAGTTCTTTTTTACAATAAGGACATTTTGGCTTAATATGAGGGGCTGAATTGAAATTATATCCACAGTTAGAACAAATTTGTATAGAAATATCAAGCTCTTTTCCGCATTCCCAACAACCTTTATTAAACATAGGTTAATCAATTATGACTATAAATTATTGAACTTCCAATTATTATTATTAAAAATTAAGCTACATTTATTTATATAGATTTCAATTATTATTTTATAAAGAAAAAGATCACCTTACAAATTTGTAATATTAAACATTTTTAACCAAGAAAACTGTATTTAAATTAAAACAAAGAATTTCTCAAAATCAAAATGTCCGATGAAGAACTTAGAGATCAAATTAATAAAATAGCAGTTCAAATAGAAAAAATTGAACAAGTAGCAAAACAAAAAGAATCTTATATCTCAAATAAGCTTAGTGGAGAATTTGATCCAAAAATCAGTGAAATTGAAGGAAAGATGCGACAACAAAAGTCCATCTTAAATGATCTTAATATGCAAATTGATGTTTTAACATCAAAAAAGAAAGAATTGATTCCTATTGTAAAGAACTTGGAAAACGAATGGAATAATCTAAAAAAAGAGAGAGAGAAATCTTTAAATTTAAACTTAAAAGCAATTGAAAAAGAAAAGAAAACCAAAACGAAAGATATAGACCGACAAATAAAAGCACTAGAAAAAGAATTAAAATCATTAGAGACTAAGTGATTAAAGAATTCTAAATCTTTTTATATAGATAGATTCCTAGGGCTGATTGTATTTTTTAGACATTTTAAATAAATAATTAAATTCAAACTTCTATTAGAGTTCAATATTTCAAACTATAGATAAATAGGTTTCATATAAAGAAATATAATAAACAGATTTAGATAATTATGAACAATACAATCTATTTTTTCTCTGGAACAGGCAATTCTTTAAAGATTGCTAGAGATCTTGCTGAGAAGTTAGAAAATACTGAACTCATGCCAATTGCTAAACTATGGCAAAAAAGAAGTATAGAATCAATAAGTGAAAAAATTGGATTCATTTTTCCATTATATTATTCTGGTCTGCCAAAAATAGTCCATGATTTTATAGACAAATTGAATATAAGTAGAACGAATTATGTTTTTACAGTTGTTACAAGTACAGGGGATATAAATGAACAATCTTTACAGCAGTGGGATAAGCTTCTCAAGAAAAAGTCAAAAAAATTAAATGCAGGATTTTATGTCAATATGCCTAATAATTATATCATTGGATTTAATGTTCATTCAAAGGAGCGTCAGAAAGAATTTTTTGAAAATGCGATTAAACAAATAAAAAATATGTCTGAAATAATAAATAATCAGGAAGACAATATTACTCAAGAGATTCTTGAGAAAGATGTAAGCCGGAGTGCAAAAATTAATAAAAATTTTCGAGATTCTGTAAATGAGAGTGATAAAGCTTTTACCGTAAGTGAGAATTGCAATAGCTGTGGTATATGTGAGAATGTTTGTCCTGTTGATAATATTATTCTGATAAGTGGGATACCAGAATGGCAACATAAATGTCAACAATGCTTAGCGTGTATCAATTTCTGTCCTGAAAAAGCAATTCAATATGGAAAACAAACTCAGAAAACACAGAGGTACCATCATCCTGAAATTTCAATTGAAGAGATAGCAAAACAGAAATGAGACTTTTAAATTATTAAAAAACATTTTTTAAGTATATCTTAATCAAGTTGTGATATGAATAATCATTTTGGGACTTATGGAGATAATTTCCAACTAAAATCTAAATATATTAGAGGAAATTTGCCTCGTCATCAATTAAACTGGGTAGAAAAACCTAAAATTTTTAAGACATATCCGAATGCTTTAAAAATAGTAAAATTACCTGATCCTGAGTTTAATAAGGATATACAATTTTGGAATGTAATTTTAAATAGGCAATCTACTCGAAAGTTTAGAAATGAGCCTATAACCCTTTCAGACCTAAGTTCCTTATTATTTGGAATGACTGGTTTAACGCGTATTTTTCCACAATATGCCTTTAGGACAGTACCATCTGCGGGTGGTTTATATCCAATTGAAGTATATCCTACAATAAATAATGTTGAAAATCTGGAAAAAGGGATTTATCATTATAACATTTCAAAACACCACCTTGAATTGTTAAAAGAAGGTGATTTTCGAACGGAGATTGCTAAAGGATGTTTAGATCAACAAATAGCCTTTAATTCAGCAGTTAATTTTGTATGGACTGTGATTATCGAAAGATCAAGGTGGAAATATCTTCAAAGATGTTATCGTTATATCTATATGGATGCGGGACATATAGGTCAGAACTTTTATTTAGTTGCTGAGGCATTAGGTTTAGGCGCATGTACTATAGGTGCCATATATGATGATGAAATTAATAATTTATTAGATATTGATGGTATTCAAGAAACAGCACTTTATGTTGGTGTAATAGGAAAAAAAATTTAGTAGAAGAAGATTAAATCTATAATTATAATTGTAAAAGCTGCTCCAAGTGCAATACCAATATCAAGCCAATTAACAGTTTTTGTTTCAGAATGGGATATTCGGTCCAAGTATGGAAAAACAGGTTTATAAATAGCCATTAATATTATTGTAAATCCTGTAGCAGAAATAAGAGCAATCAACCTATTAAAAAGTACACTTGGATCGAAGATTGATACGTATATCACCGAAGTTATAAAGTATAGGGAAAATCCTAAAGAAACCGTAATCAATTTCCAAACTGAATGATGATTAGATATATTTTCTAATGGTAATAGCAAGAGTAAGAATATACTCCCAATAGTAATAAATAAAATACCAAGAATTCCTATAATGATTGATGGTATTCCCCCAATGATAATTACTTTGCCCCAATCAGTTAAGAGTGGGAGTTCTATAAGACTTATAAAAGTCGCTACACCCTCTGCCATAAATGTCGTTCCTGCACACATAAGTAACGGTAAGATTTTAGGATTGCATTTATACCATACTGAAAGACTTACAATAGAAGAACATAATATATTAAAAAGTGGTCCCATAGCCACAGTAAATGGCATTACTTCTGGAATAAGTGGACCACCGTCGCAATGTGATAATGCAAAAGGGTGAACATATATTCTTATATCAGATGCACCTACTATTGAAAGAGCAATAGCATGTCCTGTCTCATGAAATGTAAGTCCTAAGCAATAACTAAAGGTGTATGCTCCTAGTACTAATAGGATAGATTTTAGGGTAGAAAGGTTAAATATTCTTGAAATTTTAGACAAAAAATTTTCCTTTTTTGATTTTAGCTTGAATTATTAAGTTCAATTAATCAATATTGAAGTTAATCTAATTCGAATATTGTTAAATGCTAAAATTTTATTATTAATAAGAAAATGGGAGTTTAAAATTTAATTATCTAATTTTATAAAACTATTTTACATCTAAAATTTAATAATTAAATAACATGAAAGATTTGGAAAAGGAAGTTAGGACAATATTAAGAAAACAGAATTGGTTAGTCTTAAGTACTTCGGATAATAATAATGTACCTCACAGTTCTGTTGTAGTTTACCAGAGTGATGGCTATGTGATTTATTGCATGACAGGTAAGAATACAGTTAAGGCAAGAAATATCAGAAATAATAGTAAAGTGTCTGTGACCTTACCATTCAGAAAGAATTTTCTCCACAAGATTGTACCAGCACCACCTGCTGAATTACATTTTACAGCGGAAGCAGAAATTAAACCTTTCGAAGATGAGGAAGCCAGAAATATCTTTTCTAAATACTTAAAATATCAAGAAAATATAGAAAACCAAGAAGAAAATATTTGGATCAAAATAACACCATCGGGGAGAATAATAACTTATGGTGTTGGGATACCACTCTTTAAAATGAGAAATCCAGAAAAAGCAAGGAATTTAGTTGAATTAAAATCATGAAAACAAGCTATAAATTTTAATAGAAAAGGATAACTTATGTCGGAAAAAAAAATAAAACCATTAAATATAATTACTGATGGGATGAATCCGGTTATAAAGAAACATATAGAAGGTGTGTACTATGCATCAACTCTAATTAGTGGAATGGTTTGGTTTGAAACCGGCGAAGGAGCTGTAGTAATAGACACATTAATAAACATTCCCTCAGCAGAGAAAGTTTTAAATAGTATTCATGAAAAGATTAAATTCATCATATACACTCATGGTCATGCAGATCACGTAGGTGGAGCAAAAGTCTTTATTGCAGATAATCCAGAGATCATAGCAAATAAATATTTACCAGAAAGGTTTGATAGATATAAATTTCTTGAACCATATAGAAATCTAATTGCTGGTATGCAATTTAATGTCCCATCAACTATATTTGGAAAAGGTGTTAAAAATTATGTATATCCCACAAAGATATTTTTAGGAGATTACACATTTAAGCTAGGAAAATATACGTTTGAGCTTCACACTGGACGTGGTGAAACTGATGATGCCGTTTGGGTATATATCCCTGAGCTTAATACTGCTATTATTGGTGATTTTATAATGGGTCCTTGGTTTCCAAATATTGGTAATCCATGGAAGCCTACTCGATTTGCATTAGATTGGGTAAAAGAATTAGAAAGAATCCGCTTATTAGAACCAGAGTATATTTTCTGTAGTGGAGGAGGATATTTATTTAAGGGAGAACAAGCAAAAAAGGCTATGAATGATAACATTGAAGTAATCCGATCATTACATGATCAAGTGGTAGAATTGATCAATGAAGGAATGCATATTACAGAGATGATTCACACTGTAAAAGTTCCAAAGCATTTAAACAATAGTCCTTTTCTAAAACAAAACTATTCTCGGCCAGAATTTTTTGTTTATAATGTGTACCGATGGTATCATGGTTATTATGATCACAATCCCGCACATCTCATACCAAGACCAGAAAGGGAAGTTATGAAAGAAATTTATAGTCTCATTGGTTCTAAAGAAAAACTCATAAATCGTGTTAACAAACTTTTCGAACAGAAACAAGAACAGTTAGCTCTCCAAGTATTAGATGTTTTAATTCAGTCTGAACCAGAAGATATCGAGGCATTAAAACTAAGGATGAAATTAGTTAAAATTTTAGCTCAGGATGACACTTGTGTAATGAGTAAAAATGCCTATTTTTACAGTACCAAAGAAGATAAAAAAACTATTCGTCAAATTCGAAAAAAATCAAAGGATTTCCCTTCCTAAATGGTTTACTTCAAAAATCCATTTTAAGGAATGATATTGAAAAGTACATAAATAGAAAAAATTTTATAGGGATAAAAAAAAGTAATAATTATGGAAGACCCGGAAGAAATGGAGCCCTCCGAGAAAAAATCAGAAATAGAGGGATATCATGATTTAAAGAAAAATGATTTTTCCATTCAAATTGAAGAAGAAAAGGATGGTACACAATCTTTTTATGTAAAGTCTGAGGATTTTTTTCAAAAGGTTGGACATGCTTTGAAAAACGTAGTTAATTATCTTAAATTCAAATTTCATAAAGTTTTTTTTAAAAAAGACACAGAAGAACAACATTATAAAATGTCAAAAAAACTTTATAATCAGCAAGAAAGGTTAGAAAAAAAATTAAAAAAGGTCGCAAAATCGTTAGAAAAAACTCATGAACTTGCAAGTCAAATTAAAGATGATACATCACAGATAAAGTTGGATATTGAAACTGTTGCGGTTATATTAGAATATCAAATGGATAGAATTTCAGATAAGATTGATGAGGTTGAAAACTACATGAGGGAGCATTTGGGTTCAAACTGGCTTCAAATTAAAAACAATTGGACACAATTTAAGGATGGAGAGATTTCTAGGGGTGAGTTTGCGAAATTAGCTTTAAAAAAGTTAGGAAAGATTTTTCTTGGTATTTTTGTTAGTACATCATCTTAATCTGGGCAATTAAATTTCAATCAAAGCTACTGATCATTATTCTTTTTTTGGATTATATAAAAATTAGATTAATTAACAAAGAATGAATTAGATCTAATGAAAATGAGAATAATGTTTTGAATTAAAATCTTAAAAGTGGTTATCATAGTTAAAAAAGGAATTCTTGAAAAGTTAAAAGATAAGAAAGTCTCTGTGTATGTGAGAGATGTAGTAGAAAGAAACTGGTTTTCAGGGGCGTTTAAAGGCATTACTGATGATAGTATTGAAATACGAGAAAAAACAGATTATTCTGAATGTCGTTATTATATTTCCCTAAAAGAAATTGTTGTTGTTTCAGAAAGTTTAATGTAAGTGCTAAATAAAATTATTCTTTATTTTTTCCACCATTGTGGGACTTCTACAGTTATAAATTTATCAATATCGAAGAGTAAAATTTGTCCATTTTGGAAGGAAAAAGCGAGACCACCTAAGAAATTGACCCATATCTCATCAGGTAGAAGATTAAACCACCCAAATCTAAGTCCCATAATAGGGATTTCATGAGTAATATGAAGATCTATACAGTTTCTTGGAGCTTCACGAATTAAATTCCATATAATCTTCGCAGAATTTATTGAATAGGAAGATAATGATTGAGCTTTATCATGTGGAAAGGCATCTGTTATCCAATTTTGAACATATTTAATCAAATCTCCATCCTCAATCTGTTTTAGGAAAAAATTTCGATCTAATCCAATATTATATAGAGGATCTAGAGTTCCCTTAAGTTCTGCCTTTCCACCAATTATTTTGAAACCTTCAATTATATCCTCAGCGGTTTCTTGGCATCTTGGGGCATGACTAGTGAATATTCGAATTGGTCTTTCAACAGGGAGTTTTTCACCGAATCTTTTTGCTATTTGATGACCATTTGGAGTCAATAATAGTTCTTGCGGCTCCCAAACAGATTTTACTTCATTTTTTTCAGAGTGTCTGAGTAAAAGAATAATCTTTGCATTTTCTGGAAATTTAACTAATCCTTCTATCAATTTACGTGTGTGAATAGTCCAATCCAATTCTTCCCAAATATTTTGAATGTTCATAGTGTTTTAATAAATAAATGAAAAATTATTTAAAACCATTTAACTTTAAGAGGTTTTCGTGCGGGGATTCTATAATAGCGAGCTTTTGGATATCCTATTGCTAATGTATATCCCGCAATATGTTTTAAAGGGAGCTTTACGATTTTAGCGACCGGTCTCATAACATTGAAAAAAGCAGTAATATATCCCAGCGAACAAGTTCCTAATCCTAATGTTTCAGCAGCTAACATTATTTGACAAGCAGCTAAGGTACAATTTTCTATCGGAGATAATGCATCTTTAGGTGAATGAATAATAATAATTTCGGCATCCCTACGCCAAACTTCAATACCTTTCCTTATCATTTTTAAAAATAGTTTAAATGCGGGGATAAGTCCTTCAAGTCTCTTTATGAAACGTGGGGGAAAAGCTGTTTCTAAAGTATTTCTACCTTGAGGATCTTCAAAATTCCTAACAAGATTCTTAACTTGATTCGTAGATTCTTCAGATAACTTCTTAAGTGTTTCTCGATTTTGAACAACTGTAAAATAAACTTTTTCTTGATTCCATGCCGTAGCAGAATATCTGCCTGCGATGTTTAGAATTTTCTCAATTAATTCTTTTGGAACTGGTTTATTAGTAAATTGCCTTCGAGACCTTCTAACTTGAAAAAGATTTCCTAGAAATTCAAACGATGGAAAATTCTCTTTAGTAGGAATCTCCCTAAGAATCTCATCTTTATGAAGCTTGAGTGTAATTGCATTAACTGGGCAAACAGCAGCACATTTTCCACATTCAATACAATAATCATCTGCTTTTTTATCTAAACATAAGATATCTGAATCAAAATAATAAAATCGACATTCATTTACACAAGCTTCACATTTAGTACAGGAATCTATATCTACAATTATTTTAGAATTCTCTAATATACTCATCATTTATCTAAATTAAAGGTTTTTTTTAATAAATCAATAAAAGAATCAAATTCTATTAATTTTTTTATATCTTTTTTAAACACTAATGTCATTTACCTATAAGCTGAAAGTTTAAAATAAGAACTCTTTTATTTATATTAAAGAAAACTAACAAAAATTAAGGGTTTTAAATAACTATGATAAAATCAATTTTAGTATGTGATTCTCAAGGCTATCCATTCTATTCTAAGAAATTAGAACAAGATTTGGGTGAAATAGATCCAACAATTTTTAGTGGTTTAATATCAGCTATAGGAGTAATAGGAAAAAAATTATTTAAAGAGGATATTGCAACTATTTCTTATGGTGAAAAATATGAGATCGTTATCATTACAAAGGAATTATTCGGGAATGAAAAATCGATTTATTTTGTTTTTGTAATTGAAGGAAAAAAAGATCTTAAATTAATGAGACGATTGAGCACCAACATTTTCATTGAAACCAAATATGTTTTAAAAGATCCGTCTGCTGCTAAATTGGATATTAAAGAAAAAGTAGATAAAATATTAATAAATCTATAAAAGAAGAATCTACTGAAGCAAAATTAATAAAAAAAAATTTTAATTATTAATAATGTTTTAACCTAAAACTTTTAAGGCATCTCTAGCACTAATTAGAACTTCTAATTTCGCTTCAACATTATTATGGTCTAAAAATGGCCTAAACATTTTTGAGATTTCAACAATTGCATCATCTCCATGTTCTTTTTCTATAAAAACAATATTGTAATGTTTTATACCACGTTTACCTACTGCTGTTTGGAAGGTTAACCATTTTTTTACATATGAAGGGGGTTTCCCCATTTTTTTCACGAGTTCTAGTAGTTCTGCCACCTTCGAAGAAGGATACCAAAGAATAAAATTAAGAATCAAACTATCATCAACTCCTTTTTAATACTCTAATTCATTGGATTCAAAATTGGTAGTGAAACTATTGATTATTAATATTTAAAATTTTACATTTATGTAGTATTGATTGATTTAGTAAAAATATAAGATATAAGCATATTTACGCCTATGAGAGAATATTTATAAAGAAAAAGGATTAAATCATAAGTAATTATAAAAATTAAAGTGTATAGAGTTATGACGGAATTTAAAGTACTTACTTACATTATGCCATTAAAAGAGGCTAAAAGGGATTTTCACCCTCATGAATTTGAAAAAATGGTAAATCAACATCTTCAAGAAGGGTGGAAAGTCATAAACTGTGATGGTATTTTTTTAGGAGGCGTCAGCCCTACAAATGGTATACACTATTGGGCATATTTAGTAAAAGATTGAATTCAGATAAAATTTCATTTTTTTTTTATTTTTGAATAGAAATACTTCAATCTTTATTTCGATTTTTTGTAGTTTTGGATTTAAAATTTGTATTAATATGAAAATATTTATTAGCAAATTATTTCATAAATTTATCAATATTCGAAAAAAACAATTATGGAAAAATCATGAATGTTAGAGACATCAAAGGGCGTCCAAAATTCGAATCAGGTCAATTTTTAGGTTATTTTTTATGGAAGCAATCGGATGGGTTTCATCTAAGATGGACCACCAAAAAAGGAAAAAACCACAACTTTCAAGGAAAGATAGCCTATCAAACTAAACTAAGAATTACCAGAATAGCTGTACCCAAAACTGGGCTTAAAATATATGAAACTGAAGAAAAAATGATTCAATGGAATATTCCAAAAGAAGGAAAAGCAAATGGAATAGATTTCATTACCCCTGGAAATTTCACATTAGAATTGAGAATAGATAAAAAAAAAATTAAACCAAAAACAATATTTTTGGGACCTGAAATGAAAAATCCAGAGAGTAACCCTTTCAATATTATTCAAATAATTGAAGAAAAAATATTAGAAAAAGAGATAAAAAGAAAATTAGAAAAAAAAATAAAAGGACCGTTAAGAGAAATCGAACCGAAAGCAATTTATGAATCTGTCTCAGAACCTGTACCGGTATACGAACCAGAACCAGTATATGAGCCAGAACCAGTATACGAACCTGAGCCAGAACCAGCACCAGTTTATGAACCTGAACCTGAACCAGTATACGAACCTGAGCCAGAGCCAGAACCAGTTTATGAACCTGAACCAATATATGAACCTGAGCCAGAGCCAGAACCAGTTTATGAACCTGAACCAGAGCCAGTATATGAACCTGAACCAGAACCAGTATATGAACCTGAGCCAGAGCCAGTATATGAACCTGAACCAGAACCAGTATACGAACCTGAGCCAGAGCCAGTATATGAACCTGAACCTGAACCAGTATATGAACCTGAGCCAGAGCCAGTATATGAACCTGAACCTGAACCAGTATATGAACCTGAGCCAGAGCCAGTATATGAACCTGAACCTGAACCAGTATACGAACCTGAACCAGAGCCAGTATATGAACCTGAACCTGAACCAGTATACGAACCAGAACCAGAACCAGTATATGAACCAGAACCAGAATCCGTATATAAACCTGAACCAGAACCAATATATGAACCTGAACCAGTATACGAACCAGAACCAGAACCAGAACCAGAATATGAACCAGAACCAGAACCAGAACCAGTATACGAACCAGAACCAGAGCCATTTTATGAACCTGAACCAGAATATGAATCTCTTCCAGAACAAAAACCAGAAGAAATTAAAGACAATGAAGAAAAAAAAAGCGAAAAAAAATCTGAAGAAGAATAAAAACTCTTTATTATTTATTTTTATTATTTTATTGATTTAAAAGGGAAAATTTAAAAGAATTTTAGAGATAACTTCTTCTATGAGTCATTATCTTTTGGATTTAACACTGTTTTTTATAATAAATAGTGCTAATATCATAATAAGTGCTATTTTCATAACAAGGGTTAAAAAACCAGGATTTGAACATATTTTGGGTATTTTATACTTGGTACTAGGCATTCCCACTTTAATAATCGCAATTACAAACATTCTATTTCAACGAGAATGGTGGTTTTGGATATTTCCATCGCTTTTTCTGATCTTTATTGTTTTTGAACTTATTATTGATTATATTAAAAAAATTGAGTTTCGCAATCCTCGAAACAAAAGGATATTAGTTCCATATTTAATTCTATATTATATTAGCATAATATTAATGTGGGGTTTAACTTGGACATTAGGAATTTCATATGGAGCAATTACAGGGATTACTTACTTCTTACAATTAGGATGTTCAATTTATGCGGGCAAACATGGAGTAGGATAATAAATATTTTCATCTAAAATTTTATTTAAAAAAAGATCTTTACTTGATGATTTATTCTTCCCATATATATGTAGAATCACAAAAATGATCGCCTTTCATCAAAGATTTTGTGCGTACTAATTTAAGATTAGGATGGAAAGCTTTAGCCATGGCAAAATCTGGATAACAGCACATAGCATGGCCAATATCAGACGCACCCAATTCTAAGAAGGTTTTTGCCCAAAGACATTCGGTAAATCTGAAAGCTAATTTATTTGGTGTATCCTCTACTATTTTAAATTTTAAACAGTTTTGCATATATTCTGTGCTGATTTGTTCTTTATAAATTTCTTTAAATTCCTCAAAATTGGTAATAGGGTTAGAATTTTTTAGTTGCCTTACAATTAGTTCAATACCTTTTTTTTCCCAGAGCTTCTTAATGATATTTAAAGCTTTCTTTTCGTCCATAAGTGGGGTTAATATTCTTATAATCTCAACTATTCCATTAAATCGTGTTCTAAAATAATCCTCATAAGAAATTCCAAATTTATTTTTAGATTTATCATATTTTTTTGACATTTTCTATTCCTTCTATGTAAATTTTGTTCTGATAATTCCGTTCTCCTTATTGATTTAATTGTAATAAGAATATTTATTTTATACGATTAAGATTTTTAGGTCTATTACCACTTAAAAAAAAATATCAAGAAGAAATACAAATTAAATAATCTAAAGGATTTATTAATTATTTCTTCTCAAAAATTTTATTAAGTATTACTATAAAACGACAATGAATTATACTTTTTTGTAATAGTTAAATAGAATTTGAAATATATTAACTTAATAATTTAAAAAAAATAAAAATTAGAGTATTTAAAATGCGAATTCCAGATAAAAAGAATACAGTTAAGTTAGCGACTGTAATGGTTATGGCGGCAATAATCATGACAATCTTTTCAATTCCACTGATAAGTATAATAGCTCCGCTTGGAGATATTCTCTTTCCGGGGAGTGGTGTATGGAATGTTCCAGGTGAAGTTCCGCAACAGGAAACGCTTTATATCCCTGGGCTAAATAGTTCCGTAACAATTTATCGTGATGAATGGGGAGTCCCTCATATCTATGCATCTAATGAAGAGGATGTAAGTTTCGCTTTAGGTTACGTCCATGCTCAAGATAGACTATTTCAAATGGATTTAGCTCGGCGCAATATAAGGGGTAAACTTTCTGAAGTAGTAGGAGAAATGGCTATAGAAGAAGATAAATATAATCTTGCTATGGGAATGGAATATTGGGCAAATAAAAGTTTGTATGATCTTATTCAAATGAAAGAAGATGGAAAATCTAATCTTATAGATCTTATAAATTCCTATGCTGATGGAGTAAATTATTATATTTGTGCCCACCAAAATGAATTGCCAATAGAATATGCAATACTAGGATTTGAGCCTGCAAGATGGACTGCTTTAGATACACTGTGTTTTATTAAATATATGAGTAAAATGCTTACCTGGGGGTATGACGATTTATACAGATTACAGACTTTAGAAGCTTTGGGTTCTGCTGATTATACCGAATTGATGTCTATGACAACATATGGCCAGATTCCTATATGTCCTAATTATGGTGAATTTGATGATAGTTCAGAACTCTCATTCAATGGTGGTCCATTAAAAATTAGCTCAAAGGTTATACAAACTATTTCTAGCTTTCTAAAAAGTGTAGAGTCAATCCCATCAGAAAAAGCTTTAATGGATCTTAAAGAAGAAAATGCGATAGGTTCTAATAATTGGGTTGTTGATGGTGTAAAAAGCAGTACTGGGAAACCAATTTTATGTAATGATATGCATCTAGCTTGGAATATGCCTGGAATATGGTATGAAGCACACCTAGTTGCTGAAAGTACTGGTTTAAATGTATATGGGTTTACTCTCGCGGGGGGAAATGTTGTTGTGGTGGGACATAATGAGCACGTTGCTTGGGGATTTACAAATACAGGGTACGATGTTATGGATTGGTACTACTATGAAGAAGTAGATTCTGATCATTATATTCATAACGGGATATTAAAAGAGTATACAAAAAGAACTTATAATATAAAAATAAAGGATGAAGGAACTCAAACGTTAACAGTCAAAAATACAGTACATGGCCCTGTTCTCAATGATTTTCTAGGTGGAGCCGTTCCTGACTCTTTAGATGCTGGAAATATTGTATTGGCTCCTAAATGGACAGGAAATAATATAACTTATGAATTTTTAGCCTTATATGGATATAATCATGCAGAAAATAGAGCTGACTTCAATCAATCCTCTACTTACTTTCACTGCCCTGCTCAGAATCATGTATACGCGGATATTGATGGGAACATTGCTATTAGACCTACAGGATTAGTACCCATAAGGGATGATAATCTAATTGAATCTTGGCATTTCGGTAATGGTACATTACCATATAATGGAACGAAGGGTGAAGGGGAGTGGATTGGGTATATCCCTTTTGAAGAATTACCAAATACAGAAAATCCATCTCAACACTATTTGGCATCGGCAAATCAAATAGCAGTGGGTCCTAATTATACAAAATATGCTCTTCAAAACAGTTATGCTACTGGCTATCGAGCCAGACGGATTAATGAATTAATTAAAAATGCTCCAGATGGAACCATTGGTATAGAAAAGATGAAAGAAATACAACTTGATGTCAAATCAACACCCGCAAGAGCTTTAATACCGTATCTTATTAATACAACTGAAGCATTACCTACTCCTCAAAAAACACCTATAGTACTAGATATCTTAACTCAATTAAAAAATTGGGATTATGATATGGATAAAGATTTAGCAGCGCCGACTATCTATCGTAAGTGGAGGGATTATTATATGGATTATACCTTTAATGATGAAATGCAAGCTGTTGGAGCACCGATGCAACCACCATTGAATGTTTTGGAAAAATTAACTCGAGATGAACCCGAATCAGATTGGTTTGATGATATTAACACTATTAAAATTGAAAATAGAACCCATATCATGATTAGAGCCCTAAATTCTACAATTGATTCTCTTTTAGGATTTTATGGTACGGATGAAGTAAGTACATGGAGATGGGGAGAAATGCACCAATATCTTTATCCTCACATAGCAGGATTAGAAAGTTTCGATAAAGGTCCATTTGAGGGAGATGGCGAAGGGTATACTGTCAATCCATCAGGGTCGAGTATAAGAGGTGGAGTGGGTTATGCGCGGTCGGGTGCTTCTGAACGAATGATAGTTGATTTTAGCGATTTACAGAATTCATTGAGTGTGATCCCATCTGGGCAGAGAGCCATTGCAAATTCCAAACATTATTCAGATCAGTTAGAACTATTCTTAGAAGGTAAATATCATAAGCAATATTTCTACACTACTGCAGAAGTTTTTCCACAGAGTCATATTGAATCTCAAATTAGGATTTTTGCTACAGAAGACCCTTCTTTTATAATTATTTTGACAACATCCCTAATCGTAGGATTCTCAGTAGGTATTGTAGTTAGTGTAGTTGGCTGGTACAAAAGAGAGCTAATTAGTTCAAAATTTAAAGAATTAAAAAGGAGATTCAGAGGTGAATAGAATGAAGCTTAAAGAGATTAAAATCAATATAAGTCCTGAAACTAGAAACTTTTTAATTTCGTTTATAATTACAGCAATCATTACATTCATTCTGACATACGTTCCAATCTGGCAATTAATCATAATTCCAGGTATAGTCGGAGGTCTCCTTAATAAAACAATGAGATGTGGAATATATAGTGGTGTTCTTGGAGTTTCAATAGTATGGCTTTTCTACATGATTTATAAAATGATAGCAAAAGATGCCTATACACATTTAGATCAATTTGCTGGATTAATCTTCGGTGGGTTAGGCTATGGTTGGATTATTTTCATCTTGATATTATTATTAGGAGTTTTGTTTGGTGCTTTAGGTGGGGCAATAGGGAGTGGGGTCATGATATTGCTAAGACCTCGACTTGAGAGAGGATCAACAAAAAGCGTAGAAACAAAAAATTCCACTACTGGTGGAGGAAATATTAAAAAATAAAAAATTTTTTTTTTTGTTTATTTAATTTCTTACTTATTTAATTTTATATTGACTTTTCAAGAAATTTATGATATAGTCTTTAACTTTATCACGGTCAGGTAAGCTAGCAACCATACCATATATAGCAGCATCTCCATCAGTAGATTCTCCAGGGTGTTCAACTACTTCAGTAACAGTTTTTCTGAGATCTTTCAAGAATGTATCAACTATCTCAGCATGGTGAGGATTAACCATCATATGTAGAGCATTTGGGAATTGAATTCGGTCTAAATGCCAACCCTTCTTATCCAAAAGATCTCCTAAATAATAAACATCGATTTTATCAGATGTAAAAGAAAAAACGCTCATCACTGGTTTTCCAATAATGTATAGCTTGGGTATTTGGTTTATTCCTTTAATTAACTTCTCTGAAGCATCCATAACAATTTTTGCTAAATTTAAATACCCATTCATCCCTAAATGTTTCATAGCAGCCCATGCCGCTGCGATTGCCCCTCCAGGACGTGTTCCTCTCATAGATGGGGAAATATAGATACCCCCTGACCAATCTGTATATACAGAAAATTGATGTTTCCAAACCCGTTCTTTTCGATAAAGGATTGTGGATGCTCCTTTTGCTCCATAACCGTACTTATGAACATCGGCACTAATAGATGTCACACCAGGGACAGAGAAATCGAATGCGGGAACTTCATAACCAAGCTTCTTAACGAAGGGTAACATGAATCCTCCAAGGCAACCATCAACATGTAATCCAATACCATATTCTTGAGCAATTTCTCCAAGTTCTGAGATTGGATCTACAACACCTCTCGGAAAATCACAGGCTGAACCAACAAGAAGTATTGTATTCTCATTAATTGCATTTTCCATAGCTTTTACATCCGCTTGATGTGAACTTTGATCTACTGGGACTCTTGTTGATTTTACATTAAAATAATCGGCTCCTTTATCAAAAGCAGGATGTGCTGAGCTAGGTAAAATCATTTCTGGCTCTTTAATGCGGGGAAACTTCTCTTTTGCCCAATCTCTATATGTTTTTATCGCCATTAAGATGCTTTCAGTACCTCCTGATGTCATGCTTCCACAGCATCTTTTATCTCCATTAAATAGGTCAACGGTCATAGAGATAACTTCTATTTCAAATTTCTTTAAACTAGGAAAGGCAATTGGACTTAATGCATTCTTCGAGAAAAACATGGTATATGCTTTTTTAAGCATTTCAGTATGCTCATCTGTGGCATGATAAACTAAACTCCAAACTTTTCCATCCCTCCAATTTATATCATCTTTACGTATATTTTCCATCTCTTTCAAGAGATCTATTTCAAGGATTCCGTTCTCTGGTAAAATTACTTTAGGTCTTACCATTTTATTTTCACAAATAATTATGATTTTTTATTTAATATGTTATATCAATTGTTATATAATAATTATTTTAACCCTAAAGAGATTTTAATGGATAAACTCCAAATTTATTTGTTGTTTCAATCATCCATTTTATTCGTTCAGGTGACATCATAGGGTGAAAATTTGCTGGGGAAACCATGAATCCCCCGCCATATCCCATTGCCTTAATAGCATTTTTAACTGCTTGTTCTACTTCCTCTTTTGTAGCATCTACTAAAATATGTCTTGTATCAATATTTCCAGATAAGCAGAGTTTATCTCCTACTTTCTTTTTTACATAATAAGGATCAACAAAAGGGGGCTCTAGACATTGAAGACCATCAAACCCTGAATTTACAATAAATTCTAAAAGAGTAGTCACATCTCCATCGGTATGTAAGATATATTTGCCGCCCCAATCATGGATTTGTTCTGAAACTTCTTGAAAGCGTGGAAGGAGATATTTATCGAAATATTTTGGATGAATCATTGGTCCTCCTTTATGGGCAATATCCCCACCCTCAAGAAAGATTTTAGCGCCACATTCGTGATACGCTTTGAAAACTGTTAATGTAAAGTCTGTGCAAAAGCGGAAACGTTCTTCAATTAATTTAGGATCATTTTTTAATGCACGTGCAAAATAAGCCATTCCCATTCCTTGCCAGACGGGTGGAAAGACTGATGTTAGGGCGTTTTGAGTAAAAATACAAATCTCATCTTTAATATCTCGACACTTTCTTAAGACTCCTTTGTAAAATTTCTTAGCCCTTCTGTATTCCTCTTTCAAATCTGGTTTAGGGTATGCTTCCCAATCTTCTCTATTTTTAATATATCCACCATAATAATCGGGATATGGATTTCCATCTATATTTCTTACTTTATGCCTCTTCCCAAATATGTCTGTCATCTCAGTTTGACTTTCGAGGATGAATGGAATATATTGGATACCGACTCCATCAAAACCTAATTCATAACCTGCGCGGACTGCTTTTGTAAAAACAGTAATTTCAATATCATCAAGAATTTGATTAATTTTTTCAACCCATTCATCTGGATATTTTCTTTCCATCTCATCAAAGACATCAAATGCGGTTCTCTCTGGTTTTCCTAAAATCTGATCAGCAACATTTCCATCAATATTTATTGTATGAGTTGGGATTCTGTCTGGCTCTTCAAGATTTAAAGCAGCCCATATTCGATCAAAACTATTCATGTTATTAATTTCGATATTGGAATATTTAATTATTTTATTATTATTAAACTAAAATAATTTAGAATTGTTAGGGGATATTAGCGAAATTATTTAATGCATATCAAGGAAGAATAGAAAAAAAAAGAAAAAATGGAGTCAATTTAATTATATTTTAACCGCTTTTTAACTAGGATCACAGAAGTAATACCAATAATTAGACTGAATATTAATAGATTGTATCCTGAGATTTGAGGTTGTGTTGATTGTATAGATACAGTTATATAAATACAATTAGAAGTACTATTACCGAAATTATTAAAAGCTACAGCTCTAAAGTAATAGACACCGTCATTATAATTGCTTATTGGAAGAGAATATACATCAGTTTCATCTGCTTTAATCGTTAAGCTGCCGTTAATTTCTGTTATGTAACTTGAATACTCATAAATAGAATAATTCCTAGCCCGTGGTGAAACTGACCAACTTAAAGTAAATTCACCATCATCGTCAATAGTACCAGAAGGAGGGGATAATTGAAAACCACCAGGAGACTCAATTGAAAGTTTTATCAAATATAAATCGTAAAAAGGACCTATTCTGTAATTACCTGTAATATATATCTTATCAGACGAGTCTATGATTAGATCAAAACAAAAGTGTTGATAAGTGGGAGATCTTTCCCAGGTTTTATACCAAAGAAGATTTCCTTTTGAATCATATTTTACTAAAGAAATATTTAAACCGAGAGCATATCCTCCTAAATAAATATTATCAGCAGAATCAACAGCAATTCCACGCACCTCATCATCTGCAATAGTACCCCAAGTTCGATTCCAATACCAATTTCCATCAGAGTCATATTTTACAACAATATAGTCCTTTTGCATCGCACCATAGCTTTGTGTATATCCAGATGCATACACATTGGCTTTAGAATCTAAAGCGACGCCCCATGCTTCATCAGGATCAGATCCTCCCCAAGTTCTGTTCCATAAATAATCTCCAGAATTATCAAATTTTACTAATAATAAATCATTTTCAAGCCCGACGGGTTTATTTACACCTGAAACGTAAATATTATTAGAAGAATCTAAGACGATATCACGACCAGCTTGATAACCAGGTTTATCATGTGCTGAACTCCATTGTAAGTGCCCTGAACTATTATATTTTAATAAAAGAATTGAAGTTGAAGTTGTGAATGTTTGTCCTACAACATAAATCATATTTTGAGAATCAATCGTTAAAGCCCAAGCACCATCATATAAACCACTGTCATAAGAGCTTTTCCATTCTAAATCGCCATTACTATTAAATTTAAGAAGAAGAACATCAAAATTAGGATAAGAAGTCCCATTAGCTGCAGCGACATAGATATAACCTAAGGAATCCACAGCTACATCATAACCATATTCATAAACACCACCATCCCACGTAATATTCCATTGCTGTTTTCCATTAGGATTATACTTAATTAATATAACATCATAATCAACCGAACCATTATATCCTACAACATAAATATCTCCAGTAGTTTCATATATAGCAACACTTTGTCCATATTCGTTATCACCTTTATCCCAAGTAACATTCCAATCTTCAATAAGTGATAATTTTAGGTTGCTTGAATCATTTTCAATATTTGCTTGACTATCTATTATTTTATCTGATGAGTATATAAAAAGATTAGAACTGGTAATAGTTATCGAAGTCAAGAATACAAGAAGAAATATTATAGGAAATTTGTTATTTTTTATTTTCATTTTAAGATCACTTAATTTATCTTATAGAATATTATTAGACAAACAAATTGAGATAAAGAATTCTAGAATGTGGTTGTATATATATTTAACTTTTATCTGTTGAGAAAAATTAGAAAAAGAATATGAGTCTTAGTTACTTTTCTCTATTTCCTGGATGAAGGAATTAATTTTATCTATATGATTATTATTCTTAATTTCCTTTCTATTAATTTCTAAAGTGAATAATGGTTCTTTCTCATATAAAATTGCCATGCTTTCAAACGTTTTGAAGCCTTTATCTCCTCCCTCAGTACAAAAAAATGCAATATTCTTAATTTTGCTTTTATTTTCCGAGATATATGTTCTTATTGCGGGAGTCATCCTACTACTCCATATCGGGGTTCCTAGGATGATTAGATCATACATTTCTGGATTTTTTTGAACCTCTTCTATAACTGTAAGTTTCTCTCTTGTGGCAGCATATCCACTCTTGAGAAAACCAATAATAAAACCAGTTCTTTTCTTAGTATCGATAATCTCCTCAGATTCACAATTTAAACCACTAGAAATTAATTTCGCAACTTTTTTGGTTCTACCTGTTCTTGAATAAAAAACAACTAATGATTTCATAAAATATAATCCTAAATCTCATTAAATTAGAAAGATGTTATTAAGATTAATCTTCCAACAAAAATAAATATTGGTATCGAAGTTATTCCCTAATATTCCGAGAAACGATATCCCAGAAGATATGAAAAAGTTTTAATATCGACATTTGTTTGAATTAAAAATAATTAATATCTATTTGTAAGGATGAATTAAATTTCACATGGAAGATATTTATAATAAAATCAGCAAAGGGAAAGCTGGTGAAAAAAGATTTTTTCTTGGTAATGAAGCAATTGTCCGTGGGGCTTTAGAAAGTGGCGTTGATGTTTATACTTATTATCCGGGTACTCCTAGTTCTGAAGTTGGAGAAATCTTTATGGACATTTTTAAGAAAGTAGGAATGAAATGGGTGGAAAGCAGCATTAATGAAAAAGTTGCGATAGAAGTTGCAGGTGCAGCATACGCTAGAGGTGCCACAACAATGGTCGGTATGAAAAATGTTGGGCTGAATGTTGCTTCTGATCCTTTATTTGCTCTTGCCACTACACGCCCAAATAATAAGAATTCAGCGATGGTTATTTTAGTTGCTGATGACCCTCAACAGCATTCAAGTGCCGTAGAAATGGATTCTCGAAATTATTTAAAAATTTTCAAAATACCCGCATTGGAACCGAGCAATCCTCAGGAGTGCTTAGAATTTACTAAAGAAGCATTTAAAATATCGAGAGAATTAAAACTACCAGTAATACTAAGGACTGTAACGATGGTTTCTCATGCTAGGAGTAACGTACGTATTGGAGAAATAAAACAATCAGAAATTGAAAGTGAATTTGATTTATCCAAGGAGGTAAATGTCGCGTTAAGAATTTATTCTCTGGAGATGAAGAAAAATCACATTTATAATAGAATGAATCGAGCATTAGAATTATCTGAGAATAGTTCCTTAAATAGAATCGAAAATGGGAAAGCTAAAAATGAATATGAGTTAGGAATTATAACAAGCGGGGTGTCATACAGCTATGTACATGAAGCTTTAAATTTTCTTGAAATGGAGGCACCAACTCTTAAAATTGGTTTCATAAATCCACTTCCAGAGAAATTAATTGTAGAATTCATTAAACAATATAAAGAAGTATTTATTGTAGAAGAAAATGATGCATATCTTGAAACACAGGTTCTTGCCATGGCTCATAAAAACAGTCTTAAAGTGAAAATTCATGGAAAAGATCCCTTTTCTTATTCAAAAGAAAAATCGTTATTACCTTTTGTAGGAGAATTAAATCCTACTAAAGTTGCGTTAGCATTAATGAAAATTACTAGGTTAGAGCCAAAAATGGATTTTAAGCAGATTGATGAGAAAAAATATGATGTGATGGCAAGAAAACCTATTTTATGTGCGGGATGCCCCCATAGAACAACTGGATATACATTACAAAAAGCTGTTAAAAAAATTAAATCTAGGACTGGAAAAAAAGTCTATTTTTACCAAGATATTGGATGTTATACTTTACTTGCGCTTCCCCCGTTTGATTTTGCTAATGTTAAATATTGCATGGGATCAAGTATAGCTTTAGCTCAAGGAGTTGCTCAAACAAGTGAAAGCCTAAATGTTGCGATTATTGGAGATGGAACTTTTTATCACTCTGGAATTCCTGCGCTTTTAAATGGAATTTATAATAAAGCGCCAATTTTAGTATTAATATTAGATAATGGATGGATCGGAATGACGGGGCAACAACCCAATCCAGGGAGTGATACTCGTTATTATAAAGAGGGATCTTATAAGAAGAATATAATTTTAGAAGAGTTGTTAGAAGGTACTGGAGCTCACGTCAATGTAATTAAGTATTATGAAAATAATGATGAGAATTATTTTACAAAACTAAAAGACTTAATTTATCAAATAGGACTAGATGTATTAGAAAATAGAAATCTACATGTAATTGTTATAAAAAACGAATGCATTCAAAAAATTATTAAAAGACAAGCACCAGCAATAAGATATGTTGATAATGAACTATGTAATAACTGTGGTATATGTTATTCTCAATTTTTATGCCCTGCTATTGATGAAAAGGAAAATGTTGCCTTTATTGATTCAAACATATGCTTAGGTTGTGGTATATGTGAAGAAATTTGCCCCAATAATGCTATTAATAGGGAGGAGCTAGAATGAGTTTAGATAATTATACTATAGTGATTAGCGGGTTAGGTGGACAAGGATTAATAAGACTAATTCAGATTCTAGGAAACGCATTAATGATTAATGGGTATGAAGTAATAACTTCTGAGACTCATGGTCTTAGCCAGAGAGGTGGTAAAGTTACATGCTTTCTTCGCTTTGGAAGTAAGGTAAATGCCCCAATACCAATGATCGGAACAGCAGATATGATAATAGCTTTAGAAGAGAGTAGTATTTTAGACGCGTTGAAATATGCTAAGCCTAATAAAAGTACTAAATTAGTAATATCTTCCTATGAAAAACAAATTCTGGGTATAGAATATCCTTCTCTAAAATATATATTAGATATTCTTTTCGAAATTTCAAACAATATTTATATTTTACCGTTGACGGATATTGCTGTAAAGCACACTGGAAATATAAAAACTATGAATAGTGTGTTACTAGGATACATCTTAAAATTCTTACCATTAAACAAAAAGGATCTTGAGCAATTTCTATCATATAATTTCTCAGGAAAAACGTTAGAAATGAACTTAAAAGCATTTAATGAAGGTCTTAAATTAAAATAATTTTCTCCTTAAAACAATTAAAAAAATCGAATTAATTGACGAGTAAAAGTATAATAATCTTTTCATTTTTTTACAACATTAAAAATAATAAAAGAGGTAGTTTTGTTCTTTAGTTTTATAAGTTTTTCTGAATGTTTGAAATTTTTTTTTTCAATTTTTTGATTCGAGATTCGTTTCCATTAAGATCCTGGACATCTTCTAGAATTTTTAATCCTTGTTGATAGTAATTAATTGCTTTAATGTAATCCTTTTTTTTCTCAGCTTTTTCTCCTACTTTTAAAGCATATTCTAGTTCCAATTCTTTAATCTTTTTATCAAGTTCTAAAATCATAAATGATATTCTCCCTACTTCCTCTTTATAATCAAAACCTGATGCCAAGTAAAGAGCCATTTCACATTCTTTTTGTGCCTCTTTATAAGCTAATCCTTTTTCGGCAGTTTCAGCTTTTCGAATGAAAGAATTTAAAGATGATCTAACTTCTTCTTCACTCATATGCTTTGCTCTTTCTTTCAATTCATTTATTGCATCGTTATTAGTAATTATCGAAGAAATTAATTCATTACTGGCTATTCTTACTGCTCGTGATTCTTGAAAATTACTAATTGTATCTTCAGCGGTTTCAATTGTAGTAGGGATAATAATTTTTTTTTCTATAAGTTTGTAGACTTCATAAAGTATCTTATTTGAGTCGATATGTACTATTTTTTGAACTTCATCAATTAAGTTGATAATAAAAAAGAATGCTTTTGAAGCTAACAATGCCTTTGCAAAATCTATTATTGCCTTTTGAATAGGATTTCTCTGAATTATTTCTAATTCGTTTGGTAATAATGTGTGGGTTAGAATCATGGGAAAAACTAGATTAACATTAAATGTATCTATTATGAAATCGATGGTATCTTCGAAATGCATCATCCCTTTTCTTATGTGTGCTCCAATTTTATCTAGATATCTACTTTCATAATCACTTAAAAACTCAGTTACAAGAATCTTCAAGCTATCAGAAGCTTTATGGTCCAAAACTAAACAGATTCGAATAAATTGGGCATTTTTAAGTAAAATATTGAATGTTTCGTATTGAAATTCATAAAATTGATGATTATTTCTATGATTTGAATTACCATTTGAAGTATTACTAGATTCTGAAAACGTAATATTTGCTTGGATAAATCCGGTTAATAATCCAGTATTTACGCCCGCTCCTGAAATCGGATAATCAACCAGAGCTAACCCAGATTCTTTAGCCATTAATAAAACATGTTTTATGTTCAAAACATCTAAAAATTTCTGCCATATTAGGTCTTGGAACATTTGAATACGTTTTTCTTCAGAATCAATAATCGTGAATTTCAAGTTATGATTAAGATTTAAACCAAATTTTTCAAGTTGAGCTTTAACACACTCTTTACAGAAATCTGGATATTTCTCACAATTATTTTTATCTAGTCCGCAATCAAATCCAACAGGACTAATCTGAAAATAAACCATTTAAATCCTATAAACTTATGTTCTTAATACTGAATTGAAAGGAAGATTTTAAAAATATTTCTATTAATTTGTTCTTTTGTTCTATCCCCTCAATCAACTAATAATTTCAAAATTTTTTAACATTTTCAAAATATTAGATTCTGTGATGCTATAACGAAAAATTAAAAGAATGGTAAATATCTCAAATCTATACATATCAGAAATATTAAGTATTCAAATCAAAATTTAGGTACGAGAGCTTTTTTCTCCATAAGATTAAGAATAGGAATTGCAAATTCTGGTCTAAAATCTTCTTCATAAAAAAAAGTTTGTTAAATTAAATATTCAAATTAAATTTGATATCTTTGATTAATAACCGTTTGAAATTGTATATTTGAACGGGATTGTTCTTGATAACCCCCTCTTTTTGAAACTAAGTAGAATTGGGCTAAAGTATTCTTATGGACTAAAGTAATCCCTCGCCATTTATTATCGTCTGTATTAAATTCTACTATATTTCCAAGAGCTACTCCTTCTCTAGAAGAGAAATTAAATTTCATTCTTCCCAATATTTTTATAAGTTCTTCATGGTATTCAGTTACTTTATGTTGGGGTTTATCTTTAAATCTTAATGCTTCAATAGAAAAAGCTTTGAGTATATCATTGCTCATGGTATTCCATGCTTCAGGGTTTGCATAAAACTCAATCCCTATAAATTCACCGTTAATGAATACTGCAATTCCACATTGATTTTCTACTTTTTTGAAGGATTTCACGAAATCTTCAGTTTCTTTTTCAGATTCTTTTGTAATTTCGAGATAACTCTGAGTAGGAGCCACAGCAAGGGCATAATTCATCTCGGCTCTATGAGATTGGATCTCGCTCCATACACCTCCTTGTCCTGCTGCAGAAATTGCTTCATAAGCAACATTAGGATGGAGTCTAGTATTTGAAGTTTTAAATCCACGTCCTTTAGTATAACTCCATCTTGATTGTTCTACACATTTAGCAGGGACAGTATATTTTTGTTTAAGGGTTCCAGGATTTTGGTTGATAATGTTTTGTTTTCCACCCACAGGTAGTAAAATTGGTTCCCATATTGTCCTATCCTGTTTACCACCGTGAACTGTCATTCCGAATGGAATTAATATTTGTTTATCGCTTTTATTTACGACTTCTAACTGGCCTACTGTATCAGTTTCGAGGATCTCTATTAATTCTAATTCTTCTGCTTCTTTAATACTAATGAAATCGATAAATTTATCATCTTGTACAATAATAGGGATAACAGTCATGTTTTTATAAACTTGAGGAGTATCTAATTTAAGAAAACTTAAAGGATTTTTAAATAAAGAATTTACAATTTGTACACTTTCATTTTTCAAACTTACTCATCCTCCTTTTTATTATTTTTATTTTTTTCTTTTATACGTTCACTTTCTTCAGAAAGACTTTCTTCATAGAGTGGACTTATAAATTGATTTACAATATCTTTACCATTTTCGGTAAGTTCCACCCCTTGAACGACCTTTAATTTTCCACTTTTACTTATTCCATTAATCCTCGTTCCCTTTCCCTTTGGTACTTCATCTTTATTATATTCTACTCTATGAGTTTTTACAATTCCTCCTCGTTTTAATGCATTTAAGTGGTAATTAATACTTTGTTTCTGCATTCCCATATTTTTCGCAATTTCTATAGGTTGTTGAGGACTGTCAGAAAGTTGTCTTAAAATATTCGCTCTTACGGGGCTTCTAAATACAAGTCCAACTTTTTCAAATATTGGCTTTTTCTTTTCTTTTTTTTCTTCTTTTTTAGCCATATCTCTTCACATCTAATTTGGAAAAATTTTTATGGTAAAAGAAATTATTTACTGTAAAAAAATAATAGTAAATTGCTTATTTAAATATTAGGTTTTTTTGGTGAAATTCTTATTAAATCAAGTTTATAAATTGTAAGATCTAGAATATCATAGATCTAAAGTCTATTAAAAAAAACCTTTGAAAATGAAAGAATCAAACAATATCGGGCATTATGAAATTACTGAATTTCCAAAGCTGAGAATCCCTACTTTAGACTTTCTTTCATTAGGAGAAAATAAGCATTATGTTAAAGGTTTAGTTGAATTTGATGTAACAAATGGTAGAAACAAAATTCGGGAGCATAAGAAGAATACTGGTGAGAAAATATCCTTCACAGCTTGGTTTCTGAAATGTATTGGACAAGCTGCGAGTGAATATAAGGAAGTACATTCTATGATGAGGGGAAAAAATAAAATCATCACATTTGAGGACGTTGATATCTCGATAACAGTTGAGAAAGAGGTTGATGGTGAGAAGACCCCAATGCCACTTGTTATCAGGAAAACGAATAAAAAGACTGTTAAGCAGATCAATACCGAAATAAGAAAAGCACAATCTGAAGAAGTAAGTGAAGCTACAGTATTAGGAAGTCATTCTATGAAAGAAGATGTTAAAACTTATGTTTCTCTGCCAAGATTTATGAGGAAATTTATCTTAAAGAGGAGATTTAAAGACCCAATCAAAGTTAAACAAATTATGGGAACAATAGTGGTTACCTCTGTGGGTATGTTTGGAAAATTTCATGGATGGCCAATTCCTACCACTTATCATCCTCTAGCTTTTGGTATAGGAGGAATTACTAAAAAGCCAGGAGTGATTAAAGAAAAAATTGAAATTCGGGAATACTTAACTGTGACTGTTTTATTTAATCATGACGTTGTTGATGGAGCTCCCGCAACTCGATTCATTTCTCGATTGGGTGAATTAATAGAAAGTGAGTTTGGGCTCCTTAACTTAGAATCTTTTATTTTCTTTTAATTTCTTTAGAAATTTAATGAGGTTTACTTCTAAACAAATTATAGAAGAAACAAGGTTTAATTTTTTTGTTAAATGAAAAAAAATTTGAGTAAATTATTTGATTAAAAAGCTATATTTTGTCCAATTCCTTCTTTTAGGGCTCTATCATATACAAGTTTTCCAACAGCAACATCCTGAGCACTTATTCCCACAGATTTGAATACAGTAATTTCCGAATCAGAGGTACGTCCTGGTTTATTTCCAGTTATTATTTCACCTATAGAAAAAATATCATTCTCAGTTATTATACCTTCATTAATAGGAATAATGTAATCTCCAGCTTCAGCCAAACAAGCTTCTTTTAATCCGGCTGTTAGTAGAGAAGCTCTTTTAATTATTATAGAATCCAATTCTCGCGCATCTGGTGCATGAGCACCAATAGAAGAGATATGAGTTCCTTCAACTACTTTATTTCCTGAAAAAAGAGGCGTTGTACTAGTAGTAGCTGCTACAACAATATCAGTATTAGAGAGGAGATCATCTCCTGATTCGACAATTTCAACATCTATTCCTAATTCACTCTCAATTTCTTTTTTGAAATCTTTAGCAACATTCTTTTTTAAATCATAAACCTTACATTTTTCTAATTTTTTATCTAATCCCCAATATACTGCAGATACTTGTTTTCTGGCTTGAACTCCAGCACTATAAATACCCAAAGTGGTACTATTTTTTCTTGCTATATATTTAACAGAAACCCCTGTAGCAGCACCAGTTCTCATAGCCGTAATAAGGCTTCCATCCATTATTCCCACAATATCACCAGTATTTATATCTTGTACCATAATTTTTGCTAAAACTGTAGGCATATTATATTTTTCAGGATTTTGTTTATAGACAGATACAATTTTAGTAGCAAGAGCATTCATCTTACCTCCAATAATACCAGGCATTATTAATGTTAACCCTAGAGCGGGGTCTGTAAATGCTATTCTTTGAGGAACTATAGCATTTCCAAGAGTTAATTGTTTGTAGGCTTCTTCTACGTAGTTTAACGCATCGGGCATAGTTAATAGCTTAGCAACATCTTCCTTAGTTAATAATCTAACCATTTTTATTTGTTCAACTCCAATTTAGTAATTCCTAAGATTTTGTATATAAAACTATAAAATTCAAATGAATTAAAATATAATTATATCGTAGTTGAGAAAAATATTGAAAGTTTATTCCCATAATGCCTGAATTTGAAAAAATAATGAAGAATTATGACCCCCCTGAAATAACTGGCAACTTCTTTGTTTTGAATAAAGATGAAGAGGTTTGGCTCGAAGGCTGGATCCAGATGGAACCGTCTTTAGAAGAATTTACTTCTCTAATTCAAGAGGAAATTGAAGATTCATGGGGTTTAGAAAATGCTGAAATGTCAGATTACATAATTTTTCATATTGATCTTGAAGATAAAAACAATCTAAAAGAAATTAAGGATAATGAATATTATCAATGGGTAAGACAACACGAAGAGATTTTCATTGTATTGTTGCATAAAGAGATTAAATATCGGATAATAGAAAATATCCCAACTGTTTTTGAATGGTTCATGGGAACAATATAAATATGGGTTATAGATTTGAATTTCGTATATATTCTCTTGCTAATAATCGGAATTTTAATAATATTAATTCTAATCTTTAGTTTACCTCGAAAGAAGAATTTAAGAAAACCTAGTTTTGAAGGCTTTGATAGTCCTGAGGTTGCAGCAGCATTTGAAAAAATGACTAATTTTTTACCTTTTAAGATTCTACGAAGAAGAATATTATCTGAATTAAAAAAATATAATCTTAAAGGAAAATTAGTAGATTTAGGTTGTGGTTCGGGAAATTTAATCATTCAGATTGCCAATAACTTCCCTAATCTTGATTTAAAAGGAGTTGACATTTCTTCTGATGTATTAGAATTAGCTAAAAAAAGGGTATTAGAAAATAATTTAAATAAAAAGATAGAATTCAAAATCGGAAGTGCGGCAGATTTTCCTTTTTCAGATAATTCAATCGATTTCATCATAAGTACTCTTTCTCTTCATCACTGGCAAGAACCTACTAAAGCTTTAAGTGAAATTTTTCGTGTTCTGAAACAAAATGGTATTTTTTTAATTTTTGATTTTCGTAGAGATGCGAGAAAATTCTTTTATGGTTTATTAAAGTTTGTTACTAAAGTAGTTGTCCCCAAAGTTTTAAAGGAGATTAATGAACCTATAGGATCGTTACAAGCAGGATATACTCCTACAGAAATAAGACGTATAATCTCTCAAACTTCTTTTGATAATATAGAGATTGATCTCTACTTAGCTTGGATGTTTATTAAGATGAAAAAATAAAGATAATTAAAAACTAAGGGAAATATTTATTTTCAATTTTTTTTCTGGGTATGTAATTTAAGATTTGACTCTTCTGATAAATATATGTGATTAGCGGGATAATTTATACATATATGATACTAATTTAAAAAAAAAGTCTTCCACATTAGTACCTGATTTAGCACTCGTTTCAAAGTATTCACATGCAGCTAAAAATTGTTTACAATTCTCAGATTCTTCTTTTTCAATAACTCTATTTTCAGAGTTTAACAAATCCGCCTTATTTCCAACAAGTATACTAGAAAATCCATCTATAACTTTCTCTATTTCTTCTTTCCAGTTTGTAAGGTTTTCAAACGTTTTTTTATTGGTTAGATCGAAAACATAGACTATTCCTTTTGCTCCCTTATAAAATTCTTGTCTTACCCATTTAAAATGCTGCTGCCCCGCTAAATCCCATATCTGTAAAGTTATTAGGTTTTGAACGTTAGGAAGTTTGATACGTTTTACAAAGAAGTTAGAACCAATAGTAGATGCTGTATTTGGGGTAAATCTTCTTTCTAAATATTGATGAAGCAGTGTAGTTTTACCTACGTTAAAATCACCGACAATACAAACCTTATAAAAAGGAAATTTTAAACCCATTTTTTTATCTTATAATATTCTTATCTAAATATTAATGCGAAATTAATTTAATAAATTTATATTTCAAAATTTACCAAATATTTACATTCTATATATACCTTAGAAATGCTCGGGAAAAAATGAAATTACAGAAGGAAGGAATAGTCTATACACCTGAAAAAATAACAAACTTTATTGCTAAAACTACAATTGATAGATTTCTTATAGAAAAAATAAATAATAAGTTCTCAACGAAATTAGTAAATTTAGATATATTGTTTGAAAAATATATCCAAAAAGGAAATTATAAACAAATTTCCTTCGATCTCCCCATTACTAAGCATGACAGAGAGCAATTCGAATACATTTTTGAAGTCTTAAAAAATTTAACAGTTTTGGATCCTGCTGTAGGGAGCGGACACTTTCTCATTGCCGCGTTAAAGGTTTTAGAGAAATATTTCCGCAACTTAAAGAGTTTAGAAATACTAGATTGGCCATATTATAAAATTAGAAAACACATTATATCAAATACTTTATATGGTATCGATATTGAAACTGAAGCAATTAAAAATACGAAACAGAGATTGTTGCTAGCGCTTGCAAACTTAATTGAGGATATGAATGATGCTAATACTTTACAAAATGTTGATTCTAATTATAGAATAGGTAATGCATTAATTGGTTTTATCAGACAATCAGAAATCAGAAATCCTCATTTTACTGACATAATTGATTGCTTTTATAATGAAATTAAGAGTGTGTTTCAAACTCATAAGGATTTAAGGAAACTTGAATTAAGAGAAAATGAAAAAAAAGCGATGGTGCATGATTTAAAACCATTTCATTGGTTTTTAGAGTTTCCAGATGTTATAGCAAAAGGTGGTTTTGATATTATAATTGAAAACCCACCCTATATTTCTAATAGGCAACTAATTCCACTCGAGAAAGCAATATATGAAAAAAGATATAAGACACCAAAAGGCTTAATGAATACATTTGGAATCTTTATCGAACGGTCAATTGAATTATGCCATTCATCTTCAAGAATCAGTAATATTGTTCACAAAAACCTAATACGTTCAAATAATTATGATTTATTAAGGAAGTTCCTGCTACAATACACTACAATTGAAGAGATCATTGATTTAGGGGCTGGAGCTTTTCACTCTGTAACAGCTGAAACGGTAATTATAATACTAACAATAAAACCACCTCCAAAAGACCATAAAATACTAATTAAAACCAAATTTCCTGATCAAAAATACTTTACACTTCAAGATGTATTGATAAAACAGGTATCCCAAAAAACCTTTTTAGAACAGGAAAATTATAATATCAATTTAAACCTTCAATACAAGGAACTTGAAATTATAGATTTTATTAAAAAAAATAGGGATTGTGAGTTAATCAAATATTTTGAAGCAAAAACGTGTATAGCTACTGGTGATGATGAGAAATTTTTAACAGATCATAAAATAAATCATTTATATAAAAAAACTTTAAGAGGTAAGAATATCGGGCGTTTTTATATTGATTTTGATAATATGTATGTATTTTATGATTCTAAAGCGCTACATAGAGCTAGAGATGAAGCAATATTTCTAAAACCTGAAAAATTGATAATGCAAACAATTAGTTCAAATCTTACTGTAGCTTATGATAACCAGAAATATTATCCCTTAAGTACTTGTATTGCTATTATTCCAAAAATTAGTATTGAAAAAGAGGTTAGTATAAGATATCTTCTGCTATTAATGAATTCAAAATTAATGAATTTCTATTATGATTTTGTATTTAACTTAGGAGCCCAATTAACGACAGAAATTTCTGTGAATAATATTAACCGTTTACCACTCAAATTACAAAATGATTATGAAATTTTTAACTATCTATCAGAATCTATGTCCTATTTGAATAGAAACTTGAAATTGAGAGAGAAAAATAAAGGATATATATTATACTTAGATGATTTAATAAACATTCTAATTTATGAAACAATTTTATCTGATAAATTTCAGACTGATGCCTTAAACATAGATCCAATAAATTTAATATCCCAATACTTAGTTAATGTTGATTCCGATTCGATTGAAGAAATTCAAAATTTTATTGAAAAATTGAAAAATGATAAAGAAATTAATAATCAGATAAGAATTATCAAACAACATCCTTGGGTTAAAATAATTGAAGAGAATTTCGAAAAATAAATCATTCAATTTTTTTGTTTATCTAACAAAATAATAATTAAGATAATCTTTAGAATGTCTTAATATTATTCAACATATATGAAACCAATTTTATCATTTGAAATCAGTATAGTATTTGACGACAAATGCCCTAAACCAGGATTTATACCCGGTTTTGGATTTTCTGCTTTAATATTTAACCACTTCACTGGTGAATTTTCCTTATTTGACACAGGTGGAAAAAGTAATGTTTTAATTCATAATATTAAAAAATTTAATGTTGATATTTCATCGATAAAGCATGTGATAATTTCTCATAATCATTATGACCATGCTAGAGGATTGGAAGGAATAATTCAAATTAATCCTAGTGTAAATATTTATGTTCCAATAAACGATTTGAAATCATTTTCTAGGAAGTTTCCTAATAGCCGCATTCATGGTATTTCTGAAATGATAGAAATTGAAAAAAACCTTGTAAGTTCAGGTCAAATTAAGGATTTTATTCCTGAGCAATCGGTTTTTCTAAAAACTAAAGAAAATGAATTAATTATATTAGTAGGATGCGCTCATCCTGGTTTAGAAAAATTTATCACGAAAGCTCAAAGTATTGCTAAGATTAAAGCAATAATTGGAGGATTTCACGGTTTTAGAAAATTATCATATTTAGAAGATATTGAGTTAATAGGAGCTTGTCATTGCTCAAGAAACATAAATTTATTTAAAAAATCATTTCCAGGGCAATTTAAGCGTATTTGTCTTGGAGATAATTATTCTTTCTAAAAGTGTTAAATCTATTTTTAATAGACATAAGGAAATCTATAATTGGTTTTGATAATTTAACTACGTGATTCTATGTCAAAAAAAAATTCCTCATCTTTGAAATTAAAGCTAAAAATACAAATAAATAATTTAATCACTATTTATGAACAAAAGGCTGAATGTGGAATATTTTTTAAGCTTGATCCAGAAAAATCTCCTTTAGAGATTCTTGGTGTATTGGATTTTTTAAAAGATAGGATAAAGAAATGGGGGAATACAAATCTCTTCAGTTATCAAGGTAACTTATTTAGGAAGGGTCCTGTTCTTGTAGTTGGAGCTAGGCATTTAGAAGAAGCTATAAGTATAATAATTTATATGTATTTATCCAACATTGTGGACAATGAGCACGGAATTGATAATTTAATTGAAAAATTAGGATCATCTAGTGATCTTGAAGAGTTTTTAAGAAATCAAATTTCAAAAAACTTAGAGAAAGGATATCCAAATAATCCTGATTTGGAATCAAAATTAAGAGATCATATAGATGATATAATGGATGATCTAAATGATAAAAATCTAAACTTATAACTTCTCTGAATTGAATTCTTTTCTTTTAACATTTCGGGAAAATAATATAAGAAATATCAATATGGTGGGCCCTAGAAATGTTAAAAACCAATGTATTCCGTATAGATATATTTCAATAACATATCCTGCGATTATTGGAGTTAAACCAAAACCCATTCCTACTATAATTTCATTTATGGTGGAATATTTTGTTGTATTTTCTGCAGTTCCGTATTCAAGCATAATTTTCAAGCCAACTCCATGGATTAATCCTAAAAATAATCCGACTATTGCGGTTATTATTGAAATATACCAGATATTTCCCAAAAGGAAGAATGTAAATGCTACTATAGCCACCATAACAACGCTTATTAATGTAGCTAATTTTCTTCTATATATATTCATAAAGTTTATCCATGTTAAACCAAAAAGTTGCATTATTTGTATCCCACATTGCACAAGATAAGTTAGATGAGAAAAATCATCAGATAATAGGGCTTTTACAAGAATAGGATAACCAAAAATAAAAATAGATTTTGATATTGTTAAAAACATTATACTTATCCATGAAAAAAGTACAGGATAGACAATCATAGGGGTTTTTGAGTTAACTACTAAATCCTCTTTAATATCTAAGTGAGAAAGGGGATCTTCTGATTGATAAATGACAATTTCTTTTGAGGTATCGTGTTTTTTATCCTTTTTTAAAAGGAAACTTACAGGGATTAGTAGAAATGATAGTGTCCATGAAATTATCATAGCAAGAAAATCACTCCAAGTCAGTACCCACAGAAAACCAACAAGAAGTCCGCCAATGAACCCCGAATTCCATGAGAGATTGAAAAAAGCAAAATTCTTTTTCGATTTTTCAAGACTACTTACTTTTTGCCATTTACTTAGTAGATTCAAGCAGTTCGGCCAAAAAAATCCCATTGTTAATCCTAGTAAAATCCTGCAAGTAATTAAGAACCAAGCCTCGGGATAAATTATTTGAAATCCAGTTAAAAATGGTGTTAAGATGGAAGTTAAAATAAGAGCATTTCTTATTCCTAAATATTTTTTAGTAATTATTTGACCTACGAGAGGAGCTACGATGTAGGTAAGAGCACCAGCTGAAGAGATAAAACCTAATGTACTCGCTTTAATACCTATATCATAATATAGATAATTCGACAAGGCTCTTTCAAAAATAGACACATAAAATAATCTTATAAAAGCAAGTAGAAATACTGGCCATGTTCGATAGTTTACCGATGCTTGATTTTGGTATGAAGGAGTTTTATTAGGGGTTTGCATAATTATATCCCTTTCATTATCAAGTTAAAAATTAAAATTATGTTTTACTCAAATACTTTCTTAAAAATAGGTAGAAATAAATAAGAGGATTGTTATTTCATATTTCTTACATTCTACTAGGGGATATTTGATCATATGAGAAATATAAAGTTAAAGGTAACTTTTTTTTTAGGTATCTTAACAATTATAGCTTCAATTCAACCAGCTTTTGCATTAAACCAATATTCTGTAAACCCGGACGCACATTTTAGATGGAATGCTACAAAATATATCTTTATAAAAGATGGTTTAGGTCTGGGGAATGATCTTGAGTACACTCTTTCTTATTACTTGGAATTTAATTTCACAAATTGGGCTGGATTGACCGGAGCAGAATACCTAAATGGAACAGTAAATAACAATGGGACTATTTATAACGGAGATTTAAGTCATGAAATATATTATGGGGGTACACCAGGACAAGATTGGGCTACAATAATTCTTAATATTGGGGTAGCCACATATCCTGTATATATATATTTAATATGCAATACTGAAATAGAACAAACAACAAAACCCCAAATGCAAACGCTTGATAATAGTTCATGGATCAATTTTAACGAACCTTCAACAAATAATTTTACACTTACTGGAACTTTTACCAGTGGTCCTGATGTTACAACTTATACAGGGAATATTGAGTTTAACTCAGATAAAGTTTTGAAATATGTGTTTGATGAAGTAGTGCAGGAATCTTCAGGTGAAACTGTCAGCATTACGCGATATATATGGAATCTCACATATACTCCCGGAACTGGGGGTGATCCAAACGGTATTCCTGGTTTTCCGCTTTATATGGTAATTGCTGCTGCTGCAATTGGTTTCATTTTAATTCTAAGAAAAAAAAGTCTAATTAGAATAAAATTAAAATAAATTCTACTTATTTTTTTTAAATTTTTATTCTTCCCTTTTCCTCAATTTCGGTATAAACATCGGCACATTTTTCTTGTAATCCTCATATTCTTTACCAAATTCTTTAATGAGCTCTTTTTCTTCTTTCCATGAGATGAGAAAGTTTAATATTATTACAATTGGAGTCGCAATGAGAGAAAAGAATGAGGATAATAGAAAAGAAATTCCAATATGGGCTATCATACCGCCTAAATACTGGGGATGCCTTATTACCAAGTATAGCCCTGATGAGACGATTGTTTCTGTTCTATGCGTTTCTGCTACTTTCAATGTTGTTTCTTTTACACTAGCAATTCCTAGCCATGCACCAATCATAATAAGGGGGACAGAAATTATAAGATGAATCACTGGAATTGATAAATTTATAATTGGAATAGTTAACACAACATTTTCTAAAAGTGGGATTGCAAAGATAGGTTGAGGTGAAAGCCACACTCCAAACCAAAACATAAAGAAGCCCCATCCTGAAATGAGACCAAAAATATCACCAATTTTAGTTCCCCTTTCCTTTCCATATTTCTTTTGGAGTTTTAAGTGTTCAACTGATAAAAAATGGAGAATTACCATTAAACACATGCCCATGATGGAAACAACAAACCAGATACACATTTTTCTTATTCTTATCTTAAAAAGACTATAAATTTTTTAATCTTTTACAATATATCTTTGGATACAATGTTTATCTCCATGAGTAAGAATAGATGGTACTTCTATTTTCAGGTTAGGATTGTATCCCTTTAAAATAGCTTCATCAATATAATCACAGTAGATCTTACCATACTCTAGCTTATCCCAATCCTTGCATCCATCACAAAATACACACTCTCTTATTATAAGCTCCACATTACCATCTACTATATTAACCTTGTATTTTGTGGTTTCTCCAGCATCAAAAGTGCTGTAAATAAAATAATTCTTTAATGTTAACTCCTTTCCTAGTGATTTAACAATTTCTGCAATTTCATTCCCTCGTCTTTCTCCAAATTTTTTCACAGCATTAATAATGGTTTCTTTCCCACTCTCTCCAAATCGGGATGCAACCTCTTCTGTAAGCTTACAAAAAAGTCTAGCAAAAAAGTTAAATAAATTAATTTTGTATTTATCTCCAACTTCTCCCATTTCTTTAAGAGTATCCATCAAATCTTCATTTGTAAAACCTTTAGATTCATTCGGAATTTTAAATCACACCTCGCTTTAAGATTTTATTTATATAGTGATTAGGATGATTGAAGAATATATAAATTATTTGATTAGAACCTTAAGGCTTTATTTTGAGACAATCCGATATAAAAGTGAAAATCAATTTGGTAATTTATATAGCATAAACTTATTAGAAAGAAATACTTAAAATTCATAATCCCAAATTTGTTTAGGTTGTCCCAATGGGAAAAGGAACTGTAAAATGGTTTGATAAGAAAAAAGGCTATGGCTTTGTCACGCCAGATGATGGATCTGCTGACATATTTGTTCATTATTCTGCTATAGAAGGTGAAACGGATGAATTTAAGGTCGTTTATGAGGGCGATATTGTCGAATATGAGATTACAGAAGGAAAAAAAGGCCCACAAGCTAGTAATGTTAAAATAATTGAAAAAGGACCAAGAACAGATACACGTAGCCGAAGATCTTTTTATTAATTAGTTATGTATTAATTAAAAAAAGAATAAATGGTATAAATACAAGGAATTTTGCAAGATATGAAATATATGAAATTGAGTTTTTGAACTTAGATTTAATCGTATTTTAAATCTTACAGATTCCCTTTTTTTTATTTAACAAATTAACCATTAAATTGTATATTTTTCATCATCTTTTAGAAGAACAGCATTATCAAAGTTTTTACTAAACCACTCAGGATTATCAGTATGTACGGGAATTATTATATCCGGATCTATTGTGCCGATTATTTTAACTAAATCTGATTTTGAAACATGCCCTGATGCATGGTATCCTTTCGTGAATTGTGGTTTTATCCGAGCACCTTCCTCAATAATTTCAAATCCAACAATCTTAAATTTGAAGAATTTAAGCCAATTATACAATCTTATGAAGGGATACTCAGATTCTTCTTCAAAAGCTTCACTTGAAGAATAAATATAAGTTCCATTATAGGGCTTTATATCTAAAAGATTTTTTATATCAAAAAGAGAAAAGCAAACTATGAATTTATCTGGATCTTTTGAGATCTCTTTTGGATCTATATAACTTATTTCTCTTTCTGAATTTTTAAGAAATTTTTCCCACCCTTTATTTATTGGCTTCAAATCTCTATAGACTCGCAAATCTTTTATTCTATCGATCTCATCAGCTTTTTCAAGTGCATTAAGTAAGTATGCATCTCTTGGAGTTATAATAAGAGTTCTTCCTATTTTCTTTGCAATTGAGTTAAACATTTCAAGTCTCTCAAAATTTCGTGCCGTAAAATCTGCAATGATAAGTCCTTTTGCTTCTTCAGCAGTGCCTAAAGATTTTTCATATACTATATCTTCAGATTCATTAACATCTTCTCTTTTAGCTCTAGTTCCTTCAATTATTAGGATAGACGCATCTTTAGCTTTTTTAATAAACTCTTCACTTTTTTTCCCCTTTTTTCCATGAAGTCGAAAATCACCTGTATAAGCAATAGTTTTATCACCAGAAATAATATAGGCTGTTGCACCATAAATTGAGTGATCTACTTCAAAAGCTTTTATATCAAAATTAGAGGAGAAATCATTTAGGAGTGATAGAGACCCCTCAGTGAATTTTGTACGACTCTTAGTACTTAAATTTAGGAACTCCTTAAAGGCTTCAGAAAAAGATTCTGTACAAATAAAATCTCGACCATAATCTTTATACCTTTCTGGTTTTAAAATTCGCTTATCCTCATTTAATACCTTAAGTGAATAATAAGCAACGTCAGATCCTAGCATTGCAGAAGAAGTATCTAGCATTGCTTTAAGTAGCATAATAGTAGAAGGTGACGCAATAATTGGATAATCTGTATTAAGTAATCCAATATTTCCACAATGATCCATATGTGCATGACTAAGAAGCAAAGCTTTCACATTCAAAGAAGGAAATGAAGATATACTGATATCCGTTGGGATTAAATCTTTTCGGTATATATTAAGTTTAGGGATTAGATTAAGTTGAAGTAGATCGTGAATACCTCTTGGCTTTCTTGGGGAAATAAATTCTTGAAAAAAATCTCCATATTTTTTAAAATTCATTCCAAAATCAAGAAAAAAGCCTTGACCTTTTTCCTCTATATATATTTTATTTCCTCCAATTGTATCATTACCATCAAAAATCTGTATAGATGTCATTATTATGGAGAATTTCTTTTACCTATTCTTTTATCATCTTTTCCATATTAAAAAGATTATAAAACTGATTGCTTTATCTACAATTTTATAGAAATTATATAAAGGTATTGTTCTTCTATTCTATTTATTAATTTAATTGACTTCTTATATAATTTTTACTAACTTTATGTGAAATTATAATTTCAATTCATAAAATTTTGCATTCTCAAATGGATTATAACGATAAGGAGTAATTTCTTTAAATCCTAAAGCCAAATATAGAGTTATCGCCTCTTTCATAAAAGGTAATGTATCTAAACGCATATATTTATATCCAATTTCTTTTGCTTTATGGATGATTGCAGTTGATAAACCTTTTCCAATATTTTTTCTTCGATATTTTGGGCGAATATATAATCTTTTCATCTCACATACATCATCTTGGAATTTTCTTACAGCTACACATCCTACCAGTTTATCCTCATAATAAGCTAATAAAATACATCCTTCTGGCGGAGAATAATGCCCAGGTAATGTTTTTAATTCCTCCTTAAAATTTTGAAAGTTCAAATCAATACCTAAATAATTGGCATATTCAATGAAAAGCTTTTGGGTACGTTTAATTTGTTTTTCTGTTAATGCTTGTTTAAATACTAACATCCTTAAAGTTTTTAATAACTTGGCTTGTAAACTCTTTTCAAATTTATTAATAATTACCTATAAGCTTCCTTTAAATTAAAAAAGAATACTTTAAATAAGAATTATCAATAGGTAAAACCATGAATCACAATATCCAAAAAGATCCTATTAATTATTCAAAATGGCTTGAGTTTGTAATATTTTTACTATTTCTATTAGGCCCTTTAACTGGAAATATTATCAACGTCTTATTTGGGGTTCTTTCTTCTTATTTTCACGTCACACCTGATAATATCCTAATTGCGATTCCTGCTTTTATGTTCCCATTTGCTATAACACAACTTTTTTCTGGTGCAATTTCAGATATTAAAGGTAGAATCCCCGTATTAATTGTAGGGTTGATCTTATTTGCAATTGCTATGTTAACCGCAGCATTATCTTTTAACTTAGAGATGTATATAATTGCAAATATAATAGGAGGAATAGGTTTTGGTTTTATTAATCCTGTTCTTATAGCTTTAATGGCGGATATTGCATCTCCACCAGATCTAGCAAAAAAAATGGGATATTTGAGTGCAAGCGCAAATTTAGGAGTTGGATTAGGTCCATTAATTGCATCTCAAATGATTTTAATTGGTTGGCAATCAATTTACATATTATTTATCGCAATAACTTGTTCTTGTTTGATTTATTTTTTCATTGCTAAAAGACCTCCAAAAAAAATTTCAAAAGAGTCAGGAATAAGCACATTTTTGAAACAAATTTCTATTGAGTGGCGTCGTTTGGTAGTTTTCCTGATGATACTATCCGATTTCCTCATAGCATATACATATATCGCAATAAACATCTGGACTTCAAAAACCTTGTCTCATGTAGTAAATGAGTCATTAATAGGATTAATTCTTGGCTTAGCGGGTGTTGGGGCAGCAATTACGGGAGTAATAACAGGTAGTATAACAAAAAGGAAAGGTGTGAAAATTCCGTTGATAACAGGCTTATCGATATTGTTCTGTTCATTGGGGATTCTATTAGTTATTGGAGATATTACTAATCCAGAAGTATTCATCTTTTTAGCTTTAGGTTGGATTCTAGCAGGATTTTCAGGAGGAATCCTGTTTACAACAATAACCTATTATAGTCAAATATTATCCCCAGAAAGACGCGGTGTCTTAGCAGGGTCATTAACTGCAGGTTATTTCACAGGAATTGCATTAGTTCCTACGACACTCGCACCATTCTCAAATGCATTTGGAATCAGTGGTGTTTATATAGCAATTTTAATAGCAACTGTGTTTTTCACCATTGTTACGATTCTATTATATATTTTAGCTAAACGTATCATTCCAGAGAGAGGAAAAATCTTACACTAAAAAGAATATTTTAAAGATATTTGGTTTTAAAACAAAGAATAAAGGAAAATATATTTTTTATTTAAATTTTCAAGATTTTATCATTATTAGCATCATTTTAAATTTTTCTATGGCCTTTAATGCATGTGGCTCATTAGCAGGCATAATAATCATTTGACCATTGTTTAATATGAATTTCTCGTTTGAAATCGTTATTTCGGCTTCTCCGTCAAAAACGTAAACTAGCGCATCAAATGGAGCTGTATGTTCACTTAAACCTTCTCCTTTATCAAAAGAAAACAAAGTAACGGTTCCAATATCTTTATTAATTAAAGCTCTACTAACAACTGATCCTTGTTGATAATCAAGCAAGGATCCTAAATTTAAAATTTCTTTTTTGATAGTTTTGTCACTCATTTAATTCTCAATTTCTTTAATTTATTTAGTTATAAAAATATTAAAGAAGTTTTAAATTTAAAACTAAAGCCGAACATGTTAGAAGAAATAATTTTTAAGTATTAATTTTAGAAGAGTTTGAGAGTAATTTAGATTTTCATTGTGTAGTTTAGATTTCCATTGTTAATCTCCATTCTCTGCCACAACTTCCACACTTATATTTCTTTCCGTACATTCTCGGATAAGCAGATATCATATGTGTCCGATCTAATATTTCATGAATAAGAGCTTTACTATTATTTCCGCATATTGGACATTCTCTCCTTGATATTCCTTCTACTATAGGTCCTTTTCCCATTTCAAGTGGAACTGTATCTTGAGAAAAAACCGAACTAGAAACAATTACTTCTTGTTCCAATCTAGGTATTTTTGTTTCATATTGAACTTCGGTTACTGGTATTTCCTTAATTGGTTCTCGTGGTCCTAAAAGTATTCTAATCTCCTCTTCTAATTCTACAACTCTCATTCTTAAGCTCTCATTCTCATTTCTTAATTCTTTAATTATATTTTCAAATTCAATGAGAGTTGGGTCTTTTTTATTTATATTTTCTTGACTCATCTTCCTATAATTTTATTTTTTAATTAAAAGAAAATTGTAAATGTTCTCTATCAATATAATAGAGTTAATATTAAAAAGCTTAAGGAATCCGAAATATTACAAAATAATTTGAAGAATGGTTTGAACTTAAATTCGTTGTTTCATAGTCAATAAAAATCATAAGTATTGCATATTTTGAGGCGTTAATCTTAGATAATAAAAGAGAAGTCAATAAACAAAAAAGATTTTTAAACTTATAATTTATTTATTTCTATAAGTTAGACTCTTCTTTTGAGAGAGTGTTATGCAATTATTTAGTATAAGTAATAAAGGAGAATTAATTAAGTTAGATAGATTATTTTTTGAAGAAAATGATGTATATCTCGTTGATGATGAGGAAAAGAATACAATTTATATTTGGGTAGGATTGGAGGTACCTCAATCAAAAAAAGATATTACCGCTGATATCGCAAGAAAGATTGATAAAGATCGTGGTGGATCAGCAAAAATCCTTATCATGAAGCAAAAAAGAGAATACGGATCCTTTTTAGCTATGATGCACAATCTAGAGAAGGGGCTTATACCAGGTAAAACAATTGAGCGAAGACCAGAATTTGTATTTGAGACGCCCCCAGAGAGAATCAAATCTGTTGGGCTTAATGGAATTCCAGAAGAGAGAGAAATAAATATTGAAACAGAAATAACACAATGGTTTCAGCAAATTAAAGCTCATCGAAAGATTGAACCCCCAAAAAGACCACAAGAACCTACTGATACTGTTAAATTCATTAAGTTTGAACGACCTATAGTAAAAATAGAGGTTAAAAGTGAACCTCAGAAAGAAACAACGCCCAAACCACAAATTATTGAGGAAGAACCAGAAGAAATCCCTCTTAAAATCCAAATTCAAGAAGCAGCATATTATTTTTCTTTAAAAGGGTATAAATACGACGAGTTATGCTGGATTTTGGCTGAAAAAATTCAGAAGATAAATCTTGATATGCCATCTATTGAAGATATTAAACAAAAGGCTGAACAAGTATTCAATTCAAGCTGTACGTATGATGAACTTTGTTGGTTAAATGCAGAAATGGATATCTTAACCAAAAAAAGCTTTCTTGAAAAGAAAAAGAAATCATTTGAATATTAAAAATTGGAAAATGAATTCTTATTCATTTGGCCTAGCTAATTTTAAATTAACCAAGATTTTAAATACTATTTTTGATTTCTTATACAAAGTTCTAACAAAAATAATAGGTAATTTCAATGGAAAATAGTAGTGAATTAAGTGATGAACAGTTTTGGAAGAAAAAAATAAAGGAACATTGGAAAATATTCGCCGTCATAATTAGTGCTGGAGTAGTTGCAGCTGTAGGGGCAATTTTAGTATTTTTATGGTTTATAAATATTTCTCCTATTGGTGATTATGGTACCGCATCAATTGATCTGTGGACCTTAGAAATGGTTGTTTTATTTATTATCTTTAGCATTTTATGGGAGTTATTATTCGTGGGGATACCAGCAGCATTATTTTTTGGTGTAGGAGGGTATATCTGTTGGCGTAGATTACCAGCTGAAGAAAAACAAGAGTTTAAAGATAGAGAAAAGAAAAAGACTCATAGAGCTAGGAATGCAGGTGGTGGTGGCGGTGGGGGATTCTTTATGTTTATTGCATATTGTATTTATATGGCAGTTCAAGGATTTTACAATGTTCCATTTGGAACTCAACCATATAGTTTTTGGATCTATTCGTGGTTCTTAACGTTTATGTGGATTGTAATTGTACTCGGAACCCCTGCGTTAATCATCGTTATTATTGTATACTTTACTGTGTGGCGAAAGAAATCAGAATAAAACAATTTATTTTTTTTTTTATTTTTTAGAATCTTATTCTAGTAAATCAAGTTAAAAAGACTTGAATAATAAAGGATTAAAAGGCTAATTTTTTGGTTGGAAGACTTTTTTTTGTATTAAATTGAGAATTATTTCAGCTTCTTTTGTATAAAAACCCTTTCTTATAGAGAGTAGGTTAGTTACTATGAAATAATCTGTGTTTTTCTTTTTCATTATGCTTTTGGCTCTATTCACCATTGATTTTTCGTCAGATTTTAGTTTGACATTTTGTTCGATTATTTGCAATGGGTATATCAATGATGTTTGTAAATGTCTTTCAAGCAACTCTCTGATCCCTAAGAATGAATTAGTATGTCCAGTGAATTTTTCAAATTGTGCTCTATATTTATTATCAATATCATATGATAACTCTTTAACTGATTCTAAGAAATCTTGAGAAGGATTTTCTTTCATAATTAGTAAAAGCCTGAAGCTTTTAAATTCTGACATTAAAATTTTAGATTTATGATATTCTAATTTAATTGTTTGGGATTGAGCATCAGCACCTGTAAGCTCAATTCCAAAAGTCCGAATTGCTTCTAAAAATCCTGTTATTAACGATGCATCAATAGATTTGCTCGCAAGAATTTGTTCATATACATTTAATCCTGAGTCCTTATGGATAATAATGAAATAGTCTAAGTTTAATACATCCATGTATTTATTGAATATTTTTTGTCTATGTGCTTCATGCTTCCTTCTAGTACTTTTAACCATTTTATATGTAGTAAAACTAAATACTGAGATAATTGCAATTATTCCAACGATTAAAACTATTAGCATTGGATCTAAAGCAAATGGAATAATTATTTCAAATTCTTGAGTAATAACTCCTGCTGCTATTCCATTATACCAAAAGACATAAGCCTTATAAGTTCCAGCATGAGGATTGCTTGAAAGTTGATAATTAAGCAATATGTCATCTGTTTCGATTGATTCAATCTCATATATAATGTCTTCTTGAGCGGGAAATCCTAATGAATTAATTAACCTAAAAGTCAAATTACCCGGGTCTATTGGAGCAAGGACAGAAAATAGGATTTCTTGGCCAGGACCAAATTCTGTTGTTGGTACGTTTAGTGAAAGCATTATATTTGGAGAATTTGCAGTTATCCTCCAATTCGCACCCTCAAGGATAGTGTTGTTTGATATAAAAATAAAATGATTTGTTGTATTTATAATAACTTGCGATGATATATCCTCCCACCCTACTCCTAAATCTCTAAATACACTTATGTTATACCAACCTAGAGGATAATTAAATTTGATTGAATAATTAAAGAAAAATCTCTGGATATCAGGCTCAATAGTCCAGATATTTGCTAAATTCTCTTGTATTAACACATTTCCTGTTGAAATTAAGAAATTTTGTAATTTTATATGATATTTTAAATTAAATAATAGCTCTATTGAACGATTATTGATAATAGGAACATAAAATATATCACTATTAGGAGATATATTTTTATTCAATGTGATACTTCCATTTTCACTAATTGGATATAAGGAACCATCAATATTCAGAGTCATATTTATTTCTTTAGGACTAAATGATCTATCAACTCTTTGAATTAGTTTATATAATAAAGGTTCTCCTTTTGTTTCAACATTCCATTTTGAACCATCATATTTAGATGTATGTAAATTTGAATGAACAGAATTAGAGTCATTATAATACCAATAATATGCTGTTTTTTCTGCAGGGACTAATTGTGAACCATTTAATGTAAGGTAATACTGTCCCGGCGCCAAAGAAATTTCATTTTCAAAAGTCTGAAGATACCAATTTGGAATTGTAGAAATATTTATCAAGGTGGAGCCCATAATGTTAGAATTAGGAGTATTAGTAGCACCTTCAAAACCAGTTAATTGAAAAGATACTGGGATAGTTGGGGTTTGAATACTTCTATAACCTAATATGTAAGCACCAAAGAGAACTGTTGGTTCAGTAATATTCACTTGTACACCCCAACCCAAAAATGCATTTCCGATTGTTACTTTAGAACTACCATCACTAGAATCTTCAATAGTTTTAATTTCCTTACCTAGCCTAATATCTGTGAAATTCATCTCGATATTAGTAATATTCCAGGATGCAGATGCTAGTGGAATGTCAATAGAACTTATATTTTTACTATAGTTAATTCCCTCTGAGAATTCAGTAATTAAAAAATCTGAACGTGGATTTAAGGTATCGCCATTAGTTTGAGCGTGTGAAAATTCTATAAGACTAGCGATATTTATAAACAGAAAAGAAGATATTATGACTAAAACAATTAAATAATTTTGTTTAACAATTTTTCTCATATCTATCCCCTAAAAGATATATTTAATTAATTAAATAACTATTTACTATGTTAATCACTATCTGATTATTTAAAGTGTAATTCGAATTTTAAAATGACCAAAACATTTAGAAAAGAATTTTAATATAAGAATGGAACTGATTTATAACAGTAATAAAGATTTAATTTAAAAAGATTTTAGGTATAAAATTCTCCTATATCCTCAATCATTCAATAAAACAGAAATGTAATACATTTTATTCTATGATTTGAAAAATATTTTTATCAATCAGATTAAAAATGAGCTCTAAATCTTTAGGGCTACATTCTCTTTCAAGTAATAAAGAGGATAAATAAAAAGAACTCGTATTATTTATTTTCATAAAAGAGATTGCCTTATTAATCAATGCTCTTTCATTTGGACTTATTTTAACTTTTTCTAACTCTTCTATTTTTGTTAGCTTTAATGGATAAGTAAGTGAAGTACTAAGATGGTGTTTAAGCAGTTTGTCTATCGATTTAAAAGGATTAATATTTCCATTAAATTGATCAATATGCTCGCCATAATATTTATAGAGATCATAAGCCAAGTCTTCAAGTGAAAATAAGAAATTTGAGGATGGATGTTGTTTCATTATTAGAATGAGTCTTAGGTTTACAAATTCGGTCATAATTATAATTGAATCTTTGTATTCTAGCTTTATAGTTTGTGAACTATCTTCAATTTTGATCAATTCAATTCCAAAAGAATGAATTGCTTGTAAAAATCCCGAAATCATAGCAGCATCAATTTCTTTTTCAGTAAATTTTTGCTGATAAAGATTTAAGCCGGACTTTTTATCTGAGACAATAATATAATCTAAATTCAAAACATCCATACATTTATTATAAAGTTTTTGACTTTCTTCAATTTTTCTAGTCCTATATTTCTTGATTCTTCGATAAGATAATATTCCCGTAGTTGTCCCTACAATTGCAATTATGATACCGATAACAATCCAAATTGGATCTATAGTAAAAGGAACCGGAGGAACGTTAACTTCAAAGTCTTGAGATTGAACTCCTCCGTCTGTACTATTATTCCAGTAAATTATTATAGTATAAGTACCTTCACGTGAATTTGATGGGATTATATATGAAAAAATAGTGTCTTCTGAAATAACGCCTCTTACTTCTATAGGCTCGTCATATCCAAAACCTAATGAATTTATGAAATAAAATGTGAAATTACCTTCTAAACTAGGGGCATTAACAGAGAATTGTAATTCTTGTCCTGGTTCCCATTCCAATTCTGGGAGATTTATATTAAAAAATATATTGGGTGAATTTGCATTTATCTTCCATTCAACTCCACCCAGTATGATATCATTTGGAATAATAAGTGTGCTTGCATTCATATTTATATTGGCAAAAGATGTAATATTTTCCCAAGATGGCCCTGATTTACGGTATAGTGATAAATTAAACCAATTTCTAGGAAAATTAAACTTTACATGATAAATAGATGAGATTCTATCAATTATTGGGTGTAATGCCCATTGACTATTAGTTTCTTTGATACTTGCAGAACCTATAGTTAAAAACTCATTAGTAAGACTAATAGAATAATTGTAATTAAAATTTAGGATAATAGATCTATTAATTTTTAGTGGAATCTCAAGAGTGATCTTATTAGAATAGTAAGAGAAATTGGTTATTTCTAGAGTCCCTTTCCCTGTAACAGGTCCATTAATTACCTCATAATCCTCTCCATTAACTTCTGCTGTCAAATTTAGATCTTTAGGAAGGTAAGTTCTATCAACTCTTTGATTCAATTTACAGAGAAAACTTGAATTTATAAGACCAAAACTCCAGGAAGTTACATAAGATGATGTGTGTAAATATGGAATTTGAGGATCAAATTCATCGTTCTGCCAATAATATTTTGCTTGATCATCTGTAGACAGATTAGTACCATTCATAACTAATGTATAATTTCCAATTGGAAGGCTAATAGGAGCTGACCCTGACGAAAAATCTTGATAATACCAATCTAAAGTGGTAGATATATTCAAATCTATAGATTTATAAATTGTATTATTAGGACTTAAATTTATATTATCAAATCCTTTAAGTTGGAATTTTATTATCTCGTTTGCCTGTGGAGTTTTATATCCCTTAATAAAAACACCAAATAATTCAACAACTTCCAAAATTTCAATTTGCATACTCAGAGCAAATGTTCTAAATACGGAATTTTTATTCCATACTTGTGCTAAGCCTGTTTCAGTGTCTTCAATACTTTTAATTTCTCTACCTAAATTTATATTGGAAAAATTAATTTTTATATTTGTTATTGTCCAATTCGGTTCAGGTAACTCAATATTTATTGAACTAACATTATCTTTTATTCCTTTAATTTTTGAATATTCAAAAAAACTAAAATTAGAAGAAATTGAAAACAGTTCACCATTACTCTGAGCATGTGAAAGATAAATATCATTACTTGAAATTAGAAAGATGCTTACAAAAAGTAACAGTCCAATGATGATTTTATTTTTTTTACCGATGTTTTTAAACATTAACCCTGAATTACCTGAATCTTATCTAAATTTATAATAAAATTCTATTTATTTATATCTCCTCTTAATTTTGAGAGCTTATAAAATTGAATATTATAAAAAATTAAGACAAACGTATATAAAAAAATTTTAATTATTGAAGGGAATTATTTTTTTCAAGGGATGCTTTTAGGTTCATTGCGGAAACTAAAAACACAAATGGTTTTTGTAATTCTGTGTTTTCTTTTTTGGTTTCTTCAATAATCTTGTATAGTTTTAGTAACAAATCTTCTATAAGTTTCTCTCAATTTTAGATATTGTGATTCTGAAAGGAATATTATTGAATTGAAGAATTCTTTTTACTCAAGAATTTTATTTATAGTATCAGGAGCAACATCTAAATAAGATAAATTTTGGTAAAATTTATCATTGAGTGAAGACCACATATATCATCCGTTATTTATATTATATCATCAATTCTCGATTCATCAGTAAGATGGTGTTTTTCTAAAACAAACCTATTTACATAATTCAATTCAAAATTTTCCATGAACCATTAATTACTATGATTTTAGAGGACTTATTCAAAAAATAAGAATAAGAAACTTAAGATTTAAGCTTTTTAAGCAAATAAGCAAAATTTTTACCTAAATTTTCAAATGTTCTAATACCTTCTTCATCATCTAATACTTCTCCTGGATTCCTCCCAATACCTACATTCCAATAAGATGATCCCACTACAAACATCTGCTTAATGAGAAAGAAGTAATTAATACTGGAAAATACATGATTTGCCCCTGCTCTCCTAACTGCCACAACTGCAGCACCAATTTTATGTTTTAAATGCCCTCCAGTAGCGTACCCGGCACGTTCTATTAAAGCTTTTGTACTAGTTGATAAATCTGAAAAATAAGTAGGTGAACCTATTATAATTCCATCAGCTTCAAGCATCTTTTGAATGTATTCATTCATATTATCTCCTTCGATAGTACATCTTTGGTCGTCATTATCAATGCATTGATAACATGCAGTACAACCCTGCAATCTTTTGTTACCAATCCATATTATTTCGCACTCAATTCCTTCAGCTTCCAACTCCTCTACAACAATACTTAAGCAATGGTATGTGTTTCCCTTTTTTCTTGGACTGCCGTTAAATAATACAACCTTCATTATTATAAACCTTTATAATTGTCAAATTATTTTTCAATAATTATATATAGCAATGTAATAATTTTTGTTTTCGGTATTTAATGTTTTATAGTTTTTTATATCCTACTCTTACAAAATTTAAAATAAATTTCTAATAACTCTATCATTTCCACTATACAAAATCAATTTTAATCAAAAATTACTTAATTTCATAGTATTTTCATTAATTCTTTTTGATTTAATATTTGATTTTCAACTATAATAATCAAGATTTTAATATTATCATCTATTTTGGAGAAATTTTTATATAGGGATTTGATAAAATATATATTAATTCTTAATGACTTATTACATAATTTAAAAGATAAAGGTGATTAAAATAAAAGATAAAGAAAGAATTAAAATTAAAGATTTAAATATCAAAGTGGCACAAAAAATGTACGATATGTATCGAAATAATCCAGATCAAAAATTTTATGAAAAAGAATTTAAACGACTATTAAATGATGAATTAAAAATTGAATATAATGATCTTAATGCTTTAATGAAATATATGTTAGAAAAAGATTATATTATTTCTTCTCAGGATAGTATGGAATCATCCAGTTATTTTTTAGTAACAGCAAATTTAATAGATTTCGTAGAAAATCTACCGTCTTTCTAAGATGGGTATGACTCAAGCTGACATAGGAGAAATGTTTAAATGATTCAATTCAGTACGATATTATTGTTTGATATTAATTTTGCTGGTCTCTAAATAGGTTAAATATTTGGAGATTAACCTTTTTCTAATTTCAGCGTCCATAATTAAATATTATATATAATTAATCATATTTAAAAATTATTATATGGCAGTCGATAATTTTTCAATAATTATTACAATGCTTTTAATTTTTATAAAAAATTGTAAAGTTTAAGAGGATATTAAATTTGGTGTTTTTTTATTGGTTTATTTGGATTGTTGGGATATTGATTTGCTTACTTGTTTATTTTCTATACAAATTCAAAAAAATAGATAAATATTTTTGGTATTTATTTTGGTTTAGTTTTATTTTAGGTCTATGTTGGGAACTTCCATTGTCAATAGCAAATGAGATTAGTAATTTTCCCCCCGCAAGATTTATAATTCCAACTCCATTACCGGCACCTGTTTCAACTATTTTAATAATATTAACTCATAGTTTATGGGATGGAGGTTTATTCCTTTTAGGTGTTTGGTTTATACGATTAATATGTAAGAACCCAATTTTTGAGAAATTTAAACTAGGTGAATTCACTATATTGATTATTTATGGGCAAGTATCTGAATTGATTGTGGAGTTAACAAGTACCTTTAGTAATGCTTGGGAATATATCGTCTATTTGTGGAATCCCCTATTGTTCACTTTTAACGGACATAATATTACATTATTGCCTCAATTAATTTGGTTAGCTGCTCCGATTGTTTTTTATTTTATCGCTCTCAAATTTAAATCAAGATATTTAATCTTGGAATAATTAGTTTTTGACCAAAATTATTTTAGAACTGAACCTCTTATTTTTTCATGTAAAAAGAGTTTTTTAAATCTATGAATACTAACATGAAAATACACCCTGAATTGCTTGCTCCTTGTCAAGATTGGAATTCATTAAAGATTGTAAGTGGACTAGCAGATGCTATATATTTTGGATTACAAAATTATAACATGCGAATAAAAGCTAGAAATTTTGACCGTAAAGATTTAAATAAAGTTGCTGAGTTTTGTCATAATCAAGACCCCCCAATGAAAGCATATTTAACCACAAATATTTTAATATATGATAAGGAATTACAGGATTTAGAAAATCTGATATTAGAAGCAAAAGATTCTGAGATTGATGCTATTATTGCTCACGATCTTGCGGCTATTAGAATAGCAAAACGGAACAATATTAATTTTCATATATCAACACAGGCTAATGTTTCTAATATTGAAGCAGCTAAATTTTTTGAGGAATTAGGTGCTGAAAGGATCATCTTAGCTAGAGAATTATCTCTTCAACAGATTAGACTTATTAAACACCTCCTAACAAAGACTAAAATTGAGTGCTTTGTTCATGGTTCTATGTGTACTTCGATTTCAGGACGATGTTATTTTTCTGCCACTGTCTGTGATGACGAAGAATATTCAGCAAACCGAGGAAACTGTATTCAACCATGCAGGAGAGAATGGAGAGTTATAGATGACCAGAATAATGAATTCATTTATGATGGTCAGATGTTTTTGAATGCTAAGGATCTTTGCATGATTAAATATATCCCCGAATTAATTAATGCTAAAATAGATGCTTTTAAAATAGAAGGAAGAATGAAAGATCCACTATATGTTAAAACTGTAGTTGAGTGTTATAGAGAAGCAATAAATAGTTATTCTAATGGGACTTATAATAAAGAAAAGGTAAAAATTTGGCTTGAAAGGCTTTCAAGAGTGTTTAATCGTGGTTTCCATACTGGTTTTTATTTTCATAGACCTACTATAGAAGATATTGAATTAATGAAAAGGGGTAACCGTTCTCCTTATAAGAAACATTATTTAGGAAAAATCCTCGCATTTGATAAAAATAGTAAGTCTGCTAATGTTTTGCTTGAGAGCTTAGATATCCCGTTAAAAGTAGGTGATGAGATAATTATTGAGGGAACTACAACCTATATGATTGAAACTATAAAAACTATGATTTTCAAAGGAGAGAAAATAAAAAAAATTTCAAGAAAGAGATATTCTGACCCAGTTAGGTTCAATTTGCGCCTAAACAAAGAAGTTAAGCTTAACGATAAAATTTATATCATTTCAAAAACATAAAAAAATGATTTTTTTAAAAGATTACATAAATATCGCATTATGGTCTCAACATTAAAAATGCATTTTGAAGAAAAGAGAAAGCGACTGGTTGAAAGTCTCAAGGATAGAGGAATATTAACTAAACCAGAGGTAATTAGAGCAATGTTAATTGTTCTCAGACATAAATTTGTTCCGAAAGATGCTGAATCAAGTGCATATATGGATTCTCCTCTCTCTATTGGACTAGGACAGACAATTAGCGCCCCGCATATGAATGCTATGATGTGTGAATACCTTGAACTAAAAGAGGGGGATAAGATATTAGAAATTGGAACCGGTTCAGGCTACCACGCTGCTTTATGTGCGGAACTGGTTGCTCCAGAAGAATCACAAAATCCCGGTCATGTATTTACGATAGAACGTCATGAAGGATTAGTTAAAAATGCTAGAGAAAGTATTAAAAAAACCGGTTATGAAGCTAATGTTACAGTAATTCATGGAGATGGTACATTAGGACATCCTAAAGAAGCCCCTTATGACAAAATATTAGTAACTGCTGCGTCACCCTCAAAGATTCCCCTACCTTTGCGAGATCAATTAAAAGATGGCGGAATTCTTTGTATTCCTGCGGGATCAAAAAATTTTGGCCAAAATTTATATATTATCAAAAAACATAAAAATGAATTCAAAACAAAAAAAATAACAGGTGTCCGTTTTGTCCCTCTTATTGGAAAATTTGGATTTGAATCCTAAAATAAAATAGTTGCAAAGAGAGATGCATAAAGAATTATAAAAATTTGATACTTTAAGAAAAAGTCTATTTCTTAAGCTTTTTTCGAAGCTTTTCTTCCATTAGCTTTTGACGAACATCTTTAACATATTTATTGTTTTCAATCTTATTTTTCAGCGTTTCTTTGTTATACGTCCAGCCATTTCGTTTTCCATTTCCGTTAGTTCCCATAAACGTCAAAACCAATGTGTATTTTTATGTTTTATTATTTTTATTAGGTCCTTAATATATTTAAAGATATATTATATCGACAAAATTCCTACGAATATCCACAAATTTCTAGACGATACATAAATATAAATATTAGAAAATTTTAAGCGTAAGATGAATTTCTAAGTTCTTATCAAGTTTGAAAAAAGGAACAACATTAATTCCTTGATAAATTTCTTTATAGCCCTCTTCTGTATAAGCGTATGCAATTATAGGAAATTTATTAAATTTGATTAAATCATTATTACTGGAAATATCAATATCTAAATTTAGATCATAAGATTCATCATAAGCTCTAAAATGAGAACCTGTATATTGAAATGGCTCCAGAAATTTAATGTCTTTATCATCGTCAAAATCTCCTTGTTTGCTTTCCCATTGAAATTTAGTTGTGTCTCCATTAAAGAAAAAAGGGATATCAATAGCCATATTTATATTTTTAACAATACGGTTTAAGATTCCTTCATTTTCAGGGATTTCATTGAAATTTATTCTTAAAGAGACTTTAATTTCACTATCTTCTACATATATATCTTTTGTAATTCGAACTGGGTTTCGATCATCAGAATCAGGGTCCTTTATGCTTCCTATTTTCTCCATCTCGATGATTGCAATCTTTCCTTCTTTTTCAGTACTAGTAACTCTAAAGTTTTCATCAACAAAATTTCCAAACTCATAATATTGATCTGCTTGAAGTTGTTCAAGTGTTATTTCATCATTTAAAAATCTAAGCCGTAATAAGTTCTTTTTGAACCTATCAACTAAAACTTCTTCTGTAGCGAGTTTTTTACTCTCATGATAAGCTTCTGGCCATCTAGTTAAAGTATTTAATAGGTTATAGGATTTAGGTTTGTAGTCTAATTCAAAAATAGTACCACCATCACTAGGATTAATGTATACATTAAATATATCAGATTCAATTAAATATTCTGTTTTACTATCTTTAAGAAAATCAATTGGTGTTATGTAAATATAGGATTTCAGTTTTGGATTAATTAATAAGTTTATTTCATCGAGTATTTTCTCAGCATTTATTAAATGTGTATAAACTGAAAACCTTAAAAACTGTAAATAAACTCCCCCGAATAAACCATGCCAATAACAATCATTGCATTGAGCTTTATAGATCTCATCCCAGGCTTCAGCTATTTTTTTTAAGATTACAGAAATTAGTTGTTCATTTTGAACGTTTAATAAGTTTTCTTCAGTGTTAACGAGTTTATTTCTTACATAAAGCATCTTCTTATGCATATTATTAGATTCTGGATATTTTATTAGGAAATATCTCCAAAATCCTCCACGGAGGAATTGATATGTCTCCTTCTTTTCTTCATCCTCTCTCAATGACTTTCGGATTGTCTTAAAATTCTTTCGAATTTCGGTAGGTAAAACCCATTCTTCCATTTTATCATAACTCGCAGTTGGAAGATATACCAAACTTTTAGCCGGAAACTTGGCCATATATTCAGAAAGGGTTAATGATTTAATCCATGTGTTATTTCTAATTTGTTCTAAAAATGCTGGAATAAAAGGTTTTCCATTATCTCCCTCATGATGCCCTTGACCTTCCACATAGCAAATTTTGTGTGTAGTTCCCCAAACACCCATTTTTTCCGCATCAGATATGAGTAAAACGCACCTATCACCTTTTTCGTTGGCAGCATTTTTCAAATAGTCGATTGACATATATGTGGGCTTCCAAGGGGTTAAGTACCTTAATTCTTCATTGATAGGAAATATTCTTAGAGTTTTTCCTTCATCTTCTGTAATATAGGAATAGAACGTATCTTCTTCAGTAATCCCTGTGGATCTAAAATGATTATCATCAAGGATAACATATTTTAATCCTACATCATTCAAAAATGAAGGATAATTTGGTTCCCATACTCTTTCTGATAACCAAGCACCTTTCACATCAAGCTCAAATTCTTTTTTTATTAGATCAGATAATTTCTTCATTTGAGCTATTTTATCGCGATACGGGATAATAGCAAATATTCGTTCATAATAACCCCCTCCAATAATCTCTATTTGTCCTCTTTTTGCCATAATTTTTAATTTCTCTATGAAATTGGGTTTATTTTTTAAAAGCCATTCCAATAAATTGCCTGAAAAATGAAGTGTTATTTTAATATCAGCAAATTTGAAAATATTATCAATAAGGGGTTCATATGATTTATTATAGACATCTTCAAATACCCACGGGAAGTTATCAACTGGTTGATGGAAGTGAAAGACAATTGGGAGGCAAATGGTTTTTTCAGTCATTTCTCTGTATTTACTTTTTTTATTTTAAATATATGTAAAAATTTTTACCTATAAAACATAACTAATTATATTATTGAAAATTGAAAATTATTGATTTTTATGATAAATTATTTTGATAAAAATGTGATTCAAGGAGTTTATAATTCAAATGAGTTCAAAGGTTGGCTTCTTTCAAGAAGATGGTTCGGAGATAAATCAGCTTTATCAAATTTAGAGTTTGATATTCAAGTACAATATTTTGAAATTATCGCAGGAAGAATTTTTCTAACAATTATTGAAGTAAAAACACCTAATTATTCTAAAACTTATTTTCTTCCCTTAATCTATTATGAAAAAGTCGAAGATTTTTTAAATTCCAGTGAAAAAACACATTCTAATATATTAAAACTCACTGAAAACACATTTAGTAAAAAATTAGCTATTACTCTCGAAAATAAACAGAAAGTTATTACACTCAATTTTGTGGAAGCGGAGCTTTGCCTTTTTTTCTGGAAGAAAATGTTATTTGATGCTAGGATCTCTGAAAAATTCCCTTCATTAAATTTAGAATTATCTCTTTATACTAAACAGTTTGAAGATGAAATAAACATGAAAAAAGTACAGAATTTAATTGAAGCAGGGATATACCCAGATCGATATGAACTTTCAATTAATCAATTAGGAGGAGGAAATACAACTAATATCTTATTTTCATTAAATATATCTAATAAAAGAGATCCAGACCAAAAACCTATCTCTTATGTTTTAAAATCTTATAAAGATTATTCTGTAAGCTTAGAACCATCAATTTTATTTGTTTTAGTAAAAAATAAGTTTCCAAACACTCCGAAAATATATGGAACAATTAAAGTACGAGATAAAGAAACTATTGGAATACTTGAAAACGTTCCCAATATTGGAAATTTAGGTGATATATACTGGACTGAACTCAATAATATGATTACTACGGTATTTAAAGATGGTGATGAGGACTATTCTAAGTTTAGTGACAAATCAAATACCTCTCAATTAATTAAAGAAAATTGCATTGAAACCTTAAAAGTATCTGTAGAAATTGGAAACTATATTAAAAGTTTACATAAATCCTTAATTCTGCCTGAAAAAGAAGAATATAGTTTAGAATCAGTAGATAGTAAAATTTTTCTTAAAAATTATTCAGATAGATTAAATTCTATGATTTCAGATTTACTAACCAATATGAATGAACAACCAGAAAGTGCTTTCTTCAATTTACCGAAAATAAGTTCAATTCTTATAGATATTAAAGATATTATCGAAAGATTTCGTTCCGAATTTAAGCAACTAAAAATTAAAATTCAACCAGTTCATCAAGATTTACACATGGAACAAATTCTATATAACATAGTAGATGGTCAATATAATTATTATTTTATAGATTTCGAGGGTGACCCACAACTTTCATTGGAAGAAAAAAAGGGAAAGTTTCCAGTAGAAAAAGACTTAGCTTCATTTTTAAGAGCTTTGAGTTATATCAAGTTTAACACTTTACTTATTTTTATTGAGCAAAAAATAATTCGAAAAGATAAGTATGAAGTACCTGAAGAAATTCTATACAATCTTTACTTCAGAAGAGCTGCTAGACCTTTAAAAAAAATTCTTGATAGCGTTCTTAATGTTCTTAATATATGGGAATTAAAACTAATAGGAAAAATATTGAAAGATTTAGACGTAGACTATGTACTAATTACATATTTCTATATTGAAAGAGCTTTGTATGAATTAAATTATGAAATTTTATTCAGACCAAATAAAATAATTATTCCTATTTTAGGATTAAAAGAAATAGTTGATAAAAGTTAAATCATACTTTACTATTCTTTTTACTCAGATTCTTCTTCAGGTATTTTGGCAAATTCAAAGCAATAATGGGTTGAAGATCGGATTTGTGGATTGATATTCTTGGTATATTGTGCTCTTAAACTTTTATTATTATCTATTGCTTCTTCTGTAAACCTCGTGTCGTACTCATATTTTAGCTCATAATTAACTAATTTATATACAAATGCTTCAATGAATTTTTTTGGTCCAAATTTTTTAGAAAACCAAATATAGTTCTCATCATCAATTAGTTTAGAGAAAAAACCTAAATGTTCGCATAAATCTAATTTATACCCGATATTATCAAGGTTACCTTGTATTGTAGCAATATCATTAATAAAACGGGCAGTTTTAACACCTAATTCCATTTGTTCAATCTCATTTAACCCTTCAATAAGTTTCCTTAAAAGGCTTTTTTTCATTATTATTAAATCTCTATCATTAACTGATTTAATTGTATTGTTTTGAGTGACAACATATCTTGACATGTCAAGATATTTGCGAATAAAATCTGCTTTTGAAATACCTAACTTAGAACGTATTTTTTCAATATATTGATTTAATTCTTCTTCGATTCTAACTGTTATAACTGTTGTAGGTTTTTTTTCTGGCAATAGTTAAATCCTCCTTGAATGTAATATTTGTATTTATTTGATATCATTTGTAATAGAAGTAATTATAGTATATAAATGATTGTTTTTTACATTTTTAGGAAAAAATTATAAAAAAATACACATGCATATAATGTATTTTAAACTAGTAGGATAACTTTTAATATGAAAATCTCTTTAGTTTTGATTTTTAATGAAGATATAATAAAGATTTTCAATTTAATTTAGAATTAATTCTAGGATTTAATTTTGTATTGAATTCCCCATCATATTATGTGATTTTTAATATTTTCAAGTTAAAGTTTAACAATAATTTCTCAATAGGGTTATTTCCTTGAAATCTCACAGTTTTAATATGTATATATAATTCATCAAAAATCATTCTAGAATAGATAAAAGTTGAAGATTATGTGAAGTGGGAATTTTATGGTACGTTTAATAAGTTTTATGTATTTATTTAATAGAATTTAATAATTTTACTGCTAGCGTTTTAACTATAATTTATAGCCAAATCTTATAATTAGAGCATAAAATGGCTCTCATTCTAAGATTCATTCATATTTTGATTGTTTAAAGATTATAGAAAGATGTAATTTTATTAAAAGAATGCTTTATTAAATAAACATTCCTAAAATTAAAAACAAGTTATATATGATTTCAATGTCAATTGTAATTATTGTAATAATTAGTAATCGTTGAATACAAACGAATTATGAATTTTTGCTGTATAAGATATATATACGGTGAATTATATAGTTTTCTTGTAATACAAAAGTAAAAATTTTATTAAGGGTTGGATAGACAGTTATGGAAATTACACAAACCGGTATTTTGGAAGTCAATTTGCAAAATAAATCTGAATCTATATCTATAGAATCAGATGAACAAATTGAGAAAATTGTTAAAGCTCTGTCCTCGCGAACAAGACGTCAAATACTTCGTCATATTCAAGAAGAGCCAATGGATGTGTCAAATATTGCAGCTAGTTTAGATATGACAGAAGCCAATATATCTGCCCAAATAAAAAAACTTGAGGAAGCTGGTTTAATTGAGTGCTCTTACTCGTCTGGTAACCATGGGGTCAGGAAGATTAGTAATTTAAAATTCAATAAACTTGTTATTAAATTTTCATCTTAAAGATTTTTTAAAAAGAATTTTTAACCAGTAGTTTTTACTGGTTCTTTTGTTTTTTTAGTCAGAGCAATTGTCTCTAATTTTTTATCAAAAGTTCCATGTTTTTCAGTTAATTTATTTGGTATTCCATGTTTCATTATATCTTTCATTTCATCGGAGATAATATCTTGTGTCATTCCCATTGAATGAAGCATATCTAATCCGCTAACAATCACTGTTTTAGCAAATCGAGGTATATTTCGCGTCATCCAATTGAATTTCCCAAATGGATTAATGTATCTTTTTACGAGCATTCGAAGCCAACCCTTACTAAGATAATAAGCAGAATATGCTTCACCAACTAATCGATACATTTCATTAGTAGTTAGTTGTTCTGTACGCATCATTGGATGAAACAAATCATAATGCTTATAATTATTACTAGTAATCATATTTTTTTCTAACATTTCATTGTAGAAATCTGTTCCCGGAAATGCGGTAATAGGTGTAAATTGGATACAGGTTAGATTAAGTGATTTAGCAAATTGAATATTTTGTCTTACCATTGTTTTGGTTTCACCTGGATATCCAATAATTACACCTCCAAATATCGAAATTCCATGATCTTGAAGTGATGAAACCACCTTTCTTACCATATCTGGAGTAGTATTTTTTTTATTCATAGCATCAAGGCTTTGTTGATGCACTGATTCAATACCAAGAAATACTTGTCTCATTCCCGCTTTATGCATTAAATCAACTAACCAAGGATTTCGATATAATGAATCTACTCGCGATTGGCAGGAAAAAAGCATTTTGTTTGGAACCCCTGATCGAATCATAGTTTCAAGTATTTTCTTTGTCCGCTTTATTTTAATAGTAAAATTATCTTCACAGAAAAAAATAAAATCGTTTTTCCAATCTATATCATAAATTTCTTGCATAATCCTTTTGATAGATTTTGTTCGATAAGTTATGTGGTTATTTGGATTTCTCCACATTTTTATAATGCAACAGAATTTACAATTATGTGGACAACCTCGTGAAGTTTCAAGTTGAGCAACTCTAGCACCTAAATAAACATATTTTTTATCATCTAATAAATCTCTTCGAGGCATGGGAAAATTATCTAAGTCAGGTTCTAACGTTCGATCCTTGTTATGAAGGACTCGTCCTTCGTTATTTTTATACGAAACTCCATCAATATCTTTTAGTGATGTATTAGCTTTGTTTCCATCGAGATAATCTATTAGTTCACGAAATGTGTGTTCTCCTTCGCCCCTAACAGCATAATCTATTGCAGGATGCTTTGCTACATATTCAGGAACTAATGTTGGCTGGTATCCACCAATTATCGTCGTACAACCAAGATCTTTTGCCATTTGTGCTACTTCAAATGCCTGAGAGATTTGAGGCGTCATACTTGTGAGAGCTAAGATGTCACTCTGATTCAATAATGAACGGAATCTTTTTTCATTATACTTATGAACTTTAAAATCAAATAATTTTGCGTCATGTTCTGGAACCATGGCTGCAATTGAGATTAAGCTTAATGGAGGTCCTTTAATTATCGCATCAAGTCCAGAACTAAGTCGTGCAGGATTAACATATAAAATTTTCATAATTTTTTCTTACCTAAATATTTCTCTTATCTTCATAGTTTTTTTAAGGAGAGTGCTTAACTTTATCTAACTTATAATTTTTAATTATAGTTGAATAATAGAAGAAGCCTTGAGAGCTTATCAGTTCATTCTCACCATATTAAACTATTTTATTATTTAATATTATGAAATCTTATTAAACTTTGTTATTTCTACATAGTTTAAAACATAAAAAGAATCAAATTTAGGCACTTAGGATTTTATTTGAAGTAAGAAATAAGAGTATTTTTTATCATTTCAAAATGACCTAAATGCGTTTTAGAAAGAGTTTCAAGTACTTCTATAATTCCTACTTTTTCAATCCTTTCAGTAATTTTGTAATAAGGAGATTCTTTCAATTTTTTCACTAATGCTTTATTTTTCTCAAGATTTCCTAATAAGTATTCTATTGGATTTAATTCGTGAGTTCCTAGCATTGCTTGAATGATTGCAATGAGCATTGTATCAAAAGTGGTACGAAGAATTATTTCTTGATCAAACTCTGAAGATATCGGAAACAGATAAGATTTAAGCATAGAGATAGATTCTTTAAATAGGTCTAAAGATTCATTTCCTAATTGTTTAATTCGCTCATTATAAGCTCGATTCTCGGATGCTCTTAAACATAAAGCGGTTACAGTTTGATATTCTGCAACAAAATGAATGAATCTTGCTTTCACGTTAAGATATGTATCTTTTGATTCTTCCTCATCTATAAAATTATCTAAGTCATCCAAAGCTTTTCTAAAGTATGAAGCAATATCGGAGAATTTTTTAGCAGAATCTTCGAATTCTCCACTTGACAATAAATTTAATGCTCCTTTTTCTTCTAATTCATAAAGCTCATCAAATTTGTGTATTTTCATAACCGCTTTTAATATTAATCGCTTTCCCTCATCTTTTTTAATTTTTGAACGCTCAAATGCTTGTCCTGCTTTTAGAAGAAGTATTGAAGATAAATTAATATACTCCTCAGGATCTGTCTCATAGAAATAATCTGAAGCTTTTTGCCATGATTCTCCTGCAGTCTCCCAATCATGCATATTAAAAGATACATTTCCTAATTGTATTAATAATTTAGCGGAAACTTCATTAAGTTTTAATTCTTCAGTTTTTCTAATTATTGATTTCAATCTATAAACAGCTTGAATATTATTTTTAAATCTCGAGATTATTTGAGCAATTCTGATGTATAATTCATCTAATTTAAGATAACTACCAAGATCAAGGTAGATTGAGGCTGCTTTTTCATAAATTTGGATTGCTTCTTTTCCTTTCCCACGATCAGCAAGGGTTTCTGCTTGGTCTATTAATCTTATAGCCTCCAACTCTTTCTCATCATTATCGATATTATTGATCATTGTTTTTTCTCCCTAACAACTAGCAATTTGTAAATATATGGTTTATTTAAAATTTCAATACAATTTACTTAGACTTAATTAAGATATTAAAATCTTAGTATTAATAGCTTTTTATAAAAAAAATTTTTATTTCTTTATATCTTTGCATTAAAATGTTAACACATCGTTCTATTAAAATTGTTTAAAGAGCTTTATATTTCTACTTTTTAATATATCTCTAAATTCTATTGATTGATAAGCAGATGCAAATGATTCTTGGGCATCCTCAATTGCGCCATAAAAAATAAAGTTCGAAAACCACGTTACTATGAACATTATACTAGCTCTTCGGTATCGGGTATGAAATTTGATATTTAAACGCGGTGAAGAAAATTGAAAAAGAAAAAGGTTGGCCGCCGTTCCAACTGGAAGTCTCAATGATGTACTAATTAATTGTTGAGTCTCTAATATATGAGCTAAACTTTCTAAATTTACAACTCCTCCATCAATCCATATTCTTTCAACACCTATATCTTTTAACCCATCAATTATATTCACATTATTAGGTTGATTTTTATCTGTAAGATATGTATATCTTTGGTTAGAAGTCATGTTTTCTGAACCAAGAATTAGTATTACAACAGATTTTATTTTGAATTTCCGTATTACTTCTACTTCTTTCTTATTTTTCAGATTTGAAATTGTATTATATATATATTGTTCTGTTGTAATTCCATTTTCTTTAAGATACTCAATTCCTGCTATTCTTGATTCAAGATTTCCTCCTAATATGAAGGGAGGGTTAAAATGATCTAAATAAAATTCTAAATATTTTATCATTGATTTAGGAGTTGTAGCGGAAATTTCTATTAAATTGGGAATTTTATATTTTTCTGATAATGATTGATGTGTTTCGATGCGTTTGATTGCTTTTTGAGTGCTAAAAACTTCTGGATTTTTCCGGTCTACAATAGTTTCATTCTGATAAAAAATTGTACCAATTAGAACGGGTGGTAAATCAAATTGTCCTCTTCCTAATTTTATATTCCCATAAGTATAATATTCAGCATCATCCATTTTGAGATCAACAAATAAATTTTATACTAATAATAGGAATAAAAAACTATTTAATCTGCTTACTTTTTCAATAGAAAGATATGTTTTCTATATTTTTTCTAACATCACTAATGTAACAAGATTATATGTTTGAAGACTATTAATTATTTAAAAATTAAATTAACTCGAAATTATAGAGAAAATATGATTAAAATGGATGATGAAAACATATCACAAGTTAATGTTGCAGCATATTATCTTGCACAAAAAGGCTACACTTATGACAAACTCTGCTGGATGTTAGCACAAAGACAGTTACTCATTCAAAGGGACCCAGCTTATAATCAGGAAGGAAGGATAAGAGAAAAAGCTGCTGAAATATTTTATTCTGACCCAACCTATGATATTTTGTGCTACTTAATTTCAGAAATAGATATTGCGATGAAATTAAGTAAGAAACAGTGATTTATTCGCTTTGTAAGATTCTGGTTAAAAAATTTAATAAAGATGAAGTTTCGATTCACAGGTGCGACAATGGCTTTCTTTTAATTTCTTAAAACAATCCTCGTGATAAAGAGCATTACATTGAAGATTACCACATTGTACTGCGGCCTGACCTTTCTCAAAGATTAAATGGCAAACAGGACATGCATTAAAAAGGGCTTCCTCTCCAAGTAACCCAACATCTTGAATATATTTAGCTGGCATGATTTCAGGTTTTTTAGCTGTTTCTTCTTTAAAACCCTTTGTAAGAGTACGTAATTTTTGAATTTGAGTGACTTCTATAGGGATTCTTAACAGATAAAAGCAATGAGGGCATCTAGCAGTACCAGATCTTTTTACTTTATGATTTTTTTGGGAATCTGCCCATGCAGCTAAACAATGAATATGAAAAGGTGTAGTACAATTAGGGCAATACCTCCCTGTAACATAAAAAGAGCCCTTTGTATAGGGATTTTTATCAGAAAAACAAATCGAACATTTCTTAAAATCAACTTCTCCTCTTATTTGTTTTGAACGTTGTTCTTGATCTTTTGTTAGGTCTTGAACTCTTAATAAATCCGCTGCAATTTTTCTAAGAAACGCTGGGTTTTCTATAAGAGCTTCTTTCCCAGCCCCATACTTTTTATAATTATCATCTGCAATTTCTTGTGCTGATCTAATTAATGACTCATGATCATTATTATAAAAGTATCTACCACCTGTGATATCACTTATTTTCTTTAGTATATTATCTCGTCTTGTATTTCCAAGACCAAAAGTATCAATTCTGATATTTAAACCTTGAGCAAGACGTGCCATTTTTAAAGGATCAACAGCAGACTTCATATAATTTCCATCAGAAATCAAAACTATTCTTGGAGTTTTAGCACCAATTTTACGTAATTCAGCGATTAAAGTTTTAATCGATAAAGCTAATGCATCACCCATCGCAGAATAACCTCCACAATGTAAGGAACTCAAGGCTTTATTGATGTTATCTCCGAAACTAGCGGTTGTAAAGTCTATCATCTTTTTTGGTTTGTCAGAATATTTTATTAACGCAAAAGCACTTAAACTATCTAGATTGGATCTTTCCCTTATCAAAGTTTTAGCCGCGGAAATACAACAAGCTAATCGGTTAGGACTGAAATCCTTTCTATACATCGACCTTGACGTATCTATACATATGACGAGATTCTCTGGAATTCTATTGTCTGACATTTTAATTAAAGTATTTGCCGTGTCTATTTTTTAATGTGTAGCAAATGATCTTTTTGATTCACTCTTTTTTTAAATGTTTATTAATAACTAATTAATTAATACTGCTTCAATTAGATAAAGTTTATTTTTACAAAAAAAAATAATATTTAATAAGACCTATATTACTATTAAAATTAAGAATATTAGTAAAAAGAAAATTGATATTAAATTTGATGCGTAATGTCAGAAAATAGTAGTAAAAATGTAGCTATTAAAGATTTCTTTAAAAGAAATGTTCTAATAAATGAACTTGAAGAAGTTTTAAGATTTAAACTGGATTCACTAATAGGTGTTGATAAAATTAGTTCTGATCATTTAGTTAATGAAGGAATAAAAACTATTGACGATTTAGCTAATTTATCTGTCTCAAATCTGCCTGAAATAAAAGAAATCCTCCCAAATATGCTACTAAAATGGGTAAAAATTGCTAAAGTTATCCAAAAGAATGTACAAGAACAACTTCGTCGACATAAAAAGATCCTGATGATAGGACTCGATTCAGCAGGCAAGACATCTATCCTAGCTGTAGTTCAAGATAAGTTTTCTATCATAAAGTCATTGTTACCAACGAGAGGCGTCAAAAGAGAGAAACTGGACTTTTTCGGTTATCCAATAGTCTCGTGGGATTTAGGCGGGCAAGTACAATACAGAGAGAAACTTTACTTTAATAGACCTGAACTTTTCTTTACAGAGGCAGATATAATGTTGTATGTTGTCGACTCGCAGGATCCAGATAGAATTCCTGAGGCTGCTAACTATTTTCGAGAGGTTTTAAAGGTATTAAAAGATTTACATGAGAAACCTGAACTCTTGATTGTTTTAAGCAAAAGTGATCAAGATATACGTAAAACACTACAATGGCAACAAAATGTCACAAGCGTAAAAAACAAGTTTAACAGTATTGTCGCCGATTATGAAGATTTTGTTGTCGATTATTGCGATACAACAGTGTTTCAAAGAGAAACTATAATGCAAATGTTCAGTATTGCATTAAAGAAAGTTTCTGATACTTCTGAAATAATCGAACACATCCTTGAAGAGTTTACACATCAAGTAGAAGCAAAAGCATCAAGCTTAGTATCAATGGATGGATTAATTTTCGGTAGTTACACAGGTTCCGATACAGATGAAATGCTTATAAATAATACAGCTTTATTACTTCAAACGCTTTCAAACTTTTATAATTCGATAGGGTTAATTAGAGAAAAGTCAATAAAACTAGAGTTACCTCTTAATGGGTTCACAATTCGGGGCGAAAAATTATTTGAGTATTCTGAATTGCAGATCCCCGTATATTTATGGATGCTTTCTCAAAATCCAGAATTATTAGAGGGCAAAATTGATTATTTCAGAGAACAACTGCTTCCGTTGATAAACCTTTTTCTATAAATTTCTTTATCTTTTTTGGATGTATAATCCAGTAAAACTTAATTCAATTCCAATTCTTTATTTGCTGTAAGTAAAAACTCATTACATTTATCTAGCATTTTAATGGCATTATCTAATTTTACCACCACAGATTCTAAACCTTTTTCTTTAGCAATGTTTCGCCATTTTAAGAAACTTTCTTTATGTGAATCATTATGATCTGCCCAATGTTTACATAATTTTGATAATTTTAAAATATCTTTATCCAGTTTATCCAAAATGTCTCACATCTTTAATATTGATCTGATTTTGTAATGAAAATAAGCTTTACACATTAACTTTTGGTTTTTCTATTTAATTAGATTTAAATAATAATATCTAATTATTGATTACTCTTATTAAATTAGAATTGAAAGATTATACAAGAAATTGTAGACTTTGATGTTGAAGTAAAAGCTTGTAATTTTTTTTTAGAAAGATTAAGGGATTTAACTAAGTAATAAGTTAAAAATTTGAATATTTCTAGAAATTAAAATAAATCAGTAAATAAATAATTATAAAATAAATAAAAAAAGATAAATAAATTAAGTTCGACACAATCTTTTTAAGAGTGTAGGATCCACGATTTCTTTTGGCTTCCAGCCTCTTTCTTTTAGAAATTCCTGAATTTCATCTTTCATATTAATTGGGATATCTGCTTCGACTCGAACAAATTTTTCTAAATCGTTTGGAAATTGGACACCTTTGTATTTTCTCTCTAAGTCAATCCAATGAGAAAGTTTAATCATTCTTCCTTTAGAGTTATCTGCTGGTCTCAAACATAATTTAGCAACAAGGCAGATCGCTTGTTCAATAGATTCGGCAGTAGTTAATAGATGTTCTGGACCTGGACCAACTAGATGATCGGCAGTTCCATCTCTAGCATTATATACTTTCCAAGTATCTTCATCATCAGACCTTCCAATATACATACGCCTATATTCTGCTGAATGAGGACCACAAACCGCAGGAACTCCTACTCCGTTAGCCATGCTCGCGATACTCGCGGCTTTCTGGCTCATCGCACCCCACGCAACACCGACTGCACCTACACGATTAAGAACATAATCGGCAATCTCTTCAAAATTTCCCCTTAAAGGGCGCCTTGCGAATATATTAGCGACTTTTAAAGCTGCTCCAGTGATATGCGGATTAGAGACGCATGAACCAACATTAATTAAGCCACCTCTGTCAAAATCTCCGGGGAATCGGTCGTAAAGTGTTTTACCCTCTTCATCCTTGACTAATCCAATATCCATCGCTCCGCAACCAGAAACTACAACGATATAATTCCTTACACAAAATTCTTCTGCCATTAAGTATAATTCTTGAATATCTTTAGCATAATTAGCACATCCTATAATTGCGACAATACCGGGTATTTCTCCTAACACAATAGGAGCCCCAACATTGCGGATTTCTGTGTCCATAATTGGACCGCGACCAGATCTACAATTATATTTTTCATTCCGAATTTTTTCTCTTCCCGCATACATGATTAAAGTTAAAGGAGATACTTCCTTCATACAATCGGCTTCACACCTACCACAATCCAAACAAGAATCATATACTTCTTCTAATAATGAAAAATCACCATCCTTTACCATTGCCACACCTTCAACAATTGGTAAATCGTTTGGACAATTCCTCTGGCAATTGCCACAACCATTACAATTCATTGCCATATCAATACAGCCTTGCTCATCAGGAACGGCGCTTTTAGCTTTTCTTATAGGTTTGACTTTAATAGCCGTTTCAACCGCAACTTTTCCTGCCTTTATTGGATCTAGGATTAATACCCCATCCATTTTGCCACTAACTAAATCTTCTATTATTTCTTCAGCAGGATCATTAGTTCGATCAGGTAATCCGCCCATAATTTTTTCATTTGTAGCAATAAACGGAGCATTTACTAGTTTTGCTTGCTCGTGGGCGCGAAGATTAACGCATTGTTCATCAACCATTACGACATCGGCTAGCCCAGAGCGAATGTAAAACATCTGACGGGAGAGAGAACCAACGATTTTAGCACCAGAATAGTATCTAGTTAGATCTAATGCAGTACAACAAATTGCACCTACATCTACTTTGCTATCTAAGTTATTTTCTCTCATGTAATCAACAAGTTCTACACCGGGGGCAACATTATGACCTATCATTAGAATTGTTGCTTTATTTTCAGCATCCATCGTGCCCATTCCTAATTCTACTATTGGAACATCTGGATCACCCATTGGAAATCCATATGCTGCAATCTGGACTGCATCAGAAATCTCCATTCCTACTGAATCTGCTAGACCTGCTAAAAAGCTTTTAGCCTCATAGTCTAAATAATTTGACTCTTGACCCGTGTGACCCGCGGCTAAGAGATGCGTGATAGTGCTTTGTACCCACTCCATCGCAGTCTCTAAATCCTCAAGGGTCTCAGGTTTCATTCCCACTACTAATCGAGTATGTGGCATCTCTACAGCGATATTGTTTCCAAAATTAATGGGTACATTGCCATATTTCTCTTTGAGCCAATGTAGTAGATGATCACCATGAGCCGAGTGACACGCTGCACCTATACAACAGGCAATCTCCACTATTTTTGCGCATGCACCTTCTATGTTAATACCACACGCTCCTGTTCGCCCTTTGGAAAGGTTACATTTCCCGTATGTACATAGACAACACATATCACAGATCGGCATGTAAAACGGTTTGTACCTTTCCATCATTTTAAAAAACCATGATCGCAGCGTAGGTATATGAGGCGAGGCTGTCGGTCCAAGTGGTTCCCATTCAGTTTCATCTCCATATGATATTTTCCCAGTAGTAAGTTCAAATCCTTTAATTGTACCGAGAGGGCCTTTATACTCATCTATTTTGATTTTAGCTCCTCTTTTTTCCATATTTCAATTCACATTATTTTTAATTTGATTTTATATTGATTTTATGATATTTGAATATAATTAGAGTTATGGTAGATTTTATTTTAATTATTATATTCCAAAACTCAAATTGTAATCTATATTAATTGAAAAAAGTGTGAAATTTCACTCAAATAATTTTTATCAGAAAAAGAATTAAAATTAGAATCCAGTTTAAAGAGTAGATAAGAAATCTGATACTGATTCTTTTGAATCTATTAATTTGTCATCTAATGTCTCTCCAATTAGGTCAAATTTGAATACGCATCTTTTATGCCCTAACAGGACACACTCAATTTCTTCAACATCGACATCAATTTTTAGCGTCTCAAACATGCCACTAAAGAGTCCTTGATAAAGCAAGCATAAGTTTTTTGCCATTATATTGTCTTTTTCCTCAGATGATAATGAATCTATTACTGTAATTAAGATGCTATTTTTTTTAAAATACCCTGTTATTTCTCCAAATCCCATAAGTTCTAATGCTTCAAGGTTCCCAAGAACGACTTCTTTTCTTGTTGCTATAGGCTCTGAGCTCCAATCTTTATTAGAGAAGAACTTTTCTACATAGTTTCGTCCAATAGTTTTACCGACCCAAACAAGGATATCATCTGCGTTAGTACCAGCAAAATCTGAGAATTCAATTAAATCAATTGGTCTTAGCATCAACAAACGTAAATCTTTCTTTTTATCACCGAAATATAATTGACCTGTTTTCTCGTCAATCATAATTTGTAAATCTTTTTTGAGTCTTTTAGACATTGATTATCCCTAATTTGTTATCTAAAGAGAATTATTAAGTTTTTATTTCATATAATAGAAATTTAAACGGCTAGATATTTAAATTTAATGTTTAATACATCAAATCCTAATCTTTTATCAAATTTGAGTATTTTTTAAGTCATATCGCATTAATAATAAAAATTAAGAAGAAATTAAATCAAAAATCTCTGGTATTATATTATCGATATTAAGATTAGTTTTTACTGAAGTTAATAAGAAATTCCATTTTCTATTTTTTATATTTTTGAAATTATAGAAATTAAAAAGTTCTTTTTCTAAGTTTTGAACTTGACTGTCATAGTCTTCTTTAGAACATTTGATTAAATCAATTTTATTACCTAATATGAGCAATGGGATGCCCTCTAATTCATCTTTATTTATTACGTTCCAGAATTCGCTGCTTGATTCCTCAAATCTTCTCTGATTAGCAATATCAATCATATAGATAATAAGATTTGAATCTTGAAGCCCTATTAACCATTTTGGTCGAAATGATTTCTGTCCGGGCATATCCCATATTGCTAATAGCCCTTTTTCTTCTACTGGGATATATTCAATATTAAATTTCCTAGTTGGAGTAAAATAATTCTCGTTAAATTCTCCTGTTTTTAATCTTCTAACTAAGCTAGATTTTCCAACTTCATCAATTCCAAATAGGAAAACTTTAAAAAATGTTTCTCTTTGAAAATAATAATCAATTTCGTAAGGTTTCTCAATTACTTCATCACCGAACCTTCGAATATCAATAAACATAGAAATTAATAAATTATCAACTTCCATTTCATCATCGAAGGAATATCCATTACCGTTATTCAATAATTCATTTAATAATTCTTTAAATATTTCCTTATAGTCATAAGGATTATCTTCATTATCAAAAATTAAACCTAAGATAATTTTACCATTGATACAACAAGTATATAAATTTAATTCATTGAGGAATTGAGCAATAGGCTCATTAATTGCAAATTGCTTCAAATTTAATTGTTGAGAGCATTCTTCTTTATCATGTTCTTTTATAATATTATTAACAAGTATTTTATCTTTGATACTAATAATTTCATGAGGATAACTATAGATATTAAGATCTTCCAAATCTTGGATTTTATTTCCTTTAAATAAAAAGATGTTATATAACAATTATATTTCCAGAATTCTTAATTCCTATATGTTTGAAAATAAAAATAACTTAAAAAACGTTTGGAATCTTGCTGATTTTATATCCTTTTAAAGTTTTCGGTTTAAATTATAAAAGACAATCACTCTTTTGGTATTTATAAAAGAAACTAGAAATAAATCTGTTAAAAGTGAATTAATTAAAATTAGTCTTCTTTTGCTTCCCTATTATCCTCTGAAGGTTCTTCTTTTATTTCTTCAATAGATTCCTCCATTGGCTCTTCAATAAGTTCCTCCGCTGACTCTTCAATAAGTTCCTCCGTTGACTCTTCAACTGATTCTGGGGTAGGTTTCTCACTTGGTTCTGGTTCTGGTTTAACACCTACAGGAGTTTCACAAACGGGACATTGAATCCATCCGGGTCTTAAACTGTATCCACATTTAACACATTCTTTAAGACTTTCGTCTACTTTCCATTCTGGTATATCTAACCCCCCTTGTCTCTTCTTTGTTAACTCCTGTAATTCGTCTTCAGTCCAAACTTCCATTCCCTCAGGTAAACCAGTTCCTCGCTCAGTAGAGAATTTAGATAATTCCTCCTCTGTCCAGCTAGGCATGTCTGGCTGAGAAGCCATTCTTTTTTGTGCTTCTTCTGCTAGTTCTTCAGCAGTCCAAGATTTGAGTTCTTGACCTCCAGGAGTTCTAACTGTACCCGGTTGTTGAGTTGCTGCTTGTGCAGGCGTTTGAGGTAGTTGGGAGGGAACATTGCAACATTCAGCAGAAAATCGTAAAAGAGCTTCAAAACACCTTGAATATTTATTCGGTTCTTTGCCTTCGCCTGTTACTAATATTAAAGTAGTTTTATCTGCAGGTTGAGGTATTGCAATACTAAAGACAGCAATATCTGAAGCAATTCGTTCTGAATCAATACCAGAAGTGATTCCTTCCATTGAATTCATTAATTCGTTATCTTTCATTAAGAAATCACAAATTGGATCACCATGTCTTTGATAACTTTCATGATATTTTGCGAGATGGTTTTGTGTCATTGTAGAATCTAAAGAATTAATAATTGCACTAACATAAGAATAAATTTGAGTTTTTGGACCCTTTATAGAATCCTCGAGTTTATAACCGCCTAAATCAAGTGCTCCCATTACAGGAGCGAATAATGGTTTCTCATTTTGCATTTTTCCAAATATTGTTGCTCTCGAAAGGATACATTTGATTTCTCCATAGAATGCAATAGTATTATCTAAAAACTCTATTTTCTTATCAAATACTATACGAGGAACAGTCCGAAACAAAACATCAACCCAAGGCATCTCTTTTATAGGAATTATGGCTACACATGTTTTTTCGATTAATTCTTTTAACTTTTTGATATAATTTTTTAATTCTTTCTTTATATCATCGTATTCTTCATTTCCTAATTCCTCATTTGCTTTCTTCTCGAGTTCTTTAAATTTTTCCTCATTTACTTTTAAGTTTCCCCCAAAAGATTTAATTTCTCCTACAATATTATCTTTCATAATTGTAGTTGCTTTCTCAATCACTTCTTTCTGAAAATTTGAAAGTTCTTGTTCTTCACTAGAGACTAAGTATTCAGCGGGATCAAATTCTAACTTGTTTACAAATACTTGAAAAAGCTTTTTTAAAACAGTATCAGACATTTTCTTTCCCTTTTTTTCTGTTAATAATTTTGAATAAAAGATATTTATAATTATAGCAACGAAATGTATATAAAAATTTATTTGAATTACGCATAATATATAGGAAATAAAGATTAAGTGTTTTAATAAACTAATTCAAAGAATTATGAGTGAATCAGATAAGAATTTCATTATATGTTTTATATCTACTATACCTAAACATGTAAGAGAATATCTAGTTGAAAATTTGAAAAAAATAAATAATGTAAGGATTATATTTCGAAAAGATTCTTCAGAAGAAGAATTATTAAAACTTGTTCCATCAGCAGATATGTTGATTGGTTGGCGTCCTTCCAATAAGATTCTAAAAAATGCCACTAAGCTTAAATTATTTATCAATCCAGGAGCGGGAGTTCATCATCTTTTGCAACTCTTTCATGAAATAAATAAAGAAAGGAAAGTTATTCTTATTAATGGTCATGGAAACTCTTATTTTGTAGCTCAACACACAGTTGCACTTTTATTGGCTCTAATGAATAAAATTATTCCTCATCATGAATGGATGCGACAAGGAAGATGGAGGACTGGAGATGAGGATGCCGCATCAATTCCGTTAAGATTTAAAAAGGTGGGATTACTTGGATATGGAGCAATAAATCAACAAGTTCACTGTTTCTTAAGTGGTTTCGATGTTGAATTTTGTATTTTAAGAAAGCACTGGGAAAAACAAAAGGATCATCTACTTACAAAGATAAAAAGTTACAAAATCTCACAGCTTAATGAATTTCTTAAAGATATTGATATCCTCATAATTGCTGTACCTGTAACTTCATTAACAAAGAAAATGATTGGGAAAACTGAATTAGAACTTTTGGGGCCAAAGGGGTTAATAATAAATGTTAGTAGAGGGGAAATTATTGATGAAGAAAGTTTATTCAATGCTTTACAAGAAAATCATATACAAGGTGCTGCGATTGACGTATGGTATAACTATACTCCAGAAAGCAATAAAGAAGGAAAAAAATTTCCTTATCATTTTCCCTTCCATACCCTTGATAATATTATATTATCACCACATAGAGGTTATTCCCCTTTTAATGATTTATTAAGATGGAATGAAGTGATTGAGAATATTTCTCGAATGGCTCAGGGGCGTCAAGATTTTATTAATACAGTAAATCTGGAAGAGGAATATTAAAAAAAAATATTTTCATTTTAAAATTCTCAAAACTTAACAAATTTTGTTATGAAATATATTTTCTCAAACATTTGGTTATTTAAATTGAAAAATTGTTTATGATTATTTAGATAAGTAAACAATTTTGCTAGTTATAAGATTTTTTTATGGATACTTTCAACTTTAAAAGAAACTCAATATAAAATTGTTCATACATCTTTATATAATAATAAAAACTTCGAAAATATCCTTAAATTTGAGGAGTATAGAAACATTTTAAAAATTAATACATTAATATACTATTTGGAATATTTAATACATGACAAAATAGTATCTCTCTAAATATATTAATCCGATAAAAATAAACATTTATATATTAATGTGTAATAAAATAAATTATAAAAAAAGTTGTGGTTTAAGGCGATAGTTTTAAAAAAAGGTTTAGTCAATTTGCCGATTTTTGAATTTGGCATATTTATGAAAAAATATAGTGGGTTAAAATGAAAATTGTAACTGTTAACATTCCTGAATCCTATATCGATAGTATAGAAAAATTAGTGGGGGGAAATGGGCTATATCCATCTAGATCCGAGTTAATTAGAGTAGCTGTTCGAGATTTTCTTATCAGAGAACTAAAAATGGCCAACAATTTGGCTAAATATAAAGAGGCTGAAATTGAAGAATTCGATGATGAAAATTATGTAAGAGTACCAATCAAGCGATTAAATGAAAAAGATGAACCAGTTCGTGAATTTAAAACGTATAAGATTATCAAACGATTAGAATATTAAATTTTTTTATAATATACTCTTTATAAATTAGGTATAAGTTGGTTAGAAAAAGTTTTTTCCTTTTTTTTATTTTTTTTTGAGTATCTAAACACTCTCTAAATTCCTCAATTAAGTAAAAAATAAATACAATTAAAATAATCTTAATAAATCTAATGTAAAAAAGATTCGAGGTAGTTTTTATTTCTAATAAATTAGAAAGCCAAGATCATTATGCGCCTAAATTCATGGAATGGGGTATAATTAATAAAGAAAATTTTGAGAATAAAACTACTTACGATGTTCCAATTAAGAGATGGGACCCTCTATCAACAGTAAGCATACGAACTGAGGATTTTGGTTTAAGAAAAGGGAAACCAAGATATTATGGGCATTATTCTTATATTTCTCCAATTAGGGGAAAACGACCTAAAGGATTTAAGACAATAGAAGAAGAAAAGCATCTCTATGATTGTTCAAAAAAAATTGTTGGTAAATATAATGATGTATTTTCCTCAGTAATTGAAGGAAAAATAGTATATGATGATTGGGGTATGCCATTAGGAAATGGATTTACAATTATTATTTCCGAAGATGAAAAAAGACGGGATAATCCCTTCTCAGAAGCACCACATCGAATAGATAAAATTTCAGATAAATCTAAAGCACTAACGTTAATAAATAGATATCCTTCGATGGCAAGAGTAGTAGATCCGGATATAGATAAGCATATTCAGCAAAATCTTCCTTCTCATTTGAAATTATCAAAAGGAATAAATTTAGTTAGCATTTCAAGAAGTTTCTATCCTTCTTTATGCTTTAATTTAATACCACATGGAGTTTTAGCAGGTATTTTTCTGTCAATGAGAGCAGCAATTCTATATTGTATTGAAGAAGCTATTAATAGGGATTATTATGATATTCCTGTTATGCCATTTTTTAATATTGGAACTAAAGTTGGAGGATCCCAACCTAGAATACATAGTCAAGTTTATATCGATTTAAATATGGATGGTCATGGAAGTAGATTAGAAGGATATCTTGAAGCATTTAAAGAAATGGGGAGTAAATGTCATCTATGTCAAACCACTCATGGGGGAACAGATAGGATTATATTAGAAACTGAATTCTGGACTTTTTACAATACTGGAAGTCCTGTAAGAAATTATCATATAAGATTTCATCCAAATGAACATTTAAGAAGATTTGCCCAATTAAAAGTTAACCAGATTGAAGATTTAGCAAAGTCTCTAAAAATTATTTTTCAAGCATTAGACGATATTGAAATTGATAGAAACCGTAATATTTTATTTAATTGTTGTCCATATGGTTATGATGCTGATTTTCATATGTTTGCGGATATTATTCCACATGAAGTAATTGGTGGAGCTGAGATGGCTGATGATATGCGAGTTGCAAGAAAATTACCTCACGTTGCAGCAGAAGAAATTAGAAATTCGCTGAAGAAATATCTTGATTGAGCATTTTACTTTCTAATGCCATAACCTTTATAATTCAAATTGAATTAGATTTATATCTATTAAATATGTTACATATTTGAAAATTTCCATGAGGTACCAATATTGAGAGAATGGTCTGCTATAATCTTGGCAGGTGGTAAAGGCAAACGGTTAATGCCTTTAACTTCACAAGTTCCAAAACCTCTAGTTAAGGTTACAAATGTTCCTATGGTCGATTATGCGATTGCACATTTATTGTATGCTAATATAAAACATATTATTATAGCATTAGCATATATGGGTAAAGAAATGAAAGAATACATCAAAAAAACATGGACAAAAGACAAATTGGGAGACGTGGAATTAGAATGTGAGATTCAAGAGAGTAGAGGTACCGCAGATGCGTATAGGCTTTTAACCGATCAAATAGACTCTGAAAAAATTGTAGTTTCAATGGCAGATATTGTAACAAACCTTCCAATGAAACGTTTCATGGAATTTCACTCTGAAAAAGGGGGATTAGCTACTATTTCAATGAAAACTATTGCCAGTCATATATCTCAATATGGTGTAGTACTATTAGATGATAATAGGAAGATTTACCTTTTTTTAGAAAAACCTGCACCGATGGAATTATATTTAAGCAGTATGTCTCAACGAGAAGATCTTTTTTTACATACAAATGTTGCCAACACAGGTATATACTGTTTTAAAAAAGAAATTGGAGATATCCTTCATGAAACAGGTTTAATGGATTTTGGTGGCGAAGTCTTTCCCTATTTGCTTGAAAACAAATATGATTTATTTGGGTTTGTTGAGGATTATTATTGGATGGATGCAGGAAATTCTACTACCTATTTATGGGCGAATTGGGATCTTTTACGTAAATATGCATGGCCAATTTTACCCAAAGGAGTTGATTATGATGGAATTTATATAGAGGGTGTAATAAATTCTGGACAAAATATCGTAATCGAGAAACCAACTTGTTTTGGGGAATTTGTTCAATTAGAGAATCGTGTAAAGATCAAAGAATTAACATCTATTGGAAATAATGTAACAATCGGAGAAGATACTATAATAGAGAAGAGTGCAATATGGGATGAAATTAAAATTGGTGCTGGATGTATTATAACAGAAAGTATAATTTGTAATAATTGTGAAATCGGAGATAATGTAGTTTTAGAGAGAGCGATTATTGCACCAAATTGTAAGATCAGTAGTAACTCTCAAATCAGAGATAAAACAATAGAGCTTGGAAGAGAAATATAAATTTTATTGATATTATTAATAAAATGAAAGATAATCCATATTACTTTTTAGCAAAAGGTTCAAGGTCTAATGCTTCAAATATATCATCTAAAGCTTCAATTGTTCCTAAAAAGTGCCATTCCCCTTCATCAACGTTTTGTCCGGTTGCATACTTACTTGCCATATTATATAACCTGATGAAATTTTCATAATGTAAGGCTATTCTATTTTCTGCATAATCTCTAGCACTCCAAGTTGTTATTAGAAATTGCCAATCACTACTTTGTAAGAGTAAGAGTTCTCGTACCATCTGTTTAAGAATTTTGAGTAAATTTGGATCGCTTGAATTTTTATATTTTGCGATGATCTCTTCGCTCTTTGCTTCACATTCATATATTCTCTCCCATGTCCAAGTCGTCCACTCATTTAACCACACCCAATGAGAACTGGCTTGCCCCCATGATCCCTCAATCACAGAAACAACCTTATTAGGTGGGTTCTTTTCTAAATGTATTCTTGTGTTCGTCAATTCTACTTCAGGATCATCCTCTACCCACCGAAGAACTCTGGCTAACCACCAGTTTCCCTCAAACCACCAATGGCCAAACAGCTCTGCATCATATGGCGACACGACAATACCATTTCTTCCATTTTTATCTTTGTAATCTCGTAAAATATCTTTAATAAGATTTAGATAATGACCCGCATTTTCATCTAGTTTCCCAGGTATGTCCTCTGGCCAATAAAGCATTTTTTTCCCTAAATCTAATTTCGCTTCTGTAACTTTCCAATATCGGAGACCTCCCGGATAGTGTTTCTTATGGAAATCAAGATACTCGGCACAGCCGGGATACCCATGCTCTCCGCTCCATACCACAATCCCTGTTTTTTCATCCCTAGTAAAAAAACCAACAGGTGCGGGGGTAGATGGATCAGTAGAAACTAAATATGGCTCATATTGAGATTTTTCAAAAGATGTTGGAATTTCTTCATATTGAGAAGAAAATTGTTTCCAGAGTTCCGCAAGTAAAGGAAATCGAGCTGCATAAACACCCTGAGATTTTCCTCCTAAAAGTAAGGCTGTATCAATAAAGAAATATTTCAAACCATTTTTAGCAAGAAAATATTCTACACCAGGTCTTTCATACTCCTCATCTGTAATTGGATTTTTCCATCGATATGCAGGACGATATCCACATTCGGGTAACCATGCACCAGTAGGAGCTCTCCCAAAATGAAGTTTATAATTATCAACTGCAGTTTTAAATTGGGCATCAATAGATGAATCTTTAGAAAGCAATGGAGCATATCCATGAGTTGCCCCACAAGTGATGATATCAACAAGCCCCATATCTTGTAGATTTTTATATGCTCCCACGATGTCTTTATTGTATCTATTTAAGAAATTGTCTCTAACTCGGTCATAGAACTCCTGCCACCACTTTGTTAATTTGATTCGTCCATCTTTATATTTATTTTCTGTAAAATCCTCAAAATCATATAAAGCAGCATTGTATTTTTCTTCCAAATATCCTAAAAAGCCATCAACAAATTTAGGATTACGAAGCATTTCACATAATACTGGTGTAAGACCAATGGTAAGTTTTGGATGATATCCATCATCAATGAGTTTATATAATTCTATTAAAAGGGGGATATATGTTTCTGCAGCCGCTTCATTAACCCAATCCATCCCATGCGGCCACACGCCATGGCCCAATACCCACGGGAGGTGACTATGCAAAACTAAACAGAATGAACCCAATATTTCAGTCATAATTCTATATTATCTCTAATGAAAGTTAAATTAATCGAAATTTGCTATTGTTATATAATTTTTCAATTCTTAAATATTAAAGAGAATCTTAAATATTCAAAAATCGTTAAAGTTATATATTCTTATTTAGCTTTTTATCATATATAATATCCAATTGAAACGTTATCGATATTTTAAAGAAGTAGTTCTTAATGATTCATAATCCAATAGAAGACCTTAACGAGTTAAAAAAAAACGGTAGGATTATAGGTAAAGCAAACTATGTGTTTACACCGGAGATTTCAAGCTTAATAGGATCAATTCATGGTAGTTTATTCAAACAAGGAGAATCAGTTGTTATGGGGAGAGACTATCATAATGACAGTCGGATGTTGAAAAGAGCATACACCTCAGGTATGATGTCTACTGGAATAAATCTTTTAAACCTTTCAGATTGCACGCTTCCCTTATTGCAATTTACAATAAGGCGATTTGGAGCGAGTGGTGGTTTTTATTTCTCAGGAGGGCATTTATTTAGTGAAGATGTAGGAATTCGTTTCTTAGATGCAGGAGGAATTGAATTAGCACAATCAGAACTTCAAAGAATAATTGAATCTTACAACAACTATCCTCAACAAGTAAGAAGAGTTGATCCTAATGAAATAGGACAAATAACAGCAATACCTCAAACTGCTGATATTTATATTAAATCCCTTCAACAATTTGTTAATAAAAAAAAGATAAAAGAGGCGAAATTAAAGATTGTAGTAGATTGTTCTTATGGTCCAACGGGAAAAATAACTCCCCTTTTAATTAATGATATTGGTGTTGAAGTAATTGCCTTAAATACTCATTACCGCGAAAGATCTTCAAGTCCCGTACCTAGCATTAATACTATACGAAATACAGCAGACATCGTGAAAGCATCAAATAGCCATCTTGGTGTTTGTTTTGATGTAGATGGCTCAAGAATATTAATAATAGATGAAAATGGGTTGGAAATAACCTATGAAGATTTATTAATGCTTTTTATTACCTTTGATAAAAGAATTCAAAAATCTAAAGGGAGCACAATTATTACCACCCCATCAATTTCTCCTGTTGTAAGAGAATTTATTGAAGATAGTAATTTCCCCATAAAGCAGGTAGAAAATTATCCTGGGGAGATTTCAAGACAAATAAGAGAAGAAAGAGCATGTTTTGCTGCTGCAGATACATTGAAGTTTTATTTCAGTGAGTATGCTCCCTTTTCTGATGGTAACTTCATTCTACTCAAGGTTCTTGAAATCATGACTGCTCAAAATGATCTCATTAGCTCGTTATCCAGAGGATTTCCAAAAGGTATAAAGATTAATAAAACAATATCCGTTTCCTCAGATTTAATTAATAATATTCACAATCGCTTAAGAGAATTAGCAGAACAAAACGGATATAGATATCATGATATAATAAATGAACTGAAGATCATTGGAGATGATGCATACATCATTATAAAAGTTGCACTATATAGAAATGCAATTCTTCTTTCTGCTGAATCAGAGGATAAAGACAAGGCACAAGAAATGATCCTTAATATGGAAAAGATAATTTCCAAACTTTAAAACTTTCACTCCTAGATGATATTACATAAGTTTATCATCAAAAGTATGATTCTAATCAAAATTATTTTAAAACCTTTCTAATTAATTTTATATTAAGAAATTTTAAAATAATTAATCCAGTTATTTTGAATTCATGTTAATAACAGCGATAGATTAAAAAGGCAAAGATAATAATCCCTATAGCGTCGTAGAAGTAATTAAAAAAATTATTAAACTTTGGAAAATAAATAAAAATAATGAGCTTGCTAAGTTACATTTTCAAAAGAATACTGATAACAATACCAGTAATATTTGGAGTGTTAACTATAACCTTTATACTTTCTAGATCAATGCCGGGAGATCCAGTGATGATACTACTAACTCAGGCGCAAATAAGAATTACACCGGAGATTTATAATGCAATGGTACGTGAATTAGGACTTAATCTCCCTATTCATTTACAATATTTTAGATATATAGCTGATATATTTACAGGAAATTGGGGTGAATCTGTTAGTGTTGCTCGCGGATCAGACGTTTGGGAATTAATCATTTATAGATTACCTAAAACAATGGACCTTGCTTTTTTTTCAATGCTCATTGCCTCATTTATAGGAATTAAAATAGGAATTATTTCAGCAACTCATAGGAATAAAACCAGAGACACCATTTTTAGAAGTTTGGGCATTATAGGAGTTGCTTTTCCCGTATTTGTATTAGGAATGCTTCTGCAATATTTTTTATCATATCAACTGCACTTATTTCCAGCAACTTACTATAAAAGTATAGAATATAGAGATCCTCCTTTTATAACAGGTTTCTATATGATTGATGCACTTTTAACAGGGGAACTCTATAAAATACCAGATTATTTATATCATTTAGCTATGCCTGTATTTTGTTTATCGTTTGTTACTCTTGCGGGAATTATAAGACAAACTCGTTCTAGCATGTTAGATGTTTTACAACAAGATTATATAAGAACCGCAAGAGCAAAAGGATGTAGTGAAAAAGGTGTTATTAAAGGTCATGCATTAAAAAATGCAATGATTCCGACTGTTACTGTTATCGGATTAAGTTTTGCTACAACATTATCTGGAGCAGTTATTTTAGAATCTACTTTTGGTTTACGTGGAATAGGTTTATTATTAATTGATGCTACATTGGGGCTTGATTATTGGCTAATAAACGCATGTATGGTTGTCTTAGCATTTATTTTTATAATTACTACTTTGGTAATAGATATCTTATATGGATTTATAGATCCAAGAGTAAGATTTTAAGTCTAATCTCCGAAGAAGGATAATTAATTTCAGCTCAAACTTAATTGATATAGTTCTCGATGATAATATAAAAGATTATTACAATACCAGCATTCTAATCTAAATTATTTTTAAATTTCTTAATATAAAATTAATTAGAAAGGTTTAAATATAATTATCCAGATATTTTGAATAAATGCTAATAGCAGCGATAGATTAAAAAGGCAAAGATAGTAATCCCTATAGCGTCGTAGAAGTTATTAAAAAATTATTAAACTTTGAAAAATAAATAAAAATAATGAGCTTGCTAAGTTACATTTTCAAAAGAATACTAGCGACTATTCCTGTAATATTTGGAGTTTTAACAATAACTTTTTTCCTTTCTAGATTGATGCCAGGAGATCCAGTGATGCAATTATTATTACAAGCACAAATAAGACAGGATACTTGGATGTATCGTCAAATTGTAAATCAATTAGGACTTAATCTCCCTCTTCATTTACAATATTTAAAATATTTAATCGATATTTTTACAGGAAATTGGGGTGAATCTATTGTTTATGCTGTAGGATCAGACGTTTGGGATTTAATCATTTTTAGATTACCTAAAACAATTGACCTTACATTTTTTTCAATAATCATTGCCTCATTTGTAGGAATTAAAATAGGAACTATTTCAGCAACTCATAGGAATAAAATCAGAGATACTGTTTTTAGAAGTTTGGGCATTATAGGAGTTGCTTTTCCCGTATTTGTATTAGGAATGATTCTGCAATATTTTTTATCATTTCAACTGAAATTATTTCCAATGACTAATTATAAAACTATAGCATATAAGGATCCTCCTTTTGTAACAGGTTTCTATATGATTGATGCATTATTAGCAGGGGAACTCTATAAAATACCAGATTATTTATATCATTTAGCTCTGCCTGTATTTTGTTTATCGTTTGTTACTCTTGCGGGAATTATAAGACAAACTCGTTCTAGCATGTTAGATGTTTTACAACAAGATTATATAAGAACCGCAAGAGCAAAAGGATGTAGAGAAAAAAAAGTTATTAAAAAACATGCATTAAAAAATGCAATGATTCCGACTGTTACTGTTATCGGATTAAATTTTGCTAGCTTATTATCTGGAGCAGTTATTTTAGAATCTACTTTTGGTTTACCTGGAATAGGTTTATTATTAGTTGAAGCTACACTCTATAGAGATTATTGGTTATTAATCTCATGTATGGTTGTAATAGCATTTATTTACATTTTTACTATTATGGTAATAGATATCTTATATGGATTTATTGACCCTCGAATCAAATATTAAGTTCTAAATTACTCATCGTATAGTAGCATAAAATCATTATAACTACTTTTTACACATAATATTTTAAATTTCATCTATAAAGATTCATAAGAAAAGGAAAAAGCTCAAAAAAGGATTCTTGAATTAGAAGAAAAATGATCTAGACTCTTATATTTTATTTTCTGTATAATATAGAGTTAAGGTTTAAAATAAATAGAATAAATTATATTATAATATTAAAATATCTTACAATCCAAAAAAAAAAGTTGAAAAAATCATGGCATTTGACATTCCTAGTGTAATAATTTTGATAACTTTGTTCATCATATTTATGATATTTTTAGTTTTTGATTTATTTGGTAGGAATGAGAAGTACGGCTATTTAGCTTACGCCGTTGCTGTAATACCGGTTAATTACTTTTGGGGTATGGGAGGGGATCCACTCTTTGCTTATATCATTCTATTCATATTGTGGATTGTTACAATACTACGAGATACAATAGGGTTATATCGAAAAAAAGAAAAAGAAATTAATGAGATACTAATGTACATAGCTATTAGTATTTTAATACAATTGATTATCAGCGCGATTATTCCAGAAGCTAATCCCTCTTTACAAGCACCTTATACAGAGAAATTCTGGTTTTTCTGGTTACCTAATGTACATTCTGCTATTTTTGATCCAGCAATAGTTGCAACTTTCAGAATTACTGCTACAATATTGATATTCATTGTTATTGTTCCTTTAATCTTAGATATTAAAGACGAGGAAGTACCTTTACCGATTATTATTATATTTGTTGCGATATTCATTGCTCCTTTTCTTTATTTAAGCTATTTATGGATACCAGATCCAGCGGGTTTCTGGACATTAACGTTCCTATTCTTAGTTGTGTTATTTCTAATCCTGCTTCTTCTAACAAGAAGCGGCTTGGAGACAAAGTAAAAAAAAAAAAATTCTTCTATTAAATTTTTATTCTTATTTTTATATTTATTTCATGATAAAATATCAAATTTATCTGGAATTCAAATAAAAGTTTACACTTAATATTATATAATGGCAAAAAAAAAAGTACAGTCTGAGGATACAAACGGTAAAGAAATTTCTAAGACAAAATCCTCTTATACTTTAAAAGATCTTCCTGGAGTGGGAGAAGCAACAGTAAAAAAGTTGAAAGAGGCAGGAATCTTATCCATAAGAACCCTTGCTTTGTATCCATTGAAAAAATTAATGGATGAAGCAGGTATAGGAGAAAAAACTGCTGAAAAAATAACCAAAGTTGCCCAAGATATCGAAAAAATGGGATTCAAGTCGGCAGATAAAATATGGGAAAAAAGAAAAACCTTACATAAATTAACTACAGGTAGTCAGAATTTAGATGATTTATTGATAGGAGGAATTGAACCTGGAGCAGTTACAGAACTTTTTGGGGAATATCGAACTGGAAAAACACAATTAGCGCATCAATTGTGTGTTAATGTTCAACTTTCTTATGAGGAAGGAGGATTAGAAGGTGGAGCATTGTATATAGATACTGAAGGAACCTTTAGACCAGAAAGATTAATTCAAATGGCACTTGCAAAAGATTTAGATCATAATTTAATCTTGAAAAAAACAACTGTCGGAAGGGCTTATAATAGCAATCATCAAATTCTATTAGCCAAAGAAGCTCCGAAAATTATAAGTGAAAAAGAAATAAAGTTAATTATAGTTGATTCTCTTATAGGCCATTTTCGTAGTGAATATATCGGTAGAGGGACTTTAGCAGAACGTCAACAAATTATAAATACGCATATACATGATTTATTAAGATTAACTGAAACCTATGATGAATTAGCTGTTGTTTTTACAAATCAGGTGTCTGCAAAGCCAGATGTATTCTATGGTAATCCACTAACACATACTGGTGGGCATATTGTAGCTCATGGTGCGACAATACGCATATTTCTACGAAAGGGTAAAGGTGAACAGCGAATCGCTAAAGTTGTAGATGCTCCACATATTCCTGAGAGTGATGCTATATTTTCCATTACTGAAGATGGTATAACAGATTAATTTCGAGAGAGAATTAATAATCAAAATTAGTATTTATTTCAATTCCTTCTCTTAATGATTCTGAAATGATGCAGAATTGCTCGAAAATTTTCTGACATTGATCTGCTATTTTACGCATTCGTGGATTATCAATCTTGGGATCTAATTTTATATCTATTTTCTTAAGTCTCCAAAATCCTTTTTCATTTCTCTTACTAGTAATAACTGCTTTTCCTTCGATATCAGATACTGAAAAGTTTTTCTTACGTAAGCAAAATGCAAAACTAGCAGCTAAACACCCTAGAACCGATAATGCCAACAGTTTTGTAGGATTTGGTCCAATTTTGTCTATTGATTTCTTATTTTGTTCATCAATAAATAAATTATTCATTTTAATTTGTCCAAGATCGCATTTAAAGATCATTTCTTCTTCTAGTTTTATACCAACTTCAGATTTATATTCATCTGGCAAGTAAAATTCACCTTAATTAAAAATAAATAAAAATACTGAATTAAATTTCAATATTCACGTTTACTTCGACACCAGCACGGACAGATTGTGTCACAATACAATATTGCTCAAAGAAGCTTACCCCATCTTTGGTGGCTTTTAAACATTGTTTTGCTCTTTTAAGAGTTTCGGGATCTTCTATTTTTGGTTCAATATTGACATCAATTTTTTTAATTCTCAAGAACCCCTTTTCATTCCTTGCAATAGTAACCTCCGCATCGCTTCTAAAATCATCTACTTTCATATTTCTTTTCTTTAAACAGAATATGAAACTCGCACTTAAACATCCTAAAACCCCCAATGCTAGCATTCTTGATGGATTCGGTCCTAACATATCGACTTCTTCATGATGTTCCTCATCGATATAACAATCTTTAACCTTCATGTTACCTAAGTTACATTTAAAGATCATTTGCGATTCGAACTCATCTAATTTTATACCAACTTTAGTTTTTATCTCATTTGAAATGATGATCACCCTTTAATATTTTGTAGAGAGAATTTTATTTGTTAGAAGCTATATCTCTAAAAAGCGAAAACAATTTATCTTTTTTTGATTTATCATCTCTAACATTCTCAAGCAATTGATTAATTTCAGTTAACTTAACCTTATAATATTTCAAATCTTCTTTAATTTCTGATTGAACAATTGATAATTGAATAGAATCATCTATTATGCAAGCTCTTCTAACGAATTTGAGGCATTGATTAATTCTTTCAGATATTAAATCATCGTCAAAATATTTATCAACAATAATATTAATTTGTTTAATTAACCAATCTCCACTTTCATTTTTTATAGTTTTTAATTGAACATGGGGGAAATCTAATTCTTCTCTATTATTTCTCAAGCAATTTACTAAGGAAGCGTTTAAACAATTAATCAATGTCTTATCGGGTATTTTTGGAGTAGCCGTTGATAATGTGTCAATATCTGCTTCACCTACTTCTTCAAGAATACAGTTAAACAAATTAGTATCATTTAAATCACATTCAAAAACATTTAACTCATCTTCATCCATAGAGATCAGACTCAATAATAATATTTTTTTTTATTTTAGAGTAACTAATACAATGTCTTACAAAAATCTTCTATCTATGAATTAAAAGTTTAATGCTTTGTGGTTCTTTTCAATTTTTTTAAGAGTAAAGTGACGTTGCAAATGAAAGTATAGCCCAAGAAAATACAGTAAAATCATAAATATATATTTTAAGGCAAATATTACAATAAAAAGCACCATTAAAATAAAAATAATAACTTCTACTATTAAGCATATCTTATTACTATAATACTTCTCATCAAAAAAGGATGCTGGTACTCTGTATTTAGCTAAATATGTAGGTAAATTTTCAAATTCTTCTTTCGAAATTAATAATCTAAAACCGACTTGTTTTTTCTGAAAGTAAAAAAAATTTGTACCCCAATCAAGAGTATCAATAAATATATGAATAGAATAACTAAAACCACCGAGAATTAATGCTGGTAAGTCCAATATATATCCAATTATAATTATAACTATACTTGGAATTATTGAATGAGTAATTAATAACCTATGATTATGATCTTTAGTAAATTTATTAAAAACAACATCAAAATCGCAAATAAATGAAAAAAATACAATAAGTATAAATTCCAACACTGTAAAATTAAAACAATAGTTTAGAATAGAGGCAAAAATAACTCCGACAGCAAAATGAATATTTATATGCATAAAACTAATTAATTTTAATTTAAGACTAATTGATATATATTTTTTTTTTTAATCTTTTTAAAACTGCTTTTTTATTTTCTAGACCAGCAGGACCTTTATTTTCAACTAAAAATGAAGCTGCTGCTGATGCTAAATAAGCAGCCTTTTCGATTGATTCCCATGATTTATCGGAATGAATATATTCATATAAGAATATTGAGAAATAAACATCTCCTGCACCAGTTTCATCTACGACTCTTCTAGGTTCAAAAGCAGGAATATTAAGGATTTTTTCTCCTTTTTTAGTGAGCATGGACCCTTTTTCTCCCAAAGTCATAATGTAAATTCCATTATTATCATAGTTATTGCAGTGAATCATAACTTTTTCAAAATCATCACATTCCCCGGCAATTAGATTCATCTCCTCCTCTGAGCCTTTCAAAATCAATCTATCTCCAATTAAATCAATAATTTTCTTCATGTTAGAGATGATTTCATTCTCATAAATATATGTTACTTTACCATCCTCATCTATTTTTCTAATAAAACCTTGCAAATCTATGCCAATATAAGCATCAGAAAAATTTTTTAAAATTTGAGCTACATATTCATATGAAATTTCATTACACAATGGAACGAGTACAAATATATCTGGAGGATTATTAAGATATTCTAATGGAATATCTTTAAAATCAAGATTAGGGCTCTTAGATTTTAGGGTCAAAGTCCTTGAATGATCAAAGTAATCCAATACAAATTTTGTATTTTTTACTTGAGAATATTTAATTCCTCTTAAATCAATTTTCTTATTCTTAATTTTATCTAACAAAGAGTTATTAAAATTTAATTTACCTATATGTGAGATTATGCCTATTTTAGCATCTTGGGTATAATTACTTAATGCTAAGGTGCAGTAGGATACACTTCCACCGAGGCTAGGTTTGTTAAGGCGTTTAAATCTTATTATGTTATCAATCGCAAAGTGACCCGTAAATATTATAGAGGGATGATTTTTATTTTGAGTATTCATAATTTCTATTTACTTTTCTAATGAAAAATCCTTTATAAAAAATGATAAATTTCAGAGCTTTTCAGAGCTTAGACGCTGTAGTTCTTTATTCTTTTCTTCTATTGTTGTTTTTAGTTTATTAATTTTGTTCTGTAAGTCTTCCACCAAACCTGACATTGGTCCTTTAGGTATTATAGGCTGAACTTGTTGAGTAGCTTTCAGTTCAGCAATCAAAAGATCTTTTTCTTTTATTTGTTCTTGAAGATTATTTATTTTCTCTTCAGACTCATTGATTTGAGGAGTCTCTTTTTGTTTCATTCTCAAAGACTCCTGTAATTGTGATAGATCATTTTTTAACGACTCATTTTCTTTTTTAAGATCTTTAATTTCCTCAGGTTCTAATTGATATCCTCCACTTTCAAGTGTTTGTTTAAGGTCATCTTTTTCTTTAGTTAGATTTTCTATATTTCTTTTGTACCTATTTAGATCTTGTTGAAGGTCTTGGCATAACCTTTCGAGTGTTTCAGTTGATGGTTGTGTTGATTGAGGCCTTATTACTGACGGTTTTGGCTGCTCCAACGGAACTACATAATCAATTGGTAAAGTTTTCTCCTTTTTTAGCAATTGTTGGTTTAATACTTCATTTTCTTCAGTTAGCTCATTAATTTTGGTTTCTAATTCATCGATTTGAATCTTCTTTTTAGTTAAATCGGATTTCAAATCATTGATCAAAGCGGTGGTTACTCCAGAATCCGTAGTGGTTGAACTAACTATTGATTTTGAAGTTGCTTCTAATTTAGTCTCTAATTCAATTTTCTCATTACTTCTTGCTCTTAATTCCACTTCCTTTTCTGCTAACTGTTTTTCTAAGTTTATTATTGTATTATTAAGAACAACAATCTTTTGTTGGAGATCACTTACGTTTATTCCAATACTTAATCCCCCTTGTTTTAATTGTTCTTTTAACCGTTCGTTCTCTTCAATAGTGCTCTTAATAATATGCTCGGTTTTACTTATCAATCCTATATTATCTTTAATTTTATTTCTTAATAGTTCGTTTTCTTTTTCTACTTCTTTTATTCTATCTAAAGTCTCTCCGATGGCACTAGGTTTATCGATTTCATTTTCCATCTTTTTTCTCCATAGACTAATGAAATCCTCAACTTTTTCATTTTCTTCTGGCATTTTATTTCAAAACTTTTTTCTACTTAATTTTTATATTTTTATTTTATTAATACTCCTGAAAAATATCCTACACAGTATCCACTGAAACTTCCAACTTTTTCAGAACTTGTATAATATTTTAATAATTTCCCTTTATTTGCATTTAAATTTTTACATATCATCATTAAAGAAGTTATTGTTTGAGCCCCACATACGGTTGTTTTTGAAGCTGCCTCAAGTGTTTTTTCTGGATTAAATGCGACAAAAGAATCAATTACTTGCTGATCTCTTTCCTTGAATTTTTCTAATTGTTTTGAATCATATACCTCTTTATGAGTCATATCAGAAGAGGCAACTATTACCACATCCTTATTGTAGGATTCAATTGATTTTGCAATATCGTTTGATAATTTGCTCAATATATTAAAATCTTTAACAGATACTTTTATTGGTATAAATTTAACATCTTTTTCTTGAGCACAATATTTTATAAATGGTAACTGTACTTCGATATTGTGTTCTCTTCCAAAAGGATGACCAATGAATGCTGACTCATCATTTATAACTATATTACTATTATCTAATATCTTCTCAGATAATTCTTCATCAATATGTATATTTCCTAGAGGTGTTTCCCACGCTCCCTCATCCATTAAAGCAACTTTACCATAACCAATATGATCAGTGCCTAAAACTATAACAGTATCAGGTATTCTTTCTTTAAATAAATTTAAAAAAGTAAAAGCAGCACAACAACCAGAATAAACGTATCCCGCATGAGGAGATACTCCACCAATAATTGATCTTTGTTTTTGGTTTAATGTTTTGGGTTCTTCACCAGGTCCAAACTCATTATCAGTGAATGATTCTTTTAGAATGTTAAGTAAATCAGGTTTGAATCGGGGATAAAAGTGACCCGCCACCATAGCATGTCGAGTAACCATTTTTCTAACACTTATATTTTTTAGTTATATTACTAAATTTATTAATGTTGAAATTTATATAATTTCATCTAGTTAATGTAAAATTGAAAGATTTATTAAGTCATTTTTAATACCTCTTTAGTGATGAACCAAGTAAAGGATGAACAAATCTCTCTTGATGACATTGAAGTACCAGATAAAATTCCTACTAAATTTGTAAATTCAAGAGTGATTGTTTTCAACCCTTTGTATGCCTCTTATTTATACGTGAAGAAAGGGTTTTTTGGCTCTCCATTAGGGATCAATAAACCTAGATTAGAATATTTTTCCAAACCAAGCGAGTTATCGTTAATTGAATCATATTATCTATTAGAAAGAGATGAAATTACAATTTTCGATGTAAAAGAGAATAATTTTTTAGAGCCAAAGAAATTCAATGAGATAGCTAAGAGGATTCATCATAAATTTGAGGAAAAATATATAATTTACAAAGATTTAAGACAAAAAGGATATATCCCGAGACCTGGGTTAAAGTTCGGAGCAGATTTCGTAATTTATAAAAAAGGACCAGGACTCGAACATTCTCTTTTTATGGTTCATGTTTTACCACATGATTCTGAAATTACTGCAATTGATATGGTTAGGGCGGGGAGGCTTGCAACCTCTGTAAGGAAAAAGTTTGTTATCGCAAATCCACTCACAAAATCATATTATTTCTTTGAATGGTTCAAGCCTTAAAAAGCAACTTCATATTATTTATATCCATTCTTGGATTAGCATCATTATTTCTAAAAATTCTTTGATTTTATACATCTCTCGATATAGAAAATTTAGTGAGGTCTCCACTTTGAAGATATTATTATTATTATAAAAAACAACAATAGAAAAGGGGATAAAATAAAAAATGTTAATGAATAATAATAATAGAAGGTCCATGTAATGAGTATTATTGAAGCAATTAACAATGCTACTAAATAATATAGTGAATTATTTCTTTTCATTTCATATATACTACCAAATATTATTATAAAAGATCCAAAAAACATACCTATCATTCCAACACCGGGAAGATAAGACCCCCAAAGGCTCGGTGGCTTCCAAAAAAAGTATATAGTATAATTTGTTATATAAACATATTCTATTATAATACTCAAATTTAATGTTGAAATAATCATTAATACGCTGACAGTAAACGATTCTCCAGCAAGTTTTCCAGTATTAAGATTTCCCTTATCAATACTTCTAAAAATATAAAAAGTAATAATTATACAAGCTAAAATTAAAATAGCTAAAATAAGATTTAAACCAAAAGGACTTAAAAAAAATCTCAAACTAAAATCCTTTATTACAAAGCCCCAATAGAAGAATACTTGCCCAAATTCATTAACAACATATGATGTAAAAATCAAAGGAAATAAGAATCCAATGAAAGTTAGTATAATTCCAACCTTAAGACTAAAAATATATATTTCGTTTTCTTCCATTTTTTATTTCCTATAAATTAGGATTTTCTTTTTTTGATTTTAAAATCTTTCATTCTTACAGTTGAATATCCCGTTCCAGCAGGATAGGTATTTCTACTGATTTCTGCTGTTAATATAAGTATAGATATTGCCCAAAAAGAGATCATTATTATAATTATTAGCTTAAAAATTAGCGTATACCTACTATTATTAAAAAATAGTACCTTATTCATTTCTTTATTTGTTAATCCTAATTCTTTACCAATCTTATAAAACTCGATGATATCCTTAATCATTCTTTATTCCCATTTTTTATAAATTATCCATTTTTTAAATTACAGATTTTATATATTTAATATGCTAGAATAGATATTTTTGTATTTTGATAAAACTGTATCCATTTTTCCTTTTACTTTAAAAATTTTCGAATTAAAACGTACATTTTCTATTGCTCGTAAACAATAGGGCGAATCTTCTGAGTTTAAGGCATATCTTGTTCCTAAACAGCCTCCTTTACATTCATTCACCATATCACAGTTTTTACAATATCCACGTAAATTTTCTTTTTCAAAATTGCGATTATAATTAAAAGCATAAGGATTTGATATAATTTCCTTTAGACTATTGGTTCTTACATTTCCTTCAATAAATTTATCTGAAAGGGTTAAACATCCTTTAATATTTCCATTGCTTTGAATACCTAACACTGAATATCCTGCTTGACATCCAACCCATGGTGCTAATCCCAAATTTGGTATGAATCTTGAAAAATAACCAATACAATGTGCTCCTATTACAGGGAGTCTTCGATAGGAGTATTTTTTAACATTAATTGCAATAAACATTGCTAATGCATAATATTCTTCTCTTGAAATCATTAATTCTTTAGGAAAGCGCCCAATAGGGACTGCTAATTGAATTTGCCAAGAAATATTTTGATCCAAAATTAAATTTTTAATTAAATCTACTTCCTTTAAGTTTTTTTTATTAATGGCTGTTATTATTGAAACTGGCAGTTTTTCTTTTTTTAAAATCTTCATTGCATTTATAGTTTTATCGTAAGCTCCTTTAATTCCTCTAAGATAATCATGAGTTTCTGGAATTCCACCGTCTAAGCTTAAAGATACACAATCTACATCTAGTTTTTTCAATTTTTGAATATGTTTAACAAGATTTAATCCGTTAGTAACAATTGATAAGTCCATTTTATATTTCTTAACTTCTTTCGCAATTTCAAACCAGTCCTCTCTAATTAGAGGTTCTCCACCCATTAATGCGACACCTTTATAGCCACATGAATGCAAATCTTTTACCAATTCTAACGCTTCCTCAGTATTTAACTCATCTGAACGCGCGCTACCCGCTCTGGACCCACAATGAATGCATAAACTATTACACTTTAAAGTAATTTCCCAAACTGCACAAGAATTTTTTATTCTACGGGTTAAAAGTGATATTAAACTTGGCATTGCAATTATCGGATTCTTTTTCTGAAATATAAATTGATTAAATTTCTTTAAAAACTTTTGTTATAAAAATTGAATATTTCATAATATAATCGCTATGGAGTATAATTTAATTGCTTTTTAATTTACGGAATAGTACTTATCGAGAGTTATGATAGGATTAAAGTTCGCTAATGGTACTGTTGACTTCTTTACGCAACTTATTTCTGAAGCGATATCCTTTTTGATCATCTTTTTATTCTTTATATTACTAATTCTTAACAATCTTAATGTTCTCCTGTAAGTTTTTAGTGCATCTGATCTTAAATTCAATTTAACAAACACTTTTGCTAAATTCCAGTAATAGATTAAATCATCCCTAAATATTTGAATTGAGTCTAACAATTTCTCTTTAGCAATTTCATAATTTTGATTGTAAACTTCCTTTATTCCTTGATAGAAAAATACTTGAGATTTTCTTTGAATCATTGCAGAAGAGAAAAAGAACAACTTATTCGGTTTATTAGTTATTGAGAGTTCTTTTAGACGAGTCAATTGTTGCTGCTTTTCATTTTTGATAAACATTAATTTCTCTATTATTCTTTCACCAAATGCTTCTATTGATGAAAATGCAAACATTTGGGATCCTGGAATTGTTGGCAGTCTTTTAAGGGAATTAAATAGAATATTAGGAAGGTTGTATTTTATTATATATTCAATTATTTCATAAATGTATTTTATCTCAAAAATTGAAAGATAATTGATATCCTCAATCCCTTTAAGAAAAATGTTAGCTACTTGAGGAAATCTTATTAGAATGGTCTTAATAATTTCAAATATAATATTTTTATCTTTTCTTCTTTCAAATTCTTTTAACTTTAATATTATAAAAGTTACTAAATCCTCTTGTTCTTTTGCTAAAAAAGAGTCTTTAAAATCTACTAGATTCTCTAATAACATTTGTTTTCGAATATGCGTAATAACTTGAAAGAAATTCTCTTTTGAAGGCTTTTTGCATTCAACTCTTAAAGTGGGTATTGACTCTGTGTTATAAAATTTTCTTTCCTTTATATCAATAAATCCTATTTTTCTAAGCATTTCTGCTAACAATTCTGAGGGATAACATAACTTATGTTGAAGTCCTTTATGAGGAATACCAAATATCCATCCTAAAATTTCCTTTTGTTGTTCATAGTTTCCATTTAAATAGGATTGAAAAGCCTTTTCAATATCAGGTGTTTCTATTATTAGAACTCCATTAAACTGTAAGACTCTAAAAAATTCGCTTAATACATAGAGAGATTTGAAAAAACCAATATGTTCAATTAATTGAATTGCTTTAACTTCTTCACAAGAGTTATCGGAAAATGAGAGATTTATAGCAGACATTTGTTGATCTGCTAAGATATCTTCATATAAATCAATATTGTAATAATCTGGCTCATATCTTCTTCCAGAGCCCACATTTAACTTCATTTTTTATTTTTAAAATCATTTAATTTAACAGATGAATATAAGGTTCCGCTTGGATAAACAGATTTAGATCCAACAACTATAGCGACAACTATAACAACAGCTAATGAAGCTAAAAAAAATATCAATGAAAGTGTAAATAATATAGAACGATTGCCTGAAAATAAAAATGTTCGATTAATTTCACTTTTTTTTAATCCTAACTCTTTACCAATTCTATAAAATTGAGTTAATTCTTTGAACATGTTGTAAATTTCACCTCTTAAATATAGAATAATGCTATATGCTTTTTTATTATAATTACATATAAAAACATTTCTTTGGTATATTAATAGTCTAAGAGATTTTAAAGCTTTAAGGTGCACTTTTCGAACATTATGAAATATTCTTGAAATTAGGAAATTATTTTTAGCTTTTTTCCCTTAAAAGTTAAGTTGCACTTAATTTTAGTTATTTAGATGGCAAGCAATCTTAATTTCTTCATGATTGTATCTTTAATTTTCTCGATCCGTTGAAATGCTTCATTAGGTACAGTCTGGCTTATTCGCAAAATTGAGTTTATAAGGTCTGGTTCTAAAAGATCCTCAATCAATATTCCTCGCTCTATAAGGTTTTTACCCTCGTTATAGATTAAAAGTATAACTTTGATTATCCCTAATAATTTTTTAATACTTGTATAATTATCAGTGTCATCGAAAGCGTTTTGAATTAAGAATCCGTCTCTAATCATTTTTGCAATGAATAGAACTAACTGTTGAGATTCAGGTAAATTTTTTTCTCCAACCAATTGTAGAATATGTTTCAATTCTTGTTCTTGGGATAATATCTCATTTACTTGGTTTCTACATTGAGACCAATCAATATCTATCTCTGGCCAATCTATATCTCTCTCATACCACCATTCAGAAATGAATTGGGAATAATTTGAATATGAATTCAACCAAGTAATGGCAGGATAATGTTTTAGATAAGCAAGTTTAGGATCCAAAGCCCAAAAAACTTGAACTAAACGCTTAGTTGTTGCTGTTACTGGTTCGCTGAAATCCCCCGCAGGAGGAGAAATAGTGCCAATGATTGATATTGAACCAATTCTTTCATTTCCTAAATGATCTTTTCCTAAAGTTCTAACAACTCCTGCTCTTTCATAAAAACTAGATAGTTTAGATGGTAGATAAGCAGGATATCCTTCTTCTGCGGGCATTTCTTCTAATAATCCTGAAATTTCTCTCAAAGATTCAGCCCATCTTGATATACTATCAGCTAGAACTGCAACATCATATCCCATATCTCGATAATATTCTGCAATCGTTACTCCAGAAAATAAGCTAGCCTCCCGAGCAGATACAGGCATATTAGATGTATTAGCTATAAGTATAACTCTATCTAATAATGTTTCTCCGCTTTGGGGGTCTCTAATTTCTGAAAATTGTTTCAAAATATTAGCAATTTCATTTCCAGGTTCACCACACCCAATAAATACAATTAAATCAGCATTACACCATTTAGCGAGTAATTGCTGAATCACAGTTTTTCCTGTGCCAAAACCGCCCGGAATCGCAACTGTTCCTCCTTTTGCTATCGGAAATAATAAGTCTATAACCCTTATTCCCGTGATCAATGGCTCACGAGGATCTTCTTTTCTCATATAAGGGCGCTTTTTTGTTATTGGCCATTTTTGCAGCATTGAGAAAGATTTTTCTATACTATTTTTTTTTATTAGAAAAATCTCATCTGTGATTGTATAATCTCCTTCTTGAGCAATAAAGGATATTTCTCCATTGATAAATGGAGGGACCATTATTTTATGTTCAAAAAATGTAGTTTCTTGTATAGTACCAATAATATCTCCTGCATTGACGTTATCATTATTTTTCCTTATTGGTACAAAATGCCATTTTTTACTTCTAGATAAAGAAGGATATTTTACTCCTCTCCCTAATCTTCCATTATTAAAATCTTCAAATACTTTTCCTAATGGTCTCTGTATCCCATCGAAAACGTTTGATAAAAGCCCTGGAGCTAATTCCATTGAAAGAGGTTCATTCAAACTAACAACTTCTTCATTTAACTGTAGGTTTATGGTATTTTCAAAACATTGACTAATTATATGATCTGAATAGATCTGAATTACTTCTCCCAGGATATTATATTTAGAGATATTAATTAGGTCGAAAAGATGGACATGATTTTCCAGACCTTTAATTTTGATAAGCGATCCATTAATTGCAGAAATATAGCCAATTTTTATTTCTGTTTCATTCATCTCTTTTTTTCAAGCATCCTATTTTTATTGGTATATTATATTTTCATTACAAAATGGACATTTTTTAACAAAATTCGGCACAATATTCCCACAATTTTTACATTTATTTATTAAAGGTTTACGGTATTCAAACTCTAGGTTGATAGGTTTAGAAATTTTAAGGTTAGGTTGTTTTAATTCCTTCTCTTCTAGAATTCGCTTTCTTTTTGTCTGTTCACTTAGTTTAGCTCTACTTTTTTTATCTGAAAACATCCTAGAATAAAGAGTTCGTTTGTTTCGTCTGAGAAATGGTCCGATAGTAGCTAAAATAATAAAGATGAGTAAAATTGAGATAATTAAAGGGTTAAAACCAAAATTGATTAGTAGATAAAATAGGTAAAGAAAAATAATTAAATAAAGCATTATCCAAATTAATTTCAAAATAACTTGTTTGCGTGATGGTTTATTTTTTTTGTCTTCTAGCGTCATAAATTGTAGATTTTAACATTTTTGCTTATTAAATATCATTTTATTTAAATTCTTTTGAGATATAACTCTTCGCTTTATCAATCTCATCCTTTACCGATTTAATTTCAATTTCTTTATCTATCTCTTCGGAAATTATATCTTTCTCAAGTTCTCTACTGAATATCATTACTGAATAATCAGCATCAAGATAGAAAGGGAAATACTCAATGCCAGAACCTTGAAAGAATTTAAAAAAGAACTCATAAAAATGTAACCTCATCGTGTTGATAAATACAAGTAATCCTTCTATGAGAATAACGATAATATTACCAAAGATTAAACCAACTATGTTAAGTATTTCAAAACCTATACCCTCTCCCTGAATCAGATTTCCCATTTCATTTATAGCATATAATAAAGCGACATGAGCAAGTGCTAGTGCTAGTAACCTAATATATGAAAGAACATTACTCATAACTGATAATAATGTATCAAATGTTTCAATTGATCCTTCACCTAATAATCCACCAAAAGATTCTTCCCGTAAATAGGATAATTTAAATACCTTCCCTAAGGGTTTTGAGAGTATCAGTAAAAGTCCTGGAATTAACACAAATAGTATAGGGTATGGAAAAGCTAACCATACATATATATCAAATCCATAAGTAAAAATTAGAACTGTTCCTCCGATCAAAAAGAAAATTTTCATTAATGAGTCGGTAAATGCTAAATATTTCCTATGTTGCTTCCAATAATTTAGAAATTGAATGATCCACCCCAAAATTATGTGAAAAATCCCAATTAATATGGAAAAATAAAATACAGATAAAATATTATTTAATGGATTATATAAAATGATATTTGTAAAAGGAATTTTAATTGGCTCAAGATTTAAAAGAACGATGCCAAATATTTCTATTTCTTGTTTTCCAAAAAATTCACCATATAAAAAACCAATAAAAAAAGCAGCCCATCCACAGAAAAAGATAATCCAAGAGAAGTTAGACATTTGTTTCTTTCGCTTTCTGAATACTAATGCTCCTATTAATCCACATATTATTAAAGTTAAGCCATGCCCAATATCTCCAAACATAATTCCAAATAATATAGGAAAAGTAAAAGCAATAATTGGCGTAGGATCTATTTCAGAATAAGTAGGAGTACCATACATTTTTGTGATTGCTTCGAAGGGTCTTACTAAAAAAAAGTTTTTCATAATTCTTGGAGTTTGATCCCTTAAATCTTCAACGCTATCAGATTCCTCACTTAATGACTTTATAGTTTCTGTTTTTACTTTTAATCTACTTTTTTTTTTTCTGATTGATTTTGAGGGATAAATTTCATAAATAGGACGCTTTTTAGATACATCAATCGAGTCAACTATTACGTTATCCTTAAATTTATTGAATAGGGTTTCTTGAATTTTATTCTTTTTTGATAAAGGAACAAAAAATTTGAGAATTGCCCTATTTGTTGAAGTTTTTTCAAATTGCTGATCTGCCCAATTATATTCTTCGATATTTTGAACGATTTCATTAATACCTGCAAATTTTAATAAATTATCCTTAGCGATTCTACTTTGCTCTTTGTTATACCTTAATAATAAGTCTTTGATAAAATTGATTTCCATATCAATCCTATTATAATTAATACCTGTATCAGTCATATATTTTTTTAAAATCGGGACTTGTTCTGAATGGATTAATCGAATTCTTCCATTAAATTCATCTTCTTTATCCTTAGGATATATTATATAAAAACCTATCCGATCATCTGGGATTTCAAATGTCTCATAGAAGTTTGGGAATTCAGAAAAAGCAAAAAGATTGTTTAAATTATCTAAATTTTTATAAAATGTTGTAAAAACTTTAAATTTAAAATAATTTAAATTCGTAACGTTATTTTTTGTTATATTTATTTTTTCAAGGTGTTTATAACAAGCTTTTATAGACTGTAAATTCTCTAGCTCAATATTTGCTTTAGCAATATAACTTTGTAATTCTGTTACCCGATTTATGAAAAAATCTATTTCTTCAAGAATATGATTAATTAATTCAGTAAAGTCTTGTGCTTTAAATTCAATTCTCTCAGATTTCTTAATTCGTAAATTTTCAATATCAGCTTCATTAATATCAAGTTTTTTAAATAATGTATTCAAATTCTTTCTTAAAAGTTTAATCTTCTCAACAACAGGCCTTTTATCTTCAATTTCTCCTTTGATTTTGGTTTTCTCTTTTTGTTTAATATGTACAGTATTTAAATTAGATATTTCTATTAAAAGTTGATCTTTATAATTATTGTTAATGTCCGCTTTCATTAAACAAAATTCATCTTTTTTTCCCATACCATCCACACCTAGATAATCTTTTCTTGTTTAATAATCAGGTCTTTGGTTTTTTTCAATCTTACATAATTTTCTCTTTCAATTTCTTCTAAAATTTCTTTTATTTGTTTAATAGTAGATTCTAATTTAGGGATTATAACATTTTTTAACCCATTTATTCTTCTATTAATTTTTTTAAAGTTTATTGTTACTTTTAATATTAAATCTTCGATTTCAGAAAATTCTTTAATTTTATTAAAGAATTCTTTCAGTTTTATGAGTAAATCATCAAGATAATGGCTTGTGTTTTCAAAAGTATATGCAGGAAGTTTCTCTTCTTGAAACAATTCATAATCTACTTGAGAGACAACAATTCCCATTTTTTTTACTGTTTGAATATTTATTCTCGGTTTATATTGGATTCTACTTAGTTTGCTAATTAAATTCACGCCGTTTTTGCCCATCTCTTCATAGGTTTGTGTCAAAAAGTTAAGAGACTCTTTGAATAATTTGAGAAGTTCTTTCCTATGAGTATTGTAATCCTTCCATAATTTTTTAATTTGAAAAATGAGCTGTTCACGTCTAAATTCCAAAAAATTTTGTCCTTTACCTGCGAATAATAATCTTTTCTGCAAATTAATCAAATTCGTTTTAGTTGGCTTTATTTCACGAAAACTTATAACTTACACCTTTGGTTTATAGTATTTATTAATAAAGTTCTGATGAATTCTAATTAATTGGTTTTTATTTAAGTTAGATAATGTGTCCCAAGCAATAGCTAGGGTTTGGTTAAATTCTCGATTTTCATTTAGTTTTTGATTTAGGAATTTTTGTTCAAAATCTTCTCCAAACAGTAATAAATTCTTTTGATCAATGTTTAAACCATCCTCTCCAACAATTGATATAAGGTCTTTAACTTCAAGATAATTGGAATATGAAGCTAATAATTGAGAACTAACATCAGCATGATCTTCCCTTGTTTTATCCTTACCAATAGCATCTTTCATCAATCTTGATATCGAAGCTAAAACTTCGAAAGGAGGATATACAGCTTTCTTATGTAAGCTACGACTAAGAACTAATTGTCCTTCAGTTATGTAACCAGTTGTGTCCGGTATTGGATGAGAAATATCATCATTTGGCATTGTTAAAATTGGGATTTGCGTTATTGTTCCCTTTTTCCCCTTAATCTTCCCTGTTCTCTCATAAATTGATGCAAAGTCCGAATAAATATATCCCGGATACCCTTTCCTACTTGGAATTTCTTCTTTAGCTGAACTAAGTTCTCTTAAGGCTTCTGCATAATTGGTCATATCAATTAATATTACTAAAACATGCATGTCCTTTTCAAAAGCATAATATTCAGCAGTGGTTAATGCGATTCTTGGTATAATTAATCTTTCGATTATTGGATCGTCTGCAAAATTTATGAAGGAAATGATATTTTGAAGTGTTCCACTCTCCTGAAAACGGTTTAAAAAATATATTGCTTCGTCTTGAATTATACCGATACCACAAAAAATTATTACAAAAGGCTCCTCTGAAGTAACTTTAGCTTGAGTTGCTATTTGAGCTGCCAATTTATTATGAGGTAATCCTTGCCCACTAAAAATCGGAAGTTTTTGACCCCTAATAAGGGTAAATAAGCCATCAATTACAGATATACCTGTTTGAATAATATCCTGGGGATATTCTCTAGCAAAGGGATTAATAGGAATTCCATTAATATCTCTTCGAACGTCAGTCAATATATCAGAATCCAGAACGTTTTTTGTTCTAATATCAATTGGGTTTCCAAGTGAGTTGAATGTCTGTCCAAACATATCTTTTGAGATATTAATCTTAAATGTGTCTTCTGTAAATATGATTTCTGCATTTTCTGAAGATAATCCAGAAGTATCTTCGAAAACTTCAACGACTATCATATCTTCACTCATTTTTACTATTTGCCCCGTTCTAATATTATTATCATCTGTTTTAATCTTAACAATTTCGCCATATTGAGCATCATGCTCATTTTTTAAAAACAAGAGTGGTCCTATTATTTGTTGAATCTTCTTATAAATTATACTCATTTTTTCTTATATACCCCATGAGTTAGTTTTAATGCTTCTATTTCACTTAGTAGTTTATTTTTAAGACTTTCTAATTTATGAAAATCTTCATTACGTATAGAGCGATTTATTCTTAAAACTGTATTTATAACAGTAAGTTCCTTAATATCGTCAATATAAAATCCTTGTTTAAGAAGTTCTTTGCTTTCTTTATATATTAAAAGAATTATTTTAATCATTCCAAGTAATTTTGTGATACTTGTATAACTATCAATGTCATCGAAAGCATTTTGAATTAAAAATCCATCTTTAATTAATTTAGCAATAAATATAGTTAATTGCTGATCTTCAGGTAAGTTTTCTACCCCTATCAATTGAGTAATATACTTTAACTCATTATCTTTAGATAAGATCTCATTTACTTGTCTACGGCAATCAAACCAATCAATATCAATCTCCACCCAATCAAAATCTCTTTCATACCACCACTCAGAAATGTATTCTGGATAATTTGAATATGAATCTAACCAGTTAATTGCGGGATAATGTTTAGAATATGCTAATCCGGCATCTAAAGCCCAAATACCTTGAACAAAGTTTTTAGTTGTAGCTGTAACAGGTTCACTAAAATCACCCGCAGGTGGAGAGACAGAACCAATAATTGTTAAAGAACCAATTCTTTCCTTTCCATCTAAATCAGTTCCTAATAATTCTACAATTCCAGCGCGTTCATAAAAGCTTGAAAGTCTGGAGGATAAGTATGCAGGATAACCCTCCTCTGCGGGCATTTCTTCTAATAATCCTGAAATTTCTCTTAAAGATTCAGCCCATCTTGATGTACTATCAGCTAGAACTGCAACATCGTATCCCATATCTCGAAAATATTCTGCGATAGTGACTCCTGAAAATATACTAGCTTCACGTGCAGAAACAGGCATATTTGATGTGTTTGCAATAAGAATTATACGTTCTAATAAAGGGCGTCCAGTTTGGGGATCAATTAATTCAGAAAATTGGTTTAAGACATCAGCTATCTCATTTCCACGCTCCCCACAACCAACGTATAGCACGACATCAGCATCACACCATTTCGCTAACGAATGTTGTATAACTGTTTTACCTGTTCCAAACCCTCCAGGAACCCCAATTGTACCACCCTTAGTTATTGGAAATAATAAATCTATAACTCGAATCCCCGTAATCAAAGGCTCTTGAGGCATATTTCTCCTCTTGAATGGCCTAGATTTAGTTACTGGCCATTTTTGTAGCATAGAAAACGATTTCTCTTTATTATTTATTTTTAAACGGTAAATTTCATCAATAATAGTATAATCCCCTTCCTCTACTAGAAATGACAATTCTCCAGAAATATTAGGAGGAACCATAATTTTATGCTCTATTAAAGCTGTTTCTTGCACTGTTCCTATTATATCCCCACTTGAAACTGTTTCCTTAAGTTTTCTCTGTGGAGCAAAATACCATTTCTTTTTTCGTGAAATTGGATTTATTTCTAGACCTCGTTGTAGTCCCCCTTCTTTAAAGGAATTAAAGGCTTTTTTTAATGGTCTTTGGATTCCATCAAAAACATTACCCAATAATCCAGGTGCTAACTCCATAGAGAGTGGTTCATTTAAACTAATTACTTCATCATTAATTCTTAAATTTACAGTACTTTCAAAACATTGAGCTACAATATGATCAGAATAAATTTGAATTACTTCTCCTAAAATATTATATTTTGTGACTTTAATCAGATCATGAAGTCTAATATGGCGTTCTAATCCTTTTATCTTTATTAAAGACCCCACTATTGTTGAAATGTATCCACGACTTTGATTATCTTTATATTTGGATTTGATCATATTGCTTGAGATATTCTATTATTTTTGTTTTTTGATTTTGAATAAAAGTATTGAAATCTTTATCAATTTCCTTAATTTCTGAGTCATTTACAATCTTTGAGACTTCTATTTGGATGAAAGAAGATTTTTTATTAATTAAGTTATCAATAGTATAATCATAGGATATTAATCCGCCACCCAATGAAATTTTAAAACCTCCAATAAAATCCATATTTTCTTTGTTTATTTCGACGGGATTTTTGAATAAATTTTGAATTTTTTCTGAGTTTTGAAGAAAATAACTATAATCTTTTGAATTAAGGATTAATTCTATTGCTTGAGGTTTATCAACAGTTTTTTTAATTTTCTTAATAATCTTTAATAAGAACTTAATGTAATTTGAATAATTATTTTTTATATTTACCTTAATATTATTAAATAGACTTGTTTTCAACTCTTTTATTAATTTATTTTTTAATTTCAAAAATTTTTCTTTTCCCTCTAAAAGTGTTGAAGATAAGGATTGATTTAAGAACTGATCAAAATTTTCTGTAAATTGTTCTTTGAGTCTTAGGGAACGTTCTTGACTTCTTTCTATATACCTCTTTTTTATTTCAGCTTTCTGAAATAATGTTTGGCGATTAAATTCGTCTATTTCTTTTTGAGCTTTCTCAATTAAATAAAGCCCTAGATCCCCAAACTGTTTTTTTAACTCTTTTTCTTCAGAAATTTTATATCAACTCCCTATGATATAACAACGTCTCCAATAGATTCTAATATTTTATTTATTACTTGTCCTTCTTCTTCAATGTGAGGATGGAAAATATCTGGAAGGATAAATATGAAGGGTATCCTATTATTAAGTTTAAAATTTATTATAAAATTTATAATATCGTCGGGTAAAGGTATTGCAATTATTATCATGCCTATTGAAGGCCTTTTTATTAACTCTTTAAATTCGATCATAAAATCATCTCCAGAATTAATTATTGTGCCTTCTATACCTAAAAGACCTAACATTACTACCAAATCTTCTTCTCCTAAAATATGAATTTTTTGATTGACCATTAGAAATCTAACCTTGCCTCAGATATAATTAATTTATTTAGATTTTGAATACTATTCTGAAATTGCTTTTCAATTTTTTTAATTGCTATATCCATCTTATCCCTAAAGATTTTAGTTTCAGAGCCCACATCTTTTGAGAGTGTAATTAAGGCATTATTTACAAGATCATTTTTCTTTCTTAGATAATCCTCAAATTCCTTTCTTTGGATCTCTCTGAACTGTTCTATATCATTTAAATTAACATTTTTCGCACTATTTATTAATTCTTCATATACGTTTTCGATATCTTTTATCCATTTAAAAATATCCATAGCTCAACAACCCGAATTATTGTCTCCTATTTTTACATTAATCTCTCATTTTAATAATTTGTATTTTTCATGCACAATTTTTACTAATTTTGGGAGAATGAATAAGCGAATTTCTTTATCTTTTTTTATTAGTATTTCCAAGATTTTAAATATCGCTTGATATTCAATATCCACTTTCTTAGTTTCTAACATTTTAAAATAATAATCTAAATATATTTTCTCTACTGACCAAATAAAATGTTCTTCATCAAGAGAAGAATGAGATAAACTTGATTTTAGTTCTTTTATATTAGTTAGAAATTTTTTAAAAACTACTATAAATTCATCTACATCGTTTGAAAACACTAAATCCTTCAGTTTTTTCTCATTCATAAATAAATAAGTTTTAACCAAAAACTGTAATAAAAGATTTTTATCAATATTATTTTTAATCCCTCTATATATAACATTCAAATTGTAAATTTCTGATACATAATTGATATAAGAAGAAATCATTGTTTTTTCTTTTTGAGTTAACAATCTCATCTCTTTTTTCAGATTTTCATAATATAATTGGTCTAAAAAGGCTTCTAACACGAATATTTCATTTGTTTTTTTAAAATAAAGAATTCCTTCTCTAATTACCTTATTATATAGGGTAGGTTTCATAAACAGTTGTATTGTTTCTAGAGATGTAATTTCAATCAACTCTGTCATAAAATTTGCATTATTTAGGTATTTCTCGACTAACATATTAACCATAGAATTTTTTTCATCAGTACTTATACCTAAAATTGTACCAAGGATAATGTGTTTTATATTCATTATTTCATATTTCAATAAATAGTTCCTCAAAAAGATTCTCATAGTTTTTGGAGATATATAGAGAATTTTCCCTATTAATTTTATATAAGTGTGAAAAAGAGCTTTCTCAATATCTTCAATTGTATAAGATTTAAAAGTGAGTCCAGGATAAAATACGCTTATATATTCAATAAATTGTTTAATCTCAGTAATTTCTTCTAACTTTTGCAGTGTTGTGTCATCCATTATTAATTGTTTTAAAAAACCAATTTTGATTAAAGAAAAAGCGTAAGATGGTACTTCGATAGCACTCGTAAAATTCACCAAAAATATAATATTTATAAATTAATAACGGTTACGGAGGTGCTGGGATATTAAACACCAATAGGATTGCTATGATCAAGCCATAAATCGCAATCGCTTCTCCTAATGCAACAATAACTACTACCTTTCCAAATGCGCCCTCCCTTTCTGAGATTGCTGAAATTGCAGCAGTCCCTACGGTTTTTATAACATGAGCTGCAGCTAATCCTGAGATTGAGATCGCTATAGCAGCAGAAATTGCTAATATAGCAGTCGTTGGAGAGTTATAATAGTCAAAATTTGTCTCTTGGGCGGTAACAAATCCTACAAGACCATTAATAGTTAAAAGAAATACCATAACTAATATAACTTGAACAAGAGCAAGATAAAAATAAAATTTTTGTTTACCGTTCATATACATTACATCTAAGTTTTTATTTAAAAAAATTATTCTTTTGAATGAGAATAATTAAAATTTGCGTATAAATCTTCTTATTCAAAACTGAGAGATTTAACAATTGATGAAAATATGTATATAATACAACTATTGAAGTATCATAGATTATATACTATACTTTTTCTATTAATTTCAAGAAAATTGAAGGTTAATGATATATAATAAAAACAGAGACTAGTGACGGGGTAATTTACAGCCCCAATTCACTGATAAAGTAAAACTCTTATGAGATCTGCAATATCGTGGATGCGGTCTGCAAGACTTTCCAGCAAATTTATACTATCTCTTAATCGTAAAAGGACTCTTATATCAATATCTTCATTAGAATATAAATGTTCAAGAAATTGCCTGTATATTAGATCAATTTCATTTTCAATCTCATGAATCGTTGTGGTATTCTTAAATACAACATCTGGTTTATCTCTTAAGCCTTTTATAGTTGATTTTAATACATCAGCCATCTCAATAGTTTTATTGATCAATTTCTCGTATCTCTTGACTATCTCTGGGTTATTTTTAGTATCCAGTTTAATGTTAGGCAACATATCTACAAATTCGAGAGGATAATTGATCAAATTATCCATTCGGAGGATTAAAGCAACGAAATCGTCTAATCCGGCGCCCGATTCAGAAAAGTTTTGAATTAACTGAATTTTAATGGCATCTGCATCTTCTTCATTTAATTGCATTTTAATCTTTTTCTTTTCCAGTGAGGGTTTATGTTTTTCATAATCTTCAACCCATCTATTATAAAAAACCCCCATATCGCTGAGAACAGAATATATAATTCTGGAGTGTTCTATTAGTATTGATATGATTTCTTCCTTATTTTTATTCATAAAAATCTCTTCAAATAATTTATTATAGTAAGGTTTGTAATCTCTGAAATGATATAAATTTTATGAATTACAGTAAACCTCCTTAAATTTATATAATACAAATTTATTTTATAGCATAAGAGAAAGAAAAAAATGTTAATTTCAATGTTACAATTTAAGATAAATGAATTTATTACCCTAAAACTTGAAGATAAGAAGACTAATCTTTATATAAATGGAGAATTGTTTGAGCAATGTTCATATATCTTACTAAATAAAAGAGCTGATAAATTAGAAGAGCTGCAAGCTATTGACTCTGTTGATGAATTAGCAGAATTATCTATAGATGAAATAGCGAAAACTCCTTCTCATATAAAAGAAGATGATTTTGAAATAGAAATATTAGACATTCCTGCTCATGTGAGATTCTTAGTCCACTGCTCAAATCTACAAGCATGGGCAGAGAATAATTATGACACTCGACTTCTTCATAGTAATCTTTCATTTCCTTTATTAAAAAAGCTTACTGAAGTCGGAGACACAAAAGCAAAACAAAAATTTAAAGAAGAAATAATTTTCCGATTTTTTAATGGTACTAAAAATATCCAGAAATATCTACTACAAGAGGGATATATGAAGTTGATCACTATTGATGAGAAATATATCCTATTCAAATTAGAGGAAGAGGAAAATGTGATTAGAGAATTAGAAAGGTTAACTGGAAAAGAATTCAATATAGACAATGAAGAATTTCTTTATTATCAAAGTCTTGTATTAAAAGAGGGGAAAGTAAAGGAACTAAATCTAGTAAGGTGTAATATAACAGAAATACCTAGAATAATTAAAAGACTAAAAAACTTAGAAGTATTGAGGATTTATAGTAATCAATTGAGACAGCTTCCTGATTGGATTGGAGAGATAAGTTCTCTGAAAATTCTTAAGATACTTGAAGAACTAGAAGAATTACCTGATTCAATCGGACATCTAAAATCTCTAGAAATATTAGAATTGCATGACACTATGATCAAGACGCTACCTGAATCGTTTGGTAATCTCTATAAGCTTAGGAAATTAGACCTTAGTCATAATAAATTAAAAAATCTACCCGAATCATTTGGAAATTTAAAAGCACTTGAGCAATTGATTGTAGTTAATAATGAATTAGAAATTTTGCCAAAATCATTTGGAAACCTTACTTCATTGAAAGAATTAGAGTTAAGTGAGAATAAACTGATAACACTTCCAGATTCTTTTGGATACTTAAAGTCTCTTAGGGTAGTCGATCTATCTAATAATCAATTAAAGCAAATCCCAGAATTAATCGGAAATCTTAAATCAATAAAAACTATTACCTTGAACACAAATTTATTGGAATATATACCTAAATCAATAGGAAATCTTAAGACACTTATAAGCCTTGATTTAAGTAATAATAAGATAGCAAAACTCCCTTATTCTATTGGAGATCTAACTCTGAGGGAGTTTGAAGATAATTTGGAATATCTTTAATAGACAAATAGAAGATCTCTAAAGTACACATTTTTTTATTTAAATACGAGTGTGATTATTTAATATTAGGCAAGAATTTCATCATTAATTCAATAGAATAACTTTTTACTATGATAAGAAAACATGGGCCCTACTTACACCCTGGATTTTTGTCTTTTGGTAGTGTAAATTCTTACACTCTGATTTCGCCCTCCTCCACCTATTTTGTTTTGACGCTCATTTGCGTCTCGTACAGTAGGGACCCCCCTTTCTCCAAACTATTATTAATTTACATATTGTCTAAATTTTTTATTTAACCACAGCTCTCATACATTTTATATAATGCTAAATCCATTTTATAAGCAGGATGTCTCAAAAAAGTGACGCTGTAAAACAAGCAAGAAGGGAGTTAATTCAACATACTCTGGATAAAATTTGTGGGACTCGTGATTTTTGGGAGCTTAAGAGGAGTACTTTTGTTGTACTCGCACATTTATAGCTCCACACTAAAGCAGAAAAAGAAGGACTGTTTGAATTAGATGAATGGGCGCACCCTCAGCTTAGAGAACGCCTTATTGAAATAATTGAGACCTTTCTCACTAAGCATATAAGATAAGGAGTTTGACTCCATGGTGAAAAACTGTTTTCTTCTATTGTAATAAACTTAAGGATTCATATGTCGCATTTTATATTCATCACTCCAGAACAGTAATTATATTTAAATATCTTCTTCAATAACATCCTATACGAATCCAATTTTTACTTTTAAAAGGTAAAAAATGGATGAAATCTAATTATAAATGTAAAAGATGAAAAAATATGAATAAAAAAAACAAATTTAGTTTAATAGGTCTAAGCCTTTTATTTATCATTGGATTTTCAACCAGTGGAATGGCATATTTCGATCCTGGTAGTGGGGGCGGTTCTCTTCTTCCTACTCCTGAACTTTATCAACCCACTTCCCCAGATTATGATGGTATTATTATATTAGAGTGGAGTGAAGTAAGTGGAGCTGATTATAAAATATACAGATGGAATTCACAGACTGGAATATATAAGCTTATAGCAGCAACAACGAATAGAGCGCGAACTTATATAGATGCAATTCCTAATGGCACTTGGGCATATAAAGTCAAAGCATATAACCCTGATACGGGGCAACAGTCATTATGTTCTAACCCTAAATCAGTAGTTGTAGAGTTACCCGCACCAAAACCTTTAATAGGTTCAACCCAAAGATTCTTTCCTCAAGAACTAGATGCGAAATTAGGATTTACAATTTTGAGTATTGATACCTATTATACTCCAACAATTGAGTTTAGTCTAATTAACACAATGGATCCTGATAAAACTATAGATATTAAAATATATGTTGATAATTCAGAAATCTATAATGAAATGGGCATTATACTAACAAAAAATGACCTGTATCCATTTATAATCGATGCAAATGAACTCACAACTCCATTAACGCATCAGATAGTAATAGAACTTTCTCATGGTCAGAATATCAGATTAGAAGATCTATTTATTAACAATCTATGGTATATCGAAAACACACTTGATAATAATAAAAGATATACCCCCTTACAGAATTGTATTTATAATGATTTACCAGATGATCCTGTTGTTGATCTTGAAGTCTTTGTTCCCTATACTGAGCCAGATGGGGAGGTAAATGATTATTTGGCTACTTTTGGAACGTCTCTTTTAGTTAATATTGATCCTGATACTTATGACTTCACTAGAAGAGCTGGTGTACTACTCGAGATATGTACTTATTATATTCATGGAGTCTCTCTTCAATGGAGAGTTCTTTGTCCTGATGGAACTTATATGGATAATCAGAATTTAGGTATATTTTGTGATATTTCCACAAGTTATGAGGGAACGGATTTTTATGAGCAAGTTAACCATGTTCTTAAACAGATAAGTAATATAATAAACCTTATCAATTTTCCCGAATATATAGAGGATCCATTAAATTGGGCAATTAAATTTCTTACTTTTATGAACCCTGATGACCCAGTTATTTCTAAAGAAAGAATTGATAATGATAAATTCGTTGCATCGTGGCATGCAGGAGGATTCTTAGCGATTCCAAACCCAACACTAGAAAGTCTTAGTATGTATACTGGTTTTACAATTCAACTACCTAATCCAAAAATTCTAGGTTCTTATCAAATGGAAATAACATGGATGATTGATATTGATCTTCTAGTATATCTATCCGGTTATCCAGCTGCTACTTCTCATGAAGACGCATATGAAGTATCATCAACCTATTATCTGAACTTTGAGTATGTTTAACAGATTTTAGTAAAATTTAATCTTCTAAAAACTTTTTTTTATTTTTTATACATATTATATCTATTATTGGTTTTCTATAATTCTAATCCGATGGATATAAGTTCCGCTTCTTCGTCTTTAACTCAGAACGTAGAATAAAATACACTTTGATAACCATGCTCTTTTGATTCTAATAAGATATATCCTGTCCCAACTATATTTATTAGAAAACTCTCTGAGATATAACTACGCAAATAAATGTTAGTGGCTTTACTCATTTAATTATTAAACCACAAGAGAGTATGAATTTTGAGATTATAATATTTTTGGATGAATCCCATAGAGCATAGCTTTTAGGAACATCTCATAAAAATCTTCATCCAAACTTCTGTCTTTTTCTTTACTCTCTTTATGGTCTTCTTTTACAGATTTTGTAATTATTTAATACACCCTAACATAATTTTTTATGCACATATATATTGTAGAATTAATTCTCAGGAGGATCCTTTCTTTTAAAATATTTAACAATATCAAAGTTGAGGAATTTTTGAGGTTGGTTAGTTGATACCTGTAAATCTTTAAAATTCATTAACGGATGGGACACTCGTAAATAGAGTATAGTAGAACTATCTTCTCCACTCCGCAGAGCAAATAAATAGTAATCGATATTATCATGGCTATTAAAGATCTCAGTTGCATTTCCAAACACAAGCTCAATTCTCTCCTCCTCTTGAATTTTCTCACGTTTCTCAGCTTTCTCATCTGTTAAGCCTAATGCTTCAAGGACTTTTTGGAGCACCCCAGCTGACTTTACTAGACTGACAAATCCTTCTACTTTATATTTTTTGACTATTTTCTTTTTCACTTTTTCAGTTGCATAAGCATCAGTTGCATAAATGCAATATTCGGATTCCATTTTGAGATGAGCATTGTTATTGGTTGTTTACTTCGGCATTATAAGATTGGTAAATTTCCCAGCTCCATAATTGATTTTTTAGATGACCTCAAGAAATATTTGATTGATCATCCGTATAGTGAAGATTTTAACGAGAGTAATATCAAAAGTATCGAAAAGACAATTGAATTCATTCAAGAGGATCCTGTTCTCCAAAGAACATTATGGATGTCCTTGGATATTCCTCGATGGTTAGGATTATGGAGTGAGGGGAAGAAGATATGTATTGATTTATCAGGGTGCGATCTTCATTATCAGAAAATACTATTTCCTTTGCTCTTTCAGGTAGTTAAGAACTCCATCCCTATAAAGAATTCAGATACTCCGATCGGTGTTGTTGTTTTAGAAGATGCTGATGATCTCCTTCAGAAAGTACCGTTTGACTATTATAGTAAAAATTTTAAGTTAAATAGAGATTATTATTACCAATTTGAAGAAGAGGCATATTTTCTTGCAAAAGAGCAATTAATAAAGGTATTTGGAGATAAAGATTACCTAATGAACGTTCAGCTCGAAAGTGTGTTCAATAGGTTAGTTTTTGATGAGTTAATTTATAGAAATATCTCTTTTATTACCACATGTAGAGATCCTTTAGAACTCCATTATCCATATAAAACACAATTTCAAATTAAAATAAATTTAGATTAAAGAAACTGATCATAGATTAATGCCAATGTTAACCAAATGCAAAAGAGTAAACCTTTCTATTTTATGTCCTTGAGGAAATCAGTAATTTATAACTCTGGATTTAGGATTAATGCACACATTGATACTATCCCTCATGGGGATGTGCGGTATTCCAATTTTCTTCCATATTACTTTCTGAACTTTCGATTTATCTGAAAATAATATACAAAAATTCCAAAACTTCCTTCTATAATCCATCTGCTAAAGGAAAAGAACAAGATAGCGCAGAGTTAGAAAATATAGTATCCAATGAGTATGTGGCTATGGAATTATCTGAGGATGTTTTTGAAGTTTCAATTTAAATATTTAATTAACTCTTATAAATATAAAAAATTAAATCAATAAAAAATATAGTATTTAGAGAAATTTTAATATATTCTTAATTTTATTTATAAGTAAATTCTAAAAGAATTGGATATATCTTTTTAATAAAATAATCTTATTGAGAATTGTACAATTTAAGCTTGTAAACATTGATAAAAAGGTGAAAAAATAGCATAATGCCTATTAAGAAGAAATTTCAGCAATGGAAAGAATATTCTAAAATGTCTGATTTAGGAATAATCGTAAGAAGAAAATTCTTTAATAATGCTTTTGACGGCGCCTTAACTTGTGCTGGAATTGTAAGTGGGATTTTTATAATATTCCTCGCAGATCCTTTAAAATTTGAGTCTCAACAGGTTCTCATAACAGGATTTGCAACAGCCGCAGCAATTGGAATTAGTGGGTTGTGGGGAGCATTTCTTTCTGAGGAAGCTGAAAGAAAGAAAAAAGTAATGGACATGAAAAAGGATATGGCGATTGTTAAAGAGGAAAATCTTGATTTAGAGTCTAGGCGTGAAAAAAGTAAAAATAAGAAAGAAAATAATTCTAAAACAATAATAGGAAAAGCAGAAAATTTCGCAACAATTGTGGCTTCTTTAGTAGATGGAGGTGCTCCAGTTCTAGGAAGTTCTCTTCCTCTAATTCCTTTTTTCTTTGGGGTATCTCTGACTTTGTTTCATTTTATATTTTCTTACGTTATACTTGCCGGTTTGCTTATATATTTAGGTGTTTTTTTAGGACAAATTTCAGGAGGGGGCCGTTTAAGATATGCTTTGCATTTAATAACCGCAGGTGTGGTAACTCTAATAGTTTCGATACTACTTGGTCTCTAAGATTATAAGGTGTATCAAAATTTTAATTGATAATCATCTCTTTAATTGAAAAATAAGATTTGAATAGATTAAATAAGAAATTCTACTCCCGATTGTAGTTTAAATAGTAAATAAAATGTTAGAAAAAATCAGAACTTACGCAAAAATTACGAATTTATGGGCAATTGCTAGACGATATTTTGTAAATAACTTTTATGATGGGATGTTAACAGTTTTAGGAATTTTATTAGGTTTTTTTGTTATAGTGTTAAAGGGAGATCAACCGACGATTGATAGTCATCTTGTTATTTTAACCGGGGTGGGGAGTTCCATATCAATGCTCATTTCAGGTTTAACTGGATCATATCTTTCAGAGAAGGCTGAACAAAAAAAAATTAAAGAAGAATTAAAAAAAGCAATGGTAATAGATGTTAGTGAGGAACAAGAAGAGATTGAAGGGGATTCTGATAATATTAAAGAGATTGAAAAAGCAATGTTGATTAAAATAAATCAGAATATAATTTCAAAAGCACAAATCAGACGGAGAAAAGAGAAGAAAAAATTTAAAACCCTTCAAGAAAAAGCTGAGAAATTTTCAAGTGTAATTGTTTCTTGCATAAATGGAGGTTCTCCATTTTTAGGAGGGTTAATACCTTTAATTCCTTTTTTATGCGTACCATCTGCCAATTTATTAATTTTTATTATATCCTTTTTAATAATCCTTATTTGTGTAATTTTACTTGGAGTCTTTTTAGGAGTAGTTTCTAAAGAATCAATTATCAAAAATGTACTTCAGATGACATTTGCCTTTTTTATAACCATTTTAATTTCTATCTTTTTATTAAGTTAAATTATTATCATAAATTTTAATTTTTGATTTTCATTTTACACATTAGCTAGATTACATACTATAGGATGAATGGAAAATTGAAGACTTGTGGAGTAGACATTGGATCATTAGAAACAAAAGTAGTATTGCTTGACGATAAGAATATTATGGGCTATCGGGTAGGGCGATCTACCTTTGATTTTAAACGTGTTGGGAATAATCTATTTAATGAGCTATTAGAACAATGTAACCTAAAAAAGAGTGATGTTTATGTAATGTCAACTGGTTATGGCAGAAATACTGTATCTTTTGCTGATGACCGCATTACAGAAATCACAGCGCATGCTCGTGGAGTGCAATTTTTCTTCCCAGAAGCTCAATCTGTAATTGATATAGGAGGCCAAGATAGTAAAGCAATTGTAATATCCAAGAAAACTGGTAGTGTTATTGATTTCCAGATGAATGATAAGTGCGCCGCTGGAACAGGTCGTTTTATAGAAGTAATGGCAGGAGCTCTTGAAGTTCCGATCCAGCAAATTGGAGATTTAGCACTTAAATCTAATAATCCAGCATCAATTAGTTCGACCTGTACTGTTTTTGCTGAATCTGAAGTTATATCTCTTTTTGCAAAAGGAACTAAAAAAGAAGATATCGCTGCGGGAATTCATAAATCAATCGCAAAGCGGGTTGCAGGGATGGCTAAACGTATCGGAGTTGCACCTCTTTTAGTTTTTTGTGGCGGAGTTGCTAAAAATATAGGAGTTAAGAAATTTTTAGAACAAGAGTTAGGGTTTGAGATTGTCATACCAGTGCTTAATGGAGAAAGTAAGGCCCAACTAACTGGAGCAATTGGTGCAGCTTTGATTGCTCAAAACCAAAATAACAGCTAAATTCTTTTACTAGTTTATTTGTAATTTTATGTTTTGGTTTATTATAATAAATTTTATGAATAATTAACTCTTTTTTGATTAATAATTCAAAGTTATAAAAAATTATAATGGATAATTTAGAGCTTTTATCTGATTACGCAACATTTTTAAGAGAAAAAAAGCAAGAAGGAAAAAGAATTATTGCATTTATTTCTCATGATAATATACCTGAAGAGTTGTTAGATGCTGCTGGTTTCATTCCTTTAAGGTTAATCTTTGCGGGAAATGATGATTTAATGGATGCTAGCCATGATTATTTACCTCCTTCCACTTGTGCATTTGCTCAGTCTTGTATTGGATTCTTTTCGATAAAACCTAGGCAATATGAATTTTTAGATTTAATTGATTATTTCATCATTTCAAATCATTGTGTTTCAGATATTTGTGCCTCTGAAATAATTTCTAAATATTTTAATATACCTTCTTTGAAATTCTATATCTCATATACTAAAAATAAGAATAGTTTGAAATATTTCAAATTGGAATTAATGGAGTTGAAAAAACAATTAGAAATAATCAATGGAAACAAAATTAAGGATGAGGTTTTTATACAGAGTATTAAAAATTATAATTCCTTTAAGAAAAAGTTATTAGATTTTAGTTTTTTAAATATTAAAGGTACAGAAAAGCTAAAAATCATTCAAAGTGCTATGCTATATGGACCTTTATTTCTTCCCAAATTAGAGTCATATATTCAAAAGCATAAGGAGAATCAAATTCAAAAACTTACTGATTTAAAGGATATTTTAATAACAGGAGGATCTATCTTTATTAATGATTATCTAATTGATTTAATAGAAGAAGGGGGAGGAAATATTGTTTTTTTTGATTCCTGGATTGGAAATAACTATTATTCCCAAATTTTTGAAGATAATATTATAGATTCAATAGGAAACCCGTATGATTTATTAGTTCACCGCTTTAAAAATAATAAATTTGGAGATCATTCAGTTCCTAACTTTCTAGAAAATAAAATATCTCAGATTGAGAAAATCTATCAAGATCATCTAAAGAAAACAGGAAGAAAGTTAGGGATCATAAATCATATTATAAAATTCTGTGATCACATCTCAATTATGTCTTCACATTTTAAAAATGGATTACAAGAAAAAGGGATTCAAGTTTTAAATTTAGAAAGAGATTATTCAAGAGCTATTCGTGGTCAGCTTACTACTAGGATAGAAGCATTTTTGGAGATGATTTAAAGCGTGAGTCTTATAGCTGATGAGATTGTTAGATTTAGTTCCGTGCTGAGAATTTCGTATAATCTTTTAACAGGTAGAGATTATTTAAAAAGAAAGAAATTTCGAGAGAAAAAGAAATTAATTTCAGTAGCATTACCATTTTCTGATTTAGTTTATGGATTTCCTGATTTAGTTCCTGTATTTCCAATTAGAACACATGCTTTTAAAATACATAGATATCTAACATATTTAGGTTCTACAGCTAGCATATTCGGTTGGGAAAACGTTTCTAAATTCTTGGGTTTTGTAAAAAACCTTGGTATTGGAGATGTTAGCAAAATTATTGATGAAATAATTGATAGTGTAATAGATACGGTAAATGATAAATATAATGAAATGTATGATCTTGGAATCGAAAGTGGTGTTCCAACTGATTTTTGTTATGGAATAAAATCTCTCTATGGAATGCATGTTTCAAAAGGAAAGAATTATGATGCTAATTTAAATTATACCATTCGATGTAGTGCTTGGAATAAATATTTAGAATCCTTAAAAACAATTGAAAATCCTGCAAAACAAATTTGGATTGATATTCCTCCAAGAAATATTGGAAATGCGATAGAATTATTGACAGAGAATCTTTATGATGGTATTAGAGAATTAGAAAAGATAAGTGGGAATAGTTATGATGAAAACATTCTACGGAATCATTTTCATGTTGCTAATGATATAAGAAACTATTATAAAACTATTCTTTATGATATAAGTTTATCCGAATTTTATCCTTGTAATCCTGCTACATTTAGTGAAATATTAGTGATACTAAACAATAGTTTTCAGGATTATAATTCTAATGCAAATCGATATCGGGATAATATGGCATCATTAGTAAAGGAAATGAAAGAGAGAATTAGAAATAAAATTGGTATGGATGTTAGTAATATGCCTCGAATTTTAATTACTCCAATGTTTGGTGGATGGGAGCCAAAAACTCATGAAATAATTTATGAATTAGGAGGCCGGGCATTATATGCTGATTGGGATATTTTATTACTTTTAGATGATATTCCTATTACTAAAATTTCTGATCCCGTCGAAGCCTATGCTCATTATTTAATGAATGCGACAACGAATGGGATTGGATGTGATAATAATGCTCTGACAGATTCATATTTGAGGATAGCAAAAAAGCTTAATGTGGATGGCTTAATTTTCTTTGAGCTTTACGGTTGCCATTCAATATCGAATTGTTTTACAATGCTCAAAGAAAAGATCCGTCGAGAACTAGAAATCCCAAGCATTTCTCTTACTTTTAATAAAATAGGTGAAAATATTGAGCAAGTAAAGACTAGATTAGGTGCATTTATGGAAATGAATTTAAGTAGAAATTTATGAAAAGATCTTAATTTCTTACTAAAAATATATAACTTAATAATTTTTTAATAATAATTTCTTTCAATGTTACAAGAGATTTATTACCTCAGCAAGGATGAGATCCGAATCTGAATCTTTAATTGATAGATTGTTTGGTGATATATTCTTTTAATTATAATGAAAAATAGTGCGGAAAAAATGGAAAGTAAAGAACCTAAAAAGCTCAAATGCAATAATCTATTTGCCTATGGTACATTACAACATGGACAAAGTCGGAATTATATTCTTAGAGGTCTAAAGTATGAAAAAGCCACCTTATTCAACTATAGAAAAGCGAAACCTCCTTCTCTGGACTTTCCATTTATTATTCGTGATGATTCATCTAAAGTTCAAGGTGAAATATATTTTGATTTGGGACAATCCCTTATTAATTATATCGATATAATAGAAGGAGAAGGGGAATTATATTACAGAATTCTAGTGAATGTCAAGTTAGATAATGGAATAGATTTAGACGCTTATACATATTGCCCTTCTGATATTTTAATTAAAAATTACTTAGACAATTTGGATGATATTAATGGTTGAAAAAAATTCTTCTGATAATGATAAACTTAAGCAAATCCTTATAATCGACAATTATTCTCGAGGTTTTCCAACAGATAGAATAACACGAATAGAATCAATTATAAGAGATTGTCTAACAGAAGTAGAGTTTAAAACAATCCATTTTACTCAATTTAAATCAGAATTGACAGAAAATTATATAGGAATAATACTTTCGGGGTCTGAATTGAATGTTTCTAGTTTTTACTATAATGAAAGAATAAAAAAGAAATTTAAACCCCAATTAGAATTAATTCAACAAAAAATTCAGACACCAATCCTTGCATTGTGCTTTGGATTTCATTTAGTAGCGTATGCTTATGGGGCTCAAATAGGTAGAATGAGAATACTCGGTTTAGGAGGAAGGATTATTTTTATCTTAATTAAAGAAAAAGATGAGCTAATTACTCAAAAAAATATTCCGGTAAACGCCCATCACCTTGATTTTGTATCTCCTAATGATTATAAAATTCAAAAAAATTTCAAGATTCTCAGTACTTCCAGAACAATGGGCTACAATATTGTTCAATATATACGACACATTAAAAAACCAATTTTTGCACTTCAATTTCATCCTGAAACTCATAATCCTTACTATTTTCATCCAAGTTTGTTTGATGAACGAATTGCTAACAAGACTAGAATAATCGGACAAGAGATCATTGAAAATTTCATATGGTTGTGTTTGCATAAAAGAAATAATTTAGAATAAATTTTCACTGTGAATTTTTTTTAATTCTCAAAATTCTTAAATTTTTTTCTACATTTGGTTTCTTTATTCTTCCTTTTCTTTTAAAAAGACCATCTTTCTTCCTGAATGAGCCACATCAAAGTAATTCTTATAATTTTCGATTTCTTCATGAATTTCTGCTAATTCTTCATTTTCCAACATTTTATTGAAAATATTTTGAAGGGATATGTATAGTTCAGGAATAAAAGTATTAATTTGAGATAATTGATAAGCTAATTCTTTAATAGAAGAAAAATCTAATCTTAAATCAATTTCTTTTTTTTTAATTTGTCCAATTATTTTTTTCTCAAGTTTTCTTCTAGAAATATTACTCCAAGTTAATTCATAGAAGAAATAGTTTACACTTTGCACAGACTCTGTTAAAAGTGCCATTCCTGTAGCAATTGCAATACTACCAGTAATAAGATATGCTGTCAGAGTCCCGAGTACTAATGTTAATGATCTATAAATGAGACTTTTAATTAGACTTTCCTTCCATTCTATTTTACGCGATTTCATTTTGGTTTTCACTTAAAATGATAATTTAAATTTAAGTTTATATTCTCAATATTCTCCTTCAATTAGTATGAGCAAATTATTTAATTATAGCAAGATAGAGCAAATCTTTTTTAAATGAAATAATCTCAAATTTATTAGCTACCTTTTTGAAGGACATTTTACTGAATTATATCAATAAGAATATTTAAATCTTGGTCTCGTTTAAATAAGTTCGGCTTCAAATTTTTATTTTATCGAATTCTATATTTTCTATAAATATTTTAAATAATTTGAGCTCTATCAGTATTGGAAATTGAAAAAAAGAAAAAGACATAATAATTTATGATGATGAATTATGAATGGTTATAAAATCTTTAAAAATAATATTAGAATAATAGATTATATTATAAAAGAGTAATAATGATTCTTTTACCCATTTTGGAGATAATATAAAAATGAGTATATATGCCGATGATATTGCTAACTTTACGTCAGTCTTAAAAATTGCATACAATTTCTTAACGGGTAGAGATTATTTACAAAGGAAGAAATTAAAAGAAAGAAAGACTTTAATTTCTGTTGCTTCTGGATTCCCGGATTTGGTGTTTGCTGCGGACTCAATTCCTGTTTTTCCGATTCGCATGGAAAAATTTAAACTTAATTTATATTTGCTCGCGTTAAATTCAGCAACAAGTCTATTCGGTTGGAATCTTACAACTAAATTATTAGGAATAGTAAGGCAAGTAGACTTTTTAAAAATAGTAGATAATGTTTTAAATGATGTGATTAACTCGATCAATTCAAAATATAATTTATTATACGAACGAGCAATCAAAAAAAATGTGTCACCAGATTTTTGCTTTGGGATTAAATCTATTTATGGAATGCATGTTTCAGAAGCAAATAATTGTGATTGTACTTTAAATTTCACTTTACGATGTAATAAATATAATCAATATCTTAAATCTTTAAGAGCAATAATACCAAATCAAGTTTGGGTAGACATTCCCCCAATTGATAAAGAAAATAAAGAAAAAACCTTAGAAATTATGGTTAATAATGTCCAAAAAGCTATTTCAGAAATTGAAAATATAACAGGAAATATTGTAACAGATAATAGCTTAAATAAGCAATTTCGAATAGGGAATCAAGTAAAAAGATATTACAAATCAATTATTTATGATATTAGCACTTCAGATTTCTATCCTTGTAATCCTGCTACATTTGCAGAAATCTTAGCTTTATTGACGATCTCTTTCCAAGATTATAATTCCAATGCCCAGAGATACTTGGAAAATATTAGCCAATTAGTAAAAGAAATGAGAGATCGTATAGATCGGGGTATTGGGATGGATGTATCCAATATGCCAAGAATATTATTAACTCCAATATTCAATGGTTGGGAACCAGAAAGCCAAGAAATTATATATCAATTAGGAGGTAAAGTAATTTATTCAGATTGGGACATATTAGGTTTATTAGAAGAAATTCCAGTTTCAAAAGACTCTAATCCAGTTGAGGAGTATGCCCGATTCCTCTTAAATGCCTCAAATAAAGGCTTATTATGTTTAAATAATTGTGACGCATTAATCAAATCTTACCAAAAATATATTAAAAGAACGAGAATCGATGGTATTATTATTAATGAACTTGCAAATTGTCATCTAGATTCTAATTGTTATGATTTACTAAAAAATAAATTTAGAACTAATCTTAGAATACCATCAATTAGTATTAAATTTAAGAAGATTGGTGAGAATATAGAAAATCTTAAGGCTAAATTAGGACCTTTTATGGAGTTATTTAGTTAAATTAAAAGAGAATTATGTACCGAAAAAGTCAGATGGTTTTAGCAGGTGCTGATCTTCTTTCTCCTTTTTTGCCTTTTCATGGGGATCTACCCATTCTGATTCACCTTTAGATGCTGGTGCGCTTGCTCCTCCTGGAGTTTTTAATCCTTGTGGCTTTAAATTAATATCGGCAGAAATAGATTCTGGTTGTTGTCCCACTGCCACTGGTGCGGCTTGTACGTAAGTAACACCTCCTGCTTTCAAGAATTTTAATTCACTTAAAACCTTTTCAAGATTCATTGATTGAACACTTTTATTCATTGTATCCATTATTTCCTTTAGGGATTTTGATGTTTCTCTTAATCCTTTTGGATTTATTCCTGTAAGTAATGAATCTAAATTGGCACTTATGTTATCATTTAATTCTTTTAACGATCCCAACACTGTATTCCAATGTTTATTCATTTGAGATTCAATGGCACTAATCATTTTAATTGTTTCATTCATGAAATTGACGTGAGCTTCGTATCGTTCCTCGTCCTTTGCACGTAAATCTGATATAAGCATTATTAACTTCCGTAATGCTTCTTTCTCTTCACTCATTAAATATCAACTCAAATCTTTATCTAATTTTAAATATAATTTATCTATAATTTTATTTTTTCTATTATATTTATGATTATAAAGAAATTTATATGTATCTTTTCCATTAATAAACAGATTCATAATAAAATCATTAACTAATAAAAATAAGTTAGATATTAAAATGTCAATAAAAAAAATACAATGGGTAAGAAATCCAAAAATTCTTGAAATTAATACCGTTCCATGGCTTCACTCATTATCAGAAATTTATAATATCCCAATAAATTTGAAGAATATTCCCGAACAAGTATTTAACCAAGAGATTAGATTATTTGACGCAGTATGGTTAATGGGCGTTTGGGAAAGAAGTCCTTCTAGTAAAAATATAGCTCTTGAACATCCTGATCTATTAAAAGAGTATCATAAGGCTTTACATGATTTTAGGGATGAAGATGTTATAGGTTCACCTTATGCTGTATATTATTATCATGTTGACAAAAATATTGGGGGAATAGATGGCTTAAAGGAAGCCCGGGAGAAATTAGCTGAACGAGATATTCAATTAATATTAGATTACGTCCCTAATCATGTTTCTATCGATTCTTTATGGACATTTGAATCAGATCTATTTATTGAGGGAACGTTAGATGATTTAATGTCTCATCCATATGATTATTTCAGTATTGGTGAAAAAATATTTGCCTATGGTCGCGACCCCAATTTTCCATCTTGGACAGATACAATCCAAATTAATGCATTTTCAGAAGATGCCAGAAATAAAACAGTTAACACATTACTCAGTATTGCTGAACTTTGTGATGGAGTTCGATGTGATATGGCTATGTTGATGACTAACAAAGTTTTTAGTAAAACTTGGGGTGAAAAAGCGGGAGTCATTCCTGATAAAGAATTTTGGGAAGAAACCATTCCAGCTATTAAAGAAAAATATCCAGATTTTATTTTTATAGCAGAAGTATATTGGGGTATGGAATGGGAACTTCAACATCAAGGATTCGATTTCTGCTATGATAAAAGGTTATATGAAAGATTAGTCTATGAGAATGTTAATGCTATTAAAGATCATCTAAAAGCAGAATGGGCTTTTCAAAGTAAACTTGTTAGATTTATTGAAAATCACGATGAATTAAGAGCTATTGAGAAATTTGGGGAAGAAAAATCACGAGCAGCAGCGATTATAACAACAACTTTACCTGGAGTAAGATTAATACATGAAGGTCAAATTCATGGTTATAAAATAAAATTACCTGTCCAATTAGGAAGGCGACCTTTTGAAGAGAAAAATAGTCAAGTGTTAAATTTTTATCTAAGTTTATTAAATGCAATACCAAGTCAAGATTTTAAGACCCCTAACTGGTCACTCTGTGAAGTAGAACCAATTAATAATGATGATGATTCATTTTCAAATATAATCTCTTATTTATGGTGGAAAGATAGTAATTATCGCCTCGTTGTTGTTAATTATAGTTCAAATTACTCAAAAGCTCATGTAAAAATAAGTCCATTCCATTTTGACACCTATAAGTGGAGATTTACTGATTTACTTGATAATAAATCTTATACTTTTCATGGAGAGGATTTGTATAAGCATGGATTATATATTGAATTAAATGCATGGAAAGGACATATTTTTGAAATTTCGAAGGAGTAATATATTGAAAATTTATTTAGAGAAAAATAAATTATATTACCAAAAGAATCAAAAAGAGATTTTGAAATTTAGTGAACTGTAACCGTTTTTGCAAGATTTAATGGTTTATCAGGATCTAAATTATGTTCAAGGGCTGCATAATAAGCTAATAATTGTAGGGCTGGAATAAAAGTTATTGAACTAAAAAGACTATGATATTTATCCTCAGGTTGAGGTATTCGAATTGTAATATCACTCAGATTAGTAATCTTTACGTCGCTTTCTACGACTAATGAAATAATTTTACCCCCTCTTGCTTTAAATTCCATAACATTTCCAACCAACCTTTCATAGGTTTCATCTGGAGGTGCGATAAAGATAATAGGGTATCCCTCTCTTACTAAAGAAATTGGTCCATGTTTTGCATGTGCTGCTGAATATCCTTCAATAAAACGACAAGCAACTTCTTTTAATTTTAACCCCCCTTCTTTTGCTGTTGCTATTGAAGCGCCACGGGCTAGAAAGAAAAAATTTAGATTTTTTTCTAAGTTTTTTACAATATATTTAATTAAATCAACATTTTTTTCAAGAAAGTTCTCTATAATATCAGGGACAGATTGTAAAGCCTCATAATATTTCTGAATTTCTTCATTTGACAGTTTTTTTCTCAATTTAGCAATCTCTAAAGCGACTAATGCAAGTGTTAGAACTTGGGAAACATATGTTTTAGTAGCAGCAACTCCAATTTCAGGACCTGCTTGAGTAATTAAAACTTGATCTGAATGTCTAGTAAGTGTTGATCCAACAATATTTGTAATTGATAATATTTTTACACTTGGATTATATTTTTTTGCCCATCGAATTGGTTCAATTAGATCAATAGTTTCTCCCGATTGTGATACTGCTATTATTACAGAATTATCTTCAAGACAATTATCTAATTGAGTTTTAAATTCAGAACATTCTATTGCTTCAATATATTTGCCAAGAAATTTTGTTACAATAAATTTTCCTGCTAATGAAGCATAGAAAGAGGTTCCAGCAGCTGTGATATATATATGTTCTGCATTTATCAATGACTCAGAGAATTCTTTCAAAGACTCAGTAGGTATTTTCATAGTTCTTCTTAGAGCCATGGGTTCTTCATAAATCTCTTTCAACATGAAGTGATCGTAGCCCTCCTTCTCAGCAGCACCAATATTCCAGTCAATAGTCATTAATTTTTTATTTTCTATTCTCTTTTCGCTCATTATATTGAAAAACTCAACACTATTGGGTCTTAAAATTGCTAATTCATCATCATCCAATATATAACATTTTCTAGTGTATTTTAAAAAAGCAGGAATATCAGATGCACAATAAGTAGTGTTTTTCGCAATCCCTAAAACTAAGGGTGATTCTCTTCGAACAACAATAATAGTATCTGGATAATCAGCATGACAAATAGCCAGTGCAAACGCACCTTTACACTTTTTAATAGCAGAAACCACAGCTTCTTTTAAATTTCCATGAGTGTTCAAATTTTCTTCAATTAGATGAGGAATGATTTCTGTATCAGTTTCAGATTTAAAAACATGCCCCTTTGATATTAACTCCTCTTTCAGTTCAAAAAAATTTTCAAGAATTCCGTTATGTACTACGGCAATTTTATTATTACAATCTAGCTGAGGATGACTATTAATCTTTGTCGGTGGACCGTGAGTTGCCCATCTGGTGTGAGCTAACGCAAGTTTAGAACCATTCGGAAACTCATTTAATTTCAACTTTTTATGGATCTCATCAATTTTACCAGAATCTTTTTTAACAAATAATTTTTTATTTGCTATATAAACAATTCCACAAGAATCATATCCACGATATTCTAGGCGTTTTATTCCTTCGAATACATTATTACCTATGTTTAAATTCTCTTCATTAGTAACAATACCAAAGATGCCACACATTGCCACACATTTTACCAAATCATATTCAATGTTATCAAGTTAAAGATATTTTGAAAAATATTTTAAGATTATTGAATTTTGGATAATATAATATAAAATTAAAGAATAATTACAATTGGGCTAAAAAAAACTAAAACCTTTATATGAGATTTAATTTCTGCATATTTCTCATTGCTACATTGTTCATTTCTATTGAGTGGTTTATATCTATGGTAGATTCACCTGAAATTCTTAAATAAGGGCTTGTTCCAGATCTTCTTATTAAAAGCCAACCATCTTCAAAATCGAATCTACATCCATCCATTCTATTGATGTTTGCTTCTTCTTTTCCCAAATCATCAAAAGTCTCTTTCATTTCATTAATAATCATCTGATGAATTTCTTCTGTAAATGGGATATCCTGTTTTAGTGCAAATTTCTCAGCATAGTATGGGTATTCAGGAATATCTTTTAATAATTCTTTTAAATTACTTCCTGTCTTGATTATCATTTGCAATATAGTAGCTATAGAAACTATTGAATCAGGACCAAAATGATAATTAGGCCAGATATACGTGCCAGAAGTTTCACCTCCTAAAAAGCCACCATATTTTTGTAGTGCTAGAGATACCTTAATATCTCCAACTTCTGTTCGAATAACTTCACAACCAAGAGGATTTAAGACATCTTCAATTAGACTTGATGAATTAACAGGAGTTGCTACTTTCATTTCATCCTTGGATAATGTATTTTCTTGAATAATATGTGTTGCTAATAGTGTTAACAATCGAATTGGATCAACTATTTCACCAGCTTCATCTAAAAAGATAACTCTATCAGCGTCTCCATCAAGTGCGATACCGATATCTCTTTGTTGAGAAATTTTTAAAAATTTAGATATTTGGATCAAATTCTCTTTACTTGGTTCTGAATGACGTCCAGGGAATCTCCCATCCATTTGACTATTTATTGTCATTATATTTATGTTATAAGTAGAAAGAAGTTTTGGCACTATATCACAGCCAGAACCATTCCCCGGATCTACAATAATATTTAACTTGCTTCCATCAAATTTTATACGATTGGTTATATCTGAAATATGAAGATCATTTATGTCATTAATTTCAGTTACTTTTCCTATCTGGTCATATTCAATTTTAAGAAAATCCTTCTCATCATAAATTCTCGAAATTTTAATTTCTTGTTCGGGAGAATATCCTACACCAGAGGGGTTCCATAACTTTAACCCTATATATTCGGGAGTGTTATGTGAAGCAGTTATCATAACTCCAGCATCAGCCTCTAAAAAACGCAAAGATGCCGCTAAAGTAGGAGTAGTAACAATTCCTAAAGTTTTAACATTGCATCCACTACTGATAATTCCAGAAATTAGTGCATATTCTATTGGTAATGCTGAAATTCTAATATCTTTTCCAATTACTACAGTGCCGCCATTTAAATACGTTCCTAGTGCTAACCCTACCTCAAGACTCATTATTGGTGTGAACATAAGATCTGATTCAGAATAATTTAAAAATACACGACGTATACCGGAGGTACCAAAAATCGAATCTGTCATAGTTTTCTTCTTAAGCAATATTATATTTTTTTACAATTACAACTGTATCTTAATATAAGATTAAGAAGGTTTTTTACTTTTTATATTTAATTTATGTAATTTTTCACTGTGGTATTGGGAAATTAATACAAGAATTAGATAAGAATTAGACATTAGCTAAATTTAACTGGTTTTTTTCTTCTTTTAAATACCGAATTTTAATAGAAAATGGAAAACTATTAATTTTTTCACAACAATAATTTAATAAGTATTGAAACAAGAGTTATATCTTTAGACTTTTAATCAAATGATCTTTCAAGGATTATTCAACATTTTGGACCTTTATTTTAAAGAGACTGATCTATTCTATAATAATATTGATCTCTATTTCCGAGATAAAATCAATAGTTATTTTGTGGAAACTCATGTAAATAAGAATAATATAAACCAAAAAATTGAAGAACTCACAACATATCTTATAAAGATATTGAAAGAAATTGGGTTTGAAAGGTCTGGTATTGAAAATGAATTCTTGGATCCATTTTTAGAATTAAGAAATAAAGAAAAAGAAAAAATTACTTCAATAATAGAGCTTTATGAAATAAAGATAGCACCAATAATTTATGAAATCTTTTTAGAAACAATTGTTGATTATCTTGTGGATATTGAATTAGCCCCTTTAATGTTAAAGTTGAAATCTGAAGGTTTTCTAACAATTGAGTTTGTTATAGAACTTCGGAACTTGAAAAACTTGATTGAGAGCTCCCCTGAAAAGAGAGATAATTTAAAAAAATATATTCAAATTCAAGAAAGAATTATTGATAAATTCAAAAGGAATAAACAAAATATTGAAAGTTTGGAAGATTTACCAGAGCCTCAATTTAAACTTCAAATATTGTACTTAATTTATAGAATCATTCATTTCTTCCACCTTCAAAAGATGTTTGATTTTTCTCACTTAAAATCATATTTAGAAGGAAATGTGGATGAATGGTTAATAGATGTTCCTTTGGTTTCACTAAAAAATCCCGATATTTATTTTTGTGGCATTTATCTAGCTAAAAATCTGAATATTAATCTTGATGAGAAAAAAATTATCGATTTTTTAATAAATTTATATGAAGAAGCTATAGATAGATATGAATCTCCTCTCATCGAGGCTACTGACGGAGCTTATTATTTCATCAAATCAACCGAAATGATGAGATTTTGGTTGGATTTTGAAAAAGTAAAGAATATTATTAAATCTGAACCGCAATTTTTTGAATCTAATTATTTAAAAAATCTAGAAACATCTCAATTAGTTGTTATATTAAAATTATATCACCATCTTGGAGTAAGTAAATTCGAAAATGAAAAAAGGGCAATCAAAGAAGAAATTGAATTAAGAATAACACCAGAAGGAATCAAACAATTCAGAGAAGGATTTGTATCATCAGAAGCTACATATTATGTTCTCTTTTGTAATTATATGAACAATTCACTTGATAAGCTAAAAGATTTTAATCTTTTAAAAAATGTTGTGTCTCGTATCTATAGGAATTTAGAACTTCTTGATTTTTCAATAGATACAAATTATGATTTAATAAGTGAATTATTTTACTCAATTGAAAGTTTAAAATTATTCAATTGTATAGAAACTAAAGAAATGATAATTCATCTAGCAAAATTTTTGTTTCCACAAGAAATTAATGAAAGAATCTCAATCACTAAAGAAATAATTAGGGAAAAAGCAAAATTCAGACATTTGAAAGTGGATAGAGTTACTGGAGAAACAATTTATTAGTTTAGATTAGATCTTGATTATTTTTGTTTATTTAATGAATTTAATATATAATATCATTAAGACTAAAAATTATTTATTAATCTTAATCATTTTACTAAGATAATAAAAAAACCTATTGATATTTATGGATTTAAAAGATTTTGAACTAATTTATAAAGAAAATCGAAATGAAATTAAAGATAAACAGAAGATAGAGAAAAGACTAAGAGAAATTGTTGGAGATAACAATGTTTCAACGAATGAGATTGATATTTTAGCTTATACAAAGGATGCATCCCTTATAACGTTAAATTGGGCAATTCAAGGAAAAATTGCAGGTTTACCTGATTTTATAACGTGGCCAGAAACGATAAAACAGATATGCGAAATTTTAAAGTTTGTAAATCAAGAGAAGATCCCAGTCATACCTTATGGAGAAGGATCTGGAGTTGTTGGGGGCGCAATAGCTATTCGGGGTGGAATTATTATTGATATGAAAAAATTTAATAAAATTCTCGAAATTAATGATAAAAATTTGACTGTTACGGCTCAAACTGGTATTAATGGAATGAATTTAGAACGTTATTTAAATGCTAAAGGATATACAACGGGTCATATACCTCAATCTCTCTACATTTCCTCTTTAGGTGGATGGATAGCACATCGTGCTGCCGGTCAATTCAGTACTAAATATGGAAAGATAGAAGATATTATCTTAGGAATGGAGGTTATTTTACCTCAAGGTGACATTGTAGATTTTAAAACAACCCCCAGAGCTTCAACAGGACCTCAACTTGAAAAATTATTTATAGGTGGAGAAGGTACTCTTGGAATAGTTACCAAAGCTACTCTAAAGATTTGGCCGAGTCCAGAAAAAAGAAAATTAATCTCTTATGCTTTTCCTTCCATTGAAGATTCTTTTGATGCCACACGACAAATATTAAGAGAAAATATATATCCTGCAGTTATACGAATTTATGATCAATTTGAAACAATGAGACATTTTCCAGATATTGATAATGCAAAAGATAAAGTTATGGTTATATTTGTCTGTGAGGGAAATACAAAGCTCGTCGACTTGGAAGAATCGATCACTAGAGAAAAATGTGAGAATAATTTTGGTGTAGATTGTGGAGTACACCCCGTAGAACATTGGTTTGAGACTAGATTTAGAGTAACAGAAACTTCAGCAATGCCCCCATATAAAATAGTATTTGACACGATTGAAGTTGCTTCTCTTTGGGAAAATGCATCAGATATCTATCATAACGTTTTAGAATCAATGAAAAAACTACAAGGTGTTATAATGATTACTGCTCATGTTTCACACTTTTATCCAAATGGAGTTGGGATTTATTTCAGTTTTGGTGGAGTCCCTGCAAAAGAGCAAACAGATTTGGAGTATTACCAAAAATGCTGGGATACAATAATTAAGGCAGTATTAGATGCTGGTGGCTCAATTGCCCACCATCATGGAATAGGTATTAATAGAGCTCATTGGATGGAAAGCGAGTTGGGTGAATCTATGAATACTTTAAAAGATATTAAAAAATTACTTGATCCAAATAATATTCTAAATCCAGGGAAAATTTATGTAAACACTTGGAAAGGAGGTGAAAAATAAATGGGTGTTGAAGAAACATTAAAAAAATATAGTTGGATTTTACCGCTTATCCAAAAAGCTGATAGAGCAACCAGATCAATGATAATGAAGAATTTTAGGCAAAAAAAGACAAATTTTTATCCTGAAGGCGAAGTTAAAGCTGATGTTGGAAATTTAATTAATTGCATGCTTTGCCCAAATATGTGTCGCTTCGATTGCGGGACTTTGGTTGCTTCACAAAACGAAAGTATGAGTCCTGCTTATAAAGCTAGAATTGGTTACTATATAACAATGGGATTGATAGATCCAATGAAAAAAGAAAACAAGGCTTTCATTGATTTGATGTACAAATGTACAAATGAGGAAAACTGTAAGATTTGGTGCCCTTTTGATTTTTCTGTCGTATCACTTTTAGAAACTGTCAGAGATGATTTAAATGATAAAGGATTAATGCCAGAATATTGCAAAAAGCAAATAAATAAATTAAATAAGACCAATACCATAGAAGATTACAATATTTTCGAAACTTATGAGGAAAAAGGAATAGAAAATACAGAAACAGATGGGAACGATGATGTTTTTTATTATATTGGATGTGAATCTATGAAATTTCCTGAAGTAGTAAAAGCAAATATTCAAATTTTAAAAAAAGCAGGAGTCCATTTTTCAACCAATCTTGAGAAAAAAGTTTGTTGTGGCGGTCCAGCTTTTAATATTAGAGATCTAGAAACTGCTAAAGAATTTGCTAATAAAAATAAAGAACTGATTGAATCTTCTGGTGCTGAAATTATTATATCAGACTGTCCTGGCTGTGTTCTAACTTTAACAAATAGATATGAAAAAGCGGGAATTAAAATTGAAAAGCAAATACTCCATACTGTTCAATATTTTAAGAAATTAATAGATAATGGAAAATTAAGATTCAAAAATAGCATTCCAGAAGAGTATAGAAAGATAACAATTCATGATCCTTGTCTAATTGCGAGGAATCTAAAGGATACAGAATCAATTAGAGAAATTCTTAAGAAAATTCCAAGTTTAGAAGTAGTTGAACCTATTTATAATAAAGAATATGTTCATTGTTGTGGTTGGAGTGGTACTGCCCATTGGGCAGATAAAGACTTAGCTGTTAAAGAAGCACGAAATAGAATTAATGAATTAAAGGAAACGGGAATGAGCGTATTTGTTTCTGCTTGCCCTCTTTGCGAACTAGGACTAGGTTATGGGATTGCAGAATCTGAAAAAGAAAAATATAATATACTAGATATATCTGAATTATTATTAACATTACTTTAATATTTAAATTAATAATTTAAGTGGTTATATGAGCGATTTGATTTGTATATTTGATGTTGGAACGACTGGGGCAAGAACAATTGTATTTGATATTAATGGTAAAGAAGTTGCTAAAGCTTATGAAGAATATCCTGTTATAAAGCAGCCAATAGGAATTTCTGAGCAAAATCCAATAATTTGGTGGAATGCTGTTAAAAATACATGTAATAAAGTGGCTAGAACAATTAATCTTGAAGATATAATTGGAATAACTGCAACATTTCTTCGAGCAGCAGTAACAATTATTGATAAAAAAGGTGAAGTACTCCATCCTGCTTTAACTTGGATGGATGAAAGACAAGAACATACAGCAATAGAATGGAAAAAAGATGTGGATCTCAGAAGATCGATTCCAAAAATACTCTGGGTTAAGAATAATAAACCAGATTTATTCAGTAGATCTGATAAAATTATCCATACTGATTCCTATATTTATATGAAATTATGTGAAGAATGTGTAACAGACCCAACAATGGGGATTTGGGGAATATTAGATAATAATTCACTTGAATGGGATGAGGGATTAGCGGAACGCTTTGATTTACCCATAGACCTTTGGCCAGAATTGCATCGACCCGGAGAAATTATTGGTGAATTATCCAGTAGTGCTGCGGATGTTTTAGGTTTAAAGAAAAACATTCCTATTATAACAGGGGGCAGTGATCAACAATGTTCAGCATTGGGATTAGGTGTTATTAATGTAGGTCAAGCTAAAGCTACTACTGGGACAGGAACATTTGTAGATTATGTTGTAGATCACCCTATTGAACCCGCGGGAGATTTTCCTATTTTTTCACTACCTTCTGTTATAAAGGGTAAGTGGAATATTGAGGGTGTTTATCCAGGAACGGGTGATGCATTAAAATGGTTTGCGAATAATTTCTCACAATTACATCTTAAACAAAGCCAAGAGCAGGGTAAAAATGTGTATGACATGCTAACTTCAGAAGCAGCAACGATTCCCCCCGGAAGTGGAGGATTGCTATTTTTAACGGCATTATCTATCTTCCGAAAAGGGACAATTCATGGTTTAGATTGGAATCATACTAGAGCGCATATAATACGTTCGATAATGGAATCCGCTGCCCTGGGTACTCGATATTATCTCCAAACAACTGAAGCAATGGGGGGTGAAAAAACAACTGAATTAAGAGTTGATGGAGGAGGAATGAATAGTGATTTATGGGTTCAAATTTTTGCAGATACTATAGAGAAAAAAATATTAGTTTCAGAGAATAAAGATGGTGCTGCTATGGGTGCAGCGATTTTGGGATATTTAGGATGTAAAAGATATAATACAATTGAGAAAGCTGTTGAAAATATGATTAGATTTCCTACATTTAAAAATCCAATTAAAGAAAATTCAAAAATATATAGAAAATTATATAGAATTTTTCTACCAACACTTCTAGAAATTTATTCAAAAAAGCGAGTCACTAAAGATTTATAATTTTTTTTTATTTATTAACACTTTTTCAAGATGATTAGGAGTTAAAATCAGCAATTTTGAAAATTTAGTAAAGTATTTTTGGAATATATTATTTCAAAAATTATAGAATATAATAAGTTTCTAGCTCACATGCCTTATTTCAAGAACCAAGAGGGTTACAATCTATATTATGAAAATATTAACCCAGATTCAAAAACTTGTACCATTATTTTACTTCATGGATTTGCCTCTTCTGCTTCTTTCTTTAAAGCACAAATAAATATCTTGAAGAAGAATTATCGAATTATTGCTTTTGATGCATTAGGGCATGGGAGGAGTGATCACCCCCAAGAAATTAATCTCTCAAAAAATCTCAGATATGATATCATTAGAGACTTAGAAGATCTTCTAAAATATTTGGAAGTAAGCGAAAAATACGGTATAATAGGGCACTCTCTTGTAGGGGGGATGATTGGTCAACTCTTCGCAGTAAAACATCCTGAAGATATCAAATTTCTTATCTTATTGAATTCCGGATACATTATGATTGATAATGTTATAAGAAATATATTTTATAATTTACTCCCATATTTTATCCGAATGAATTTTCTTGATGTGCTAGCAAATTCTGTTGAAAAAATATTAGATAAAACTATACCATATATTATTACGGCTTTATCTGATTCTTTAGCTGGACTAAAATTAACAAAAGATCAATTACATATGCAAATTGAAGATCAAATTTTTCGAATGATTCATGAAATAAAAGAATACGATCCATCAGATATTAGCTGCCCTACTCTAATAATTGGTGGAAGGCTTGATAATTTTGCTCCAGAGCAGATGTCGGAAGAATTGCATAGAATGATCCCTAATTCTTCATTAAGTATAATTGATATTGCAGGACATTTCGCTCCTGCTCAGAGGAAAGAGGTAGTTAATGAATTAATTTGTGATTTTATTAAAACTCTTAAATGAATTCGTTTAGATTGATATATCATGAATGAAAAAAATGACACAAATACAACTATTTCATTTTTTAAAAAAGAAGTAAAAAAATTTGTTGAAGACCGAAATTGGATTAAATACCATACTCCTAAGAATTTGGTTCAAGCTATAAATTGCGAAGCTGGAGAATTATCTCAGTTATTATTGTTTAAAGATTATATGAAAGAGGATATTTTTGATAATAAGGCTCTCCTTACAAATATTTCTGATGAAATTGCTGATGTATTTATTTACCTTATAAGTCTGATTAATGCTTTAGACATAGATTTAAGCCAAATTTTTATAAACAAAATGGAAAAAAATAAAAAAAAATATTCAAGTAAAGAATTTAATAATGGAATATATTATAAAAAATCAAATTAAGAGAATTAAAAATGACTAATATAAATAAAGATCTATTAGCTCCATGTGGGCTTTATTGTGGTGTATGTGCTATACATATCGCTGATAGAGACAATAATTTAAAGTTTAAAGAAAAACTCGTCGATGTCTACAAACCTTTTACAAAATCTATTGAAGATATTAAATGTTCGGGCTGTCTCTCAGAAAACCAAGAGAATATATTTGGATATTGTCAAACATGTCCAATCAGAGATTGCATAAAAAGTAAAGGAATTGATGGTTGTTATCAATGTGATGATTTTCCGTGCAAAATCATAGAACGATTTCCTTTCCCTGTTGGTAAAAAAGTTATTCTAAGAGCAATACCTCGATGGAAAGAAATAGGAACTGAAAAATGGGTTGAAGAAGAGGAGAAAAGATATCATTGCCCTGAATGCGATAATTTTTTATTCCGAGGGGCAAAACGATGTAATAAATGTGGAATTTCAGTTAATGTAGATTGAAGGAAATTTTATTTTTTTATTAATAATAAGAATTTTTATGGCTTTTTCTATTATTATTTACCATGGTTGCTAAGAATTTGGATGAGATAATTAAGGAACAATTAAACTACACCTTAAAGGAAACAGAATTTTCTAACTTGGGGGAATTTTATCAAGGAAAAGTTAGAGATAACTATACAAAAAAAGATAAAAGAATAATTATTGCAACAGATCGTTTAAGTGCTTTTGATAGAGTAATAACTACAATTCCATTTAAAGGGCAATTATTAAACCAGGTTTCATCCTTCTGGTTTGAAAAAACTAAAGAAATTGTTAAAAATCACATTATTGATATACCAGATCCGAATGTATCTGTCGTTCATCAATGCAAGACAGTTCCAGTCGAAGTAGTTATAAGAGGGTATTTGACTGGAAGCATGTGGCGTGATTATGATAAAGGAAAACCCACTTCTGGTATAATGCCTCCAAACGGAATGAAAAAAAATCAGAAATTTGATGAAATAATAGTTACCCCCTCAACAAAAGCAGAATCAGGTCATGATATTTACCTACCAAGAGAAGAGATCCTAAAGCGTGGTTTGGTTGATAAAGATGTTTATGAACAAATCGAAGAAGCTGCGTTTAAATTATTTAAATTCGGACAAGAGTTTTGTGAAAAGAATGGTCTTATTTTGGTCGATACCAAGTATGAATTTGGGGTAAAAGAAGGAGAATTAATGGTTATTGATGAAATTCATACTCAAGACTCATCTAGATTCTGTATCATCGATACTTAAAACGAAAAGTTTGAAAAAGGAGATGATCCCGATATATTAGATAAAGAAATCTTTAGAGGGTGGCTTATGGAAAGTTACCCCACAATTTTTCCTGATAGTAAACCCGATGAAGTTATTC
>JAHQWK010000013.1 GCA_029856145.1 Promethearchaeia archaeon
AATATAATCAATCTGGTGCACCTATGAATTGGACATTTGGAGAAGAAGGTATATCTAGCTGTGCTAATGCAGTAACATGTGATTCAAATGATAATATCTACATTCTTGGTACAATTAATAATAACAATGGTGAAAATTATGATTTATTTCTATTAAAATATGATTCTTCATTAAATAAAATTTGGTCTCGTTCTTGGGGTGGTTTTAATGATGTTAGGGGCATAGATATAGCGATAGATTCCTTGGATAATCTCTATATTCTTGGTATTACAAATAATACTGGAAGTGGAGATTATGATTTATTCTTATTAAATTATAGTACTACAGGTGTTCTTTTATGGAATCAAACATGGGGAGGAACCAATAATGATTATGGGGAGAAAATTCTATTAGATTCTTCTGAAGAATTAAATATTTTAGGGTCAACAGAATATAATGGAAATATAAGTACTTTTTTATTAAAATATAATAACTCTGGGGTTTTATTGTGGAATAAGACTTTTTTTGGAAATAGTTATGACCATTTTGCTTTAGATTCATTAGACTATTATTATTTTGCCCAGACAGGAGATTATTTTGAAGATGAGGGAACTGATATTTATGTAGCAATGTATAATAATTCGGGAAATTTCGAATCGGATTTAATATGGGGAGGAAACCTTACAGATTCATGTGGAGATATTGCAATAGACTCATTTGACAATATTTATCTAACAGGATGTACAAGACATAACATGATATTAGTTAAAAATCCGGAAGATAAAACTAGTTATTCTCCACCAGGTATTTTCTCATTGAAAGTAAATACAACAGAAATCGGTATTAAAGAAAATTTTAGTTTAATTTGGACAAACTCGAGGAGCGCAGATAACTATTCAATTTATGTTTATGATGATTATTTTCGAGATATTGAAAATCCAGCTATTTTATATGAGGAAGGAATTATAAACAATAATTTCACAATTTCAGAATTATATAATGGAGTTTATTTCTTTCTTGTAGCAAGCTTTAATAAAAACGGATATACTGTTTCTAATTGTGTGATTATTATTGTAAATACTAAATCAGACACTAGTCAAGGAATTCCAATCGAGTTTTATTATTTGCTATCCATTTACATGGGAATTGGCATAGTCTATGTAATAGCGCTTACGATCATTAGTAAAAGAATCTTCAGATCTGACTAAAAAGAAAATCAGAACAAGTAGGATAAATAAAGAAATTATCCTAACTTATTAATTTTAGATTCTTAAATGAGTTCAACTTTCCCTCAACTATTTCACTATTCTCTAGTACCGAATCTATAAGATGTAATGATTTTTCACAATTAGGATATTTAAGCAATGGAATAATTTCTTCATATTTTTCATTTACGTCTGAGTTTTAGTAATAATTTTACCTTTAGACGTTTAATTCTTATTCTAATGATTATTATGTAATAACATTAATACATTTTAAAATCAAATTAAATCAATTATAAAGTATCATATTATAGAAATAAGTCGTGAAAATCATGAGTGATGAGCGAAAAAAGCTATGGGAACCTTCTAAAAACTGGATTAAAAACGCAGAAGCGACTCGCTTTATTGAATTTGTCAATAAGGAATATGGACAAAAAATAAAAGGAGGTAAAGATCTGTACAGATGGTCTGTAGAGAAGATTCCAGATTTTTGGGATGCTATGTGGAAATTTTCTAGAATAATTGCTTCAAAACCTTACGATAAAGTTGTAGAAGACTTAAATGTATTTCCTGGTACAAAATGGTTCCCTGGTGCAAAACTAAATTTTGCTGAAAATCTTCTGAAGTATAAAGACGATCAATTAGCTTTTATATTCCAAGGTGAAACAAAAGTATCAAAACAAATGACTTATACAGAATTAAACAAGACAGCAGCTCGTATGGCAAAATCTCTTAGAGAAATAGGAATTAAGGTTGGTGATCGAGTTGTATCATATATTCCAAATCTAATTGAAACACCAATAGCAATGCTCGCGACTACAGCTATTGGAGCGATTTGGGCTTCTTGTGGAGCTGAACTTCAACCAAGTGCAGTTATTGATAGATTCAGTCAAATTAAACCTAAAGTACTCTTTACTGTTGACGGATATTATTATAGAAACAAAGTTTTTGACATAAAAGATAATATTAAAGTGGTTGTAGATGCTATTCCTTCAATAGAAAAAATTATTGTTGTTTCTTATGTTTCTAATGGAAAAACTGATGTTAGTGGTATTCCTAAAGCAGTAAACTGGGAAGATTTTATTTCTAAAGATGAAGATCCACTATTAGAATTTGAGCAATTACCCTTTGATCACCCAATTTATGTCATGTTCTCTTCTGGTACAACAGGAAAACCAAAATGTATGATACAAAGTGGTGGTGGCGTTCTTATCAATCATTTAAAGGAACTAATACTTTCTACAGATTGTAAACGGAGTGATGTTATTAACTATATCACAGCTCCTTCATGGATGATGTGGAACTGGCTAATTGGTGCGCTAGCTGTTGGAGCAACCATCTTTCTATATGACGGCAACCCACTTTATCCTGATCCTCTTAGGTTTTTTGAGTTAATAGAAAAGCATGAAATAACCATTTTTGGAACAAGTGCTGCCTACATTCATTATTTAATGGGTCTTGAAGTTAAACCTGCAGAGAAATATGATTTATCTTCATTAAGAGAAATATCACAAACCGCATCAACCCTTTCTCCTGAGGGTTTTGAATATGTTTATAGAGAAATTAAGAAGGACCTCTTTTTCAATTCAATAAGTGGGGGTACTGACATTAATGGATGTTTTGCTGGAGCAATACCTATCCTTCCTGTATATTCTGGCGAACTACAAGGTCGTGCTTTAGCAATGAAAGTGGAGGCTTACACCGATAAAGGTGAACCAATTGAGGATGAACAAGCAGAACTTATATGTGAAGCACCAGTACCTTCCATGCCTGTGTATTTTTGGGGTGATGATGATAACATGACAAAATATAAAGCTGCGTATTTCGATCACTTCAAAGATGCTGGTAAAAATGTATGGAGACATGGGGATTATATTGTCGTACATAGTGATACAGGCGGAATTACATTCTGGGGACGATCTGATGCTGTTTTAAAACCCTCTGGTGTTAGAATTGGGACCGCAGAAATCTACAATGTTGTAGAACAATTGCCTGAAATTGCTGATTCTTTAGTTATAGGTCAAAAATGGGAAGGTGATACTCGCATTGTCATGTTTGTACTTTTGAATAAGGGATATGAATTAAACGATGAATTAAAAACAAAGATACGACAAACACTAAGAGAAAAAACTTCTCCTAGACATGTTCCAAAACTAATCTATGCAGCTCCGGAAGATGGTATTCCTTATACCTTCAGCAACAAAAAAGTCGAGATTGCAGTCACCAAAATCATCCACGGTATGCCTGTTGCGAATAGAGGGGCATTACGGAATCCAACCTCATTGGATTTCTACACTGAGATGAAGGAAAAGCTTCATTAATTAAATTTTTTCTTTTTTCTTTTTCTTTAAGAGTAAAACATAACTCTTTTATCAAAATTATCATTTATTCCAATGTGTATATCCTTATATAGTAGAATGAGAGGTGTAAAATAATGGATCAATTTGATTGGATTTTTATAATTTCGAGCTTAGTTTTCTTCTCGTCTATAATTTGTGTATTTATATTAACGGCTAATAACAAGGAAGATAAAGTGAAAGTATTTGGAATTATTCTTTTCATCATGATTTTTCCTCTTATCTTAGTGCTGGTTAATTATATCATTGTGGGAAGAGATGTGAGATTTATAATCTTTCTAAGTTTAATCCTCATTTATCTAATGTTAGAATTTTTGCTTGACCAGGTTTTCAAGATAGATTTTCGTTCGAAAACAAGCCGACATGTTCCTTTTATCATCATCGAGTGGGCAGCTTGCTTTTCATTCTTGTTTGGTACCCTTAGACTCGATAATACTTGGGGATGGATTGTATCTTTCTTCTTCTTTGCATTTATAGTTGTCTTGATATACAACATAGTTAAGCGAAAAAGAAAGAAATAGAATAAACAAATTCTCTTTACACTTACTTTCTAACAATATATTTTAGAAATTATTAGTTAAAATTATAATTACTATTTAAACAGCAATCATTTCAATTCCTAACCCTTTTGCGATTCTCTCGCCATATTCTGAGTCAGCTTTATAAAAGTAATTTTTATAAGATAAAAGCATAATCTTTTTTAAAAATACTATGACTAACTAATAATAGTTATTATTTAGGAATCTTTCTGAAAATCTGATTTAGATTTTCTTTAATTTTCAAGAACTTTCCTATTTAATAATAGTCAATATTTAAAAATTATCATTTTAAAAGGAGTGAAAATTATGAATGAAGATAAAAAAACGGACAAGATGCAGAGATTTACTGCTGGTAGTGGTACGACCCTCCAGGATTGGTGGCCGGACCAGTTGAATCTCGATGTATTACACCAACATTCCTCCAAGTCTAATCCAATGGGCGTAGATTTCATTTACGCTAAGGAGTTCAATAGTCTCGATTTCGAGGCTTTGAAGAAGGATCTCGCAGAACTTATGACAAAATCCCAAAGCTGGTGGCCAGCGGACTTCGGTCATTATGGACCTTTGTTCATCCGAATGGCGTGGCACAGTGCAGGTACCTACCGCACTGGTGATGGTCGTGGCGGTGGTGGCAGTGGAAATCAGCGCTTTCCACCTCTCGCCAGCTGGCCCGATAATGTTAACCTCGACAAGGCACGTCGGTTGCTTTGGCCAATTAAGAAAAAATATGGTCGGAAAATTTCTTGGGCTGACTTGATGATCCTCGCGGGGAATGTCGCCTTGGAATCGATGGGTTTTAAAACCTTCGGTTTCGCTGGCGGGCGTGAGGATATCTGGGAACCGGAAAAGGACATCAACTGGGGTTCCGAGAAAGAATGGTTGGATGACCAACGTTGGCACACAGACGATAAAGATACACCTGATCTCGAAGATCCACTCGCAGCCGTGCAGATGGGACTGATTTATGTCAACCCAGAAGGTCCAGGTGGTAATCCTGATCCGGTATTGGCGGCAAAGGATATCCGCGAATCCTTCGGGCGTATGGCGATGAATGACGAGGAGACAGTAGCACTCATCGCGGGGGGCCACACGTTTGGTAAATGCCATGGTGCCGGTAGTGCAGAACATGTAGGACCCGAGCCTGAAGCGGCCGATATCGAAGATATGGGACTAGGTTGGAAGAGTAGCTTTGGGGCAGGCAAAGGTAAAGATACGATCAGCAGCGGTCTAGAAGTTACCTGGACCACCACACCCACGAAATGGAGTAGCAACTTCTTTTGGAACCTGTTTGGTTTTGAATGGGAACTAACGAAGAGTCCTGCTGGCGCACATCAGTGGATACCTAAGGGTGGTGCAGGTGCAGGTACTGTTCCGGATGCCCACATTCCAGATAAACGTCATCCACCATCTATGCTGACCACCGACCTTTCTCTTCGGTTCGATCCAGAATATGAAAAGATTTCACGGCGTTTTATGGAGAATCCGGATGAATATGCATTAGCATTCGCAAAGGCATGGTTCAAACTGACCCACCGTGATATGGGGCCACGCTCTCGGTACCTAGGACCAGAAGTCCCCGACGAAGAGCTCATCTGGCAAGATCCTATCCCAGCTGTTGATCATAAGTTAGTTGATGAAAATGATATTAATTCCCTAAAGGCTAAGATCTTAGCTTTAGGACTGTCTGTGTCGGAACTGGTTTCGACTGCTTGGGCTTCGGCATCCACATTCCGTGGTTCCGACAAGCGTGGTGGTGCGAACGGAGCTCGTATTCGTCTGACACCCCAAAAGGATTGGGAGGTTAATCAACCTAGCCCGCTCTCGAAGGTACTCAAGTCCCTGGAGAGTATTCAGACTGAATTCAATGGCACACAGTCCGACGGTAAGAAGATATCGCTTGCTGACTTGATCGTTCTAGCTGGTTGCGCAGGTGTTGAGCAAGCAGCAAAAAATACCAGTCAAGATGTGAAGGTTCCCTTTACACCGGGACGCATGGACGCCTCGCAAGAGCAAACAGACGAGATATCTTTTGCTGTTCTAGAACCCAAGGCAGATGGCTTCCGCAATTACCAGAAGACTAAATATACTGTATCAGCTGAAGAAATGCTACTTGATAAAGCGCAGTTGTTAACTCTGACCGCGCCCGAAATGACGGTGCTCGTGGGTGGTATGCGCGTCCTAAAGACCAATTTCGGAGGAACGGAGCATGGTGTTTTTACAAAACGACCCGAAGCACTTACAAATGACTTCTTCGTGAATCTGCTCGATATGAACACAGCTTGGAAAGCAACCACGGAGGATAAAGAATTATTTGAGGGGCATGATAGAGAAACGGGAGAACTCAAATGGACGGCCACACGTGTTGATCTCATCTTCGGTTCGAACGCCCAACTTCGGGCATTGGCTGAAGTGTACGGTAGTGATGACTCTCAAGAGAAGTTCCTGCACGACTTTGTAGCAGCGTGGAATAAAGTTATGAACTTAGATCGTTTCGATCTCGCAAATTAAATTTTCTATTTTTTTTTTAATTTTTACTAATTGAATATATTTGACTAATATTAATCATGCTAAACAAGGAATAAATATTAAAAAAAATTATTATAAAAATTAAATGAAAATGATGGATGATCAAGAAATAATAGAACTTTTTAAGAAGAATCAATTCAAAGTTACCACTCAACGAATAGCAATCTATAAGTTCGTATTTTCCCGAGGAGATCATCCATCTACTGATCAGATTTACCAAGTATTAAAAAAAGATTATCCTGCATTAAGTTTAGGTACTGTTTATAAAACTCTTGATTTATTAGAAAAGCTTGGTCTACTACAAAAATTGAGATTTAATGAAGATCGTGTTAGATACGATCCTGATATGGAGCTACACATAAATATGGTTTGTTCAATATGTGGACAAATTTATGATTATAAAGCCGAAAACATTAAACAATTATGGAATGTTATCATTTCTGATATTGGAGTTAAGCCTATGGGACAACGTATTGATTTGTATTATGAATGTAATGATTGTAGATAAAGTAATTAGCAAATTTGCAAAAACAAAATGATGAAAAAGATTAAAAAACGTTTAATATTTATTGGAGGCTTTATATCACTTATTCTTGGAATAATAGGTCTTGTTATACCTATCCTTCCTACAACACCTTTTTTGCTGCTTGCTTCTGCAGCTTTTGCTAAATCATCAGAAAGATTTAACAATTGGCTTTTAAACAACAAAATACTTGGAGCATATATTAAGAATTATCGAGAAGGTAAAGGCTTACCATTGAAAATAAAAGCTATTACATTATCACTTTTATGGATAACGATAATAATTTCGATTATTTTTTTAATGCATTTATTTTGGGTACAAGTTGTGTTAATATGCATCGCTATAGTCGTTTCTATCCATATTATTTTAATTAAACCAAAAATATAGAAATTACTTGACATAATTAACTTTTACCCGAAGGATGAAGTGTTCAAATACATTTCCATAATTTAGGTTTACGTGTTCGGATTTCTCATATGCTCACACAATAGAATCTTTGATTAATTATCGGTTACAAACTTATTACTTATGGATAAATGATTTTATACATAAAAAAAAATAATAAAAAGATCCCAATGACACCATGAGAATTCCAATATCGAGAGGTAGGAATGGTATATAGCTAAAATTAATAATTTAATAAATATAATTATCCTATTATACTATTATTGAATCATCTATTTTCTGAATAATATAAAAGTGTATTTTTATTGGGCGATTATTGCTCCAATTTTACCGGGTTTAGCAATATTTTTAGGTGCAGCTTTAATTAAGGAGAAGAAAAGAGTTGGACTAGTATTTTTAGGAATTTTATGTGTTTTTAACATATATATTTCTTTTAACCTTATTAATATATTTCGAAGAGATTATAATGGGGACTTTTCCATATTTCCGTTAAGTAATTATCTAGCCTACATAATAATAATAAATGTTGTATTTCTATCAGTTTCCCTATTACTCCTTATGAAGTTAGATTCATTTAAAGAAAATCGCTTAATACTTGGTGTTCAGTCTTTTTTCTATAAAATAAAAGACAATATATTTTTGCTCGAGAAAACTACTGATAAACTTCTAGCAATTTTCTTACTTTTTTGTCTCTTTTATATAATTGGTATTTTAAATCTTTATATCCATGAATTTGGTCATGCTATGGCAGATATTATTTTTGGAACTTATTATAATGAAATTAGAATCAATTTTTTTCTTCAAGGATGGACGTCTGGAGGAGGAATCCTTGCAACAGATGAATTTCATACTCAAAAAGTAACGGGAATTTTACTTGGAGGATTATTTTCAGAATGTATATTTACATTATTCTCGCTAATTATTATCTTATGGAAAAAAGAAAAGAAAAATTTCACGTGGCTTTTATCGATTGTAATTTCAATGCTATTTTTAAATCGAGTTGCACTTTATTTCACATTTCCTCAACTGCTTAATATAAGAAGTGATGTATTAGGATTAGTAAGCTTAGGATATGATCCTAGGGATCTTTTCTACATTTTCTTTCCTTTTTTGATCATAACTATTGTTATCACCTCCAAGTTAATATCAAAATTATATAAAACTAGTTTAAACAGAAATAAATTGTTCCTAGGAATATATTTCATCAGCTTAACGTTGTATATTGTTGTTTTAGTCATTTTGAGTGTAATTAATGAATTCGTAATTCCACTAGAATCATTGAGTTTTTACTGAAGAATTAATTTTTCCTATTCTTTTTATTTTCTTTTTTTCCCTTTTCTCATTTAATAATAAGTATCTGGATATGAGTTTTCTTTAGGAAATAAAACATTAATTATTTCACGTGATTCACGTTTTATCATAGCATCTTTTATAATATGATTTATCTCTTCAAAACTCCTGTCCCCTAAGATTAATTTGAATAAGATTGATCCAGGTATTTGAAGATCACACGATCCTTCCTTCGGATATCCTTTTGCCATTTTAATAGTAGAGATGTGCCCATTATTAAAAGATATTATAATAGTTTTTTTGTAATTACTTATTCTTAAGTCTTGTGTTAAACCCTGAAAATTTGAATTATAAATTCTATTTTCTAATATTTGTTTTATTTTTTCTAAATATAGTTTTAAATTTGGAATCTTTACTTGCCAACCATAAGTGTAATACGTTGTTCCTCCAAGTTCACCAATAAGTTCAGCTAAATCTGTATCCTCCCTAACAGCTAAGTCAATTTGATCTGGATTTTCAATACTTGTGATTTCTTTAGTAAATTGAAGTATTTTTATTCCATATTCGCGATTAATATGTGAAGTTTTAAGATCATATGCTAAATTATCATAAGATTTTCCGAACGTAAAATAAGCTATAGATTTTCCACCCATCTCAATTAAATATGTTGAAGCTTTAAATTCATTGTATTTATCATTAATGAATTTAGAGATATAGCAATCTTTATCAAATAAGTTTGAGATAAAGAAATCTTCGTAATATTGGTTATATTTGTTAGCAATTAGATCTATATCATTTAAGTGTGCTTTCCTAATGTTTAAAAATTCCAAGTCATCTGAGGGAATCTTTGATGGTGATAAAACCATTCTATGATCAAGAGGTATAGCAAATTCATAACCTAATTTTCGATAATAATAAGGGATACCTCTTATGACAGAAACAATATATCCTTTTTCTGCCATGATGTGTTCATAAAGTTCATTTAACTCAACAATTAATTCTTTCCCACGATATTTTTCTAATGTTCCAACAAATCCCATCTCGCAAACTGGAATGTTAATACTCCCAACTCTCCATTCTAAAGGAAATAAACTAATGTTTGATACAATTTCATTTGAATTAGAATCCTTAATATATAAAAATAGTAAATCTTCTTTCCTTGGATGGTTTAAAAATATTTGCTTTACATATTCTCTTACTGATTCACCATGTACTTTAACATTTAATTCCAAAATTTGTTGAAATTCTTCCTTCTTACTATTATCAGCAATATGAATCGAAAATTGTTGATTTAATTTCCTCTTATATCCTTTCGCAAGTCCCATTTCAGGTTTGTAAATGATATCATATTTAGAAACTTTATTGAATTATACATTGATTAAAAATTAAAAATAAAAAAAAAGGATAAGATTCGATAACAATCGCAAAAACAGATTTTTACTAATTATTATTTATTTCTTATATTTTATTGCTTTTTGTAGATTTATAAACATTCATACCATTAAAAGCGGAAATTTCCTCTTCTGCCTCTATTATATGGATTAGGAGGAGCTTTCTCGGTTACTACAACATTACTAGCTTGTGGTCCTTTTTGACCATCGACTACTTCAAATTCTACTTTATCGTTTTCATTTAATGTCTTGTATTCGTCATCTCTACCGGATAATGCAGTATAATGAACAAACACATCGCTTCCTTCTTCAGAACTTATAAATCCGAAGCCCTTACGGCTATTAAACCATTTTACTGTTCCTTTTACCAATTTTAAAACCAATTTTTTAATTCTATATAAAAATTCTTTATTTCTAAAGAACTGATTTTAAAAAAGAATTCAAAGATAATAAATTTTGACTTTTTTGGGACATCTGGAGAATTATTTTCACAAAATTTGTACTTCTTTTTGTATATAAAGTTATTATAAAAGATAAGGGGTATAAACGTATCAATATTCGACGTCATGGATTTTTAGCCTATTAAAGTTTAAATTAATGGTAATGAGACATAAAACATAGAACCTTTATTTCTCCCATCAGATTCAACCCAAATATCTCCACCGTGTAATTCAATAATCTTTTTAGATATGAACAATCCTAAACCCGAACCCTCGGCAATGATATCCATTCCTTGACCATACCTCTCAATTTTTCCGAACTGTTTAAATATTCTGGTTTTTTCTTCTTCTGTAAAACCAATTCCATTATCTTTTATTGAAAGAATTATGAAACCATCTTTAATATCAGATTTAATCTCTATTATACCACTTGGAGGTGTATATTTGATTGCGTTATTTAAAAGATTACCAATTACTTGATGAATTTGCTCTTTTTCAAACTGAGTTATTAACTTCTCATGTAATTCTAAATTAATTGTATGGTTTCTCAATTTTAAGAATCCTTTAATTTCATTTACACATAGCCTAACCAAAAAAGATAGATCTTCTTCTGATTTATGCATTTGGATTGCACCAGATTCTAATTCAGCAGTTTTCAAAATGTCACCAATAAGAGTTTCAAGACGTAAGCAACCGTGTTTTATTTCATTTAGTGTGGATATTACTAAGGCGTCAAGTTTATCTCTATGCACTTCTAATAAGAGTTCAGAAAAACCTTTAATAGAGACTAAGGGTGTTTTTAACTCATGCGATGTTCTTCTGAGTAATTCAGATTTCAACTGATTTAATTTACTTAACTCTTGTTGCGCACTTATCCGTTCCGTAATGTCAATAAAAGCTAAAAAATCAGCGACTTTCCCTTCATACATTATAGTTTTAGTAAAATTCTCAATCCAGATAATTTCGCCTGATTTTGTTATACCTCGAAATTGGTAGTTTTCTAAATAATCTTCTGAACCAGCTTGTTTTTTCTTTACTTGGTCGAAAACAAACTCTTTATCTTCCTGGTGAACAGTTATCATAAATTCTTTAGGTGACCAACTTAACATATCCTCTACTGTATATCCAAAAATATCTGCAAACTTTTTATTGACATATTTTACTATATTGTCTTCTACAATTCCAATTCCTATCAATGATTGTTCGGAAATATTTCTGAATTTTTCTTCAGATTCTCTTAATTTTTGCTCTATCTTTTTTTTTTCTGTTATATCTCGCCCAATAGCAATAATATATTTGAGATTTCCATCATCATCTATGATACTTGAACCTAAATATTCAAAGGGGATGGGTCTTCCATCTTTTGTGATCAAATTCATTTCGATAAGCGCTTCTCCTTCCTCTATTATTTTTTCTACTGCTATTACTGCCTGTTTTAAATCGTTTTCATCATAATATGAATCTGGGGTTTTCATTGTGGAAATTTCTTCATCGCTATAACCTGAAATATCTTTAAATGCCTGATTCCATCTTATTGCTTTGCCTGTAGAAGGTTCAAAAATAAAAAAAGTGTCTCTTTGTGCGTTAATTGCATTCTCAGTGAATTTTTTTTCTTTGAGAAACATATTTTCGATTTTCTTACGGTCAGTGATATCTACAACAACTTCTACTGCTTTATCGATTGAGCCATCAGGATTAGGGAATGGTGCTGAAATCAATTCATAGTAATTTCCATCGATTCCTCTTAGCTCAGTACGCTCAACCCTATTATATTTTAAAGCTTTTTCCATAGGACAAAAGCTACATGGCTCATCCAAACCCATATATTCATTATAACAGTTTTTGTCTCTGCAATCTCCGAATCTTTCTTTTAAGACTTGATTCTGAAATAACACTCTATAATCTTTGGTAACAATATCTATACCAATTCCAACATTTGTTAAACCATTAATTAGAGAGTAATATTTTTCTTCTAACTCGTTAATCTGTTTAGTGTTTTCATCAACTTTGTTTTCTAATAATAAGATGATCTCTTGAAAATCATCTTCTGGATTCTTTAATAACTTCTTTAATTTATCACATTCAGATAAAGAGAAAACATTTGATGCTAAATTAAACATAATATATTCACATTAAAGCAGTAAGATTTGATAAATAATGAAAAATTTATCGTATTGATAATAAATGAAATTATTTTTAAAGATTAGTAATTAAATATTAGAAAATAGAATGGAACTACTTTTAAATTTTTATGACCATATCTGAATTTAGTCAAAGTTCTAAAATAACTCCCGAGTTAAATTTATTGCTCCTATGTTTTGTTAAAGAAGAGTATTTACTCTTGATCCTCAATAATTAATGGAAGAGCAAAGGAAAAAGTGGAACCTTTATTTCTGCCTCTAGATTTAACCGATATCTTTCCACCATGTAATTCTATAATTTTTTTGCTTATAAATAATCCTAATCCAGAACCATCAGATATAATATCGAGACCTTGGCCATATCGTTCAATTTTTCCAAATTGGGAAAATAATCTTTTTTTCTCTTCATATGTTATTCCAATTCCATTATCGTGTATTGAAATTAAAATAAAATCATCCATAATAGCAGATTTAATTTCAATAATTCCATTAGGAGGTGTGTATTTTATAGCGTTATTGAGTAAATTACTAATGACGAGATGTATTTGGTCTGGCTCAAAGCTAGTAATTAATTTATCATGGATTTCTAAGATAATCTCATGATTTCTTAACCTTATTAAGCCTTGTAATTCTTTCATGCATAATTTTATTAAAAATGATAAGTCCTCTTGTGATTTTTTTAATTCCACTGATTCGGATTCTAACTCAGAGGATTTTAAAATATCTTGAATAAGACTTTCTAATCTTTCACATCCAAGTTTTATTTCATGGATAGTAGCTAAAACATAATCATCCAATTTTTCTTTATGTACTGTCAATAAGAGATCAGAAAAACCCTTAATTGATACAAGTGGTGTTTTCAATTCATGTGAAGTCCTTCTTAGAAGCTCTGATTTCAAGCTATTGAGTTTTATTAATTCTTGTTCGGCTTTCTTCTTTTCAGTAATATCCATGATAGTTATTAATTCTGCTGTCTTCCCTCGATAAATTATAGGTCTTGAGAATTGATCGATCCATTTTATCTTACCATATTTAGTAAATACTCTATAAGAAGAATACGGTTTTATGTCAGATTCACCATCTCGTGATTTTTGGCGATATTCTTTTAGATACTGCAAATCTTCAGGGTGAATTAGCTTGATAAGATCATTTTTTTTCCATTTATCAATTTCTTCATGAGAATAATCAATAATCTGCAGTAAAGCTGTGTTCACATACTCTACTTTATCATCTTGAATTATTAAAGTTCCTATAAACGCTTGCTCAGCAATAGTTCTGAAATTTTCTTCGGATTCTTTAATTTTATTCTCTGCTGTTCTCTTCTCATTAATATTTCTTGAAACACATAGTATTTTATTATTGCCATAATTATCTACAAACTTCTTTCCTGTAACTTCAAACCAAAGATAGTTTCCATTTTGATGTTTTAACCTAAACTGATAAACAAAATTTCCCTTTTTCAAGCCTTCAATTCCAAACTGATCTGCTAGTTCTCTATTATCTTTATGTACTAATGCATCTCTAAAAGATTTATTTAAAAACTCTTCAGGAGTATAACCCAAAACTCTAGAATGTGTTTCAGCATTAAGATATTCTACAATTCCATTTTCACTATAAACTGCAATTAAATCATCTGTATTTTCTGAAATTAATCGATATTTTTCTTCAGATTCTTTTAGTTTCTGCTCTGTTATTTTTCTTTGTGTTACATCTGCCAAAAAAGCATATGTTCCTTCATAATTGCCTTCAATATCAAAAATGGGAGTTGCTCTTATTCTTAAATAAACTTTATTACCATTTTTATGAATAAATACAGCATCTCTTTCTTCTGAAATCCCTTTTTTTCTTTTTTCCAGGTGTAATTCAGTGATCTTTACCTGATCTTCATCCATATATGAGAACAATGAATTACCAATCATCTCCTCTACTGAATAGCCTAATATATTTGCCATACGAGGATTAACTAAAGTTGAATTAGCATTTGAATCAATAGCCCATACCCCTTCTAATGAGTTTTCAATCAAAGATCGATATTTTTCTTCTGAAACTTTTAATTTCTGCTCATATTCTCTTCTGTCTGATATATCTCGTGAAACTATTAGTACTTTTTCTTCTCCTTTTTGATCATAAATCTTTTTTCCTCTTACATCTAACCAATGATACTCATTATTTGTATCTTTGAATCTAGCTTGTATATTTGATTCTCCTTTTTCCCAACCTTGTTCAAAAGCATTTAAACATTTATCTAAATCATCAGGATGTACCCAACGTAAAGCGTTACCACCAATTAAAGCATCTTTGGTTCTGCCCATTATATTATGGAAAGCAGCATCATTTACGTATTCATATTCAATTTTATTATTTAGAATTGCAATCATATCATTTGCATTTTCAGTAATGAGACGATATCTCTCTTCTGATTCTTTTAATTTCTGTTCTGCTTCTTTTTGTACAGTAATATCTCGCATAATTGTTATAATTTGGTTAACGCTTCCCTCACTTTTAACTGGAATTTTCATAGTTTCAGTAAATATAAGCCTACCAAATAATTGTGTTATTTCAGTTGTAGTTAAAAGTTCTCCTGTTTTAAAGACTTTGAGATACTCATTATAGACCTTATCATAATTTAAAAATGGAAATGCCTCAAATAGATTCTTATCAATAATATCAGAATTCATATTTAATTTTTCTAGCCATTGAATCATAGCTGGATTTTGAAATATGAACCTTAGATCCTTATCTACAACATGCATAGCATCACCTAAAGAATTAAGAATTGTGACGTATTGTTGTTCTGACTCACTTAGTGCATCCTCTGTTTTTTTTTGGGCGCTAATATCAGTTATGACATGAACAGCTCCCGTAATCTCTCCCTCATCATTGAAGACTGGATCTACAGAAATTTTAAACCATTTGTCATTTATCATTTGGACAGCAGCCTCTCTTTGGCCAGATTGCCTCATACATTTCACGGGACACCAATCAACTTGTCCTGAAGTACAATGCAATAGCTCCCAACAAGAATGACCGATGATTTCTCTACAAGTAGACTTTCCCAAAATATCTAAAGTTGCTTTATTGCATTGGAGGATTTTATGATCTGAATCAATGAGAAAAACAGATTCACTCATTGCATCAAGAGTTATTTGCAATAGTTTGTTGCTATTTTCGAATTCAGATTCAACTTTCTTATGTTTAGTAATATTTTTCAAGATAGATTTATCCCCAATTTCCTTCTAATAATTAATACTTTTTCAAATAAAACTCTAAGAAATGATATAAGAGGATATATTTAACAATTTGCACAATTTTATAAAAACGAGTTATCGTAATAAAATTAAATACGATACTTATCTTCAATTATTTTAGTAGATTAATATATAATGATTCAAGGACCTAGAAATATTTTAATATAAAAACATATATACTCTTTATAATAATGATTTCAAATAAGACTGCTTTAAAGATGAATTTAAGGGAAAAAGTATCCTTAGTTGATCTACTTGCAGTTTTATTATTATCTTGAGCGAAACAAATCCTTATGCTCTTTTTCTTTTATTTTTTCCACGGATTTGTTCGCTTGGTTGGTAAATTTAATTGAAAGAGATCATAGGTGGTTGATCACTCAAAAAAGAATTCAAATTGAAATAAAGCATAGAAAAATCAAGATTGTGTTTAAACAAAATGTATAATCCACAAGAAATTGAAAAGAAATGGCAGGATAAGTGGGAAGAAGCAAAAATATTCGAAGTAAATCCAGATAAGAAAAAAGAGAAAATTTTTATTACCTCTCCTTATCCATATGCCTCGGGTCCTACTCATATAGGTCATGGGAGGAGTTTTGTTAATGGAGATGTATTTGCTAGATATTACCGGGCTAAAGACTATAATGTATTATATCCTATGGCATTTCACATTACTGGTACTCCTGTTTTAGCGATTTCCTCTTCTATAGAACGAGGCAATCAAATACAAATAACTAGGATGAAAGAATACGTATCATTACATACTACAGATCAGAAAGTTGTGAATGAAATTGTAAATAGTTTTGTAGATCCTTGGAATATTGTGAACTACTTTTCAAACACAATCAAATTGGATTTCAAGTCAATAGGAATGAGTTTGGATTGGCAACGAGAATTCACATCTGGAGACAAAATTTATAATAGATTCATTGAATGGCAATACTTTCATTTAAAAGAAAAAGGTTATATTGAAAAAGGAGAATATCCTATTTTGTATTGTCCCAGAGATAAAAATGCTGTTGGAGAGGATGATATAGCTAGTGGAGATGAACTAGACCTTAATATCAATGAATTTATATGTATTAAATTCCCATTTGAAGATGGATTTCTCGTGGCTTCTACTTTAAGACCAGAAACAATATACGGAGTTACAAATATATGGATAAAACCAAATGGAGATTATATTAAAGCATCTATAAATGAGGAGATATGGTTTATCTCCGAAGAAGCAACCCAATTATTAGAAAAGCAAAACAAAAAGATTAAAATATTAAAAAATTTTAAAGGAAATAAAATCATTGGTAAAAAGGCTATGGATGTCTATGGAATTAAAGAAATTCCGATTTTACCTGGTGATTTTGTTGATACAGCTATAGCTACCGGTGTGGTTTATTCAGTTCCAGCCCATGCTCCTTATGATTATATGGCGCTAGTTGATTTACAAAAAGATACGGAATTAATTGAAGAATTTAATTTGAATAAAAGAGAAACCGAATTAATTTATCCAATTCAAATTATTAAATTAAAAGGATTCAAAGATTTTCCCGCAAAAATATACTGTGAGAAATTTAATGTCGATTCTCAAAAAGATGAAGAGAAACTGGATATAGCAACAAGTGAGAATTATAAAAATGAATTTTATAATGGATTTCTTAATGATAAATGTGGTAAATACCAAGGAATGAAAGTTAGTGATGCTGCCAGAAAAGTTTCAGAAGATTTAATTGAAGAAAATAAAGCTGACAAATTATATATTCCTATTACTAAAAATCTTAGATGTAAGTGTGGAGCAGAAGTAATTATTTCTATTCTTAAGGATCAGTGGTTTCTTAATTTTAATGCGGGAGATTGGAAAAAAAATGCATTTAAATGTCTTAATTACATGAAAATTTTCCCTAAGAAGTATCGATTAAATTTTGAAAATATTTTTAATTGGCTTGAAAAAAGACCCTGCGCAAGAAAAAGAGGTCTAGGGACGAAATTGCCATTCAATAAAGAGTGGATAATAGAATCTCTAAGCGATTCGACAATATACATGGCCTTCTATACAATTTCACATAAAATAAGAGAATATCAATTTAAACCAGAACAGTTAACTCCAGAATTCTTTGATCTAATATTCTTAGAGAAAGGAGGTATAAAGAAGCTTTCAAAACAGACGAGTATAGATGAAAATATACTTAGAGAACTCCAAGAAGAATTTCTCTATTGGTATCCAGTTGACCATCGTCATACTGCAATAATGCATATTTCTAATCATTTAAGTTTTTATATATTTCATCATGTTGCTATTTTTCCAGAGAAACATTGGCCAAAGGTTATTTCACTAATCGAACCAGTCAATGTAGAAGGGCAAAAAATGGGTAAATCAAAAGGAAATGTGATTCCTCTAGCAGATATTCAAAGAAGTTATTCTGCTGATTTATTTAGATTCTATATATCTCATGGTGCTGATTTTGGTGTTTATATGGATTTTAGAGAAAAAGAAATAGAAACAGTGAAAATTCATATAACCAAATTTTATACCTTCATATCTGATAGAATTAAGCAATCAAAAAATATTAAAGCTAAATTTGAAGATATTAACTCTAAATATTCAAAAGTGATGCTCTCTAAAATTATTAAGAAATTTATTGAAACTCAAAAAGCATTAGAAGAATATAATATAAGGAGATATCTTCAAACTGCATTTTACGAGATTTTAAATCTAATGCAGGAATTTTATAGAGATACTGATAATATAGATGATTTTCTAATAGTTTTTAAATTGATATATAAGGATTGGTTAAAAACGCTTTCCTTAACTATGCCACATTTGTGTGAAGAATTATGGGAAATTGCTGGAAATGAAGGATTTATATCGAAAGTAGTTTGGAGAGACTTTAATAAACAATACATTGATATTTGCCTTGAACTTGAATTTGATTATATCTCAAATGTTATTGAGGATATTTTCAATATAAAGAAAATCGTAAAATCTCAGAGATCTGAAAAAATTTATCTCTATTTAGCACCTGAGTGGAAGTACAAAGTTTCCGATTTAATTTTATCAAAAAAAGATAATTTCAATGAGATAATATCTGAGTTGAAAAAAGAAAATGAGTTAATGACTAATAAGGAGGTTATCCCCTTTATAAAAAATCAATTGAAAGACAGGATTTGGGAAATGAAATCACCTCAAATAAATGAGATTGAATTATTAGAACAATATAAAACATATATGGAAAAACGAGTAAATTCATCAATTATAATAGATTCTGAGTTCGATCCCAAAAACAGATCTAAAAGATCTAAACCGTTCAAGCCTGCTCTTTATATAGATGTTTGATTTAGATCCAGAATCTATAACTTATTTCTTTCTATTGCTTTCAAAATTTCTAGATATTTAATAGTTTCTTTAGTATCGCTTTTTCCTATACAGTAATCCAATTGTTTTGCAAAATATTGATTTAATATTTTCAATTGAGGGCTTGAAACTATAAATTTTGAACCTTCTTCAATTTGTTTGTCAAATAAAGTATCTTTTACTTCTTCGATATTTAGATTAATTATTTGGAGTGTAATCCATTCAAAAATATCTTCAATGTTTTCACTTGTTTTTGCTGAAGCCTCCATATAATAAATTCCTAATTCTTTAGCTAATTCCATACCTTCTTCTGTAGACACTACTCTTGAAAGATTTAAATCGACTTTATTTCCGACAAGAATCAAAACAATATTTGGTAACGCCACACGTGTAATAATATCATACCATTTCTTTACATGCTCAAATGATTCTTTGTCTGTTATATCAAACATTATGATTCCCACACGTGAATCTGTTAAATAATCTGGCCATAAACGTTCGAATTGGCTTTGTCCCGCTAAATTCCATATCATAAACCTTACAGATGTCCCTAATTCCTTAAATTTACATTCTTTTTTAGAAATATAGGTACCAATTGTTGCTTTATAGTCTGCTTTAAAGATATCATGAACATATCTTTGAACCATACTTGTTTTCCCGACTCCACCGTCTCCGATTAAAGACAATTTATAAACATTCTCGGGTGAATGGGGTTTACTTTGGTAATATTCCATTTTTCGTTTTATTTTTTCAAGCTCGGTATCTCTTTTTACTTTGGGAATTACTGGGCTAACAGGTAACCCCCCATCAATGGTCCTCGCCGCTTTATCAGCTGCTAAATAAGTATATGGAAATACATCATCAACTAAAGCAGTATGATTGAGTATGGAAACTAGAACATGATCTGATCCAGATTCACAAAAAATAAATCGATATTTGTCTGTATTAAAAGTCCCGGCACCAAAAGTGCCAAGATCAAAATCTTGAGTTAATTGTTTTAGTACTAATTCTACTAATGAACTGAAAGCACCAATAAATTTTTTCTCATCTGTTTTATCCGAATTTTTTGTTAAAATGTCAACTATTAGACCTTCTCGATCCACAACAAGTACAGATATTAAAATATCCCCCACTACTTGCATGTACCATTTAAATAAGGTTCTTAATTTAGTTTTATCTATATATGTCATTACGCACCATTTATATATGATTCCTAATGCGATATTGCAATTTTTTAATTATAACAAAATAATAGAGTTTGAATATTTGAATTCTTTTAAATACAAAATTTATAAAAAATTAAAGAAGAAAACTATTGTTTAGTCTTTCATATTCGGTAAAGAGAAGTAAAATATAGAACCCTTATCTCTCCCTTCCGATTCAACCCAAATATCCTCTTCGTGGAGTTCAATTATTTTCTTTGAAATGTAAAGTCCTAAACCAGATCCTTCTGAAACTACATTCATTCCCTTACCATATCGTTCAATTTTTCCAAACTTTTTGAAGATTTTTTTTCTTTCATAATCAGTTAAGCCGATCCCATTATCTTTTACGGATATAATATATTTTTTTTCAGTTTTTTCTGATTTAATTATAATTAGTCCATTTGGAGGGGTATATTTTATCGCATTGCTTATTAAATTCATAAGTACTTCATATATCTTTTCTTTTTCGAACATCGTAATCATCTTATCATGAATGTCTAAAACCAATTTGTGTTTTCGCGTTTCTATTAGTCCTTTTAAGTCTCTGATACAAAATCTAATTAAAAATGCTAGGTCATCCTCTAACTTATTTAATTTAATTTCTTCAGACTCTAATTTTGATGTTTCTAGAAGATCTGTTATTAATGATTCTAGTCGATAACTTCCTTGTTTTATTTCGTGCAAAACAGAGACGGTATAGATATCAAGCTCTTCATAATGTTGAGTTAATAATAAATCAGCGTAACCCTTTATTGAAACTAATGGTGTTTTTAACTCATGAGAAGTTCGACTTAGAAGTTCTGATTTTACTCTACTAATTTCTTTTAGTGAATCTTCCACTTCTTTTTTAGTTGTAATATCTATTAATGAAAGTATTGTTCCTATTCTCCCTTGATAAATTATGGGTTTAGAAATTACCTCAACCCATTTTAAGTTTCCTGATTTTGTGTTTATTCTACATTGGTATTGGAGCATTGATAGTAAATCATCTTTTTTTCTTGTTTTTACTTTTTTACGCACATTAGGTAAATCTTCTTCATATATTACTTTAAAAGTATCTTTACCGGACCATTGATTTATTTCTTCAACTGAATATCCGAGTATATTTGAAAGAGCCTGATTAGTGAATACAACAAATCCGTTCTGAATAATTGAAAGTCCTAATAAAGACTGTTCAGCAATAGTTCTGAATTTTTCTTCTGATTCTTTTAGTTTTTCTTCAGCCTTAACCCTATCTGTAATGTCTATAACAGATCCAATTATTTCTACAGGATTTCCAGAATCGTCTCTCATCAGCATAACTTCATCACGCATCCATTGATAAGTACCATTATTTAATTTGAATCGATATTCATGTGTGATATGGCCTTTATCAAATAATTTTGAAAGTTCAGTTAAGACGTGTTCCTTATCATCCGCATGAATATGGTTAAGCCAAAATTCTGAATCTTTCACAAAGTAATCAGGCTCATAACCCCATTTATCCTCAACATTATCACTTATAAATGTCGCGCCATAATTTCCTGACGCTTTGGATGTGTAAATTATTGCCGGATTTGAAGAAACCAGATATTTAAATCTCTCTTCAGATTCTTTTAATTTTCTCTCAATTTCTTTCTCTTCAGTTGCATTCTTACCAATGCATAATATTCCTTCTTTAATAGGATATACATTCACTTCAAAATATCCTGCGTGCCCATTTGGGAGTTTGAAAGAATCAATTATCCGATTAGCTTTCCCTGTATTCATTACGTTTTTATATGTCTTGAAAAAGGTAGTTTGTTCAATACCCGGAAATACGTCGATAATCTTATTTCCTAATAAATTTTCGATTGGCATGTTAATAATCTTCTCAGCATTTTTGTTTACCAGGATATATTCCCAATCTCTATTTAAAGCATACACTGCATCTGTAATGGACTCTAATAACATTTCATACTGATTAGAGAGCTTCCGATACTTTCCTTCTGATTTCTTTAATTCTTGTTCTGCTACCACCCGATCGGTTATATCTAAAAGAGAAACTATAACTTTAGACCATGTACTTTCAAAACCCGGAATAATTAACGTTCTCATATAAACATTAATAGTATCACCAAAAGAATTTGTAATAACTAGTTCTGATTCGAATGTAGTTTCTCCATATATAAAAGATAACATTTCTCTCTTGTTGGTTATAAGAACTTCTGGAGTCATGAATTGAAACAAATTTTTTTCCATTTGAAGTTTCCTATCGATGAAATAATCCTTGTTTTTAACATTATATAGCTCCAATGTTTTCCTATTGACGTCAATTAATTTAATCATAGAACCGAAATTTATAATCTCCTTAGGATTCTCATCTAAATATTTTTCAAAATCAATTACTCCTGAAGCTCTTAAATTGTCTATATAAATCTTTAATTCGGAAAAATCTTGTTCGAATAAACCAATCGGCGAATTTTCAAATAAATTTCTGTATCTTGCTTCTGATTCTTTTAATTTTTGTTCAGCTTTTTTTCGATCAGTAATGTCAATTAAACTGACGAGGACCAGATCTTCTCCATCAAATTTCAATGGGACAGTAGAAAACAATAAATGAACTTTATCAATGTCGCCACCTGGCAATAGAAAAAGTGTAGCTTCTACATTGATGTGAGGGATTTTATTTTTAAATGTATCAAGAACAGTATTGCGAATAGTACATTCCTGACAGTGCTCACTAAATCCACATCCCTGAGGATCCTTGATTGAATATACACATCGAAGAGCTTCACCTCCGTGAATACCAAATACTTCCTCTTCCCGACGATCTGTAAATTTTAATGCAAACTTATTAATTTTTCTAATTCGACGCTCACTATCTAATAGAAGTATAGCTATTGGAGTGTAATTATAGATAGCAGATAATTCAGTTTCGCTTTGTTGAATCTTTATTTTCGTTATCTTACGGTTTGTGATATCTTGAAATGAATTGATAAATAGTGTTTGATCTCCCTTATTATAAGCAACAGACGTAAGTGATCCCCAAAAAACAGTTCCATCTTTACGCTTAAACTTTACTTCAAAGTCTTTTACTAACCCCTTTTTATATAATTCAAGAAATTTCTCTCTATCACTTGGATCTTGGTAAAGATTAATAACTGGGACGCTTAAAAATTCTTCTTTTGAGCTGTAACCAAATATCTGAAATGCTTGTGAATTACATTCCAATACCTTCCCTTCATGTGTAGTAATAGAAATTCCTACTGGAATAGATTCTATTAAATCCATTAGTTTTTTCTCTGATTCTCTGATCTTTTCTTTTGCTTTTTCTCTTTCTTGATGCACTTTTTCTTCAATTTTCTTACGTTCCGTTATGTCTCTAAATAACCCTACAATATTCTTTTTATTATCCACCTCGATTAATTGACCTCTTAAAGATACTGTTATATAATGACCTTCTTTATGCTGAATTCTGAATTCTACTGTCCCAACTTCTCCAGTATTTATTACGTAATTTTGATTCTTTAGTACTTCTTCTTGATCATCTAGATGTATAAACCTAAAGGCATTTTGATTAATCATCTCTTCTGGTTTATAACCTAATATATCGATAGTTTGAGGGCTTAAGTAGTCGATTTTTCCATCTAAATCAATTTTAAAAATTATATCAGATATACTTTTAATCAATGTGCGATATTTTTCTTCGGATTCTTTTAATTGATTTGCCCTTTCTTCTATTATCTCTTCTAAATCCTCATTCAAATCGATCAATTTTTGCTCTCCTTTTTTTTGTTCTCCAATATCTTGAATTTGAACTAAATAATTACTAAGAGAATTATCCTTTCCAAGAAAAATAGGTGTAATTAATACTTTGAGATATGTCTTTCCTGACTTTGTAGTTTCATATAAATGTTGTTTCTTAACCAAATCAAAATCAAATGAACTTTCAAATTGTATTGTTTCTCGCTGTTTTAATTTATTTAGATGCTCCTTTGGTATGTTTGGATCATCTAATAGATCAAATCCTTTAACCTCATCCGTGCTTGAGACACCAAACAAATCCATACATGATTGGTTTAAATCAATCAATTTTCCGTATGAATCATAAATTTCAATTCCTATTGGAGAATCATTATAAATAGATTTGAACAAATCTTCCATATTAATAGCTTGATTTTCCCCCATTTCAATCAAAATGAACTCACTTCCAAATAATATTTACAATTATATGATGGGAATTTTCTTATACCCATAAAATGTGTAAGAAATTGTATTTAACACTTTGGTTAAGAATCTATTGCGACAAAATTTAAATAAAAGTTATTTTCCAAAAATGTAAAACATTAAATAAGAAAAATCTTTTAATTTATTTCAATCCATATACTTGTTTAGGAGCAAGAAATTGTGGAAATTTTTCTATAAGACGTAATCTCGCGAGATAACATAGATGACACTCATCAATATATTCATCTTCATGTTCAACTTGATAATATCTAATTAATTGAGCAGGTCCCCCTTGGATTAAAGGACCACAAATAGGATGAGATTTTGCGTCATAGTTCTCAATTAACTCTGAAAGAGGAGTCTCCCAGAAATTTCCAATACTTAATCCTTGACAGATATGCACATTTCCAAATGGATCTAAGTGAACTCTTCCAAGCCCTTCTAGGTCTTCATATGGACATTTATTCAAACCCTCCCACGCTCTTTTGGGCAAACCTTCAGTTAAGGTTTCAACAGCTCTTCCTCTAAACATCGCTCCTCCCTTGATTACAGGTTCGCCCCTTTCATGTTCTTTAACAATTCCCTCTTCTACAGTAGGTTTGTTAATAGAAATTGAAGATAAAGATAGATTTAAAATATTCGCTGCTTCACGAGCATTTTTAGCCAGATTTAATTCTTCATCCCCAAAATGAAAAGTATCATCACTGATACTAAAATCGCAAACTCCTAATTCAGAAAAAGGTTTAAGCCAAAGTATAGCATCTTCAACGCTAGTTGCCCAATATGAATTTGTTACTATTCCTATTTCGAATCCCATTTTATTTGCGAGTTTACAACCTTCAATCATTATAGGATAATAAAGAAAGGGTTCCCCTCCTTCGAAGTAGACCCATTCCACAGTGTCAATCTTCTTAACGGCTACTAAAACATCTTTAATCTGAGCTAATGTAAATGTTCCCTTTGAATTAGGGCTACAATATAAAAAACAATGATCACATGTATAATTACAGGCATAGGTTAATAGAAAATGGATTCCTTTTAGCAAGGTATTATTCCTCTTTAATTTAATTTCTCTGTTAATTTTTAAATTATTCCATATATGTACATATTAGAATTATAAATAAAAATAATTAGTAAAATTACATATGGTTTTATAAACAAACAGTATTTGAGAATATTCATAAAAGAATCTGTGATTGAATATCTAAAATTATTATTATTCTTTTTTTATTATTGATAAAACATTGTGATTATAATGAAGAAAGTAGCCATTATTGGAGTGGGTCATACAAAATTTGGTAGATTAAACGATAAAGGCTTAATGGATCTTTTGTGTGAAGCATCTTTAGAAGCTATAGAAGATTCTAATACAACTAATAAAGATTTCGATTCTGTTTACGTGGGAGCAATGAGTCCAGGAGCTTTTAATCAACTTTCGGGCGTTGCTAGTGCTCTTGTAGACAAATTAAGCTTATTACCTGCTACCGCTGATCATATTAAGAATGGTCCTGCAAGTGGTGGATCAGCAGTTAAAGCCGGTTTTCAAGCAATTACTTCTGGAATGAGTGATTTAGTATTAGTTGTCGGAGGTGAAAAAATGACTCATATTACCACACCTGGTTATGTTACTTCCAATGTAGCAACTTTAACGCATCCAGAAGCGGAAAGACGTCATGGTGTTTCACTACCCTCATTTGCAGGCTTGCTTACTCGTGCTTATCTTGAGAAATATGATGCGAAACTAGAATGGATTTCAGATATTGCGATTAAAAATCATATTAATGGTGTGTCAAACCCAATTGCTCATTTTCAACGAACAATCGAAGATTTCATGAAGAGTGCCATTGAGAAGGGAAAAGGAAATTGGGATAATGTGCACGATTTCCTTGAGGATGATGAAACCAATCCAATAATAGCAGACCCATTAAGACTTTATCATATTTGTCCTATTTCAGATGGAGCTGCTGCTTTAGTTTTATGTGATGGTGATAAAGCGAAGGATTACTGTGATACGCCCATTTCAATTTCTGGTATAGGTCAAGCCACAGATACTCATATCTTATATGAACGTGAGGATCTTACTACCCTTAAAGCTTTAAGAATTTGTTCAAACCAAGCATATAAAATGGCTAAAAAAACCCCAGAAGATATTGATGTAGCCGAATTACATGATGCTTTTGAGATTCTGGAAGCGGTACAAAGTGAGGATATTGGATTTTTTAAGAAAGGAGAAGGTGCTAAAGCTGCACATGAAGGTTTAACTGAAATAGGCGGAAAAATACCAATAAATCCTTCAGGTGGGTTAAAGGCTAGAGGACATCCTCTTGGTGCCACAGGAGTTGCTCAAGTTGTAGAATTGATTTGGCAGCTACGAGGAGAAGCGAGTAAGAGACAAGTTAATGGTGCGGAAACTGGAATAACGTGTAATTTTGGGGGATTTGGTAATAATATAATATCAATATTAGTTGAAAGAATGTAAGGTTAAATCATTTCTATCTAAAAAGGTTTATATGATTGGCAAATTAATAGTAAATTTCGCTCCCTTATTTCTTCCCGTGGATTCTACACTAATACTTCCGCTATGTAATTCGATAATTTCTTTTGATATGAATAATCCAAGACCAGATCCTTAAATATCAAGGTATTCTAATCCTTTCCCATATCTTTCTATTTTACCAAATTTAGTAAATAACCTATTAATTTCTTCTTCAGTTAAGCCTATTCCTGTGTCGCTTATAGATATATTAATATTCTCTTCTTCATGTCTAACATTAATTTTAATATTACCATTAGGAGGAGTATTTTTAATAGCATTTAAAAGGATATTTATAATCACTTGTTCAAATCTTATTTTATCTACATTTAATATTACACTTGAAGGAAGTTCTAAAATTAAGTTGATTTTACTTTTTTTTAAAATAGTTTGATATTGAAGATTTTTTGACGAAATTTCGAAAAAATAACCAAAATAAATCTTCTTTAGAGCCTCTAATATAAGAGGTCTTTATTGACAAAAATATTCGATTTTGAAGTAATAAAGTAAGTATTCAAACCTTAAAACTATTTTTTTTCATTTCTTACATTATATTTAAAATAATAATTAGCTTAATGTATTCATAAGGTTACAATCCAAATTAATTATAATTATGTCTTATTCAGAGCTAAATCAATTAACAAGGGCGGAAGAGCTTTTTGATGCTGGTAAACTTGATGAAGCTCGTGAACTATTAGACAATTTGATCCAACTTGAAGGAGTTAATCTTCAACAAAAAGGTTATTACCAGTTCCTTAAAGGCTTAACTCTACTATATCAGGGAAAATATGAAGAAACCATTACATTCGGTGAACAAATGTTTAAAGAAAACCAAAAATTTAATCAAAATCTCCAATCGGTTGATGGATTGTATTTTGTTCTCATTGGATTAATTGAGTTTGAAAAATTTGAAGAAGCACTCGAAGTGATTGAACAATCTGAAGATTTATTAAAATCTATCTCTCACATATCTCAAAAAGATTTATTGCCAAGAAAGGCTCGCATAAATGTAATAAAAGGATACATTAATTTTAAGAAAGGTAATTTGGAGTTAGCAGAGAATTGCTATGAGTGGACTTTAGGTTTAAAAAAAGAACTTGGTAATTCATTCGAAATTGTTTTGGCTTATCTTAATATGGCAGCTTTTTGTTATAACGTTAAAAGTGAAATAGATATTGCTATTGAATACATCAATAAAGCAAAGTCAATAGCAAAGGAGATTAAATTTAACCTCTTCTGGCTTGCTAACTGTCATATGCTTTATGGGGTGATATATGCAAACACTGGTGAATTTGAACTTAGTTTAGAACATTATATGAAGAATCTAGCAATATTGAAACAACTTAAAAATAAATGGTATCTTTCAGGAATACTCAATAATATAGGATATACCAATGGCATTATAGGTAATTATGACCTTGCTTTGAAATATTTGGAAGAAAGTTTAATACTTTGGGAGCGAAATCCGACACATTTAGTAAACATTCTGAGTAATTTAATATCTATGGCTCTGGTAAAAGGCGATATAGAACTTGCTCAACAATATTATAATCAACTAGAAAATTTGTGTAATGAAAAAAAAGACAGATATATAGTTGCAATGTACCAATACTCTAAAGCCTTAATGCTAAAAAGGAGTTCTCGAATTCGAGATAAAGCTAAAGTTGAAGAATTATTGAAACAAGTCATCGAAACAGAAAATTTTAGTTTTGCTATTATTATAAATGCACTAGTTCATCTTTGTGACCTACTTCTCTCAGAATTTCGTCTAAATAATAATATTGAAGTACTTGATGAAGTAAATCATTATATTGCTCAATTATTAACTATAGCTGAGAAATCGCATTCATATCTATATTTTTGTGAAACTTTCATATTACAAGCCAAATTGGCCTTAATAAATTTGGATATGAAGGCAGCTCGGCGATTTCTAACTCAAGCTCAGAAAATAGCCGAAAAGTACGGAATTAGAAGATTAGCTATAAAGATCTCAAATGAACATGATGAATTACTTAGACAATTAAAGATGTGGGAGAATTTAAAAGAATCAGAAACATCTTTTCCTGAACGCATGAAATTAGCACGATTAAATGAGCAAATGGAGCATATGATAAGAAAACGAAGAATTGAGGTACCAGAGCTTTCAGATGAGGAGCCTGTTCTTCTTTTAATTGTTTCAGAAGGTGGTATACCTTTTTTCTCTCAATCATTTATTGAGGATAAATCTTTTGAAGACCACCTTTTTGGAGGATTTTTTACTGCTATCAATTCCTTTATTAATGAAAAATTCTCAGAGGGGCTTGAACGTGCTTCTTTCGGTGAACATACACTCCTTATGAACTCTATTTCACCTTTTTTAATGTGCTATGTATATAAGGGTCAATCTTATTCAGCTCAGAATCGGATAAAATCATTTATAAATGAAATACAGAGTAATAAAGAAATGTGGGACACTTTTGAAAAATTTTATCAAATGAACAAGAAAATTCACATGAAAGATATTCCTTCTCTTGAACAATTGATAACAAAAATTTTTATTGAAAAAAGTGAGGCTATTAATGTATAGATTCGAGTTTTTATTGAGGTTTTAATTACTTTTAAATTGGATCCACTTCTATTGGTTTAAGTTCTGAAAGAAAAAGATTAGCAATCGAGAGCCATTTTTGTTTTGTTTCAGGATCTTTTACATTTTTCTTGGTTAGTTCTATCCCTTTCCTGAGATTTTCCATTGCTAAATCAAGATTTCCAATTGTTTTATAACAAATTCCTAATTTGATATAAGTCTGGAAAATATACCATTCATTGGCTCCTAAAACCATTGACTTTACAAACTTCTTAGCCGCTTCTTCATACTCTTCAAAATACATTAAAATTTCACCATAAGTGTCATGATAAATTCCCATTTCAGGTTCATTTTCTACGAGTTTTTGAATTATTTTTATTGCTTCTTCTTTTTTATCTAAAAATTGTAGCCAATAGGCTTTATAACTAAGAAGATCATTGTCTTCAGGATATTTTTTAATTAAAGACTCGATAATTTCTAATCCCGCTTTAATATTTTGCATTCTTCTAAGAACAGCTGCTTTTAATATTTTAATATCTTTTTCACTCTCAGGAAAAATTTCCAACATTTCCTCTAAAAATTGTATTGTTTCTTTGTATTGGTTAAAATAAACCAAAATTTTTATCTTCAAATAATATAAATCAAGATTTTCTTGGTTTAATTCAATTTGATTATCAATCTCTTTTATTTGTTCTTCATATTGATTCTCTAAATTTTCATAGATTTGTGATTGAAAAATATCTGTTATGTTCTGCCAAATAATTCCTTCTAATTTATCATAAGTTCCTTTTAATTCCTTTTTAGTCTCAATTTTATAAGCTAGATATTTAATATATTCTGGTAAAAACTCTCTTAATGGTGTGTTCAAATCTTTATTAAATAAGAATTCGCAACTTTTGTTTGCGATATCATTTATAATTGATTTCATATCTATTGTGGGCATAACTGACGTTGGTTTCGAAAAAAGCTTATTCAAATATGAAACCTTATTGATTTTATTCTCAGTAATTACTCGAAGCATTTTTTCTAGTGCTCCATCTGATTGAAAGTAATATTGTTCACCTGATGGTTGCCTTAACTTATAAAATCTTAATGGATATATTTTCCCTTCTGAAATTTCATCAATATAATAATCAAGCGTAGTTTTCTTAATTATATAGAGTCTTGAGAAATCTTCAGAAGATATAAAGTTTGGATATTGACTTGGATGATTAATTGAAAGAAAAAGTAAGATTTTTTGAAATATCTCCTCATCTTTTAATAATGGTTTTACCTTTTCATAATGTAATGTTAATATATTGTTAAGAAACCTAAATTGTATATCTTCATCTTTAATATTGTAATTCTCAAAAAATTGAATTGTTTTCTTAGTAATCTCTTCAATTCGTTTACCCTCTTCCTCTAAAATAGTTTGTCTATCCAAATTATAATTTTGAAGCATCCTTGAATACTCTGATTTGCCTGCTCGAGTAATTATATATTTTCCTTCCTCTTTTACTATAAAATCCTTTTCGATTAATAAACTCAAATTCTTTGACAATGAAGATTGATTTATGGACAATGGATCTTCAAGGAAATCAGACCTTTTGCAATAATTATTATTATACATCATCCAAAGAATCCAGTCAGAATAGTTTCTTCCACTTTTCAAGATTATCTTAGGAGGATAATTTAGTTTATGTGCTTTTTTCTTCGCACTTGATAAGTCATGAAATTTCTTTCTTCCCTCTGAAGTAATTCTGTAATGCCCTCTAGTAAAATTTTCTACAAAGCCCTTACGTTTTAACGTATCTAGATGTCTAGATAATGTACCTGTAGGAATTTCAATTGGCTCTTGATGAAAATCCGCCCATTTACATATATCATTATTACTTAACATCCAGAGAATAATATGGTCATAATTCTGCTTTTTCAACTTGGAAGGACTATAGATTTTTTCTGGCGGATAATTTATGCTTCCCATAATTTAAGAAAATCTATATTTTATTTTCTAAATTAAGATCATTTTTTTTCTATTTATATCTATTTCATAGAACTTCCATAAAAAATCGAAACTATCATGGAACTATCGGAAGCTCAATTATAAAGGAAACTGTGGCTCAAAATTTAATTAACTATTATTTTGCGTTTTATTGACTAAAATGCAATATAATTTCTATCTACAAAAAAGAGGAAATGAAAATGAAAAAATTAGTGTTAATTTTTATACTTAGTTTAAACTTAGGCTTTAGTGTCTTATTATATGGAACAAACATTAATGTTAATGTAAATGATGAGATTAATAATTGGAAAATTGAAATTAAGTCCTCGGCAACAGTATCACATGAATATGAGTGGTATCGCACATGGGGTGGTGGTTTAAGTGATATTGGTGGCAACGTAGCAGTTGATTCATCTGATAATGTATTTATCGGAGGAGCAACAGAAAGTTTCGGTGCAGGTGGAGCGGATATAGTTTTGTTGAAATATGATAACTCAGGAATATTTCAATGGCAACGTATTTGGGGTGGGAATCATTACGATTCTGGTAATGATATAGCAGTTGATTCATTAGATAACATTTATCTAGTAGGAACGACCAATAGCTATACTGCAGGAGGATCTGATGTTATTCTAATCAAGTATGATAATTCCGGAGTTTTACAATGGAACGTAACATGGGGTGGGAGTGAAGATGATGAAGGTCTTGGAATAACTATTGATTCATTGAATAATGTGTATATTACGGGAGATACAGATACTTATAGTAATAAATTACTAGCAAAGTATGATAGTTCTGGAGTGCTACAGTGGAGCAAAACTAATAGTGAGCTGGCAGGTATTGGTAAAGAATTGGCTCTAGATTCATTGGGTAATATTTATCTTGTAGGAGAAACGTATTATGGTGAAGGATTAACAGATGTCCTTTTAGAGAAGTACAACTCTGCAGGAGTGATACAATGGAATAAAACATGGGGAGGAAGTAATTGGGACTATGGATGGGATGTAGATGTAGATTCAGCAAATAATGTGTATGTTTCTGGAAGAACTAGAAGTTTTGGGGTTGGAGATAGTGATATGCTTTTGATTAAGTACGATAGTACTGGAACACAACTGTGGAATCGTACATGGGGTGGGGTTAGTACTGATCTTGGTGTAAGGATAACAATTGATTCCTTAGATAATGTGTATTTTGCTGGAACGACAGTAGGGTTTGGAGCCGGTCTTTTTGATATGACATTAGTAAAATACAATGCTTTTGGTGAACAGCTATGGTACCGAACATGGGGGGGTAGTTCAAGTGATTATGGTGTCGGAGTAATTTTAGATTCATCAGAGAATATATTTATCGGAGGAGCAACAGGAAGTTTTGGAGCAGGGATGGAAGATTTTGCATTGGTCAAATATAGTAAGATTCCAGAAATAACAATTAATTCTCCAAACCAGAACGATTTATATGGACATTCAGCACCAACATTTAGTATTTATATTCTAGAACCGAATTTACACTCGACATGGTATACTTTAGATGATGGAGTTAATATACCGTTTAGTGGATTGACTGGGATAATAAATCAAATAGAATGGGATAAAGAAACAAGTGGGGGGGTTACTATTCAATTCTATGCAAATAATACTTTAGGTAAAGAAGGATCTGCCGAAGTTACAGTCCTTAAAGATATAGAAAATCCTGAAATTTTGATATACAGTCCTAATGTCGATGAAGAATTTGGAAGTATAGCACCTTCGTATGATCTTGTTATTAATGAGCCAAACCTAGATTCGATTTGGTACACAATTGATGGTGGTGTAAATAATTATACAATCACTCTATTATCAGGCGATATTAATCAATCGGCATGGGATGCTGCTGTTTATGGTGCCATAAATATAAGATTTTATGCTGAAGATCTTGTTGGAAATATTGATTATAATGAGGTTAATATCAAGAAAATAAAGGAAACTCCAGCAATTCCAGGATATGAATTATTCGTACTAATCAGTCTAATTGGCATAATAACCATAATATACCTACGAAAAAATGCTAAAATAATTAAATAATAAATATCTTTTTTTTAAATTTTTTTTGTTAACAAATTTTCAATTTTCTTTTTTATTCGTGAATACAATAAAAGTTAGTTCCTCCCTACCTCTATTAAAATATCTAATTCATCTTGAAATTCCATAAAATAACGGAACTATCATAGAACTATCGGAAGCTCAATTATAAAAGTAAGCTCCAACAAAATTAAATTAAATAATTTAAACTTTTAAAAAGCAATGTGATTCTTATGGGAAAAAAGCTTAGAAAAGAAGCAAAGAATTTAGGATTTCTGAATTATCCAAAAACAGTTCTATATGGAGGTGCAGGAGAATTAACAATTGGTTCTGCATGGGGATATACAACTTCCATTCCTATTTGGGCTCCTTTTCTTGAAGGATTTCTGAAAAATCTTGATCCTGATACTAAAATAGGTATTTCAAAACCGGATCGTAATAAATTAATCTTTTTTCTAGCACCAAATCTTCATGTATATATAGAAATAGATGCTAAGACTGCGGGATTTTTGGACATTAAGAAAAATCATGTGCAACAAATAAATATTTTCAGCAGAGATAATAATTATGTGAATGAGATTGCTCATGTTATTAATAATTGTCATAAAAGTGGAATCCTAGATGAAATTATTTGGGAGAAGGTTGGAAAAAAATTTAATATTAATCAGGAACAAGAGATTCAAATGTGGAAAGATATATTAGAACAACCAGTTTAATATTTTTCTGTTAATTTAAGGAAAAGAAGCATAAAGATGTAAAAGGGTGATGAAGATGAACAAAAATAATGAACCATGGTCAAAAAGAGTGTGGTATGTAGAAGGCCTAATTTTTTTTTTTTTTTTATGGATCACAAATTCTAATGTGATAGCGATGATATCACTTATGGCCATCTCAGTAATCGTAATTGGAATTACTTCTATATACTTAAAAAATTTGAAAAATATCAGAGAAATGAAAAAAAGCAAAATTCTATCATTAGCTATTCTTAGTATTCTCGTTTTATTATCATTAGTTTACTTCTTACCAGTTGTAAGAGGTTATGACTATATTTTTTCCGATAAGGAAGATGATGTTATTCGTGATTGTGATTCTGAAGTAGATATTGGTGATTTTCATGATGAAATTGACATTGTAAAAATTACTATTGCTGGAAAAAATATTAATTTAACTGTAGCAGGTAATTTTGGTTATTGGAATAATAGCCACTTTGCTGCAATACATTTTTCTAATAGATTCATGGCCCAAGAAAATTCTACTGAATTTACATGGACACCTCCTTGTTATGTTATAACATGTAAAAAAGATAACGGTGGTTTTAAAGTAACTTTGGAAAGAGCATATAGTTTGGGTTTTGGGGATTTTGTTTATGAAGCATGGAATGGCACCGGTTGGGAAGATAGAGGTACAGCAACCGCAGCAAATATCTTTACTAGTACTACTGAACATTCAATAATCATAGATATTCCTACTGCAGTCGAGCCAATACCTGCTGATATGAAAGTCTTGGTCTGGACTCGTTACCTAGTTTCAGTTAATTGTAAATATCATGATTTTGCACCTCAATTGTCTAGTTTTCAAGAAGAAGATACAATTTCTAGCTACTATATATTTATATTAATTTGTACGATGATTGGGATTTCTTTAATCATGATAAAAAATACAAGAAACAGAAAACTAAATTAAAAATAAAACTTAAATAAACGATTAGAATGGCAGAGATCGATAACTTGAGAGGAAAATGGGTAATATACCAAGGAAAAGTGTATGAAAAGACTGGTTCTGGTGAAATGGATTTGAGTGATAGAACAATATCTAACGTGAGTGAAATTATCGGTCTAAAGGAACTCAAAAAACTTACTAAGTTGAATCTCTCAAATAATAACATTTCTGAGATCAAAGGTCTTAAAAAGTTAACCGAATTGACAGAATTCAATATTGCCTATAAAAGAAAATTTGAAGCTTTAAAAAAAAGTAGTATTCTAAAAAATAATATAATATTTTTTAATGTGAAATCCAAAAATAATAAAAAGAGGTATTAGATATGGCTCAAATCAAGAAGAAAGATAGGACACAATATATTTGGAAATTAATAATGGCAGGTGGTGTTTTAACACTATTAAGTCTGGTTCTTCCGTCAGCCTTTTTCATAGAATCTGGAGTGTGGGGTTTGTTATGGTATATTGGTATTTTATGGGGAGGAGATATTTATGGAGGAGAAGTTCTAGGTTTTATTGATGATGGTAGATACATACCAATTGGAGTTATTACAACGGTTTTATTAATTATAGCATTGATATTAATGGCTATTTCAGCTAGAAATACAAAAAAAGAGAGAAATTTCAAACTAAACGCAGGAATAAGTTTTCTTGGTAGTATATTAGCCATTATTGGTCCAATTGTATATTATTTCTATTTGGATGCAGAAATCCCTGTCCTCTTTTGGGATCATTTTCTTCCATTTGTGGGAGTATTTCTTCCACTCATAGCTAGCATCTTAGGAATTATCAGTGCTATCATGCTTGTGTCTGCTACTAAATTAGGATCAAAATCAGGAGAAAGGTAGAACAAAGAGGAAGGCATAAATTTATTTCTATAACAAATCTCCGTAGTACTTGGATCAGTTTTAGATAGAGTGACTTTCCACTCATCTAAGTCTGCAAATAAATCTAAAGCAGATTCAATTTCAATTTCCCATGCATACAAAAATACAGTATACCCGCTATTAGCTCTTAAGCTAGTAGGTAGCGTAATCTCGTCGCTGGTTGCAGCGTTAGGACCAGACTGAACAACTTGTTTACGGATAAACTCAATTGGTAAACTTGCTATTGGTATAATAACCACCTTATATCTATATTATTTTTTAAGGATAAGAAGATGCTTTTTATATTCACACCAAGGGTTAAAGATCCTATGTGGTAAACGTAGAACATCTTCAAATTACAAACTACTAAATATTATTTTAGGAGGATAATTAAGTTTAGATGTTTTTTTCTTAGAACTTGATAGTTCTTGAAATTTCTTTTTTCCCTCTGAGGTAATTCTGTAATGACCTCGTGTAAAATTTTCTACAAAACCTTTACGTTTTAACTTATCTAAATGTCTCGATAAAGTACCTGTAGGGATTGAGATAGGTTCTTGGCAAAAGTCCACCCATTCACATATATCGTTATTGTATAACATCCAGAGAAGAATGTGGTCATAATTCGGTCTTTTCAATTTGGAAGGGCTATAGATCTTTTCTGGAGGATAATTTATGCTTCCTATATTCTGATTGAAATAATTTATTTTTTCTAAAATATAGATCGGTTTCATTTCTATTTATATCTATTTCATAGAACTTCCACAAAGAAGTGGAACTATTATGGAACTATCGGAAGCTCAATTATAAATGCAACTATATCTCAAAATTATATTAATCATCAAATAGATGATAAACTAAATTTTAAAAAAAAGGGTGTAAAAATATGAAAAAAAAGTTTGTAGTAATTTTGACATGGGTTATAATCCTTATTTTTCCATATTTTGGTAGTTTTCCGATGTCTGAAACGAAAGAAGAGGATAAGTATGGTAATACTAGTAAACCTATTTTGTCAGATGTTATTGTAGAAAACTATACTGTTCCAGGGGTTTCAGCTGCCATTCCATCAAGTCAGTTAGTCAAAATTGGAGTTCTTGGTGATATGGACGATATCACAGGTAATCATTCATGGAAGGGAGCTATGGTAGCCGCGAGAGAAATAAATGAAGCAGGGGGTCTTTTGCTTAATGGTTCAACGTATTATATTGGAATCATAGCAGAGAATACGGATGAAGCAAATCCAATGCTTAATCCTGCCACTGGAGTAAGTGCAGCGCTTAAAATGGTTAATGATCATAAACCACACTTTGTTCTTGGGGGATTTCGTTATGAATCTTTAGTAGCTTATCAAGAAGTTATAATGGATGCGAAAATACCCTTTATTTGCACTGGTTGTTCAGTAGAAGCTCTATGTCTAAATGTAAAAAATTTTTACCCACGTTATAAATATTTCTTTAGAATTATGCCAATTAATACAACGGCATTGGCATTTGAACTTGCATCATATATCTCAGAACTAACAGATTACTTATCTACTCATTATGAAGGAAATGTAACAAAAGTAGTTATTGTGCGAGAAGACTTAACTTGGGCGCCCCCTTCTTTCTGGTATATTTTAAATGCTTCTCTTTCTACCGATATAATTCTATCCGAGAGTATTTTACCTATAGATCTTAACCCTTTAGCCATAGAAGGGCTTTTAAGTAATTATGACTCAATGGGGGCTCAAATCTTAGTTCCACTTATCTCTGGGCATTTAGGAACATATCTAGGTCAATATTATGGAGAAGTAAAACCAAGATTCTTATTAGC
>JAHQWK010000012.1 GCA_029856145.1 Promethearchaeia archaeon
AGTTCTGGAGAACCAATATATAGCAGTCTGATTTCTGATGCATTACCCATTTACAATTTATTCTATGAATGGATGAATGAAAATAGTCTAAAAGATTCTCTTTTTCTATTAGGACGTTCACTTGGGAGTGCTTGTGCCTCTGAGATTGGGGCCCATAATCCAAGTGGTTTACGTGGAATAATATTTGAAAGTGGATTTGCTAGTATGTATAATATGATGACAAGATTATTTAGAGTTAGTGGTCCTGGTGTTACACCTGAGGGTTTGAGTGAATATTCAAATGATACAAGAATTAGAAAATTCCAAAAGCCAGTTTTAATTATTCATGGCACTGAAGATTGGATTATTCCTTTTGATGAAGGAAAACTAATCTATGAATGTATCCCTGGAGATGTTGAGAAAAAATTAGTACTGATTGAAGGTGCTGGACATAATAATATCTTTTCTTTTAAGGAGGAATATACTACTCCGTTGAAAGATTTTATTCAAAAAAATAAATAATTACTAATCCTCACATATTCTTTAAAAATTGGACTAAAGATCATTTTATTACTATTTCAGTTTTTATTCAATCAAGAATAAACATCTTATTTTTAGTGAATAATTTTTGCCTGAAAGAAATCTTAATTTTTGTCCATATTGTGGGAGGAAATTACCTAAATCTAAAAATTATAAGGCATATTACTGTTGTTTTTGTGGAAAAAAATTTCAGCGTAGGCTAGAATTTTTAATGAAAAAAGTTCAATGTATAATTTGTCATAAGATAGTTGATCCAAATAGGCATATAACAATTAGATGTTCTTATTGTGGAGGTATGTATCATTCTATATGTGTATCCTCTTGGTTGCTAAAATATAATGCATGTCCTATGTGCCAGAATGTTTTTCTTTTTCCAAATAAGATTATACCTATAAGAAAAGAATAAGAAAAAATAAAAAGGATTTAAAATTACTTATTTTTTTAAGATAAAAGCTCCTGTTTCAACAAACCAAAATAAGTTTGCAAAAAGAAATAACCACTCAGCAACAACTTTAGCTTCAACAAGTAAAGTTGGCTCCACTCTGTTAATAAAAAATAGTATAAAGTATAATAGAAAGAAAAATGCTACAACCACATTAAATAATGCTTGCCATAGAGGAAATTCTGATAGTTTATATTCAAGATAAGCATAACTAAATAAGTATAAAATTCCCGGGAAGAAGAAAACGTATTGTGCAATATCGTGTAAGGCATCAAAGTCTCTAGTATTGAATAACGCCAACATTAAAATACCTATGGCTGAAACAATACCTAAAATACAACCAATCCCTGTTCCCTTAGTAGAAGCACCTTTTTCTTGCAAATATCTGGTAAAACCTAATATAAACATTATCATAAATAACCCAGTTATGAACCAACAAACACTAAAGAAAATAGCTAAGTCATTCCATCCTGGTACAGCCAAATCACTAACAAAAGTGGTTAATAAACTGAAACCGTTATGAACTAACATCGCTGGGATTGCTCCAATAAGAAAAATAGCAATTCCAATAAAACCAAAATAACTTGCATGAAGTTTTTCGAATACCTTATCTAATTTTTCCATGATTTTTTATCAATCTGATTTTAAAATTAATTTTTAAAAAGATATAGATCAGAAGTAATATTTATATTTAATAGAATAAGGAAGCTAGTTTATTGTATAATTACTCGAACAAAAATTCTGATATTAGAATTTTTTGGAATTTTGAATCTCTTTCTTCAAAAGTTATGCATTCTTCTCCAGAATAAATGTCTGGGAGAGAATTTTTTCTAAAGATCAATGAGAAGGGTATGATTAAATTTGAAATATTTAGAAAATCACTTGGACAATCTATTTCATTTCTACCAATTTGAATCTTTTTATTTAATACCTCTAAACCCACTTTTCATCTCACATTGATTTCTTTTTAATATTTCAATAAAAATTTATTCATTTAAATTGGAAGTCCCGACAAATTTAGTGATAAATCAAGAATCAAGAATCATTCAATCAAGAATTCTTCCCTTAAAATATGTTTAAATTTAGAATTGAATTCTTTCTTTGAATTTTCTTTTTCAAGTGAATAGATATCAACTGGGAACTTTTCATTATAAATATTTAAGACTAATATTATCAAATTTGAAATATTGGAAAAGCATACTTGTGAATTTTTAGAATTAAATAAATCTGCTACGAGCTTGGAAAGTAAAATAAACTTCTTTCTTTGGATTATTTTTTTGTTAGATGGAGTTTCTTGTTTAAAAACATTTTGTAAAAAACTTTCTACTTTTCTTTCAATTGTACGAGAATTTAAGCCCCTTTAGAATTAATCTCTTTTATGAAATATCTTTATAAAAATATAAAAACAGATTGTATTTTTCTAAAAAGTGTAAGCTAGCTTTAATGTCTCCATTTTAAGAACTAGTATATTTAAGAAAAACATTTCACTAAATTCTTTTTATATGTTAAGAATTCCTGAATAAAAAGGGCTTGATATTTTGGATGTCTTTCGTTGAATGGGATATTTTCGGTTCCAATGTAAATATATTTTGATTTTGTAGATTCACTAATATTTGAAAAAGGAATGAATCCTCTTGAATAATCTAAAATGAGTTGTTGATCTGTAGGTTCAAATCTTTCTTGAAATATTCTATCGATATCTCTAATCATAAATATTTTCTCTTAATGGAAGTTTTTAGATTGTTTTAATGTTAATTACTCAAATAATAAATTGTATATATTTAAGAAACTAGAAAAACAAAGGTTTTTATATAAAAAGCTTTAAAATTCCACTTATTCTGGGGATTTAAAGGAATAAAATAATCATAAACCCCTTTATATCTTAAGAAATTCTTGTGTAAACAATGGAATTAGAAAATGTATATATATTATTTTTTCTTAAATTATTTTGATTAAAATTTAAAAGTAAAAGATTAAAAAAACCTGCATTTGATGAGAGTAATTTTTCAGCAGATATTGCAGCATATATTCCTAAATTTAACTCATATAGATCGAAATAAATAGATTCAAAATCTAACTTTTTAATTTCCATATTCATCTCCAAATTTATTCTTGATTTATTAATTTTTAATCAGATACCCTTTCTACTTTAAAGCAAACAGGACGGATGCCATCAGGACAAGCGGTATAGATCATATTCTCTCCTGTCCAATCGGAGAAGTTCCCGCCACATCTTAAAATGTTGATATTCTTATATAATCCATACCAAGCATGATGGCAGAATCCATCTGGCATGTTTCCTGTTTCATCCACAATAAACTCTAACCCTTCTTGCATACCACATTTAGAAATTGGCTTTCCATCTGGACGGATAAATTCATGTCCAAGTATATCTTCGGGGCCAAATTGTTTTACCACAGTTATTTTAATCTTACTCAATAATATCACACCTTTTTATTTTTTTCAAGATTATTCGGGAATTCTTTCTAATTTGAAACAAACAGGTTTTCGTCCATCTGAACAAGAGACATGTTGAACTCCTTCTTCATGGCCATAAAAATTTCCATTAAAATAAAGCACAGACAAATCTTTATAGATATCTCTCCACGCCCAACCGCAAAAGCCTTCTGGCATTTTTTCGATATGTTCAACAATAAAGTCTTGACCTTCTTCAAAAGCACTACATGTCGAAATTTTAGTACCAGATGTGGAGTAAACTTCATGCCCAAATACATCAATAGGACTAAATTTTTTAATTACTGTAATTTTTACTTTTGAAATTCTAATTCATCTCTTTCGGATTTTTAGAGTTTGAAAATATCGTAGTCATTATTTTATGGTTGAAATTTATATTAAACTCAATTTACCTTAAATTAATTAAGATAATGAAATTAGATAATTTATAGTTTAAACCATTGAACTTCAATGGAAGTTGGAAGATTTTGTGAACTTTAAAATCAAATATCTATTAAAAAAAAGAAAAAAAAATATTGTTTATTTGTAGATTAATCCTTTTTTACAAAGGAGATAATAAATATTCCGATTCCCATTATAATACCAACAGAGATCATAGCCCAACCATATGCTGCTTTACCAATTAAATCGTAGGTTAACATAACAGTGCCCCAAATAAAAGGACCTAATGCTGAAGAAAGTTTTCCACTTAACTTAGAAAAACCAAAAAATTCTCCAAATTTCTCTTTGGGAGCGAGTTCTATTACCATGATTCGTTGTGCTACCCATGTTCCTCCAAGAGCGGGACCTGCTACAATACCCATCAAAATACTCAATATAAAGGGGATATTTCCACCGATATCTATAGATTGCGTTGTAAATACTAATGTGACACCTAAACTTAACGCAATTCCCCACAAAACGCCTACAAGGTAAAATGTTTTTTTTGCACCATATTTTTGACCAAATTTTCCTACAAAATAAGTAAAGGCAACTGCTGACATGGTAGCGATTATTATAAAAAGGATAGCAAATAAGGTTGCTCCACCTGCGATAACCAAACCATCAGTAACTATTGGTGTCATATAGAGAACTATAACATTAGCAATGTCAGCGACAAAGAAATAACCAATAATAAAAATAAACATTGATTTATGTTTTCTTATATCCTTAAATGTACTACCTAACTGTTTGAAAGTGTTTTTGATTAATGTACCTATAGGTGGTCTTTTACGTATTTTCTGTTTTTCGCGAACATAAAGAAATGGAATTACACAAACTAAAAAAAGAACCATAGGTATAAGAAACGTAAACCAGTATCCTGCAAATCCATATTGTATCGGCGGATCTCCGGGTAATACAGGTGGAGTTGATACTGTATCGCCTAATAACTCTATTAATGGATACATAATAACGAGAGCGAGAATAGTACCCAGATAGCCCCAAGCAACCCCAAATCCTGCAACTTTTCCTATATCATCTCTCTTAGCAATAAATGGAAGCATTGCATCATAAAAAGTCAAACTAAATTGATAAGCAACATTTGCTATTACGTATAATATTAAAACTGTTGTTAGACTATGAAAAAATCCAAGTAAACTCGCAAAGAGAAGAATTATGCCTGTTAAACTTAGAACAAAAGGTTTTCGCTTTCCTACGTTATCACTTAGTGCCCCCAAAATAGGTACACAAATAGCCACTCCAAACTGCATTAAGAAACTGACCGTACCATAGAGGAAACTAACCTCACCATAAGACATTCCATATTCTAACTGACCAATCACCAGTATGTAACGATTAATAATTAAACTCACGATTACCATAGAGTAAATTGTGTTGGCTAGGTCATACATTGCCCAAAAGAACACATTTCGTCTATTAGTTGTGGTTTCATATTCTACTTCTTCATTACTAAGAATTTCAGAAGGAGTAGATATATCATTTTTTTCTTTTGACATATTATTCACTTTTCGTTAGATTAAATTTATGAATACTAGTGAAATTTTATTGTTTAAAAAAGTTTATATAAAGTATTTTTATTTTTAACCCTCAATTTTCATTTAAATCATTTTTTTTGTAAAATGTTTTTATCAAACTTATTATCTAAATAAAATTTAGACTAATCTTGGCATTTTCTTTCTTAAAAAAGAAAAATATATAAAAAAATTAACTACTTGTTTATTTTTAGATCATTTTTAATTTACCTACAAAATGTGAAAAAAGAGATGAATAAAACAAAATCTAGTTTCTCGTTTACTGAGCTAAAAAAGAAAATTGGTTCGAAATCTCTAATCGCTCTTATTACAATCAACATATTGATAAATTTATTTTTTATACAGAGTCTGAGAGGCTTTTTTCCAGCTTTACGTATAGCATTATTTCATGTTGTATTTGGAGAAGAGGTTCTGGTGAATTTCATTTCCTTATTAGCTTTAATTTTCTTATTTTTGCCAGGTTTGACTAATACAATCTGTAAGAAGATTGATAAAGGGCGTATAATGATCATATCTATTTATATCATTGTTATTGTGAGACTTTTTTGGGCTTTTCATTTACCATTTAATTTAGAATTAATTTATTCGGGAATAATAATAGCGTGTTATGGTTTTTACATGAGCACATTCCTTACAGTATGGACAGAAGAAAGTGATGATATTGAAGTAAATCATAAAATTATAATCATTATATTTTCCTTTTTTAGCGCCTTCCTTATTGACTATTTAATAAGAACAATTGGTTTTTCTCAAGATATTTCGCTATTACCACCAGGTTTAATCGCAGATTGGCGTCTAACACAGTACATTTGGTTATTTATTCAAATACCGTTAAGCATTTTATGTATATATTTAACAAAAATACATTTCCCGAGATTTTCAATAAAAAATAATATATCTCCTAAAGAAGAGAATAAGAGCAATAATCGTAGTACATTATATTCTCTAATTTTTACAGGGATTGGGATGTTTTTATTCCTCCTATTTAATCTTTTTCTCTATCCAAGTGGAATTGGGCAATTTACTGACACTAATTATTTTTTCAATAATATTTTGAACATAGTTTCTGTAATGATTGTAATTTATATACTGGTTTATGTAAAAATCGAAATAATTTCAAATAAATTGATTATCGGAATCTTGAATGGTTTTATGATTTTATCGCTATGTTTATTCTTTACGATTGGAAAAGATTTAACGTATATTGCAAGTATTTTAATTTCAATTTCACTCATAGTCATGTATCTAAACTTCTATTTGTTATTCATCCGACTATCAAAAATAAATTTCAAATGGGAGAAAGTAAAAACAATTTCTAACGGTTTAACGATAGGATTAGCGTTTTTGGTATTGTTTTCCTTCCTACACGCTTTTACAACAGAGTGGGCAGCGATAATTACCGCGATGAGAGGTTTAGGACCCTTGATAATGATTTTAGCAGGAATTATTTTTTCTATTTCAACTATCTATGCAATTATTATTAAATCAAATGAGGAGGTTATAAAAAGATGAATAAAAAACGTAGAATCATTTTCATAAGTTTATTTTGTACGCCACTTATTATCTCTTTTGTGATGTTTGGTATCAGTGAGCTTCCTATAGAAAGCCCCTCTCCAAAAAATGAATTCAAGTTCATGACCTATAATATTCATTTTGGTGTAGGGATGGATGATTTATTAAACTTAGAGAGAATAGCACAGAATATTCTAAGTGAAGATATCGATCCAGATATAATAGGCCTCCAAGAAGTAGAAAATGGAAGAATGACTTCCCAAGGAATAGATATGGCATTCTGGTTGGCAAAAAGACTTAACATGTATTATTTTTATTTTCCTGCAGTAAATGAACATGCATACGGATTAGCACTTCTAAGTAAATATCCAATATTATCGGCAAGCGGATATCAGATTCCCAGTATTTCTTTAGAGAGGGTTTTAATTCATGGAGTTATTAAATTAAATGAAACTCTTGAGATAGATGTATTTGTAACCCACCTAGGGCTTATAAATTGGGATGAAGATTTGGCAGCTCAAGTTAATTTTGTTATTCAAAAAACAAATGAGGTTAATGTAACTTCTACAAAAATTCTCATGGGGGATTTTAATTTGGAATATAACTCTTCTCAAATTCTTCCAGTATATGCATACTTTAATGATACATTAGGTGGAGTTCCAAGGCCTAAAACATTTCCAAGTATAAATTTATTTGATGAATCAACAAAAAGTATTGATTACATATTTGCAGCGGGATTTAAAGTCATTGTTGATGGTCATGCACTCACAGATTTTTTACCAGGTAATAGTCCCTCTGAATTCGGTTCTGATCACTTGCCCGTGGTATCAACTTTAACCTTCTACCAAAATTAAACAAAATTTTTTTCTTTTTCATTACTTAATTTTATCCAATTATTAAATTTTAAAGAAAAAATAGTTGTGATCAGTAATCATAAACCTTACATGTTGGGTTTGTAATTCCCCTATTGACGAGTCAAAACACGTGAAACAAAGTGAAGTAAAAGAAAAACTAGATATTAAAAAGGCAAAAGATTGAATCTTTGTATAGTTCTATTGAAATAAGGCATACTTTTGAATTATCTATTTAATGTAGTTTCATACAATTTGCAAACTCTTGCCTTAATATTATTTTATATTCAGGATTTCTTTCTTTAAACGGAATCTTTTCTGCTCCTGAATAAATATCAGTAGATTCATATTTCCTAAAGAGTCGTGAAAAAGGAATAATAATTTCAGAAATATCAAAATGATCTTCAGAAAGTTCCTTATAAAAATTTTCATTATGTAATTTTCCTGAAATCATTTCCATACCACTTCCTTATTCTTTTATGATTAATTTTCCCCTAATTCGGAGTTTAACGCCTAACTTTTCTAACTTGTTTTTATGTTCAAAAATTATATTTCTTAAAATCTTACGGCTAATTTCTAGTTGTTCGGCTAAAATATCAAATTCAATCTCATTGAAAAGTTCTGAATATCTCACTAGCTTTTGAATTGATTCTTGGATAACTTGATTATAATCAGTTATTTCAATTTCTCTGGTAATATCATTTAAATCTATATCATAATTGCTTTTTAATATATTTGGGTTGCCTTCAATCCAATTATGTATAAGATTACGAACTGTTTCTGAACGTGATTGCTTTCTTTTTTTTGCCATCGTGGTTATTACTCTTTCATCAAAGGCATCTAGACTGAAAGTAATTCTAGATAAATCTGATGATTTTTTTGTATCTGATGGCATATATTAAGAAACCCGACAAAATTTTTTGCTTATTATTTACATTTTTTTTCGAATATTTAAATGTTCGCCTTTTATGATCATTTGATGCATCACTGAAGATGCATAGATTTATAAATGAGGAGGATCATATAATATTCATATAATATTTGAATATCATTTACATATTATACGGTCGTGTGTGTGAAATGTTAGAACTCTATACCACTCAGTATGAAGAATTAAACACCAAGGAACGTATTACAATTGATTTAATAAAAGATGGTCAGGAATTTTTACAGCAATTTGATATCAATTCTGATTTTTTACTAGATACAATCTCGGTAGTCTATAAATATTTGAGAAATAATGGAAAAATTCCCCATAATCTATATAAATTCTTTGTCGCAGCATACTATATAATTTCTAGACACCCTTTTGCGTTTCCAGCTCATGAAACCAAGAAAGAATTTTGTCAAAAATTTAATCTTCCAGTGAGCGCATTAGAATATTGTGTAGAAAAAATAACAAATTCCTTAGATTACATCAAAATCTTAGATGACATGAATTTTCCCTATTTTGTTGATCCAAAACGAGATATTAGCTTAAAATTCATAAAAAACCTTATTAAATCTAAAGTGGATAAGGCAATGATGACTTTTTTAGTATGGAACCAGCCAATTAACTCACAAATTCTTACTGAAGAATTAGTAAATGAAGCGATTTTTAAACAAAATGCTTTTCCTGAAGAATTATTTAGACAATTATTTGAAATCGCTTTCGAGTATGTCGAAAACGAGTTCTCGGACTATAAAGAGTATGTGAGAATGCAAAAAAAATTCTTTATATGAATTTTCCGTCATAATTGATTAATCTTTTCTAATTGCATATCCCAATCTTGAAGAGCTAATTCATTTGATATTGTATATTACTTTTCTAAAAAATCTAAAATGATTTTATTTACCTCAGATGCTCTTGATACCGTCATAAAATGTCCAGCTCTTTTAATTATTTTGAAAGTACTATTCGGTATTCTCTTATCTATCTCAATCATTAAAGATTTGGGAATCAATCTATCATGAGAAGCAGCAACTAATAATGTATCATTTTTAATTTTATTTAAACGATCATATACATTATGTTTTTTCATCGCATTTCCTTGATTAATAATATCTTGGGCTCTGGATGGATTTAGTTTACTCTGTTCTATTAGATCTTCTAAAGAAAAAGCATTAAAAAATTTTTTTTTAGGATTTTGTTTAAGTTCTTGTCTGAACTTCTGATGGTAAATAAATGAAGATTTATTCCAAAATGCCTTGATTGTATCTGTTTGAAGTAGCTCAATCTCTTTTATCCGATTCTTAATTATCAAGTTTACGACATCTTCATCATCAAATTTTGCATTTGTTGCTATTAAAACAAGTTTTTTTACATATTGAGGATATTTTAATACAAAATTCTGAGCAATCATTCCCCCTAATGATCTACCAATTAGATGAGCTATCTCAATTTGTAAATGATCCATTAAACCCTTTATATCATCCACAAATAAATCCATTGTATAAAGATAATTGGGTCTATCGGTTTTTCCAGTTCCTCTTAGGTCAAATGTAATTGTTTTATATTTTTCACTAAAATCTATTATTTGAGGCATCCAAATTTCTTTTTTTGAACCAAAACCATGGATTAATATGACTGGAAAGCCACTTCCTTTAATTTCATAGGAAATGTTAATTCCATTAGCAAATGCAAAACTCATAATACTATAAAATAATTCAGTTTAGATAAGTAATTTAAATGGAAGATATAAATATGAGAAGTCGCATTAACTAATTATAATATCGATTTTACTGTTATAAGAATACTTACCTATATATTAGATAAACTTCATATCTAATGAACATAAATTAAGTTGGGTTTGATTTAATGCCAGTTTATAAAAATATTGTAGAGTTTCTTGAATTCATTAATATCAGTACTGAAAAATTCACCTTGTTTGAATGGAAACCAGGAAGTTCATTTCGAAGATTTGATTTAGATTTAAATATAATTAAAGAAAATCCTATCAGTGACATATTTTTTCATAGAGATAAAGGAAATATGAAACTTGTATATATTCGAAAACATAATCTAATATACACTGTGGGTGCAAGTCCAGCAGTTCAATATCAACTTTTAGAAGCGCTATTGGAATATGTTGATTTAAAATTTAATGAAACTTTTGATGTAGAAACTATCTTGTCATATGGAGATTTCTCTCCTGGCCTTTTTGATAATGAATTTATGGGAATCATTGAAGATATCATAAAGAATTTTGCAGATTTAGGATTAGTTAAACGAATTCATGTAGAATGTAGAGTATGTGGTACGGTTCTTCCTTTATTTGTAAAAAAAAGTTTCATTGAGAATGCAGAATCATACCCTGTTCCAATAGTATATAGTCATCGCGGTCACGCGATATTATGTTTCATCGATCAAAACTATCATCACAGAGGAGTAGAGCTAGTAAATATTACAGGGTAAATATAACTAAAACTAAATTTTTATCCCCTTTATCTTAAATCCTCAATAATGAATTTTAAAAACTTAATTAATATAATATACATATGGAAGAAAATCAAAATTCCAATAAACAACCTGAGCAATCATTTTTTGAGGAGATTATTAAAAAAACTAAGACTGGTATAACCTTTCCTAAAGCACTAAGAGATGAATTCTTTGAAGAAGACACTGATGTATATTTTAAACTAGTTGTCCCTAAGGAAAAAGATAAAATTATTTTAGAATTTCTATCAGAAGAGGATGCCGAAGAAATCTCTGAGAAATTGAAGCTAGTAAAATCTAAAACTGTCAGCACTCTAAAAGCCCTAGATAAAAAAAAAATAGAAACTATTAAGAAAACTGTAGGTCCTAGCCCTGCTTGGGGTGAATATTTTGTATATGATTTTGAGGCAAAAGACAAAATCATTCCTATCCTAGAATCTGCCTTTTATAAATTTGCAGAGACACCTCTGCATTTAGAGGATGCTATGGGACGTGTTAAGTATGCGTTAGTTTCTTTTCTTTCGTCAACAAAAACTGAAAATGCTAAATTATATTTTGCTGTAGAAAAGTTCTTAATCGATATAATTGATAAATTTAACCAACCAAATTTACTAGATTGGATTTTTGAGAAGATTATTCCAAATGTTGACAGTAAATTTCTTTATGAGCAAGCTCTTTTGGAGCTTGTTGAAGCTAGTTTAAAATTTAAAAGGTGGGAGAAGGCAGAACTATATATATTCTATGTGTTGAAAAACATTGATAGCTATTCTAAGTCTGAAATGTATAATATCATGAATAGTTTTAAACAGTTGGTTAAGAAAGTTAAATATAACGAAAGATCAGATAAAATTGATATCTTGCTGAAGGAGAAATTACTTGAATATGGTAATGGGGTTGAAGATGCTGATTACAAAATTCAGATTGTAGAATTCCTTGAAGATTTACAATATATTGAACTTGCTTATGATCTTGCGAAGAAAATTCAGCTTAGTTTACCGTCTGAGAGTATGAGAATAGAAGAGATTAGAAAAATAGTAAGACGATTACATACTACTCCCATTAGTGAAAATAAACCAAATTCAAGTCTAGATTTTGAAGAGGACGAGGGAAATATTGACTAATCGGTGTTATCTTCTTTTTTTTCTGTAACTTTTTTAAGTTCTTCCTCAACCCTTTTCATTTCGTCATGTTTAATTTTCTGTTCTTTTTGTTCGATAGATTTTTGCTTTAGCTCTAATTCAACTTGAGATAACGCTTTTTCCTGTTCTATAAGCTCCTCTTTTAGTATTAAAGCTTTTTCCCTTTCTAAAATTTCTTTTTCTTCTAAATCTTTCTCTCTTTCTTCTAATTCTAATTTCTTTTTCTTAATTTCTAAATCTTTCTTTTTTAATTCAATCTCTTTATCAATAATTTCCTCTTCTTTTTTCTTCAACTTTTTAGGGATTTTGATCTCTTTCTCGTCTCCAATTTCGCTTTCTTTTTCTAAGATTTCTTTCTCTTTTTCTTCTAACTCTAATTTTTTCTTTTTAATTTCTAATTTTTTCTTTTTAAGCTCAAATTCTTTATTTAATATTTCTGATTCTTCTTTATCTAAAAGTTCTATTTTTTCTTCTGCTTCAGATGATTCAATTTCTTCTTCTACAATCTCTTCAATCTTATCTATCGAAACGATTGACTTTAATATTTCATCAATAAGATCCTTAATTCTTTCATTTTCGGCCATCTCTGAGATTTCTTTAGCATAATCGGTCAAAATTTTTGTCATAAATTTAGGAGATTTTATCCCTATAGCTTTTAAAGTCTGAAGAGCTTTTTCTACTACGAAATCTTTTTCATCACTCAATTTTATCAATATAGTTTTTATAAGAGATTCATTATCTATTATGGCATCTCCACCAGCCATATAAATTAATAATTGTAAAGCAGCTTCTCGAACATTAGGATCATCTGAAGTCACTAAATTTTCACTATACGGAAGAAATAGATCACATTCTTTCTCACAAATCGTTTTTAAAAGCAGTAAAAAGGTGAATCGTAAGACTGGATCTCGCTTTGATAAATGTTCTAATAAAGATGGTATATCTATTATAAGATTTTCAATTAAGAAACGTAATACAGTACGCCCACCATGTAAAGTTAGAAGTGTTTCTATTACATTCTCAAGTCTATCCAAGTATTCATTTTCATTAGCATCTCCAATATAAAGTCCAATTGTATGCACAGCATCATCAAATCTCCCATCTTTTACAAAATCTTTTATTTGAAGTATTTCTACTACTTCTTTTTCAGTATCATTCATTTTACCACCATAATTTTTTAAATCCTGTTTTTTTTATATCCAAAGAATATAATATTCGGTATAAATTCGGGTTGCAAAATTAAATATTAATCTTAAGTCTCTATGTCTTAGTTTTAACTTATCTCCTTCTTCAGTATAGTTATTCGTTAAGAGACTTACGTGTAAAATTATTTCTAAATTTTGATTTTTATCCTCATGTAGACTAATCTGATCACAGTATTGTGTTAAAGCATTAAGATCTTCCCAAAATGTATTCCAAAAATATTGATCCATTTTGGAATCATTATCCTGTAATGGTTCTCGTGATATTTTTGTCAGTATATCATAAGGAACTTTGAGAGAAATTTCAACATGTTTAGAAGGGATAAATGCTAATTTTACTTCAGGAAAATAAATCTCAGCATAAAGTTGACAAATACCATTCAAAAGTTCAAGGCTCGTGATGCTTTCACGATTAGCATTACAAAGAACATATTTCTCATTTAAATATAAAACATGAATACGATCTTCAAATTTGAATATCAAATAATTATCAGTTTTAAGATACTCAAACTTTTCATTCCTATTATGAATTCTATCATCAAATATCTTAAATGCATCTTCCAGTTTATTAAATGAGATAAATTTATTTAATTTACGATAGTCTCCATGGAAAAAAACATCTAAAAAATCAATTAAATATAAATATGCATCAAAGGGTCTATATATAACCGTCTTATTCCTAAAAAACCTCTCAACAACCCCCTTATGGACGCTATAACAAAATTTGGGTAAATCGTCTATTTTGAGTTCACTTTTAATGCGTAGTTTCAATAAATGTCTTCTTGAACATTTTGGTTGTAAAGTGCATGCTATTCTATCTCGCTCACAGTCATCAAAGCAGAGTTTGTCTATAGTATTCCGCAATAAATCAATTAATTCTGATTTATTTTTTGTGTCTGATTCAGTGTTTAAATATTTTAAAATGTGCTCTTCTTTTAAAGGCATCTTTGTAAATTTCTAAATTTTAGTTTTATTTACATTATTCTATGAAATAAAAAGAATTAAAATCTAATATTTTTTATTATTCTTCTAAATAAATATAAAAGAAGAGTAAAATATACATTCATTTAATTATAAAAAATTATTAATTAACGTTTCTTCTATTCTTATAATAATAAACATATCCAAATATCATAATTAGGTTCAAAGAATATGTTGAGACAAATTCATATCTTTCTAGAATCAGAATTATTATTTGTTAAAGATTATGCAAAGGCTCTTGGAAATGAAGAATTAAACAATGTAAAAACGATTATTCAAAAATATATTGATATGCCGATGCCAGGGAAAACTTTTCAAAGACCTATATCTAACTTTCAAATTTTTCATAGAGCATTCGAGAACTTATATTTTCTGTTTATAACAGATATTGTAGATTCTCTTCAATATTTTGATGCAATAATATTAAAAACAATTGATAAATTTAAAGTATTATTTCCAAAACCTTCTGAAATAACCCAATCTGGCCCTGCCAAAGATGAATTTATTGATTTCTTAGATCAAATTCAAAAGGAACTCCACTCAAAAATTTCTATAATTGGTCCCGCATATTCAGGTAAAACAACACTTTATAATATGCTAAGAAGCGGTGAAGAAAAGACACTTATGGATTTCGCGAAAACATCAACTTTAGAAATAGATGGAATATGGTTTGATTTATGGGATTTCCAATTAAACGATAATTTTTCTCTTTTGTGGTCGAAATTTGTACGTGGTTCTGATTTAATAGTACTCTTCTTTAATTTAGCTAATTATAATCTAAAGATGATCAACCATTTCTTAAATTTACATAAAATCGAGAGTAATTACTCTAAATTATTGATTATTGGAAATAAAAGAGACTTAGTAGAAGATGCGGATCTGAGAAGAATAAAAAATGAATTAAGTATTCCTGATTTTAAAGAAATTTCTTTGAATGCTCCAGATGTGAAATCTGAAATTCATAAATATATTAATGAGGTTCTTGGCTTAAAGGAAAAGTTCCCTGAAAATTTTGAAGATCTAGTAAAAGAAGCAGATGATTTAGCTTTAGAAGGAAAAAAGATTCAAGCGTTAGCAAAGTATAAAGAACTGACTACTTTAAGTGAACTATATCAGAATATCATGTTTACAAAGACTTTAAAACAGAAAATTGAGGATATTAACAAAAAAATTAAAGAAGATATAAAGAAAAGAAAAGAGTTTGAAAAAACAAAAGCTTTCGACGTTGCAAAACCATTAATCTTTACACGAAAAGTTACAGTAAAACCACTACCACCTTCAGATGAACCACAAGATATAAAATCTTTAGAAGAAGAACTCCCACCTGCACCTAAAAGACCTCCAAAAAAGTTAGTGTCATTTCAAATGCTAGAAAAAGAAACGGAATTAAAACCTATTAAAGCGACTAAACCTCCTTTAAAAATCATTAAAAAAATTCCACCTCCCAAAGAAGTCCGTAAAGAGCCTCAACCCGCTAAAACTCCTGATACCACATCACCCAAAGCAAAAATGCCAATGGAATTATTTGGACCACATGAAGAAATAAAAAAGGAAATGGATAAACCATTAGTTATAGATTTTACTAAGGAACTACAAAAAATTATAACCGAAAAAGGAAGTTCTCTCAGTTTGACTTTGTGTCAAAATTTAATAACTGAATTGCAAAAATCTTTAGGGAGACCCATAACCCTTGAAGATATTAAATTAGCTGCTGAATTTTTCATCAAACAAGAAAAATTGATATAAATAGAAAGAGTTTCAATTTCGAATTTTTAAGTCCGTGTTGTTAGTTCAATAAAAGTTCACAACACACTTCTTTTAAAATAATTCTATATTCAAATAAGTAATAGCATATTTTTTATGCAAAAGTTTACTTAATTTTGATAAAAATTAATTAAAAAATATTCTAAATGAGATTTTAAAAATGAGTGTTATTAAAGAACTTCGTGAATACTTTACTGAAATAATGAGATTGAATTATATACAAGCATTACTTGGATGGGATCAAGAAGTAAATATGATGGGATACAAATCTGTTAAAGGAAGGTCAGAACAAAGAGCACTTATTACACAACTTATTCACAAAAGAGTGACATCAGAAAAAACAGGAAAATTAATAATTGAAGCTGGAAAACTCAAAGATCTGAATGATATTGATGCGGCAATGCTAAGAGAGGCAAAAAGAGAATATGACCTAGAAACAAAATTACCAGAAGAATTGGTAATAGAAATAACAAAAACAACTGCCTTAGCACAGCAAGCATGGCAAAAAGCAAGACAAGAAAAGGATTTCAAACTATTTGTCCCATTATTAGAAAAACAAGTTGAATTACAGAAAGAAAAGGCAAAGAAACTTGAAACTCACCCAGATTTATATTCTACATTAATAGACTTATATGAACCAGGTGTTACTTATGATTGGATTGCCAAAGTTTTCAATCCAATAAAACCTAAACTAATAGACATTGTAAAAAAGTTAAACTCTTCTTCAGATAAGCCTGATGATTCAATATTAAAGAAACCATATGATATAGATAAGCAATTTAAACTTAGTTTTGAAATAATAAAAAAATTTAATTTTGATTTAGGTTATGGCCGTCAAGATAGATCAACCCATCCATTTACAACATCTCTTGCTCCACTAGATGTAAGAATTACTACCAGAACAAGAGAGGATTATCTAAATGAGTGTATATTTGGGACAATACATGAATGTGGACATGCACTTTATGAGATGGGGATTAAAGAAGAACTCCATGAAACAATTTTATGTACAGGTACCTCAATGGGAATACATGAATCGCAAAGTCGTACATTGGAAAATTATATAGGGCGTTCCAAGGAATTTTGGACTTATTGGTATCCATCTTTTCAAAAATATTTCCCTGAGATTCTAAAAAACTATCCGATGGAAGAATTTTACCGAGCTATAAATATTGTTCAACCTTCATTTATAAGAGTAAATGCAGATGAGGTAACTTATGGATTACATATTATTCTTAGATTTGAATTAGAAAAAGATATTATAGATGGCAAAGTTCAGGTAAATGAATTACCCGAAATATGGAATTCTAGATTTGAAGAATTGTTAGGAATCGTTCCACCGGATGACGCAGAAGGTGTATTACAAGATATTCACTGGTCACATGGCTACTTTGGCTATTTCCCTACCTATTTTCTTGGAACTTTATACGGAGCGCAGATTTATAACAATGCGTTAAAAAAAAATCCAAGTTTACCTGAGGAATATAAAAAAGGTGAATTTTCCAATATAATGAACTACTTAAAAGAAAAGATTCATCAACATGGGGCTATTTATAGAGCTAATGATTTAATAAAAAGAGTCACTGGTGAAGACTTAAATCCAGATTATTTCTTTAAATACGTAGAGGAGAAATTTTATCCCATCTATGGATTATAATTTTTTTATCGCTTATTATTTAATTTAAATATCTTTTTTTTTTATATTTTCACTTTAAACGCTTAATTTTAGAACTAAAAAACCGAAACATTTTTGTAGAAAAATACCTAGCATTCTCTATATATTTTACATATTACTACAAATTGATTAAATTATGAATGCAATGAAAGAACTTTGGGAACATTTTAATGAAATAATGCGACTATATTATATTGAAGCTCTTTTAGGTTGGGATCAACAGGTTAATATGCCTAAAGGCTCAGTAAAAGGAAGAGCTGAGCAAATAGCACTAATGCGAAGTCTAATTCATTCAAGAATAAAATCAGATAAAACTGGTAAATTGATAAAAGATGCTGAAAAATTAGACGGTCTAAGTAAAATAGATTTAGCGATGATACGAGAAGCAAAAAGAGAATATGATCAAGCGACTAAAATTCCTGATGAATTAGTATCTGAAATTGCTAGGACATCATCCTTAGGGCATATAGAGTGGGAAAAAGCAAGAGAAAAAAGTGATTTCTCAATATTCAAACCTTATCTCGAGAAAATTATAAAATTAAGAATAGAATTCGCCGAAAAACTTGATACAGGACCAACTTTATACTCAACTTTGTTAGATTTATTCGAACCAGGAGCTACTTATGATTGGATATTAAAAATCTTTAATGGAATGAAACCTAAATTAGTGAAGATCGTTGACAAGCTTAATAGTGTTTCTGATAAACCTAATCAATCAATATTAAAGAAAAATTATGATCCTGAAAAACAGTGGCAATTAAGTCTTGATATAATAAAAAAACTCAATTTTGATTTTAATACTGGACGACAAGACAAAGCTACACATCCTTTTACAACCTCATTATCATCAATAGATACTAGAATAACAACTAGGATCCGGGAAGACTATCTTCCTGATTGTCTTTTCTCAACAATTCATGAATGTGGTCATGCACTCTACCAAATGGGATTTAAAGAAGAAATTCATGAAACATTATTAGCTGAGGGATGTTCTATGGGTATACATGAATCGCAAAGTCGTATGTGGGAGAATTTTGTAGGGCGCAGTAAAGAATTTTGGACGTATTGGTATCCAATTTTTCAAAATGCTTTCCCAGAAAATTTAAAAGGTTATTCAATGGAAGATTTTCATAGATCAATAAATGTTGTTGAGCCTTCATTTATAAGAGTAGATGCGGATGAAGTAACTTATGGATTACATGTTATACTACGATTTGAATTAGAGAAAATGATAATTGAGGATAACCTTCAAGTAGATGAATTGCCTGGACTATGGAATGAAAAAATGGAAGAGTTATTAGGGATAATACCTCCTAACGATAGAGAAGGTGTTTTACAAGATGTACACTGGACTTCTGGCTTCGGATACTTCCCCAGTTACTCCCTCGGAAACCTTTATGCTGCCCAAATATATAAGGATATTTTAAAAACAAATCCTTCTTTACCCCAAGATTATGAGAAAGGAGAATTTTCGAATCTTTTGAATTACTTAAAGGAAAACGTACACCAATACGGTAAAATTTACAAAGCTCCCGATTTAATTAAGAAAATTACTGGAGAAGATTTAAATCCCGATTATTTTATTAAATACGTGGAAGATAAATATTATCCTATTTATGGAATTTAGATTTTTTCCAATTTTTTTTTTATTTTATACAATAGTAGGTAAAACTTTATTTTTATAAAATCCTAATTTTAAGAAAAGATTGATAATAAAGTAATAAGAAAGAGTATTGTATGCTATTACAGATAAAAAAATTTTCTGAAAAACTATTACTTCCTTTAGGTAAGAAGTTAGTAAAAATCCCTGCAAATTATATTACGTTATTTGGTTTAATTTCCGCAATTATTACCTTTTTTGGATTCATTTTTCATTGTTTAATGATTGTAATCGTTTTTCTATTTATTACTGAATTTTTTGATCAATTAGATGGAGTAGTGGCAAGACTCCAAGGCCCTACTATATTAGGAGGTTTTTTAGACTCTACTTTAGATAGAATTGGAGATTTTTTCTTATTTATTGGTATCATTTTTGGAGGATATACAACACTTGAAATTGGTATTCTAGTTCTTATCGGGACATTTTTAACCTCATATACTAGAGCTAAGATTGAAGCTTTAGGAATAGATAATCTATATGGTGTTGGAATAATAGAAAGGACTGATCGTGTACTAATACTATTCATAGGGTCGATATTCCAGATTTGGTTTCCCACAGCTATATGGTGGACCATGATAATCTTGGCAGTCGGGACTAATATAACAGCCCTTCAAAGAATCATCTATGCTTTTCGTAAGTTTTCTAAAAATAAAGAAAAAAAAATAATCAAATAGATTAATTTAGGTTTAACTTTTCACTCTGTGATTTAAAAAAACGAATATATCTTTCATTATACTTTTCGTATTACTACTCTAAAATTGCTTCCTACTAAATAAGAATAAATTTAAACTCATTATTATAGTTGTAAGAGTTATTCCTAGAGTTAATGCTAACAATACAGGATCCAAGACTTCAATGAAGAAGGTAGGTAATATGATAAGAGAAGATAGTTGACTACCTAAATAAACTGATAATATAGCTGCTACAGGCACAGATGAAACTAAAACACCAAAGAAAATACCAATCGAGCACGTGATTGCCATTGAAGAAATTCCGATAATTAGAGAGTCAAATGTCATATTTAAATACATTTCTGATAAATCACCAGTAAATCCATCAATTATAAGACCAACTATGAGAGATATTGATACGGCAATGACTAAACATGAGTATACTGCTAAAAATTTTGCTAAAATTAAACTGCTACGCTTAACCGGTCTGATTAAAAATAATTCATAAACATGATGAATTTTTTCACTAACGATTGAAGTGCTCAGCATTATTGCAGAAAGAGTTCCTCCTATACTTGAAACAACAAGAGAAACTAAAAATGAAATAGGCATTCCTTCCAATTGACCTGGATTAATAAATTGCAGTAGAAATGATAATAAAGGTAAACCAAACCATAGCACAATCATAACTTTTGATTTTGCATATCCTCTCAATTCATCTAAAAAGAGTAATCTCAAGCTCATTCAGTTTCACCTCTTATATATTTTAAATAGACTTCCTCTAAGCTAGGCTTTAGAAGACTAAAACTTCTAATTCGACATTTCTGCTCCGTCAATTTATTCAAAATTATATTTATAATTAAATCGATATCAATATCTGAATCTAGATGAATCAATTGCTTATTTGCGTTGATATTTTCTATGGAAACGACTCCAGATACTTCTTCTAGTCCATCATAAAGGGAAGAATTTTTAGCTACAACAATTTCTAGTATATTTCCTACATGAAAGCTAGTTTGAAGTTCTTCAGGGGTTCCTATTTTCATTATTTGACCTTGATTTAAAATGCCAATTGTATTTGCAATATCTTGAACATCACTTAGAATATGTGAAGAAAATAAAATAGTAATACCACTTCTTGCTAATTTTTTTATGATTTCTTTGAACTGATATCGCATCTGTGGGTCTAAACCTGACAATGGCTCGTCCATTATTAAAATTTCAGGTTCATGAAGAAGAGCTTGTCCCAATCTTAATTTTTGAAACATTCCTCCCGACAAGTGAACAATTTTTTTATATCGAAAGTCAGTAAGACTAATTAATTCTAAGATTTCTTGAGTTCGATTTTCAAGGTAGTCTGAACTAAGCCCTGAGAGACGACCAAATGTTTTAAAAGCATGATCAACAGTACGCCATTCTTGGAATCCTGCTTCTTGGGGATGATAGCCTATAAGTTTATGGAAATCTTTGCGATCCTTTTGAACATTTATTCCATATATATTGACCTGACCATTGAAATCTGTTATTAGCCCTACTAAAATCTTTATTGTAGTTGTCTTTCCAGCACCATTTGGACCAATATACCCAAATACTTCTCCTTTATGTATCTTAAAAGATATATCATCTAAAGCTAGTAGATCTTTATAGTTTTTAGAAACATTCTTGAATTCAATGCAGATATCTTTGCTCATTATTAAAAAGTGATCTAATAGTTACTATTAAGCTAAAAAATCATTGGTTTATTAATTAATTTATTCATCTTACAGTTTTAGAATGATTATGAAAAAATAATGTAAATAGTTTGTAGATCCTTTAATCTCTTAATCTAGGAGGAGGTACAAACACGGTTCTCATCCCTTCTAACAACGAAATGGCATTTTCTGGACAGAAATGAGCACAAACACCACAACCGATACACAATTCTGCGTTACATTCCGCTTTATTATTGTCATCTCCTTGTATTGCATCTACTGGACACTTCTCTAGACAAGTACCACATCCAACACATTTGCTCTTGTCAATTTTCGCTAAGAAATTAGTTGAGTTTATCATAGCTGTAACTCCCATCCTCCACCATTCAAGAGTTCCACAACAACATTTGCAACAATTGCAAATTGATGTCTCATCTCTAGCAATTCTGGAACCCGAGTGAAAAGCTTTATGGACTAATCCATCTTTCTCGGACTCTTTTAAAATTTCTAAAGCTTCTTCTTTTGAGATGGTTCTTGCAAAGCCCTGTTCTACGCAATAACGAGCAGATTTTCCAAACGTAAAACAATTTTCTCTTAATTCAGTCGTTTTGCATGATTTTCCTAATAAATCTTTATGGTGTCTACAAAAACAATGACCCACAGCAATATCTTCGAATTTTTTAATAATTTCCTCTACTTCTTGAGTTGGGATTATTTGTTCTTCGGGAACATCTATTTCCTTATTGATAGATATTTGTATTTCCTCGTCAGAAACATTCTTATCCAAGATTGGAACTGTACGATCATAAGGTAGTAGAGTTTTAAAGTATGGGGCTATTGTATCATAATTCTCCTGAATAAAATCGCGTAATTCTTCAAATAATTGAGTAAAAAGTCTAGCAAGTTTCTTCTCTTTTTCATTAAATTCCAATTTATTCATAAAGGTATATTCAAATACTCCCACCATTACGAGAGGCATTAATCTGTATACCATGATACCAGCAGAGCTTGGTTGATTAAATATTAAACCTGTTTTAGAAAGTGTTTTAGTTAATCTATGAATTTGTTCTTCTGACATTTTACTGCTCTGTTTTAGTTGAACCATAGTTTGTGATGGATTTCGTTTAAAAGACATAACCAATTCTAGTTCTTCTTCAGTAATTAACATCTTTAGTATATTAATCATCGTATCCATTATAGGAAAAGGGAACAGTCCTGCTTTAACAATAACTCTGGCAGCTTTTTTATAATTTAAATCTGACATTTTTATCAAAGATTTAATTATGTTTTTTAATTATTTGGTTAATAATTAACGTTAAAATTAATTGTTTACCTTATAAGTTATTATAGATCATTATAATTGTTTTATTTTCAAAATTTGTGATTAAGATGAATTGTTTAATTATTGGGCATGGCGCAAGAGAACATGTTATTGGTGAAACTCTTGTTAAAGGAGGGGCAAGTTTATTTGCCTTTATGAGTTTTAAAAATGCTGGATTAGAAGACTTGAGTAAAAAAGTTAAAATTCACTCTGAGACTGATTTCAAAGAAATTATTGATTTTTCTAAAGAAAATAAAATTGATTTCGCTGTAATTGGGCCTGAGGCTCCATTGGTTGTTGGAATTGTTGATGCACTTGAAAAAGGTGGAATCCCCTGCATTGGTCCTAAAATTGAGGCTGCTCAATTAGAGGGATCAAAAGTATTTACCAGAAATTTATTGGAAAAATATAACATTAATTCAAATGTCAAGAGTAAAGTTTTTGATTCAATGGATGGAATTGAGAGTTACATTAAAGATATAGGGGAAGAAAATATTGTTGTAAAACCAGAAGGTTTAACTGGAGGTAAAGGTGTTAAAGTTTATGGAGATCACCTATTCTCAAAAGCAGATATTTTAGAATATTGTCAAGAATTGATAAAAAACAATAATAGATTTCTTCTAGAAGAAAAATGTGTGGGTGAAGAATTCACCTTACAGACTTTTGTTGATGGAAAAACTGTTCTCGGCTCACCTTTAGTTCAAGATCATAAAAGAGCATATGAAGATGATAAGGGTCCAAACACAGGAGGGATGGGATCCTATTCTATGGAAGATCATCTTATGCCATTTATCACTCAAAAAGATGTCGACAATGCCCTTGAAGATATGAAAAAAACAATAGCAGCCGTGCGAGCAGAAACCGGAGTAGAATATAAAGGTTTTTTGTATGGACAATTCATGAAAACAGTACATGGATTAAAACTAATTGAATATAACTCTCGATTTGGTGATCCTGAGGCAATGAATGTTTTACCCATTCTTAAGGGAAACTTGGTAGATATTTGTTGGATGATCATAAATGGGAATTTATCTCAGAATTTTAAATTTGAAAAGAAAGCCACAGTGTGTAAATATTTAGCTCCAGAGGGATATCCTGTTAATCCTAAAAGGGATGAGCAGATCAAAATAAACAGAGAAAAAATAAATAAATCTGGAGCAAAATATTATTATGCATCAGTTTATCGGGAGAGTGGAAAGATATTCACTACAACTTCAAGAGCAATGGGGGTGTTAGGGATTGCTGATTCTTTAGAAGATGCAGAAAAAATAGCAGAAGCGGGTGTTAATTGTATTGAGGGAAAATTATTTCACAGAAAAGATGTAGGCACACGGAGATTATTACAGAAACGAATTGACCACATGAATTCTCTTTTAAACAAATAAGAATCGTTTTTTCTTTTATATTCTATAATCATTAAATTCTAATAATTTCTTGATAAATCTATACTTGAATTATGAATTGGCATGAAAAAAACGCTGAATTTAACATCTTAATAAAACAACTTTTTCACGAAAATGATTGGCAAAAAAGAGCTGAAGCTGCTAGACAACTTGGTCTGTTAAAAGATCGCAGAGCCACTAATTTAATGTGTAGAGCTCTTAGATCAGAAAAAGACCATATGGTTGTTAATAAAATAATTGAAGCCATGGGTAGAATTGGTGATGGTAGAGCGACTTTAAGGATTATAGAAAAACTTAAAGAAGAACAGGAGAAAAATGAAATTGATAAATTCAGAATATTATATATTATAGAAAGTTTAATGAAAATTAAAGATAAAAGAGCATTGTCATATTTAGGACCATTATTAGACTCTTCTGATGAAGATATAAAAGATTTGACTTTAAAAGCTTTTGACGTAATAGAACCAGATTGGAAAGAAATAATAGAAAGAGAAGGAAATAAATCAATCCAGGAAATTTTTAGAATTAAGAATTAATACCTATTTACTTTTACAAGATTCATTTTTCTTATTTTTTAAATAATAAAGCCTTAATAAGTAGTTATTTAAGATTTCAAAATTCTCTATTTTATAAATTAGTAGGAATTATTCAATAAATAGAGAGCTATTTTGAAGGATAAACCATTTTGTTGTTGTTGGGATCTTGAAGGCCCTATTAGTGTTCTTGATTTTGCTGCTGAACTTAGTAAGAAGCTAAATAAAGCTTTAAAATTGAATACACAGAGATATAATATGAGAGAATTTTATACTATGATTTCAAAATACGATGACTATATTACTGATGTTCCTGGAGTCAAAAATAAATTAAGTATTCCTGAATATCAACCTGGAGATACACTAAGGTTAATAGCTCCTTTATATATATTATGTTTTACAAATAATGATTTACTTGGCTTAGCAAAAGCAAACAAAGGACTATTACCGGGGTGTAAAAAATTAATGAAGATATTACATAAAGACTGGGATGTTTTCATAATTTCTACTAGTTATTCACAATTTGCTCATAATGTAGCATCCGCATTAAATATCCCAAAAGATCATGTGTATTGCACTGAATTAAACCTTGAACGGTTAAAAAAAGAATTAGGAGATATAAATGATTCAATAAATTTGTTAATTCGAGAGATCTTTGAAAAATATCTTAAGAATAATAAAGATCTTTATAGGGTTATCGATGATTTAAATGCTTTCTTCTGGTTAGGCAATGAATCTGAATATATTAAGATCATGAATAATATAAAGGTTAGAGGTGGTAGAAGAAAAGAAGCTGCTGTTGAAGAAATTTCTACACGAACAGGAATACCTATTTCAGAAATGATAGCATTAGGGGATTCGATTACCGATATCAATATGCTCCAAAGATTAAGAGATGAAGGTGGTATTGCGGTATCATTTAATGGAAATAGATTTAGTATTGAACATGCGAATGTTGCAATAACAACTACAAATAGCCTGGGGGTTTTACCAATTTTTCAAGAAAAAGAATACATCAGAGATTTTTTGGGATCTTGGGAAAACAGTTTTAATAATTTTCAGAATGATCCAGAGAAAATTGTAGATGGGTTAATCTCTCAACAAAGTAAAGATTTTTTCATAAAATATAATTTTCTTCCTGAAATTGTGGCTTTAACAGACAAATCAGAGGAACAAATAAGAGAAATAATTTTAAAACAAGAAGAAATGCGAAGGATTGTGAGAGGCTGGGCAAGTAAATTAAATTAGATTATATAAAAAAAAATTTATTTATCTTTGTTATAGAAATTATCTCGAGTAAATTCCAAATAGATAAATATTATATTTTTATTCGTACAATTTTTATATAAGAAAAGAGTAGTTCTCTCTATTAATTTTAATCCAAAAATTTTAAGTGGGGTAATGTTCAAAAATGGCAAGCATGTATGAAAGCTACGATAAATTGGGTCAGATTTTTTCTAAAAATATTGATGACCCTATGTTTATACTTAATGAAAAGTTTCAATGTGAATATTCTAATTCTCAATATTTTCTATTAAAACAAAAAATTAACGAATTTATACATCCGGAGGATCTCAAGCGAGTAAACAGATTATTAAAAAATATTTTAAAATTAGGGTATGGAACAGAAGAAGCTCAAATTAAATATGAAGGAAATCAGTCTAAATGGTTTGAAATTAAAGGAAAAAGTTTTATAGATGGTGCAGATAACAAAAAAAAAGTTTTACTCATCTGTAGAGATATCACTAAATTTAAAAAACTCGAATTTGAAATTAAAGAAAGTCAAGCTCGGTTTGGTGAATTAGCAGATTATGTACCAGAGATACAATTTTGGAAGCTTCTTCAAACAAGAGAAGGTAAAAGTGTAGTACAGAAGACTAGAGAAATGTTAGAATTAGTATTGGATAATATCCCTCAACTCATTTATTGGAAAGATACAAACTTGGTTTACATGGGATGTAATAAGAATTTTGCTCTTTTGAATAAAATACAAGAACCTACAAGTATAATTGGAAGAACTGATGAAGATCTAATTTGGCTTAAAACCAATATAAAACTTATTCAAGACAAAGAGAGTAAAGTTATGAAAAACGATAATGCTGAATATGATGCTATAGAATCATTAACTACAACTAGTGGCAAGCAAACTTGGTTTGAAATTAGTAGAATTCCATTACATGACTCAAAAGGTAAAGTAGTTGGAATATTAGTTACCTATGAAGATATTACTATGCGTAAGATAGCGGAACAAAAATTAAAAGAATCAGAAGAAAAATATCGTGGAATACTTGATAATATCAATGAAAGTTATTTTGAAGTTGATCTGAATGGAAATTTTACATTTTTTAATAATGCTCTATGTGAATTGCAAGGGTCTTCAAGAGAGGAATTACTTGGTGCTAATTATGAGAATTTTGTTGATGAGAATAATAAAAAAAAGATTATTAAAGTTTATAGTGATGTTTTCGAGACAGGAAGACCAAAAACTAATTTCCAATATCAATTTCAAAAGAAAAATGGAGAACAAATAACATGTGAATCTTCGGTATATCTTAGATATGATTCAGAGGGAAATAGAATAGGATTCAGTGGATTAGCAAAAAATATTACTGATAAATTCTCTCTCGAGCAAAAAATAAAGGAATCTGAAGAGAAATATCGTACAATATTCAATTCAAGTCCGGACTATATTTTTATAACTGATATTAAAGGAGATATTTTAGATATGAATCCTGCGTTATTGGAACGAATAGGAATTACATTAGAAGAAACTAGGGGTAAAAATTTTTCAGAATTTTATGCTGGTGATGAATTTGACAAGTTACAAGGTGTAGGAGATTCATTAATTGCGGGTAACGAAATTACAGGCATTGAAATTAAAGCAAAAACTAAAAAGGGAGAGATTTTTGAATATGAAGTGAATGCAGTTCCATTAAAGGAAGATGGTAAAGTTACTAAAATTTTAAATTTAGCAAGAGATATAACTCTCCGAAAACAAACTGAACAGAAACTAAAAGAATCTGAGAAAAGATATCGTCATTTATTCGAGAGCTCTCCATATGCTATTTGGCTTGTGGATGAAAAGGGAACTATAATTGATTGTAATATGACTATGACAGATTTGCTTTCAGTTTTAGAAATGAAAGATCTAATTGGAAAAAAGTTTTATGAGGTTTTATCGGTTCTAAAAAGGCCTGAATATCTTATAAACATATTAAAAGATCAATTTAAAAGATTTCTAAATGGTGAAAGATTACGACCTTTAGAATTGCAAATAACTCGAGTTGATGGAAAAAAGATATGGGTATCAATACAGAGTTCACTAGTAAAAATTGGAAATAAAACTCTTACACAGGCAATAATTCGAGATATAACTGAAAAGAAAAAAGCTGAACAAAAAATAAAAGATTCAGAAACTAAATATCGTCATTTATTCGAAACTATGCCATATTCAATTATATTAATCGATAGAAAGGGAAAAATTATTGATTGTAACCCTACTACTGAAAAACTTTTTAATAGGAAAATTGAAGGTTTAATAAATAGAAATTTCTTAGAAGTAAGCATAAAACCTGAGAAAATTTTACCTTTATTTAAACAGAGATTTCAATCTATTTTAAAAGGAATTGTTCCAGAACCACTTGAAGTTCAAATTTCTAGATCTAAAGATGGGAATTTAATATGGGTAAGTATAGATGATTCCCTTGTTGAAGTTGGAGGTCAGAATGTCTTTCAGGTAATAATACAAGATATTACAGAAAAAAAAATTGCTGAACAAGAATTAAAGAAATCCCAAGAAGAGTTAAAGACGCTAAATAGAGAATTAGAGCAAAAAGTGTTAGAAAGGACCAAGGATTTAATTGAATCTGAACAACAATATCGTACGACAATAAATTCATTAAATGATCCACTCCATGTTGTTGATGAACAATTAAGAATTATTCTATCAAACTCTGCATTTGAATATTGGCTCATTGATTTAGATATTGATAAAGAAATTGCAGGAAGGACTGTTTTTGAAGCGTTTCCGTTTTTACCTGATGAAGTTCGTAAAGAATATGAAGAAGTTTTTAATAGTGGAAAGATGCTTCTTACAGAAGGGAGTCTTTTTTTAAATAATAAGGAAATTTTTACTGAAACTAGAAAAATACCAATTTTTAGCGAAAGTAAAGTTCGCCAAGTAATAACGATTATAAGAGATATTACTGAAAGTAAGAAAATGGAATTTCAGTTGAAAGAATCCGAAGAAAACTTTCGAAATATGATAACAAACTTGGATGAGGGTTATTATAAAATTGAATGGATGGGGAATATGATTTACCATAATCCGGCGTTTAGTAAGATTGCGGGATATGAACTCAACGAAAGTTTTATCGGTAAACCAATCCCATTCGCTTGGGAAAAACTAGAGGAACGTGAGAAATATAAGGAGGAATTATTGAATAATGGGTTTATTCGTAATTATAATCTCCCTGTCAAAAAAAGAAATGGTGTTAGAATTATTGTGCAAGCAAATGCTCATTTATTAAGAGATGATAATAATAAACCAATTAGTATAGAAGGAACTTTTACTGATATCACTGAGAAATTCAGATTGGAACAAGAATTATTAGAATCTGAAAAAAAACTAAGGCAACAGAATATTGAATTGAAAAAACTCGATAAAGTTAAAAATGATTTCATTACAATGGCTGCTCATGAATTAAAAACACCTTTAATTTCAATTTCTGGATATACTGATTATATTTTGATGAAACATAGAAATCAAATTAATCCAGAAATTACAACGGACTTATTAACTGTACAGAGAAATGTAAATCGATTAGAGGTTCTAATGGACCAGCTTTTAGATGTATTAAAAATTGATGAAAATGAATTAAAATTACAGAAGGAACATATAAATGTCAGTAAAATAACTAATGATTGCCTTGATGAATTAAGTTATCTGATCAATGAAAAGAATCTTGAGATAATATTAAATATAGAACCTGATATAATTATAAATGCGGATCCTACACGGATTTTTACAGTTATTACTAATTTAATTTCAAATGCGATTAAATTCACTCCTGATTATGGTTGGATTGAATTAAATGCTAAAAAAGAAGCTAATCAATATGTTTTTGAGATAAAAGATAATGGAATTGGATTAGTAGGAGATGAATTCGAACGATTATTTAAAAAATTTGAAAGGATTAAACCACCCATTATAAATGAACATATTAATATTAAAGATTCTGGGACTGGTTTAGGGCTTTATATTACTAAAGGGATTATTACTGCACATGGAGGCAAAATTTGGGCAAGGTCAGAAGGAGAAAACAAAGGATCTACTTTCTCTTTTACATTACCAATATAGAGTATATTACAACAATTAAAATTTTATTTTAATTAATTTTTCTTTAATATTACCAGAAATTTATTAATCTATTATAAAATATTATTGTTCTTTCAGAACTTAAATTAAGATATTATTCTTTTGTTAAAAAACTCATATGGCCACATTAATTATTACAGAAAAAAAAAAAGCTGCGGAAGCAATTGCAAATGCTTTAGGAACAACAACAACAGTAAAGATTACGAAATCATTAAATATTTATGTTATTTCATCAAAAAATCTTTACGTAATTCCTTTACGTGGTCATATCCTTGAATATAGAAATACAGATATTTATAAGAGTTGGACAAATCCACCTCCACGGGAAATATTAACAAACTCGAATTCTATTAAAAAATTTCAAATCAGCGGTTTGGGACCATATATTAAAGTAGTTAAAGAATATGGCAAAATTTGTAATCATTGTATAATAGCTACGGATGCCGATATCGAGGGATGTACTATTGGTTTATTTGACGCGCTTCCCTTTGTAAGGCAAGTAAACCCAAATATAAAAGTATCACAATTATGGCTTAGCTCCCTCCAAAAAGATGAAATTATAAATAAATTTAATAATCTTATAATTCCAAAATATAGTTGGGGTGAATCAGGAGAAGCAAGAGCAATTATTGATGCAATTATTGGTTTTTCAGCTACTCGAGAAGTAACAAACACTCTACGTCCATTATTAAATAAATTCAGAGTTAGATTTACTTCAATTGGTCGTGTTCAGACTAGTCTTCTATATTTAATATATCTCAGAGACCAAGAAATTTTAAATTTTATTCCAAAACCTTATTTTCTAATTGATGCTGATTTAATTCACACAAATGTTGTTTTTAAAGCTCATCATCACCTTAATCCCTTCAATAAGGATCAAGAAGTTAAAGCAAGGCAAATCTTTCAAAAGATTAGAAATGAGAAGATTGGAAAGATAATAGATAATTCTAAGAAAGTAATTAGAAGATCCCCTCCAACTCCATTGAATACTTCAAAAGCTCTAGTATTATTAACAAAAAATTTAAGAATTTCTGCAAACCTTGCCATGCGAACAATGAATGCATTATACTTGAATCAAATAATTTCTTATCCGAGAACAGATAGTGATGTTTACAAGTTAGATTTTAAGCATAAAGAAATCATCCAAAAATTTACCTTACATCCACATTTTAAAAACTATGCGTTAAACTTATTAAAGAATAAAAGAGTAAACCCAACCAAAGGAAAGAAAGATATGGGAGACCATCCCCCTATTACACCTCTTGAGAGTCTAGATATTAATAGTTCAAGATTTGAGAATAGTTTACAAAAAAGAGTTTATGATCTTCTTGCTCGTCATTATCTTGCTCTTTTTGGAGAAGATGCTCAGGAATCAAAGCAATTTTTAAAAATTTTAATTAAAGATGAGCAATTTAATGCTCAATTTGTTTCATTAATTTCTTCAGGTTTCTTAGAAATTGCTCCCTTTCTTAAACCAAAATACGAAGAAGAGATCCAAATTATAGGTGATAAAATCCCAATAAAGGAGATATTATTTATCAAAAAAGAAACACAACCACCTCCTAGATATACTGATACATCATTGCTTAAACTAATGGAAAAAAATCACTTAGGCACGAAATCAACTAGACCTGTTATAATTAAGCTATTACAGACTCGTGAATTAACAGAACGAATACAATATCATTATCATATCACGAATTTAGGCAAATTTATTATTGAAAATTTAATTGAAATATGGTTACCATTTTTAAAACCAGATTTTACTAAAAAAGTGGAAGGAAAACTTGAAGAGATTAAGAATAAGAAGAAAAATATAAAAGAGGTAGTAGATGAAATAAGAATGGAGTTTTTGCAACTATTTGACAAGTTCTTGATAAATAAACATAAACTAGTTTCTAAAATTAATAATTATAAGATTGATTATACCATCCCACTTACATCTTCAAATTGCCCCTTTTGTAATAAAAATCCTATGAAATTCATTAATATAAAAAATAAACGTTTTTTAGTTTGCTCTGATGATAATTGCAAACAATTTTTATCATTACCTAAGAATGGAAAATTACAATTATTAGATTCAATTTGTTCAATCTGTAATTTTAATATTTTCAAAATTACTCTTATGAAATATAAGAAACCTTATACTTACTACTTATGTCCTAAATGCTGGAATGAAGATCGTTCCAACTTTTGTTCTAATTGTAAAGAATTTAAAATTTATAAGGGACAATGCACAAAAAAATAAGCTATTTATCTAAAAGAAATGCGTAGAATCAAATCTATAAGCTGCTCTTGTTAGCCCGACATAGTTATCATTAAGTTTATACAGCATTTTTCCATTTATAATTTTTTTCTGCAGATAATTGTTTTTAATATAATGATTCAACGATGATATCATCGTGCCCAAAGTGACAGCTCCGATAAATTCATGTCGCTTTTTTGTAGCTCTTATCAATTCTAGTTCAGAATGCCATTGCCCATCAAGAAGTGCTATCAATATTTCATTTTTTATAGGAGTATTGATATCTTTAATTTTATTGAATAAATTAGAATAACTTGGCTTATAGTGCGGATTTTCTTCAAAATCTTCCATATTTAATTATCTCTTTAAAAATAATGAATTTAATATGAATTAATATTGAGATTTTTTATTTAACAAAATGTATGATCTCAGTATTATTTAGATATTTCCTCAGTAATTCAATATAGATATTTATAGTAAATTTGGTGGTATTCCTTCATTATAATACTTCACCCGCGTAATCCAATTCTGAGAAAATTCTGGAATGGTACCAAGTATAGAGCCACCCACCCACACAGAAAATGTTCTCTCCATCGGAGCGATAATTCTGATTCCTAGATTTTTTTTCTTTCTCCTTGCTAATTCTAATTCTAATTCTTGATAAATACGCGATTTTATATTAGGGAACATTGAGGATCCTCCTGAAAGAAAAATATTATTCAATAAATCTGGACGAATATCTAAATCACATGCATCTATAACGTCCATAATGGCTACATGTAACGAATCTTCTTCCAACTCTGAAGATGGTTTAAATAATAATTCTGGTACCATAAATCGTTCTTTATTAAGTGAGATAGTTGAACCATCAGGCAAAGAGTATTCTTTCTCATATTGCTCAATACGTTTCAGATCTTCATTATAATCTAATGAGACAAAACAAGCTTTCTCCTTTAATGCCCTTACTAATTCTCTACGAATTGAAGAATCAACAGACCATCCAATGGATTCTAAAGTCTGTTCCATATAACGAGTTAATACTCTTCCACCTATGTCTAAAATCCGTACTGCATGTTCTAACTTATATCCTTCATAGATCGGGACAATTCTTGTATTACTATCTCCAATCTCTACAATCAAACCTGTTTGAAATCCTCCAGAGTAAAGAGTTAACATAGAATCTAAGACAGGATAAAATGCCATACATTGATATCGTTCTAAAAACAATTCAAAAATTTTCTCTAAATCTTTATATGGAAATAAAGGATGTACCGCAAATAGTACATTAACAAGCGTTGGGTCTACTCTTAAGTTATAAAAGATATAATCAATAATATTTGCTAAATGGTTCCAATCTACGACAATTCCCTTTTCAATTGGATGAAAAATTTTATACAATCCAATTGATTGAATTTCGTCTCCTACATATATTTCATCTTCACGAGACTCTTTGCCCCCATAATTGACACCAACATCTTGATATTTAGGTTTTCCAACCATTGTAAGGAATACTTGGGAGGGTGTATCTTCACCCGCGAATCCAATTTTTGTTGAAAATTGACCGATATCAAGAACAACTGTAAGATTTCCCATGCCTTAATATTTCTAAATTTAATTGAAGATAATTACCCTAAATAACTATATCTAATATATTATTTTAATTATTTAAAAAAATTCTATGCAATTTATCAAAAAAAAGAAGAAAAATCTTAAGTTTCTTATTCTCCTCTCATGATTTTCTTCAGACGATTTAGCTCATCCAACATCTCATCTCGAAGAGAACCTAAGCCTCCACCAACTTTTGGAGCTACTGAGGGTGCTGCTGGAGCTGGAGGTCCAGGTCTTTTTGCAAATGCCGGTGCTGCTGGAGGTCCTGCACTTGGAGGGCCACTAGGTGCTTTAGGAGGTCCACCGCCAGCAGGAGGTAATTTCGGAGCTGGAGGTAAATTAGGTTTTTTGGGAGGTCCGCCACCACTTGGTGCAGTAGGTGGGCCTGCTTTCTTAGGAGGACCCGCACCGGGAGGTTTAGGTGCAGAAGGAGGTCCCCTGCCAGGAGGTGCAGGAGCTGCTGGGACGGTAGCTGTTGGTGCTGCTGTTGGTGCTGCGGCAGGACTTCCACTACTTAATAAAGAGAATAAGGTACTTGCTGCTGCGGTTTTAGCTTCACCACCTGTTGGGGCAACAATTTTTTTAGAGGAAGTACTCACAGTTTGAACATCTTCAACAACAGAAACTTCCTTCAAATCTTTCTGAGCTTTAGCCAATGATTTAATAAAGTCGTTTATTCCTTTTACAGTATCTCCTAAATCATCTGCTAAAGAAGTTAAACCTTTTTTCATAAAATTAATTACTCGTTCAATCTTTTTCTGTTCTTTTGAAACCATGTTCTACTCAATTCCTCTAATATTATTGTAAAATTGATTAAAATTAAAATTAAAATTACTATTTATAACCTTTATATTTTTATTATATTAATATGTATTTATATTTTTATTCCATTCTTTTTCAACTCTATAAATCCCAATATTACGTACATCTAGAAAAAACATTAATTATTAAAAAACCTAAACTAATAATATTATATAACATATTTCATTAGTAAGTTTAAAAATTATTAAAAACTCAATTAGAATAAATTTAAAAGGTTTGCATAAAATGCCTAAGCGAGAACTATTCATTAAGCGGGTTTATGAAATAGTAAATGAGCTTAAAATTCCCCTAATCGATGAAAGAGTCTATGATAGTGTTAAATTCAGTACGGGGGCAGCTGTAGCAGCGGTTATTTTCAGATTTGAGGAGGATGAATCAGTAATACGTGGATTTCTGGGTCTTGCTGAATACTTTCACACAGTAGTGATAAAGAGAAAGGATGAGTTCTATATTCCCCACGCTTCCATTCTCTTCAGACTTATAAGTGCTTAGGGTAAGCTATCTATTTTTAATCCTCTCTTTCTTTTATAAAAATCTTTTTTTTACTTTTCTTCAATGTCATTAATTTCAAGAGCAATAATTTGAAATTTATCTTTGAAATTAAAAAAAAACTATTATATCTATGGAATTGAATTTTAATGTTTGGTTTATATTCAGACTAAAGATTTAAATGTTTATTATGTAATATTTAGAACTGTTTATTATCTCTAATACCTCTGTTTCAGGTACATCATACCAATGTCTATAAGCATCAGCAACAGCAAACCAAAATGTATTCCTTATATTAGGGCAAATAATCTCATAAACTTCATTTTGTATTCTTTTGATAGTTCTTAAGGGAGCAGTTGGTACGGCAATATAGATTTTATTTGGATTATATTTTTTTATCATTTTGATTCCAGCTAACATTGTAAACCCTGAGGCTAATCCATCATCGAGTAAGACAATATTTTTATTTTGTATGTTTTTAACATATTGTTCTTGTAAATTCAATTCTCTTCTATAATATTTGATTCTTTGTTGTATCTCTTCTTTTGTAGTTACAATTGAATCATTTATCTGTTTTTCAGAAAGGTTTAATTGGCTCAATAGAGGTTGGTTAAATAACACAGTGCCATCTGTTGTAATTGCACCAAATCCCGCTTCAGTATTATAGGGAATTTTTAATTTCCTGACAATTAAAATATCATAGTGAATATTAAATTGCGAACAAAATCCTTCTGCTATTGGAACTCCACCATTTGGAATGGCAAAGCAGAAAAAATCTTTAGGATTTTGTGAAATTTGAATATAAAATTCCTCATTATTATCTTGAATATATTCTGTGAGTATTTTTCCTGCTATAAATCTAGATTCATACTTCATGGAATTTACTATTAAATAGTAGTATATTTATAATTAATAAAATTCCTTTTGTTTCAGTTATTGAGGTTCTTAGTCTTATATTTAATAAAGGCAATTATCTGATATATTTATATATATGCAGTAGGATTAGTATTGTAACTTTATTATATTAATAACCCAAAAATAATTGATGAGAATATATGAAGAAGTCTCTCATAATTTTAGTATGCTTATTAGGCCTCTTTTTCTTTTTACCATTTATAAATTTCTCTATGGCAATTCCTCCCGATTATATTGGAGTTCAAGTAGGGGAAGAATATACTTGGACTTTTAGAGTAAACGTAAATACATTTACAGAGTACGCAACAGATATGGGTCAAACAGTTCCAGCAGAAATCTCAATGTTTGAAACTATGAGTTCAGTCCAATTGAAGGGTATAGTAGCGTCGATTAGTGATGAAATTCCCGGAATATCTTATGATTATGTTATAATTAATTTATCCTTATACATGAATGTACCGGGATATGGGTGGATGGACTTTCAGGATTTTGGAGAGTATCTACCTGTTTTTGTGTTGAGCAATGAAACATCTAATTATTTTAATAGTACTATGAATGCAATGGAAACTGAAATGTTACCTCCCCCTATTGGTTTTGCCTTACCATTTTTAATTGTCCCTCATAATCTAAACTGGACAGATGCAGTCCAAGGCTTAAATGATGTAGTTCAGGATTTTACTGGAGGAGTTACTGGATTGGCTTTAGAAGAATTTGGAAATGGTTTTAAAATAACAATACCTGCACAAACTATTAATACTTTTGCTATGCAACAAATGGACTATATTGCTCAATGGAATGATAAAGGGGTTTTTGGCCAAGGTCAAATACTCTATGGAGGTGCAACCATGATGTCTATTAATGTACCTGAAAGTGAAATTCCCGGATATGAAATCACAATTCTTCTTGGCGTACTTGGTGTCAGCACATTAGGATTATTTTATTATATAAAGAAAAGGAAGTAATACCCTAAATTAAAAATCTTTTTTTTTTTAATATTTTTTAAATATTATTATAATAGAAATTATATAATTTATCAATCAGATTAACATGGAACTTTTTGATTCGATACTATTTATTTTCTTTATTTTAATTCTATTGTGGGTTATTAAAGCCGACTTTCTATTCATAATTTTAGGGATTGCTGCATTTTTATATTTTCTAATTATCCTATTCTCAGAAAATCCTTTAACAGTTACACTTTCCATTCTGAATTTTATTTTATTAAATCCTTTAGGATTATTACTGATTTTTACTCCATTAATTTTGTATATCTTAAAAGAAGGTATGAAAAGATATTTAAGTCAAAAGAGAGAAAAAACTTAGTTACTCAATTTTATTTAATTTTCTAATACCTAAATATATCATTAATAACGCTATTATACCGGAAACTCCTAGATTGACTAACAGGATATATATTATACCTATTGAAGCAGTAATGAAAGGGGATAGATTTGGCATAACAATAAAGAGAGTTATTAGTAATGATAATATCTGAAATACGAGAATAAGATAAATATTAAAAAGAACATCCTTACCTCTTTCCTCAAATAAAGGTTTAATACATTGTATTGCTAATGCTTCTAAAAGAATTTCTACACTATATATCATAAACGCAAGAAAAAACACTAAAACCAATAAAAGGTCAATTTGAAATAGAAAAGCAAAGAATATTGTTAAGCTGATATCCAGAAAGAGGATTAATATAAATATAACAAATAAATAAGAAAAAACTAATGAATTTATTCCGCGAGGTGATTTCTTGTATACAAATAATAGTTCTTTTGATCTGATCAAAATTGAAATTCCTATTAAGATACTAAAAATTAAGCTTCCAATCCATGCTATTATTAATACTAATAAAAATCTATGCTGAAGAATTTCCATAATCAAACTTATACCTAACGGATTATCTTCAAGAATTATAGTAGATTGGCTTAAGGAAACAGATAAAAAAACACCGATAAATCCAATAAAAACAGTACTATAAATTAATTTAGCATAATTCTCTTTTTTTCTCAAAAATTCTTTAAAATGGATAATTACTAAGCCTGTCCATTTACTCGGAGTAATCTTTCTTATAAATTGATAAAATTTACTTTCCTTATAGATTATTTTTGATTTTTTTTCAATATTTCTTTCTAAATTGTAAAAAACATTAGCCTTTTTATAAGATATATAAAATATTAATAGAGGTATGATGATTGCTAACCCAAGATTAAGCCAAATATTTAAAATATATGGAACTACTAATGATGGGTTTATAATATATAAAATAATATTAGAATACCAAAAAGAAGGAAAAAAAAGCATCCAGACTTTGAAGTTTGGATAATTTGTGATAAACTCAAATAGAAAATGGAAAATATAAAATATTGAAATTACTATAAAAGATAAAATTACAAATACCCAGTTATCAAGTTCTCTTATCTTTTTACTTTTATAGATTCTGTTTTCAATCCAATTAGATAATATGGTTCCCACTAATAGAGCAAACATTGATAGTGTAAAAGTAATAATATAAAATCCAATATAATGAAAGAATGCCATTTCAGGATTTATCTGTCTCAATAAACTAGTTCCTAATGGGCCAATTCCTAATAAAAATAGGAAATAAAAAGGCAATTGACCAACAAATTCACCTGTAAAAATATCTCCTGGTGTAATTGGAGAAGCAATGATCGTATCTTTTAAACCAATTTCGGCTTTTCTATATAGAAGGAATAAAGGATAAATTGTGTACATTACAAATAACATCATAAATGAATATTCTAAGATTAGATTTATAAGAACTTCAAATTGTGCAGAGTAAAACTTTAAAAGCTCAGGTAGTATTTCATCGAATAAAACCGGACCTAAGAAAGCTGCCCAAAGCAAGAAAAATGTATAAATCAAAATGAAAAATAGTCTACGATTTTTTCTTACACGAAAAGTCTTTAATCGGATCTCATTTTTCGCTATTATCTTCCAAAGAGGCAATTATGATTTTCTCTTTTTCTTTATTTTTCAATTATATTAAATTAAATAATGATTAAGAATAATTTTTTTTAAATAAATTTGTTTAATAAATTAGAAATTGAAAAAAGGCTTTTTAATTTATTTGCTTTTATTTATATATTTTTAGTTTATTTTACTAATTTAGCAATTTTAATCACAAAAAAAAGTATAATCTTTAATAGATTTTACTTTTAATCAAGTTGTGAACATAAATTATATAATAAATTTGATGAATTTAGGTTTAACTAAATATTTAAATAAGAAAATATTTAATTATCTTAAATAGAGATCAACAAATTTTAATTAAAATATCCCCTTAAAATATTAATAAAAGATGGCTCAAAATCAAATTTCTGAAACAACAGATTCTGATGAGGATGGCATATGGAGAATCAAGACTCTAAAAGTAAGATTGTTAAAGAAACATTCCCATCAGAACTTATATCTATTATTGGAGATATCCTAGCAGGTATATTACTCTCACTTTTAATTTTGCCATTTAATAGTTTTCCGGTTTTAATTTTAATGGTTCCAGCACTTCTCTCTCTTAGAGGTAATTTGAGTGGGCCATTCATAGCCAGAACATCTCGGGATTTGATTATAGGAGATTTTTCTAAGAGAACTTGGATTGAAAATGTACTAGCAACTTATACTCTATCAATATTTACAGCGATTTTCATAGGGATATTTTCCATAATTCTAAATTTTGCGTTTTTCAAATTATTTATACTCCCCACTGTGCATTTTATTCTAATTCCAATCATTTCAATTGTTTTAACTTTATTAATTTCAATTCCTTGCTCAACTGGATTGAACTATTTAGCTTTCAAAAAAGGTTTAAACCCAAATAACATAGTAAATCCTGTTATGACCGCGATTGATGATTTTTCTACTGTATTTTTTTTTCTTTTAACAATAATAATGCTGGGGGTGCCTTAAATTAAATATTATATGAAAATTTTCAAAGAATCAATAATTATCGTGATTATCTCTTCCTTAATGGGTTTAATTTCCGGCACACTTTTATCATTTAATGAAGATCTATTATATACAATTCCTATAATGCTCTTAATAATTCCCGCATTGAACTCTTTGATAGGGGATTTATCAACTGTTTTAGTCTCTAGATTAACTACACATCTTTATATTGGAACAATACCTCCAAAAATTCAAAAATCAGAAAGATTAATAGAAGATTTTTATGGATTAATCATAACCCTTTTATTAAGCTTAGCATCTCTGTTATTTCTAGGATATTTAATTGGAATAATATCAGGTATCAGAATTGTAAATCCATTATTAATGATTTTAATTATTGTTGCTACAATTTTATTAATTTTTTTCATAATGTTCTTAACATTGTTTATAGGCGCCATATTCTTATTTAAGCGAGGTAAAGATCCAAATAATTTTTTAATTCCATTTGTTACCTCTTTAGCGGATTTTCTAACGCCTTTTTTCTTAATACTATTTATAATAATATTTATATAAAATCAAATTTATATGAAAAATGAGTGAATAAAACAATATGACTAAACCTAGGAAAAAATTTAAATATAAACCACTTTCCCTTAAAGATATAATCCGGGAAATGAAGCAAAATATTGATTTAATGATAGATTGGGCTTATAGTGCAATTAAATTTGGAAGTAAAGAACTTGCTGATGAAGCTTATAAAATGGAACAAAGAATTCATGAGCTTACATTTTTACTCAATTTCCAAATTATTCAAGCACATCCAATAGGACTGGATGGAGCAAAAAAATTAGAGCCTATTGTAGTTATGGGATATGCTATTGACAAAATTTCTGATGCTTTATCAGATATTGCTAGAGTCGTGTACATTAATAAAGATATATCATATTTTATTCAATTGTTTAGTGATATTAGTTATGTGCCTGAACCAATAGTTAAAATAATTGTAAATAAAGGGTGTGACTTTATTGGACAAATTAGAAAAGATGTACATTTTAGATCTAAACATGGAGTCGATTTAATTGCAATACATAGAGGAAATAAATGGTTATTTGAAAGAGATGAAGTAGTATTAACAGATGACATTTTAATTGTTAAAGGAGAGATTCAACCTATTATAGAATTGAAAAAATTGAGTAATGATTTGGAACCTTTTTCTTTTGATATTGGAGAAAAGGAGAAAGAACAAATAATTGATCTTGATAATGTAGAAATTTGTGAAAAAGTTGAGGAAATTCAAAGAAATTATGTTTTAATAACAGATATTTCAGAAACTATGATTGAATTAGCATTAGTAGCATTATTCTTTAATAATGAAGAACTAGCAGAAGATGTTCTAGAAATGGAGGAATTAATGGATGGGTTAAATATCGCATTAGAAAAAGATCTTTTAGATTTAGCAAAACTGGTAGAAACCCCTCGCGATCTCACAGGAATAATGAGAATTGTATTTAGCTGTGAACTAATATCTGATGCTGCAGCTCATATTGCAGAAATAATCCTTAAAGGATTTGAACCACATAAGATTTTACAACAAGCTATTCGAGAAACTGCAGAAATAGTAGTACGAGAAACATTATCTGAAGATTCTTATTTTAAAGGTAAAACATATGACGAATTACAAGATAAACGATATAAACGAGGATTTCGTATTATTGCTTTAAAGCGAAAAGATAAATGGATTTATCGATTTAAACAGGATTTCATTTTTGAAGAAGATGATCTACTTATAGGGTTAGGACCTTTAGAAACTGTTATGCAATGGCGAAAATGCGTGAATCCAGAAAAATATAAAGAATAATTAAAATAAAAATTTGAATGCTTCAAGAAATTCATGAATAATTTATTAGAAGTCAGGTTTATATCCGAGAAGAGGGGTAAAGGAGTTTTTGCGAAAAAGAATATAGAAAAGGATACAATTATAGATTTTGCCCATATCGTCCCAATTCCAAATAGAGATTATAAAAAAATTAAAAAAACAATTTTATTTAATTATTGCTATATTTGGGAAGATCCAAAACATAAACCCGAATTTACAAATGCAATTTCGCTCAGTATAAGTCAATTTATAAATCATTCTTATGAACCAAATGTTAAATATATGTACGATTATGAGAATAAAGCAATAGAATTTTCTTCAATTAGACATATTTCTCAAGGAGAAGAATTACTTGTAAATTACAATGGATTAATTAATGATAAAAGTCCTGTTTGGTTTGATGTAGAATAATCTATATACCTAATAATATAATTGTTTTAATTAAGAAATCACAATTATGGTAAAAAATTTAATTAAAAAACCTCCTATTATAACTATATAATTTGTCAGTGTGGTGAAGTCTCATTGAATAAGCTAATAGAGGTAAAAAATATCTCTGCAAAAAAAGGGAAAGGAGTATTTGCTAAAAAGAATATAGGAAAGGGAACAAAGATAGATATTGCTCATATCATCCTTATTTCTAATAAAGAATGGGATTTAATTGAAGACACTGTTTTATCTAATTATTCTTATGAATGGGACGATCCTAATTGTAAAGGAGAATATGAATCAGCAATATCCTTAAGTGTTAGCCAGTTTATAAATCATTCTTATAATCCGAATGTGAAATACGTCTACGATTATAAAAATAAATGTATTGAATATATTACAATTCAAGATATTTCTAAAGACGAGGAAATAACAGTAAATTACAATGGAGAACCCTTGAATAAATCTCCTATATGGTTTAAGGTAGAAGAATGATTATTTTTTTCTTAACGATTTAAGTGTTTTCAAATTCATAATATCTTCCTTCAAATCTTTGCCTTTCGGAGTTTCTAAAATACCTGGCATATTTCTAAATCTTTCATCATTAATGAAAAAACCAAATGGTTCTTTTCCTATTTTTCCTTGACCAATATGAGTATGTCTATCTACTCTCGAGCCACATTCCTTATCTGTATCATTTAAATGAAATGCAAAAAGATATTTTAAACCAATAATATCATCAAATTCATTCCACATTTCTTCATACCCTTTTTTTGTTGTAAAATCGTATCCTGCGGCAAAGACATGAGCAGTGTCAAAACAGATTCCAATTCTATTTTTATTTTGTATTTTAGCTATTATCGTTTTAAAATGATGGAATTTATTACCTAAACCTTTCCCTTGACCAGCAGTAGTTTCAAGTAGTATAATAACTTTTGAGGATATTGTTGACTCTATCAATTTATTTATATGATCAGCAATTTGAGTCAATGCTTCTAATTTAGTAATTTCCTTTTTATCACTTATAGGAATAACTCCAGGGTGCATATTTTCGTATTCTATAGTTAACTGATCTACTTTTGTTAGCTCGTCAATCATAGCATTATATGATTTTTCTAATTTTTCCTTGTCTAAGCTAGCCAAGTTTACTAAATAACTATTATGAGAAATAACAGGCCATATCTCATCTTTCAATTCTTCCTTCTTATTTATAAAATCACCAATCTCTTTTTGCTTTAAGGGGCCAGAGGTCCAACCACGTACATTTCTAACAAAAACTTGAATTGCTTCACAACCTAATTCTTTGCCGCTCTCGAATGCCATATATTTTCCTCCTGAAACACTCATGTGTGCGCCAATTCTCAATAAAATCACCAAATTGATTAGTGTTTTTTGTTTAGTATATTATATATACTTTATTTTCTTTTTTATTGATTAAATTTATTTGATAAATCCAATTTTAATTAAATAAAAGAAAATATGCTTTCAAATTGATTATGAGTGAATTTTATCATCTTAAACATTTGCAAAAAGACCAAATTGAAGCAGCAAGTAGAGTGGCCGCTCGTGCATTCTACAATGATCCTTTATTCGTTTATTGTTTTCCAGATCCTATTGAAAGAAAGATTAAAAGTGTTACTCACTGCGAATTGCTGATTTTAGCTGGAATTTTATCCGGTGAAGTATATATTACATCAAGTGATATTGAAGGTGTTGCTGTGTGGCATCCTCATGGAATAAAAGATCAGAAAATGGGGAAACAATCCAAGGAGATCATTAGAAGATTGCGAAAAGTCAAAAGAGAGAATCTTTCAGATCCTTTATTTATAGAGAGAATGGGTATCTTTAATGAAATTGTTAATTCATTTCAAAATGAACATGTGAATTTTTCTCATTGGTATTTAAGCATTATTGGCCTAGATCCTATACATCAAGGAAAGGGCTATGCCAGTAAGTTATTAAAAATGAAACTTGCTGAAATTGATAAGCAAAACTTACCTTGTTATTTACATACTGAAAATGGAAAAAATATTCAAATCTATGAGCATTTTGGATTTGAACTTGTTGGAAAAACAAAGGTTCCTAATTCTAATTTTTATTTTCATGGAATGCTTCGAAATAAGAAAAAAGTTGATTAGAAGTTATGTTCATCTAATCTTTTCCAAAAATTTTCTAATTCTGCTTTTTCAAAAGTAAACTTCAAACCTATTGGTTCAGACTGTTCTTCTCTGAAAAATTCAGGCACTTTATTCATTTCTTGTGTAATCCCTGCCTTGTTATTAAACTTAATTTCAGTTTTTATAATTTCTATTCCAATTTTGATTACATCATCTCTAGTTAAAGTTAAATTATACATGGCATTAATTGCATTCGCTATTATTTCCATGTTTTCATAGCTTGGGCCAATAAAATAACAACAGCCCATAGAATCCAAAATTGCTGTATAAATCTGTAGTTCGAAAGATAAATCAAGTTTATTCTCATTTTCAGTTAATTCTCCATAGTTTTTATGTTGACTTGGAACTCTTCCGGCAATAGCTGCTCCAGCAGTATGGTCTGCTCCTTGAGGGGAGGTTACGTAAGTAACTCCCATTGCTTTAAAGACTCTACTATCATAAGCGGAAATTCCTTGCCCTTTAACTTGAGGAATTCGCTTTGCATTAAGTTTTTCTCCAATAATTTTAACACCATTGCTATATAATTGCCCTTCTTCCGTATTATTTCTTATTTCATCATCCAAGATTTTAAAAACTTTTTCGGCATTTCCCCACTCTACTTTTCCACAATCCATAGCAACACCAACTGTTCCACCAAACTCAATTGTATCAAGCCCTAAATCATCACAAAGATGATCAATTTTAGCTAAACTATCTAAATCGTCAATCATCAAATTACTGCCATTTAAAGCCATTGTTTCATATTCTAGACTTGATGTAAGATGATTCCCTTGCTCATCAACAACTAGATTTGAACATTTTATTACACATGTGGGAGAACAAGCTAATCTCTTTTTACCTCCTCTCGCAACTACAAGTTCATGAAGTCTTTCTCCTGAAATATTATCAATTTTATCATAAGATCCCATTTGAAAATTTTTTGTAGGTATACCTCCGTATCCACTCATACCCTTCATCATTAAAGAGGTACCAAATGTAGAAAACACTTCTTTCGAAGAAGCCAATTGTTTAGCAAATGGTTTAGATCCTTCTCTGAATTTTTTAATATCATGCATTTTTACTTTGGAAGTTTTTGAGGGAATTATCACTATTGCTTTAATTCTTTTAGAACCCATTACAGCTCCTAATCCACCCCTAGCAGCATGTCTACTTGGGTATCCTTCCAAATCATTTGCCGCTACTGTAGCTGATTTCATCAAATGTTCACCCGCAGGGCCAATAGAGTAAATACCAATATTTTCTCCATATTTTTGTTTTAATTTCGAATATAGTTCATAATTACCTAAACCTTTATATTCTTCTGCTGACAGAATCTTAATACCATACTCATCAATTAAGATAAGTTTTAATAGTAGTGATATATCTTCTAGCACTATTGCTCTAATACCATGTCTTGCTAACATCATGGCAGGTCTTCCCCCTACATTGGCTTCTTTTATCCCATTAGTTAAAGGACTTTTCGCTCCTACTGATGTACGTGCAGAACAAGGAAATGGACTGCCAGCAAGAATTCCATTGGCAAGAATTAATTTATTTTCGTTTCCTAAAGGATTACATAATGGTGGTACTTCATCATGAATAATCTGAGAACTCAACCCTCTAGCACCACGTAATAAATATTTTGAATTTGGAGTAATTTCTTCAAATTGAATATCTTCATTCTCAATGTTTATTCTTACTATTTTCATAGTTGAACAATAATAGCTAAAATTATTTTATCTTTTCTCTTATATCTTTTATGTATGGATGAAATTGATCTCAGTATTATTTTACTTTTTAAAAATAATTCGAGATTAAAATATCGAGAGATCTCAGATTATTTAGAATTATCTGTGAAAGTAATCTATTCTTCTGTATCTATTTGATTCTTCTTATTTTTCCATAATCTTTGTCTTCTTTCCTTTGTTCTTGAAGAAAGGCTTTTCTCTTAGAAATAGCTTGGTACAATTCTGGAAGATTTTCAGGAGGTATAGATTCTGTTGATTTTTTTACTAACTGTCGCGCTTTATTAGGACAAGTTGGGACACAAACTCCACATCCAATACAATAGCCTAGATTAACTTCACAAATCCCATTCTCATTAATTTTATTCGCGTCCATATGGCATCTAGTAATACATTCGTTGCATCCTGAACATTTCTTCTCATCAATTTCTACGAAATAATTTGAATTAATATATTGAGCGGGATTGACATATTTTTTAAGATTATTGAGGACCACACAAGAACATCCACAACAGGAACATATCATAAATGGTTTTTGGGCATTACTAGGGCAAATTACCATTCCCTTGTCTTGTGTCATTCGCAATATTTCAAGTGCTTCTTCTTTTGTAATCTCACGACCTTGTTCAAGAAAAATCCGTGGATTAACACCAATTGAAATACAAGTTTCTATTGGATGATCACAACCTTGTCCTTGAACTTCTTTTGATTGTCTACATATGCAAGGGCATAAGTATAATGTTTTATCAACCTTATCTATTATAGTTTTAATCTCATCAAAATTAGAAACATTATATTCCAGACTGATACTTTTCTCTATGGGAATGGTTCTCATTTGTATAATACCATTTTCTAACATTGCAGATACAAACCCTTCATCCATGTATTGGTCAAGATCTTCAGAAAAATCTTTAGTTAGTTTATCTATTTGATAATCATAAAATCCTACCATTAAAAAAGCGATAGAATAATAATTTGTTCCATCTCTTCTTCGAATCCAATTAATTGATCCTTTTTTCGCTAATGTTAGAAGTGCTTCCGAGAATTGCTCTATTGTCCAACCTTTCTTTTTGAAAGGTCTAAACATTGCCCTTGGTTCTTGAGGTATAATCTTTAGATTTAACGCAATTTCAGCTTCTTGAGGAGTAAATAGATGTTTTAAAATCCTAATTTCTACACCAGATTTCGTCTCTGGATAATCAATTGGAAGAGAATCTAAATATTTCTGAAGCTTTCGATAAATTAATTCTTCACTATTGGAACTCATAGAAATTACTTATTTTTTATTTTATAAAAATTTGTCACTTAGATTTCTTTTGATCTAAATTCTAATAATTGAAATTATTTTATTATTAGTTCAATTTTAGATGAATATTTTCCCATTATTTTCCCCTAATTAATAAAATTGAAGAAGTATTTGTATCTTTTTTTTCAAAAAGTATTAAAAATTTTCAGATCGTAACAAAGATTTATAAAGCCAACTTTCGTATATTAGCATATCACGGATATTAAATTATTATTAAAATTTTAATAACAGTGATGTGTGTAGTTGACGCTTTTTTAGCAACTTATTACTTGTGAAAAATCATGAATGAACAGTATCGTACTTTTTTGAAAAATAACAAAATCGATGAAAATTCAATCCCTCAAACTAAATGTTGTAAAAATCCATTTATCGAATCTAGGGATGGCAATAAAGTTTGTTTAAATTGTGGGGTAATCTTTGAGAGAACCTACGTTGGAAATGAACGAAGAGCCTACACAATTGAAGAAATACAGAGCCGTCGCAGAACAGAACCGCGCTGGAGGGATTTTGGACCCAGAACTATGCTCCCGACGACTAAAACAGATAGTAAAGGCAAAAGTATTGGCGCTAAGGAGCAAGCTCTTTTCTCTCGTCTCTCGAAAATTCAGAATTCGCTAATTTCAAGTATTGAAAGAAACTTTTGGGAAGCAAAGCCAAAATTAAAAATGTTAACATCGAAACTCAATGTACCCGAATATATAGCAGAAACAGCTTGGAAGATATATAGCTTGGTTGCAAAAAAGAAATTAACAATGGGGAGATCAATAAATGGATTTATTTCAGGATCGCTATATGCTGCTATTCGCGTTCATGACTTTCCACGGCTTTTAGATGAAATATGTGAAGCATCATTAACTCCAAGGAGGACAGTTCATAGAAGTCTAGCGATGATTATTCGTGAGGTATTACCTGAGCTTAAATTAAGATATCAACCAATTACTGCTGAATGTTTAGTATTCCGTTTTGGTAATGAATTAGATTTACCGATATCAATACAAAAAAACGCAATAAATATGTTAAAAGATGCATCAAGAAATGGTTTAAAACGAACTGGGAAAGATCCAAAGGGTTTAGCTGCTGCTTGCATATATATCGCAGCTAAGAATGGTTTAATCCGTAAAACACAATCACTCGTAGCTAACGTAGCAAAGATCACAGAGGTTACATTGCGATCTCGTGCTAAACAAATAAAGAGTAAATTATCTTAAATTTTTTTTGTTATTTTGATTATTTAATCATGTTTTTCAGCTTCTTCTTGTAAGAGAGACCATTTTATACCAACTGCAGTTATGCATAATCCAAGAAGTAACAAAAAGCAATTCACTGAAATAAAGAAAACCCAAAATATCGCGGGCATAATTGAGGTGATAGAAATACTAAAAAGAGCATTTTGAAACGAAATAGTCGTAAACGTTGTGCTGATATTAGTTTTCCCTAATAACACTAAGAAGTCCATTTTAACAAAAGCTCCTAATAAACCTACCATCCCGATGATAATAATAAGCTTTGTTAATGGCTTGCTTTCAATATTTTTTTTTGAAGAGACTTTAAATATGAAAATCCCCAGAATTAAAAAACAAAACATTGAGATAATTACAAATAACCATAATAATGTCCCTGAAAATGGAAAGATCGTGGAAGAGTAAACAAATTCCGATAATAAGATGGTATTTCCATCCAGAATAAAGGGCGTAAAATTTAATAATACTATATAAGCTACCTCGATTAAAGAAATTATTATTAATATTGAACCAACGATTTCAAGAAATTTAAGAACTTTTTCATATTTCATATTTAACACATTTAAATCTTTTAAAAAAGCAAGAAAATTTTTTATGTAATTATACTTATTATTGTTTTTGAAATTAATAAAAATTTTTAATATTATTGTTTTTTAATCAAATCTATTTAATTATAATTAATCTTTCATAAATGTTTTATATTGAAAAAGAAAAAAAAATCTGATTCGGAAATCTCAAATTGTTCTCATAAAAATATGAAACAAGACAGTGGATTTATTGTTTGCCAAGATTGTGGACTGATTATGGAAGATAATGTAGCTTTTGAAGATACCGTATCAACCAGTGATTTTTTTACAGATTCCCAGAGAGATTACGAAAGAAGAATCAGAGTAAGTGATTCAAAAGCACTCCAAGATCCTGTCATTAAAGAGAAATATGACCGAATTAAAACTCTTGAAAAATGGTTCAGAGACTATGAATCTGATTTTACTGAACAAAAAAAAACAATTGAATTACTAAAAAGCCATGGAATTGGATTAAACATTGATAACGTTAAAAATAAGGAAATTAAGGATCGATATTTGAAGTATAATAAATATCACCGCCATAATTATCAAAATATGGTGATAATTTTTCTAGCAATTGTATGGATGCAAATAAAGGACACTACAAATATTAGGATTGAGCAATTCATTAATGTTTCTAGGGAATTAGGTCATAAAATAAATAAAAAGATGTTAAATAATGCTATGTTAAAAATCAAACGAACTGAAAAGATATTTAAAGAGAAGAAGAGTACTAAAGAACTAGAGAATGAGATTAAAAATAAAATCAAAATTGTCTTTCAGAAAGACTTAAATCATATTCCGTACGAGAAAGTCCAAGAGTTTTTTTTCAATAAAGGTGAATATGAAAAAACTAAAATCGATATGCAGTTATTAGCTGACAAAATATTGAATAAAATCTCTTATCGCCAGATTCAGAGTCTTAATTACAAAGCTTTTACTGCTGGATTAATTTATTATATAGGGCAAACTCTTGAAAACAGAAAAATTTTCACTCAAAGTCTAGTAGAAAGTACTAGTAAATTTTCAAGTACGACAATTCGGAAAAGATATCACGTTCTAAAAGATCTCTTAGGAGATCCTCAAGCACTTAACATCTGATTTGAATAACAATTTCTTAAGCCTAAATCCTTAATAACCTTACAAACAATATTAAATAATATTTATATTAGAATCACAGTTTAAATGATTAAGATGTCATTATCTGAGAAACAAAATGAAGTCTATTATTATAATCAACCAATTGAGGATTTAGTAAAAAATTTTAATACTAATATTGAGAAAGGATTAAATTCCTCCGAATTACATGAAAGATATCAAAAATCAGGGTATAACGAATTACCAAAAATTAAAAAATCTATTTGGAAAATTTATCTTGCTCCAATCTTCAATTTTTTAATTGTTATTCTCATTATTGCTGGGATTATAATTGTAATATTAGGGTCTCCAAGTGAAACAATAATAACTTTCACAGTAGTGATAATTAACTCAATTACAGCTATAGTTCAACAATTTCGTGCACAAAAAGCTCTAGAATCCTTAAGAGAAATCTCTGCCTTAAAAGCAACCGTTTTAAGAGACGGAAAGCAGATCGAAATTAGAACAAAAGAATTGGTTCCAGGAGATATCGTAATGTTAAGCCAAGGAGATAAAATACCAGCAGATAGTAGAATAATTGAATTTATGGATTTTAGTGTTGATGAAGCTCCTCTCACAGGAGAGAGCGAACCTGTAGAGAAAAATAGTTATATTATAGAGAAAAAAGATATACACCTCCAAAATCAATCAAATATGATATTTATGGGAACATATGTACGAACAGGAAGGGCTAAAGGATTAATTACAGGAACAGGCGTAAAAACGGAAATTGGAAAAATTTCGCAGACATTAAATGAAATGGGAAGTATTGAAGATATTCCATTAACCAGAAAGTTAAATCGTTTAGGGTATATTCTCGGAACGATTGTGATAATAAATCTTATTATATTATTAACTTCTAAACTAATGATTCTAGGTATTGAAGGGAATTTGATCCAAAATGAAATAATTGAAGCAATTACAGATTCAATAATTAGGTCAATGAATATAGTACCCATAAATTTACCTTTACTTTCAACTCTAGTTCTTATTACAGGCGTTTTAATCATGGCTCAAAGTGGAGTAATTATTAAAAATTTGTCCGCTATCGAATCTCTTGGACGAGTATCGGTTATTTGTTCTGATAAAACAGGAACTATCACCAAAAATGAAATGACAGTGGAAAAGTTCTGGATAAATGATCAAGAATATGAAGTTTCAGGATCTGGATATGATGCTACTGATGGTTTAATCTTTCAGAACCACAAACCAATTAATTTAACTGAAAACGAGACATTCATGAAGTTTCTTAACTCTATAGTAATAAATAATAATGCTCGTTTAGAATTTGAAGATATTAAAGTTAGATTAAAGAATATTAAAGAAAAGGCGGTAAGAAGGGCGCTAGGGTCCCCCACAGAAGCGGCATTATTAGTATTAACTGAGAAAGCTGGTTTACATCCTTATGATATTAAAAATAATTATATAATTACTAAAGAATTTTCATTTAGTTCTGAAGATAAAAGAATGACAACTATATGTAAGCCTTTGGGAGATAAGGATGAAATTTTTGCCTTTTCAAAAGGCGCACCTGAAAGAGTGTTAGAAGTATCTTCACAAATTGAAATTAACGGAATTTTGAAGGATCTTAACCAGATATATAAAGACTCAATTCTAGATAAAATCGATGAGCGAGCAAATCAAGGCTTTAGAACTTTAGCAATTGCATATAAAAAATTAAATAAGATTGATGATCTAAAAAGAGAAGAAGTTGAAAATAATTTAGTTTTCTTAGGTTTTGTTTCTATTATGGATCCTCCACGACCAGGAGTTAAAAAATCTGTTGAAGAGTGCCAAAATGGAGGTGTAAAAGTAATAATGGTCACAGGAGACCATCCAGCAACAGCAAAAACTATTGCATCACAGATGGGGATTTTTAGAGAAGGAGATTTGGTCGCAACAGGCAATCAAATAGAAAATATTCCTCTCTCAGAATTCAATAAAACATCAGTATTTGCTCGAGTTGAACCTAATGATAAACAAGTAATAGTAGAGACTTATCAAAAACAAAAATTAATATGTGCTATGACAGGGGATGGCATCAATGATGCTCCTGCTTTAAAACTAGCAAATGCAGGAGTTGCGATGGGGATTACTGGTACCGATCTTGCTAAAGAAGCCTCTGATATGGTAATTACAGATGATAATTTTTCTTCAATCAAACAAGGTGTTAAAACAGGAAGAGGAATCTTTGCTAAAATCAGGACAATTATTTTTTTCTTTATTTGCACTAATATTGTAGAAGGGATAATATTTTTTACTTTCGAGCTTATAGCACCTTTCATAGGATTCGAACTTTTTGCATCAAACTGGCAACATATTTATATCTTTGGTATAGTCCATTCTCTTCCAGCTTTAGCTTTAGTAATTGATACACGTCCGAAGGATATAATGATTGAACCACCTAGAGACGAAGAAGAATTATTAAATAAGAATATGTGGATTATGCTATTAATTCAAGCTTTTCTAATTGGTTTAGGATTAATTCTTTCTTTGCAACTGACTTTAAATGGATTTATTCCATTAAATGAATGGAATTTAAACCCAAATATTAGTTATATCGTCTCAGGACAAGAATTGGCTCAAAAAGCAAGAACAATGTTTATTACTACAATATTCATTGTTGAAACCAATTTCATATGGACCTTTAGAAGACCAAATAAATCTCTTTATAGAAGTATCAAAGAAGAATTAAGCCTTTCTTTATTGGTTATATGTTTATTTACGTTAGCCATACATATATTGTACATTTGTTTTTCCCATATCGTTAATTTTTATGTGAATGATGTATTTGGGTTGAATCTACAGATAAATTTCATGTTTCTTAGTGGTACAGATTGGTTATTTTGTATTTTGCTAGCATTACCAGGAATAGTTGGTATTGAAATTTTTAAATACTTTGCTCGAGGTAGAAATATTCATTTTTAAATTTCTCTTAGATAGAAATATTTAATTTTTTAAATCATGATTATTATAGGTTATTTATTATATTGATAAGAATTTTGAATTCACTTATCATTAATTATTCTTAAAAATTGTGGAAGAACCACTATGGAATCTACAGAAAAGAATTACTATAATCTTCAATTAGAGCAAATTTATGAAAAATTTCAAGCTAACCCTGATAAAGGTTTAACTGAAAAAGAAGCTAATAAGAGATTAGAAAAATATGGTTTTAATGAAATCCCCAAAGTATCAAAAGGTTTTATTAAAATCTATTTAGCGCCACTGTTCAACTGGTTAATAGTTATTTATCTAATTGGATCTTTGATTTTATTTTTAGCAGCGATCTTTGGAGGAGAAGGAAATCTATTCTTTGTTGGCTTAACTTTAGGAGTTGTATTACTGAATTGTATAGTTGCAATTATTCAACAATATAGAGCAACAAAAAAGTTAAAGGCTTTACGTGAGTTAACTGCTCCTACTTCAACTATAATTAGAGATGACCAAAAGAAAGAAATTCCGACTAAAGAAATAGTTGTAGGAGATTTATTAGAACTAAATCAAGGTGATAAAATACCAGCAGATGCTAGAATTATTGAATCGTATAACATGGTGGTAAATGAAGCCTCATTAACTGGAGAATCTGAGCCTGTAAGAAAATCAGAATCGGGAAAACCATTACATAAAAAAGAGATTTCAATAGGAGAACGCAGTAATATGGTATTTTATGGTACTTACATTAGTACAGGAAATGGTAAATCAATTGTTGTAAAAACTGGGGGAGATACTGAAATTGGTAAAATTTCTCATGGGTTAGAAGAAGCTGGTACAAGCGAGATTCCAATACGACAGAAAATGAACCATTTTGGAAAATGGCTGGGTTTAATAATTTTTATCTTTTGGTTTATTACATTGATAATTCTTTGGGTAGCAAGAGGGTATGTTGATATAGTAGGAAGTATGAATTCTGCTCTCGATTTGATGCCCCTTAATATTCCGCTGCTTTCAACTATTGTTTTGATAACAGGAGTCTTAGCTATGGCACATCATGGTGTTATTATAAGAAACCTCGCTTCAGTTGATAGTTTAGGCCGTGTAAGTGTAGTTTGTTCGGATAAAACTGGCACTTTAACTAAAAACCAGATGTCTATACAGCATATTTGGACAAATGGGTCAATATTTAGAGCTACTGGTAGTGGGTATGCTCCAGATGGAGATATTATTTTAATGGATGATGTAAAAAATCCTCTTTATGTTAAACACATGGATGAATACCCTTATCTGAAATTATTGTTAACAGCAGGCTTTTTAAATAACAATTCAGCATTGATTAAAAATGAAATTGAAATTTCGGGTAGAATAATTCCCAAATGGGATGTCGTTGGTTCTCCTACAGAAGGAGCACTAATGGTTTTATTTCAGAAAGGTATGGGTGATTATCTTCTCGATGATTTTGAAGCGATTACTGAATATCCTTTCGATTCTTCAGTAAAGAGAATGACTAAACTTTATAAACGAGAACAGTCATATTATTCATTTACAAAAGGAGCAAGTGAAGTTCTAATCCCACTTTGTACAAAGATCTTATATAATGATAGTGAGATCGAATTCAATGAACAAATTAAAAACAAAGTAATGGAAATTGTAAATCTTTATGCAAATCAAGGTTATAGAATATTAAGTCTGTGCTATAAAGTAATGGATATAATTCCACCTGAAGGAGATGAAGGAAGAAAAGTAAGTGAATCAAATATGGTTTACATTGGTTTTGTAACAATTCTGGATCCTCCAAGAGAAGGAGTTAAAGAATCTGTAAATCAATGTCATGAAGCGGGTGTGGATGTTATAATGATCACAGGAGACTCTCCTGCTACTGCGCGCGCGATTGCTTCACAAATTGCTATTGCAACAGATGAGAATAAAACTGCTGTAGAAGGTAAAATGGTTAAGGATATTGAGTCATATGAAGAATTCAATCCAATTAGAGTATTTGCAAGAGTTTCTCCTGAACATAAAGAGGATATTGTTGAAAAATATCAAGAACAAAAAAAAGTAGTCGCGATGACTGGAGATGGTGTAAATGATGCTTTGGCACTAAATATGGCTGATGTAGGAATCGCAATGGGTATTACGGGAACGGATGTAGCTAAAGAAGCTTCCGATATGGTCATTTCAGATGATTCTTTTAATTCAATTGTTACAGGAATCCATCAAGGAAGAGGAATATTCGCAAGAATTCGTGCTGTTGTCTTCTTTTATATTTGTATTAACATTTTTGAGGGAATAGTACAATTTATTTTATTTGTAATTTTGGAATTGCCATATTTCTTAAATGAAGCCTTTTATTTCCAATGGATATTTCTCACCATAACAGTTCATACATTTCCAGGATTAATCCTTACTTTTGATACTATTTCTAAAGATGTTATGAAAGAAAAACCACGGGATTCTGAAGAGATTCTTTCAAAAAATACATTTGGATTATTATTTATATTTGGTATTCTACTTGCAATAAGTATGGTTATTGTTTATTCTATAACTATGAGCGGAATATATCCAGTTGTTCCTGGAAATTATCCCCAAGATTATCTTTATTTCATTAAAGACCCTGAATTAATACCCCCCGATATTTTTGGGTTACCAATAGAAGAAATTAGAAAAATCGGAAAAACATTAACCATGCTGATGGTAACGTTATTTTTCTGTGAGACTTTTCTTGTAATTCAGATTAGACGGCCGAATAAATCCTTAATTAAGAGTCTAATTGAAGATCGAAATAAATTTATGTTTTTTCTAATTGGCTTTTTATTTTTTGTGTTGATCGCTTTAATATATATTCCCGGTGTTCAAGTTACATTAGCATCATGGGGTATTAATTTTATGTTCATGTTTTTGACAGGTTTAGATTGGTTAGTGTGCTTCTCAATTTCATTAATCTGTATTGTTTCCTTTGAGATTGTCAAATTTGGCGCCCGTAAAATGGATATAAAGTTCTAAAACTCTCAATTTTTTCTTTTATTCTTTTAAAAATCTTAAATCTAAATAAAACAATTAATTTTTTATTTTGACATTAATTTCTTTCTTCTATGTTAAGAGGAGAGAGAGTAAAATTATGTCCTATTAAAAGGGAATATATAGAATTCTTTCTTAAATGGTTTAACGATCCAGAAATTACTCAATATCTTGTACAATATCGTCCAATGACTCGAATGATGGAAGAAGAATGGATGGAGAATCTTAAAAACCGTAAGGATAATATTCATTTGTCTATTGTAATTCCTCATGATGATGGTTCAGAAAAGCTAATTGGAAATTGCGGACTACATAATATTGACTGGAAAAATAGAGTGGCTGAAGCTGGAATAGTTATTGGAGAAAAAGAATATCAAAGTAAAGGATTTGGAACTGAGGCGATGGAATTATTATTAGATTATGGTTTTAAAACTGTGAATTTAAACAGAATCGAATTATATACATATGCTTTTAATGTTCGAGCTTTAAAATCTTATAAAAAAGTTGGATTTATAGAAGAAGGAAGAAAAAGACAATTTATCTGGTCTAATGGAAGATATCATGATGCAATAATGATGGGGATTTTAGCAGAAGAATGGAGTGAGAGAAAAAAAAAATAGGTAAAAATGGTTATCTTTCCAATTCTTTAAAGTAGGGGATAATTTCATCCCGAAAGATTTCATAAACCCGATTAACGTCAGGACCTCGGTTCATAAGAATCATTGAAGTCGCGCCTGCTTCTTTAAATTTTTCTATACTTGAAATAACATCATCTGTAGAACCTAAACAGTTAGTATCTTGAAGGATTGTTTCAGGAAGGTTATCTACACATGATAATTGCTCATTAATATCCTTTACTTGCATGTCAAAATTATGAATTGTATAATCCGTTGGAAGACATAAATCGGGGTATATTTGATTAGTTTTTGTTGGATTCAGAACATATGAAACTCTAAAGAATTCACAGCGTTTAACAGCATTTTCCGGAGTTTTATTATCTATAGCCACAAAGCAATTATAAGTATAATCAATTTCTTCTGGATTTCGACCTATTTTTTTAGCTGCATCAACAATTTCTTTTTTATTTTCTTTAAATGTTTTAGGTGACTCTACAAAGGGATACCATCCATCTCCTAATTCACCAGTCATTTGACGAGTTTTAGGACCGTTTGCTGCAATATATATAGGAGGAGTATTTTGAATAGGTTTAACTTGGATATAAGCGCGGCGTATATTACCCCAGAAATCACTTTTTCTACTTACTTTGCGTTTTGTCCAAAAATCTCTTAATAACTCAATATATTCTCTTAATTTCGTTATAGATTTATCACGATTCAATCCATACATATCAACATTCATTTTTTCACCTGCACCGAGACCTATCATAGCTCTTCCATTTGAAATTTGGTCGAGAGTAGCAACTTTTTGAGCCATTAGTGCAGGATGAAACCGATGAGGATCAGAAACACCAGTACATAATTTAGCTTTAGTAGTGATCATTGCGATTGAGGTGAGAAACATAAAAGCATCAAAACAAGTACCTGGTCCTGGAGGTAGCATTACTGTATGATCTGCATAAAATACATATTCAAAACCGCATTGCTCGGCTTTTTTAGCTCCTTCATACATATAATCAAGCCGAGGGGTGGGAACTGGGATTGAAAATCCAAACTTCATAATAATTAAAATTGTTTGAATCTTAAAAACTTCCATGTTCTCCTTACATTTGGGTTAGATTTTAAACTAAAAGGGCAAGCTATAAATTATTATTAGATAATATATTTTTAGAATCAATTTTTGGAAAGTGATATTATGGATATTAGTGATATAAAAATTGGTACTGAAGGAAGTTTCATTGGCCCTCTTGAAAAAGGAATTGCCCAAGTAAAAAGGATAGAAGAGAACGGGTATGATTCGGTATGGTTTGCGGACCATTTGATGGGATGGACACCAGATAGTATATGGACACCTGATATTCTTAGAGCTGCTGAATTTGTAGATAGCCCACATATATTTCATGAAGTATATTCAGTCATGGCTGCTGCTGCTTGGAATACAAATAAAATTAAACTAGGTACAAGCGTGACTGAAACCTTTCGAAGACATCCTGCTGTTTTAGCTCAAACATTACTAACCCAAGATCACATCTCAAAGGGAAGAGTAATATTAGGTATCGGAGCTGGAGAAGGTGAAAATGTAGTACCTTATGGTATTAAATGGGAGAATCCTGTAGGTAGATTAGACGAATCTATTCAAATAATTAAGTTATTGTGGAAGAGCGATAAGAAAGTAAACTTTGATGGAAAATTTTGGAAATTGAAAAATGCTGTTCTTAACCTGAAACCATTCGAAAAAGGTAAATATCCTCCTATTTGGATAGCTGCACATGGACCCAAAATGCTTGATTTAACCGGAAGATTAGGGGATGGTTGGTTACCTGCATATTCTGATCCAGAATCATATAAATTTAGACTAAATCATATCAAAAATTCAGCAAAAAAAGCAAACAGAGATCCAAATGAAATTGTCCCAGCACTATTTAGTTTCCTACTAATCGATGAAGAACATAATGTCTGTGATGATATGCTTGAAAACCCCGTAATTAAAAATCAACTATTAACTATGCCTCCTTCAATGTATAAAAAGTATGGAGCAATTCATCCTTTTGGAGAAGATTTTTATGGACTACTTGAATATATCCCGACAGAATATGATAGAAAAACAGTATTAGAAGCAATAGATAAAATCCCCGCAAAAATGTGTGATGATAATACTTTACATGGGACACCTGATGAAGTTATCAGTAAAATTGAAGAATATGCTAAAGTGGGTCTAAAACATATTGTTTTTTATAATACAACTTATTTAGCGGATATTACTAAAATTAAAAGTTCATTTGGCTTATTGAAAAAAGTCCTGCAATATTTTCACGATGAGAAGTAGAAGAGGTTGATAGACTTGTATATTGATTGTCATGCTCACATATTTTTTAGCCCGATCCCTAAAGAAGCTATTGATAAAGATATCAAGGGTGAAATACCGACACCTACCATAGACTTTATAAATAGAATGATATCTAATGCAAAAAAAAAAGGAGTAAGCCATATTGTTGGAGTTATTAGTAATCCAGACGAGTTCCCAAGATATAAAGAACAATTGAAGCTTGAAAATATTATAAATATTATTGGTATCTCAAGAAATAAATCGCTAGAAGACCAAGCATATATGATTTCGTTATTAAGAAAGGAAATTGAGAGAAAAATACCTCATGGGATCGGAGAGATTGGATTGGAATATCCCTATGATTTTGATAAGTTAAAGGAACATGAAGAAAAAGAAATTAAGAAAAGACAGCAGGAATTATTTAGAAAACAAATTCAAATTGCTAAAGAAATTGCGATTCCTATTGTCGTTCATGCTGGATATGGTACAGATAAAGATATTGTGAAAATGTTAAAACAAGAAAAAGCAGATGATGTAGGGGGCCAAATTCATGGCTATATGTCTAATAAAGAGTTAGTTAGTGAATTACTTGATCTAGGCTTTTACTTTTCGTTTGGATATTTCCATCCGAGAGAAGAGGAATTACGAACGATTATTGAGATAACTCCAATAGAAAAGATCCTTATTGAAACAGATTCTCCATATCATCTAATAGAATCTCCTAAAAGATTTATTCTTCCAGAGGATGTGGTGCCAATTACAAAGGAAATTGCTAAATTAAAAGAAGTTAATCCTAAAACTTTTGCTAACCAGGTAATGAAGAATAGTAAGGAACTTTTTAATTTCAATTAATTTTTAGAAAACTGTAGTATGTTTTAGAAACACATTTTTTATCCTTTTCAACATCGATCCTTCTGCACCCCATGTTACTCCTAATAATCCATGTCTTCCTCCTGCAACAACAATAACAATTTGATATCTATTCTCATCAATAGGATCAATTATTATTGTCGCTGCTAAATTTGATTCAATTCTAAAATAAAATTTTTCGGCTACAAGTACAATTGTACCACCATTATTCGTTTCGTATCGAGACAGAGTATTAGTCTCTTGGCGAATATCTGCAATTATGCCATCTAATTCCATTCGGTTAATTATAAATTTATCACTTTCCATTTTTAAACTCAATTTGATTGTTTAAGCCCTTAGGTTAAATATAAAATTTTAGGATTAAAAACTTAATGTTTGTGTGAAGGATAGATTTAGCATTGATTAATATAAAAAAAACTATTTAAATCCCTGACAGAAAGCATCCACATTTTTGGGCAATACAGAATGATTATATCCTCCTTCAAGTAAGGCATAACGTCTCCCTTTACATAAGTTTTCTGAATATTGTTTCATTAGCCTACCTAATTCAGTATAATCTTCGGGATATAATTTATGTCCCCAATCGTCAATGCCTTCATCGAATCCAGCGCTAGCTACAAATATATCGATATTATCTAGGTTTTTCATATAAGATTTGACTTCTTTGATATAACCTGTCCTCCCACTTGAATAAGGATTAAGAATCTTTACTTTAAAATCATCATTTCTATTAGTTAATATATTTATATTTCCATCCCCCGTGTGAAGATCAAAATCAAGTACAAAAGCTGACTTGATTTTTTTTTCAGAATAGAGCTTTAAAAGGCTTATACTAATGTTATTGAAGTAACAGAAGCCCCAACATGAGTCTGACGAGGCATGATGACCCGGAGGTCTTATTACCGCAAAAACTGGACTACCCTTAAATGCTTCTTCAGCAGCCATTATTGCTCCACCAGCAGCTAATGAAGCTAATTCATATAATAACGAATTACTTTTTATGTTTTGAAGATGCCTTTTGGTATGAACTCTTAGAATAACTTCATCTGTTGCAGGATTCGGGGTTATAATCTCATATTCTTTGTTTTCTGAGATCACTTTCATAATACCTTCCAAGCGCCCCACGGCTGCAGCTGGGTCCCAAGCATACTCAGAATTATAATATTTTTCATGAAATACAATTTTCATAGTTTTTTCATCAATATTTAATTGCATTTAAAAAAGTATATGATGAATATTATTTTAATTATTTTTTTAAATTAAAAAGCAGTTTTAGGAAAATTGAAATGATCAATGAAGAATTGGATATATATCGACATTTACAAAAACATTTAGATCAATTCCCAATAGGTTATCCTGCAACTACAACTGGAATTGAATTAAAAGTTTTAAAACATCTTTTTACTGAAAAAGAAGCGATTATTGCTACAAAATTAAGTTGGTCATATGATCCACTTGAGAATATCTATCTCCGAGTTAAAGATGTGGAAATTTCATCTGAGCAATTGGAACTAATACTTAATGATATGGTTAACAAAGGAACAATTAAATATAAAATTGAAAATGGCAAAAAACTATATGCAAATATTCCACTTGTAGTTGGAATGTTTGAATATCAAGTAAATAAGCTTACAAAAGAATTCTTAGAAGATTTTGAAGAATATTTAATGACTTCTTTTGGTGCTGAATTAGTAGGGACAAAAATCTTTCAATTTCGCACGATTCCTATAGAACAAGGCATTAAACATGATCAATACATAGCAAATTATAATGAAATTAAACAAGTCATTGAAAACATTGAAGAACCAATTGGAGTAACAAATTGCCTTTGTCGCCAAGGTAAAGAACTTATTGGAGATCCATGTAAGAAAACATCACTCAAAGAAACATGTTTTTATTTTGGGAAAACAGGACAATTATTTATAAATGAAGGATGGGCACGTGCAATAAGTAAAAAAGAAGCTCTTCAAATTTTAAAAAAAGCAGAAATTGATGGCCTAGTACTCCAATCTGAAAATACAATAAATCCTGAATTCCTCTGTAGTTGTTGTGGATGTTGCTGTGAGATCTTAGCAAGATTAAAGTTTATACCTCGTCCATCCAGAATAATAACAAGTAATTATTATGCGGAAATCGATAATGATTTATGCGTAGGATGCGGAACTTGTGTAGATAGATGTCATCTTAATTCTATAAAACTTGTTGATAATATAGCCAAAATAAATCTTAAACGATGTATTGGATGTGGCGTATGTGTTCCAACTTGTACGGAACAAGCTATTCAACTGAAGAAAAAAGAGGACGAAATAATTCCTCCCCAAAACCCTGAAGAACTCTATACAAAGATTATGGATAAGAAACAGCAACTAAGAAAAAAATAAATGAATAATAAATGAATCAATGCCTTAACAAAAGGTATTATTTAGAGCCAAATGCAAAAATTACAGATTTCTGAAAAATATATTCTCCTTCTTTTTTAAAAGTTTCAACCCCTTGAGGTAAGATGTTTTTCTTAAGATCATTAAGCTTATTGGGATCATGATTTAGGGTATATCTCATTATCCACGCGGAATTTTCCATTATTTCCCACCATTCCTCAATAGATTTATAAATTATTTGAAAATCTTTCGAAAAAATTCTTATCTTGTTAAACCCTGCGTCTTCCATAATTAATTTAAACCCTTCAACTGACTCTTTGCTATAACTGATGGATATGTTCTCAATTTCATCAAGTTTTTTAATATTTTTATATATGAGATATTTTTGGAATAATCCTCTTGCGGTTTCTATATCTTGTTGGTATGCCCATGTACTAAAAGCAGCTTCTCCTCCTGGTTTTAATACTCTAAAAATTTCTTTCATTTTTGCATTTTTATCGATAAATCGATTACTTTCAAAATCAAAGACATCACTAAATCCTATGAATCCACAAAAAATGTTGTCAAAACTATTATTTTCGAACTTTAGATTGGTTGCATCCATAATCTGGAATTTTACATTTTCTATAGCAATATCTTTAAATTTATTTCTTGCTTGGGATATTTTATTCCCATTTTTATCAATACCAAATAATTGACAATTCTCACCCAAATTTTCAGCAACCGCAACTAAACAAGCCCCACCTCCTGTACCAACATCAAGTATCTTTCCATCAAGTGTTAGAGTTGCTAATTTTACTAATTCTTTAGCAAAATCGGACCAATAATTTACGCTTACAGTTGACAAAGAGTTAGTTTCTTTTTTCATTTATTCGATTTTTCGTTGATTTCATTAAATAAATTAAAACTAAAAAAAAGTCTATAATCGTTTTTTACTTAATATTTCGATCATATCTTTTGTCATCGCTTCAAGGTCGTACTCCGGATTCCAGCCCCATTCTTCTCGAGCAAGCGAATCGTCAATTGTTTTAGGCCAAGAATCGGCAATTGCTTGTCTAAAGTCTGGCTTATACTCAATTTTAAATTCAGGAATATGTTTCTTGATCTCTGCTGCGATCTCACCAGCGGAAAAACTTATCCCAGTTAAATTGTAAACTCGGCGTTTTAATTTTGAATTATCTGCTTCTAAAAGATCTATCATACACTTGTTACAATCTGGCATAAATAACATAGGTAATACAGTATCTTCTCTTAGAAAACATGTATATTTTTTGTTTTTGATAGCTTCATAGAAAATCTCCACAGCGTAGTCAGTGGTTCCGCCTCCGGGTAAGGTTTCACTGCTTATTATACCTGGTAATCTCATGGATCTTATATCAAGATTGTATTTATTGTAATAATATTCTGCTAAGAGTTCTCCCGCAACTTTGGTTATACCATACATCGTAGTCGGTTGTAGCACCGTAATATTAGGAGTATTCTCTCTGGGGGTTGTAGGACCAAAAGCAGCTATAGAGCTAGGCCAAATGACTCTATCAATTTTGTAACTTCTCGCAACTTCTAGAACATTAATTAACCCATTTAGATTTATATCCCACGCTGTTTGAGGCATTTTCTCTCCTGTAGCTGATAAAATTGAAGCCATGTGAAAGATTGTGTCAATTTCATACTCAAAAATAACTTTGGCTATAGAATTCTTGTCTAAAGCATCCAAATAGATGATTGGTCCCGATTTTTTAATAGCTTCGGGAAGTGGTGTTCTCCTACCAGTAGCTATTACATTTTCTCCACCATATTTTTTTCTTAACGCTGGAACAAGTTCACTCCCAATTTGACCTGCAGCACCTATTACAAGTATTTTTCTACTCATATTCATCAACTTTCATATTCATAATTCTAAGTAAATATAATGACATTCATAATTCACCCAATTAAAAAAGGTTTATCCATTTTTAACCCTTTTATTTCTTATAGGAAAAACTAATATAGGTTTCTATATACACTTAATTTATTAATTTACTCACATATTTCAAAAAAATTTAAGGTGATATTATGAAAAGAGATCCGGTCGCTTTTCTTGCTTCGGATATGATCGAATTAAGGAAAAACAATCTGGAATGGATTATTAGATATTTAGAAGGAGGTTCTAAGCCACACTGCATTGTAAATGGAAAAGAAGTCTTAATGCTTAATACTAACAACTATCTTGGTTTAGCAACACATCCAAAAATAATTCAAGCAGCAATTGATGCTACAAAAAAATATGGTGCTGGTGCTGGTGCTGTTCCAGTTATCGCGGGTTCTTTTGATTTAACTAAGCAATTCGAAGAAAAATTTGCTGAATTTAAAGAAGTAGAAGCATCTATTCTTTGTCAAACTGGATTTGCTGTTAATTCAGGGTTAATTCCCATGTTAGTTGGTAAGCCCGATATGGTTGTTTCAGATGAATTGAATCATGGATCTATTATTGATGGTGTTAGATTGTCTGGTGCTAAACGTATTATTTATAAACATTGTGATGTGGGAGATTTAGAAAGACAATTAAAAGAAACGGAGAAAGTGGGTGCTAGAAGAATTTGTATAATTACTGACGGTGTTTTTAGTATGGATGGTGATATAGCACCACTAGATGATATCACTAAGGTTGCTGAAGATTTTGGAGCTATGATCTTCGTTGATGACTGTCATGGAGAGGGAGTGCTTGGAGAAGGAAGGGGTATTGTAGCTCATTTTAACCTACAAGGAAAAGTTCATGTAGAAGGTGGGTCAATGAGTAAAGGATTTGGAGTTTTTGGAGGAACAGTTGCGGGTTCAAAAGATTTAATTGAGTTTTGTGCGAATAAAAGTAGGACATATCTGCTTAGCACAGCACATCCCCCTGGTGTTGTAGCAGCTAATAAAGCTTCTATTGAGGTTGTTGAGAATGAACCAGAGCATGTAAAAAGAGTATGGGAACATACTAATTACTTTAAAAAGGAGGTTCAGAGTATGGGTTACAATACAGGAAACTCACAAACACCTATCATTCCATTAATCATTGGTGATCCTGGTAAAGCCCAAGAGCTCGCTAGAATTCTTTTTGAAGAAGAAAACATATACGGAACACCAATAGTATTTCCAATGGTGGCAAGAGAATTATCACGAATACGAGTTCAGATGAACGCATTACTAACTAAAGAAGATTTATCTCTGGCATTAAGTGCTATAGAAAAAGTTGGAAAAAAGTTAGATGTTATATAATTTTCCTTAATTTTTTTTTATTATTTTTTAGATTATAGAGGTTTAGCTAAAATAGCTTTAACTCTAAGTTGATCAAAGAAACTAGTAGGCATTGGTTTGATCCAGCAAACTGTATCTGCTCCACGTCCAGTGCCACCTATAGAAATCACATCTTTCTCTAAATCTTTTATCAATCCCGCATCAGCAGCCATACTCACAATTTCCATACAAACTTTAACACCCTGACTAAAGTTGGTTCTAAGATATTTGGCCAAAATTTCAACAGGCGACCACTGATTCAAGGATTTACGCATACTCCTCTCAATACCTGCCATAGAATGAGTCCCTGAGAAAATCTTTAAACCCTGTTCTCTTAAATTTTCCATTAAATCTTCTGAAAATTCTTGTCGATTGTTAATACCAGCAAAATAGTAAGAATGAGTAATAATTACAATATTATACTTTTTTGGATTGAAAAATTCTAATGCTTTAGATGCAGCAGTACCTGTAGTACTAGCAATAACTATCTCTCTAATATCGAATTGATCAGCATATTTTTTAGCAATTTCTAATGCTTTACTGGTGTTATGTGGTCCACCTTTCTCAAAATAAGTGACCTCAATATTTAAATCAGCCATATTCTATCAAATTTCTTAATTTTTAATATTAAAAATAGTATTTTTTTTCTTAAGTTAAAATATGATTCTAATTAAATGAATTTTATTGAGATATTGTTATTTTATATAAGATTTATATAGTTTTAAAAAGATCAAAATCTAAATACATTTAATCATAATTTATTGTAAATTTAATTATAAACTAGGGATATTACATGAGTGAAAGAAAATTATCTTTAAAAGAAAGAATATTATTTGGTACGAGCGCCTTCCCGGATCAATTGACTTATCAAGCATTTACCATCTATGTCTTTACGTTTTATTTTGCAGTTGTAGGTTTATCAATGCTTGAAATGTGGCTCGGATTCGTTCTATGGGGTGTTTGGAACATGTTTAATGACCCTCTTTTAGGTGCATTAAGTGAAAAAACAAAACAGAAAGGTAAATTGGGAAAAAGAAAGTTTTATTTATTGATATCTTTTTTCCCTTTAGCATTAATAATGATTTTTCTTTTTACTGTACCTGCTGATTTTAAGTTCTGGTATTTTTTGTTCATTATATTTACTTTTGAATTCTTTTATACAATGTTTTCAGTAAATACAAACGCCATTTTCCCTGAAATGTTTCCAACAGAAAAACAGAGAGGGGATGTAAATGTATTTATAAAAAGTTTTACTATGATTGCAGTAATTTTGGCATCTCTTATTCCTACTATTATTGTTTCTCCTTTAGTTCCAACACTTGATCCTCTAGACCCAGGTTACCCAGCAGAAGTTGCTCTCATTCAATCTAATTATATTATTGCAGGTTTAATTATGGGCATAATAGTTTTGATTATGGCAGTATTATTCATTTTCTTTGGTATAAAAGAAAAAGAAGAACAATTGAGTGATTTTGAAAAGAGACCAGGATTTTTTAAATCTATAAAACTGACTTTCTCAAACAAGACTTTTATAAAATTTACCTTTGGAAATATGTTAATTTGGTATTGTTTTAATATATTATTAACAGTATTTCCTCTCTACTCGGTTTATGTACTTGGAAGAACTGAAGGTGCTTTTTTAATTGGAGTAACATTGATGCTAGCACTTCTATCTGCTGCACTACTTATGCCTATTCAAGCTAGGATTAGAAAGAAATTCGGGACTCGTAAAGGATTAATGATGGGGATGGGTATATGGATTATCACTTTATTTCCATTAATCTTTTTATCTAATAATGATATTAGTAGGACATTATCTATGGTCATTTTTATTACAATAGGTTTCGGGTTATCAGCTGCGCTATTTTTTATCGATTTAATTCATGGTGATGTTATTGATCAAGACGCTCTTAAATTTGGCGTAAAAAGGGCTGCTAGCTATTATGGTGTAAATGCTTTTATTCACAGATTTTCAATGATTCTTGGTATCACCACTATTGCGCCTATATTCGCAGGAGCAGGATGGAGTACCTATACACCTATTCCATCTGACCCATTTTTAATTGACCTTGGCTTAAAAGCATTAATGTTTCTATTTCCCACATTAGCACTTATAGGATCAATTCTTATCTTTAAATCTTACGATTTGCATGGTGTAAAGCTCAAAGAAATGAGACAGGAATTAGATAAACATCCTGAATTACATTAATCTTTTTATTTATTTTTTATTTTAAAGTTTTTTTTTATAATCCTAGTTTTAATTTCGCTTCATCAACAGTAGCCGGCTTTCTTCCAAGTTCCTTGGCTAATCGAACCATTCTTTTTACTAATTGAGTATTACTTTCTACAAGCTCCCCTTTTTGATAATAAAGGATATCTTCAAGTCCAGTTCTTACATTTCCGCCCATACAGAGAGTAATTGTTGTCGTACGAAGATTTAATTTGCCTACTGTAACTACTTGCCAAGTAGATCCTTCAGGTAATAAATCTACCATGTTTAATAGATTTCTAATTGTTACTGGTGCACCACCCCCAATTCCTAAAACAATACTGAAGTGTAAGGGAGGTTTAAGAACCTTAAATCTTGAGACTAATGTTTCAACATTAATAATATGACTTGTATCATATACTTCAATCTCAATACCAAACCCTTTTTTATTACAACCCTCAACGTATCTTTTGTTAAAAGAGATTGGATTATTAAAAGTATGGTTTCCATATTTTGTTTGAAATTCAAAGGTACCCGCGTTAATAGTGTGCATGTCTGGTGGAGGATCTATATTTAGAAGATTTAACCTTTCTTTAAGAGTAGGCATAACTATAGCTTGCCCGTATTTTCGCCCTTTACTACTTGTTTTAACTCCATATGCTATTTTAGCACCAATACCATTCCCTATTTGAACAATAATTGGACACTTTTCGCGTATAAGTTTGACAGTTTTATTATAATACTTTAAATCTGGTGTATTTTGCCCATCCTCACCACGAACATGGAGATGTAATATTGAAGCACCCGCTTCATAGCATTCTAACGCGTCTTGAGCTTGTTCTTCAGGGGTGATAGGAATTGCAGGATTTGCCCATTTTCCTTGAATCCCTCCTGTAATCGCAGCAGTTATAATTACCTTCTCATCTGTCAACAAATTAGGTTTCATAAAATTCTTACCTCTTCATTTCATAAATTCTTTTTTATTGTTCTTTAATTTTAAAATTAGCTTTTTGATGTTATTATATTATATTGGTTTGAAATAATTGGGATAATCTTAATATTTTGCTTTTTTTGGTTTTTTCCATGTGTAGAAACCCTTACCAGATTTCATTCCAAGATCTCCCTTTTCAACCATATCCTTAAGTTCATCCGGGGGTTTATCTCTAGAATCACCACTTTCATGATAATAACTCATTTGAACGGCATAAACTGTGTCTAAACCAATCGCATCCATTAATACAAAAGGCCCCATTTTCATCCCTGTAAAAGTTTTCCATGCTAAATCTATAGTTTCAATATCTGCACATCCTCCTGCCCAAATTTTAAGAGCTTCTTTTCTAGCAGCATGCCACATTCTATTGAATACAAAACCATGACATTCTTTTTTCAATATAATTGGATGACATCCAAGACTTTCAATCCATCTCTTTCCAATTTCAAATGTTTTATCGCTTGTTTTAGTACCTCGCATAATATCTGCCATTGGACGTCGAGGAATGGGGGGATAAAAATGAATATTTAAAACCTTATTTTTTCTACTTACAGCTTCTTCAATCTTAGAAACTGGAATTGAAGAACTATTAGTAGCAATTATAACATTTTTAGGAGCGCTCTTTTCAATTTGGGAGAACACTGCTTTTTTCAGTTCAATATTCTCTGGTATTGCCTCAATAGCTAAATCTGCTTCTTTAACAGCCTCTTCGATATTATTAAAATAATTAACATTATTTATTAGTTCATTTTTTTTATTTCGTTTTAGAACACCATTGATATACTTTTTTGCTTCTTCCAATATTTCTAAGTTTATATCGAAAATGCTTACATTATAATTATGTAAAGCCGTGATTGCTGCTATTTGTTTGCCCGTGAAACCAGCACCAATCACTGAGATACTTTTAATTTCTGTCATATTATTCTATTCTTGTATTTTTTATATTACACTAGAGTTAGTATTGATAAAATAAGTTCCCTTAATTTATAAGGTTAAATCTGTTTTTTAATAATCTCTGGTTGGATCAGGATTGAAATTATAATTTTATAACAAAGAGCTTTAAAATATAATCTTTTTAAACTTATAAGACAATATTTAATTAAATTACTTTTAATTAGGAGATATAGAAAATTGACTATATGCTTTGTTTTAATGAATACACAAGCAGGTTTTGTAGAATCTGTTGTTCATGGTTTACAGGAAATAGAAGAAGTTATGGAAGTTTACCCAGTAACGGGTGGTATTGATATAATTGTTAAAGTAGAAGGGCAAGATGTTGAAACTATAGCCAAGACTATTCTGGCTAAAATTCATAGTTTAGAGGGAGTTTCCCGTACAGAAACTCATATTGTTGTCCCACTCTAAATAATCTTATTTTATTAAAAAATCTTAAAAATTATACTATTTAAAGTACGTTTTGGTACGTGCATTTGACCATTATTATCCTTCCAATAGTTGAAAGAATCTTTATAGGGTTCGATAACAGAATTTTCATCTGGGTATCCGAGACTGATTACATGTTTTATATCATAGTGATCAGGTATTTCTAGTAATTTTCTAATTTTCTCTCTATTAATTGAACCCATCCAACAGCTACCTATTCCAAAATTCACAGCACCTAACAAGATGTTTTCAACAGCAGCACCGACATCAAAATCAACATAAGCATTTTTTATTTTTGTGTTTACAAGCACTATGATATATGCTGTAGGTTCTCTTCCTTTTTCGGGAGTTCTTTGATCTTCAGGAAGAGATTGTGCCCAATTTACTAATGGAAACAATTTTTTTTTCATTTCGGCATTATAAACAATAATAAATTCAAGACCCTGAATGTTTCTAGCCATAGGAGCAACTCGGGCAAAATCAATTAATTTTCTTAATTTCTCCAAACTGATTGGATCTTGTCTGAATCTTCGGATTGTTCTTCTCTTATATATTATTTCTTCGAATTCCATACTAAACATTTTTTAAGTAGTTATTCTCTGGTATTTATTAAGGTTTCAGCTAAATTAAAGAAAATTTCTTCAACATTTTTACCAGTCAAAGCAGAGATTTCTATATATTTTAAATTAAGTTGTTTTGCTAATATTACCGGTTCTTCAGGATTAATTTTTCTCTTATTAACTAAATCTTCCTTATTACCTATAATAAAACCAATTATTTCATCTTCAATAGGGATAATATTTTTTATAACATCTTTATACCAATTTGAAATACTTTCATATGATTTCGGATTTGTTAAATCAAAGATTAAAATTACTGCTTCTGCTCCTTTATAAAAATGTCGTCGCATTGCTTCGAATTTTATTTGCCCGGCAATATCCCAAATAATCAATTTAATTAAGATATTCTTAATTTTAATGTTTTTCTCAGATAGATTCACTCCTAGTGTAGGAATATATGTTCTTGTAAATGCATCATCCGTAAATCTTAAAATTGTAGAAGTTTTACCGACTCCAGGATCCCCAAGCACAATTATTTTAAAATTATAAGCAAATTGTCTCTTCTCTTCAACCTCTTCTTCAGGAAAAGCCTCTAATTCAGAGATCGACCTTTCTTTTTTCTGTAAGTCGTTCAGTATTTCTAAAATGGTAAGATATAGATTATTTATCTCATAAAAAATATTATCTGATTTTGCTTGTTTATATTTTAACTCTAAAATTTTTTGCGTACTATCGGAAAAGGCGTTTTCAAGATAATCTATATATTTATAAAATATAAGATCATCGGCTTCATTAAATAAAACGGTAATAGTTGATAATGATCTTCCTCCCTTGGATGTGGCATCTTCTCTTTCTACATACTTTACAATTCCTTTTAAATTGAATGAAGGAAAAGGTAAAATTACTAATGACTTAGGTATAATACCTTGATCGGTTGTTAGCATTGTAATAGATTTAATAGCAACTGACATACGAAGCTTTTCTGACAAATCAATAGGATTCCAAAGTATGGGATTAGGTCCGGATCCTTCATTGAGTTCAGTGTAAACTATGGCTTTAATTATCTCTTCTGACATTATTAGGTAAAAAATAGGACTGTATATATTCTTCTGTTTTAGACCAAAACTCTTTATAAAATAGAGGAACTTTAAGTTATTAAAAATTTGTAAATCTAATGGCTTTTCTTTCTTACTATTGCAAGATCGTGAAACTCAACTTTCACGAAGATAGTATGATATAATTATAAACGTGATTTAAGCAACAAGTCAGCAATTGTAGAAAAAGCATTATCCACGTTCTCTCCTAATAGTGCTGAAGTTTCAAAAAATCCCAACTCCAATTGATCTGCTAATTTTTTTAACATTTTAGATGTTATTTTCCGCCCCTCTGTTAGATCTCTTTTATTTCCAATAATAAAACCTACTAACTCTTCAGAACGATTTTTTAGCTGTTCGACAACGTCTGAAAACCATTTTGGAATATTGTTAAAAGATTCAACTCTAGTTAAATCAAAAACTAAAAAAACAGCGTCAGAACCTCGATAAAATTGCTGTCTCATTGTTTGAAATTTTTGCTGTCCTCCAATATCCCAGAGAGTTAATTGTACAACAGAATCTTCAATTTTAAAGATCTTGTCCGATACCATAACACCTAAAGTGGGTACATAATTTCTTCTGAATGCATTGTCAGTATATCTTAAGATTAATGATGTTTTGCCAACATTCGGCTCTCCAACCAAAATTACTTTAAACTGGTAATCAATTAAACTTCTATCTTTAATCTTTTGTTCAGGAAATGCTTCACCTTCTTGTTGTGTAATCTCTTGTTGTTTCAGTTCTTCTAAAAGGGTTGAAATATTAAACTCAAGATGTTCTATCACTTCCATATATTCTTTTCTAGAAGCTTTTGATTTTTCTAGATTTATTATTGCTTGAGTGAGATTATTAAACGGAATCGAAAGATCATTAATATATTTATAGAAAATCACATCATCATTTTCTTGAAATAATAAAACGATAGCAGATTGACCAATTCCTCCCCGTCTTGATTCATCATCCCATTTTATAAATTTGATTAATCCTTTTAAATTCATTGAAGTAAATGGAAGAATTACTAATGATTCTGGAATGAGCCCTTTCTCTCCAGTTAAAACAGTTAAGGCTTTTATGCTAAGATGCATAAGTTCCATTTGAGTTAATTTAGAAGGAAGCCATGCTACTGGATTTGGTCCGAGTTCATCATTCATTTCAATGTAAGCAATTCCCTTTATTATCTGTTGCGGCATAATTACAAGAAATTTTCTTTGATGAATTAATATTATGTTTATAATCTGTAAATATTTCGCTTTTAACTAATAATATGATTTTTATATATAAAAAATAATCGCTGAAAAAAAAAGAATTTAGATTATATTTTTAATCCGAAATACATGAGCCAGAAGCTACTTAAATACCCAATTCTAACTATAATTCCTAAAAATCCCGGAGCAGTTAATCCCTCTAATAATCCAAATATACAAAACAATATAGAACCCACTGATAGGAACAAAAAATTTTTACGAATAACACCTGTAGATTGAAATCCTTTATATAAAAATCCAAATCCGAGGAATACGAGAACCGATAATAAACACGCACCCATTAAAATTCCCGCTAGTGAAGTTAATTTTACATTATAATCAATTAAATTTATAGTCGGTGGAGTATATGGAGTCGGATTAAAATTAAAAGAAGATAAGGGATAAAGAAATATAATAATTTCGAAGAATATTGTAATAACCAGGAATATAATTGTAATATGTCTTTTTATTTTCGGTGTCAATGATTGTGCACCTATATACATCGCTGTTACTATTGCAGGAGCAAACCAAATGTATGATAATATCGCGACAATACCATTATTAGGCATATTTTGTTGAAATATAAAAACAGAGAGAAAATCCAAGAATACACCTAAGAACATAAGGCCAGCAAATAAGGTTGTTAAACCTAAATATGTAAGTAGCTTTGCATTTATTTTTCTAGATCTATAAATAAAGAATAAACCAAATAATATACCAAAGATCACTACTCCTGAAGCAGTGATACCATCAATCCAACCGGTAACATCTAAAGGCAAATTAAATTTTCACCATATTTTATACTTTTAATCATTGGAAAAAGAAATGATTATCTGTTAATAATATTATCTTCCCGATTAATAAATAATATACTATAGTGGAAGGATGCTGATCAAAAGTAAATTTTATAGCAAAGAAATTAAAAAATTGATCAGATTAAATTAATCTTTAACATTTTCTAAGATTGAGATAATTCGGTAAATTGTAGTGCGGGCATGAAAAGGAATATTCGGATCTTGTGAGAGATCATCCACCATGTACATTACATTACTGGCAAGAACGCCCGGAGTTTCATCTTCCTTAAGTAATTCATTTATGCCTCTTTGTGCAACTCTCTTAATATTTCTGGGCACGCTGCGGTCATTTATCATTCCATTTAAAAGGTATTCAACATTTTCAAAGGCTTGTTTTTCTTCATCAGTTATTGCCCTTGGCATTTAAAAATTCACCAAAAGAAGTGCATATAATAGATAGGAAATTAAAAAGTAAAATTTTTTTTTAAATATAATTTTTTTGATTTTAAACTAATATTTAATAAATCCCAAATTCACGAATTTGTCTTTTTAGTGTAGGGATATTTTCATCAAATTCCTTTATTTTAATTTGATATTGATGAAAAAATTCACTAAATCTCTTTATTTTTCCATGTTCAATTTCTTTGACAAAATCATGAGAGGTTTTTTGTACACTATTGAAGATTAGATTAAATTGTTCAGTTGAGGAAAAAAGTTTTTGATTTACTTCTTTGCCTTGCTTTCTTACCATATTCCGAAGTTTACCACGAGGAATTCGAATTTTTTCTAACAATCTATCACATTCACTGAGAAATTTATAAGATTGAGTTTTATTTTCATCATCCAGTTTAGCTTCAATTATTTCAGTTCTCCATGTGTTTATTCTTCCTCTAGCAAATGTATCAAAGTTCAAAGAAATGGAATCAATCCCTTCTCTTACCAAAAATCTAAGAAATTCGGGGTCATCACTTGGAGCCTGACCACATATACCCACTTTTCTACCAAATTGATGAGCTGTTTTAATTAAATGACTTACTGATCTCCTTATTGCTTCACTGTTAGTGTTATAATTGTAATTATTCATTAAAGGTATCATTTTTTCATTATCTCTTCCGACACCATATGTTAATTGAGTTAAATCATTAGATCCAATTGAAAATCCGTCGAAATATTGGCTAAATATATCAGCACAAATTATATTAGAAGGAATTTCTGCCATTACATACACCTTTAATCCATTTTGACCTCGAATCAGACCTTCACTTTCCATGATTTCTATGATCTTTTGGGCTTCCTCTGGACTTCTACAAAATGGTAGCATAGGAATAATATTTGATAATCCCCAATCTCTAGCTTTTTTAATCGCTCTTAATTCTAAAATAAAAGCTTGTTGAAATTCATCATGAACATAACGAGAACAACCTCTAAAGCCTAACATAGGGTTATTCTCTTCGCTCTCATAAATCCACCCACCCATAAGATTAGCATATTCATTTGTTTTGAAATCTGAGAGTCGTACAACGCATTCAGCTATATTTCCATCAGATAATATTTTCCACACTCCAGCAGCAATTGTAGCAATTCCTTCTGCTAATTTCTGCACATAGAATTCTTCTTTATCAGAATAACTGATTGTAAGTTCCCTAATTTTATCTAGGGTTTGTTTTAACCTTAAAATTTCCTGACTAAAAGGATCTTTATGATATAGATCACTTTTCTTTATATTTTCAATTTTTTTTCTTTGTTCTAATAGAATATCATACCTCATTATTAGGGCTCCAAAATCAATTAATGCATTTGGATGGATCTGAATTTCATCATTTATAATGAATTCAAGTCTAGCCAATCCAGTGCCGTCTGGATGCTTTCCTGCAGATAATGCTCCTTTAGGAATTCCCAAATTAACCAAAACTTTAGTTTTTGTAGAGGGAAGTTTTGCGAATTCAATTGTATCAAAATCATATTCTACATCTTTAAGCCAGATGCGCGGTTCTCCTTCACTACAATCAATTGTTACGTATTCTAATCCATTACGTTGTTGTTCTTTCATTATTTGAACAATATTATCTGCTCCTACTATAGAAGCAATATTCAACTCCCTTGAGACTATTGCTGCATGACATGTAGGACCTCCTCTCTCTGTAATTACACCTCCTAAATTTTGCATATATGAAGTCCAATCAGGATTGGTTTCTTCTGTTATAAGGATATCTCCTTCTCGTAATAGATAAGCATCATTTATAGATTCTATTATTTTAACTTTTCCATAACCAATTCTTCGACCAATGGCAATACCAGTGTTCTCAACGAATAATCCTTCTTCCATTAATTTATCTGGATCTTCTAAAAGATAAAATATCTCTTCAACATCACCTTTAATACTATGAACAGTTTCAGGACGTGCTTGAACAATATAAATCTTACCATTATTCCCAATGGCCCATTCAATGTCCATTCTTCTACGATAATGTTCTCTAATTTTTTGAGCATATTCGGCTAAAGTTAAGACCTCATCTTCTGTTAAACAGTATTGCATTTGTTTTTCTTGTGGTACAAGGACTACTTCTGTGCCTATTTGTTCTCTACTCTTAGAAAAAATCATCATTTTTTCTTTTTTCACAAGCTCATGTCGAATTATTCTAAGTTGCTTTGGATCATGTTTAAAAACAATAAACTCATCCCCTTTTTCAATTCCTTGTACGATTAATTCTCCCAAACCCCACGTACCTCTAATAACAAGAACGTTTGGATTGCCTGAATCTGGGTCTTCCGTGAACATTACACCAGATGCTTTTACACCTCCTCGTCCACCAGCCATTTCTTGGACTCCCACTGAAAGTTTTACGTCAAAATGATCAAACCCAGCTCTTTCTCGGTACATAGTTGCTCTTGTAGTGAATACAGAAGCCATATCTTTTAGAATATATTCTAAGATTTCTTTATCACCAGAGATATTCAAATGTGTATCTTGCTGTCCTGCAAATGATGCATCGGGTAGGTCTTCAGCTGTAGCAGAGCTTCTTACAGCAAATGTAGAGTCTTCTCCAATTTTCTCAATCAATTTGCTATAAGCGTCTAATATCTCATCAGCTAAAGAATCAGGAATTTTTGATTGCTCAATGATATACCTAATATTTGCGCAAAATTTATCAACTTTTTCGACTGCCTTGATATCCTCTAACTTTAATTCATTTGATATTCTGTTAATATCTCTTGCAATCAATTCTCGAAGTGAAACTTCTTTTTCTTTAATTGTATAAAAGTTGGTATCTAATACATAATCGAAGGCTTCTGAAGTTACAGCAAAACCAAGCGGAACAGAAACTCCAAAACTTAATAATTCTCCTAGAGATGCGTTTTTCCCTCCTACGAGAGGAACATCACTTATTCTAACATCTTCAAAGAACTTAATATATCTATAATCTTTCATATTAACGAGAAACCCCTAATCAATGGAATTATGCGAAGTTCTCTAATAATAATAATTATTCTTCTAATTATAAATTAAACGTTAATAAAAAAAGTAACGTCAAAACTTGATTAATTTAACTCCTTTTCAAAAACCTCAAAATCAGAAGTAGTAAATAGGCAAAAGATCACTTTCCTAATTTGAGTTTTTCCTTGTAGGTATTCTTTGGTTATTGTAATCATAATTTTAGCACATCGATCAATAGGATATCCAAAAATACCTGTCGAGATGGCTGGAAATGCGATTGTTTTAAGTTGATACTCATCCATTAATTTTAAACTATTAAGTGTTGCATTCTTTAGTTTAAGATCTTCATCTCCTTCTCCTATTCGTGGTCCTACAGCATGAATTACATGTTTAGCCTTAAGATTTCCTCCGGTTGTTATAACTGCACCTCCAACAAAAGTACCACCTATTTTATTACATTCCTGCTGAATTTTTGGACCTCCTTTTTTCTTGATAGCTCCAGCTACGCCTCCCCCTAATATAAGTTGAGCATTAGCGGCGTTAACGATAACATCAGTATCTAATTCAGTAATGTCACCTTGAACTAAGCTAATTACTGAATTTCCCACTTTTAATTCTTTCATAACTAATGTTAATTCTTATTTTTAATAAGATAAGAAATAAAAATAAAATTTGAATTTATTTTTCTTCACTGCCTTTTTTGAAGATTTCATCTAGTTTAGCCCTATCGTCATCAGACATTTTACTCATAGCTTCCATGTTTTGTCGCATTAAATCTATCATAATTTTTTGTGAAATCATTTGATTCAAGACAGGTAAGGCAATTCTCATTCGAGTTAATTCATAATGCATAGTCTTTGCAGTATCTCGCATCTCTTTTAATTCTTCGGTGGTCATTTCTTCTTCACCAATACCTGGACAATCAGCATCAACAACAATAAAGTTTTTACCATCAAACTCAAGTGGATATGTACGACAACTTAATGGACGATTATCATAAATCAAACACTTTTTATCATCTTTATTATATAAAGGGCATTTAACATTAAGCAACTCTTCTATGGGTACAGTAGCAAATGGATCTTTCATATCCTTTTTTTCTTCACCTTCTTTTTGAGGAGGTGGTAAGGGTTTTAAGATTAAATCAATCCCAGTGTCAGGCTTGTTGTATATATCTAAGTATGGCATAAAATTAGCTAAAACACCATTTTTTGCCCACATCTCTAAATCCCAAAATGTAATAGGAATTGGACCACGGGAAAGACAGCAAGAATCACATTTGGTGCATTTAAAAGTAAATTTTGCTTTAGGTTTTTCTTTTTCACCATCTTCCTGTTTTTCAGCTTCTTTTACTTCTGAAGCCTGAGTTTCTTTTTCTTCATCTACCATTTAAAATCTCACTTAATATATGTTTATAAAGATATAATATTATAAAATCAGTTTGAGAAAGAAGAATTCAATCTAACAAAAAAATTTTATTTTTATTCTTAATAAATATATTTGAAACTTTATGATACAATAAATAATTTTTCATCATTCAGTAAACGTCCAAGATTCACCAACGCCGGTTCGATGACTTTTTTTTCACTTACTCCTGTAAAAACTATTTTACCCGTACTAAATATCAAAAAAACTGATTTTACTGGAGTGGATGAATGATATATTAATCCGGGGAAAACTTCTGGTTCATAAATATTATTATCAAGTCTTAATGCTGCTCGATCCAAATTAATTTGTTTGTAGAAGTTCGCAGTTATTACAATATTTACTACCTTAGGATGTATTGAATTTTTATTGATATTGCTCTCAAGAATTTCATTAAGCTTTAAAATCAACCGGGCTAAAGCCAAATTGATGTGATCAAATGATTTTAATCCCGTTAAAATCAGTTTTCCATTCTTGAAAAGAATTATTACGCATTTTGGATGTTTAATTCTAACAAAAAGCCCTGGAAAGCGTTCTGAATCATATTCAGCATTCTTTAATTCCTCTGAAACCTTGTTTAAATCAATATCCTCTCCCAGATCCAGCGATGTTTTAACAACAATATTCTGAATAGTATAAGTTAAACTTCTAATATCATCTTTTTGTGTTATGTCAAGATCCATAAATGGACTCCTAAAGTTTTCTTCCGCCTAAATTATTACATTTAGATATTAAGTTGCCATTCTATTTAATTCTACTTTTTCAATTAAAATCAATCAAAAATTCTTAATGAGGGAAGTTTCTTCATTTTTGTGTGTGTTTTAGATGAAATTTAAAAAAAGTGAACAAAATAAAAAAATTACAGTTTTTTTAACTACTTCAAAAATGATATAATAATTAAAATTAAATAGATTAGCAACATAACCTTTCTAATAAAAATTTTTAATGAAGCATAATTTGTACCTTTATATAAGAGTCTTAATAAACATCCATCATGAAGCAATTAACATTGAAAAAAATATTAATCTGGGTAATGTTGACAATTAACTTATTATTTGCATTTTTTATTGGTTTAACAATTCCCTTATTACAATCAGAGAGTTTTATGAATCTTGGATTTATAATGATTCCATTATTAATTATTCTTAATTATGTAATCTTAGATAGGTTTCACTATTATTTGAAGCATACAACCCAAGAAGAGGATAGAACAGATGCAAAAGCTTAAGGAATGGTCCAATCTAAAGAAGCCTATTATTGAATATAATGAAAAAAAATATATTTTTTCTATAAGATCTCTGATTTTGTTCGCTATCGGAGCACCAATATCTGCTTATCTTATATATTTGTTTTTTGATTTGAGAATCAATTATTGGTTGCATGAAATTGTCGTAAAGCAGACAGTATATTTTCTAAATTTGTTTTTCAATATGAGCGCAGAAGCTCAATTCGTTCCAAGCGGGATATATGATTGGAGATTTTTTATCCCTGGCAAAACTCCCATCTATTTTGAAACTTTTTGTACCGGAATTCAAGCAATCTGTATTTTTGCAGGAATTATAATTTTCACGCCCCATAGTCAAGACCCAACTACAAAAGAGGATATCATATGGAGGAAAACAAAAGCACTTATAGTATCATCAGTTATCTTTTATGTTGTGAATATTATACGAATGTTAATTCAAATAGAATTATATCACATCGATTATGAATGGAATGATATTCACGTATCAATAAGTGCAGCTTCTTCTTTTATTGCGGCAATTATCGTCTTGTTGATGCACAAGTGGATTCCAGAATTTATAATATCAATAATATATACTGGAACTCTCGCAAGTGAGCCCATAAAGCAAAATAGGAAAAAAAAAGTGAAAGAAATAGTGGAAAAAACAAATAAAGTTAAAATGAAGATAATGCGTAAAATTTTAAGAATAGAGAAAAAAAATTTTTCACGAGATATTTCTGCTTGGTCAAAAGATTTTGGATATATCATTGACGGAGATGATTTAGTTATTTCGCCTGAAAAAGTTTCAAAATTTATTGAATTATTAATGCAAGATAAACCTTTCAAAAAAGAAGCATAGTAAATTTTATCTTCTTTTTAATATTGAATTTTACTAATAAACGTCCTTTTATTGAATTATGTTAAATATTGAAACTGAGCAAAAAGAAATCCAAATAGCTAATGTTAAATTTGGTGGTCCGCCAGGTAAAAATCCAATTGTTATGATAGCCACTGTTTTTTATACAAAACATGCCGCTTTGTTGGATGAAAAAACAGGTAAATTTGATAAATCTATTCTCGAAAAGGAATTAAATGATTTTACAGAAATTATTGAAGAAACACAATTACAAGGAGTAATTGATGTTGTTGGGGCATATCCAGATGCGCTTATAAAAGAATGTGAATTTGTTGCTGATAATGTGGAATATCCTTTTTTAGTTGATGGGTTGAACGATTCATCTAGAATTCCTGCAATGAAAGGATTAGATGAAATGGGGTTATCAGATCGAGCTATATTAAATAGTATCGATGAAAATACAACTGATGATAACTTAGAGAAACTGAAAGAAATTGGTGTAAAAAATGCTGTGTTACTAACATTTGGAAATAAATATCTTTTTCCACATCAGAAGTTAAAATTCTTAAAAGAAACCTTAATTCCTAAAGTTCAAAAAGCAAACATTGACAAATATATTGTTGATACAGCTGTATTAGACTTACCTTCAATTTCCATTAATTTTGAATCAACAAGATTAATTAAAAAAGAATTAGGATTACCAACCGGATTCGCTCCTGCTAATGCGATATATGGATGGAGTTTTATTAAAAATTTTGGTGAAGTTGCTCGATGTGGAGCAATTGCTTCCATAATGACTTATTGTGCAACGGCTCCTAGTGATTTTATTTTGTTTGGACCAATAAAATTTGCCAAATGCGTTATACCTGCAATTTCTTTAATTTCAGGGGTAAATTCTTACTATCAAAAAAGAGTTAAAAGACAAAAAGTATCTGATAGAAGTCCATTAAACATCATTTTTTAAGCAATATACCTTAATAATAAATCTTGAGTGTATTTTAAGAATCCTTTCAATTCTGTTTTTATCTTTTCTTTTTTATTTTCATCATCTACTAAAAATAAAAAGAACATAATATTATCTTCAATTTTAATTCTTTGAAAAATAATTACAGAATTAGCAACTTTAAATACTGCCTCATCTTGCTTTAATGCTTTAAATTTTGCAAAGATTTTAAATAATACAGCAAATTGAGGTGCTGAAACTTCAAAAACATTAATTACTTCTGATTTTGGAATTTTAGTTAATTCCATTGCCTGGTTACTGTAATAATCAGCAAGAACTAATCCATCAACACTTAGTAATTGTGTCAAATAAGTATCTGTCATTAATGAAAAATTTTTTAGATTATGATTTATCAAATCTCTATTAGGACTTAACTTTGAGATTCCTGAAGAGAATGCGCGCAATATAGTAAAGATTTGAAATATTGTTGTTATGTAGATTTCAATTAGTTCAAATTGGCTAATTTCCTTTAATTTACTTTCGATAAATTCAATATTATCTTTAATTTCTTCTGAATCTAAGATATCTGAGTCTCCTTTTGATAATATATAGATAATTGGTGTAGTTTGATTAAATTCTTTTATAACATCTTTTAAATTTTGGAGGTATTCAATACTTTCATCGAATCTAGATTTATTTTTAATATCTATAAAGTAAAACATTAAATCTGCTTCATATAAATAAATTTCCGCTTTATCAATGTATTTCTCTCGAAATCTTTTTTGTCCACCCAGATCCCATAGAAATATTGTTGCCCCTAAAGCCTCAATAGATTTAATACTTGCCCCTACTGTGGGTTTAAGTCCAATTAATTTACTATATTTGCGATCTACAGAAAGTAGAAAGCTAGTTTTCCCACTATCGTCTAATCCCGCCATTAAAATCTTCATCTTCCTATGAGTTGTAATAGGGGTAGAAGGACTCTGTTCAATTTCAATTATTTTTGATAAAAGGTCTTGAAATTTACTTTGAATATCTTCACGTGGGGGATATGAATTACTTATTTCTTCGTCAAAATTCGTGAAAAACTCAAAAACTACTGGTTTGATTCGATTTATGTTGTTATATAAAAAGCTACGCCTATTTTCTTCTACTAATATTGAAAATGCTGTAGGTACCGCAGCACTTTCAGAATTTATTCTTATAAAATGAAAATATGTAAGTGAAGTTGTTTTAAAATCAGGATAAGGTAATATCGCAAAATATTGAATTTTTCGAAGATCTTTTTCTTCAGTAATTATTTTATCACTGATAAACAGACTTAAGTTTTTTATCGAAATTTGAGTTATATCCCTATACGATAAAATAAGATCATCTTGGTTCCTTTGCTCAATAGTAAGTTCCTTTAATTCTTTCTCGGTAATATAATTAGGGAAAGAGTAAATCGGGGAAGGTCCTAACTCACCATATACGCTAAAGATAAATCCTTTGACAATTGAAGTTCTAAGTAATTCTTCCATTCTTTTAATGTTTGAATTTTAAGTTTTTAATTAGTTAATTACTTAACTTAATTTAAGCAAATTTAATTATTAATAGCTTTATATTTAAATATAGATGTTTCTTAAAAATATCGCTGAAAGCATTAGGAATAACAAATATATCATAGAAAAGAAAGAGATTAATCCCATTGTTCAATTTATAGATGAAAATTCTTTTAAAAGTTCTAAGATATTTTCGGATATAGGTGAAGATGCTGCAGCTGTTAAAGATAATAAGAAATTAAACTTAATCACAACTGATAGAATAAGGACTAAATTTATCGAAAATTTTCCATTTGGAGCAGGTTTTAGCTCAATTTTAGTCAGTGTTGATGATATTTATGCGTGTGGGGGTACTCCACTAGCAGCGAGTATAATTATTTCTGTAAAAGACCTTAGAACATGTAGTGAACTATTAAAAGGAATTTGTGAAGGTTCAAAAAAATTTCAAGTACCTATTATACGAGGTCATACTAATGTTCGTAGTAAATGCTATGAGTTAAGTTCTACTATGATTGGGGAAATAAATAAAGAAGATTATATTTCTGCAGGTGGTGCTCAAGTGAATGATAATATTATCCTTGCAGTTGACTTTGATGGAAAAATAGGAAAAGCTAGTAAATTATATTATGATACTACTACATATAAATCATCAGAAGAAGTTCTCAATAAAAGAAAAGCTATGAATGTTGTAGCAAATAAACATTTAGCTAATGCCTCAAAAGATGTCTCGAATGGAGGAATATTTGGAGCATTATTACAAATGATTAAATATTCAGAAGTAGGAGCTGATGTAAATGTTAACAAAATTAATATTCCTTCTATTTTAATTGAGAGTGATTATAATTTAGAAACTTATATTCAAATGTATTTAACTACATCCTTTATATTAACTACTCCAGAAGATAATTGTAATAAAACAATTGAAATATTTAGAGAGCATAAAATGAATGCTCAAGTAATAGGAAAAATTATTAAAGAAAAAAATCTTTTGAAAATAAACGATGGTAATGAATCAATTGATGTCATAAGATTTTAAATATTTTTAGTATAATCTAATCCTAATTCTCCAAGATAAGTGTGCTTATAATAATAAAAAAATAAAATAAAAGAGTAAGATTACTATGAATTTTGATTTTAAAAATAAATTTAATGGTGTTGTTTCAGTAATTGGAGCAAGTGATATTAATAAAGATATTAAAGATAAAACTATCGAAATTGGAAGATTGATTGCAAAAAATAATTATGTTATAGTATGTGGGGGGCTATCAGGTGTAATGGAAGCAGTATGTAAAGGTGCGAAGGAAGAAGGAGGTTTTACTGTAGGTATAATCCCCTCGGCAGAGAAATCAATAGCAAATAAATATATAGATTTAGTCATTCCATGTCCCTTTTCACAAGCTAGAAATATAGTTGTCGTTCTAACAGGTGATGTATGTTTAGCTATAAGTGGTAAAGCTGGTACTTTATCAGAGATTTCATTTGCTTGGATATATCTAAAACCAATTGTCGCATTGACAGATGTAGAGGGTTGGTCTTCAAAAATTGCCAATCAAAAATTAGATGATAGAAGGGCTGATATGATTTATGGAGTGAAATCACCTCAAGAGGCAATCGAAAAAATAAATGAATTATTTAAAAAAGATAAATTGAAGGGAGATTTAAGTTTTACCAATAATTTTTAAATTTTTTGCAATCTTAAAAAGAAATATTCTTCCTCTAATTCTTGCTCAATTATCTTAAATCTTACAGTTTTTGCTAATTCAATAAAATAATTAATATCTTGTTCTTTATTCCAACGTGTTCCATAACCTGTTATTATTTTTTTATTTTTCATTTGAATTTTCATTGGAATTACATAAATTTCTTTCTTTTCATTTGTTTTTTTTGGAAGTTTTAAATCCCATAATACCAATTCCCCTTCTTCTCTTAATACTCTATAAATTTCCTTAAATACTTTTTTATGATCACTTTTAGGTATATACATTATTGAAAAAAAAGCTGTAACCATATCAAAAGTGTTATCCAGAAATTTTAAATCTTTAGCATCCATTATGATTTTAAGGCTTTCAATATCACCTGCCTCAAGAGCTTCTTCAAGTTCACTTTTTCTGAAATCTATTGAAACAACATTGTCTCCTTTCAATTGACCTATTATACCTTCTCCTCCACCACCTATATCTAGAATTCTCCCATTTAAGTTTATGTTATTTAAATTAATCTCTTGAGGATTGGTAAAAAAGATTTTGATCCCCTCTTTTTTTCCTACAAATTCCTCAATATTTTCCTTAGGAGCATACCACTCTTCTTCAATTTTTTTTCCTTTCAGTTTTCCAGTTTCTAAATGATTTCTAATAGTATCTTCAGTTTCTCCGCTTATGAACATTTCTGCAATTTCTAAAATATCGTAATATCTGACGTTATTTATTTCTCTCATATTTACCTTTAAAATAGAGCATTTATTTATTTTTTTTTATTTATTTACAATCTAAAATATAATGCAAAATCTAAATAAAGGATGTTATAATTTTTAATTTACAAAAAGAATATATTTATATACCAATTACTTTTATAACTTTAAAGTAGGTGAAATTTAACTTTGGAAAAGAATCTTAAACAATCAATCTTGTATCTAAAGAAGGAGGAACCCACAAAACCCGAAGTTTCAAAAATAATGTTCACAGGCCTCGATGATGCAGGCAAAACAAGTATAATTTTATCACTTCAAAGAGAATTTTCCAAGATTGCCATTTTATCTCCAACAAGAGGGGCTCAGAGAAGGATATTCGACTTTTTGGGTAAAGAAATTTCGGAATGGGATTTAGGTGGACAATTAGCTTATCGAATAGCCTATTTAAAAAACCCTGGTAAATATTTTGAAGGAACAGAAATTGCAATCTATGTAATTGATATTCAAAATAAACCGAGAATCGCTGAAGCTATAAGCTATTTTAAAGATGTAATAGAACAATTTAAAAAATTGGAAATTGAACCACCAATATATGTATTTCTTCATAAATATGATCCTGCTCTAAGAAGGAGTGCTCAAAACGAAATGGAAGCCGTAGTAATAGATTTAAAAGACAAACTAAGAGCTACTAAATATAAAGAAATTTATTATTATGAAACATCTATTTATGATTTTGGCTCAATTATGACCGCTATGTCTGAAGTTCTATTAAGTTTATATCCAAAATCAGAATTAATAGAAAAAACCATTGTTGAATTCGCTAAAAAAGTAGATTCAGAAGGAGTTGTCGTGATTGATGATAATTCCCTTATAATCGGTTCATATTATAAAGATGATGAAACAAGACACCTCCTAACGGCTTCAACTCCCTATTTTCTTACATTGCACGATTCATTTCAATACACCGGAGTGGAAGAGAGACATGAGAATCGGATGATTGTCCAGCGTTTTGGGAAAAACTTTATATTTAAACAAATCGTATTAAAAAAGGAATCATCACCATATTATCTACTACTTCTTAAAGAAGACCCCGTTTTTCATAAAGAAGATCTTGAATCTTTTGCGAATCTATTAAAGGAGATTCTCTATAAATAAGAGAATTGATTGTGTTTTAATTCCGTTTGAATACGTTGTATCTTAGTTTTCCTATTACTAACATTAATAAAACTAGATTTTTACTTATATTTTATAGAATAAAATCAAAAAAAATATAATTTCACTTTGTATATAATAAAATAAAATTGAATGAAAAGATTGACCAAGATACTCGCATAGTGGAGAAAATATATTGATTATATGTCAGAATTGTGGAACTACAAATAATGAAGCAATTACCAATACTTGTAGGACATGTGGAGCATTACTACCCGTCTCTTCGAAATCCTCAAGATCGAGAAGAATAAAAACAGATAAAAAAAAGAAAGAGAAACAAAAACCTACTGAGCAACCACCAATTGAATCTGGTGAATTGGAAGATATTGGAGAAGAAAAATTGGAGCTACAAGAAATTCCAAAAGAAGAAAAATTGATTGGTGAAGAAGTTGAATTACAAGAGATTCCGAAGCCTTCAATTGAAGAAGTTGAAAGTAAAACTCCTCCAAAAAAGGAAGAAGTATCTGAAGCAACTAAATCAGAAATTTTGCAAGAAATTCCTGCTCAACCTTATAGAGGGACTATTTTAAACTCACAAAGGGGCTTTCAACCACCACCTCGCTCCACGAATGCTATATCGGATGCTTTTATGGAGCTTAAAAATTCTGTTATAGACGGTCAAGAGAAAAAGCAGTCAGTTCCATTAACACCAATACCCTCAGAAACTACTGAAAGTAATGCAGCTGTTTTAAGACAGAAACAATTAGAAAAAGACATGACTAAAGTGTTAGGCTTCCTTTCAAAAAAAATTTCAGTAAAGAAATTAGAAATTCCTGAATCTGCAACTACAGGGAAAATAAAACAAAAGGAAGAAATACCTCCTTCTAGCATGAATGAAATTTTAAAACGATTAATTACATTAGATCTGAACATTGAAGCATCAGCAATTATTAAAACGGATGGGACGATATTGGCTTCAGCAATATCAAGTAGAATTTCTGATTCTTTATTTGCAACTATAGGAATGAATCTTTCTATGATGGGTTCAGATATAATTGAAGGATTAGATGCGGGTAAATTGAAGACTATTTCCGTCCGTGGCTCAGAAGGAGTTTTAGACCTTGCTCCTATAGATAAAGAAGATCTAAGTGTTAAAGATATGATTTTAATAATACTAAGTCATCCAAAAACTAAAAGTGGAATAATATCATTTGCAGTTAACATAGTAAAAAAACAAATAAAAGAGTATTTAGGTTTACAAAAGTAAAGAGCTTATAAGGAAACAGATAAAACTGGATTCATTATAACCTTTGTTGTATACTCAATTTATTAATTTTAACAATTTTGAAATAGCATAAATTTTTATGCAATTCTTGTAAAAATGAATTCAATTCATAAATAGAAACCAGAGGAATTTGATTGCTATTAATTTTGATGCTATTGTCTTCAACGGTAACCATCATTGGTATTAAAAGAAATGGTAATCTTTTTTTTAAGTCTACTTTTGTACCTAATGAATCTTGAATAATTCTTGAGAAAACTTCAGGATTTTTTTTCAGCGCGATAGCCCGCCGATATTGTAGATCTGCCGCTTTATTGATCGAACTAAATGAGTCTTTCCGTTTCCACTGTTTTGCATCAATAAGTAACACATATTTTAAATTAATTCCAATAATATCAATTTCATATTTTTTTTGAGAAGTTTTAAATTTAAAATTGGATTTATCTGAGAACCTAAAATTCCTAGTAGTTTCATAACCATTTTTTGAAAGAATTTTTTGTACAAAAATCTCAAAACCACTATAATTTAAAATCTCTGAGATTTGTCTTATATCTAGTTCTAAAATTTTGAAAGCTTCTGTAATAAATAAAATCTTATTTATTACAATATAGAATTGATAATTGCCTTTTTTAAGAGAAATAAAATTGAAATTTCCTATAAATTCCTTTAGGTCAGAATCATTAAACTGATTTAAAAAGGGAATTTTTGAAAATTCTAACCAAATTTCGATAACATCTGTATTAGTTTCTCTTAATATATGAAAGATTTCAACAAAAAATTGCTTTAATAAATTCTCAGTGAAGACTTTCATTATTTTTAATAAGGAAATTTAGAAAAATAAAACATGGAGAGTAAGAAAATTTTTAAATTTAATCAGTTAATAATTTTTTTTTTTAAGGTTTAGAGATATTATTAATCTATGGACTTATTACCAAAAGTATTTAGAACTGAAGGGAATATTGCAGAATTTGATTCATCCAAAATTTTTGAAAGTATTTTAAAAGAAACAGGAATGAGTGAAAAAGATACTAAATATATAACAGAATTAGTAGTTAGAAGAATAATAAGCTCAGGTATTAAATTTCTTTCTGGACCTCATATAAGAGAAATTGTTTGTTCAATTCTTTCAGAACAACATTTTGAAAATGAACGTAAATTATATACAAGAATAGGAATGCCATTAATGGATTACGAAGAAATTCTTGAAAAAGGTCAAAGCGATAAACCACATGAACGTATAAATCCAGAAAAAATACAACATTGGGCTGCAAATCAAATAGCTGAAGAATATGCCCATTTAAGAATATTAAAAAATGAGGAATCAAAAGCGCATCTTGCTGGTGATATCCATATTAATGGTTTAAATTATTTTGTTCTAAGACCATTCAGTCAAATATGGGATCCTCGACTTATTCTAAAACATGGACTTCCCTCAATGAAAAACTTGAAGGGATATTATAAGCATAATCCTGCAAAAAATCTAAATTCTGCCTTGTATCAATTAACTAAATGGTTGGAAATGATACAAGATGAATTTTATGGGAATCAAAGTTTTAATTTTATCAGTACTTTCTTAGCACCATATTTAGATGATTTATCTGAAGAAGAAATAATTAAAGAAATTCAGAGTTTTATTTACGAAAACAATCTATTGCCTCTTACAATCGGACGAAAAGCTCCCCAAATATCGATTTTTTCATCAATTTCTGTTTTCAAAGAACTATTAGATATTCCAGCAATAGTCCCGGGTGGAAAAATCAAAAATGTGTATGGAAATTATCATAACCAATGTAATCAGTTGTTTAAAGCTTTATTACTAGTTTTTAAAGAGATATCTCAGAAATATCCCCTTCTTTCATTACCAAAACATTACATATTATTAGATTATAAATTTATGAATTTGATTGAAAATATTTACCCTAAATTCTGGGACGAAAATGAGTTGATAAACTCCTCTTATTTTTTGAAATTTCATCCCAATTCCTATAGATTTAAAAATTTAGAATATTTGGTAAGCGAAAAATATCACAATTATGGTATACTTCAAAATATTAGCTTAAATTTACCCAGATATGCGTTTACCACGAAAGATGAAGATAGATTTTTGGCATTATTAAGATCAAAGTTAGATTTATGCTCAAATATTTTGTTAAAAAAATATGATATAATAAAGAAAAGAATCCATTCAAACCATTTACCACTTTGTGGCACTGTTATTAATGGAGAAACGATATTTAAATTAGAAAATCAAGGTTTATCAATTAGTTTAGTAGGGCTAAATGAAGCAATTAGATATTTGACTAATTACGATCTCCATGAAAACTTAAAAACAATTGAATTCGGTAAGAAAATCTTAACTGAAATAAATCAATTATGTTCAGAATTATCTGAAGAATATGATAAAATATTTTTATTAAGTGAAAATCTTTCAGAAAAAGCTATAAATAGATTTACTCAATTAGATTTAAAACAATTTCCAAAGGAAGTAAGATTTGTTTCCAATAATAAAAACTATACTAATTCTGTTCATTTCCGTGAAGATGCGGATATAGATTTATTAGATAGAGTGAAAATTCAAGAAGATTTTCATAAACTCATTCATAAAGGGGCAATTACCTATATCTCCTTAAAAGACTTAAAAAGAAGCGAATTAAAAATTAAAGATTTCTTAACAAAAATTGCTAAGGAATCAAGGATATCAAATTTAAAATTTCATGCTTAAATAAATTAAATAGTTTAGTAAAAAAAGTATTTAATAAGAATAACTTTTTTGATAATAGTAAAGTAATATTAGGATTTTATAATATTTTAAAATTAAAAACCTAATGAACTATAATAAAGTAAGAATTTCCTAAAAAATAAATGGGGATCATTTGACAAAAACTAAAGAAAAGCAAAAGAAACAGAAGCCGACAAAACAAGAAGTTCCAGATACCAAATTAAATATTATTAACGCAGTGGTTTTGAGCATATTCGATGAAAATGGACCAACACCGAAAATTTTTTGGCCTGATGATTTAGATGAACAAGCTGGGCTTTTAATTGCTATGAAAACTATTAGTTTATTAATGGGTGATGCAACATATCAAGATGGAATAGGAACAGAAGGAGTTAACTATTTTGGAATACTTCCCTTCCCTGATTTAAAATTAAATGGATTAACTTATTTTTTCTTAATACCTGATGATAATGCTCGGGGTAAAGCTTTAGCGGCAACAATAACAGTTTTAATTGATGAAAAGAATAAAGTATTCTTCTATGAAAATATGAAGTATTTAAGAGTTATAATGGATAAAGCGGCTACTCAAATTCAATTCAATAAAGACCGTGATGAACGAGAAATAATTATAGATGAGTTAAGAGAAGAGCTCGTCGAATTCACCAAAGAATTAAAAGATCCCTTTTCCACGAAACGACAATTGAAAATATTACTAACTGGATTAGATAAAGCAGGAAAAACGAGTTTTATGCTAGGGATAAACAGGAAATATTCTGAAATTATAAAATCCATGCCAACTAAAGGTGTTGAAAGGACAGAGGAAAACATATTTGACGAGCAAAATTCCCAAATTTCTTTGTGGGACCTTGGAGGTCAAGAAAAATATAGAGAAAGATATCTCGAACAAAGTGAAGTTTATTTATACAATATTGATTTAATGTTTTTTTTCATTGATATTCAAGACGTAGATAGGATCGAGAAGGCACTTAGTTTATTTAGAAAGATTTTAAATATATTGATTGAATTTGATGAATTTCCCCCAATTGTTGTTTGTCTTAATAAATTTGATCCAGATCTTAAAGGTTCTAAAGAAATTTTTAAGAATTTAGAAGTAATAGCAGATGCGATTAAGGAAAATTCTGAGAGATTTTTTATTAAGATTTTCCAAACAACAATTTTTGATCATTGGAGTCTTATTTCAGCATATTCTTTTGGTCTATCTCAATTAAGCCCTAATCGTGAATTATTTAGGAATCAATTGAAAAAATTTGCTAAAAAAACTAATTCAGATGCAATATTACTACTTAACGAGAATGGTTTAATATTATCAAATTTTTCTAAAACTGATATCTCTGGAAAGTTATTTGAGATAATTGCCCCGTACTACAAAAATCTTTATAAAACATTCGAAGAATTTAAATTACTGGAACAGGATTTTATAGTATCTTCCGGAATCGCTGATGAGTCTAAAAAAGTGATTTTCAAAAAAATTACTGTTGAAAAGTACAATTTATATCTCCTTCTATTCTTAGAAAAGTCTTTAGAAATTGAGAAAATTGAAAAAAATTTACCTGAGTTTTCAAAAAATCTCATTGAATTAATTCATACATACATTTAAAAAAAAGAAAAAAATTTTATTTATTGTTGTATGGAATTAATTTTTTCCCTCCTCTACGTCGCAATAAAAACATCAGAGTTATTACAGCGAGCAATCCTACTATTGTAAAGATAATAAAATAAATTTGTAGATCAGATGAAGGTCTAAGATTTGTTTCAAGAACGGTTACCTCAATCGAATACTGAAAATCATAAGCAGTATGATCACTACATATAGGAGAAGGGTTAATTGGAAATTCAGAAATATAGTTATATCCTGGTGATGCACCTGGTAGGAAAAACCATGCGCCAACATTTAAATTAAATCTTAGAAAATCTATTCCATTAAAATATCCTTCTTTCCATGTTGGGTCACATACTATCCATCCAATATCTGGGATATAATATTCAACCCACGCGTGACCTAAAATTTTATTTGTATAAGAAACGGTTTGAGATGACCCATCATAATTTAGATCAAAAAAATATTTATTACCAACTGCGGGGCGATGAGAAGGCTTGTTAGTAATTACAAATCCTGTTACTTTTCTTGCGGGAATGCTCTGAATTCTTAAGAGAGTAATCATTAAATCTGAAATATCTGAACAATCACCTTTTCGTTGATTATACGCCTCATATGCACCAATTTCCTGACTTTGCTCCTCATAACCAATATTTGATGCAATCCAATTGAATATCAACCTTGCTTTATCAACAGGGTTAATTAAAGATCCCACAATACTGTTTGAGAGTGCAATTAAATCTGGATTGCTGCAATTATAAAATATCTCAGTCACGTTGTATAAAGAATGAATTTCATCACCAGGATTATAAGTCCCAATATCTCCATCATTAATCTCAGTAAAATAGATGTCATTAAGAGTAATATTATAATTGTAATTTAACGTTATTTTCTGAGAAGTACTTAATGTCGAATTAAATAAATCATAAGTATTATTGAATTTATCTACAAATCCTTCTTCAATCTCATCCACATCCCATCTACTGATATTACTCTCAAAACTCTCAAGTTTTTGGTAGGGAGGGCAGTATGGGGTTAGTGTTGAATTAGGCTGTCGGTCATTTAATCTAGCTACTTTGAAAATATATTTCTGAGATCCACTTTCAGTATGAGTTAGAGTATAATTCATTTCTACTTGATATGATACATTTTGGGAAATAATATAATTAGAAACACCATAATCAGGAGCAGAAAGTTGAGGACATGCAGTAGTTGTATTAGAAGTTGTTAATAAAGATATCCCTATTGAATTTATTGATGGAAAAATAATTAAGTACAAAAACACGAAAATTAATTTAGGTTTCATATTAAAATCATAGAACTTAGATATATTTTATATTAGAAATAATAATATCTATTTTTAATTTTAACCATTAAAAAAATGTAAAATAAGAATAAAAGAGTGAATTTTTATATTTTTAATATAAGAAAAAAAACCTAATTTTATTGAGTTTTGATTTATAAGATATATTTAATTGATGCTGATAATGGTATATCGCTTGTCGAATCCACCTTTAAAGAATTAAAGAAAGTTCAAGATGACATAATAACGGGATTTTTTAATGCGATTAATTTAACAATTGACGTAATTCAAGAAGCTATGGTAAAAGGGAGAAGAGTAAATGAAATGGATAGGGTTCTTCAATCCGAGGATTCAATTATTTTTATTTATTACCACCCATTATCAAGAATTTTATTTTGTTCAATTTCAGATGCAGATGATGATTCTGAAAAAATCGAAGATGTAGTTCATAAAATAGCAAATCGATTTTGGAAAAAACACCAATCTGATTTAAAGAATTTCAGAACAACAACTGATAAAAGTAGATTCCAAACCTTAATTGTTGATATAGAAAATCTTACTATTGGAGGACGTATAGCAGAGGTTTTTCCGAAATTATTGATTGTTAAGGGAGTATTAGAAAAAGTACTTTCTATGGGAATGATTGATAATTTTGATTTACAGGTAGCTTTACAATGCACTGGGAGAAATTCTCCCCTGAAGATTTCAAGGATTTTAAATAAAAAGCAATCAGAGATAATTCCCATTTTACAAAAACTAGAGCAACTTGAAATTATAAATATATGAAAACTATCTTATAAAGAAGATATCCTACTTATTTTTAAATAGAAAAAAATAAAAGTTTTAAAGTTTTATCAAAATTGCAAGTTAAAATTTAGATGATTATATCATGCAGATTAAACAAAAACTCATCGCTGTAGTAAAGAGTCCCTCTAAAAATGCTTATTTAAGGGAGGGTAACGGGTTTTCTTTAAGTGAAATTAAACAAGCTGGTAAATCGATTCAATTATTAGAGGATTTGAATGTTAAAATTGATTATTTTAGAAAATCTGTTTATCCAGAAAACATTGAAAAACTAAAATCAATTGAAATTCCAAAGAAGAAAGGAAAAAAGAGAGAATCATTTGTCAAAAAAGAGAAAAAGAAAACACCATTTAAACCTAAAACAGAAAAACCAAAAGTAAAAAAACCAGTAAAACCTAAAGCTCCTCCTGCAAAAGCACCTCCAAAGCCTAAAAAGAAAGAAAAGGTAAAACCTATTAAAGTAGAAAAAATACGAAAAGTACCAATTAAACCCACTGCTAGACCTTTAACTGAATTATCTGGATTGGGGGCTACAACTGCAAAAAAGTTTATTGAGCTCGGTGTTACTAGCGTAGAAGACTTAGTTAAAGAAAAACCTGATGAATTATCTACACTAATTAAAGGCGTCTCCGTAGAAAGACTTATAAAATGGATTGAAGAAGGAAAAGAGCTACTAAAATAATTTATTACTTTTTTATATTACATTATTATCTTAATAAAAATTCTGGGGTTTCAATCATCTATTACAGAAATTTTATAAATTTTAAATTTATTTTAGAAATAATTTTAATTTTTAAATTAAAGAAAGATATACGGGAAAGATATGGAATATAATTATTTTGTATATAATAAACCAGAATGCGGAGTTACAATTAACAAAATGCCAAAGTGGTTTCAAGAAATTGAATATGAAGGTGATGAGAATCAAGGTTTTATTATCTTACATTCTCAAATCGAATATGATGAGATTTGGGGTCCGGAATCTAAAATGGAGATAAATTGGGAGAAAAAAGATCGAATAAATCTTTTTTATTATAAAGAAGTTCAAAATTCAATAGATGTTTACAACGCAATTGGTCTTGTTGTCACAGAAAAAAATAGAGACTGGTTATTGAGTCATGAAATTACATTTTGGTTTGGCCATCGAAATAAAATGATTAGAAAAAGATTTTATCATGAAAGAGGAATACATTGTATTTTTTACTGTGATGTTAGTGAGAGACTTTTTAATATTCATACATCAGTGATCGGGGATAAATATGAAAGTTTTAAACCTTATATATTGAATTCTTATAATTCAGTAGTGTGTCATGGGTCTTAGGATTTTCGAACAAAAACAAAAAAGTTATCTTTGTTAGTAGGTCCACCCGTTATCTTAAACTCTATGATCTTAAAGATTCTCATTAGTTTTTTAAGCTCATGTTTAGAAAAAAAATGATAAAATCGATCATAAGCTTTATTTTCTTTTGAAAGTGTCCAAGGGACATATTTATCTCCAAATTCTTCTAAACCTATCATTTTTTGTTGGTTCTTATAATCTAAATAAAAATTTCTCTTAATCCATTCCCATAGAAAATAATCTCTAAATTTTTTTTGCCATTTACGCCATACTGTCAGGATCAATTTACCTTTTTCTTCTAATGATTCATGCATTTGAAATAATGCACTTTTTCTCTCAGATTTTTTCTCTATATGGTGTATTGTAGCAATTGAGAAGATTACATTTATTGAATTTTCTCTAATAGGAAGATTAGCAATATCACTATGAATAAGCTGAAAAAACTTTGATTCATAAGAAGAAAATTGATCAACATTTTTTAAATCTGAATTTGCGATCTTTAGTAATTTAAGAGAGATATCGATCCCTATTAATTTACTTGGAGGATTATTCATTGTCTTAAAATTTCTGCCATTAGCACACCCTAGATCTAAAATTATTCCTTCAAAGCAATATCCTTTATTTTTCAAAAAGTCTAAGAAAAACTCAAGTGGCCGCCATGGCTTTTTTCGTTTTGAATGATAATCTTTTGCAATGTTATTAAAACATGAACCCTCCATAAAATAGATGCTCACGATATTTCTTTTAAAATATAAATGATAATATGATAATATTGATATATAATTTTCAATATATATTATTGAATGAAATAAGAATATTGAGACATGAAAGAAATTACTGATATTCTATCTGTTTTTTTTAATATATTTAGGAACGATATCCTCGAATACTATCAGAAAAGTTATTCTTACTTAAAAGATCTTATTGTATATAAAAAAATAGATTTGAATAAACAAATTGAAACTGAGAATGAAAAGCAGATAACAAATACTCTCGAAAAAATGTTAAAAGCCATCAAAACTGGTTTAAATACAATTGGTATACCAATAAAACAGTTAAACGAAAATCAAAAAAAGTTTTTGGACACTCTTAGTAAAGAAAGAGCTGTAATCTATGATTATAATTCCTATTTTGAGATATATTTGCAAAATTATGTAAATATTTTGTTATTCGAAATTTTAATCGAGTATCTACTCAATATTGATGAAAAAAAATTAGAGAATATAAATTTATTTGATCTATTACCCCCATATTTTATTTCAAAATTAAATGAATTTAAGAGGAGTCATTTTGGCAATATAGACATTGTTGAAATGTTTAAACAACAAAATTATAAAAATTATATTAATTTCAGAGATTTAACAATAGTTAAACCTAAGAAGATTTCAGAAGATACTATATTAGATCAATTAAGAGAAGCAAAAGAGGGTTTTATAGAAACACTTAAAATTCCTAAGAAAGAAGTATTAAGACAATCAACTGAAATAATAAAAGAAGAGATAAATTTAAAAAAAAAAAATTCTCAAATTAAAGTTAGCAGACCCATTCCCCAAATGGAACACGATTTAAGTATTGTGTTGAATACTAACACATCCCTGGATTATTTTGGAAACTGTACACCAATACATCCTGAAATAATTAATAAATTTAATATTGATAAATTAAGTCTTATAAATTCAAAAATAGTAAATCGGGATTATTTTGATTTAGAGAGTTTATTTTATTATGTCTCTATTCTTAAAATGCTAAATCTTGAATTCCCCTTTAGCCATACGGAAATTCTAGAAATAATGAAGAACTTTATAAATAGATGGGTATTTAGTTCTTCAATAGATAATATACCAGATTCAATCAATAATTTTTATGGTCTTGCAATTTTTTCAGAATTGGACTTGCTAAATAAAATAAATATTATCGATCTTCAAGAAATTGAAAATTTTATTATAGCAGATTTAGAGAAGTTCATTCCTGAAAAATTAGAATTAAATCTGTATTCTCTTTTATGTATAAAATTAATAATAAAAATGCAAAAAAAATTATTAGAGAGAAAATTAAATCTGGAATCAATATCTGATTTAAAGTTATTAGGGATGGTAAATTTAAAGCCTACTTTAGATATTTTTAATCATTTATCATCATTAAAGTTATTAGGGAAAGAAGAAAATATCAATAATTTGAAAATAACATATGCTTATGAGATAAAGAAATTGATTATTTCAAATGGGTCTATTGGTGATTTAGTTACCGAATCAGCAAGAGCGTTGCTGATTTTTGATTTACTTAATTTAAAAGAAGCTGAACCAGAGTTATGCAACAATTTATTCAATTTTATATTAACTAAGACAAGTTTCTTTATTACAGAAAATCTTGATACAAAATTTAATTGGCGTAGTGATAAATTAGGTTTTAAAATAGAATTGCAAATGCTATATTGGGCATTATTAGCTAGTTCTGTATATACTCCTAGGAGTAATTAGACTAAATGTATTTTCTAATAATTAAAATTTTAAATTTGGATAAAAATTGACTAATTTTAAATGAAAAAGAAATGTGAATATTAAGAATCATCTAATTTAAAAATTGTAAGAAGAAATTTCTTAACCGTCGAGATAATCTTCCCTTTTTTGACCATATCATTCCATTCTTCTATTACTTTATAATTCCTTTCTAATTCTTCTAAAGTTTTTTCACCAAAAATTATCCATTTTTCATAGTTTATCAGAGGGGCTTCATCACTAATGCCAGGACAATATTGCTTTCCCTTTTCAGTATAGATTATTTCTATTTTTTTCCTATTTTCTTTATTCTTCTCATCTAATAATCTAAATGAAAAGGGGAATGTTCGACAAAACATCGGCCTCAATTTATAAATTAAACATTTTTTCTTTATTGAATTGTAGAAATAACATCCTCCTAAGCTGTTTTTACGAAGAGCCACAAACGCTAAACCTTTTTCTGTTTCTATAGGAGTAATGACCATTCTTTTTGTATCTTCATTAGTAATTTTTTTTTCATAAATATAAAATCCTAGTAGATTAAGTACTTCCTTAAGATCTAATTTCAAACCATTCTTAATTCTTAATATATCTATATATGTTAGATTCACTATTGTATCTTTATCAGTACAGCAATTGCCACACCTAGTACACACAAATCTTAAATTCTTCAAATTATTCATTGGAAAAATAAAAGAAAAAAAAAGGATATTTTTTAAGGAACTTAATTACTTAATGGTATAATTATTTTTTGTTTGATTAAATTTTCAATTGCTTCAATAATTAGATCTTTATTTTCTTCATGGACTAATTCAACAATATGATTTATATCCGTAATCAAATTATCTTTCGACATTGATTGGAGAACATTAACTACTCGCATTTCCATCTTTGTTAATTTTTTTTCTTTTTTCATTGTAATGATGTTAATATCACCCGATAGTCTAAAGGACTCTTTGTAATAGAGATCAAAATATTCATTTATTATCTGGGGAACAATTATTTCAAAATCATCAAGAGCACCATCCCAGTTTTCTAATTCTGCAGAAAGCTTCAGATTAAGAGCTAAAACAAGATTTGATAATTCACTTTTTAATCTTTCTGAAGATCTTTCCTTTAGAATAAAAACTACTCTTATATCTTCAATATCTGCAATTAAGCAATAGAATTGTTTAAAGTTCAATTCAATCATTTTCTGAACCCCATAACTTTTTTCGGCTTGACTAGTCTCTGACTTTGTTATCTCCTTTTCAGCAAATTCTTCACCAATCATTGTAATTGCCTGAATAAATCCGGCGAAAAGTTCTTTTTTATGTTTTTCAAGAATAGAATAACTTTTTGAATATATGGGTATACCACTAAGTCTATGAATGACTACAATTGCTTGGATGTTTTTAAGATCTTTAAATCTCTGAGTTTTCGCTAATAATTCCGCTTCCTTTTTCCTTTTTCTAGGTAATAGTATGTATGATCTTAAGCTTAAAGCGGCAAATATGGCACCTACGGCTATAGATGCAAATAATATTGCCCATAGCCATATGTTTGGTCCTTCTGGAATTGTGGGAGGGTCTATTATCTCAAATTGATATATATGAATTTGAGACTGATAACCTATTGCTGTAAATTCAAAGACTAATCGATATACACCTGTTTGATTATAAAATTCAGTACTAAACTCAATAGCATAGATTCCTTCAGATAGATCTCGTATTGTATAATCATCAGAATTGGTAATATTAACTACAACCTGAGCATTAGGAATTCCTTCATCATCGAATTCTGAATAATAAAAAAATCGTATTGTACTATTTTCATGAATTACTATTTCTGAATCCGATTCTAGCCTTTGCAAATTAGTATTTTCTCCTAAGTTTATAAATAGAGTTAAATTACTATTGATAAAACCTATTTTGATTGAATGAATTATAATATTATACAATCCATAACCTCCTAAATCAGAAGTATCGAGTATACCTTCATAGATTCCTAAAGCAGCGTCAACTAAATAATTTGTTTCTCCAGTCCAATTATATGAGATTATCGCATTTGGGATAGATTGACCAGTTTCAGCATCTCTTAAATAAACTCTTAATGGAATTATATCACCAACAGTAGCCCCTGTCTGATTATCTAATTTTGCGTCATCTGGCTTTAAAATTGCCAAATAACTATCATGAACTACAATAAAATTAGATTTTAAGCCACCAATTGCGGTGCCATTGCTCCAAAATAGAGTATAATTATATATACCTCCCACTGAATTTTCTGATGTAAGTGTTATATCTGAAAAAATAACTGTTCCATTTGAATATGGTGTTTTGGATTCTTGAAACCAAATAGTTCCATTAGGGAAATACATTGTTAAATTAACATTAGTCATATCTAAATTTGCAGGAACTTCATTTGAATAATTTATTTGCGTTTTAATTTTTGTAGTATCTCCAGTTCTAAATGAAGTTTCTACCCATTCTCCATCTTTAAACATTTTTGTATTATTGTCATCGATATAATTTGGAGATGTAGCCCTAAATGTCCACCATCCAGGAAAGATGGCATTCGTCTTATTTATTCTTAAATAAGAATCACCAACATCACCTCCTTCAAAACTAATTGATTGGAATGTAGGATCTAAAACAGAGATGAGCCTCCAGTTAATTGGTTTGCTTACTTCAAATTCAAAGTCAGAATATTGAGAAGGCATATAAAAATTATGAGTAAATTCCCAGTATACTGAACCATTTTTTAAAATTTGATAAGATACACCTTCTTGTGTTGTTTGCCCTACTTTTGAAGTAGTCTCATGATATCCATAAATTATTGTGTCTAATTCAAAATTAAGAGAAGGAGATGCCGTTTGCACTGTTAAAATTACTGGATTTGTGTCCCAAGATTCTGTAAAATTTTGATGAGAGATACCCCAATAATTGTCATCAATAAGACTTTCCCCATTTATAGTAAGATCAATATCACTTTGAGTTGAATTACACAGAGTAGTTAGAACTAATGAAATGTTATCAAACCAAAAAATTTGTTGAAATCTGTCATCAAAACCTGAATATGATACTGAAGCACCACTCATAATCCCTACAGATATATTAAATTCAGAAATATCTTGGATTTCATTAAAAATTGCTGACGTATTACTCCATAGCTCAATATGAATCTTTCCAGTACTATGCCAAATATTTCTTCCCACATCAACTATATCTCCTAGACCTTTAGAATAAATCCTTTTATTATTTATTTCACAATAAATAAAATTCTCATTAGAATCCATCGCATAATCTGCATAATAATCAAAACTAATGTAAGCATCGGTAACAGATCCTCTTGGTATTGTTATATTTTGATATATCTCAGCATAATCATCTTCATAGTATGTAGCACCCATAGCTCCATCCCTAAATGGATTTCCTATTAAGGTGACATACATAGCTGTATTGTTATTAACTTCACCAGGACCAAAATTTCCTCCAAAATTTCCTACTAAAGATCTGTTATTATATCCCCAAGAACTTTTATAGTTAAAATAATTAGTACTCGCATTATAATATTCATAAAAATCAATATCATAGCCATACCATTGAATAGTACCATCTGAATTAATTGTAATTTTAAATGTATCCCCTGTCATCCAGGGTGTAAAGAAATCTGTAGCCATTCCTGTAAAAGTAAAATCAAGATTATTATTATCATCGTAAACACAAAGTAAATCCCAATCCCTCTCAATTTCTATTCTCGAAAAGTGTAATCTCATTGCGCTGGCGCCACTTTTACTTATTGTGCTATGAATATTGGAAGGATTACTAGGATCATTATCCAAACTATCACTATAATTATGATCAGGAAATCCAGGTGGATCGTTATTTTGAAAGGAAGTATAGTTTCTAAAAGGAATATCTAATTCATAATAATCATTATTCTGAACCCATTCTCTTGTATCTTGTATATCTCTTATGTTTGTTTGTATTTTTGAAGCTTTCCATTCGTGAATATCATCCAAATAATAATTTAAATTCGTTTCCGCTTGATTTGATACTGAAATTTCTTGATTAAAATCATAAAGATTTCCAGTGTCATTAATAATCAATGAATCTTCAATTCCTTGAAATAGATATTGTTCCCCATTAGAAATTTGTACATTTAGATCATATTGGGTAGTATCCTCAAAATTATTGTCTCTATTTAGTATGAATTGTGTGGACCAACATAAGAACTCAGCATTAATTATTATTATTAAAAAGAGAATTAGTGAAATAAGCAGAGTTTTATATTCTTTCGATTTAAGCATAATTTTTTTTTTTATATTTTTCAAAAATATCCCCTAAATTAGAGAATCAGTATATATTTTATGTAATAAAAATAAAGTTTCATAAATTTAAATGATTGTAACTACTATTCTGTCCTAAAATCTCAAATATTACTCGGTATTTCTTATTTAATTTGGTAGGAATTCCTCTTTTAAATCTTCAATTAAAAATCGTTTATCTTTTTGAGATATACGATTGATATTAACACCACGATTGTTGTAAATATCAGGAGGGATATCCTCAAATAATGAAAGAATTAAAATTAAAGCATTTGTGACTAGAGTACGGTTTTGGGATCCTTCAAGAAATTTCATAAGCTCTATTATTGATTTATTTTTCCAAATTTCTATTTCTTCTCGAGTTACTTTTTCTTTTTGAAAATAATCTATAATTTTCAAATATAAATCTAATTCAAGTTCATCGCTATGAGTATTAATTTTCATCTTTTCTTAGCTTTTTCTTACTTTCTAATTATTTAAACTTAAAACATATTTTTAAACACATTCATTTCATCAATTTTGTGTGATGATATTCCGCACAAATTTGTAATACTTTATATTTATTCCACCGGATACGTATAAAACCTTAAAATTTTAATGCAAATATTTTGTGTGTAAAAAAACCTGTGATATCCTAATATTAAATCTTCCAGCTATTTTATTTTCCGTTATAATATATAGATATCATTATACTTCAGTGAAGCAAGAATCTGATGAAATTTATCGACATAATTTCTTTTTAATTAGTTCTCTATAGAATATTTTATAGAAAGAACTAATTTTTATCTCATTCCAATCTTATAAACAGGTTTCTTATTTTAAGAAGATAGATTAGATTTACTATCTAGAGTAGAGTTTATAAAAAGTGGGGTGAATATAGATTCTTTTTTAAAGGAATTATTGTGTTTTCCTATTTTTAGTATTAAATGTACTTAATTATGAGCCTAATGGATGCATTAGCTTTTTAGGTACATTGTATATACGTATTCGTCTATATATCACCCCTTATTTTAAGAGAATGATTTTATTTCTGCAATTCAATAATAAGACAAATCTGTATATAAACCTTTTCTTGTGATTTAAATTTAGTAAATAACTTCTAATTCAGTATAAGTAGTTAAAAAAATAATATTGATAAAAAATTAGATTTTCCACTTACCTTCTTCATAGATAACTTTATCATCAACTAGAATTTTAGAACCCGGGAGGCTCATATCTTTTAATATATCCCAATGTATCCCACACTTATTTTTTGAACCCGCCTCTTCAATTCCAGATCCAAGAGCGCAATGAATCGTTCCTCCCATTTTTTCATCGAAAAGCATGTTTTTTGTAAATTGAGTGATACCATAATTAGTCCCAATAGCAAATTCACCCAATATATCAGCATTTTCAATTTTTAATAGTTCTTTTAATAGTTCATCGCCCTTATCTGCTGAGGATTTTATTACTTTTCCATCCTTGAACTCCAAATATATATTCTGGATTTCTTTCCCTTGAAATATACCTGGATAAGTAAACCGAATATGACCATTTACAGAATCTTCTATTGGAGCACTTAGAACTTCTCCATCAGGCAAATTTAAATGACCACATTCATTTACCCATATTCTATCTTTAACTGACATTGTTAAATCAGTATCTTCACCAATTATTTGGATTTTTTCAGTATTTTTTAAGTGTTTACAGATGTCATCTTGTCTTTTCTCCATCTCTAACCATTCATTTACAGGTTCTTCTTTATCTAGAAACAAAGCTTTCTCTATAAACTTAAAATAAGAAAATAAATCTACATTTGCTTCTTGAGCAAAGGCATTGCATGGGAAAGGTAAAAGAAGATATTTTAATTCCTTATTACCTATTCTCTCCATCAAGATGTCCCAAATCTCCCTATTAGCTGGTGATCCTTGAACTTTTGATAACAATTTTGGATCAACCAAACTCATTTTACGAGTATTATAATCTCCAGATATTACAATATAGGCATCAAATTCTTTAAGGATGGTTATTTGAATAGGATCAACATAAAGTAATTGTTCTTCAGAGGCATATTTTAGTTTTAATTCTTGTGTTCCTTCAATTCCCACATTGAGAAGAGGATAACCTCCAGCTTTAATTGTTTCAATATATAAAGCTTGGAAAAGCTCTTTTGCTAAAGCTGGACCAGTAATAAGTACTCTATTTCCCTTTTTTATGTTAACAGCGTAATTTACCGCTAATTTTGCTAACTTTTCATAGAACGAGTTTATCATATTTAAACTAATTATTCATGTTTTTTTTAAGTTTATGAAATTAAGACTTAAATAATTTTAAAGAGAATTAGAATTATCAAAAATAGTTTTAACTAGAAAAAAATTAGTGAAAAATTTTGTCGAAAACAAAAAATTTAGTAGCTATGGCTTTTGATACTGGATATACAATGTCAGATACCTTCATAATCGATGAGAAAGGAGTTTTTATTGTAGGAAAAGCCCAAACAGCCCCAAATAATGAATCTGAAGGAATTTTATGAAAAAAGGTTAGGAAAAAAAGCACCAGACAAATAGCATTTCTAAACTATAGGTGCTTTCAAATCTTTTTTCTGATCATATTTATCAAAATTTTTTTCTTTATACCAAGAATAAATCCCTAATCCTATTAAGAAAAAAGAAAACGCCAAATAACCACCAAAAAATGTTATACTAATTGTAAACCACCCTATACTAGCAACTCGCTTAAAAATAATAGCGCAAATTATACCAGTTAAAGCTATAACGCATGATGTGATGCCACAAAATATATCAAAGTAAATTGCTCTACTTTCATCTTTAGATTGCTTTGTCCTTGCCATAAATTTTCAACCTTTATAAATTCTCATTAACTAGGGCTAATGAGCCCAAGTTAAAAAATTTTCTAGTAATTTAAATAGGGCTTCTTTGACTTCCATTTTTGACAATAAATGTAAATTTTTTTTTATCAATATTATTTTTATTTATAAATCCGTTATTTAAATGATGATTTGGAAAATTTTATAAAAGTTCTTCTATATCTTTAAAAGGATAGTCAAAAGATTCTGCAATTTCTTTTATTGTTATATTACCCTTAAAAAGATTAACACCCCTTCTTAGTGAAGGATATTTTTTGAGAACTTTAGCAATATCTTCATCTGATATTAAGTTTAATAAATATGGAAATAAACTTTCAGATAGTGCTTCTGTAGATGTCCTTGGATAAGCACCAGGCATATTTGTAACACAATAATGAATTATACCTTCTTCTAGATAGGTAGGTTCTTCGTGATTTGTAGGTCTACTAGTTTCTATACAACCTCCTTGATCAATAGAAACATCAATTATAACAGAACCAGGGCTCATTGATCTAACCATATCTCTTGAAACGATTCTTGGTGCTTTTGCATTTGGAATTAAAACTGTCCCGATTAAAATGTCTGCTTTTTTAACTTTTTTTCTTATATTTCTTATATTTGACATAATAACATTAATTCCATTTGGCAATATTTCCTTTAGATATCGAATACGTTCTATATTTCTTTCTAAGATTGTTACATCAGCACCCAAACCATAGCCTGCTAATGCAGCATTAATCCCCGCAGTACCTCCACCTAATACAGTAATATGTCCTCTATATACTCCAGTAGCCCCTCCTAATAAAACCCCTTTACCTTTATTATGGAAAGATTGTAAATTAGCACCCTTAATCAGAGCCATCCTTCCAGCTATCTCAGACATAGGTATTAAAATTGGCAGATGCCCATCAGCTAATTCAACAGATTCAAAAGCGATTGCGGTTGCTTTACCCTTTATAAATACATCTGTTAATTCTTTAACTGCAGATAAATGTAAGAAAGAAAATAATATTGGTCCAGGATTAAAATAATTTAATTCCTCTAAAACAGGTTCTTTAACTTTAACAAGAATATCTGAATCTGTATATATCTGTCTTTTAGTATCATATATTTTTGCTCCAACTTTAAGATATTGGTTATTATCAAATCCTGCATTTTTTCCCGCATCACGTTCGATTATTACATTATGACCTAGATGAACAAGTTCCTCAACATTATAGGGAGAAAGACTTACTCGCCCCTCTCCCAACTTTATTTCTTTTGGGATTCCTATTATCATATTTCAATCAAGCTTATTTTATAATTTAAATATTTTTGTATTAATTTAAAATAATGTTTTTAAAAAAATTAAATTAATTAATAAAAAGGATAATTTATTTGATAAAAATTTTAATAATTATATTTAAAGCCTTTTAACATACTTTTATATTTAAAAAGTAGGAAATTATGAAGAAGAAAAAAATTTCATAATACATTAATATAAAAATGATTAGGATAAATAGATAAAGTCAAGACATATAAAACTTAACCTAATATGTAATAATAGATAAAGTGAATTAATTATTTTAAGATTAAAAAAATATAAAAAAAAAATAAGAATTTAATTTTATTGAACCTGCGTCATAGGTATACCTTTAAATTCATGACCACATTTTCCGCAAAACTTAAGGGAAGGATCTTCGATATCTGCTCCACATTCAGGGCAAAATTTAAGTGTGGGAGCGTCTGAAGGTTTTGTCTTTTCAACAGGGGTTTTAGGTTCTTTCTTTTCAGGGATTTTCTCTTCTCGTTCTTTTGAGTAATAATGAGCTGCTCCAGCGCCACCAAAAGCTAAGCCAGCTGCTAAGAATCCTCCAATAACTCCAAAATTCACAGTATGCAGAGACATACTTATACCATAAGCGTTTATGTTCCAGAAATCGTAAGTAACACCGGGAGGTGGAGGACCTAAGTAACTCTCTATCGGAAAATTTAAAGGTACTAATATAAGCCATAATAACTCAGCGACAATAAATAGAATTCCCAATATTGCAGATGGAATTATAACTTTTCTTATTTTATCATTTCTTTTAAGGGTAATACCAGATACGAGACTTCCAACTCCACCTATAGCGATTAAAATAGTTGCAATTAAACTGGGAATCATAACCATAGGTTCTGTAATAAAATCTGTACCTACTAACATTCCGCCGTAATCATATATATATAAATCCCACATCCAAAGATTTGCTGTCACCGTTCCCATAAGATTTATTGAAGCTACTGGAGTTACTATAGCGATGAATGCTAGAATTCCAGCAACTAAAGGAAAAACCCAAATATATTCTCTTATTTTTGTCATAAAAAAATCACTTTAAAATTGAGTTTCGTTATTGTTTTATTATTTCTCATAAAAGTTTATAAAGTTTATGAAATCAGATAAGAAATTATAGTTTTTATTTTTATCAGAATTTATTATAAACAAAGATATTAGCACAAATAAAAAAAAATAAGTTAAATTGATTTAGTTATGATTTTTCTATAGCTTTATTACATAAAAAGGGCAGCTGCTCCAGCAAGTATGACTACAATACCACCTATTAGTGGTAAGTAAAAACCAATACTTAGATACATATCAGCACCCATAAATACAGGTATTAATGACCCAATTAATAATAAAACGCCACTAATTAGCCAAATAATGCCCATTATTTTCAACTCTTCACGTTTTTTAGCTAAAAAACCAGTAGCTAATGCTATAACTGCGAAGATTATAATAAGGATACCTGCAAACACTATATCACTCATTACCCATTGTGTAATTCCCATTATTGATACTAATCCCCATGACCACATCATCATAGGTCCTGTCGTTATCCAAATGTATGGTGTACACCAGCCAATTAAGCCAAGAATTCCTCCAACAAGTGCTATAAGCCAAGCTTTTTCTTTTAATCCCATATTTAAAAACCTTTTTTTGTTTTATAATAATTTTTATATTTTTTTTTGAATTTCTAATGTTGTTAGTTATATATTTTTTCTCTATAATATATAAAGATTTCTGATTATTAGATTAGTAAATTTTTCAAGAAGATAGAAAGCTGTTATTAAAACTTTATTGTTTGTAATACTTTCTTATTAGGTTTAGATTCATAATATTAAGTCAGATAAATAATTAAAACAAAAGTTACAATTACATCCTTCAAAAATCAAATAAAATAAAAATAATTTATTATAATAATAAAGTCCAATCAATTTCTTTTTCAATTATATCTAAAACTTTCTCAATTTCATCTTCTTGTATTCCCGGTTTTAAACGTTCTAGATTCATCATTGTGGTATATGTGTCAGATGGACTAAGGATTATTGGTATCCCCTTTTCATTAGCTGCAGTAATTACACCCATATCAGGTTGGATAAAACCTGTAAGAATTAAAGTAGAAACATTCTGATCTAATGCTGCCATTGCTAAATCAGTTCTATCTCCCCCTGTAATAAATGCTGCTCTTTTAACTTGCCGTAAATATTTTAAAGCAGCCTGTGCATTCATAGCACCAATTAGGAATGTCTCAACTAAATTGTTTAAACCAGATGATGCTTGCTCATTAATTAATTCTCCACCAATTTGCTCTTTAAGTTCATTAACTCGAGGTGAAAATAATTCAACACTCTTTTCAATTATTCCTAATACAGGAATATCGTATCTCTTTATATGGTCTTCGGTAAGTTCTTTAATTCTTGCAATATACTCGTAATTTATTTTATTAAAAAGAATACCCATAATCTTAATATTTCGAAACTTAAAATAATTCTTCGTGAAAAAAAAGTTATCTATAGATCGATCTGACGATTCTGTAGAAACATAAATTAATTCATTAATGCCTAAATCTTGAGCAATAGTAATATCATCTAGTCCTATTCTAATAAATTTCCTAATACTAGGGTTACCTTCAATAATTACATAATCCATATTCGTGGTGATTTTATCATAAGCATTTTTAATTTTTTGCATGAATTCTTCTTTTTTAGTGGAATCAACTAAATCAACATAGTATGCATCTGGAATTGATACAGGTGAAATAAAATCATATGGGTGATCTGTTCGAAAAACAGTGTTTAAAATAAACCCGACATCAGGATCTGCTTTATTTGTAAACGCACTTTTAGGAATACCAATAGGCTTAAAATAAGCAAATTTTTTCCCTTCTTTTTTTAATTTTTGAATAAAACCTATTGAAAGAAAGCTTTTTCCAGCACTTTCTTCCAATGAGCTTAAATAAAATACTTTTACCATTCTTCTCACTTCTTTTTATTATCTTTTAATTGTAATTTTAATATCTACAGCACTATACCCCTTTATAAAAGCTAAAAGGGGATTTATATCCAACTCTACAATTTCAGGAAAATCATTAACTAGCTGTGAAAGTCTTAACAAGACATCAATTATGGCATCAATATCAGATGGAGCCTCTCCTCTAACACCTTGGAGAAGACTATTAAGTTTTGTGCTGCTTATTAGCTTTTTTGCATCTGTTTTTGTGAATTTATGTGATAAAGCAAAAGCAACATCTTTGATAAAATTGGCGTAAATCCCTCCCGTTCCAAACATTAATAATGGCCCAAATTGAGAGTCCCTAGACATGCCTATTATAATCTCATTTACTTTTACTTCAGATTTAATATCTATCATCTGTTGCACTTCTACTCCATAAATCTTAGCATTTTGAGGGCCAAATTTTTTCGCATTATTGACAATTTGTATATATGCTTCAAAAGCATCTTGTTCTGTTTCAATATTTAATAAAATTCCTCCAACATCGGTTTTATGTATGATATTAGGGCTAACTATTTTCATAACAGATTTTCCAATTTCTGATTGTAATTTCATAGCTTGTCTAGGAGTTTGAGCTAAACGTGATTTTGGAGATTTAATGCCATAGCAATCAAAAACTTCACTTGTTTCATAGCTTAATAAAACCATCCTACGATCCTTACGAACATTAGAGAAAATCTCTGCTATCCTTTCCTTATTTACCTTAAATGAAAGAATTTCAAGCTCATCTAAAGCTGTACTATTTAAGTATTCACGTCGTTTTATTAATGTCCTTAATGAATGAGCAGCTCGGTCCGGAAAATGATAACATGGTATGTGATTTTGTTTTAAAAATTCTCTACCCTCTGAAATATTTTTTCCTCCTATGAAAGAACACACTATTGGTTTACCATTTAAATGATTGGAAAATATATTATGTATAAGTCTAGCGACTTCAGTAGGTTTTGTTTGAGCTTGAGGAGTTACAATAATTAAGGCACCTTGGGTAGTTATATCGCCATAATCTTGCCCAGAATTCAAACCGAAAACAGTCTTAATTGTAAAATCATACCGATCAGGTTTAGCATCTCCTACAATATCTATTGGATTGAAAATTGCAGCTTCTAATGGTAAATTTTTTCTTAAACTATGAAGAATTGGTTCTGAAAAGCTTGCAAACTTTAAATCTTCACGTTCAAAAGCATCAGTTGCCACAATACCAGGTCCACCAGCATTTGTAATTATCGCAAAAGAGTTCTCTTTTGGTACGGGTTGGTATAGGAAAATCTCACCGTAATCAAATAGATCTTCTATAGTTTTGGCTCTAATCACCCCAGATTTACTGAATGCCAAATCATAAGCAATATCAATTCCTGCTAAGGCTCCAGTATGGCTTGAAGCAGCTCTGGCACCGGCTTCACTAACTCCAGATTTTAAAATTACTATTGGCTTTTTCCGAGTAGCTCTTGGGAGAACACTTAAGAACTTCTCTCCATCTTTAATGCTTTCCAAATAACATAATATTACTTTTGTATTTTCGTCATCAGCAAGGTATTTAATAAAATCAACTGCACCTAAATCAGCCTTATTTCCCAAACTAATATTACATGAGAATCCAAAAGCCTGTGTCATACTGTAATCCATCATACCAGTAAGCATGGCACCTGATTGTGATATCATAGCGATCTCTCCTTTTTTAGGGGTCTCTGCAGCAAATGATCCATTATAGTTTAAACCTATTAGACCCAAACAATTCGGGCCTAAAATTCTCATATTATATTTTTTACTAATTTTGATTAGTTCTTCTTCCCTTTTAACGCCTTCTCCACCGACTTCTTTAAATCCTGCTGAAATGATAATTAACCCTTTAACTTCCTTTTTACCACATTCCTCTGCTGCTTTATTCACAAATTTTCCTGGAATAACAAAAATGGCTATATCAATATCACCCGACACATCTAAAACGCTCGTATAACAAGGTAAATCACAAATCTCCCTAGCTTTCGGATTTATTGGAAAGATCTTACCACTATAACCTGAATTTATTATATTATTTAATACTGTGTTGCCTACTTTCCCCTCTTTCTCGCTAGCTCCAATTACAGCAATACTTTTAGGATTGAAGAAAAATGAGATATCGTTATTGGCCATTTTTAATTCTGAAAATTAATATATTCTAAAGCGTGTATAAAATTCTATTATTGTGATTATTTTTAAATTTTTCATTGATTAAAAATACATCTTTAAAACATAAAGTTAAAAACATAATCATTAAAAATTTTTCATCTTTTCTTTTTGTATGACGAGAATTATTATAGTAACGAATAGAGGAGAGATAAATCTCAATTTATTTGATGATGATGCTCCAATGACAGTTACTAGCTTTTTACACTTGATAAGTCAAGATTTCTATAATGGCATTGTTTTTCACCGCGTAATAGCTGACTTCATGATTCAGGTTGGCTGCCCTTTAGGTCGTGGAATAGGAGGTCCAAGAGATAAAGGAATAAGTTCCTTTCCTTATCGAGGTCAACAAATTAGTTATCCATTTGCAGATGAGTTCCAAAGTGGAAGAAAATTTGATAAACCAGGCATCTTAGCGATGGCAAATGCTGGAGCAAATACAAATGGATCACAAATTTTCATCACACATGTACCTACATCACACCTTAATAATAAACACACAATTTTCGGGGAAGTTATAAATCCCTCAGATCAAGATGTTGTTAATTCAATAGTTCAAGGAGATAAAATTATTGCAATAAAAATAGTCTAAAATCAATAGATCTTAAATTAAACTCTTTATTTTTTTTTAAACTAAAATCTGATATGTTTTTTATATTCTGGATAATACTAAAAATTTATAGATATTACTAATATTAATAAATTGGATTATGAATAATTTTTCTTAAAACTAATTTAATTGTGGCTATAGATCATGAGTAAAGATCTGAAAGACTTAATTAATTCAGTTGAAAAGGAAACAAAATCTCAAGCTGAATTAGAACAAATTATACATTCATTAAAAGATGAAATAAATCGATTAGATTTTACAGTTAACGAGCAAAAATTATTAATTGAAAATCTTAGGAGCCAAATGAAAGACGAAGATCTTGAACAAGCTGAATTACCAAGCGAAATAAATGTTTTAAAAGATATTATCACATCCCAAAGAAAGGAATTGGAAGAAAAAGACAACATAATTGACAATTTAAATGATAAAATTTTAGAATTCGATACAGAAATTGAAAACAGTGAAGATTTTAATTCAAGAGAAAAACTTGATGAAGAATTTTTTAATGCTCAAAAATTAATAATACAACTAACTGATGAAAATGAGCACTATAAAACCCAAATCGAACAATTACAGAACCGACTTGATGATATTCAATTAGAAGAAGGAGATATTGATGATTTTCTTGATGATGAAACAAAAATCAGAGAGAATGAAGAATTAATAAATTTTAAAAAGCTAAATTTCCAATTGATGCAAGAAAATGGTTTATTACGAGTAGAAATAGAATCTATGAAAGCTAAAATGCAAGAAAGAATAGATGAGGCAAGTTCAGAAGAATTGGAAATAGCATATGCAAAAATCGATGCTTTAACCTCAGAACTCGAAGATTATGAATCACAGATAAAATATTTACAAGAACAGCTAAAAAATTTAAGTGAACCAGTAACAGTTTCAACCGAAGAAGCATTAGAATTTGCCAAACTTAGAGAAGAATTTGATAATTTGAAATCTGAGTTATTTAAATATCAACAAGAAAATAAAACTCTTCACGATAATTTAAATGAAGTAAAAAAAAGAAATCAAGATCTTGAAAGTGTAAAAGTTCATAGCACATCTATAGTACGAGGAATGCCAAAAAAAATAAAACACACTCTTTTTAATAGAATGTATCGCTTACTTGATGAAGATAATAAAAATAAGGTTATAGACTTCCTTATTCAAGATTTAAAAAGTAATAATAATGAGACAAAGAGAAACGCTATAAAAATATTGAGTCAGATAAAGGATAACAAAGTTTATGATGCCTTTCTTGAAATCATTGATGATAAAGATTGGTTAGTTAGATATAATCTTATAAAAGCCCTTAATCAATTTGAAAATAAAAGTAATGAATTTAAAGGTTTGTTAAAAAAGCTTTCTAAAGATGTTGATGTAGATGTTAGAGAGCTTGCGGGAAAAATTTTAAATAATTACTCTGAATAACTTATAGAATTGACAGATTTGTCATTTACTAATAGACGCATTCATAAGTTATTATTCTTTTCATTTAAATACAGCTTTGTCATAACAGGATGCTAAATAATGGGAAGAAGGTTATTTACACCCAATAGATGGAATTGGTCCCAAAAGGCAGAAAAATGGGTATACGTCGAAATAACGAAAGATGGAAAGAGAAAATATCAATACAAATTAGATCCACCACAAGAATTTATCGAATTAACAATAAAAATGAAAAAGCTTAACGAAAAACTATTGGAAGCAACAGATCCAGAAGAAAATATGAATATCTTTAATGAATTAATGATTATATCGCAAAAAATGCAAGAAATGGGAAAATTCGATTAAATATAATTATTTACTTCTTTTCTTGAGAGCTTGTCTGCTAAATAAAGTGGTTCTGGTTGTCGGTGTTCTTTAGTTGATTCTAAGCAGACTTTTAAAGCAATATCAAGTGTAGTGTTATAACCATTACTTATAAAAACAGGCTTTGAACCGTCGTTTAAACATACCACATATCCTAACAATTCGTTTAATGAGTTTTCAGTTGTAATTTCAGGATCTTTTGCCCATATTAGAGATTTATTACCTTTGATTAATTGAATTTTATGCCAATTACAATATCCAACGTAGGGATTTTTTGCAACTCCTATAGTTGAGATATTTAAAGCGAGACCAAGATGAACTGCTTCCCCAAATCTTCTAGGGTGTATTTTCCCATGACCATCACACATTATAAGATCAGGTTTATTTGGAAGTTTTGAAATTACCTTTGCTAAAAGTTTACATTCTCGAAATCCTAAAAATCCTGGTTTGTAAGGAAATTTAATTAGTTCTTTAGCAAAATAATATGACTCTGCTTTTTTTTGATTAAAATTCCAAACTACCACACAAGCCACTCCATAATCGATTTTTCCTTTTTCATAGTATGAGATATCTACTCCAACAATGGTTTTAATAGCCTTAAAATCCTTTATGTGTTTATTTTGGGGCAATTGGATAATTAGGTTTTGATATTTTACTTGAATTGCTTCTGCTTGTTTAAATGAATAATCGTCTACTAGTAACTCTTGAATAATTGGCATTCTAAATTAAGTATTTTGTAATTCTTATGTAATATTAAATTCAGATGGTTTAATATTATTCTAGTTTAGTAATTCACTCTAAATTATTTGAATTTATAAATAAAAACTTTAATTTACTTCGATTTATACTCTAAATTAGTTTGGTGATTTTTCTATGAAAATTAGTGTAAGTGGAAAGGGTGGTGTTGGAAAGACTTTAGTTGCTGGTATTCTAGCAAGAATGTTTGCAAAAGATGAATTTAAGGTTTTAGCAATTGATAATGATTCTGCTATGAATCTTAGTTATACTTTAGGCATCGATGAAAAGACTAAGGCTCAAATCGTCCCAATTAAAGAAATGAAATCAATGATAGAAGAAAGAACGTTTGTAAAAGGTGCTGGTCCTGGAGTATATAATATAAACCCAGAAGTCTCTGACATACCCGATAAATTTAAAGTATCAGGTCAAGATGGCTTACAATTGCTGGTTTTAGGTGGAATTGAAGAACCAGCTACAGGATGTTTATGTCCAGAAAATGCCTTAATAAGAACCCTCTTATACAATTTATTTGTTAAAAGGGATGAAATTGTAATTGTCGATTTTGAAGCAGGTATAGAACACTTAGGGCGTGGCACAGCAAAAGGTATTGATTTAATGTTAGTTATAACAGAGCCTTCTCAAAAATCTTTAGATCTCTGCAAGAAAATAATAGATCTTTCAAAAAAATTAGGAGTTATTAATATTTATTTAATTGCAAATAAAATAGCTGACGAGTCTCAAAAAGATGTGATTAATCAAAAAATTAAAGATTGGGAGGTTCCCCTTTATCATTCAATCCCTTTTGACCCTGAAATTGGGAAAGCTGATTTAGAGGGTATATCTCCAATGGACCATAACTCAAATTCAAAGGCAATTCTATCAATTAAATCTCTTTATAATAAATTAAAAAAATTAAAAGCTGAACTCTTTGATTTATAGGTAAATAAGTCATTTTATTTTTCTTCTATATAATTTATTTAAGTTACTATATATTCTATATAGTTCACCTATAAATACCTAATTTTTGTTTAGGTGATTGGAGATAATCCAAAATTAAAAAAATTAAAAAAATAGAGGTGGAATAAAGAAGTTGAGAAAGAAAGAAAACCTTCTAGTATTAGGAATGTTTTGTTTAATCATAGCATTCGTTTTAGAAATGGCAGGTAATGGAACTTTTTTAGCTAATTTCATAAGTTTGTTGTTTGTCGGAATAGCAATTTTTTCTAATGCTGAATATCTGGTTTTAACTTCTTTAGAGAGAAATAAGAAATAGTTTCAAATATTTTTTTTTAAATTACATCCGTTAAATTCAAATCCTGATCTTCAGCAAGTTCTCTCCATTGTTCGATAGATTCTTTAGCTTCTTCTTCATTCATCATTTCAATTGCATATCCTGCATGAACGATAACATACTTTCCAATTTCAGGTTTTTGAATTAACGCAATAATTACATTTTGTTTAATTCCATCAAAATCTACTAATGCAGAATTCTCATCAATTTCTAAGATTTTTCCTGGTATTGCTAAGCACATAAAAATTCTCTAGTCAAAACTACAATTAGTAATTCTTATAATATAATTAAATAAATAAAATTATCTTTTTCTTCAATTAAAAAGCCCGTTTTAAATAAAATGAAAGGATAAGGGAGGATGAGCAAAGTAGACAAAAAAATTTAATCTAACTTATTTTTTCATGCTATAGTAAGCTATAAGGTCGTCTAACCAATTGAAGATTTCTTCTTTTGATAGATTGTCAAGATTAAACTTCAGTCTTTCTAATTCTCTTAGAATATTTTTAATATCCAATGGTATAGATCGTTGACATAGTTCAAATAAAAATTCATTACTCTTTGTAACCAATGATTTAATTTCCGAATCCATTGCTTCAAATATAGGAGTATTATCTAATTCATCCACAGTTTTATCAATATCTACAAGTAAATTTATTAAATCAAAAAGTCTTCCCGTTTCATTTCCTTTAAATGAACTATGAAACTGAAAGAAATAACCCCTGTAATCATCTATAGGAATTAATTCGGAATATTGATTCGCTATTCGAATAACAGATTTTATATGTTTATATAGATTCGATGGAGCCCATGCATATAAATCAAGACTAGACTCTACTTCCTTACTTCGTATATCTAAATTAAATTGATGCTCATCTTTAAAATAACCAAAAGGAATAATAACAAAATCCAATGAATTTACACTATTTTTCGTTAAAGAAAAGCTTAGATCATCTATAGTATAAGCTTGATCTAGTGAATGTCTATATAAGTTAAATTTTATTTTTTTAATACCTGGTTTATACATATAAAATAATAATCCTTCAAATCCCTGAAGACTAAACTCTACTGAAAATTTTATATCTCTTTTTATATTCGCTCCATTATTAAATCTTACATCAAGAAATAAATGATAATAGTTTTCAAGATACTGGAAAAACCAAGGAGCATCGCGCTTTAAATTAAACATAATTATTTTAACTATATTTTATTATTTATTTCTTATTATCTAATAATCCCTAAGATAAATACAATGGAATTGTGTAATTGTACAAAATTATAAAATTCCAAATTATTAAATAATCCTTTATTATTTAAACTTTACAATCGTTTTTAATTAAGTTTTAAAATCTAAAATTCTAGAACCATGAAATAATCTAACTATTTGAACCTTATCTCCAAAAATTCTATAAATAAGACGATAATTTCTTAAAATTAATTCTCGAATATTTGGATCGTCGAGCTCTGGTACTTTTCTTCCCAATTTCGGAAATTGAGTTAAACTTTCAACTTTTTCACGAACCAGTTCATAAAAGGAAAGAGCATATTCAAGCGAGTCTTGAGCAATATAATCAATAATCTCATTCAAATCATTTTCTGCTGTTGGAGACCATTCTATTTCAACCATTTTTCCAATCTCTTTTTAGCATTTTCCATGACTTGTTCATGAGGAATTACTTTTCCTAGCTTAACTTCTTCAATACCCGTTAATATCTTCTTTTTAACATATAGATGATACATGATATCATCAATTGTAGCATCTTCTGGTAATTTTCTTATAAGGGCTATTATTTCTTCCTTAAGATTAGTAGTCATAAGTTCTCACTATCTAAATAATCATTTTAACTTTTATAATTACTTATCCACTTTTAATAACCCATAGAAATGATAACAATCTTTCTAATTGAAAAACTTTCTGGCATTGTCATATTCATTAAATTTAAAAAAAAATTATTTAATTAAAATTCTCCAGTTATTTCATCTTGTCTCAAAACTTCTCTGAATTTGGTACGATTGAAAGAAATTAAAGATATTTTTTCAATCAGATCTCCGTTATTTGAAGCGAATACCAGTCTAGTTGGTTCTTTATTATCGTATCTTTCTTATTTAAATCTTACAATCTCAATAAGAATGTTTAAAAAAATTAAAAAAATAAAAGAATTTTAAGATTATACTATTTATCTATATACCAAGCTTTTCTAATACTCCAGATAATCTTGTACGATGAAATTTTAATCCTAATTCATCCGGACTAAATCCCATTGCTAAAGCATATAATTCTGTTAGATACAAAACAGGGATTCCATATTCGGTTTCGAACATCTTGCCGAGATCTCTTTGTCTAGTATCAAATTGCTGGAAACATGATGGACAGTTCACAACAATGACGTCCGCACCAGTCTTTTTAATACTATCCATTTTTTTCTTTAGATTTGCCATGCCATGTTCCTCATATGCATTTGTTACTGCTGAACCGCAACAAAGTGCAATTTCTTCATAGTCTACTACTGTAGCCCCAGAAAGAGCTGCTAACTCTTTTAAATTAGTCGGTCGCATTGGATCGTCGGATTCCATCCATTCAGCGGGTCTCATATAATGACACCCTGGATGGCAAGCTACTTTCAAACCACCTAATTGTTTAGTTATAGCTCCTCTAATCTTATCCAATCCCACTTCATCTTTCAATACATCAACAAAATGCTTTATATCTATAGACCCTTTAAATTCCTTCCCGATTTTTGCCAGCTCCGAATTGACCTTTTCCTTCTTCAAGCTATCATGCTCTAATTGATGCTTTACACCTCTTAAAGTATTAGCACAACCATTACATAATGATACAATGTCCTTACCCTCTGTTTCTGCTAAACATAGATTTCGAGCACCGATTGTTAACCACGCATCATTATCAAAACATTTTACTCCAGTAGGATCTGGACAACATGAGAATGGTGCCTGAGAGGTTTCAATACCTAGCTTATCAAAAACTTTTCTTGAAGCAGCTTCAATAAAAGGAATTCTATTACCAATAACACATCCCTCAAACATTTTATATTCTGTCATTTTTCTTATCCTCGAATTATTTTAGTTTTTTATCTGTTCCAATATTTTTTAGTAATGTTTGTACTTCATTCACATCTGGTACTACTACCGCTGGTAAACCTAATTGTTCTCTTCGTCTCTCAATTGCAGGTTGTGAAGGAATTGCTTTGGCATTTTCGAAAACTGTTTTTGCCTGTGAATAGATAAATTCTGGACCTTTCCCTAGAGCAATACTCTGGTTTTTTAGAAATGTAAAGATTTCTGTAAGCTCAATATTTTGGGGACATACCTCATCACATGTATCACAAACAGTACAACCCCAAATAGTTAACTCATCTCCTCCAAGGAGTAAACCTTTATATCCTAAAAGAGCAAATAAGATATTTTTTCTAGGATTATAACCCTTAGCCGGGTCATAAAAATCCGCGGTAACATCAGTTACAGGACAATTATCAGCACATCTACTACATTGATAACAGTATTTAATCACATCAGGCCCAATATGGTAATCTAAAATCTGTTTTCTCCATTCAAAGTTTACTTCCATTTTTTTTCACTTTTTTTCTTATTTTTTGAATGATTTTTTTTATTTGTAGGCTTTAACCCCACGCAAGGGGCAGTTATATCCAATTTCTATTATTTTTATTGGACATTCATCCTATAAGCCTACGTTCAAATTTCGAGAGTAAATCTCAGTGCCCTCTTCATTAACTACAGTAATGTGAGCAGCACACGATAGTCAACAGTCAAAACAGCGAACTATCATTTCCAAGAGATTTACTACACCTTCTGGTATATCACTCATCTTTTTTTATTCACTTTTTTATTTAATTTTCAATATATTTGATTTATTTAATCCATGGGTCTGGTAATTTTAATCCATCTAGTGCCTTGTCTTCGAAAACCTGTTTAGCTACATGCATTAATGTCTTTTCAATTCCCGCAATATTATGGTTAGTTGCTACTAAGAGATTTGCTTTTTTACAAATTCCTTCAGCATCTGACCAAATATGATACAAAAGTAATCCTCGTGGAGCTTCAGTGACGCCAACACCATCTCCTTCTCGTGGTTGGACATCCAAAGTTTTACAATCTGGATTTACCACATCATCATCTTGAAGGAGTGTTGCTACAACTTCAATTGACTCAACTAATTCAATTAATCGAGCCCAATGATATGCGAATGTATGATGAGGTATGTTTCCAACTTTTGCTCTCATTGCTTGCAATGCTTCATCAGCTAAGGGAGTTGCCATTTTATCTGCACAGTTAATCATTGCTAATGTATTCGCTCGATAAATACCTTCAGGGTATCCAGCAGGTTTATAATACATGTGAGTTGCATAAGAATGTTCTGGAATGTGTTCACCTAAAGCGTCTAAATATTTCTGAGGTGGATAATCGAATTTCTCTCCATCAGGAGAAACAATACGAATATCACCATCATAAATATCATGAACACCATTTTTAGTCATACCTAAGTAATAAGTTGGAACAACACCAACATTAGCAACAACATCCCAATAATCTTCGACAACTTTTAAACCAATATCCACAGTCTTTTTTGTCCATTCAACTTGATCCTCAATTTGTTTTAAAAACAAATCTCGAACATCTTCATCTAAAGGCTTTTTCATTCCACCAACTATAGCAGAAATTGGATGTACAGATTTACCACCTACTGCAGCGCATAATTTCTGTCCAAAATCCATCATTTTTAATGCCATTGTACCGACTTCTGGCATTTTATTGATGACATGAACAACATTCCTTAGCGCAGGATCAGCGAAAGGTCCTAATAAGAAATCAGGAGCTGCAAGTGCATAGAAATGAAGTGCATGTGATGAATATTGCTTTGCATTCTGTAACAATTGACGTAATTTATATGCTGCAGGAGGAATTTGAACGCCCCAAGCGTCTTCTACTGCTTTGGTAGGTGTTAGATGATGAGGTATCGGACATATACCACAAATTCTTGGAGTAATTCTAGGGATATTTTCGCAATATCTTCCTTCAAGAAATTTCTCAAAAAATCTTGTCGAAGTGATATTGAATTGAACATCTTGTACCTTTCCATCATCACCTAAGACTAATCTTAAGCCTCCATGTCCCTCTAATCGAGTCACGGGGTCTACTACTATTTCTTTTACCATTTTTTTATACGCCTCCTTTTCTTGATGCTAATGTAAATTTTTCAAAAGTGCCAATAGGATCTTTTACTTGAGCAAGTAGTTCATCTTTGGATAAACTCACATTGAATCCCTTAAGTATAGTATCTGCAAATCTCTCTGCTTGATCAACACCCCATTCTGTCTGACCATAACAGCCAGAACATGGAGCGTTAACCTTGATACATAGACCGCCACAGCCAGCACGAGTAACAGGACCCATACAGATATATCCTTGTTCAATAAGACAATCATCCATATTAGGAAGCCCTTCATAGTCTCTTTTAACTTTTGTCATTGTAGATTTGCTTCCAATAATCCGAGGACATGTGTCACAGACGTTTGAGATTTCAGTGAAATCTGAATTATCTCTCAAGAAAGCCATTAAACTTCCCGCAATTTCCTCTGTTGTTGGAGGTAAATTTGCTATGGGTGTGTCAGGAGTTCCATGTTTCTTTACTTGTTTTAGGATATCTCCAGCTAAATCAAAACCTGCCATTAATGGGACATTCAAGAATAATGTTAGAAATTCATACAAATTCTTTTTATCTCCTGAACTAATAGCACCAAGACTCTTCGTCATACTGCCTAATTTTTCTGCTCTAGAATCAACTGTCTTTGCAGGCCCAAAGCAACCAACACAGGGTTTTCCTTTACTGGTACATTTTAAGCTGCAACCAATACTAGTTATGGGACCGAAGCATAATTTTCCTGCGTCTAATAAACAGTTATCTTTAATAGCACAATCATTACAATATGCAAGATCATTCATAGGAAATGGCTTTTGTCCTAATAAGAATATCACAGCACTGACAATCTGTTCTGGTCTAGGCGGACACCCTGCCATATAAACATCTACATTAATAATATCATCAACAGGAACGATTTTATCTCTAAAACCGGGAGTATGTTGTGTTGGTTCACCACCACTTCCATCAGCTATACTTTCTACTTCAGAGAATTTTCTTCTTACTAAGTCATCTTTATTCCACTGGTTAGCTAATCCATGTACATTTCCATAGCAGGAACAACTTCCAAAATTAATGATTAGAGCGCATTTTTCTCTCATTAGTTTGACGTTTTCATAATCTTCATTAGTTCTAACAGAACCTTCAATGAATCCGACTAATATTGAACCGTTTTCTCTCGCTTTCAATGAATCATGTTTAAAGTCTACTACTGCTGGCCAGTAAACTATTTCGAGTGCTGGAAGAACTGGCAATAATCCTAAATGAGCATTCAATAAGGATTGATGACAACCCCAACAATCGGAAAGTTGCATAAAAGCTACTTTTACTGCCATTTTTTATCAATTTTTTTTTGTATATTTTGTTTGTTTAAATTAGCTAATTTAAATTAAAAAAAATTAGTTGAGATATGTTATTCATAACTGTATTAAAAAGTTCTGATTCCTTTTACATTCTGATAAAATTATTTTTACAATATGAATAAATATTCAAAATTTACATTTAGCTAAATTTGGAAGCAGATTTTTAATTAACTCCTTATTATATTTTAGAAAATGAAATATTTATTTTTTTATTCGTTTTAAGCGAAAATAATAAGCCTTTTATCGAATAAATTAACTAAATTTATCTGATTGTGGTAAATGATAATTCCATTAAAATAACTATGTTCTTGTGTTAAATTTTAATTATTAATGTCGACCTTGTTTTAAGAGTATTTGAAGATAAATTTTGTATTAATAAAACTGATAATTTTGTAGAAGAAAAACTGACTGACTAATTTCATTAATTTTAAATATTTTACCATCTAATTAGAATTATCATTCATTTACCTATCGAATGATTATTCAAAACAATTAAATAAAAAACAAAAAAAAGTTGGATAGAAATGGTAGATATTACAGATACACTGGATTGCACGGGCGATGTTTGTCCTTATCCAGATGTAAAAAGCAAAAGAAGAGTTAAAAAGATGAATTCAGGAGAAGTACTTGAAATTCTCCTTGATTATCCTCTTTCAGCTGAGAGAATTCCCGAAACTATGAAATCTCTAGGGCATGAAGTGCTATCTGTAGATAAGACCGGAGATTCTTCTTGGAAGATTCTCATCCAAATAAAATAAGGTGAAAAAAAAAATGGAATTTTGGTATGCATTAATAGTAGGACTTATTATTGGAGGTATTTTTGGTTTTATATTACAGCGCGGAAGATTCTGTATGAATTCAGCCTTCAGAGATATCATTTTAATGAAAGAATTTAAGCTCGCAAAAGCAGTCGTGGTCTCATTGGCCGTCTTAATGATTGGTTTCGCGATATTTGCATTTGGCGGAGTAATTAATTTAGCTCCAAAACCATTTAAACCATGGGCAGCAATAGTTGGTGGTTTAATATTTGGAGGTGGAATGGTTCTTGCAGCTGGGTGTGCAAGTGGAACTACATATCGAGTCGGAGAAGGAATGATGGGATCTTTTGTCGCTGCTGTTGGGTTAACAACCGGTGCAATAATGACAAAGTTTGGGCCTCTAAATCCATCAATGCTATTCTTACAAGATGTTGTAGTTGGAGGAAACCTTACAATTTTTGGAGAATTCGCAGACTTAGGAACAATATTACCGACTTTGATGATTATTATTGGTATAGTAGGGATTGCCCTTATGCTTTTTTTCTGGGGATGGCCAGCTATAAAGAAAAAAAGAGAAGCAAAGGAACCTTTAATAAAAACTGAAAATTTTGTAGAATCAACCTTTAAAAAAGGATGGCCTTGGTGGGTTACTGGTATTGGTGTTGGTATAATATTAATAGCTGGTTACGTTGCTAGTAATGGTGTAGTAGGTATTACAGGTGGTTGGATTAATATCGATTTATGGCTCGTTTTTGGAGGGTTAAGTCCTATTGGATGGACTGGTGCTATAATTTTCGGTATTATCCTTGGATCATTCGTTAGTGCTATTATCGCTAAAGAGTTTAAGTTTAGGGTTCCGAAAGAAGGGTTCACATTGGTTAAGCAGTTTATAGGCGGAGGCTTAATGGGATTTGGTGCTGTAACAGCGATGGGATGTAATATAACAAACATATTAGGTGGAGTACCTCAGTTTTCATTACATAGTATTATAGCGGGCGCATGTATAATGTTTGGAGCTTGGATAGCAGCTTATCTTCTATTTATGTGGAGACAAGACTAACTTTTGGAGATGAGAGAGAAATATGGGACGACTTGGAATACTTTTTTTCAATGGACCATACCAAGCAGAGTCTGCTGAAACTGTTTGTAAATTAGCGAGCACAGCATTAGATAAAGGTCATGAAGTGCGAATTTTTTGCTATATGGATGCTGTCAATGCAGCTTTAGAAAATCAAAAAGATATTGAAGGAATATATAACATCGAAAAAGCGTTCAAAGAAATCCTTGAAAAAGGAGCAACTGTGAGATTATGTAACCTATGTCTTTTAGTGAGAGGTACCATGAAAAATTGTTTAAAGAGAGAATGCGGAGATGTTAAAAGAGCTGGGACACCAGATCTTGCTAAGATTATTGATGAAACTGATAAATTAATAGTAATATGTTAAGGTGATAATAAATGTCAGAAGAAAAAGAAGTAGTAATACTTTTACGGCAACCCCCTCATGGAACACTTTATCCCGTTGAGGGTCTAAGAATGTCGGTTGCTGTAAGTGCAGATTTTGATCCAATAACCATTGCTATTAATGATGGTGTCTATACCTTTCTTAAAGATGTAGATAAAACGATGTATTCAATGCACATAGATTTTCTTAAGAATATTGACTTGGATATTTATGTAGATAAGAAATCACTTGATGAACGTGGTCTTACGAAAGATGATCTAATAGAACAAATTGAGATCAAAGAACATGGTGAAATTTTGAAAATGATTGAAAATTCAACCGTAACTATACCATTTTAGGAGGTTTGATGACAATGAGCAAAAAAGTCTTGTATTTTATCACAAGTGAAGATATCACAGGAGTAGAACTTGCTATGGAACATACTGATGAAGATGATGTAACAATTCTCTTACTCCAAAATGCTGTATATTTCGCAAATAAAACCAATAAAACTGTTTCACAAGCACTCAATCAAAAGAAAACTGTAGCAGCCTGTAAAGAGCATATAGATTTACGAGGTTTAAACAATTTCGTCTCTGATAAAATTAAATTAGTTGCTTCCGAACAAGTTATCGACTTAATTTTCGAAAATGATACTATCATAAATATGTAATTGACAAAATTTAATCATTCTAAATTTTTTTTTAATTTTTTTATTCTTGTAGATAAATTAGTCTAGATTTAAAACTTAATTACTCAAAGGTAAAATCTTAATTGATTCTATTATAACCTAAATTCTTTTAATTTTTGTTTCTATTTGACACTTATGAGTGTAAAAAAAGAAAGCTCAAATATAATCCGCCTAGCACATGGGGCGGGTGGAAGTTTACAAGAAGAATTAATTGATTTCATCACTAAAAATATTCCTTTTAAAAATATAAATAATGGGATTGGAGTTGAGGCATTAGATGATGGTGCTACAATTCCTTTAAATGGTTATGAAAAAGAAATCGTTGTAACAGCAGATGGGCATACAATTTATCCTCTTTTCTTTCCTGGGGGAGATTTAGGAACTTTAAGCATTTGTGGAACTGTAAATGATCTTTTAATGATGGGTGCAGAACCATTAGCTTTAACGTCCATGATAATCATAGAAGAAGGTTTTGAATTCAAAAGTTTAGAAAAAATAATTAATTCAATGAATATAATGACACAAAAAGCGAATATTGCAATAATTGCGGGAGATACTAAAATAATGCCCCGAGGATCATTAAATGAAATAATTATAGCAACAACAGGGATAGGAATAAAAGATAAAAGCATAAATATTTTAGATAGCCGCCTAAAAGTTGGAGATCATATAATTATAACTGGGAGTATAGGAGATCATGGAACAGCACTAATGGCTTCTCGAGAAGGGTTAAATATTTCTACGGACCTAAAGTCAGATCTTTCACTTTTATTAGAAATTCATAATGCAATCAAGTTTGAAATTAATAATAATTTTATTCATGCTATGAAGGATCCAACACGTGGAGGTATTGCAGCTGCTTTAAATGTTTGGGCCGTGAAATCAAATGTAAGCATCTGGATTGATGAGGAAAAAGTCCCGCTTAAAAAACAAGTCACAGCTATATGTGATATGTTAGGATTAGATCCATACAATATAGCAAGCGAAGGGAGAGCTCTCTTAGCAGTTGATCCAGAGCATTCTGCAAAAATATTAAAAAAAATCAAGTCAACTGAGATCGGAAAAGATGCTGAAATAATTGGGGAGGTAAAAGTACAAAATCCTCGAAGAGTGTTCTTAAAAACAATTGTAGGAGGAACCCGGTTTATAGATATGCCTCTGGGGGACCCAATACCTCGTATTTGTTAATCATTGTATCCATTCTTATCTTTTTTACATAAAATTTTTTCTATACCTATTTTAAGAATAGATATGTCTTTCTTAGCAGTATTCCATACTTCTTTTAGATCCACTGTGAAGTATCCGTGGATTAATTTATCTCTTATTCCAGCTAATTTTATCCAAGGTTTATTTTTGAAGTTTTTTCTTATATCATCAGAAAGGTTCATTGTAGCTTTTCCAATTATTTCAAGTTCTCTAATTACGGCACTTTGAATCAAGCATTTCTTTATGAAAGTTTTAAAATAAAAATCCTTTGTAAATTCTATGATATGTATACAGGAATCAATTATATGACTTTAAAGAAGGTCATTTTTATCATTCATTCATAAATCACAATTACTTCTTTCAATACTTGATCCTTAATGTGAGGGCTTATTCCATTTCGAGATAATAGATCAATTTTCATATCCAAAGCTTCAGATAATTCAATTTCTATGCCAACATGATCTAACAAACTAGTTCCCTCAGGGAAATCTACAATTAAATCTAAATCACTTTTTGGTGTTGCTTCTTTACGAGCATAAGATCCAAAAACTAAAATTCTTTTAATATCATGCTTTACAAGAATAGAAATTATTTTTTTTTTAATTTCCTCATTTAATTGTAACTCTTTTTTCAATTTGTATCAGTTCTAATTTATATTGAATATATTTTAATTATAGAGAAAGATTATCTTAAATAACTTCTACTATAAATAAAGATAATTTACATTATTATAATTTGCTAAACTTTCAAGAATTTTTACTTAGATAATATTATGAATATTCCCGGAATAAGTATCCTTAGAAGTAAAGAGTTTACAAAGAAGATTATAAATTCAATCAATAAATTAGTAAAAGATATCAATAGATCTGTTAAATTTATGCATATTTGTGGAACTCACGAACATACAATTTCTAAATACGGATTAAGAACTCTCTTACCTAAAGAAATTGAAGTGTTATCCGGTCCAGGATGTCCTGTATGTATATGTCCAGCAGCAGATATTGATAAAGCCATTGAGCTTGGAAAACGGGATGATACGATAATCACTACTTTTGGAGATATGATCCGAGTTCCTGCCTCTAAAATATCTCTAGCAGAACTAAGAGCTAAAGGTGCAGATGTGAGAATTGTCTATGGTCCAAATGATGCGGTGAAAATAGCGAAAGAAAACCCAGATAAAGAAGTAATCTTTTTTGCGATAGGATTTGAAACAACCGTTCCCTTAATTGGCTATGAAATTCAATCTGGACCTCCTTCAAATTTCTCCGTAATTTGTGCACATAAATTAATTCCAGCTGCGTTAGAACTCTTGATTAGTCAGTCTCAGCTAAAAATAGATGGATTTATCTCGCCGGGGCATGTTTCTACAATTATTGGGCTTCAACCTTATAAAATCTTTTCAGATGCTTATAAAGTTCCAAATGTAATTGCTGGTTTCGAACCTAATGATGTATTGGTTGCTATATTGATGCTCCTAAAGCAGAGAAAAGAAGAAAAGTTTGAAACCTTAAATGAATACTCCCGAGTTGTAAAACCAGAGGGAAATAAGATTGCTCAACAAATTATTGCAGATGTTTTTGATTCTGTTTCCTCTCCATGGAGGGGTATTGGAAGAGTCTATGATGGAGGTTTAGTTATTAAAGAGAAATATCAGGCATTTGATGCTGAAAAGAAATTTGATATAAAAATCGAAAAATCCCAAGACATCCCTCCTGGTTGCTCTTGTCATTTAGTGATGGTAGGTAAACTCTATCCTTATGAATGTCAATTATTTAGAAAAGAATGCACTCCTATTAATCCTATTGGACCATGTATGGTATCTATGGAAGGTACTTGTAGTATTTATTATAAATATCATAGTGAATAAAATTATTAAACCGACCATGGAAAACAAGAATTATATTTATCAGCTCCCCAAGCATCTGTAGCGGGGAAATTACACCGGTATCCTTTTTCATAATTTTTGTTGTAATATGTTTTTACGTGCATTCCCCACACGATACTATCAAAATCAGCTCTTGTTAATCTTTGGGCGTCAGAATTTTGAGAAAAATTTTGGGTGCTATACTCAAGACTACATTTCCAATAATATGTTTTTTCTTTAAGATATGATGATTTATCTCCTTGATCCTCTTGTACCCAAGAAACAAAACAGACATCATCTTTTCCTTCCAAGCAATTAGTCAAATATTTTAACCTAGAATCAAAACCGCCTTCATTAGCGGCCCAATATCCGCCCCAATAACTTACAAGAACAATTAGGATACGTCCTTTTAATTCTCTTACTGTTGGCCATTTATAATTCTTTTCTCTGAAATCTTTATAAGTAAAAAGAGTATTAGGTTTAAACGAATCAATTATAATCTTATTTAATTTCTTGATCCCATAAAGTTCTCCAGGTTGATTATTCGAGTCAATAATTGAATCTTTAAGTTCAATAAAGAGTGTGATAGGCGCATGGTTTTTATATTGTTCATTAGACCATTCATCTAAGATTTTAAGCCAATTATGGAAGAGAAGATTATTAGGGTTGCCATCCTCATTAAGAAGAGTATCGATATGATTTTGTAAATGGTATACTTCAAAATCTTCTAATTCTTGTATTTTATCGTCATGTATATCATATTCAAGACCCCTAACTCCCTTGTTTAGTTGTTCTCTTATAGAATATTCATATGAATTATGGCTTGTCTTAAAAAATGCTTTATTATAAGGTACATCCCATAGATTTTCTTTGATAGTCATTTTGGTACTGTATTACTGCATGTGTTATTTGATTCTAAAACGAAATCTTAATTTAATAAGGCTTTTCATAATAAAATATTAATCTTTTTTTTTAGCGATTATTTAATAATTTAGAATTAAAATTAAATATGAAAATTTGAAGGAACTAGTTGAGAGATTATAAAACAGTAGAGATTCGAATCACAGGAATAGTTCAAGGTGTAGGATTTAGACCCTTTTTATATAATTTAGCTCGCTCCTTAAATCTCAATGGTTATATTTTAAATAGAGGGAATGCAGGAGTAAGATTAATATTACAAGGTTATTCTCAAAATATTAAAAGATTTTTAGAAGATATTAGAATAAAAAAACCAGAAATTTCTTTTATTGAAGATATTGAAATAGATTATTTAGATGTTCATGAAGAATTTAAGGATGTAGAGATAAGGAAAAGTGAACAAGGACGAGGTATTAGTCAATCACTTCCACCAGATATAGCAATTTGTAATGATTGTTTAAAAGATATGCGTAACACCCAAAATGAAAAGTATTATAACTATCCTTTTATTGCGTGTGCAGTGTGTGGTCCAAGATTTACTACAGTCACAGAATTACCTTATGATAGGGAAAGGAGTACTATGGGTGAATTTCCTTTCTGCCAACGAGCTGAACCCGAATCTTGTGTTCGAGAATATTCAAATTTTAATAATAGAAGATTTCATGCTCAAACATTTGCTTGTTCTGTTTGTGGCCCTCATTATACTTTGTATAATAAAAAGGGAGAAATTATTAATGATGACTCAATAAGTCTTATCTTGCAAAAAACGGCTAAGATGATTAATGACGGAAATATTGTTGCTGTTAAAGGTCTCGGAGGTACACATCTAGTTAGTTTAGCTGATGATGAAACTATTATAAAACTACGTAAAAGAAAAGGAGAAAGAAAGAATAAACCTTTTGCTTTAATGGTACCAAATTTGAATTTAAGTGAAAATGCATTAGAAATTTCACCTTTAGAAAGAGAACTCTTAACTTCATTCCGCAGACCTATTGTACTTTTACAGCTAAAGGATCCTTCCAATCATTCAATAATTAGTAATCAGGTGGCACCCGGATTAAATAATGTTGGAATTATGCTCCCGTATTCAGGGATCCATTATTTATTATTCGATTTTATTGGAGAAAAACCTTTAATATACACAAGTGGAAATAAATCTTATATTCCTATGGCGATAGAAAATACGGATATATTTAATCAACTTGAAGATTTAGCTGATGCGTTTCTACTTCATAATAGACGAATTTATCAAAGAGCCGATGATAGTGTTTTAAGAATTCATGATAACAAAGTAAAATTAATTAGACGCTCAAGAGGTTTTGTTCCAGAATATTTACCGTTACCGTTTAAGGTAAATGTTCAAGGTGCTCTTGCTACAGGTCCCGAATTAGCTACAACGGGAGCTATTTTAAGATTTAATAGAATATTTCCAACTCAACATATAGGGCATGTAACTCATCTTGAAACTTATGAGTTCTTAAAAAATTCGCTTTTGCATATGAAAAATCTACTTCAAATTAAAGATCCTGAAATAGAATTTATAGCATGTGATTTACATCCAGAATTTATTACCACCAAATTTGGAAAGGAATTATCTACTCAATTTAATGTTCCACTTTATCCTATCCAACATCATTTTGCTCATATCTTGGGATTAATGTCAGAAAATAAGGTAGAATCTGAAGAAGAAATTATTGGAATAAGCACAGATGGTGTTGGGTATGGTGATGATGGTAATGTATGGGGTGGAGAGGTCATCTTATGTAGTTATAATGAGTATAAACGACTTGGCCATTTAGAATATCAACCAATGATAGGAGGAGATCGTTGCACTAAATATCCCGCTCGAATGCTAGCTTCAATATTATTAAAAGAACTCGAAATTGAAAAAGCTTCAAAGATCTTTAGTAGCCTAAAACTACAAAATGATTTAGAATATAAAGAAACAGAATTAAAAACTCTAATTTCACAATTTAAGGAAGTTAACAACCAATTCCCTTCTAAAAATATCCCGCTTACAAGCTCTACAGGCAGGATTTTTGATGTTGTCTCATATATTTTAGGAGTAACTAATATAAAAACATATAGAGGGGAACCTGCGATGAGACTTGAAGGATTAGCTTCAATAGGTAACCCTGATAATGTTAAACTGAAAATTAATATAATTAAAAGAAATAACATCTCAATAATAAATAGCTCGAAACTTATTCTTGATATTATAGAGTTATTTAAAGATAAAAAAAATCATCCATCAGATATTGCTGCTAGATTTCAAATAGAATTAGCATTAGCATTTGCAGATGTTGCTAAAGAAATAGCTGAGTTGCAAGGAATTAGTAAAATTGGGTTAACTGGAGGTGTTGCTTACAATTATTCATTTGCAAAAACAATAAAAGAAAACATAGAATTAGAAGGTTTTACCTTTTTAGAGCATAATTTGGTTGCCCCTGGAGATGCTGGTATTAGTACTGGACAATTAATTGGAGGATTATTCCAACACCTTAATAATAAATAACCATGTGAAAATTTAAGTAATACTCTATTTTTCGAATATTATGATTGTTTCTAATAAACATAAGGAAGATTTAGTAAAAGTAGCAAAAAAATTAGAAAGAAAGACTCAATCCTTTCCTAAGGATGAGAATGGGGAGCCTACTGATACTTATTTAGAATATCTTAGCTTGATGTATGATCCTGATGTTGCAGAATTAGTTATACCCTTACCTGTTTTCCCAGAAACTATCTCCATTGTTAGACTTGCTAAAAAGACAGGATTAGATAAGAATACATTAAAAAAAAAGCTTGAAATACCGGCTAAGAGAGGTTTTATTATTAAATTAGGTAAAAGTTATGCTCAACTAATGCCTTTATTTGTCTATGATATACCATTTATTTTAAAAGTAAATTATGAAGACCATAAAGATGAAATAAAGAAGTTTGCTTATTTAAGTCGAAAATTCTATACTGAGGAAGGATATTATAAAACTTGGCAGAATAGTAGAAAAGGTGTTCCCAGATTTAGAGTACTAACGGTTAGTGAAGAAATTGAACCCAATCGAGAAATTATCCCTATTGAAGAGGTCTATAGTATTATTGATAAATGGGATGACTTTGCGGTAATTCCATGCCCTTGTAGAAAAAGAGCAGAAATAGAAGGAATAAGAGAATGTAAAGAGAAATATCCTATTCATAATTGTGTATTATTTGGACCTTATGCTAAAGCTGTATTAGAAATGGGAGATCCCATAATAAAGTCCGCTTCTAAAAATGAAATCGTAAAAATCACCAAGGAAGCAGCAGAAGTGGGATTGGTTCATTGTACTGATAATAGAGCAGAAAATTGTACGATATTGTGTGCTTGCTGTGAGTGTTGTTGCGGAATGCTGAAAGGATTAACAAGATTAGATAATCCAAGAGCTATAGCAAAAGCTAATTTTATTTCACATATAGCCGAGGATGATTGTATTGCTTGTGGAACTTGCGTAGAAAGATGTAAGTTTGGTGCAATAATAGTAGATGATATTGCTCATGTTAATCCTGAAAAATGTGTTGGGTGTGGATTATGTGCTGTAACTTGCTCAAACAACGCAATTATTATGAAAAGATTTGAAAGAGAAGAAATTCCAGGAGCCAAAATTACAAATTAATTATATGTTTTTTTCCAAATTATTCAGGTGCATCTTAGCTTTTTCAAATCATATTGGATTAATAATATTATTTAATAACATTTTTTCGTTCAAATATATAGTGAAATGATCATGGGTGGGCTCTTCGGTGTTTATTCAGATTCAGATTGTTTAGAAGATCTTTTTTATGGAACAGATTATCATTCTCATTTAGGAACAAGAAGAGGAGGATTAGCAGTAAAAAACTCAAGTGGTTTTCAAAGATTCATCAAAGATATCACAACAACTCAATTTAGATCTAAATTTGAGAAAGATATTAAGAAAATGCATGGTAATAAAGGAATCGGGGTGATTAGCGATTATGATGATCAACCATTAATAATTAACTCACATTTAGGCGTATTTGCTATTTGTACTGTTGGAAAAATTAATAACATAGAAAATTTAGCAAAAAAAGCTTTAAAGAATGGATCTCATTTTTCAGAGATGCATGGAGGTGAAATAAACCCTACAGAATTGGTAGCAACAATAATAAGCCAAGGTGATAGCTTTAAAGATGGAATTCAAGAAGTTCAAGATATGATAGATGGATCATGTACTATGCTTATATTAACAAGTGAAGGTATTTATGCAGCTCGCGATAAACTTGGAAGAACCCCCCTTGTAATAGGAGAGAAATCTGGTTCTTATGCCGTTACAATGGAAACTTGTGCATTTCCAAATCTTGGGTATAAAATAACAAAATTTCTTGGACCAGGAGAAGTAATTTATATAAGTAAGAACGGTCTTGAACAAAAAATCACACCTGGTAACCGAATGCAAATATGTGGCTTTTTATGGGTGTATTATGGATATCCAGCATCAAATTATGAGAATATTAATGTAGAAGTTGTTCGTTATAAATGCGGCTCTTATTTAGCAAAAAATGATGAAACCCAAGTTGATCTTGTTGCGGGTATTCCTGATTCTGGTACTGGACACGCTTTAGGTTATGCAAGCGAAGCAAAAATTCCTTTCTCACGACCATTTGTAAAATATACTCCAACTTGGCCCCGTAGTTTCATGCCTCAAGATCAATCTATTAGGGACGAAGTTGCGAAGATGAAACTCATCCCGATTAAAGAACTCATTAACCAAAAGCGTTTACTTTTCTGTGAAGATTCAATTGTGAGAGGGACACAACTTAAGAAGACAATTCAAAGGTTGTATGAATATGGAGCCAAGGAAGTCCATATGAGACCTGCATGCCCCCCACTAGTTTATAGCTGCAAATTTCTAAATTTTTCGCGGTCTCGTTCAGAATTAGATTTAGCGGGACGGTGGGCAATAAAAGAACTAATTGGAAGAAATATTGATAATCCCATTGAGTATACTGACCCTGATTCTGATAATTACAAAGCTATGGTTGAGGTTATACGTAAAAGGTTGGGATTGACGACCTTACAATACCAGAGGCTTGAAGATTTAATTAACGCCATAGGATTACCAAAGGAAAAGATATGCACGTATTGTTGGGATGGTATAGAATAAAGAAAAAATTGATTAAGCTCTACTTTTAACAATTGATTTTTCCAATTCAGCTAATTTTTGTACAGATTTTAATGGATAATTTCCTGTTAAACACGCTAAGCATAATTGATTTTTATTCTTTCCAATAGCATTAGTTAAACCGTCAATAGTTTGATATAATAATGTATCTGGTCCAATTTTTTTTTGAATCTCTTCTAAATATTTTTCACCATAGAGGTTTCGAAATCTTCCAGCAATTAATTCATTTTTTGTAGGAAAATCGATTCCCATATAGCATGGACTAATAATAGGGGGACAGCTTATACGTAAATGAACGCGCTTAGCCCCTCCTTTCTCCTTTAATAATGAAACGATTTGCTGGGTTGTTGTTCCTCTCACAATAGAATCATCTAAAAGAATAATATCTTTACCATTAACAACGTTTTTAATAGGGTTTAATTTTTCTTTTACAGCAATTTTGCGTTTTAATTGACCAGGCATGATGAAGGTTCTATGCACATATCTATTCTTCATTAACCCTTCTTCGTAGGGAAGATTAGCTTCTTTTGCATATCCCACAGCAACACCTCGCCCAGAATCTGGAACTGGAACAACTATTGCATTTTCTCTTATTTCGTGATTATTTAAGATGGGATCGTTTTTTGCTAAATGCATTCCTAAACGTAATCTTGCCTCTGCAACTGAAACACCATCGATAACTGAATCTGGTCTTGCGAAATATACATATTCAAATTGACATATAGCTGTTTTGTTTGTTTTAATTATCAATTCTGAATGAATATCTTTTTGATGGCTTAGATGTACGATTTCTCCTGGTTTTACATCTCGTAAGAGTTTTCCTCCAACTACATCTATCGCACATGATTCAGATGCAACAAAATATATATTTCTTTGTTCTGATTTTAATTCACCAATACATAACGGCTTGAATCCCAAGGGATCTCTCATAGCATAGATATCTCCATCAGCAGTCATAAGTATTAGAGAATAAGAGCCATCCAATATCCTACTCGCTAATCTTAATATTTCTGGCCAATCTTCAGTCCCTAATGCTATTGATCCAATTAATTGTGCCATCACTTCAGTATCAGTATCAGTGATAAAAACACGCCCCATATTATCCATATTCTTTTTGATTTCATCAAAGTTTGCTATAGTTCCATTAAAAGCCATAGAAAACTCAATTTCATTATTTTTAAAATGAAAAGGTTGCATATAATCAGTTGATTTATATCCAACCGCTCCTGTAGTTGCATACCTATTATGCCCAATTCCTACATTTCCCCAATATTGCGAAATTATTTTATCTTCTAAAACTTTCGAAACTAATCCATTTTTTTTATAAGTAAATATTTTTCCCCCAGTTTTTAAAATAGATATACCTGTAGATTCTTGTCCTCTATGCTGCAAAGCAATTAAACCTTGATACAAAAGCTTTGAGACAGAATAACCGAGATCATCACAAGTTACACCAAAAATAGCACAATTTTCTCTAGGTTTTTCTCTCATTTTTTGTCCTTTTTTTTTAAGAAGCATGATATTCGTAATCGTAAATTTGAGAGAAGCAATTTAATTATCTTCAATTAATTTAAATCATATATAATTTTTAATTATTAGTTTATTAAAATATTAGATATTTCGTGGAAAAAATTGTCAATGATAAGTATTGATCCTAAATATCTTGCTATTGCGATATTAGTTGGAGGAAAAAGCACTCGATTTGGAAGTGATAAAGGACTTTATGAAATCCTCGGAAAACCATTAATATCATATTTACTTGAAAATTTATTTCAAAATAAATTCGACATTTTTATTGTTGCTCATTCGAATAGACAAGTTCAAAATTATATCAATAAAATTGATATTAGAAAAATTGTCGCTTTTATTATCGACGATCAAATACTTTCATTAAAAACAAATAAACACTCACCAATGATTGGTTTATATTCTGCTTTTAAAGAATTAAATAAATTAAGTTATGAAAAAACATTGGTATTGCCGTGTGATACTCCTTTAGTTCAAAAAAATGTAATAAATTTACTAATAGAGGAATCTAAAGAATATGACTGTTGTATACCAAGATGGAATAATGGCTTTCTTGAACCTCTTATAGCAGTTTATCCAATTGAAAAATCTTTTAAAAGAGCAGGAGAGATTTTGAAAGGAAATAATTATAAACTGACTAACCTCCTAGCAGAAGATTGGAAGATTAATTATATCTCAATAGAGAATTCAATCCAACCTTTAGATCCACAATTGCTCTCTTTTTTTAATATTAATGAACAATCAGAGCTAGAAATGATTAAAAAAAAATTCAAATAATCATTAAATTGAATACTTTTAAAATAAGAATTTTAAAAAAAAAAAAGAGAATTTATTTTGTTTTAAAAATCATCAGGACCCATTATTCCGCCAATTAGGCCTAAAACACCGCCACCGAGTAAAAGGTATGTGCCTAGTCCAACTGTAGCAAAAATACTTCCCCCAAGACCTACATGAAGTGGGATGATCCCTTCAACTAAAGGAAGATTCACGAAAACAGTGACACCTAAGAGAAGATCTCCTGTAAAAACCATATAAAAACTTAAGAGGAACCATACACTCATAAATATCGCAAAAACAGAACCAATTATACCAATTGCTCGACTCTTCACTCCTAATATTATTAAGAGCCCTGAGAACATAAGGATAATACCTAATATGGCAAATACTATGGCTAATGCTATACCTGATCCGAAGACATCACCAATGTTCAAAAATAAACCTAGACCATAGAAATAAGCACCAGGAAGAAGGGGAAAATCTCCAAATGAAAATAGGTAGCAAGCTAAAAGTGTGACTATTCCTCCAAGGATACAAAATATTTTTCCAGCACCCATATATTTACACTTCTTTATTTGTTTTAATTTTAATTTTTAATATTAGATAGATTAACACACATATATAATATTAATCTAATTTTAACAAAATGGTGTTACATAAATAGATTTGGATTAAAAGCTAATTATTAATTATAACAATATGTAAGTAATATCAATTAGTTGAATTTCAGATTTCTTAATTATTTTTATTTGAGTATAAAAAACTAGTTTATTTAAGCTGAAAATTAATTTAATGTTCCATAATTAAATCATTATTTACAATCTGCCGAATCATTATTAATAATTGCTGCATTTTGAATGGTTTATCAAGAAAAGCACATGCACCAATTGATTTAGCTTCTTCCTTTACAGTAATATCAGCGCTGGCGAAAATAATTTTTTCATTTTTGTTTATTTTCAAAATCTCAGCCATAGTGTCGAGCCCATTTTTTATCGGCATTCTATGGTCCATCAAGATTATATCCGGCTTCAATTCTAATTTATTATATTTTTCAATAGCATCTTTACCATTTATTGCAGTAGCTATTATCTCAAAACCCGCTTCTTTTAATATCAAGGCATAAAGCCGTTGGAGTGATTGGTCATCATCGACGATAAAAATTTTTATCATAGAGAAATACCTGATACCTTTAAGGAAACAACAATTTACTTAATTTATGTTAGTACTAACAACCCATCATTTATTTTTTTAAACAAACTAAAAATGAAAATACTTTTATTTAAGTTTAAACATAAATAAAAAAACTGCATATTGTAATCAAAATACTCTAAAATATATTTCAGTAATTTGTTTAAAATTTATAATAAATCTTTATAAAAATAATAGATTCTTTAAATTATTGGATTTATTCTAAATGATATAAATTGCAAAACAGTAGCAAGAACATGGAAATTACATAGGAAAATTACGATGAAAGATTTAATAATAAAAAATGGCTTAGTATACGACCCATTAAACAATATCGATGGTGAAAAGAAGGAGATCCATATTAAAGATGGTATTGTCGTAGAAAAAGGTAATAGTGATGCGAAAGTAATTGATGCCTCTGGAATGATTGTTATGCCAGGAGGAGTCGATATCCATTCGCATATTGCAGGAACAAAAGTAAATGCTGGGCGTTCCTTTCGACCTGAGGATAAACTTGAAGAATTTAATGAAAAGAGAACGAAATTAACTCGAAGCGGAACTGGTTGGTCAGTACCCTCAACTTGGGCAACCGGATACCGTTATGCTAAATTGGGTTATACCACTGTTGTTGAACCCGCAATGCCATTACTTAAAGCAAGACATACACATGAAGAATTTTTGGATATTCCGATTATAGATAAGGCTGCTTTTCCTCTTTTTGGAAATAATTGGTTCGTAATGGAATATGTTAAAGAAAAGAATTATCAAAAACTTGCTGCCTACATTGCTTGGATATTAAAAGCTGTAAAAGGTTATGCGGTAAAGATTGTAAACCCCGGCGGAGTAGAAAATTGGGCATGGGGCAAGAATGTTAACTCGTTAGATGATCACGTATTTCATTTTGAAGTCAGTCCAAGAGAGATTGTTGAAAGTTTAGCAAAAGTCAATGAAATCTTAAAGTTACCCCATACAATTCATGTCCATGCCAACAATTTAGGACACCCCGGGAATAAAGAACATACACTTGAAACATTTAAAGCTGTTGATAAAATTAAACCAAAAACAGGGAGAAAATCAGCATTTCATCTCACACATTGTCAATTTAATGCATATGGGGGCACTAACTGGGGTAATTTTGAATCTGGTGCCGCTGATATCGCTGAATATTTAAATTCACACAATCATATTACTGTTGATGCAGGTCAAGTTATCTTTGGGAAAGCTGCAACAACAACAATGACCGCGGACGGGCCTTGGGAGTTCGCACTTCACCATATAGGCGGTACTAGTGGATGGGGAGCACGTCCTGGAATTAAATGGATAAATGGGCAAGTAGAAGGAGAATCTGGTTCAGGAATCGTCCCATATTTCTTTTCACCAAAAGTAGCTGTTAATGCAGTTCAATGGGCAGTAGGGTTAGAGTTAATGCTATTAACTAAGAATCCGTGGCAAATTTTTATGACAACTGATCACCCAAATGGTGGACCATTTACTTCTTATCCTCAAATTGTTCGCTGGTTAATGGATAAAAAATCGAGAGATGATGTTCTTCTAAATCAATGTTCTAAAAAAGCCTCTGAAAAGTCTCAATTAAAAGATATTGATCGCGAATTGAATTTGTATGAAATATGCATAGTTTCACGAGCAGGTACAGCTAAATGTTTAGGGATGACAGACAGAGGACATTTAGGGAAGGGGGCAATTGGTGATGTTGCTATATATAATTTAGATCCTAAAAAAATGAATGGGCATACGATAGAAAAAGCGTTTACTTTAGCAGCTTATACAATTAAAGATGGACAGATTGTTGTTAAAGATGGTGAAATTACAGCTACTCCTATGGGTACAACAATTTGTGCAGAAGGAAAAGTTAAAGATGGGGTTATGGAGGCTATGCTTGATGATGTTAAAGCTCATTGGCGTAATCATTATAGCATTAACTTCAACAACTACGCGATTGGTGACTATTATACTCCAAAAATTAAAATTATGAATGGTACCTAAATTCTTTCTATTTTTGCTTATTATTTGAGAAAAAAAAAAATATAGGTTAAATTAGAGAAGAAGAACAAAACTATTATAATAACTTTGTTACTTTTTCACTCCAGTTAGACTTATTTGTTCCAGCCATAGCGAATCCATTTGGTAGCATATTTGGAGGTACAAATTGTGAACTTCCCAAGATTTGGCTTATTTTTTTCCTTACACATTGATCTTGTTTCCTTCCCTTACAAAACATGTAAATAAAACCTTTCAATGCTAAGTGCTTACTTTTATCATTTTCAAACATTTTGAAGAAATTACAATTCTCCAAATTTTGGCATTCAGACATTTTTTATCATTTGAATTAAAAATTATTTTGAATAATTATTTAATAAAGATAAAAAAAACCTCTGGTTATATTATCATTTAGAATAAATTAATTGTATGTAGCAATATCGCATAATAATTCAAAAAAAAATTATAAATGGACTTTAAATTTACTCTTTTTAATTCATTTTAAAGAGAAGAAAGATAAAGAAAAAATATTTTATTTTCTTAAATTGCCTTTGTGATTAGATCCATTCTAATATTGATGAACATCCAAGACCTTTTTTATCTTCAATCCTGCCATGAACAATAAATGTATCACCTTCATATCCACACTCAGGACATTTATTTTTTGATACTAATTCTACTAAATCTTGAGAATATGATTTAATTTTTAAAGCTAAGTAAAAACTAAATAAGTTAGATTATGATAGTTTTCATAATATATTTTGGATAAATAATAAATAAATTGATGTTAAAGATGCAAAATGAAGATTTGATGAAATTATTAGCTGTTCTCGGTGGAGTTATCGCGATAATTGAAGCAATTTTGGGATTTAATGATAAGAATATAGAAACCACGCGAATAATTTTGTTAGTAATAGCTATAATTCTAGGAGTGATTATCATATTAAGTGTGGTTATACCTCATAAGTTTATAGATTTGAATTGGATCATTTGTGTGGTAGTAGGTATTGTTATGATTATATACATAAGTACAATTGGTGGAGTTCTGATATTAATTGCTGGCTTTGTAGGATATACTGAAAGATAATATTATCTAAAAATTAGAAATATAAAAATAGAGCCAGTGATGGGAATTTCATGCTTCATTTATCCAATAAAGTATTTTGAACCCATGATGAATGGCTTTCTTCTTCAGAAAAGAAGTCTGCAGGCCATCGCCTTACGACTCGGCAACACTGGCTTATAAGCTTTAAAATCGAATTCTATTTTAAAATTTTGTGTGTGTTATATAAAAAGTTATTCTTGATTTTTTTTTAGCTTTTCTATTATAAAGAATTATAATATTATTAAGCCCAAACTTTCAACCGATCTAAATTTTAATCATCAATGAGTTTAAATTATCAAACCATATTATATATCTAGGGAAATTAGGTTTTAGAAAAGTAAATAGAATTAAGGGAGTTATATTGAGCGATCTTATTTTAGTATCAAAAGATCAAATAAAGCTAGCAAGTTATGTAATAAGTGAAGCGTTTTTTAATGATCCCTTAATGTTATATTTATTTCCTAAGCCAAAAGAAAGAAAAATAAAATTAAAATCAATGATGGAGTTATTACTTCGCATTGGTATAAAATATGGAATAGTACATACAACATCAGCAAAATTAGAAGGGATTGCTATATGGTTTCCTTCTAATAAAGCGAAAATTACTACATGGATGGGACTTCTAAGTGGAGGAATTTCTTATTTCTTTAAGCTAGGGAGCAAAGCTGTTAAGAAACAGAATAGACTTTATAATTACATTTTGACAAAACATATGAACCTCATGCCTTCATACCATTGGTATTTATCAATTATTGGTATAAATCCTATATATCAAGGAAAGGGATTTTCCAGTGTTTTATTTAATTCTATGTTTAATCAAATTGATAAACAGAATTTACCTTTTTTTCTCGATACTAATAATGAGGAAAATTTGCCCATATATAACCGATTCGGGTTTAGGCTTCTTGAAGAATATCAAATACTAGACACCAATGTAGTTAATTGGGCAATGATTAGAGATTAATATTGAACAACTTGATTTAAACAGGAGAATTATATTAAATTAAAGAAAAGAATAAATGGCTTAGAATTTTAAATTATTCTTGATTAGATTCTTTTCTATTTGATACTATGAAAGAAGAAAAAGCACAAAAAAAAAAAACTTTAATTGGGCTTGGTTTGGTATCAGGAGGTTTAGACAGTTTAACTGCTTGTCTTTTATTACAATTACAAGGAATTAAAGTTATTGGGTTAAACTTTACATCTCCCTTTTGCCAATACGGTAAAGATTCTGGTCAGTCTGAATGTAGATTGGATTTACTTGAAAAAAAACTGGGAATAGAATTACATTATTTACCATTAAACAATGATTATTTAGAAATCATCCGTAATCCTAAATTCGGCTATGGTAAAAATCTAAATCCCTGTATTGATTGCAGGATATATATTTTAAGAAAAGCAAAAGAATTTAAGGAAGAAATTAATGCTGATTTTATATTTACCGGCGAAGTTCTTAACCAACGACCAAAATCTCAACATATGAAGGCGCTTGAAATTGTAGAAAAAGAGGTTGGACTTGAAGGTAAACTTTTAAGACCATTGTCAGCTCATCAGTTAAAGCCAACTATATACGAAGAACAGGGTTTAATAGACCGAAAGAAATTGTTAGGAATAAAAGGGAGAAGTAGAAAAATTCAAATGGAATTGGCTAGAAAACATAGACTTTTAGAAAATTATTATGCTTGCGGGGGTTGTCTATTAACTGATAATAGTTTTACAAATCGGATGAGAGACTACTTAAAGTCTAATGAGAATCTGATATTGGAAGATATAAATATATTAAAATGTGGCCGTCATTTTCGGTATAAAAATTCTAAAATTATCGTGGGGAGAAATGAATCCGAAAATAATATGTTATTGAACCTTAAAAAACAAAAAGATTTGATACTTGAAGCGAAAGGTGTTCCAGGACCAATTACAATAATACAAGGAGAATTTGATGATGAGGCATTCAATTATGCTGCCATGTTAACACTAAGATATTCCGATTTGTCTGAATCGATAGGGCAAGTTATTTTTGGAACTGATTATAACGATTTAAGCAATGAAAAGACGGTTAAAATAGAAAATGAAAAAAATTTGAAGAAACATATTTTATAATACGCTTAACATTATGATTTTGTACATTTTACTATTACGAAAATGTTATAATAAGGTAAGATATAAATAAACCTACTCTTATAAAGGATTTATAGTTCCCATAAGATATTTGCAATTTTCTTTAAATTGAAATTTCTTATGATTTTGGTGAATTTCATATGATATCTAATGAAAAAAAGAATAATCCTAATTTTAAGAAAATTCTTCCCTTTTTGATGGAAACAATTGATGATTTAATTATTATTGCTTCATCAAATAATTCTTTCGAAATTGAACAACTTTATGAATGTAGGTTTTTAGATCAATTAGGATATTCGAATAATAAACTAATTGGAACATCACTATTGAAATTATTTCATTTTGGGGATGAAATTACACGAAAGGATTTTATACAGTTAATAAAGCAAGAAAAAAGTACGCAAAATATTCAGATTATCAAAAAAAATGGGAACTTAATCTGGACTGAATTAAACATTAAAAAATTCAACGAGAAAAAAAGCCAAGAAAAATACGTTTTCAAATTACGAAATATTTCAGAATTAAAAGAATTAGAATCAAAATTGGAAGAATCAGAAAAAAATCTCAAAAAGATTGCCAAGGTAGTTCCTGAAGTTAGAACTTGGGATTTATTCACACCAAAAATATATGATAAAGCCTTACACATCTCATCTGAAAAGCTCCGTCAAAATGAAGCCAAATTTCATACAGCAATAGAGAGCTTGCCATTTGGTTTCTTTATGATAAATAAAGATGGTTATTATGTGATGCAAAATACAGTTTGTAAGGAGAATTGGGGAAACATTATCGGAAAACGCCCAGAGGATGTAGCTAATAGTAAGGACACTTTAGCAATATGGAAAGAAAATAATTTAAGAGCTTTTTCTGGAGAAATTGTCAAATCTGAAATTGAACTTAAAATAAACGAGAGGATACAATATTTCTACAATATAATCACACCAGTTTATATAGATGACAAAATAGAATATATTCAGGGAGTTAACATTGATACAACAGATCGTAAAATTGCAGACCAAAAGCTAAAAGAATCAGAAGAAAGATATCGATTAATTTATGAAAATACTAATGACCTAATTAGAGTCTTTAATAACAATTTTGAATTTGAATACCTTAATGAAAAAGTCCATAAACGAGTTTTGGAGTATTCAATCGAGGAGCTAGCCAATATGGATCCAATATCACTTTTTCACCCAGAAGATCGAAAACATGCAATTAATAGATTAAGTAAAATCCTGAGAAAAGGGGAGGGATCTTATGAAGCAAGATTCAAGCATAAGGATGGACATTATAAATGGTTAGAATTATCAGCTAAAAATTTTGTAGATAGTAAAGGAAATAAAAAGATTCTTTCAATTGGTAGAGATATTACTGACCGCAAAATCATTGAACAAAGAATAAAAGAATCTGAAGAAAAATATAGAACGATTGCAGATCAATCAATATTAGGCATAACAATATTTCAAGATGATGCAGTTAAATATATTAATCAAAGAGGAGCAGATTTGTTAGGATATACAGTTGAAGAGATAACGAAATGGAGCTCGAATGAATACGCAAGTAGTATTCATCCTGAAGATAGGCAATTAGTTGTTGAACAGGTAAGGAAGAAACAATTAAGAGATCCTAATGTAATAACTCATTATCAATTTAGATGTCTTACGAAAACAGGTGAAACTATATGGGTTGATAATTATTCAAAAACTATCGATTATGAAGGTAGACCAGCTGATTTTGTAGCAGTAATTGATATTACGGGAATGAAAAAAGCCCAACAAGCATTAAAAGAATCTGAGGAAAAATTCCACAATATTTTAGAAACATCTTCAGTTGGAGTAATGGAACTTGATGTTGTCAAGAAAAAATTATTATATATTAACCCGAAATTGTTGAATATAATTGGGTATAAAAAAGAAGAGATAACAGAAGATCTTTTCCGCAGCAATCTTATTCATCCAAAAGATTTAAACAAACTTTTAATGACAAATGAGGAATCAGAATTAGAATTTCGAATCATTGATAAACAGGGAAAATTAAAATGGTTAGCGGGAAAGAGAATTCCTCATTTTAATGAAAATGGAGAAATTTCTAGTATTAGAATATGGTTAGACGATATAACAGAAAAAAAGATGTATGAAAACTTAATTTATGAATTAAATATTAATTTTCTCAATTTCACAACTGATATTCGGAATAATATCGATTTACTCTTAAATACTTGCTTGAATTTACTAGATGGAGACTTGATATTATACATACATAAAATAATATCTGATGATAAAGAAAATTACCAAATAATATCATCTGATGAAACTTATATTTATAATTCAAAAGATATCAATCAACTCTTTCTTAGTGGTTTATTCTATGAAGAACACGATTTTCCTCAAACTTTTTTTGATATTGATAGAATGAAATATGCAAAAACGGATCCATTCATTATAGAGCATAAATTTAAAGGCAGTTTTGGAAAAGTAATTAAGTCAAACGAAGGCTTTAATAGCGCTGTATGTATTTTTTATAAAAATAATCCTATTATTAGTGGGGAAGATAATTTAGTTTTATTTTTAATTTGCGATGCACTTGAAATAGAGCAAAGACGTTGGCAAGTACAGAAAGATTTAGAAAAACAAAACATAACATTGAATAAAATAAATAAGTTAAAATCCGAGTTATTTTCAAGAACATCACATGAATTGAAAACACCTTTAATTTCGGTTAAGGGCTTTACAGAACTTTTATTAACGCTTTATAAATCTAAATTGGACCCCGAAATTATTTCAATTTTAGAGGAAATTAGTGATGGAAGTAAACGTCTTGAAAAAATAATTAATTTGCTTTTGGATAGTACAAAATTAGAAGCAGGTCAATTATCCTTGAATCTACAAGATGAAAATTTAACCTTTTTAATCAAGTTTTGTGTTAAAGAACTCCAAGGTTTAGCTAAATTAAGAGATCAAACTATTTCTCTTAATTTACAAGATAAGTTAGAAACAAAATTTGATAAAGAGAGGATTTACGAAGTGATTTCAAACCTATTAGTAAATGCAATTAAATATACTCCTCCCGGAGGGAAAATAACAATTGAATCCAAGAAAAATGAAGAATCATATGAAATTTCAATTAAAGATAATGGAATTGGATTTACCGAAGAAGAAAAAAATCAAGTTTTCAGACAGTTTGGGAAAATTGAACGATATGGACAAGGCTGGGATATTGCTGCTGATGGTACAGGTCTAGGACTATATATTACAAAAAGCCTTGTAGAATTACATGGAGGAAAAATTTGGATTGAATCTGAAGGAAGAAATAAAGGAACTACATTCCATTTTTCCTTACCGATATTAAAATAATTCAATTATAAATAACGTTCTCATTTTTCCCTAAATTTTTTTTAAATTACGATTTATTAATTGATTTAAACATTAACTAAAAGCTAAACAACATTTAGATTTTTTATCTTTGATTTTAATTTATTATAAAATTGTACGAAATTTATGAATTAAGTATTAAGTCTATAGAAGAAATGGACTCCTAATTTTTTATTAAAGACTTTAAATAATATTAAAACAAAAGAGTTAATCTTAAAATTTTTAATCAAACTAAAAATGGATTAGATCAAAAAAATGAAAGAATTGGGAGAAAATGGAGAACTTGAAGAAATACCAGAAATTAAGAAGTACTTTTCAAGAATCTATACGACTTTATCTAAAGATATTAGGGAAAAATTAAGGGATTTAGATCTATCAAAGGAAAAGAAAAAAAAGATAAAAAAAGAATTAGCATTCTTAACAAAAGATAAACAAATTGAGTATTTAGATGAATTAATTCAACTGAATAATCATGGATAAATTTTTGCTAAATTTCTAACCTCTTTTTAGTTTAGCTAAAATGCTAAAATGTTGAGCATTTTTTACTTATAAAAATGTAAAATATAAGAAATAACTGTTCTTTTAGATTTAGTTATGAATTATCGATAACAAATTTTTTTAAGAAATATACTTTTTTCTTTTTAAGATTATCAATTAATTTGTTTGATCAAACACATAAAAGCAAACACCTTGTTTTTTTACAAAATTGCAAATCAATTTTTAAATCATATGCGAGATTCGAAAGAATTATGAGCGAAAATGTGGAGAAATATATAAAAAGAAAAGTCTATAAGTCTACAAGTTCAAGAATTGCACAAAAGTTTGTTGATGCGGGATTAGAAAAAATAAGAGCATGTATCAACTGTGGAACTTGTACCGGAAGTTGTCCAAGTGGACATCGAACAGCATTTAGGACTCGTTCTGCGATTCGCCGAGCTCTTACAGGAGATGAAAGCGTATTGAGCGATATAGATATTTGGCTTTGCTCTACTTGCTATTATTGCTACGAACGTTGCCCAAGGGACATTCCTGTGACAGATATGATAATAAAATTAAGAAATATAGCAGTTGAAGAGGGATATATTTTAGATACACATTTTACGCTAGCTAAAGATATTTTTTATGCTACTGGGCATGGTGTACCCGCAACTGGCGAAAATAATAAAAAATGGAGAGATTTAAGAAAATCCTATGGATTGCCACCATTACCACCAACAGTTCATTCCTACCCTGAAGCTGTTAAGGAGTGCCAAGAATTGATGGATGCTGTAGGATTTAAAAAATTATTGGATAATGCAGAAAAATTAAAAAAAGAGAGAGCAAATGCAAAGAAAAAAGATAAGGAGGAATAATTATGGCTGAAGATTATAAATGGCGATATGGATTTTTTTTAGGATGTGTAATTCCTAACCGTTACCCTATGATTGAAGCCTCAATTAGAAGTGTTTTCGACCATCTCGGTGCTGAGCTTTTAGATTTACCGGGGGCTTCATGTTGTCCCGCACCTGGTGTTTTTAGAGCATTTCATATACCAACTTGGCTTGTTATTGCTGCAAGAAATATCTCTATCTCAGAAGGATTAGGAGTAAGTCCAATTACCGGTTGTAATGGTTGTTATGGAACTCTCAGAGATGCCTGGTATGAACTTGAACATGAATATGAATTAAAAAAAGAAGTTAATGAATATCTTGCTAAAATTGGTCGAACGTATAAAGGCAATCTGGAACCAAAACATGTGGTTCAAGCTTTCTATCTTGATATGGGATTAGATCATTTAAAAGATTATATTAAACTTAAATTTTCAGATTTAAAAGTAGCTGTACATTATGGGTGCCATATTGTAAAACCAAGTGATAAAAGACCTTGGAATGGTGAATATGAAGCTCCTAGATTTCTTGATGAGATTGTTGAAATCACAGGAGCAAAAAGTATTGATTATAAAGATAAATATATGTGTTGTGGAGCTGGTGGAGCTGTCAGAACTGCTGTTAAAGAAGTTGCAGCAGATTTTACACGAGAGAAATTAGTGAATATGAGAGAGGCGGGAGTCGATATTATTATTAACTGCTGTCCTTTCTGTCATCTTCAATTAGACCTAGGCCAATTAGAGGTAAATAATTTTTATGGAGATATAATTGGAGAACCATTTCACATTCCCGTAATATATATAACTCAACTCTTAGGAGTTGCGTTTGGCATGGATCCGAATTTATTAGGGTTAATTAAGAATCATGAATTGCAAGGCGTTTCTCCCTTTATTTCTGTAGATCCATTCTTGAATATTGTTAAAGACCAATTAATTTAGATAGAAGTGAATAAATGACAGAAACGAAAAAAAATATTGACATTACCGGCAATGAAAGACCTAAGATTGGAGTTTATGTATGTCATTGCGGGATAAATATTGGTGGTGTAGTCTCAGTTCCTGATTTAGTAGATTATGCTAAAACTCAACCTAATGTTGAAATTGCCCGAGAATATAAATTCTTTTGTTCTGATGTAGGTCAGAAAATGATTAAAGAAGATATTGAAGCGGGATTGGTGAATAGAGTTATTGTTGCAGCATGCTCTCCCAGAATGCATGAACCTACTTTTAGAATAGCATGCAAGGAAGCAGGATTAAACCAATTTTTATTTGAGATGGCTAATATTCGAGAACACTCTACTTGGGTCCATATGAGGGAACCGGAAGGAGCTTATGAAACTGCTAAGGACCATATTAGGATGGCTATTGCAAAAGCAAGAGAATTAGTACCGCTTGAAGTTCAAAAAGTAAAAGTTGAACCCTCTTGTTTAATAATTGGTGGAGGTATTGCAGGAATGAATGCAGCATTAGATCTTGCAAATAGTGGTTATAAAGTGTATCTTGTTGAAAAAACTCCTACCATTGGCGGACATATGGCTCAACTTGATAAAACATTTCCTACAATGGATTGTAGTAGTTGCATTCTTACTCCAAAAATGTCTGAAGTTTCACGTGAAAAGAATATAGAACTCTTAACCTATTCTGAAGTAGTAGAGGTTTCAGGGTACATAGGTAATTTTGAAGCTACAATCTTAAAAAAACCACATTATGTGGATCAAGTAAAATGTACTGGATGTGGAATTTGTGTAGATTACTGTCCTGTAACTGTTGGAAATGAGTTTGAACTTGGTTTAGGAACAAGAAAAGCAATATATATTCCATTTCCCCAAGCTATTCCCGGACAATATACAATAGACATGGATCACTGTATTGAATGTGGAATTTGTGCAAGACTAGATGTATGTGAACCAGAAGCTATAATTTATGATGATAAACCAGAATATTTGAAAGTTAAAGTAGGAACTATTATTGTAGCAACAGGATGGGATTTATTTGACCCAACAGAGTTAAAACAATATGGGTATGGAAGATATACAAATGTTATTACAGGTTTTCAAATGGAGCGTTTATTAAGTTCTTTTGGACCAGTAATTGGCAAACCAGTTAGACCTTCAGACCTTAAAGAGCCACATAGCATTGCTTTCCTTCAATGTGTTGGAAGTAGGAATTTTAGAGAAGGAGGTAATCAATATTGCTCTCGAGTCTGTTGTATGTATGCAACAAAACAAGCAAGGCAGTATAAAGAAAAGCATCCTGATGCTGACGTGTATATATTCTATATGGATGTTCGAGCTTTTGGAAAAGGATATGAGGAATTTTACGAATCTGCTGGTCGAAATTATGGAATAAATTATGTGAGAGGTAGAATTGCAGAGGTTACTGAAGATGAAGATCATAATATTATTATTCGATCTGAAGACACATTACTTCAGCAACCAGTTGAATTAAAAGTTGACTTATTTATATTATCTTGCGGCTTAGAACCAAGAGCAGATGCAGATATCATAACTTCTCTATTAAGAATTCAAAGATCAGCTGATGGATTCTTTTTAGAAGCACATCCAAAATTAAGACCCGTTGATACTTTAACAGATGGGATTTTTATTGCGGGAGCCGCTCAAGGACCAAAAGATATTCCAGATGCTGTAGCTCAAGCTAAAGGAGCAGCATCTAGTGCGGCTGTATTAATGGCTAAAGGTGAAGTAGAAATAGAACCATTTTTTGGTATTGTTCATCCTGAAAGATGTATTGGATGTGGTATGTGTGTTGAGAATTGTGCTTATGGAGCAATTGAGCTTGTTGAGGACCGATGGTTTGGAACTGTAGCCAAAATCAATGAAGCACTCTGTAAAGGGTGTGGTGCTTGCTCAGGAAATTGTAGATGTTCAGCAATAGACATTAAAGGGTTTACAGCTGAACAAATTTACTCAATAATCACAGGAAGGCTATAAAAAACAATATTCAAATTGTTTTTCAAAATCCATTAATATTAATTTTTATATTTCCAGCCAAATGTAGAATGATAGATTCTATAATTGATAAATTATAAGAAATATTTTTATTGAATGTAGACATATTTGTAAATACCGTTAATTTCAAAATGAAATCTAAAATAAAATTTGAGGTGTTGTGAATATGCCAAAATTTATTGTTGTACATTCTGTACCTAGAGATGCTTTAGAAAAAATGGCCGAAATTCCCCCTGAGGAAAACAAAATGATTATTAATATAAGAAAAGCTGGTAATTATGATGCTTATTGGATAAGAACTTGGGCAGTACTAGACCATGAAAAGTTATATTGTGAATGGAATGCAAAAGATGCTGAATCAATCCGTAAAATATGGGATGAAAATGTCAAAGGAATAGGAATTGATTCCATTGCTGAAATGCAAATTGTCGAAGGTGAAGATTATCGAGAAAAATAAAGATTTAAAACCTATAAGTTTTAACTCATTTTTTTATTAATTAATTTTCTCAATAAACATAAAGCAATTAATAAATACAATATTCTGTATTTATCTATGATCGATAAATGGCTTTCAAAAACTAAATTTAAAGTATTAGTTGAAAAATTAGTCAAGCGATTATTTTATAAAAAAATTTCAGCTAATCAAATTACCGTTTTAGCTTTAATTTTGGGACTATTGAGTTCTTTATCTATTTTTTTAAGTGGAATAATGGTATGGAAAATTCAATTAATTATATGTGCTGCAATTTTAATGGTTATATCCTTTTTCTTTGATGCTTTAGACGGAGCATTAGCAAGGTTAGATAAACCTACTACTTTTGGAGGCATTTTGGATATTTTTAGTGATAGAACTGTTGAAGTAGTCATTATTATATCTCTTATCTCTACTGACCCTTTGACTTTAATGTGGCCAGGAATTTTTTCCCTTGGAGCAATAGTACTATGTATTTCAATGTTTTTATTGATAGGAGGGGCTTTAAAAGAAGATGAATTAGACGAATTGAAAAAAGTAATATATTATCGCCATGGACTTATGGAACGTTCAGAAACTTTTTTGTTTCTTTTCTGCATTACTCTTCTAATTTCATTACGTTTTCTATTATTATGGATTTTTGCAGGATTAGTATTCTTTACAGCAGTTTTCAGACTAAGAGATGCATATATCCTTTTAAACTCTTAAGATAATCTTAGAAATAAAATTAATTCATAATATATTATAATAATCTTTTAAAATCTAAAAATTATAATTATCATTATGAGTTCTCAAAGTCCAGAAGACATTCTTGATATAATCCTCCAAGAAAATAAAGGTAAATTTGGCTTAATTTGCCTAAACTGTTTGATAGTAAGATCACGATTTAAAGAATTAGAGAATTTTGTGGAAACCGATAGGATTCCAATTCCACAAGGAGAAGACCTAACAAAATTAGATTATCTAGACCATATCAGTATCCATTTCTATAAGAAATACAAAGATATTGCGGAACTTCAAAAATTATATCCTACTTGCCTTGCATTCATCGCGGATATGCTCTTTAAAGATGATAAAATTAAAAAATATTTGTCTAGATTTGATTTCATAGCAAAACATGAATTAATAGATGTGTTTGCTGATTATTGCGCTGATTTGGGGATAGATGTATATGATACTTCTAATATTGACGAAACTAAATATAAAATAGATTTATATTTAGCAAAAAAAAAACCTCTATTAAGAACTGAAGCTGTTTTTGTGCGAACAGGTCCTCAAATGACAGAGGAAGAATATAAGAATACATTCTACCTTTTAAATGAAGCATCAAAAATTGCAACTTGGACAGTATTTGTCACAACACCAAGAGGAGTTTATAATATCGGTTTAGAAAGACTAATTTCAGATATGGAAAAATTAAATGTTTGGTTGTACGTTGTTGATCCTATTCATCAGAGAGTACTAGGAATTACCAAAGGTAAGAAATCTAAAGATCATGATATAGAAATTAGAGATGATTATATTAAGAAACTTCCACGTGAGCCAATAAGAGCCCAATCCAGAATAACAAAAATTTCTAATTATGAGTTTAATGAGTCAGATTCATATAATCCAAAAAAATTTGTTTTATATGAAATTTTACCAAAAGAAGAAGCACTAGAACGAGAAAAATCATTAGTAAGAAAGACAAGATACAGAGATAATTTTAGAACATTAATAATTATTGATAAAATATCTGGCCTACCTTTAATTAACTATGCACGTGAAGATTTAAAGGTAGATCAAGAGCTAGTGTCTGGATTCTTAAGTGCTATGGACTCTTTTGTGTCTGAAATCAGTGGAGCAGAAGGAATGGAGGAAATCAAATACAAAGGGTTTTATATACACGCTGTTTATGGACAATGGATTAAATTAGCATTATTTCTTTCAGCTCCCGCAGAAAAAGGGTTAAAGGAGAGGTTGGCTTACTTTTTACAGGATTTTGAAGAACGTTATAGTGAGGAAATAAATAAATTCCTTTAAACAAGTAGAATAACTTATTTTGATTCAGAAAAAATAATTCCAGACATAAAAGATATACTCGATGTATAATTTAAATAAGTTTTATTGCTATTTACTCAAGTATTTAAATTGGTTGGTTTCTAAAAAATGTATGATTAAATAAAGTTCAAATTATTAATTAAAATCAATAATTCTTAGAAGTTTATAATAATCTTTTTATATAATTATTGTGCAATCGATTATTATTGTATTTTCTTCTATGAGATTAATTTTTTTAAAAGTTTTTTTCAAATGTTTATTGATAACCATATAAATTAATTAACACATGGATATATAAAGGATTATTCTTGTTAATATTACGGTAATCGTTTTACCCCACAATCTTATTCTTGAATATATCTCGTGGGATTTTAGGGGATAATAATTCAAGAATAAATTTTTTAATATTACTAAAATTGATATCAAAATTGGTGGTTGACATAATAAAAAAAGGATTATTTATTGAAGAGGAACATCAAAAAAGTATAAGTGTTGACTTATTTTGTCCAGTCTGTAATGCAAAAGGACAAGTTAATGTGCCGAAAAATATCTTGAAGGAAAATGGATTAACAACGATATCAATTCCAAGTAATTCAATGTGTGAACACAATTTTCAGATCTTTATAGACCAACATTCTAGTGTTCGAGGATATCAAAAAGTTGATTTTGAAATTATATCGAGTCGTCATGATTCAACTGGATTCACTTGTTTAATGTGTGATGCAGATGTTACTTTTAATATCAAAGATGAGAATACATACTTGAAAAAGAAAGTAAATGAAAAATTCTTGGGAAAAGAAACGTATTCATATGAAGTAGCACATTACTATGATAATGAATTACATGTAAATAATGTTCTCGTTGATAATTATGGAAGATTTCAAGATTACTTAAATACTTATAAGATAAAGCTTGAAAATTATACCCATGCTGAAAAAAAACCTCAACGATTTTTTAAATTAAGCAATGAAGGTCTAGAACCTCTGGAAACCCATTCATTCTTCAAGATATTTCTTATATTCAACACATTTAATAATTGGTTATTCGAGCTTGTATCTCCCTCTCAATTTAATACCGTAGAACTCACAAATCTTCTCTATAATAAAATGGAAGAGACATTTAAAGTATATTCTTCTTTCCCTAATTATTTAAATATACCAGTAGCAGAAAAGACTTTTCACGTTTGGATTTCAGGTTCAAATATCATATGTATTAATTTAAATGAAGGAATAGAAATCCCGTGGATTAAGTCAGTAATTAAAAATATTAATAAGAATATTAATTTTGATGGAAATTTAATTGCTAAAAGTCCTAGGATTTTATTGATATCAGAATTCTTTAACGGAGCAGATTTGAATCAAAAACAGGATTCTATTATAAAACGGTTAATTTTTGACGACTTACTTCATTCAAAAATAACAATAAAATTTGAAGAGCGAATAAAACGGATTGTTGATAGAATCAGTTCTAATTTTAAAATAAGACCTGAGATACTTAATGAATTTTTTAATGAGAATCTAAGTACAATTGAATATTTAAGGAAATCTGGAAATACTGACCTATTAGAAAAATTCATTGATATAATCGATTTCATTAACAGAAGGAAATTATTAGAGTAAAGCTTAGTGCTATAGGCTCATTAAAAGGTTGGACGATATAAAATAAGAATAAAATAGAGAGTAATACACAATATATTCAAAGAAAATAACGTATAATTAAATTCAATGAAATATACATAGATTATTCAATTAGCTTTTTCTGGGCATTATGGAATTTAAACAAGAAATTTATATATTTTAATTTTTGACATAAATGAGCCATAAATTTTAATATTCTTCCTGCAAATTTTTATGACATTGATTTTTATATTCGGTTTTCTATGTTATTCAAGCATATTATTAAGAACAGTTTATCTTAAAATACTCTTAAAACTAAGTAGTATTTAAATTCCTAACTAAATGTGGGAGGATTTTCTAATATGAAAAATAACATCATCATAAGGAATTTAGTTCAAGAAGATGCTGAAAAAATTGTGGAATTAATCAAAAATGTCTATGGAAAGTTATATTATGAGCCAGAATATTATGACATTGAATTTATACAAGAGAAAATAAGAGAAAAACACACTTATTGGAAAGGGGCTTTTTTAAATCGAAAGTTGATTGGACAAATGCTTTTTACTATAAACCATAAAGCTGGATATTTAAAAGTCACAATGGTTGATCCAGAATTTCGAGGAATGGGGATTATTACACAATTTGGTATTGAAATGATGAAATTGAAAAAAATTATGAATTCCTCAATTCTAAAATGTGTTTACGCTATTATTAATGAAGATAATAATCCCATAATTAAAGAATTAAAGAAATTCAATTTTAAATTTTTAGGTAGGATTCCTTATCAAGATAACAGTAAAGGGTTGATAATTTTTGGTCTTATCCAATATGATTTTAATTGGAAAATGATCAAACCACACTTAAAACTAAGTCTTTCAGTCTATAATTCAATTCAATCTGCAGGAATAAAAAGGATTCTATCCGCTTCAAATTTAAATAAGGATTCCCAGAACATCAAGAGCAGTGATATAATAATTTCTAGATCTAAAGTAAAAAATAATGGAGCAAAAATTATCCAAATTTGTATGAAAGATGGGGAAAATATAGCAGAAATTATCGAAAATCAATATCAAAAATGTTGGTATGATTTTAAATTTCTAAGAAATAATATGAATCTCACAAGTAAAAAGAAAGTAATTGACATTATCTTAAATGAATACTCAAACAATAATAGCATAAATTCAATCTCATTTCCAATATCGGTTAATGATTTTATTAGTCAGAATATACTTATTGATTTAGGTGCAAAATACTACGCTTACCTCCCTTTCTATTACAAAGATTATGATTCAATATTATTAGGATTTTCAAAAATTAAGAAAGAGGTGTATTAGAAAATTAAAGTTAAGATATTGTACATTAAATCTCTTCCATCAAAATTAAGATCTACTGAAGAATTTGCTTTAGAAGTATTGGATAATCCAGAATATGATAAATTCCCCCAATATGTAAATAAAAATGACATCCAAAAAGCTTTTGATGAGTTTGGGTATAAACTTAATCCGTATAATTCCACGATTTATGCTAATAGTTTAGGGTCTCCAAATATAGAAGGTCGTTTCTTATCAAAAAATATTCCTGAAATTGAATCTATTGTCATTGATAAAGCTATCACAGAGGAAAATATTAAAGAAATAATTGATAAATCAGATGATATCACTCATATAGGCTTAAGTATATATGCTCATAGATTAGAAAATGCCATTAAAATAATTGAAGTTATTAACAAGAATTACCCCGAGCTAGAGTTATTTATAGGAGGTACTGGGACATTATTTGAAAGATTAAGCAAACTAGTTCATAAAAAAAACATTTGTACTGGGAATGGAATTGTTTGGTTAAGAAAGAAATTTGGATTATCTCAACTAAAAATAAGAGATTATAAGATTTCTACTGTAATCATGAATACTCGGATATTACCCATAAATATTAAAACAGCTTATATGGTAACTCAAATTGGTTGTCCATATAATTGTGATTTCTGTACTACATCAAAACAGTTGCAATATTTACCATTTTCAAAGTCAGAAGTTATTATAGAAAACTTGAGAAATTTATTAGAAATGGATCGAAGGGATAAATTTTTATATTTATGTGAACCCAATGCATGTTTTCCTGAACGAGATTGGAATGAAGTATTTAATTATTTTATTAACTATAAGGGAAGTTATGATAATTATTTGTATATTATTTGTCTGATTTCATTAAATCACTTAAAGAATTTTAACCTCAGATTAATACAAGAAAAATGTCGAATTAAATTTCTTATGGTAAATTTTGGCATTGAATCAACACTTAAAGGAGGTTATGAAAAAAATCGTGGTATATCCAAGGATTATATTAAAAATTTGTCTGATCTTGGAATTATTACCAACCATAATTTTATTCTTGGATTACCTTATCATACAAATAAAAATATTGATTTAGAAATAAAAGGAAACCTTGAGTATAATTCTAATATATATTTCATTTCAACACTTAAAACATTGCCTCGAACTTATTTGTACGAACTCCTTAAAAAAGATGGACGCCTTTTTGGAGATGATTTACCTGCTGAGTTAGTTTATCAAGATGGATTTTTTACTTTTAATCATAAAGCACTTGGAGGAGGATTTTCTGCACTCAAATATGCGTTTAAAGCATATAATGAAGTTGAAAAAAATGTTATTGATGTATACTCAAATATGGCTGAAACTTTATTTAAGTCTCCTATTGCTGATAATTCATCTTTTTTAAAAAAAATAATTAAGATATTATTAAACCTTAGTAATCACAACTTTAAACTCTTTGAACCAAGAATGCCAAGAACGCTTTCTAATATATTCCGTGCCAAAACCCAAATGTTAATCAAAAATCTTCAATGATGAATAGATTCATTTTAAATATATAGAATTCTCGAACTCCTCATATTCAAGTTTTGATTCATTAAAAATTATTTTTATAATATTATATTCTGTTGTATGCTTTTCAATTAATAGCTGAAAAGATAATTTAGATTCATTAATGTGAGTAATCCATCTTAATTTATTAAATAGCTTTAATAATTTAAGCTTAAACTCTCTTGGTTTTATCCATTTGTTTAAATCATCAATTATTTCCCTTATTAGCTTTAAACCATCTTCAATATTTTTAAAAGAAATTAAAGGAAGGTTGGACTCATTAATTCTTACCCATAAATGTAAATCCTCCTCATCCTCTAAGATCTTATTAAAATTTGTAAAATATGCTGTATTATACTCAAAAAGCTTTATTCTATCCTCTAAAGCGGGAGCATCCACTTTGAATAACTCTGTCGATCCAAAGTCCATTCTAGTATAATTGTTAGAATGAGTTATTCTATCAATTTTAATACCTAAAAATCCCAAAATGCCAGCAATACACTTAGAAAAATCATAATGCATATCAGGATAAATTCCAAAATATTGAAATATGTATTTATTTCCACTACGCTCAATCATCACATCCTTAGTGGTATTATTATTAATCATAAAGTTTTTAAACCTATTTAAAGTGATAATAGCATCATCTTCTGTGATAGGTTTACCACCAGTGAAGAAATTTTGATACATCATGAACATATTTAATAATCTTTTTAGATCAAATTTCCCATACTTATTTATTTTAACAATAAATTCATAATACATAATTAATGCTCTAAATGACATTTTCTCATAAAATTTATTCATCCTACTATCCACTGCAACCTCTAAATCATCCATATTTTTACCTTTCAGAAATAGATTCATTACTTTTTCTAAAATATTTGTTATAAATGAAGAATATGATTTAACCTCATTTTTTATTTGGTTTCCATGTTCTTTCTGCTTTTCTCTTTCATATTTTAGATATCTCTCAATCCAATCATCAAGATACTCAGGTAAGGTTATAGATTTTCTAATTTTTTTTTTTGATAACCTTCTAGGTTTTGGAAATGGCATAAATATTTAAAAAGTAAATTTTGTTAAAAAAGATATTATTTATTCTAAATCGATATAAAATAAATATAAATTTATATAAGTTGTTTATAAAAAATTTGTTTCATTAAATTTTTTAATCCTTATTGAGATTAAAATTGAGCTTTAGTGCTTTTTCAAAAAGAAAAGAAAAAATTGAATTTATTTTAGGAATTTGAAACAAACAGTAATGAGAGGATATGATGTTTTGATTTTTCTAGCTCCCGCTTCTTTTGCCCAATTTATTAATTGGTCTCGTGTAAAAAATCCTTGAGCACCTTTCACAACAATTACATGGGAATTTGCGTAATGATTTACTCGGGGAGCAACAGATTGAGCTCCAAAAACAAAACCATTTGGTTTTGTAACCCTTAACATCTCTGTAATTGCTTTTGGAGTATTCGTCCAATGTAGAACTTGAGAACTGTAAACCATATCAAAACTATTATCATCAAATGGAAGATTTGTTACAGATGCTTGCTGAAATTTTGGATAATATTCTTTTAGAGACGCGATTTCTTCTTCTGTTTTATCTGAGTGCCTTGATAACATCTTTGGAAATTCATCTCTTGCGATATTTAATAAAGATTCATCTGTATCAATACCTATTATTTTCATTTTTGTACCTGGATAAAATTTTTTCGCTTGTAGGTAATAATTAAATATCGCTGCAGTACTATATCCTGCTCCAGTTCCAATCTCTAGAAAGTCTCCTTCATGTTTAATTGCATTTACATACGCAAAGGCAGACTTCCTCATTTGCTCATATAAGGTATCTGTAAGTGCGTCGTCCCAATTAAACAAATTAATTCCTCCAGTAAAATCAGCAAATTTTCCTTTTAAACGTTGGGGATAAAATTCAACATATTGAAGCATGATATCCAATAATGCATCAGAGAGAAGTCTTGATTTTTCTGGATAATGACCTAACTTATGATTATTAAAGTAAAATTTAGAATCTGGTGTTAATGAAAGGATTTTATCACTTTGTAAAACCTCTAAAGTTGTAGAAACTAAATCTAAGTCTGTATAGTTAAATTGTTCAACTATTTCTTCCATAGATTTAGGTAATTCTAAATAATCAAATAATCCTTCTTTATCTAAAACCCTAATCAAATTTCCTTTATAAAATTCTCGAGCTTCCCTAATTTTCGTTAAACTCATCATAATTTTAAGAATTTTAAGCCATGCTTTTATTCGATGAACTATTTAAACCACCTTCACATTTTTATTTATTATGACTTATTTCTGTAATCGTTCATCGATATTTAAAAGAGGTTAATAAGTTAAAACGAACTAAAACCTATTAAATATTTCAGTCTGAAAAGTTTTTATTACGCACCAGAATTATAACACACTTTTTGTACATTCCCCGTTGTTGATTAGAAATATAAGAACTTCCATGAATTCTAATAATAACCTAAATCTTAGATTATCTTAAATTATTATAATAAAGATTTAGAATTATAATCCATATCTATATAAAATAATATGATTTCACATAAAATAGGAATTTTCAATATATTTAGGTGATAATTATAACAAAAAAACCAATTGGAATTACTAATGGTAAATTTCATCCCTGCCCAAAATCTCCAAATTGTGTTTCGACTCAGAGTACTGATAAGCAACATAAAATGAGTCCATTAATTTATAACGTCTCACCAGAAGAAGCTAAATCGAAAATTTTGAGAATTATTAACTCCCTAAAAAGAACTAGAATTAAAACTGAGACAGAAAATTATATTCATGTTGAATTTAGAACGGCAGTTTTTAGATTTGTTGATGATGTAGAATTCTATTTTGATGATTCAGAGAAAATTATACATTTCCGCTCAGCAGCTAGACTTGGATATAGCGATATGGGTGTTAATAGGAAAAGAATGGAAAATATAACAACATTATTCCAAAGTGGAAATTAAAATCATTATATAATTTTTCTTTTAGTAAATAATTTAATAGCTATTCTCAATTTTTTCATATTTTTTTTCTCTAATATTGATAAAACATTTATGAAAGATAATGAGGATATTAAAAAGTGTTAATTGGGTTTATTCTATTAACGGGGTGTTGTTTTTATGAAAAAATTGAATGAAAAAAAATTGATTTTTGTTTATAATGCAGATTCTGGAGTAATTAATTTAGTTAAGGATTTTTGGAAAAAGATTTTTAGACCAAGCTCATATGAGTGTAATCTGTGTATGCAAACCTTTGGTACTTTCTCTATGAAAAAAGATTGGAAAACTTTTATTAATAAGATAAATATAGATACTGAATTTTTGCATCGGGATGAATTTGAGAAAAAATATCATATGAAGGATGCAAATTATCCTTCAGCATATATGCTTGAGAACGAAAAGTTAACATTAGTGATCTCTGATGATGAAATGAACTCAGCAAAGACTTTAGATGAGATGGAAGTTCTAGTGTTAAGTAAGATAAATTATTTGTCTTATATTCCTCAATCTACTGTTTAATTATTTAATTTATGCAAATATTTCTTATTCTTCCATTATTTTTCATTTATTTTTTGTAGAGTGTTTAAAATTTATGTTTTATAACCTATAATTTAAAAAAATTTAGAATTAAACTAAATTGTATATTATCTATTAAAATTTATAATAAGAGTTGATCTATGTGAGTGAACATGACGGAAAGAAACTAATCTTTGTGTATAATGCAGATTCTGGTGGATTTTTTACAGGGCTTAAAGATACACTCCATAAATCATTTCGAAAAAGTACTTATGAGTGTAATCTTTGCGCTGTGACCTTTGGAGCTTTCGGTATGAAGAAAGATTGGAAGAATTTTGTAAATGATCTTGACGTACCTGTCGAATTCAAAAAAAAAGATAAATTTAAATTCGAATTCCTACATAAGGACGAATTTAGTGAAAAATACAATGTTTCCGATGCTAAGTTTCCCTCGGCATATCTTTTAGATAAATCAGGATTAGACTTATTTATATCTCAAGATGAAATGAACGCAGTAAAATCAATCGATGAGTTAAAGGAATTAGTAAATCAGAAAATTGAGAAATTTGGATTGTAATTCCGATTTTCTAATTTATCTTTTGATTTTTCTATGTATTTTATTTCCATTTAGGTTTTAAAAATTCTAAAGTTTGATTAATATCATGAGTCGGAGGCTTACATGTCTTATTAATGCAGACATATGCCGTGGCCATATCATCAAGATTATAGAAAAATTCAACAAAATTAGAAAAATCATCAATTTCAGGAGTAGGTTGCTCCGTATTTCTTAGCATGAATACTTTATTAGGAAGGTATTCATTTAAAATTGCACTTATTAACTCTATTGTATCATTAGCATCGGAATCACCAGCTATAACTAAAGAATAACTTGGCCCTATAGCAAAGTCAATTGCTACTAAAAATTGAGTATAAGCTAAAGGGCTTGCCTTTATCTTTTCAGAAAACACTCTAACTAATGTGTCTGCTTTTTCTTCTAACTCGTGATTCCCAGTAATATAACTTAATCTTAACAAATTTAGCATAGCAATTGAATTTCCTGAAGGAATAGCTCCATCATATATTTCTTTTTGTTTTGTTAATAATTTTTCACTATCTTTAGCAGTGAAGAAAAATCCTCCTATATTACTATCCCAAAAATCCTCGATTTGGATCTTATGGAATTCAAGAGCTGTTTTTAGGTAAAAAATATCAAAAGTGGCTTCATATAGTTCAATAAGACCCCAAATGAAAAAAGCATAATCAGTTAAATAACCTTTAATTTCTGAAACTCCATCTTTATATCGATGTAATAATTTATTATTAGATTCTCGAAGGTTTGAAAGAATAAAATTAATAGCCTTCTTTGCAGCCTCTAAATATTCATTTTCTTGAAAAGCTACAGCACCTTTGGCAAGAGCCACAATCAATAATCCATTCCAATCAGTTAGGATTTTATCATCTTTATGAGGATGAATTCTCTTATCTCTTGTTTTAAACAAGGTTAAACTAATTTTCTCAATCTCTTCAAGAGTTTCTTTATCTAGAAGTTTTCTTAAATGTAAAATATTTTTATTTGTTTTTTTCCTCGATGCTTCTTCAAGGTAATTACCGGATTCTTCTATGTTAAAAATTTTAATAGCTAAGTCTAATTCCTCTTTATCTAGGATTTTTTCTAATTCCTCTTTAGACCATACATAAAATTTTCCCTCTTCTCCTTCACTATCTGCATCTTCAGCAGAATAAAACCCCCCCTCTTTTGATGTCATATCTCTAAGAACATACGAGAATATTTCTTGTGCTGTCTTTTTATATAATTCATTTTTAGTAGCTTGATACGCTTCAATATAAGCAATTGCGATTAATGCTTGATCATAGAGCATTTTTTCAAAATGAGGAACAAGCCAGGTTGAATCAGTTGAGTACCTATGAAATCCAAAACCAACATGATCATAAATTCCACCTTTTCTCATTGCTTGAAGTGTAGTTTCAACCATTTCTAATGCTTTTTTATCACCAGTACGCTTCCAATATCTAAGCAAAAATATAAGATTATGGGGCGTAGGAAATTTTGGACGATTTCCAAATCCACCATTCATAGAATCAAATTGTATTGATAATTGCTGATATGTATTTTTAAGAGTGTTTTCTGAAAATTTCTCTCCAGGTGATTCTTGATTAATATTTTGAAGACTGAAAGTAATTTGATCGGCAGAATTAATTAAATCATTTCTCTGGTTATTCCAAAGCTCTTTAATACGTTTAAGTAAATCTATTAATCCTATCCTTCCAAATCGAGTCTGCTTAGGAAAATAAGTTCCCGCAAAAAATGGTTTCTTTTCAGGAGTCATTATAATAGTGAGAGGCCATCCTCCTGAGCCTGTCATCATTTGACAAACCGTCATATATATTTTATCGATATCTGGGCGTTCCTCTCGGTCTACTTTTATTGATACAAATGCTTCATTCATCAATTCAGCAATTTCTTCATCTTCAAAGGATTCATGAGCCATTACATGGCACCAATGACATGTTGAGTATCCTATTGACAGAAATATTGGTTTATCCTCTTCATTAGCTTTCTTAAACGCTTCTTCTCCCCATGGATACCAATCTACTGGATTTTTAGCATGTTGTAATAAATATGGACTCTTCTCAGATTTCAATTTATTAAATTCTGCTTCTCGTGTTATCATATAGTAATTATAAATTTCATAGAATATCAAAACGTTGGTTATAAGCTATTAATATTATTGAAAATGAACTTAAATATGAAAATCATATTCAATATCTTTATTATAAATTAGAAAATCGGCAAATGTTTAATTAACTTAACAGCTTGGTAAAAAATGAAAAATAAATTTATAAAAACAACTTTTAAATAAATTTTTAATCTTATTTATTATTAGTTTTAATTAATATCTAATAATGATAAGATATTTTGATTATGAGGGAGTTTAAAAAATTATGACTGAAAGAACTCAAAAATTAATGATGAACACACCAATAAAATCTCTACAAGTAGCCAATATCGAAATCGCTGATGATGCTAGAGCATGTAGACCTGGCATGAGATGGACATTAGATTTAGAGAGAGCTAAGTTATTAACTGAATCATATAAGCAAACTGAGGGTAAACCAATGGTACTGAGGCGAGCTGAGGCATTAAAATATATCTTGGAAAACATGACAATTTATATTCGGCCCGATGAGTTAATAGTTGGGAATTTTGCTTCAACACCCGATTCAGTTGTTCACTATCCTGAATTCTCATATAAATGGGTAGAGAGAGAAACTGCACCCGGAAAAGTCTATTCTGAATTATTGACTTCTGAAGAGAGGGAAGAATTAAAGAAGATAGACTCATATTGGGAAAATTTAGCGATTCATCATTTGTTTAAGAAAACAATTCCAGAAGAGTTAGTCAGAGAATTTTATGTTTTTAATTGGGAATCTGCTACTCCAAATTTCGAAAAACTATTTCAACTAGGTTTGAAGGGAATAATTTGGGAAGTTGAGGAGAGAAAACAAAGACTTGAAAAAGAATGGTTAGAAGGAAATCTTAACGGAGATGATTATGTAAAGAAAAAGAAATTTTTGGAGAGTGTAGTCATCACATTAAATGGAGCAATCAACTGGGGAAAAAGATACGCTAAATTAGCCAGAGAAAAAATTGAAAATGTCGACAGCTTGGAACGAAAACGTGAACTTGAAATTATAGCAAATATCTGTGATTGGGTGCCTGAAAATCCACCAAGGACTTTACACGAAGCATTACAGCTTTATTGGTTTGTCCATCTTATTGTAAATTTCATTGATGTGCCGATGGTAGGGGATGGAATAAGATTTGATGTATGTTTTAATCCATTTTATGAAAATGATTTGAAGAAAAATGTAGTAACTAGAAAACAAGCTCAAGAACTAGTCGAGTGTATTTTTGTAAAATCCCAAGAAACAGGTTTTCTACACCCCCCTATATGGTCAGGCGCAGGGGGTGGAGCTATAGGTTTTCAGACTATTACAATTGGAGGAATAGATTCTAAAGGGAACGATATAACAAATGAGATCTCTTATATTGTATTAGATGCTATGAATAACGTAAGAACGGTAACACCTCCATTAGCACTTAGATGGAATGATAAAATACCTAAAAAGTTGGTCGAGAAAGCAATTGAGGTGATAAGTACCGGGATGCCTCAACCTGCCTTTTTTAATGATAAAGTTAATATTACTCGACTTGTTGGTTTGGGAGTTCCTTTAGATGACGCCAGAAATTATTCCATTAATAATTGCATGGTTCCAACAATCCCAGGAAAAAATTTTAATCATCGTTCTGCATGGGCTACGGCGATTCCTCTTCCACAAGAACTAACTAAAACCTTAAAATCAATTGGAGAAAATGTAAATTCAGTTGAAGAACTTATTGATGATTTTATGGAAAACTACAAATTCAGAATCAAAAAGCTAGTTTTTCTATCAAATATCGCGGATACTTTTTATCAAGAATACGTGCCCCGACCATTTCTTTCAGCTGTGTTAGATGAATCTATTGAGAGAGCACAAGATGTAAGAGAATGGAATTATGTTCTTGATTATCGAGATGTAGTTATCCTTGGTCTAAATAATGTCGCCGATTCTTTTGCCGCAATTAAGAAATTAGTATTTGATGAAAAAAAGATAACTCTTAAAGAATTAGTTGATGCTGTTAAGAAAAATTGGCGGGGAAAATATGAAGAGATTAGAAAAATGTGCATAGAAGCACCTAAATTTGGCAATGATGATGACTACGTAGATTCAATATCAAGTGAAATAGGAAAAAGAATTACTATTGAGACAATGAAATGTAAGACAAACTTAGGAACTCCTTGTATTCCTGATGGTACTGTTGCCTCCGCTTTCTGGTTCTTAGGGAAAGGTTGCGAAGCAACACCAGACGGGAGAAAGGCTAGAGAAACTCTCCACGATGGAAGTATTTCACCCGTACAAGGAAGAGATCTAAAAGGACCAACTGCTGTATTGAACTCTGTTTCAAAAGTAGATCCTTTAATTAGCTGGAATCATCTCCTAAATCAGAGTTTTATGCCCCAATATTTAAAAGAATATAATGCAGAGATTTTCGCTCAATATTTGAAAACATGGGCTGACTTGGGAATCCATCATATTCAATTTAATGCTGTTGGAAAGGAAGTATTGGAGGATGCTCAGAAGAATCCTGAAAATTTTTTAAATCTAATGGTAAGAGTAGCGGGATATTCCGCTTTTTTCGTTGATTTAAGTAAAGATTTACAGGATTCAATTATTGCCCGAACACCCCAATGCTTCTAGTAACAAGTATAGGAGGCTGATCCTTTGAAAGGGAGCCAAACGGGAAATGAAGGAATAATTTTTAACATTCAAAGATACAGCATTCACGATGGTCCTGGAATTAGAACAACAGTATTTCTTAAGGGTTGTCCACTAAGGTGTAGGTGGTGTTCAAATCCTGAGTCGATTAACCCTTATCCAGAAATTTTTTTTAGGCAAGAGAAATGTGACCAATGTGGAAAATGTGTAGATGTTTGTACACCTAAAGCTATAACTATAAGTGAAAGCTCTATTCAAATAAATAGAGTAAAATGCAATTTATGCATGAAATGTGAGGATATTTGTTCGCTTGATGCAATAAATCATATAGGAGAGAAATTAACGATAAATGAAGTAGTAACTGAAGTTATGCGAGATGAATTGTTTTATAATAATTCAGGAGGGGGGGTTACGATTTCAGGGGGAGAACCGCTTTCTCAAATAGAATTCACACTCAACCTATTAAAGGAATTTAAGAAAAAATCATTACACACTACTTTAGATACTACTGGTTATGCTAATGGTGAAGATTTAGATAAAATTTTATCCTATACAGATTTACTACTTTTTGATATCAAACATTTAAACCCAGAAATACACCAAAAAGGAACGGGAGTAGCAAACGAAATAATATTAAAGAATTTTGAGAGATGCCTTAAAAAGGGAAAGAAAGTGTGGGTTAGAGTTCCAGTTATCCCTGATTTTAACGATTCTAATCAATATATGGACAAGTTAGCAAATTTTTTATCGAAAAAGCCAATTGAGAAAATATCATTATTAAAATATCATGAATGGGGGAGACATAAATACAAATATTTAGATCGAATCTACCCATTAAAAGATATTAATTTTGTTAGCGATGAGCAAATACAAAATTTTAAAAACATAATTGAAACTTACGGTTTGAAAGCGACCATCGATTATTAAGGTACTATTTACTCGAATTTTTTATTATAACTATTTATATATACAAATTCTTCTAATTCTTTTCTTGGAGGTCGTTGTTTTTCTCCTAGCTTCATAGGTTCAGAAAGTACAGGATTTATCTCTTTTGAGTGTTTTCCAATTATTATCAATGCAATTAATCTCATTTCATTAGGAATTTCAAGGATTTTTTTTGCTTGCTCTTCATTAAAACCAGCTATTGGATGAGCAACTAACCCTAATTCTGTAGCTCTTAATATTATAAAAGCTGTAGCAATTCCTGCATCAAATAGATAATAAAGTCTTTCTCCAATTATACAATCATTCTTAGGTTTACTAAATACAGCAATGATCATAGAAGCTTTTTCTACCCATTTATTCCCTCCTGATAATGCAGTAAATAATCTTTCTAATTGTTCTTTTTCCCTCACAAAAATAAAGTTCCATGGTTGCTTATTCATACATGAAGGTGCAATTTGAGCTTTTTTAGCCAAATCTGTAATCAATTCATTTGTAATTTCAACTAATTCTAGAGATCGAAATGCTCTTCTTTCTTTAATTGCTTCTTTAACATTCATTTTATTTATTTTTAACAATTTAATTTATTCTATAAAAATTCTATAAAAAATAAGGTAAAAAAAAGTTTATTTAATTATTTCTTTTAAGACACTTTCAACCTCTTCAGGATGTCCTTTTACAGACACTTTAGGCCAGATGTGTGCAATATTTCCTTCTGGATCAATTAAAAAAGTACTTCGAATAACACCTATGTATTCTTTTCCTCTGAATTTTTTCTTTCCCCATTTACCATATTCCTTGGTCACTTTTTTATCAATGTCACTCAAAAGGATTACTCTTAAATTCTTCTTTTCAATAAATTTTGCATGAGAGTCGGGAGAATCTGGGCTAATTCCTATAATAATTGCACCTAATTTTTGGAATGCGGGTAAAATTCCTGTAAATCCAATAGCTTCAGTCGTACATGCTGGTGTATTATCTTTTGGGTAAAAGTAAAGGATTATATATTTTCTTTTAAATTCTTTCAAACAAACTTCCTTACTGTCTTTATCTGGAAGACAAAAATCAGGAGCTTTACTACCAACTTTTAATTCTAATATCTGTTCTGTCATTTTATGATTCAATTCGTTTAATCTAACATAAATAGATTGCTAATATTATATATTTCATATATCTACTTGAGATTATGAACATTAACTTTATGAACTATTAAGTTTAAATAGATAGAACTTAAAAAAAGAACATTTGAACTAAATATAATTAATAAAATATAAAAAATTAAATATAGAGAATTAGAGTGAATCCTTCTCAAATTTTTTTACCACAGACATGACAATATTCCATACCTATTAATAAAAGTGTATTACACCTAGGACAATTAAAAAGTTCATCCTCCTTAGAAAATGCAAATTCTTCAAATTCTTCAAATTCCTTTCTATATTCTGGATCCTTAATTGAGAATGTTCCATCCATTTTAATTTCAATATAATTACTAATTCTATCATAATCTTTCATCTTGAATACTAAATGGGTTATAAGAAGTATTAAGGCTAACGAACCAGAAATTACAGAAATAATAAATGTAAATATTGTAATAATTGGACTTATAGTGGGATTATACATATTCCATACAATTAATAAAAATGTTGAAATACAAAATATACAAAAAAAACTGGATTTTGACCTAAGATATTTCATTATTTTTTCATATCTTATTAATTCCTTTTTACAATTATCACATACAGGGATTTTAAAATAAATTGTTTTAAATCTCCTAGCCAGTATAGATCTAGCATAAATAAATTCTTCAAGGTGAAGATCTTCTTTTTTGCATTTTATACATTTATTCGGGAATTTTATCATCAATATTATTCTTATTTTCTATTAGTTAACTTCTTTTAAGGATCGTTCCGAAAGGGGTGTCGTGCACTTTCAGCATTCTCAATACCATCGTCTACAGTTGGTAAACCTTCCATTGCTTTTCGAATAGCATTTCTTGTTGCTTTATAATTATTTATAAAAATTCGTTTTCGAGCGCTAGCGCTTGGGTGTACAAATACATTTACGACAATTAAAATATCCTCTGCAGCTTCTTTAGGTAAGATCCCATCTTCTACGCACTTCATTACAGCTTTTGCCACTGCTGCTTGAGCAGGACCATAAGTTAAGCTCGCGTGTCGAAGAGAGGAAACCTTCACTGTAGGGATCATTATTGTTGCTGGTTTAACTTGCATGTTTGGCTCAAGAATAACCTGCAACCCTTCGCGACCTTTAGCAGGATGAGTTAAAGCTCGAGCATAAGCGTCACCTACTGGTCCATCTTTACTTCCTATCAACAAGTCAATATGTGCTAATTCTGCTCTACTCCCAACAAGCGATTCCCCAACTTTTAAGCTAAAATCTGATATTTTTTGAGGTGTTACGCCCACTGCATAAAAGCGACTCGTTAATTCTTTCTCACCAATTTCGAATTTAATATCTTTCTTTTCAATTAATCCGAGTTTCTCTAACTCAACTCGAAATTCGTCCTGAAGCTCGTACGAAAGAGTATCTCCAATAATAATAGGTCGCCTTGTCGTACCTACTGGAACGCCCATCATATTTAAGCACTCTTTAGCTCCTAAAGCTCCAGAATTGATTAACATGCGAGCTAATTTTTGAACTTTCTTTTGTAGAGTTTGAGCTTCTTTTAACCGATTATTTTTCACATGATCGTAAATTTCAAGCCATATCTTAGGAATAACATTTGCAGAACCAAGTATACAACCTGCAGCTCCACCAGCTAAAGCACCTAATACATTTTCGTCCCACCCAATCAAAACAGAGATTTTATCGCTTACTTTTTCAAGTAACGCAGAGAAGTACTTGTAATCACCACTAGAATCTTTTATTGCGACAAAATTTTCGATATCAACTAGATCTTCTACAACTGTCCAAGGCAATTCTAAACCGGTGCAAACTGGAATGTTATACAACACTAAGGGAATGTCCGTTTTTTCAGCTATCGTGAAATAATGATCGTATAACCCCTTTGCTTTAGGTTTTAAATAGTATGGTGTTACTATTATAGCTGCATCAGCCCCAATATCTGTTGCAGCTTTGGTAGCGTCTATAACCATTTTTGTCCCGGTCTCCCCTGTTCCCGCAATTACTGGAACTCTTCCATTCGTTTCGTCTACTACGATTTCTATTACTCTCAATCGTTCCTCAAACGTCATATTCACAAACTCTCCGGTCGTTCCTACAGGTACGAGCCCCGTAACTCCTTGTTCTATGAGATAATTGACTAAGTTTCTAAGGTTTTCTTCGTTAATTGATTCATCATCTTTATTGAAAGGAGTTACCAAGGCAGGCATAACTCCAGTTGGTCTAAAATCAAATTTTCCCATTATTCTCGCACTCACTCTCATTTATTTTTATTTATGTAAATTTTGAGCAGCAATTATATCGATACCATTTTCAATTAATACTTTCGCTGTAGTATTTATAGCAATATATCTATCAAGGTGATTTCTACGCATAAATTCCCAATGACCCGAATCAATAATTTCTTGCTTATTCCTGAAATAATCTAAAATGTCCGAAGGATGTTCTCTGTTTCCATCTATTTCCACATCACCACCTTCATGTTTAGCACTGATATTTTTTACTTTCTTAGCAACTTCCACTAATTCATCTCGTCTATCATATGGTTGCCTTACAATACTTTTTTGAGTTTCAATCACATGATGTTCTAATCTAACAACATCTTCAAAATCAAATTCTTTTCTAATATAAGCTGAGAGTTCAATTGTTTCATTATTGACTGAATTAGCAAGATTAAAACCAATTAAAGGACTTGTTCCATCTTCTCTGGCAAATAATTTTGCAGTCATTAGAGTCCAAAGGCATGAATAAGGATTATCATTACCCATATATACAGAAATTTTAAACTCATTATCTATTCCTAATTTATGAATAATATATCCAAGTAATACTGTGCCTGGATTAAGATTTAAAAGCTGAGTAACTCCGTAATTTGTGTAATAATAAAGAAATTCATCAATCCACTTCAAGGCGAAGTCATTAGGTTGTCCGACTCCTCCAAAATAGCCTGTGATCGTTTCAGGACCTCCTAAATGGACATTTACTGGCATCCCATCAGGACCAGGAGCAGTTCCCTTGGTATCTAGTGTTTCAACATAGGTTGAGCCTATAACTTGCATTGCTGCAGCCATAGCTAAAAGATCACCATCTTCTTCTTGTTCTTTCATTTTTCTTACACGAATTATTCTCCCGGGCATCAAATTCTGATCGTTAATCGCAGCTTTTGCAATATCTATAAAAAATGGAAAATATTGGCAAGCCGAAAGTTCTAAGGTTACAGCATAATCTTTATTAAATATCATTTCTGAAAATTTATCTCCAAGGATCTTTTTTCTATAATCAGATATGCTGATAAAAGCATTATTATCTCGTTGTTCAATCAACCAATTTATATCATTTGCATAATCAGGCTTTTTATTATTTAATTTATCTAATAAATTATCTAAATTTCTCGCTTCTCTAGCTTTTTTATTAATTTCATCAACTCCACCATACTTATCAATGACTTCAAACAGATTATTTATTAGAACATTATTTTCATCAGAAAGAAATTTATTTATGACATCTAACGCCTTTTTGGTTATTTCAAGTTTTTTTCTTAAATCTTTCATTTTTCAAAAATCCCTTTTAAAATTTTATAGTTTAAATACAATTTTCTTATTGATATAAATTTTTCTTAGAATTATTTCAGAATATTATGAAATGAGAGAATCGAAAGATTTAAACTTAAATCTAATAATTCTTTTATTATCAAAAATAATGAATTAGAATTAAAATGTACAAATATCGCGTATCGATTTTAGGAACTGGTTTTATTGGGTTATGTTCTTCTGCATGTTTTGCTGATAAAGATATAAAAGTATTAGCATCTACGCATAACGAAAGAAAAGCAGCAATAATTAATGACGGAAAAGCACCTTTTTTTGAAGCTGGATTACAAGAAATAATGGATAATATTAAAAAAAATAATCCAGAGTTTCTACAATGTCTTACTGATCCCGTTAAAGCCGTATTAGAAACAGATATATCCATGATTACTCAAGGAACACCTATGAGGGAGGACAAAAGTATAGATTTAAGTTTTATTGAGAGTACAGCAAAAGAAATAGGAGAAGCATTAAAGAAAAAAGATAAATATCACCTGGTTGTTGTAAGATCTACTGTTGTACCTGGAACAACGAGAAACTTAGTAGGTAAAATTGTTTCTGAAGTTTCAGGTAAAAAACCCGGGAAAGACTATGGATTATGTATGCAACCTGAATTTTTAGCAGAAGGACGTTCAATTGAAGATACTTTACATCCTGATAGGATTGTCATAGGAGAGTTTGATGAAAAAAGTGGTGCTATGCTTCAAGAATTCTATGAATATTTTTATGGTGATCATTTAGAAAATTGTCCTATATTACGGATGAATTTAGAAAGTGCTGAATTAGTTAAATATGGGAATAATTGCCTTTTATCTACTAAAATAAGTTATGCCAATGAATTTGCGAATTTTGCTGAATTGGTGCCAAACGTTGATATTGCCCAAGTTATGAAAGGTGTTGGTCTAGATTATCGATTGAACCATAGATTCTTAGGTGCTGGAGTTGGTTTTGGTGGTTCTTGTTTTCATAAAGACGTCAATGCCATAAAAGCATGGTCAAAATCCAAAGGGTATCCTTCAAGACTATTAGAAGCGGTTTTAGATATTAATGATGATCAAGCAATTCATATAGTAGATATTGCAGAAAACTTAGCAGGAAAATTAGCAAATAGGAAAGTATCACTATTAGGACTTTCATTTAAACCTGGAACCGATGATATGAGAGAAGCAGCGAGTTTAAGAGTTGTAAATGAATTAAGAAAAAGAGGAGTTACTAATATCGTTGGTTATGATCCAAAAGCTTTGAAAACTGCTGAGGAAGAATTAGGAAATAAAATCCAATATGCTAATTCTATAGAAGAAGCTCTTAAGGATTCTGAATGTGCACTATTGATTACAGAATGGGATGAATTTAAAATATTAAAAACAGATGATTTTAAGAAACACATGAAAACACCGAATTTAGTAGATGGGAGGAGATTATACGATTATGATAAATTCAATGAAGCTTTGCCATTTAGAGCAATCGGTCGTATCAATTTAGATTAAAACTTTAGGTTTTTCTTCATATATTATTATTTTTTTATTTTATCTTTTTATTTATTATAAATAGAAACAATAATTTTATAGGTAACCTATAATATTAGTTAGAGTAATAGATGATAAAATGCAAAGTACGAGAAAAGGAAAAAAATTAGATTCTTAAAAGATTACGTGCAAGAAATAAATGGAAGTATGATTAGCTCGAAGAAAAATTGTGAATTGTGTGGAAAACCGGTAAAAAGGTATCATGGGAAATATGATAGCCCTTATAAATTTGTTTTTATAAATATCACTCAAAAACCTGCAAAGCATTATTTTTGTTCTAAAAAATGTAAAACTAAATGGATCTTTAATCCAGATAAACGCCAAATTTTTAATCTAGAAGCACCTAACTTCCCAAATCATTAAGTTTAGGAGTATTTGCGAAATTACAAAATCATATCAAGAATATAGAAAAAAATATTTCTAATCTCTCTTGAAGTATTTGGTCAATTCTAAGAATGTAATATTATTTGGATCCAAGAATTTTTCTTATCTTTCTAATCTTACTTCTTTTGATAAGCTTTTTGTAAATTACTTATATAGTTCAAAGTATTTGAACCAGAATCTCTGTACTTCTACATGGAAATGGAAGATAAAATTTCTAAAATATAAAAAAAATCCGCTTTTTTCTTCTCAATTAAATATTTATTTAATTTTTTTTTGTTTTACTGATCTTGTACCACAGTAGTCCATAATTTAACGCTGGACCCGCAATAGTAATTGCAAGTGATATGATAAAGAGCACTAAGTTTGGAGCGTTTACCCAATAAATAGGCCACATAATTATCAGTAAGACTATCCATATCCCTATAATAACCCAATTAATTTCTTTATATGTCGGGGTTTTTTTTGTATCACTCATTTTTATTCTCAGTTTTAGTTTTTTTTTTTTACTTTTATTATAGCTTGTTTTTTTTAGTTAAAAATTTTTATTTTTTTAACTTTTTTTTATTTTTTTTTTAATTCTATTTTTAGACTATTTAATATCTCGAACCATTAACCACATTGGTAAATTCAATTGTTCTGGAAGAATTATTTTTTTTTTAACAGAAAACCCATACTTTTCATAGAGACTTACATTCTCTTCTTTTTGAGTCTCCAAATATATAGCTTTTCTTTCTATTTCAGCTTTTTCTATAACTGCTCTTAATAATTTTCCTCCAAAACCTTTTCCTTGAAATTCTTGTGAAACACCCATTATTAGTAGATGTATGTATGGGCCTAAATTAAGACTTTTCTTCGCTTCTTCAACTGCATTACTGAGAACTTTCATTATCTTTGATTCGCTTGCTATTTTCATAGAAAGAAAAAAAGCACCACTTCGAATAACTCTCAATGTTGTCATATCTTTATCATGAGGGGAAATTGCCATTACTCCTTCTAAATTATCAGATGTTGAGAAAACATTACCATATTTCAAACAAAATCTAACCATAACTTCAGTTAGTACACGGTTCTTATCTTCATCATTAAATACTTCTTTCCACATTGAATCTTCAGAAAATGCATTATCGAGTACATTTACTGCGTTCTTAAGATCTTTTTTTTTTATTTTGTATAAATTATCTAATAAAGTACTTCCCTGTCCCATATCAGCAACAGCTTCATAATTTTTATATTGTGTAATTTTTTATCACTGTTTTTTTTATTATTTTCAATTATTAGTTCTTAGAACTCTTTAGTTTTAGAGTTTTTGCTTAGCGCAATAAGGCCTCCAGATAATGTACCCAATAATATAGTAAGGGAAATGGCAACAACGAGAGATACAGTATCCCCATAAAGCAATGCAAAATTTATCCAAACAACTCCTATGGCTGTGCCTAACAGCCAACCAATTACTTCTTTATAATTATTTTTCTTTTTGCTTAACGCAATAAGTCCTCCAGATGATACACCCAACAATATAGTAAAAGAAATGGCAACAACGAGAAACACCATATTCCCCAGTCCGAGTATTGCATAACTTATCCAAACAACTGCTATAGATGCGCCAAATAACCAACCAAGTAGTTTTTTAAAATTAATTTCCGTTTTGCTTAACGCTATAAGACCTCCAGATAACGTACCCAATAATATAGTAACAGCAAGGGCAACAACGAGAAACACCATATTCCCTGCTCCGAGGAATGCAAAAGCTATCCAAACAACTGCTATAACTGCACCTAACAGTTCACCAACCAATGTTTTTAGATTATACAAATCTTCCACTCTCCAAATGATATTTTTATTTTCCTTTTTTATTATTGAAAAATTAACAGTAGGAATTAATGACATAGGAAAAATGAAATATGTTAATAATTTTACCCTTATTATTTAAAAGCGTTTATTAGGGGTAAAGTTTTAATATTAAGCATTAATCCAAACAATTATGAGTATATTTCAGATTTTAGCAATTTGCGGAATGCTTAGTCCAATCATTTATACAGCTATGTGGATCATTTGTGGTAGGTTAGATTCGAATTATAGTCATACTCGAGACGATATTAGTTCGTTGTTTGCAGTTGGGGCGCCTAACAGGCGCTTAGCCCAGTCATTTGTGATTACAGAAAGTGTTTTATTGTTTGTATTTTTCATTGGATTACATTGGGGAATAAACGATGGAGGTGGTTCAATACTTGGACCTACATTCCTTTTAATAAGTTCAATTTTAGGAATACTTGTTGCTCTTTTTTTCCCTCTTGATGAGGGAGGTGAATTCACAACTTATAAAGGAAAAGGACATATAGCACTTGTGGTTCTAATGGGAATTTTTGCAATTGCTGGGATGGTGATGCTGTGGATTCGTTTGCAAAATGTACCCGGATGGAGTGGATTTGCCATTTTTTCACTTATTTTAGCTATAATCTCATTAATTGGTGTAATCATCTCGAGTATATTTGCAGCAGGTAAATATATGGGGATAATCGAAAGAATTATGGTTACACCCTATCAGCTCTTCTACTTTGTTCTTAGTTTGATGGTATTTTTAAATAATTAACATATTTTACATTCAAGTCGAGAACCTAAATTAGATAAATTAAGGTCTTATACTATGAAACACAATAAATCATAAAAAAAAAATCAAAATTTTACTATGCATCAAAGCGAAAAAGAGAAGGAAAAGGTTTACAAACTCAAGATAACTATCCTCTTCTTAACGTGTGGGTTAATAGTCTTCGTGGTTCCCGTTTTCATACAAGATATTATTAGAATTATATATTTCATTGCAATACCGCTCATTTTTCTAATTGTATCGATATTAGTTTACAGGAATACTCAACTAAACAAGTTTTTTCCTGTATTTTTTGCTTTTTTTATTGCATCTTTAGTTTTTTTTCTTCAAATGCCTTGGTCATCTGGTACAACGATTGAGAACATTGTTTATAATAAATTAATAAGTACATTGATAGTTCTCATCCCTATAATTGTTTTAACCAAGATTTCTAAAAATAATATGAGCTCTTTATTCATACAAAAAGGAAAAATACGATTAAGTCTTATTTTCGGTTTGGCGACTTTTTCGATCTTTCTCCTAACGGCGTTGCCTACTTCTGTTTATCTCTTTGGAGGTCAAAATATACCTTTTGATAGACTGATTTTGTTGTTTCCTTGGATTCTAGCATTCGTATTTTTGAATGGAATACGTGAAGAAATATTATTCAGGGGTCTTTTCTTGAAAAAGTATGATAATTTCCTCGGTGTTGATACTTCCAATATATTGCAAGCAATGATCTTTGCATTGGCTCATCTCTCAGCACAATTAACGCCCTTTGTATTCATTTATCTTATTCTTGCATTCTTTCTAGGATTAGCATTTGGTGGTGTTATACAAAAAACTGACAGCTTACTTGGTGCGATTTTATTTCATGCTGGAGCAGATATTCCTGTAATAATTGCAGCATTTTCCTTCCTCTAGTCCATTTCTCCATAAAACAAATTATATGAATCTAGATGGCAAGAACGGATTGAACCAATACATCTTGATAAAGATCACAAATATTATGAAAAAGGCCATTTAAAAAGGAAGAGTCCAAGATTAATAATTAGGTTCTGCAATCTTGCATAACAGTTAGAATTTTGCTTTTTAAGTCTTTTAACTGTTGTAATCTTTTTCTAAAAATCTCAATTTTTGTTTGATTATATAACCGTAAATTAGAAGTGATTTGTTTTTCAATTTCCTGAATGAAAGTTTGCTGCATAATTGAGAATTGGTAAAACTGAATTTAAAGAAAAGGGTATAAAAATTCCCATTAAACATTTTTGTAGTTATTTTAGTACTACATTTCACT
>JAHQWK010000014.1 GCA_029856145.1 Promethearchaeia archaeon
GGGATGTAACTGAGGATGAGTTTAAACTAATTTATGAGGTGTCAGAACATTCTGATGTTATCGGCACTTTACGAGGATTTGAGTATGAAGTTCCTATAGATTTCAAAAAGTTAGTAGAAAAACCATATGGTTTATTTGGAAGAACGGGAATTGGGAAGTCAATCCTGAATAAGATTCTATGTCTTTACATTTTAAAACATGAAGTATCTCAACTATTACTATTTGATATGCAAGGTGAATATGGTTTAGTTTCACGAGCAGACAAAACAAAGGGACTTGCATTTTATTTCCAACAAAAAATCCAGCTGTATCGCCTTAGTGAGTTAGATAAAAAGGATAAAGTGCTAGATGGATCAGAACAGTTTTTTATATATAAAGATAATATCTTGTCAGGAGATATTATTGCAAGCGCTCAGACTTTAAATGAACCTTCTATTAATACTCTTATCCAAATAGAGAACCTTTTAAGGAATGATCAAATCAAATATGATAATTTATTAGCAGCTATACAAAATATAACTTCAGGAGAAGTTCAAACTCATAGAATCAATAATCTCTCTTTAGGAGCGTTGAAGAATAGAATCGTACCTTTTGAGAGATATACGTTCTTAAAAGATCGAGGAGAATCTAAACGGGAGGATAGCATCGAACATATGTTTACAAAACTAATGGAAGGTAAATCCATCGTTATTGACTTTGGGAAATATGGCACTAATACTCACTTATATCTATTTGTTGCTAATATGATTACAAGAAGACTGTATCATAAATATTCCCAAAAGGAAGATGAGGGCTCTTTACCTCCTTTAGTTGTTGTTGTGGAAGAGGCTCATAAATTTTTGAAATCTGGAATAATACAGCACACGATTTTTGACCGAATCGCACGAGAAACGCGAAAATTTCAGTTAACCATAGCGTTTGTAGACCAAAGACCTTCTCAAATTGATGAAGAAGTTTACTCTCAAATTGCTAACACTTTCGTTATGCACATGATTGATGAGAAAGATATCAAACGAGTTGTTCAGACGTTACCAGATTCAAAAAAATGGCGTGGGGTTATCTCTGGGCTTCAGAAAAGGCAATGTTTTATACGAGGAGATGCTGTTGCGGTGCCCTCTATAGTTGAAATCTTTGACTATAATGATGAAAAAGAATTAAAGAAAAAGTTAGGAATAACAAAACCACTCTCAGAAACTCTTAAGGCTATAGAAGGATCAGACTTAACTGTTTTAGAAGATGATTAGTATAATTAATTTTTTAAATAAATTGAAAAGGAATTAAATTATGACAAGAATCTTTTTTATTGGAGATACTCACTTTGGAAAATCCTATCCTTTCAAAAGATTATATGAGCTTAATATTTCAGAAAGAAATTTGGATGTCATAAGTATTTGTGAGAAAATCGTTAACGCTGCTATTCAAGAAAAAGCAGAATTAGTAATTTTTCTTGGAGATCTCTACGATAGACAGAATATATCTCCAACAGTAAGAAAGATTGTAAGAGAACATATTTTCATTCCCTTAAATAAAAATGATATGAAAACAATAATTATCGGGGGAAATCATGATTCTATTAGAAATCCTAAAAGAGGAGCAGATATTCAAGAATTATCTAATTTTCCGAATGTAGAAGTATATACTGGGCTTACATCAAAAATAATTGAAAAAAATGGTGTTAGAATTGGTATAATTTTTCTACCTTATATCCATTCTGATGTTCTAGTAAATTTTGCTAAAGAAAAAAATATCCCAATAGATCAAGATCAACATAACTATAGAATCGCTCAGCATATATTTGAAAATTATATTAAACAATTATGCGAAGGAGACCTTAGGGATTGTGATAAAAAAATTCTTTTAGGTCATTATTATTTAGATGGAGCAAAGATTCGCGAAGTTAACAATCCTTCAATGATCTATGGAGAATTTAAGTTTAGCAAACAAATGGTTCAAAAGAATTTTTTCGACCTTGTTATTTTTGGACATGTTCATCTAAAACAAGTAATGTGGAATGATGAAAGAATTGTAATTCCTGGGGCTATCGATCAAATTGATATAGGAGAAAGAGATACTGATAAATTTTATTGCGTATATGATGTAGATTCAGATACTTTAGAATATCGAGAGATTGATTGTAGAAAACATGTAAAAACAGAGTTAGAAATTCCGGATGATTGTGAAGATTTAAATACATACTTATTAGAGAATCTACCAAATAACGTAGAAATTAAAGATTCTGTATGTAAAGTAATAATTCATTATCCAAGGGGAAAAGAGACCAAAATTGATAAAAATAAGGTTGAGAAACATCTTAAAAAGTCGTTCTATACAGACATTAATTATAAGGAGAAAACTGAGAAAAAACTAGGAAGTCTAAGAGAAGTAAACTTGGACCCTAAAAGTCTATATCAAGATTTCCTTTATCAAAAATATAGAAATCATACTTATTATAATGATTTAAAATCAATCGGATTTGATCTTCTTGAAAAAGAATTATCATCTGTTGATCTTACAGCAAAAGGCTCAATTTCTATCAAATCCATAGATATGCAGAATTTTAATAAGTATGGAAAGGGACCAAACAAAATAATTTTTGATAAAGATTTATATGTGATTAAAGGTCCTACAGGATCTGGTAAATCTTCTATTTTAGATGCAATTACGTTTGCGTTATTTAAAAGAAACACTCGAAAGGATGTCGGTCTTAATTTGGATGAAATTCTTTATCAAAATGGGTATGTTAATTTGGAAATGTTAATAGGGGATAATGTCTTAACGGTAAAAAGAAGTCAAAGATCTCCTAAATTGGATATAAAACTTGATGATGAGCCTCTCTTTTTAGGATTAAAGGTTCCAGAAAAAGAAAAAAGATTAGAAAGCATCATCGGATATGATTATGAGGCATTTATATCCTCGTTCTTTATCCGTCAACAAGAACTACAGATTTTCTCCACTTTATCATCTTCAGATCGGCATGAACGGCTTGTAAAATTGTTCAAATTAAAAATATTTCAAAATATCTACAAAAAGCTAAAATCTACAATTAATGAGTTTGAGGGAAAACAACAAAAATTAGAAGGAATTATCATAGGAAAAGAGGAGAGATTTGATGAGTTACCTCAAAAGGAAAAGGATTTGAAATTAAAGGTTGATGAATTAGGAACAAAAGAAAAGGAACGAGATCAACTTTCAAGAGAAGTTCAAAATATAAGAGAGCAATTAGAAACCCTCCAAGAAGAAGCTACTCAATATGCAAGTACTCAAGAACGGATCAAAGAAATGAATGAAGAAATCGAAAAGAATAAGAATGACATTATAAATTACGAAAATCAACAAACCGAATTTGCAGAACTCCAAAAAAAATTAAATGAACTAAAGGATTTCAAAGAAGAAAAAATAAGAATGGAGAAACTAAAAGAATCGATTGAAACAAAGTTACATGAAAAGGAATTGATTGACACAGAAATTAAGAATTATAACAATCTAATAGCACAGACTGAAAAACAATTTACTACCCAATTGAAGTCGATAAAACATCAAGTTGAAGACAAAGAAGATCGTTTTTCACAGTTAGATGTTGATATGACAAAAGAGGAAGCATTTAATATCTTAAAGGAAGATGGAATTTTAACAGAAAGACTTTCTCGACTTCAAAATGTAGAAATTCCTATGGCCAAAGAATATAATGACTCTACGCGTCTCAATGAATTCACTTCATTAGTTAAAAAAACTCAAAAAGAAGTATCATTACTTCAACCTAAACAAAAGCAGATATCAAAGGATATATTCATTGCTGATGAGTTAAAAAGCGATCAAAATGTCTTAAAAGATCAAATTATGGATATAGAGAAAAAGAAACAAGAAGAATTCGAGGAATTTTATGAAGAAATTAGGAAATTAGAAAAGCTCACTCAAGAAAAAAGTCTAAATGAAGATTTCAATGAAAAATTACAATTAGCAAAATCAGAATTAAGCATAATTCAAGAAGAAGAACAAGAGAAAGAATCATTAGAAGCACAATTGCGTAAATTGAAGGATTATTCACTTTTAATAGAGAAAGTAGAGAAAGATATTACTCAATTGAATAAGAACCTTAAGACTTTAGATGATAAATTAATGAAATTAGAGTCGTCATATAAAAAGTATCTAGATATTGTTGAAGTATTTGGTAGACAACAACAAGAGTTACAAGACTTTGAAAGTACTATCAAAGGACTCCAAGTAGAAATTGGTTATATTACAAAGGATATAAAGGCTATAATGAAAACTAAAGACGAAGTAAAGAAAATCAAGAAAGAACTTAAGGATATCAAAAACAACGTAGAAATCTATACTCTATTACGTAAAGATATATTTCATTTAAATGGTGTTCCTAGGTTTGCTATTGAAAAAATTTTACCTGAAATATCGATAAGGGCTTCTGAAATCTTAAGTGATCTTACAGATGGAAAGTTTAATCTAATTAGCTTTAAACCTTTAGGGGGCACTAGAGTAGGTTTTGAGATCTACGTATTTGATGGAGAGCGTGATCGTGAGGCAAGTAGTTTTTCAGGGGGAGAAAAAACACAAATAAATGCAGCTATACGGTTTGCGATTATGGAAAAAATTTCCGAAATTCCAGATACCACTGGAGCTTTGTTTCGAAAATCTAATACACTATTAATTGATGAGGGGGATCTGGGAACTTTAGATGATGAAACTGCTCGGCAACGATTTGTTGATAAGATTTTCGAATTAAAATCAATGTTTAAGAAAATAATCCTTATAACTCATTTAGAAGATGTAGCAGAACAGTTTCCTAACAGGATTGTTATAGGATGGAATGAGTTAGGTAACTCAAAAATTTATCATTAATATTTAAGAAATATAGAAGTGATGAAAGATTTTGAATCAATATAGAATAAAAAATATATTTAAAAATATCAATAATAAAATTTCGAAGATATTTATAAAAAAGAAAAAGAGGGTGAAATTATGATAATTGAATTTCGATTTAACTCCAAGTCGTCAGGACAAAATGTACCTGAAGCTATTAGAATTGCCCTAAAATGTGGAGGTTTTATTGAAGATAGATTTTATAAAATTAAATTTGATGATCCTCAAGATAAGAATTTAAAGAATTTGTTTGCCTTAGTGGGAAATCTCAAGGGAACTGCTATTATATTGGAAGATGAGGAGCCAGTTATAGCACGTAAATTTTTTAATGCTGTAAACTGTCCAGAAAAGCTCATCTGCAAAGGAACTTGTCAGCATGTAAAGTTTGGCTATTATGATATCCTAGATTTCCTTGATGCACATTCAGAAAGCATTGAGAATAATGTATTTTCCACGTCAGAACATAATATAATTAGATACCTGTCGGACTTCTTAGAAGAGGTTGAAGAAAATAGATTTAAAGTGAATAAGGAATTGTTTCTAAATTACTTTAGACAAGAAACTGATATGGAGAATAAATTCTGTAAAAAATATAATATTCATAAAGCTCAAGAAGCAATACAGAAGTTACCAGATGAAATAAAACTAATTCCTTATGAAGAATCTCAGGAATATCTTGAGAAATATGAAGAAGAACTTGATATTGAGAGTATGATTCGAGGAATTTTAAGGCACAGTGAGATAAGTACAGAACTAACTATACCCGAAATTATAGAATGTTCTAAAACAATAACTTACTTAATAACAGCATATTTCATATCTTTAGAGAATTCAGATGTTTTAATATCTTCGTTTCCTGAATTAAAACTAATTTCATTTACAAAGCTAATTCTTGATGAAGATTATGAACATATTGATGAATTGGAAGATGAGCAAATGAAATATATTGTAGCCAAAGAGAAAGAATTCTTTTGTGCATCAAATCCTTTTTCAAAACTATATTTCAGACTTTTTCAAGAACAAGATAATACTCTAAAAGACAAACTCGAAATGCTTAAAAAACTGAAAAAATAAAAACAGTGCACGGACAAGATACATAAAAATGTCATAGAGATCAATTCAAGGTTCTTTATATTGTATATTTATAGAACAAATGTCATATTTAATTTTCATTTTTTTGAATATTTCTTCTAACACTTCTCCCCTAAATGAGTGAAGGCATTCTGTAAAGTGACAGCGTAGGTTTATATCTTCAAGTGCAGTATCTATTATATCTTTTAATATATCAATATTTTTGATATTGTTTCTATTTAAAATATCATAGTCATCATCTATATTATAAAGGTCCCAATTCCAAGAAAGTAATAAAATGGTTCTGAAATGTTCTTCTAATGTAACTTCACGATCATTCACATATCTCTTAAAAATTTCTTCATATTCCAATTTACCTAATAATTTTTCTCTTAATTTTTCTCTCAACTCCTCATATTCTAATAATTTATTAGTTTCAGTTATTTTTTCTTTCAGATTCATACTTCATTACCTCTTGATTTATATTTGTCTTTATAATAAAATACTATTTTTAATAAAGGAAAATTCCAAAAGTTCCCTCTATTCTAATCTTGTCTTAATAATACCCATGTACTTTCTCAGATATAAATATTTTGTTTAGAAGATTGGTTAATCCCCACATTAACCAATAGTAATTTGAAGATTAGTTAATCCCTTCATTAACCAATTTTTCTTTTTATAGAAATGAAATAAATGGTATAAACAAAAAAATTATCAAAGACCATGACAAGAAAAATAAACAGATTGGATATTAGAGAAGTGTCCTTGAAAATGAGAAGTGAAATTGATAGCATGTCCCGCTCTGATCCACGACTACTCGTATTTCTTGAATTCTTCCATAAGACGTTTCTCAAATTAGTGAAAAAGATACAATTGCCTGTTAATACAGATGTACTAAATGCCGTAATAGGTGATTGTATTGAGGACGATGACAGGTTTCCGGATAGAAGCGAAATAAATATGACAACGGGAGGATACTCTTTAGGTGAAATTTTCAATTATTTTAATAACTTTCTAAGTTCTACTTCCGACCTCATTCAGTTAATGTATATGTATGGATTCAGTCAAGGGATATTAAACAGGATTATGAGGAAATTAAGGATTGAGTATGAAATTCCCCCACCATTTCCTGTGTAAACATTATTACTTTTAATTGCCGAGTAATCAAAGTCATTTATTTCATTTCCAATTTTTTCTTTATAAAGAAATAGGTGATTCATCTTGCATGACTCAATCTATTCAAATTAACAAGAATAATTACAATGTACTCAGGCAACAATTTATCCAAACTCTAACCGACATAGACCAAATTCAATATAGTGATTTATTTGAGGAGTTTATATCAGTATTTAATACGGTACACTCGAAGATAAGGAGATATACTAAATATCGTAATATTAATCTTGCGTTTCCCCCTATTCTCTATATGTTTTTAAAGGTAAATGCTGTAGTGATTAATAGACATATATTCTCCCAAAGTCTTGATTTAGCTTATAATCAACTTGTAAAAGACATGAAAAATTTTATTCCCTTGTATCCTGATTTTAAAAATCGCGATAAATCTCGGATGATATTTGCAATTATAGAGGATGTTGTAAGCTATTTTGACTTGCACCACCATTTTACTGATAACACTAAATTGCTTTATAACCATTTTTATCCCTTACTCCAATTTACCTCAGAAGAACTTAGTGCGGGCGTTATTCTAGTCTTAACATTGACCGTTTCTGGGATTACTTCAATCAATATGGCCCAAATCTGTGAAAGGATCTGCGTTTCGAGTGGTTCAGTTTCGAATAAAATAAATAAGTATATTATTCCAAAATTAGGCATTCCCAATTTCCAATCCCCCATTAATTCAGCATATTTATTAAGAGAAAAATTAGTGTCATTGATGACATTTCACCCAGTGCCTTGCCCTAGTACTTCTCTTACTGCCCCTTTAATTGAGAGATCTTCTCTATGGACAAAAAACTTAAATGAACAATCCCTTCTATTGCTGAATATTATAATTGAAAGGATAACTAAGAAACAGAGTAACTATGAGCTACTATCAAGATCAGAATTTCTCATTCATAGAAATATAAAAACCATTAGAAAGAATATAGACTATTTCATTAAATTATTGAAGCGAAAAAACATTAAACGAGATCATAAAAGAATTGTGGGTGTATCTATTGCTTTCGCTTGCCCCAGAGCCTCGTTAAAAGCTATTTCGAGATTAATAGAGGTTTCAGGGAGTTCTTCTTTGAGTTGTTTATTCCAGAAAATAAGTCATAAAGGAACCTTTACCCAATATGCCAGTAAATTTCCCTATTTAGATTCCCATTATGCTAAGGAAGTCTTTCGAATACTAAAGTATCACATCAAATCTTTAGATCTTGACTACAAATTCTATTGTATTGATTCCAAGCCTAAAACTATTTGCAATAGCATTGAGAAAATATGTGAAATCGCAAACGAGATCGGTTTTCGGACACGAGAGCCTTTGATTGTTGCCACCAGCATAGCGCTTACAGACCCAAACTTATCTCAAAATGACATTAGCCAGTTCATGACGGACACACTAAATATTCATGTTAATCACACCACATTTAGTCATTGTGTAAGATTATTTAGAGTTGTTAAGTTAGATGATCAAATTGAGAAAAACACATAATTATTTTTACTTGATTTTTTATTATATATCCTATAACTAGAAGACAAAATTGATGGTAATGGCAAAAATAGACGTAATTATTTCAGATCCGTTATTTGCTCGGCTTCAGAAGATTTCTACATTACTCGACCTCGAATTTGATGAAGTTCTCGAATTAGTTCTTGTGGACGGAGGATACTATAGATATTGGGTTAATATTAATAAGTTCATAGAAGATACATCTGATTTAATAGACTCACCAGATTCCACAGATAATATTTATGAAATTAAGATAGATTTAAGGCAACAATTCCATGAACGGTTCGAAATTATAAGTGATATTGATTCCCTTGAGAGTAAGTTCAAAGAGAAATTTAGGCATTTTAAATCCGATATTGAACAGCATAGGACATTTTTAGATTTCATTGATATTCTCCATTCAGAGCAAATAATAGAAGGAGAAGAAAGAACAGAAGTCAAGGAAGAGCCTTCTGATATTCTGTCAGAGCAAGATATTTACAGTATTCCTTCAACTGAAAATTCTTTAGCTCCAGACTCAGAGAAGTTTGTTCTTTCAGTAAAACTTTTGCCTAAGAAATATATACCCATGTTAGTGTTAATCGCAATGGCAGATTTTTTTGTTATCAAGTTAGCTCAGGTATTTTGGCCCTCATTTACTTTTTTAGATATACTTCATTATAACCCTCTTCAATTTTTCCCGTATTTCCTTTTGATCATTTTTACATCACTTCTAACAGGAGTCCTTTACCGTCATTATTATAATAGAACTAAGGCGAGTATACCAGTAAGAAGAGAGAAAAAAGAATTAAGACATTTTATTAAGAAATTCGATTCAAAAAATCCACGTACTTATTCCAAAGACCCGATAATACAGATCCATAATGATATAAAACGACTTCAGAAACTTGAAAGGGAGTTTAGAATTAAAAGACAAAATAAATAATGGGAATTGAAGAATATGTTTCAAGCTCAAGAGTTTAAAAAATTCGAGGAAATATATCCTCTTGTAGTAGATTTGGACTCCCTCTGGGAAACTTCTCAGTTTAAGAAAATTCCAAAAATATTGGAGAAATTACTTGGTTATGGAAGTGATATGAAATATCGTGTTCCAGTATCTTATATCTTTAGTATTGTCGCTGAACATGATAGCTCATTGCTTCCCCATGAAATCATTGAGAAATGTAAAGGATGGCTAACTTCTAACAATGAATCTTTACGATTAAATTCTATAGCTATCATCGGTTCCTATCTTGTAAAAGAAAAAGACAACAAAGAAACTTTTGAGCCTACATTTTCAATTTTTATAAACTTACTGAAAGATCAATCGTCTGATATTAGAAATAATGTTATTTTTTTTCTTGATCAATTATCAAGTGAAATCGATTTTTATCACCATCTTAGTTTGTTTTTACAAGTGTTACATATTGAAAGGACCCCACGCAATATTTTATCACTATTTAAATTTATCTCTTCTCGTGATGAGTTGACATTTCACGAACTACAAAATTTACGTGAAATATTAATCCAAGTGGTAAAGAAATCTTTTTCTGATTCACAGAAATTTCGTATTAGCCTCAAATCCACCATTTCCAAGTTTTATCCCGGATTATCACGAATTGATTTTCCCACTATCACCCCTAATGACTTAATATCTGCTTTACAAGAACAAATTATTATCATTCGGCACGAATTTCCAGCACCTGAGACTCCATTCGAAGAAGAAATCACTAAGCACTTTAATTCGGTTATTAAAAAACATAGACAGACCGATGATAGGGTCAAATACATGATTTCCTTTTCCCTCAGAATGAAAGACATGTTATTCATTTACACTTTCGAGAAAAGACCTCTTATCAGCTTTTTTAATCAGCCTTATCCTATTAAACCCTCTGAAATCGACACTCAATTCTCTTATTTTATTACGGAAGATGAAGAATTGAGAGCAGTGATTTCATATCTCTTAAAATCTAGATTTATCAATGGATATTTTTCCCCTTTAGGTGTTTTTTATCCTGAACAATATTTAAGATCTTTAGTTTTATCAGAATTAGAAAATACAGGAAAGATTGATGTGAACAGTTTCACCCATCTTCCATTTCACATTGTTGAAAGGATACTAAAATCACTTAACAATATCATATTGCTCGAAGCCAAAAAGTTGGGTACATATTATTCTTCCCCCCATATTTATGAGACTATAAACGAATTAGCAAAAAGGAATAGTTCTATTAATTTAAGAGAATATCGGAAAAGTTTATCCCCTTCAAGTTATTTTACTTTGATTCAAAACCTTCCATCTAATTATTTCTCACAGTACCATGAGACGTCCCATTTTCTTACCAATATTGGTTTAAACAGAATCCTTAATGAGATTACACACTCACAATCAATCGGATTTTACAGTATTTCAAAAATGAGCGCCCAATTCAATATCAATATTAAGCTGGTGAAAAAAGTCTTAGACGATATTGTTGATAAACGGAGTGGAATATATAATACTTCAGGTGATACATTTTATTATACCCATTTCATCGAGAAAAAAATCAAATCAATTACCAAAGAAAAAGATAAGACTCAAGAGACAATCCAATCGATAGCAAATGAATTGAATATTCATCAATTCCACATTGCTCAAACCTTAGAGGCTCATCAACATTCCATTGAAGAAGAGATCAAACAACAGGATAAAATTTCGATTAAGAGATATTTGGATATCACGGGATTGAACTATAATGAATTCATGGACTTTATCGACTCATTAGACATTGATTATCTACGTCAAGGGATTTGGATCATATTTGATGCAGAAAAAATTGAGAAGGCAAAAGAAGAAATAAAGACCACTCTATTAGACCAAGCTCAACGGATTAACCAAATTATTCTCACTTCACAGAATTTTAGGATAACCTACAAGCTTATTTTTAGTATCGCTCAAGAACTCTACAATAATGGTGATTTAGAAGGCATTTTCTATAAGGGTGATAGAAGAACGTTGTTTTACACTCCCAAAGGCATTATCAACCTCATTAAAAAACATCAAATTCATTTTTCATATTCTGATCTGTTTCCAGGGAAAGAATTATCAGAAAAAGATATTGAACTTATCACCAGCCTTATCAAGAAATTACTTACCAATAAAAAATTAAAAGGAGAATTCGATGAAGAAGGACGCAAATTCTCCAGCTATGATACGATTTATGCCCGGAATACTGAAGACTTAATACGCCGATTTAAAGATATAATTTCAGAATATTTTAAAAAATTTGAAAAAACACACCTAGAAATTAAAAAGATTCTACTAAAGGAAGAAGAAGTTATTCGCCCTCAAATTGTTTCGACCATCACAAAAATTATTAACAACATCCAATCATATTTCATGTTTTGGGGCAGTGAGATAGACAAAAATTTGTACAAAGCCAATAAAGTCCTCAATAAAATATACCCCAAACCAGAAAAAAAGGAAGATCAGAAGAACCAGAAAAAATTTAAACTCCAGGATGAACCTCTAATTCAAGAGCTATTAACAATATTTGACGGATGGACGAGCTTGTTTAATACTCTGGAGCAAAAATTTAAAAGTGTAATATTCCACCAAAAACAGCTGAAACGTGAGCCAAATAGTCTTGAGAGCAAACGAGCATTATATGAACTATTAAATGAATTAAGGATGAATTAGAAATTTATTAATTCACCTTTAGTTTGATATTATTATATTATATTTTTTCTATTTAAGGGAAAAATTTCTTTTTCTATAGTTGAAATTATTAATCTTTTTACCTCTATTCTTATAAAATTAGAGATTTCTTCTTAAAATCCTAGAATTAAAGATTTTTTCTTTAAATAATCTCAAAAGATAGATAGTCCAACTCAATATAAATTATAAGAAGGTAGTAATGTGGCTTCCGATAAAGATTTTGCAGTAGACAGGAACCCAACTCAGGACCCTCGAATAAATCCTGTAAGAGAGACTGAATCGAAAAGGAGAGAGCGTTATATACAGACTAAATTCCGAGAAGATGTAAGACATATTACAAGGTTTTTACATACTGATATCACTAAATTTCGATTAGGAAACCCAATTATTAAGGAATTTATGTGGAATTTCCAAGCTACATTTAATACCACGCATCTTCAATCTATCTCATATTTTCTTACCACAATAGGTTTTAAAGAAAAAGTGGAGGAAAATATGCCGGGTTTAACTGTGTTTCGCTATCCTCTCCCCATTGAAGGGCAATCCATCCATGTAAAAATTACGGAGCAAACAAGTAGAATTATAATCCATGCTCATATGGACAAAAAGATACACACAGAACATGAACATAATGATTTTACCACATATCTTTTATCTGAATTAGGGAAATTCTTGCAAAATATTTATGAACCTTTATTTATGAGACGTCAGATGAAGCTAACCCCTCAGTGGTTAAGGGACACAGAGATTCAAGAACCCCTAAAAGAACAAATTAACGCTGAAATCACCTCAGATACTGATGTTCAGCTTATCAAAAAAATTAAATCTCAGTTTACACAGAATATTCCTGAGATTAAAGCCAAGTGTTTAGGTGAGTCAATGTCAAGAAATAGATTAATCCCAACAGGGAGGATACGCGAGATAGCATATCAACTTGTTACCTCTAATTTAGAGCAGGATGAAATCCAAAATTTGAGACATGTTGAATTGAATTTAAAGATTTTTCTTGCAGACAAAATTGATATAATATATTCTGATTTAAAGAAGATCTATATGCAAGAAAAGAATAAGAACCCCCCACCCCCTCGTAGGCAGTTTTTTCCTAAAGAATACGTTAAAAGAAGCGAAATACTAAAGGCATCCACACCAGAAGTACCAGCCCCTCTACCTCAAAAACTTGACAAGATACCAAAAGAAGTTCTAACCGAAAAAATAGTAGAGAAAAGACAAATTACCCCTGAAAGCGTTTTAGAAAGAGCTGAAGAAATAGTAGAACCTCAGGGTTGGGGCTATTATGACGAGGAGGAGGAATTTAGAGAATATATAGATTCTGAAGTTACTGAAAGTATATTGATAGAGGATTCACTTACTCCTCGTAGTATACAAGAACATCCTAACATGATTAGTAGCAGACCTTCCGAGATGGAGCAATCTTTGGCCCAACAGCCTCAGAGCGTGAGAGTGTCGTCTGTTCTGGAAGAAATTATTCATAATGAATTTGAAAAGATCTATCAGAAAGCTATAAGAGATATGGATTATCAAGTATTATTAATTGATATCATAAGAATAATACCCCCAAGGGTTAACGCTCGAATTGACCAGTATAACAATATTACGGCTCAGACATACAGATCCCAATTTGAGTATTATATGAAAAAACAATTTAATACAGATCTTACAGAGCTCCAGAATGTTGTAAGCTCTGAACGTAAAAGACTAAGAAAAAGAGCTTCTATAATCTCTCCAATTAGGAAAGTAGCGATCTCCTTCTTGTGGTGTTTATGCACAGTTGCTGCTTTTTATTTCTTATTTTATCTCCTACATATCCAGTGGCTTCCCTATGAGGATCTTTACCGATTTTTCCCAATACAATGCACTCTATTTCTATTATGTGCATTTTTATATGGGACAGATCTATGTACACTTATTATAGTGGGATATAGGGCAATTAGAGGGCGTGAATTAACAAAAACAGAAGAGGGGTTAGGTGCGGTAGGAACATTATTTTGTATTAGTAGTATCGCAGTTATTTGCAACTTTTGCTTCTTGTTTTTTCTGCTATAACTACTTTTTCCTTAAGATGACTTTGTACTTTTTATGTCATTTTATAAAGATTTAATACAAACAAGAATTTGTTTTAATTCAGTCCTTGATGTATCTCTAGCTGAATTGAATGATTTAAGCATTCTTGACATTTCCTCACTCAATTCATTAAGATCTATATAATTATTTTTCTCAATTATCTTCAATTTAAAATATTATTCTTATAATTATTTCATTTAACTTGGGAATTCATAAATAACAATTTCCACATGTGATAAGTGCTTAAATTTTGCTGTACTACGTCCACGAGCACGTGGAATGTATCTTTTTATTATTCTTCCCCTATGTGTTGCAGCATGAATGATTCTACAGAGATCAATGTCTAAACCTTTATATTCTGCATTTGATTCTACAGATGTGAGAATTTCATATATTCTAGCAGCTGCTTTTTGAGGATACCGTCCAGCATACCATTTAAATTGCTTTAAATCGTGTCTATGAGCAGCTTTTTTCTTATGTCGTCTAAAAGGTACTGATTGTTCTAAACGAATTACTTTCTCTAAATAAGTTTTTGCTTGATCTACTTTCATTCCTTTTATTACAGCACAAATTTCCCTTGCTGGTTTTGGTTTAATTCTGATATCTCGACCTGATGCTTTTGCTAATCTTTCTGTATCATACTTTTGTTCTGTAAAAGAATAACCCCACGTTGGCACTTATTATCAACTCACATAAATTATCTTTATTTTAATGGAACATACTTTGAACTTCTTGTGGCTCCAATCCCTGGTGACCCATGCTGTACTCGTCTTCTTGTAAGAGAAAATTCCCCAAGATAGTGTCCAATCATCTCAGATTTTACTTCGACTATTTCAAAGATTCTACCGTTATATACACCTATTTTAAGACCGACCATTTCAGGAAATATTATCATATCTCTTACATGAGTTCTCGTGAGTAAATCCTTACCTCTCTTTTTAGCTCGATATGCTCGTCTTAACCTTTCGAGTAATTTCTTTTGTCTAGGAGGTAAACCTCGTTTTAACGATCGTCTTGCTCTAGCGGGTAATAATTGTATGAATTGATCCATATTCATTTTCTTCAATTCTTCAAGAGTATACCCTCTATACTTGAATCTTAGTCTATCTAACTCTGCTTTTGTATCTAGCTCTCCTTCTTCTATAGAATCTTCTTTAATTTCAGCCTTAGTTTCTGTTTCAGTCTCTTTCTCTGAATCTGAATCTTTTTCTAAATCACTCTGAAGTTCTTCTTCCCTTTCTTCTGATTTTTTTTCATCAGATTGTTCATCCGGAGCCATTTTTCAACCAATCTGTTTATTCCATTTATATTATTCTGTAAATTTTTTCTTATCTAATATATTACGGTAAGGTTTTTAGTGTTGTATTGAATTTTAACTTTTAGGTTAAGTTAGCAAAAATCATAAAACTTATAAGTGTTAGATGAAGTTAAATATAGTGATTTGGATTGAAAACTCGTCTTATGTCATTCTCATCAAACATTCCATTCCATTTTTCTTTTATAATCACAAATTTATCTTCTTCTTTATTAGGGTTAATAACAGAATGGTATGTATTTATTGGATTATGAAACATTGTTCCAGTTTTTACAAAATAATGTATTTTATTCTTATTGATAACAATGGGTTTTCCCTTAAGAATTTCCCAAGCTTCATTTCTGTATTTATGAATTTGTATTGAAAGTCCAAATTCTGGTCTAATAAAAATTAAATTATATTCTGGATAAGTAAATTTAAAACTATACCACTTAGGAAGTGTATCAATATATCCTTCAGGTATATTATATCTTTTTTTAAAAAATTCTGGATTAAAGTCAACCTTCTCTGTAAATTCATACTTATAAGGATCATAAATTACTTCGTGGTTAGAAATATCTTGATTATATTTAATGTTTAATCCATCTTTTCCGTTATTTAACACCATATAATAAGAATTCGGTTTGATTACTAAATCTGAATTTGAAATTCCCTCAGTAATAAATGAATTTCCATTGATTAGGAAAATATCCTGCAATTTATTCTTATTTATCTCAATCCTTAATCGCCGAGAATCATTTTTTCTTAATAATGTGCCTTTTCGAGTAGGAATATTTTCTTGGCTCAAATTAATTACTCCCTTTAATTATCTTATATCTTTAACTTATTAAATTTGCCTTTAATTTCGTTTAAGACTGGCATTGATTCTTGAGCTCCTTTTCTAGTAACTGCAATTGAGGCGGCTATAGTGGCAAGTTTAACAGCATTTAAAATTGTTTCACCTTTAGTTAACATACTTGCTAAAACTCCAATAAAACAATCACCGGCTCCTACCGTATCTACAGCTTTAACTTTAGGAGAAGATATTTCGAAAAATTCATTCTCTTTGCCTTGAAATATTAAACAACCTTTTTTTCCTAATGTAGTTATGATATATCTTATCCCTAAACTAGAAATATCTCTTGCTGCTTGTATGATCTTCTGTTTCCCTTCTTTAGTTATTTTTTCAAAATCTAAAAGTGAATGCAATCTATAAAGTTCACCTTCATTGGGGATAATGATATCCACATTCTTAAAAACATCAATTGGAATCGGTTTCAACGGAGCTGGATTTAAAATCTTAATAGCTTTTCCTTTAGAAGCTATTGTAAATATTTGTTGAATTGTGTCAATTGGAATCTCCATCTGAACAACGATTGTCTTTGCATTTTTTATAATCTCTTTTCTATTATTTATATCTTCAGAATTTAGTGTTGAGTTAGCACCAGGTGCTACACTTATCATATTTTCTCCATTTTCATCTATTAATATAAAGGCTACTCCACTAGGGTTCTGAGAGTCTCTGACAACAAAATCCATATTTATACCTTCATCTTTTAATCGAGAAATCATTTGATCCCCAAATAAATCAATTCCAATCTTTCCTATAAAAATAGTCTTAGCTCCCGATCTAACTGATGCAACTGCTTGATTGGCTCCTTTTCCTCCCAAAAATTGCTTAAAAATTCCCCCTGTAACTGTTTCTCCAGGATTAGGAAAACGTTGAGAATAAATATTTAGGTCCATATTACTAGAACCAATTATCAGTACATATTCAGCTTCCTTAGTCATAAAAATGTCACTAAATTTTAACTATTTTTATGCGTTTAATATATATTTTCTATTTATGGATCATCATAATATTTTGTTTTCGATCAACTATATACTATACTCAATAGAATGGTTTTAATTCAATAATCTTTTAAAAATAATAGTAATATAAAATTTATTAACAAAACTTTTGTTTAAATTTAATCTAAATTTAATGAATTAAAAATTAAAAAAAATTAAGGAGTTGAACTACAATCGCAAAAGATAAAGTTATTGGGGCTATAGTCATGGTTGTAGGTATCCTAATCGCAATTATTTATTCCATGGGTAGCATTGTCGATTTAATGATGGATGAACTTTTTAAAAACCCCGATTGGGATTTATGGATACGTCTATTTGATATAGATTGGCTTGACTGGAGACTTTTTGTTGTAGCACCTATGTGGCTTTTAGTATTACTTATCTCAATCATTGCTATTTGGATTGGCTACAGTATGTTAACCACACCTGCCCCTGTTCCACTCGAAGAATTGGAAGAGGAGCTAGCTGCTGAAGAAGATTAATAATATAAATTTTTTATTTTTTTTTTCCAATTTAAATATGAATTTTGCATGGAAATTATTTATTTTTCAAATTTATTTCTTTTAAATTAAAACGTCTTCCAATTTATAGGCAATAACAGTCCCGTCATCATGACAACAAAATAGTAATCTTTTTTCTATAATGAATCGAATCGCATTTAAACAAGAATTATTAGTTTTATTGAAAAGTATTCTTCCTGTTTTTTCTTCAATAATTATAAGCTCCCCTTTAGTAGTACCAGCACAAATAAGAATATTATCATAAATTTCTATTATATGCAGACATTCAATGTTGAATCCTTTTAATTCCCATTTAACTTCGAAAAATTCGCTTAAACAGATTAGATTTGATGAAAAACTTATTTTTTGAAGTGGCAATGAATTATTAAAATAATCAAAGGAATAAGAACTTATAATAGCATTATTGAAAGTTGGAAAGGGGTAAGATATACATTTCCATATATAATCTTTAAATTCTTTTGTTTTGAATTCAGTTTGTGTCTTTTTATTTATGAAATGTAATTTCTTGTCATCACCACCGCATAATACCACCCCTCCTTTAAATGAATTTAGATAACAAACACTACGTATTTTATTAGAAAATTTTTTGAACCACAGCAGTTTTCCATTGACACCATTAAAAGTTCGTATCGTGCCATCGTTTCCCCCGGCCAATATTATTTTTTTGTCGTTTATAAAAATAGTCACATCTCCTATGCCATCTTGAAAAACTTGTCCCCATATTAAGTTGCCGTTTAATGAATTTAAAACTCTTATTGTTTTATCAAGAGAAAACGCTATTATTTCACTAATATTATCATTATTAATATCTTCTATAAGAATTCCACTAATAGAGGCGTTAAAATTATGATTCCACAAACTTTCTAAATCATACGTTAAACTACATTTGAATGTTCTTAATAGTCCATCCATTCCTCCTAAGATTAATTCAGACTTTCCATCATTATCAATATCAAATATTTTTAAATGCCAAATTGGTATATCTTTCGAAATTACTTCTTGATGCATTATCTTGCCATTTAAAGATAAGAATAATAACATTCCAGTTCTAGTGTAGGCAATAATTTCTACTTGCTCATCATTATTAATATCACCTAACTCAATTCCAAGAATAGGATCAGCATATTTAAAATTCCAGATCTCTTTAGCTATCAAGGTGAACTAATAATTAACTATTGAAAAAATAGGTTTAGGTTTAAAAAATAATAATTAATTGATAACTTTTCTTAATAAGAACGAAATTTATATTTTTTATATTATTATCAAAGTTAGGATTATTATAAAATAATCAAAAATTTAGATATAAGAACAGAAAGGAGTTAAAAACAATGTCCTTTGACATAAAGCTAGATATGGATGCTTGTACTGGATGCGGTACATGCTATGAAGTATGCCCTTCTGAATGCTTTGGTGAACCTGAGGGAGACAAAGTAAACATTATAGAAGAAAACAGGGAAGACTGCGTAGGATGTAGGGCTTGCGAAACTCAATGTCCTGAAGAGGCAATAGAGATTATAGAAAACTAACTTTTAGAACCAGTAATCATATTTTCTTTTTTTTATTTATTATTGAGTACTTTTCTTTTAAGAAATTTCAATATTTACCATAATAATATTCTACCACACTTTTTACATATACCTTCATTGATTTGTGAATTAATACAATTTTCATGGTATGGAGCCTTGCATGCTTGACAAAGGTAAATTTTTCCTTTATATTCTGTAAAATCGTACTCACAATAAATACATTTATTAGCGTAGGAAAAGTCTGCACTATTTATATTTGCTTCAATTATTTGAGAAGTTTCAGTTAAACCGCTCCCTCCCGTAGAAGGTGTTAAATAATCGGCTTGTTGGGGTGGTGAAACCCATTGTTCTTCTAAAGGAGGTTGATATTGTTGTTGAGGTTGAGCATGAGGTGTCTGCCAATCAGAAACATATCCTGGTGTTGATACTTTTGAAATACCCATTTTTTGGGACACTTTCTCATCTAAAATATTGGTAAGAATTAGAGCAGAGGCATACTTCCCTTTAGCTCCACCTTTTTGTAAATGAGTATGGCTGATCATGTGGATTACCCGTCCCCCCTTTTTACCATAGTCAAACTCTACAAGTACAGGGGATTCGCCCCATTTTTTTTGAATTTCCCAAGAACCAATTAACACTCTAACAGCTTGAGGGTCTAAAATTTGAATTGGAAAAGATCTAGTTTCTAACCACCATCTAAATTCACTTTTCTTAGTGTTTTTAACTGTTTGTTTTTGCCACTTGCTTTGTTGAATTTCACTTAATACCCCATCTAAAAAGGGATGATTTGGATTAATAACTTGACATGCAACTACAGCATCAGCAGTTTTTGCACGATTCCAGCGAATAAAACCAGGGAATATATTTTCAATTATACTTTGTATAGCCCAATCAGTCGTAATTAACCATCCACCATTCATTACAAAATCTTTAACTTTTGGATAAGCTGCGTGTGGTATATCACTTCCAGGACATCCAATAAGCACAACATCATATTGAGATAAATCTTCTTTCATAATTTCTTTTTCTTTAATGACATTTTTTAATGATGCGTACATGTGCTCTATCACCTTTTTAGGTTTTTCATATCTTCCATTAACTGCTAGAATTTTTCCATGTTTTTCAACGGCTTGCACAACATCCTTTTTATTGAGTGCTTCCATTTTACGTTTCTTTACTTCCGAATAAAGATCCTTCCAACTCATTTGATCAGCCTTTAAATAAAGTTATAAGGAATTTAGTGTTATTTTATAATTATTATAAATGAATTAATATATATATTTTGATTAAAAGGGATAATTTTGATAAATTTAAAAGATTTAGGACAACCTTTTGAGTTTTGGGAATATTTCGAAAAAGTTTCTAAAATTCCTCGATGCTCTGAGCATGAAGAGAAAATTAGAACCTTTATAAAAGAAGAATCAGAGAGATTGGGTTTTAAAAATAAGATTGATTCTGTTGGAAATCTTTTAATCAGTATTCCAGCTAAATCAAAACAAATAAAAAATGGCGTTCTACAATGCCATATGGACATGGTCTGTGAAAAAAATGAATCCGTAACTCATGATTTTTCAAAAGATCCATTAAAATTAAAAATTGAAGAATTAAATAATGAAAAATGGATTACAGCTGAAGGAACTACTCTAGGTGCAGATAATGGTGTAGGGATATGTTATATGTTAACTCTAATGAAAAAAATTCAGAAAGGAGAATTAATTTTTAATTCATTAGGATTAGATTTATTGTTTACAGTAGATGAAGAACAAGGCTTACGAGGCGCATTTGCGGTTGAAAAAGATTTTTTAGATGGAGACTTTCTTATAAACCTTGACTCTGAAGAAGATGACGCTGTAACCATAGGATGTGCTGGTGGTCTTGTTCACATAATAAAAATAAAAAAAGAATCAATAAACATTAATCTTCGAGATAAAAAATTCATACCAATAAAAATTTTTATTTCTGGGTTATCAGGAGGCCACTCTGGAGTAGATATTCATTTAGGGAGAGGGAACGCATTAAAAATAATTGGACAAATTCTCTGGAAATTAAATGAAAAATATTCAATTCATATTTGTTCAATAGATGGAGGTAATCGAACTAATGCGATACCTAGAGAGGCAACTTCTATCTTTTATATTGAAAAAAACAAGACATCAGAGATTTTCAATTTTATTGATATGGTTTTTAATGAAATAAAAGTGCTTTTTGATGGTATTGAACCTAATTTGGAGTTATCCATTAAAGAATTAGAAGATTATACCAATAACATCGTTATGTTAAAAAATCTTCAAGAAAATCTATTAAATATTATGTACCTAATACATAACGGTCCTATCTCAATGCACCCTCGAATAAAAGAGTTGGTATTTTCATCCTCTAATTTTGGCGTAATATCAACTGGAGATGATGATATAGAAATCAAATTAAGCCAAAGAAGTTTAAGTGAATATTTTAAATATGTAATCTGGGAGAAAAATAAGGCTCTATTTGAGTTAAGTGATTTAAAAATTAATATAAAAAAAGATTCTGATTATCCAGGGTGGACACCAAATTTTCAATCCAAACTGTTAGCGAACTATAAGGAAGCATATAAAGAAATTTTTAAAGATGACATAAAAATTAAAGCAATTCATGCTGGTTTAGAGTGTGGAATTCTAAAAAAAAAGTTTCCTCAAATGGAAATGATTTCAGTTGGACCTAAAAACGAAGGTGCTCATTCTCCAGATGAAAAATTAGAAGTTAAATCTGTTGAAAAGGTATGGAAAGTATTACTTACTTTACTTAAAAAATTAAGTTAGAAAATTATATATTATTAGAAATTAATTGAAAAAATTAATAAATTTAATTTAATAATTATTTTATAATTTATGCAAAAAAACGTATCTAAGAAAGAGGAAATTATTGGTTCTGAAACAGTTATAGAAAAAATTAGAACTAAAACCCCTTGGATTTTCGGAAATTCATTAAGAAAACCAAAAATTAGTTTTCCGAAAATGAAGCTTCCAAGAATTTCCCTTCCAATGCCATCAAGATCTTTAAGTATGGTAGCTATCCTTATAATCTTATTTGTTCTTCAAATGGGAGTAGTCTATTTAATAGTGAGAGAACCATCCGCGCTTGGGGCAACTCAAAAAGGAGATCCTGTATTCATCTATCAAGATATTCACGACAGTTTTATTATAGAAAGTATTGCTGCATCCGTTTTGATTCTTTTTTGTTCAATAGGATTTATTATGCTTTATCAGGCTTCTAAATATGTATATAATAAAAAAATGGCAATCTGGATTTTAGTAATTGGACTTTTGATGATTATTATTACCTTTATATTGCTTCAATATATGATTGGTGTTAAAGCAGGAACTATTGATTAATTCCATTTGATTAATGAATCTACTGAATTTATTTATATATATTAAAAAAAAGAAAAAGTATTTTTAAAAAATATAAAGTTAAATATTTTAATATTACCCTATAAATGCATTATATCCTGCTTCATCTAATAAATTACCCTTTTCTGCATCCCAATTTGATGTCTCGATTTTAAAAAGCCAAGCTGCAAAAGCGTCTTCATTAATTTTTTCTGGCTCATCCATCAAATCTGAATTAATTTCAGTTACACTACCGCTTACAGGTGAATATATATCACCAACAGCCTTGCTTGATTCAACTGTGCAATCAATTGGATCACTTGAAGGTTCATCTCCATCCATTTTTACTTGTTCAAGTTCAACACCTTCAAGACCTTCTACATCAACAAAGCTGATTTCTCCAAGCTGTTCTGCTGCATAAGGAGTAAGTCCAACCATTTTGGTCGCATCATCAAACCATTGATGTGTTTTAGTAAACCATTTAGCCATTTTTATCTAACTCTTTTTTACTTAATTATGAATTCTAATAATATTGAATTAAATAGTATGTTTTTATTAATTAAGGTAATATTTAAAATTTTATTATTGAGATTTTTAATTAAATGATCTAAAAAGATGGATTCTAAACTAAAGGATCAATTAGATTTCTACGATGAATTTAAGGATTGGTATTTTCAAATAATAAATAACTTTAAATTTAGTTATCAAAAGGATTGTGAAGCTAGGGATTATTTATCATATTTGTTATCTAAAAAAAACCAGAATTGGAGCTTAGAGAAAATTTTAAATTTATTTAGAAATAGAATATCGTCAAAACAAGCAATTGCAGTTTATGGGTGTGGACCATCATTAGAAAATACTATTGAAATTATCTTGAAAAGAAAGGGGTTAAAATTCTTCAATAGATTTATTAATTTAACTGCAGATGGTGCTTCAGTTCTGTTAAGGGAAAAAGGAATTAAAATCGATGCGATTTTTACTGATCTGGATGGTATAACTAAAAATGAATTCCAATTTACTATTTTCAATATAGTTCATGCACATGGAGATAATATTAAAATTTTAAAATTTTTTGAGAATGAAATAATAAAATTCAAAAACATTATAGGAACGACCCAAGTAAAACCAGTGACAAATTTGATAAACTCTGGAGGATTTACTGATGGAGATCGAATACTTTATTTTGTACGTACGTTATTATCTTCATTTCATAAATTATTTCTCATAGGAATGGATTTTGGAAGTGTAATAGGTAAATATTCAAAATTGGATATAAAAAGAAATCAAAAGGCAAGCCTTGAAAAAATTAAAAAACTCAATTACGCTATGGAATTAATAAAGTGGGTAAAAAAAAAGATAAAAAATGAAATATATTTTGTGAATTCTGAGTTTATATCTGAAGATTTTGTAAGACTTTCAATAGAAGAATTTTTAAAATTCTAATATCTCAAAAATTAAATTTTATAATCTTGAATTCCCAAAGATGTAATTTTGTAGAGTAATCTTTTTTCAGGAAGTCTTAAAGAATTTACTAGTTGAACGTATCTTTTATCTTGTTCTTGATAGTCCAGATATATATATTCCGAAAAATATTGATTCAATAATTGGTTACCACCTGGTAGTACTCGAATCGAGGTTTCTCGAATTATATTTGAGATTACTTGAGCTGTTGTTATTGTAATCAAATTATATTCTTTAGTAAGCTGATTAATTTTATCTAAAACCTTTAAAAAAGTTGTTTTAGTTTTATTTGGAGAAATTCTCTTATTTGCTAATTCAGAATTATAATGGTTATTTATTGTGTCAATAATTAGGATATTAATATTATTTATTTCTAAAAAATTTTCAAGCGTTTTTAAGGATAATAACATAGCAGAATTACTCATAATTTTTGAAACAAGAATATTTCTAAGTAATTCATTATATTCAACTTCACTCTTTAGAATTAGTTCCTTTATTCGTTCAGGACGAAAAGTATTTTCTGTATCAAAATAAAATATAAATTGACGCCTTCTCTGTTCATAACTTTCGAAAATTTTAGAGAACTGAATATACGCTTGAAAACATAATTGATGGCATAATTGGGTCTTTCCGGTTTTATTTGCTCCAAAAATCAAATATTTCTTTCGTGAGCGAAACCCACCTCCTAAAGTTTCATCAAAACTTTTTGCTCCTGTATGTAAAACATATTTTTGTTTTTCTAAAACTTCGAATTCATCAATAATTTCTTTTTTTTTAATTATTTGTAGATGATTGATTTCTAATATTTCACTAATAGTCATTAATATTTATTATTGAAATCTCTAGTATTAATACACTTTGATTTTACTAATATAAGATACACTAAGAATTTGTAAGAAATTTGAAGAAAATCGAAAGATTAATTTTAAAATATTCATAAAGATTATATCATAGTGCTTTTAATTATATTAATTTTCAATTAATTATCAGAAAATCACGTTAATATCAAATAAATATGGCAAAGAAGAAAAAAGAAACATGTCCTTATTGTGGAAAGAGTTTTGCTTATCTGTCTCGTCATAAATGTAAGATTAAAGAGCGTGTTGAGGGTCCTTTAGAAGAGAAGTCAGATGTTGAGAGAAGAAGCGAAAGAATAGAAGAAAAAAAGAAGGAATTCAACCGAAACTTACGAAAAGATGAAAAAACAGTTCTTAATATAATAAACCGAGAAAAAGATATATTATTTGATAGGTTAATGGGTCTAAGTAATAAAAAACGAAATGATCTAGAAGAGATATTAGAATTATTAGTATTACAGTCAAAAATAAAAATGAAACGGGAATTAGTTGATGCTTCATGGACTAAACATGTTTATGCTCTTGAGGAAATTGAAGCAAAAGTAAAAGATCTAAAAATTAATAAAAATAGAAACGATTTTATTTGGATAATGTTTTCAAAACAACCATGTTTTATTTGTCCTTTTCGGGAGAAATGCAATGATACTAATCTAGACCAATTTAATCCTCAACATTGTCCATGGTTAACAGAATGGATTGAAATGGCTTCAAAAGGAGAAGACTATAGTATTAATTTTGATGAGATTAAATCATGAATTCAAAATATGTAATTAAATTTTATTTAAACCCACTAGAAAAATTTCATTACTTTTTTTTTTAGATGATTTCGGCTTATAAGATTTTAAAAATCTAAACATATACTTCATTTTTCTTGTAAAGTTATCAAAATCAGAACCTTGGAAAGCTTTGATAACCAAATTACCTTTATATTTCAGGTTTGTTTCTACTAATTTCAATATTTCATTGCAAAGTCTTATTTGTCTAATATTATCTGTGAATTTATTACCTGTCTTCTTTATAGATGCATCTGATAAGATTAAATCTAATTTATTTTTAAAGAAAGAATCAATTTGCTCTTGTATTTCTAATTTGGTAAGATCCGCTTTAATAATGATAATACTTTCAATTGGAGATACTTTCTTGATATCAACACCCATTATTTTGTAGTGATCTCGATGATAAAATTGATCTTTATACTTAATTAAATTTTCTTCGGCAAATTTTTTAGCTACCTGCAACCATGAACCAGGAGCGCATCCTAAATCTAATATATAAAATGCTCTTTTAAAGATGTTAAACCTTTTTTGAATATCGAATAATTTATATGCTGATCTTGCCCGGAAACTTTCTTTTTTTGCCTGTCTGTAAAATGATTCTTGTTTATGCAACTCTCTCTGCTATTAACTATTTTAAATTATATAATTACTTTTTTATTTCTAATAAAACATTTTTTATTGCGAGTAAATCCAAATCACTTTTTATTGATAAGAAATCAAAATGGGTCCTTGAAGCGTGATATCCCAATTTTTTAATTTCATTAAGAATATCTTCAATTTTTGGAACAGATGTCAGTTTTAAGTTTTGGCAAAGCTTATGAATATTATAATAAGAAATGGACATATCATTTTCTTCGATAGCGTAAGTTAAGAGTTTTTCTATTCTTTTTTTATTTGGAGATTTGGAATTGTTATTTAAAGTAAGTATTTTTTTTATAAAATTTGCATCATGAATTTTACCAATCCATAAAGGTCCAGCATAATCAAGATCTCCTATGTTATCACATACAGGGCATTCTTTGGGTAAATTTAAGACATTATTTCTAAACGCTGATCGATATCCACAATTATTACAATGTATTATGTAACCAAAATTTTTATAAAATTTTGAAATTTTTTTCTTATCCTTAAATGATAAACAGAACAATCTGATAAAATGGCCAGAATAGAAGGTTAACAGGGGGACTATACCGATCTTATTTATATTTGCTATTCGAGAAGTGAAGTATATTAAAATTCGTCCACCAATTTCTTTACAATATTCAGTATGAAGGGGTTTAGATAAATATTTCCTAATACATGCATTTGGTCTTACTCCAAATAAGACCGCTGTGTCGGTAGCTGTAATACACATCAAACCATTTACTTTTTGTAATGTTTTAAAGGCAGAATCTATGTAAAGATTGGGCGTTCCAAACGGATCGATTGAAATTACATTTGGTTTTTTCTGTTTTTCACTTGATTCACTCACAATTTCAGAAAAAAGGAGGTTTGCATCCTTGTTCGTTACTACAAATTGAATGTGCTCTTTATCTAAATTATTTAACTTCATATTTTCCTTAATTAGTCTAACGGCCTCGGGATTAATATCATTAATATAACTCTTTTTTACTTTTGTACACTCTTTTAAAATTCTAATAGCACTTACTCCCGATGCTGCCATAGAATCTACAATAATTAGCTCGTCTTGATTAAACAAATCGCTATAAGCACTTATACCTAATATTGAAATATCACGATTAATCTCCATTCTTTTATTATAAAAAACATTCATAGATTTCGAAGGGATTGAGTCCTTATCAACGTCATGAATGTAAAATTCTGTTGAGCCTTCCCTGATTAAAGTTAGATCTTTTTGTTCCATTATACTATATTAAATAAATAAATAAAAAAGATTAACCTTTGTAATCTTTTTAGTAATAGGATTTGGAAAATCATGAAGATATCATATTTATAATATTAGATTATCTGGAAATTAGCCATATCTTATATTATTCAAATCCTTTTTCTCTTAAATTTGATATGAATTCAATTGTATGGTTTTCAGAAATACTAGTAAAATAAAATTTTCTCTCATTTAATTTTTTAGTCTTAGTTATCTTTAAATTATAATTTACCCAAAATTTCATAACACTTCCCCCACTTTGAACAGCGATTATTTGATCATCAAGAGCCTTTCTACTTATTTCATTTATTACCAAAATTTCAATACCATAAATTTCGTTTAAATAAGTTAAATTAGCTAGCATTTGATTCAATTGGTAATTTAGATTATAGTTCTTCTCTTTCTTGTCTTTATTTAATTCTAATCGATATAAATTAGTTATTGAATCTAATATAATTAATTCCAATTTGGGCTTATTGCTGTTTAAATAATTTAAAATCAAAAATTCAAAATTAAAAATGATTCTATTCAATTCATTAAAGTTAGTAGTCTGAATAAACAATATATTATCCAAAATATCATTATAGTCTTTATTAATCAATATTATTTTTTCAGAGGGGAATTTGGGTTTGGTATATACGTATATGGTGAATTTTCCAAGTTTTGCAGAATTCATAGCTGTTTGGAGCGCAAATGTTGTCTTTCCAACTCCAAAATCCCCAAATACAGAAAAAATACCTTGCAAAGTATCTAGAGAATTAAAATATTTATTTAATTCTAAGATTGGAAATTTCATGTAATTAAAAATTATTAATTTTATCTAATATTTATAATTATAATTTGAGAAATAAAATTTTATATATTAGAACAGAAAATTTAAACTTTTTTTATAGAATAAATAAGGAACTAACTCGATTAAATATTAAGTTCGTAGTTTTAAATGTAAGAGATAAATTACCAAATCTTCCTTCTGTAATTCTTACAACTTCAGAAGAGATTCATAGATTTAAAAATTCCTATGAAAAATTAAAAATACTCACTTATTCTTATGAGGAAAATTTTCAACATTATGTTTTAAAAGTACTAGCGGCTTATAAAATAGAATACAAAGATTATTATTCAGAGTTAATGTTTTCTATAGACCCTGGCACTAAACAAATCGGAATTGCTATATTTTTAGATGACTTATTTTTAATTTCTCATACCATTTATGATAAAAAAGAATTCATTGAATTTATCAACGATAAAGTGGGTTGCTTCCAAAAAGATACCCCTTTTTTAATGAAACTAGAATTTAAATTTGGAAGTGGTGTTTTACCATTAACAATCGAGCTTTTAAAAGAGGTATATGATAGTTTTGGTTCGAGAAAAAACATGAAATTATCATTAATTGATGAGTCTAAATCATCAAAAACTAAAATTAAAGATAAAAAAAAGAGAGTAAGAACCACACATGAAGTTTCAGCGTTGATTTTGGCTCTAAGAAATGGTATAGAAATAAATCAATCAAATTATTCTAAAATTTTCAAAAAGATTAAATTACAGGAGTCGAATTATAATAAGGATTATAAAAAAAATCTTGTAGAATTCGATGAATCTATAGTTGATTTAAAAGAACTAATAGGTAAAATATTAAATAATGAAATTTCTCTAAGTCATTCTTCTAAAATCCTTTATGGAAATATCACAGATTAAAACAAAATAATAAGCTATTATTATTCCTTGATTTTTCACATTAATAATTAAAAATATACTCAATTGAGATAATCATGAAGAGATTAAAAAGCATTGATATTTTTTGTGGATTATGTATGTCTTGAATGATTTTAGCACATTTAATTGATTGGTGGGTGAAAAGTGAATTTTCTTGGTTAAAAAACCTTACATCGATGATATTAGTATCTAAACACGCACTAAGAATTGAAGAGAAAAAACATAATAGTACTAAAAAATAGAGCTGCAATGAAAGAAAGAATTGATATTCTATTAGTAGAAAGAAGATTTGCTAAAAGTAGAATTAAAGCACAGTGGCTTATAAAAAATGGTTATGTATTCGCCAATAAAAAACAAATAACGAAGCCTAGCAAGAGAATTGATAATTTGATTGAAATCGAAGTGACAAAACAATTCCCTTATGTTGGTCGTGGAGGATTGAAATTAGAAGCAGCATTAAAAGATTTTTCAATTTCAGTTAAAGGAAAGATTTGTGCTGATATTGGAGCATCTATAGGAGGATTTACAGATTGTTTAGTCAAACATGGTGCATCAAAAGTATATGCAATCGATACTGCTACTGATTTCCTTCACTCTTCCTTAAGATCCGAAGAAATAAAAGAAAAAATTATTCCAATGTTAGGTGTAGATGCTCGCAACTTAATTTCTGTTGAAGAAAAATTTGATATTTGTACTATAGATGTAACATTTGCTTCAATTACGAGCATCTTACCAAATGTTAAAAGAATACTCAAAAAAAATGGTGATATTATTGCATTAGTAAAACCTATTTTTGAAACAGATTTTCATGATAGTAAAAAGTTTAAAATTATAAAAGATCCTAACCAACTTTTTCAGATTCTTAAGGATCTAATTAAATGGAATATAAAAAATCGATTTTATCCATATAAGATTGTTAAATCCCCAATATTGGGTAAGGAAGGGTCAATAGAATTTTTAATTCATCTAAGATTTGAGAAATTTGACAAAAATTTTGACTACAATAAGAAAATAAGAGAAATTTTGAAATAGCTCAATAAATATAAATTTTTAATTAGCTTTTTTGATATAAAGAATCCTTATTTCTTAGGGTAATTTAGGAACATTTTACCCCATTCTGTTTGAAAGAATCTCTTGATTGTTCGTTTTCCAATTGTTGGGTACCATAACATATCATGATAAATCATCGAGGCATACGTAGGTCCTAGAAAGAAGAGTTCACTTCTAAATAATGGATGCAGAAATTGTAAAGCTCCTTTACGTACCATTTGGTCTCCCCAAATGACTACACTTCGTTTAACTTTAAAATTCCAATTTAAATTAGACACATCTTCACCAACAATTTCAATTTGGTCGAAATCTCCACATCCCAAACCTTCTTCGTGAGCCATTTTTATCGCGGGTAACTTTAAAGGTTCAAATCCCATCATTTTAGCAACAATCGCATCAACGGCAACTTGATCATAACCAGCAAGAATATAATTTTTAATACGAGGGATCATAGTTCTTGGTCCAGCTCCATCACCACACACAGTTCCATCTACAATCGCCAGAATACTTGGATGAATTTGTTTTTGGATAATAAGTAAATCTACTAACACTTCAGACATATACTGATGTGAGAAATGCCTTCTTTTTGTTAAAAGCCCTCCAAAAGCATTTTTCATAGCACAAGTTATACCCCCATGCTTCATTTCTCCAGTAGTCTTTTTTAATGACCCTCCAACAGCCCCTGTATGCCCATGGGTTTTCATGGTCGGGAGATGTATTATAGGTTTCCCTACATAAAACTCCGGAATAAGAAAACCCTCTGGAAAAATTTTAGAATCTAAAGCATGTAAACTTTTATTTTTCAGTGAAAGAAATTTGGATCTTAAAGATTCATATGGAACAAAAGGGATTCGAGTTAAGGGTACAAACCATACACCATATTTCTTGAAAATTGGACCCCATTTATTTCCCTTTAAGCCTTTTTCTATATTTGTAACCACAGTTCTATTTTCAGCTGTGAATAGTTTTTTAGGATCATAACCATCATGTATCATAGTTTTTAATATTCCTTCTACTTGCCAAGGGGGGCTAGAGCAAGCAGGAAAGAATTTTGACCAACTAAGATTTAATTTAAGAATAACTTTTTCATTTTTTTTAAAATATTTTGCATAATCTGCCAATTGCATTACTTTTCTATAATCATCAAGAACAGTTTTAGGTGAAGTTTTGATTATAAAAACTTTGGAATTTTTAGGCATCATTATGTATTAAAGCTTATACTCTTTTAACTTAATTTCTAAAAATTAATAATCTAATTACTTAAGACAAAAAAAGTGTTTAAAAAATAAAATAAAAAAAAATGTTAATATAAAAAGAACTTAATCAGAGACAAATTCCATTCCTTTATAGGATTTATCCTCTTTCTTAAATGGTAAACACATCATAAAGTGTGTTCCACCAAGTGGAATTCTTCTTGGATCCTCAATACCACATCCTACGTGTTCACTTTTGTCTTGGCATCTAGGGTGAAATGCACATCCCGCTGGCGGGTTAATAGGACTTGGCACATCCCCTTCAAGGATAATTCTATTTTGTTTTGAACTTGGATCAAAGGTAGGACGAGCTGATAATAGTGCTCTAGAATATGGATGTGTAGGATTATAAAAAACCTCCTCAATAGAACCACCTTCAACAAATTTACCTAAATACATAACTCGAATATCATCGGCAATGTGTTGCACTACACTTAAATCGTGAGTTATAAAAAGGTAAGATAAGCCAAATTTTTGTTGTAATTCCTTTAATAAATTTAAAATCTGGGCTTGAACGGATACATCAAGTGCTGAAGTTGGTTCATCTAGCACAATTATTTCTGGATTACATGCTAAAGCTCTTGCTATCACAATCCTTTGCTTCTGACCACCAGAAAATTCATGAGGATATCTATCTAAATGTTCAGCCTTCATTGAAACAGTTTCCAAAAGCTCAAGAACACGTTGTCTAATTCGAGATTTTCTACTCATGCCTTCTAAAATACGAAGTGGTTCGCCTATAATATTAACAATTCTCCAACGAGGATTTAAGGATGCATCTGGATCTTGAAAAACCATTTGGACTTTCTTTCTAAAAAACCTATTCATAGTGAAATCTTCAAAGATTTCATATCCTTTTCGTATCATTTTTTTATAAAGTTTTCGTATAAATGGGGGTGTTTTAGCAAAGAAATTATTAAATTGCGTAGATCTTGGTTTATATATGTGTGTTGCTCCTGCAAGATATATACTTCTTGCTCTTTTCGCAAATCTTTCCCATAATCCTTTAATTCTTCCTGGATCAACTCGGTGATTTCCAAAATATATTTCACCTTCAGTATTCGGAACAAGATTTAGAATAGTATTACCAATTGTTGTTTTTCCGCATCCACTTTCTCCTACCAATCCTAGCGTTTTTCTCTTTTGAAGTTTAAATGATACACCATCTACAGCTTTGACTTCTCCAATTTTGCGTTTGAATATTCCTCCGAAAATTGGGTAATATGTTTTAAGATCTTTGACTTCTAATATTGCTTCCTCTTCTTTTTTAGAACTTATATTTCTTCCTGTTTTTAAATTTTTGACTTCTTCTTCTCCAATAGTCATTTTTTTTATACTCTCTTTTCATATTCTAATTTTATATTTTAAAGGCGTCTTCTTCTTTTTGACTCCAAACATATTTTGGTGTGTCTTTATACTTAGGATCGAAAAGATGACAGGCAACAAAATATTTATCTCCTATCTCCGTTAATACAGGTTTTATTTTATCACAAATTTCTAACCTATAATCGCATCTTGGATGAAACCTACATCCAGAGGGAGGATAAATTAAATTTGGGACCATTCCTCGGATAGTTTTTAATTCTGTATCTCTCTTTTCAATACTTGGAATAGCATCAATTAAGCCTTTTGTATATGGATGACGAGGATTTTTAAACAAGTCTACAGCTGTTGCGTATTCAACTATATTTCCACTATACATAACGGCAATCCTGTCGCACAATTCTGCAATAATACCTAAATCATGTGTTATTAAAAGGATTGAAGTCCTAAATCTCGTTTTTAAATCTTTCATTAAATCGAGAATCTGAGCTTGAATTGTGACATCTAAAGCAGTTGTAGGTTCATCAGCAATTAGTAATGCAGGATTACATGAGAGTGCCATTGCAATCATTACTCTTTGCCTCATACCGCCACTTAATTCGTGTGGATATCTTTTTAAAATATCTTCAGCATCTGCGATTCCTACCTCTTTGATAATTCGACTTGCCTTATCTAATCCCACATCCTTTATATTTGGTATATGCGATGCTTCTTTTTTAAGTTCCACAATAACTTCTTCAATTTCTATCTTTTCTTCTTCTGATAGTATTATTTCTTTATTATCCAGACTACTTTTAAGGTCTTTTATTTTCTCTAACTTCTTTTTCCTTTCTAAAATTCTTTTATCAAGGATTTGTTTCATTTCCTCTCCTTGATGTAAAAAGAATACCTCTGATACTTGTTTACCGACTGATAAGACTGGATTGAGTGAATTTAGGGGATCTTGGAAAATCATAGTAATTTCTTTTCCACGAAAATCCCTCATATCTTTTTCAGTTAAATCTAAAAGGTCTCTACCTTTAAATATAACAGAACCCTCAAGTATTTTACCAGGCACTCTCACCAAGCGCAATATTGAAAGAGCTGTAACTGATTTACCACAACCAGTTTCACCAACGAGTCCGAGAGTTTCATCACCATACATATCAAAGGATACACCATCAACAGCTTTTACTACTCCTTCCTCTGTATAAAAATATGTCTTAAGATTTTTAATTTCAAGAAGAGGTTTTTCTCCTCTTTTCATATTTCCTTGTTCAGAAGTTGTTTTTTCCATAATACTAAAAGTTTCAGTTTCTTTTACTTGTTTCATTTTCCTAATTATTAATGTTAATTAAACTAATTTTAATTCTAAAGTTTCACAAGTTTTTTAATCTTGGATCTAACGCATCTCTTAACCCATCACCGAGGAGCATGAAACCCAAAACCGTAATTAATATCATAAATCCAGGCCACAGAGAAGCCCATGGTGCGTTATAGAGATTTGCTCTTGCAAAATTGATGTCGTTTCCCCACTCTATCATGCTGGGATCGCTAAAACCCAAATATGAAAGAGCCGCTAACCCTAAAACCCAAGAGCCAACATCAAACGTAAATGAAATGATGATTGGTTGAATAACATTTGGTAATATATGCCGAAACATTATTCTTCCATTTCCCGCTCCAGCCACTCTAGCTGCGTGAATATAGGGTAATTCTCTAGCTTGCAATACATTTCCTCTGATTAATCGTGAATAATATGGAATCCCTAAAACCCCCCAGACAATCATTATAATGTGAATTTGTTGCCCAACAATTGAAATCACTACTAGCGCTAGAATTAGCCCTGGAAAGGCTAATAAGATATCACAGATTCTCATCAGAACTGAATCAATCCATCCTCTATAATACGCTGCGATAACACCAACTAATATTCCACCGACAACACTCAACATAATCGCGGGTAATGCAACTGATAAAGAAGAATATGCTCCAAATATTAACCTTGCTAACACATCTCTTCCTAATTCTGTTGTCCCAAGAGGATGCATCGGGGAAGGATCTG
>JAHQWK010000015.1 GCA_029856145.1 Promethearchaeia archaeon
TATTTTTTCTTTAAATATACTTATTTTTAATTCTTATAAAGTTTTTATTGTTAAAACTGGTAAAATTTGAGAATGTCTTCGACAAAATTTTATGTTAATTGTAATTAAAGAATGAATAAATTAGAAATTGAAAAGCCTCCAAACGATTATGAATTATCTCGTAATTTTAATAGAAAGATTTGGAAAAATCAAATAAAGAGTTAATAAAATAAGTTTAAATTGGAAAAACAAATAAATTTTTATATCAAAAGAGGTAAAATATTAACGATAATAAACAGTTAATAAATCTCTTAATTAAGTTCAGATTACCGACAAAATTTTTAAATTAAAAATAGTGTATTTTTCCACTATATAATTAACGATTGTATAAGAATTAAAAAAAGGAATGATATCCATTGTTTTTAGTATCAGATTCAGAACCATTAAAAGAAGGAAAGAATAAAAAAATAAGACGTAAATATTTGACAAAATTATTACCACAAGTTTTTCGAACTGAGGGTGATGTAGTACCATTCGATCCCATAAAAATTGAACAGAGCCTTATAAATGAAACAGGATTGGCCCAAACATCCGCTGATAAGATTACTGAATTAGTCGTAAGGAGAATAATTTCTTCTGGAATTCGTTTTTTATCTGGACCTCATATTAGAGAAATTGTTTGTTCAATATTATCAGAACAACATTTTGAAGATGAGCGTAAATTATATACAAGAATAGGAATGCCACTAATGGATTATGAGGCTATTTTAGAATATGGCGTAGATGAAAATGCAAATCAAGATATGAATCCTGAAAGTATTCATCATTGGGCAGCAAATAGAATATCAGATGAATATGCTTTATTAAGGATTTTAGATTCTGAAGAAGCTCATGCTCACTTATATGGAGATGTTCATGTACATATGTTGAGATATTTCGATTTAAGACCATTCTGTCAAGAATGGGATCCGCGTATGATTCTTGAACATGGGCTACCGCCAGTAGATAGTTGGGCACACTGTAGTAAATCAGGCCCCGCAGGAAGTTTACGTGTGGCAGTAACGCATCTTGCTAAGTGGCTTGGAATTATTCAAGGTGAATTCAGTGGAGGTCAAGGATATGATTATATAACAACCTTTTTAGCCCCATATGCACGTAATCTAAGTGCTAGAGAAATTGAACAATCGATGCAATGCTTAATTTTCGAAACTAATCAAATATTTGCAGCAAGGGGAGGACAAGTACCATTTACTTCAATTTCTTGTACTCCTACTATACCTGATGGTTTGTTAAATATCCCTGCTGTTGGCCTTCATGGAAAAATAGTAGGTAAATATGGCGATTATAAGGATGAATGTCTTAAACTCTTTGATGCTTTAACTGATGTATATATTCAAGGTGATCATAATGGAAAACTTTTTGCATTCCCAAAACATGAAATTAAAATTAAAAAGGAATGGTTGCGAGAATTTGAGCCATCTTACTTAAAAATAATGGAAGAAGTAGCAACAATGGGAACTCCTTACTTCCTTAATATGTGTCCAGATTGGATGCCAGATGAAATTCATAGTCAATGTTGTAGAAAATTTTTAAGTGGAAATCAAATCATTGAGCAATGTATTCTTGATCCTGAAAAGAGAAAGAATGCAAATATATGGGAAAATTATGTTACTATCGGCTCATTGCAAAGTGTTAGTTTAAATCTTCCTCGGTATGCATATTTGTCTAAAAATCAAGATGATTATTTCACAATATTAGATGATAAAATGGAACTTTCTGCGAGAATTCTACGAAAAAAATGGAGTTTAATGGAAAAAAGATTAAAAACTGGACATTTACCTCTGTGTAGTGGTAAAATAAACGGTAAACCTATTTTTAATATAAAAGATCAGAACCTCTCTATAGGATTTACAGGGTTAAACGAAGCTGTGAAAAGTTTAACTGGATTTGAATTACATGAAGATAATAGTGCATATGAGTTTGGAAAAAAGATATTAAGCTATATGGTCGCAAAGTGTAATACTATGACAGAAAGAGATCATAAATACTATTCTCTTTGGGAACAACCCGCTGAATCTAGTTCTGGCCGCTTTGCTAGATTGGATTTAAAACATTTTCCTAAAAAAGCTATTGTTCAGTCTTCTGGTAATTCTGCTTATTATACTAATTCTGATCATTTTAGATATGATGCTGAAATGCCACTATCGCAACGAATTAAAAAGCAAGGTGATTATCATCCAATCGTAAATGGAGGTGTTATTACTCATATTTGGCTAGGAGAACAAAAACCAGATATCGAAGGTTTATGGGAACTTACAAAGAATATTTGTCTTAATACAAACACTGCTTATTTCGCGTATTCACCAGATTTTACTTACTGTCCTCATTGTAGAAAGATGTTCCGAGGCGGAAGTTTTATATGTCCACAGTGTCATTCTGGAGATGTAAAAGTATATTCGAGAGTTACAGGATATTATAGTGAGGTAAATAGATATAATTCAGGAAAACGAGCAGAATGGGAAGCTCGTAGACGAGAAATATTATTTACCTAATTTAAGTCCCTTTGAGTAATTCTTGCGAATAAAAATAAAATTATGAGAAGGCGTAGAATTCAAATAAAACTAACTTATTCCTGCAATAAACGTATTTATATGGAAAAAAGATTTATTGAAAAATATAACCAAAAATACTAAATCAGTATTTCGATTTTTATTTTCAACAAATTATAACGATATATAATGAGTGGTTTCAATTTAATAATAAAACCTGATGAAGATGATCCCGAAGCTGCCGAAGTCTATGTTGATGGAACGATTAGTGGGAAAAAATATCGCTTTATTCTTGATACTGGTTCAGCAAAAACCTATGTTCAATTTGATGATTACACTTCCACGTTTGGATGCATTCAAAAGCACAAATCTTCAGGAGCATTTGCAGAAAGTAATGATGATTTGATTAAAGTGCCATATATTCAACTTGGTCCCATCTTAAAAAAAAATTTCATGCTGGCTCGTTTACCAGAAAATTCTCTTAACACAAGAAATTTAATCGGGATGGACCTTCTTAAGGACTTCTGTTTTCAGTTTTTATTTAATGAAAATAGAGTTTCGGTTGATAATTCAGAAGGAATCCAGATTAGTGACTCTCTCCATGAACTTTTCCTAGGCAAGAAGTTTCATCCCTACATCAATATTCAATTCGGAAAGCTGAAAGCCACAGCGGTATGGGATACCGGTGCGGGAATTACGGTTGTAGACATTGATTTTATAAACAAGTTTCCCTCTTTTTTCCAAGAAATAGGAAAATCTATCGGTACAGACTCGACAGGGGTTAAAATGGAAACTCCTATGTTCACTATGGGGACAACCATAATTGTTAATAATGAATTTCCACCCCATAAAGTTGCCGGCGTCGATTTATCTTATTTAAATTCCACAACCGAAGTTCCTATGGATCTAATATTGGGTTACAGCACCCTAAGTAAAGCAAACTGGCTGTTTGATTTCCCCAATAAGAAGTGGGCGATTTTAAAAATGCTGAATGCAAATTCTGAAGAAGTTAATTCAGAAATCTGAAGAAATTAAAATACATTCAAGAATGACAAGATATCACAGCTTAATTGATGGATTTAATCTCGAAAAAAGGGCAGTATGGGAATCAAGAAAACGAGAGTATCCTTTTTAATTAACTTTTCTCTTTCTATTTTATATATAGAGACACTCAATATTATATATATGGTACTAAAAGATGCTCTTGATGAAGTTCAAGAAGTAGTTGATAAATGGATCTGTGAACATGGTGGATACTGGCCTCCATTATCAATGATTTGTGCTGTAATGGAAGAATTAGGAGAAGTTGCAAAAGAAGTGAATTCAATTGAAGGATATAAACCTAAAAAATCAAAGATTGCAGTTCCTAATTTAGGAGAAGAGCTAGCTGATCTTCTTTTTTCCATAATCTGCATTGCAAATCATTATAAAATTGATTTGGGGAAACAATTTAGTAATATAATTAATAAATATTCCACAAGGGATTCTATTCGGTTTTCTTGAACTATATTCGTTTCATAGCTATTTCAAATAATATTCTCATAATTTTATCTGTAATTTGTAAAATTTTAATTGGTTAAAGATTTCTATTTTATGAAGAAATAGGAAAGGAAAACTAATTTACATAAATAATAATGTTAAGAGAAGGATTAGAAAAACAGGAAATTCTTAGAATTCTCGATGATAAATTAAAGATGGATTATTCATATAAATCAGGTTCAATATTAGGATCTATGTGTACAGAACCCTTTGACTTTGGTGTTGAGGTGTATAAGAAATATGTCTCTAAAAATCTAGGAGATCCGGGTTTGTTCTTAGGGACTGCAACATTAGAGGAAGAATTGGTTGCAGAAATTGGTGAGCTCTTTCAGGGAAAAAATATAATTGGAACTTTCACTACGGGGGGTTCGGAAGCAAATTTGATAGCTATGAGGATTGCTAAAGATTTAAGGCCTGATATCACTAATCCTGAAGTTATAGTACCTCTTTCTGCTCATATCTCTTTTGATAAAGCAGCTGATTTATTAGGGATTAAACTTAGAAAAGCAAGATTACATGATAATTTTGATTTAAACCTAAATCACTTTGAATCTCTTATCAACAAAAATACTTGTGGAGTCGTAGGTATTGCAGGCACAACATCACTAGGTCTGATTGATCCAATAAAGGATATTGGTAAATTAGTAGAAGATAAAGACATTTTCTTTCATATCGATGCTGCGTTTGGAGGTTTTATATTACCTTTTTTAAAAGAATTAGAATATAATCTTCCTTCTTGGGATTTTTCTGTAAAGTCTGTTGATTCTATAACAGCGGATCCTCATAAAATGGGTTTAGGGATCATACCTACTGGAGGATATTTTCTGAGAGATTCCTCGATTTTACAAAAATTTGGCTATGAAATTCCATATTTAGCAGGGGGGAATTTTAAACACTTTCATATAGTTGGAACTAGATCTGGGGGGACAGTAATTGCCTTTTGGGTAATCTTGAAATCTTTAGGTATAAAGGGTTTTACAAATATTGTAAAAACATGTATGGAAAATACAAAGTATTTAACTAAAAGAATTAATGAAATTGAAGGTGTAAAATTAGCAACTATTCCAGTAATGAACGTTGTTGGAATTACGACTGAAAGTGGAGAAAGTATTTGTCAGATTGATGAGGAATTACGAAAGAGAAATTGGATGGTGGGTAAATTTAAAGAGTTCAATCTAATTAGAGTAGTAATTATGCCACATGTTCAGAAAACCCATTTACAAAATTTCACCGAAGATTTAGAGAAAATTATAAGAAAATTAAATATTTTATAGTAAAGTTAATTTTATTGTTAATTATAATTACTGGATTTAATTCTTTCTTTAAATTTGATCACCCCCTCAACCGATCTAAATATCTAGTAGAACATAAGAATTGTGCTTCTTATATCTAATCTAGAACTCTTTATATTCACTTCTTTCTAATATAAATCTAAATAGAGCTCTTAGTAAAATTATAAATTTTAATAGTAAAGTTAGAAAAAAAATATATTTAGGACTAGTTATTATTTAATTAATAGAAGGTTTAATTGGGAGTTTAATTTCATAAACTTGGAATTAAAAGCATGGGCAAAGAAAAAAAGAAACTCGGAATAAAAACAACTCGGTATTATACAAAGAAATGTTCTAAGTGTAGTTTTGAATATCCTAATTGGTTTACTAATTGTCCTAAATGTGGAACATCTTGGGATAATACAGAGGTAGTTTCTGCTCCTAAAGAGGCTTATAAAAAAACCATTAAAATTGTAGTAAAAATTACTGAAGAAACTTTTAATAAATCCATCTTTTCAGTAAATTTAATTTTTAGTGCTGACCAAGGAAAATCATGGTATCAAATGGAAATGGACCTAAAAATGGATTACTACATAGCAGAAATTGCAGAAGTTCCCATTGGTTCAGTAATTATATATTATATAGAAGTCAATTTAGAGGATGGGGAGAAAATTATTGAAAATAATGATGGAAAATACTTTTTTTATAAGGTTGGAGTACCAATTGGAGAAGCCGAACCTGAAGCATCACCCCAAGAAAGTGAAGCGATTAAGAAAAGCATTGATCAATATACTACTAAGCCCCAAAAATACCAGAAACCTCCAATAGAGGCTCCACCACAAAAAACACATGTTACAAGAGAAATGGTTGAACACTCCACAATTATTCCTCAAGAAGAGATTAAAGTTCCAGAAAAAAGCAGTTCTCAAGAATATACCATAAATGATGCAACCATATTTGGGAAACCTCAAACTGAAATTGATCCTGAATTAAAAATATGTGTTCATTGCAATTCTAAAATTAAAAAAATGTGGAGTATATGTCCAATTTGCGGAAAATCACTCTAAACTAATTCGAAAATAGATCATGTATTGAGAACACTAATTTTATAACAGAAAGTATTTTTAATATAAAAAAATAAAGATCTATATATTCTTAGTGAATTCCAATTAAAGTTGCGATCCACATTTATTACAAAATTGATAATCGCTGGATAATATCGCTCCACACTGTTTACAAATAATAATTTCTTTTCCAGATTGTTTTGCTTGTTGTGCATGAACTGTTTGCGGTTGTGGAGGGGTGCTTTCTAGATCTGAAACATTTGGTATGATCCGTAATTTACTAGTTTCTTGAGTTTCAGGTTCTTGTTTTGCTGTAAACGGCATAAAAGTTGCTACTGACGCTTTTTCAGTTTCAGTTTTTTGAGATAATGTTTGGAAAAGGGAAGGCGTAGTAGTCACTTCTGGTGTGGGAGTTTGTTTAGCTTCTACGGTTTCAGCCTTTTCTTTCTTTTCTTTTTTTGGTTTTTGTTTTTTCTCTTTCTTGGTTTTCTTCATTTCTTCTAATAATTTTTCTTGCCTTTCTTGTTCTTCTCTGAGTTTCTTCTCTTTATCTTCTTTCTTTTTCTGTTTTTCAAGTTTCTTCTTTCCCTTCTTAGAATACATTGGTTCAGGTAAATAGTCCATTAAAGAATCTGACTTAGGTTTAGTTGTATCTTGAGTTGGAAAAAGAGCGCTAGTACTTGAAGGAGTCCTCTCATCAGAGGGCGTAAATTGTTGAGATTGAAAACCCTCGGGTGCTGGAGCCGGAACCGGAACATTATTTGTAAATGGAACCGCTTTTGGTTTATATGATTCTTCTCTGCTCGTAAAATTTACCGGTTGAGAAGTAGTAGATTGTTGTTTTTCTGGAACTGCTTCAAATAATATTTCATCTGGAGTCTTAAATTCGAATTCAACAGGTTGACTAGGGGTTTCAGCGACTTGAGACTCAGGTAAAGGAATTTCTGGTTCAAATTCAGGTTCTAGTACAGGTTCAGGTACTGGTGGTGCTTCATATTCATATTCATGTTCTGGTTCAAATGATGAGATAGGTTCATTTACTTTGGGGGATACAGGTTCTGGAACAGGAGGAGCGGCATAATCAAATTCTGGTTCCAATTGTTGCATAGGAGTTGGATATGTCCCTATAGCGGTAATTGGAACTTGACCCGGATTGAACACAATCCCTTTCGAGATTAGTTGATCAGGGACTCCTGAACCAATCATTAGACATGCTAGAATATAAAAACAATCGCCTACTCCTTCACCCGTCTTTGCTGAAGTTTCCATATAATACAAATTAAAATTATTTGTGAAACTATTAATTTCTTCTAAAGAAACGGCTCTTTGATCAACTAAATCGCTTTTATTACCAACAAGTAATAAAGGGATCTCAGTTTTCACATTTGCTCTTACTTCTTCTATCCATTGTGGCAAGTGTTCAAAGCTCCCAGAATTTGTAAGATCAAAGATCATTAATGCTCCTAAAGATCCTCTATAATACATCGGTCTAATCGAACTAAATCGCTCTTGACCCCCTGTGTCCCATATCTGAAGCTTTGCACGTATAGGTCCTTCAACAGAGTCAATGGCAATTGTTTTTACGTGGAAATCTACACCAATTGTCATTTTATAATCTTCGGTGAAGAAGCCTTTACTAAATCTGAGAGTTAATGCAGTTTTTCCTACCCCACCATCTCCTACAACAATCGATTTAAAGAGATAATCATATTCTTCTGCCATTACATGTTCCCACTTTACCTTTCAAATTAATATATATCGAGTAATTTTCTAAAATGTTCAAGCTATTATATATTATATCTATAAATACAAATTTATAATTTTATTTATAAAAAAGAAATTCCGTTATCTCACTAATAACTAAGTAAGATATCGTTGAAATATTGTTGTAAAATTAAGAAGATAAAGAAAAATTTTAAATCAATTTATGAGCTTCTTCACAGATGTCAATATTTTCAATCCATTCGTTGATTTTAGTTAATTCTTGTTCAGGAAATTCATATGAGTGTTCTCGATCAGGGTATTTCCCATTTATGACTTCATCCTTATAATTATTCAAGGCGCGACTAATAGCTTCGCCGATGTTGCCAAAATATTTAAGAAATTTAGGCTTAATATCGGTAAAGATACCTAACATGTCATGAATTACCAATATTTGGCCATCACAATAAGGGCCAGCACCAATACCGATAGTAGGAACATTAACACTATTTGTAATTAATTCAGCTACTTGCCAAGGAATACTTTCTAAAACTATAGAAAAAACCCCAACTTCTTCTAAGTTCTTCGCATCTAATATTAATTTTTTTGCCGTTTCAATTGTTTTCCCCTGAACTAAAAAACCTCCAAACTGATAAACCGCTTGAGGAGTTAAACCAATATGGCCCATAACTTGAATATCTGCATCAATCATTGCTTTAATTGTGGGGCATATTTCTGTTCCTCCTTCAACTTTAACAGCTTCAGCACCACCTTCTTGGATAAATCTCCCAGCATTTTTAACGGCTTCTACTATATCTATTTTGTATGAAAGAAAAGGCATATCTCCTACAATTAATGCATTTGATACACCTCGACTAACTGCTTTAGTGTGATGAATCATCTCATCCATAGTTACTGATAAAGTATTTGTGTATCCAAGCATTACCATTGATAGTGAATCTCCTACAAGAATTAGATCAATACCGCTATCATCAACAATTTTTGCAAATGAATAATCATAAGATGTGATGGTAACTATTTTTTCGCTTTTTTTTTTCTTCTCTATAATATCTTTTGCAGTAACTTTTTGTAAGGACATATGTTCAAATAACTAATTCGTTTTCAAAAATTTTATGGTAATTCGATTATTATATTATGAAAAACTTTCATTTAATTTCTTCTCTAACGTGTTTTTTTTTGAATTTGATAAACTAAAACTCTCGAAAAATATATTTGACATATCAATTTGCTTTAAATATTGTTTTATTCAAATTTTTTTGATAAGATTTTTTAACAAAAGCTTCATATATTAATCCTACTAATCTAAAAAAAGAGATTGAAATTTATGGTAGAGCCAAAAGATATCGATTTCTATTCTTTGGGTTTCAATTTTATTGAAACAAAAACAATGTTTATGGCAACACATAAGAATGGTAAGTGGGACGACGGAAAATTAATACCCTTTGGAAAATTTGAAATTTCGCCTGCATCTTGTGTATTAAACTATGGTCAAGGTATTTTTGAAGGAATGAAAGCCTTAAGGGCAAAAAATGGAGAAATTACATTATTTCAACCAGAAGAAAATGCGAAGAGATTTAATTTTAGTGCTCGAAGGATGTTAATGCCCGAATATGATGTCAATAAATTTGTTGATGCTGTGAAGAGCGTTTTAAAGGAAAATAAAGAATATATTCCCCCTTATGATAGTGGAGGAGCTTTATATATTCGGCCCATTTTATTTGGGTATGGACCAATTCTGGGAGTACATTCAGCAGAAGAATTTAAATTGATTATTTTTACAGTTCCCGTTGGACCTTACTTTCCAGAAGGCTTTAAAGGAATTAATTTGGAAATATCAAAAAAATATACGAGAGCCGCTCCGGGAGGGACTGGTTCAGCAAAAACAATATGTAATTATGCTGGGACAATGTTACCCGCAAAAGAATCAAAGGCAAGAGGATTTGCCCAAATTCTTTATTTAGATGCGGTTCATCTGGAATATATCGAAGAAGTTGGAGCTGCAAATTTTTTCGCAATGGTTAATGGTAAATTAGTAACTCCAAGAAAAACAGGAACAATTTTAGAAGGAATCACAAGAGAATCTATTTTAGATCTTGCATCAAAAAAGCTAGGATTAGAGGTTGAAGAAAGAGATATCTCTTATAAAGAATTATATGAGGAATCATGTACAGAAACATTCTGTAGTGGTACTGCTGCAGTTATAACACCAATTGCCTCAGTTACTTTAGAAGGGAAATTGAGAATATTTAATAACCGACAACCTGGTGAAATAACAAGTAAACTCTATGAATTATTAACAGGGATTCAAAGGTTAGATATAGAAGACGAATTTGGATGGATCGTTAAAGTGTAAGTTTTTTTTATTCTTAAATCATTTAATTTGGAATTTTTTTTAATAAAGAATCAAAAGCATTCTTAACATTATATCCTGTCTTTGATGATATTTTTAAATAGCCAACTATATTATTGTATTTTCCTACAATTTCTGAAATATACTCATCAAAAACTTTACAATCATCAAGATCGATTGTATCACATTTAGTTCCCAAAATAAAAGCAGAAATATTTCCATATTGATTTAATTTTTGCATCCATTCTTCTACACTTTCAAGCGTGCTTATACGTGATAAATCAAATAAAACGAATGCGGCAATAGACCCATCGACAAAATTGGTTAATAATTGTTTAAATTGATATTGACCAGCAAAATCCCACATCACAAAATTATATTCATGTCCATTTATTGAGAGAGTTTTAGAAAAAAATTCAACACCTTTAGTTAATTCATTGTTATTATTGAATTTATCATGAATTAATCGATTGAGAAATGAAGTTTTCCCAACACCACCGTCCCCAGAAACAATAAGTTTCACTGTTTTTTTCATTTTAATAATTTCTATATTTTTTTAATTTAAAAAAGTACGATAAATTATGATTTGCTTAATAATTGAACATAAAAAAATTTTGGTAATCACTCATTATTGTACTTACTTAAATGTAAAATGTAATCCTAAAAAAAATCAGAGAAAATAAGAACAAAATATTTATGGAGTTTAACTGATTCACTGTTTTCTAAGAAGTAGTGAGCTCCCTGTACAGATAAGTTCTCCATTTTTATTCCACATTTTTGCTTTACAAAAGAAGATAGTTTTTCCACTCTTTAAACCTTTAACTTTTGCCTTCAAACGTCCCTTAGAAACAAGTTTTAAAAATTCAATTTGTAAATCAATCGTGGTGATTTATTCATTTGGCAAGATGAGAGAAAGTGCTGCACATGCACAGTTAGAGTCGACAAGGGAGGCTAAAACACCACCATGAATCATTCCATTTTAGGTTAGTTCTTCTCTTATTTCAATTTCGAAAATAGCTTTTCCATCAGAGATTTTTTGTAGTTAAAAACCTAAAGTTGAATAGAAAGGGATTATATCATAAAGCAGTTTTATTAAATCATTCATAATAATTATCTTACGATTTTAAAATTTAATTGTATCTATTAACAGAAAATCTATTGTTTTTAAAGACAAAAAAATAAATCAGAAGAATTACCAATAATTCTTGATGCTAAAATATTCAATCAACAAGTTCCTCGACCTTAGATTCGAAGATGGTAAAACTAACATATATGTAAATAATGAATTAATTAGACATTGCAAATATATCTTGTTGAATATTTCTAGTGATAATTCCGAAGATTTAACAGATATTAATTCAATAGATGACGCCGTAGAAAGATTAGATGGATCCTTTGAATTTTCAGGAGATAAAAGAGGTAAAATTTCTCCAGAAATGTTGTTTTGGGCTCATTGTTCAAATCTTCAAGCATGGTATGAAAATAATTATAATACTTGTCTAATTCATAGTAATTTGGCATTTCCACTTCTTAAAGAACTTACTAAAGCAGGAGATCTGATCGCAAGGAAAATTTTTAAAGAAGAAGTAGCAAAGAGATTTGAAAGTAATAACTTTAGCGTTATACAATTTTTACTTTATAATGGATATTTAAATTATCTAAATAAAGAGGAAATAGAAATTGTCATAGAGCAAATAAAGGTTAATTTATCTGAGATTATTATTAACCAGTTAAAGAAATTAATGAAATCACCGATTACTAACTATCGCCAAATGAAAGATTTGATTGACATATTGCTTTTCATTGACTTAAAATATAATGAAAACCTAATTTTTTGCATCTTTAATGAACTAAATGAGATAATGAGAATTCAATTTGCACGTTTTTTGATATTCCATTTAAATTATAAAGAGTTTAACAATTATAAAATCCCTTATGGGAAATTTTTCATTTATTTTGAGAAATTTCTTGATTATTTTTATGAGAACTACCCAGAAATTAAAGATTTGTTAAAAATTATCGACTCTGGTTTTCTAAGTGGTTCTTTATCTTTAGATGAGGAATTTTCCTATGGTGCTCAATCTTATCCGTGAACAATTTAAGGATTAAAATGGATTTATTATTTTATTTTTCAATACTCTTTTCAAGGTAATAATAGCTGTAGGCTCTTTTGAACCCTAGATTGGAATATAAATTCATAGCTTCGTTATTTTCAGTTTCAACTTGTAGCCAAATTGTTTTAACTTCATTTGGGATGCCCCATTGATTAATAATAATAAATAACATTGAGGTAGCGATTTTTTGACGTCGAAAATCTGGATGTACTAACACATCAACGATATATAAAAAACCATGAGGATCTAAAATTCCTGTAAGAGTTCCTATAACTTTATTTTCATATTCTACTATTATAAAACGTTTTTGAGGAATAATTATTCTATTAGATAATGCCTCTAATATTTTCTGTGCCTCTTGATTTCTTTGAGAATAGTTTGCTAAAAATTTTGAATATTCATTTACTCGTTCTGAATGAAAAAGATATATAAATTCTTGATTTATCTCTTCATTTCTTAGTTTTTGTACAGAAGTTGTCATAGTATATGTAATACACCCTGATTGTTGATATCCATGCTCTAGTAATTTAATATCTAAATTATTTGGTTCAAAATAGTTTGGAATAGTAAAGATTGCTGGTAATTTATAAGCATTATAAGCTTTTTCGACGAAATTAATATCCTGATCAAGAGTATCCAAATTTCCAGTATAATGTAAAGGAAAAACAGAATTTGCACGAGCCGTTATACCGTTAGTAAAGCGTAAAATCCATCCGTTTAAAAAGTAATAATGGTGTGCTGGCCATGCATTCATCAATATTTCTTGTAAACGTGTTATATCCTCATTTTCAAACATCTACATCTAATGGTTATTAACTTTTGTTATATTTTTACTTTTCTTTCTTTTTTCTCTTTTTACTTTATTTTGGAGCAATTTAGTACCACAATATCTACATTTAAAATCATATTTTTCTAATTCTTTTCTACACTTAGGACAATATTTAGGGCCGGAAAGGCAATTATCTCTGATTGGTTTACACCTTTCTTTGTTGTATTTTAATAATAAACAAAATTTTTTTATATTTACCTATTTTGTATATTAACTTAATTCAGAAATTTAATCCGTATAAAATTGTGATAAGATATATAATTATTGACTTAGGTAATGTATTATTAGATTGCTTTTCGATTTTTCTCAAACCACTCTATAGCAAAATCTACGATTCCTCGTTGTGATAATAGTCGAGTTTCTGCTAGCCCAACTTTACCTGGATTATAATCGATTTTTGTTTCGAAATCCTTTCCCAATTGCTCAAAATCATCAATGTTAAGATCTAATTCTTTCCACTGTACCCAATTTCTTTCATTATCTATTAGCATTGCAGATCCATTTAATTTATATTGTTTCCCAGGGTAATCACTTCGATATTCAGCAAGATGTAGAGAACTATTATTTTCATGGGATACTCCCACTAATAAGATCTTTCCATTAAGTTCATAAATTCGAGCTAATGGAGAATCTTCACCTAAATCAGCAGTTAATTCATGGTTTTTGATAATAAATTCGGCATGTTTGCCCCACGCAGCAAAAGAGGACATTGGGTGATTACTACGAATAACATTAGGCCAATTTCTAAATGTATCTACAATTACTCCCATTCCTCGCGTAGGCGTTATTTCAGGATGATAAGCGGGCATTTCATTACGAATTGTATCCCACCAGCTTTCGGGTACAGGAGGATTTTCCCAAGAAGATGGATCGGTATTATCACCTGAAAATGTGGGCATAATCAAAGTTCCTTCTGATGTAAGAATTTTCATTAATGCTTTTATAACTGCAACTGGACCCCCAACAGTCCAACCTATCTTACTTAATGAACCATGCATTATAATTACTAATCCAGGTTTAACTCCAAGCGATTCAAAATCATGTTTCAATGTGGTTATTGTATTAGGCTGTTGAGTAGATCTAACAACGTCTTTCTCAGATTTTTTATTATTTTCAACTCCCATAAAGACATGGAATATTGGAAATTTAAAAAATTTTAAGTAGAATGTTCTTTAAATTTTCGACAAAAATACTAAATTTATACTCTGTTTTTCTTTAAAAATGTACAATAATTGATAGATATATGGTTGATAATCATAGTTATAGTTTTTTTGGTCAAAAAGTAGGCTTGATTATTCAAAGTGCTCTAAAGAATGAACCATATATGTTTTTTAGATTAATAAAAAGCAAGAATGACGGATCTTGGGAAAAACCAAGTAGTGGAGAAGGTAAAGTAATTAAATTCTCATTAGAAGAAATAGTTTGTATCATTCGAGTGTTAAATAAAGAGATAAATTCATGGTCTAGTTATCATACTTTTAAGGATAGTAAAACTCAGATTTCATTTAAGTGGGAAAATGGGGAAAAGGGCAAATTATGGATTCATATTGGTTCTTATTCAAAGGTGCTTGAATACGCTCAATTTACTATATTAGAAATGCTCATGAAGCATATCCTCAAAGAAAAAATTGAATTTGCTACTACTTCTTCTAGTTTCAAAAAAAAAAAGCATGATAAATTAAGTAATATCATCGTACAAGAGGAAGTTATTAGTGGTAAGAATGAAAACAATAATACTAATGAAGATGATAATGGAAAACCTAGAGAGGTAAAAAGTGTAATTGGATCTATAAAAAAAGAAACTATTAAAGCCTTACTCATTCAATTTGATAATGGTGCAGAAATTTGGATACCTAAATCAAAAATTCATTCTGGCTTCGACAATACCAAGAATTTAGTACAAAATTTCAGCATAGATAGCTGGATCCTAAGCAAAAATAAATTTATTTCTTAAGTACATCATGCCCGAATCTAATCAATTAACTAAAGATAAGTATAGAATTATAATTTATCATGGACATATTCATCTATTATCAATATACGAAGAGATTGAAGATAATGATAATGTTAAGGAGATCCAGAATCCTGATTTCTAACTAATTATTTTATTGATAAGAGAAAATTTTTGATAAATTCAATTAATGTAAACTTTTAAAAATTAATTGAGTATTTTAACATGTAATAATGTATGATGTGATAATATCAGGTGCGGGACCCTCAGGATCAAAATGTGCTGAAGTTTTAGCTAAAAAGGGATTTAAAATTGCCCTATTAGAAAAAGACATAAATTGGCGAAAACCATGTGGTGGAGGAGTCCATCATAGAGCTTTTTATTTAATTCCAAAACTAAGAAAATTAAATATTCCAAAAATTCATGGCATTGTAATGCATTCAGCAGATTACCATAAATTAGAATATAGGATGAAAGGTCAAAAATATGGTACTGTAATGGATCGATTGGAATTTGATAATCTAATGAGAAATACTGCAATTGATGAGGGAGCTGAACTTTTTAATAAAAATTTATCTCTTGATTTTATAGTTAAAAATAAAGTAAAAATTGGGATAAGAACAAAAAGCTCTTCAGGAACCAAGGAATATTATGGAAAAATCTTGATCATTGCTGATGGAATGAGTTCTAAATTAGCGCCAAAGTCAGGACTAAGATCAAAATGGAAAACTGAAGAACTCGGAATTGCAAAATGTGCGATAATGGAGGGTGATAATCAGTTAGATGAGGAATTTATTTATACATATTTCAGGCCTTATAAAGGATATGGATGGATCTTTCCATTAGGAAATAAGAAGTTCAATATTGGAGTGACAACATTTGCAGAAGATAATACCAACTACAATTTATTCTCACTTTATAATCAATTTCTTAAAGATTCACACATAAAAAAATATATTTCAAATTCAAATTATAAAATCATTTGGACTGGAGCGTTTCCTTTTCCTGCTGAAGGAGTATTGGAGAAAAGTTTATATGATGATAATTTATTGTTAATAGGAGATACTGGGGGTTTTGTTTCTCCTATAAGTGGTGAAGGAATTCATACATCAATAATATCTGGCAATACAGCAGCAGAAGTGGCGATTAAAGCTTTACAAGAAGAGGATTATTCCAAAACATTTTTAAAAAAATACAAATCTCATCCAGAAATTAGGAAAATGATTAGAAACTTTAAACTAAAACGTTCAATGATTAAATTTTTTTATGAGAAAAGGGGAGAGAACCTAAATAAACTATTAGCATTAGCAGAGAAAGATCCAGAATTTAAAAACCATGTTGTAGATATGTTTTTATCAAAATCATTACCATCCCAGGACTTTATCTCAAAATTAAAAACTGTAAATTAATGTAATAATAGCTTTAAATCTTAACTTTCAAATTAAAAACTATTATTCTGGAGCGATTTAATTAACATTTATGTTCACAAACTCTTGCTATAACAATATTTCTGGTGATTATTTATGCAGCAATTACAAAATGTTTCTCCACATAAAACGCAGACGATTTCTTCATTACTGAGTATATTCAATTCTTTCTCACAACGATTACAATGCCGATATCTCTTAGCAAAATAAGATCTATAATTTTGATATTTTCTCTTTTTTAATTTAAGCATTAATTCTAACATCTCTAAAAATTAAATGATTTCTATGCTATATTTCAAAAGAGACCTTTTTAAACTTATAAAAAAAATAAGAGTTCGCTTTTTTGAAATAAAAATGTGCAAGAATAAAATTAAAAATCGATATCGCTACCAAACCAATAACGCTTTCTAGTTTTTACCCAGTTTTATCTTCCATAAAGCATCCTTATGAAATACCTATCTTTAAAGTATATGCTCTTTACTCAGCATAACTCTTATATTATTTCAAATCCTCAACTAAATCAAGAAAATCTGCATAAGGAATGGCAGTCCAGCTTTCAGCAAAAGCCGCTCCAGCAGAGCGAGAAAGCAACGAAACTTTAGCAGCTTCTTGTTCATTTTTCACTTCAAAAATGTCAAGAAAGTCGTAAGGGCCTAGTATGGCATAATGTGCGATCCATTTAATATCTGGGACTTTTTCTCTAACTAAATTCAGGAATTTTGCTCCTTGTTCTTTTCTTTTCTGCACTAGATCAGGATTTTGAAGTTTAGTTGCAAGTATATATATTGGCATAAAGAAAAATAGAATAGATGAAAATATAAATCTTATTGAAGTAATTCCTCAGTATAATGTTAGAAGAATTAGTATAAAATAATTGAACGAGAAAAATTAACAAGGTCTATTAATTTTAGACAATAATTCTGCCTTTAAAATTATTGTGTTCCTTCAGATCTTCACAAACTTCTATTAAATGGTCATATAAGATCTCTCTTGTCCATTTAGGCAACTCAATATCTACTTTTTTAAGTTTTTCTGCTAATTTTTTCATATACCTAACCTTATAGGTAAATCAATTTCAACGTGTTTAATTAAAAATTCTAAACTAATCCTCAAATTAATTGATTCAAATAAAATTTAATTAAAAAATGAAATGTGAGTATTATTGCGATGACAAATCTCACAATAATAAAAGTTATATGGAGGTTATAAAATAATTTTTGAAATAATAAAATGATTCGACTAAAGCAAAAAAGCTTTAAATATTGCAACTATCCCGATATCAACAATAATTATTGCAATAATTTCAAGCAAACCTGATCCAAAGGGGCCTCCAATTAAGCCTCCAATTAAATTGATAAGAAGCGTCACAACAGCAAAAATGATTCCAATAAAAAACCATTTTACTTTCTTTTTCGTTTCTTCCTCGATTTTTCTCGTCATCATAGCATATTTGTATATGACATAAATGGATAACCCAGTCCTGAGAAGATTCACAAAAATAAACCAAGGAGGTGGGGTATCAGTGTTAACATAACCTTGAATCCAATCACCCTCATTTAAACTTGGTGTCCAAATAGGAATAAAATATCCGAAACTCATTATAATAAATATTCCTATCATTGTTCCAAAGTATTTAAGACTCATTGCAACCTTTTTATATTTTTCTAAGATAAAAACGGTCATCACCAAGGATATAAAGATAAAATTGAAACAGATCTGGGTGGTTATCATGAGGGGAATAATAAGATCCTTGGATATTCCGGATTCCGGGGTTATTAAATGGTAAATTGTATAAGTTAAAAATCCTATTGAAGAAGAGATAAAAAATAAAGTAAACCATCTATTCAACATTTCACCTGGATTTAAACGCAATACTCGAAATCCTAGTGTAAAAGCAACTATTACTGTAATTATTGCTGTAATTATTTTTATTAAGTTAAAAGGATCCATATAATATTTTACACCTATTATCATTTAAAATAATTTTCTAAAATAAATTGAAGACAAATTAAAATTAAATTTGTACTCTCTCAATATCACAAATTCTTTATACATTAAGATAAAAAAAGTGAGATTTATCATCTTTAAGGCATTTGAACGGAGCTATTCTCTTTATATTTGTTCTGTAATACTTCAATTATTGCTCTGAACGCGCTTTCAACATTTTGGCCAGTCTTAGCCGATGTACGGTAATAATCAATAAAAGCGTTCTTTTTAATAAATTTTAGAATCTTCTCGTCATTTAATTTACTCTCATCAACTAAATCAATTTTGTTACCAAAAAGGACAATAGGTATATCTCCGCAAAATTTTTTAATTTCTTTATACCAATCAGTAACATTCTTAAAACTGTCTCTACCAAAATCATTTTCCTCAAGAGAAAATACAACTATCGATGCTACGCTTGATTTATAAAAAGCAGGTCGTAGGAAATGAAATTCATCTTGACCAGCTATATCCCAGAAAAATAATTCCCAACGATCACATTCTCTATCTTCAATATATTCAGAAAACTGTGCTCCTATAGTCTTAATATATTCTTCTTGAAAACTTCCTTGAGTGAATTTTCTTATTAACGAAGTTTTTCCTACGAAACCATCTCCAATAACAGTTATCTTAAATTTGAATTTACTCATTAAATTACTTTTTAAATAGAAATGTCACCTACTTATAAATATCAATTGTATTTTAATAAATAAATTTCTATTATAAGGAATTATTATGGTTGCAATAAAAGAAAGTAGAATGGAAGTTTTATTTGGCTTTTTTGGAGCATTATTTATTTTAATAATTCTGCCAATAACTATACTTCTTACTCCGGGATATAGTCCTTTAGAAATGACTGTAAGTATGTTAGGGGAAGGGGAAGCAAAAACATTATTTAGCATCGGTTTTGTTGTATGTGGTTCATTATTAATCCCTTTTTATATTTACCTGGAAAGAGAATTAGTAAATATACAAGAAAATATTAGAAGACTTGCTACAGGAGTTTCTATTTTTACTAATGTGTGCATAGCTCTGGTTGGAATAATTCCAGATGAAACATATAAAACAGCTTTCGGTGCATTTCATACTTTTGTGGCTCTAGTTAGTTTTATTGGATCTTCTATCTATATTGTATTGTATAGTATATTAATGTACCAAGGTCCTAAGTCTAAAATGTATAAAGGTCCGGCATTTAAAAAATATTTAGCATATTATGGCTTTCTTGTAGGATTTATGTTTGTATTATTTTTCACCACACAACATCCGTTAGTAGAATGGATATTATCAATTCTCATAATTACTTGGGTTTTAATTACAGCAATACAATGTATTTCATTGAAATTTTCTAAGATCCCTGGAGTATATTATAAACGATCTCAATATCCTGAAGCATTAAAACTATTTGAAGACGCAATTCAGGTTTTAGAAAAAGTTGAATTGGGAGATGAGCCTATAATGGAGACTCTTAAAGAAAACATTGAATTTATTAAAAGTGAAATGGAAAAAAAACCAATTAAATCAAATCACTAAGAGAATATTCCCTCTAAAAAATGTATGATAAATTGAAATTGCTAAGAAAATTGAGTATAATACTTATCTTGCCTTTATTTCTTGTCGTTAGAATAGTACTTAAATAAGAAATCTAATGCTCTGGGAATCTGCCAAGCTTCTGCGGGTTCATTTTCATATTCTGGTAATTCTATTTCTTCTGGTCCCTTTTCTTCGGAAATTACCTTCAGTACATTTTTTCTTAAATTTTTCATAAAAGCTAGTTGTTCTTTTATATATTCTTTACCGACTACTGGTCCGTGTCCGGGTATAACAGCTTTAATATCGAGGTTTAACATATGTTCAAATGAACTTATCCAGCCTTCGAAATCTTCTGTTGGATCACTAATAAATGGCCAGAATCCAGCAGCTATTAAGTCACCTGAAAATAATACCTTCTCTTCTGAAAAATAAGCATAAGAAGAACATCCAGTATGTCCTCCTGAATGGTAAAATTCTACATTCAAACCATTATCATTTATAACACGCTTGTTTTCAAATCCATTTGTTGGAATGATGATTTCAATTTCATCAATCAATTCTGCTAATTCTGGTTCTTCTTTTTTCCATTCATTAAAGGCTTCCTTTGTCCAATTTTTTTCTTTTCTCTTCTTAATATTCTCAAATAAGGTAGAAGAACCAAAAATTTCAACATCTTTGAATGGAGCAACACCAAAAAGATGATCTGCATGGTAGTGAGTAATGAAAAGATATTTTACCGGTAAAGCATATTTCTTTTCTAATTTTTCTTTAAATTCTTTTGCTTATCTTGGATACATTAGAGTATCAATAACGATGATAAAATTATTTAATATAATTGCTCCTGCATTTAGATCGAAATAATCTTTAAAATTAACAATTATAGTACGTGGTGTCACTTCCTCAAGCTTTATGGATAATATTGTTGTTATTTTATTCATATTAGTCACCTTGTTAAAAATTAAGAAAATTGAATAGTATTTATAGATACATATCTAAATAAAATATTTTTAAGGATATTATAACTAATTTTCCACACTGTTTTCACTTAAATTACATGAAAATTTCTGGAACACGATGACATCCAATTTTATTATCAAGGATCAGGATTCCTATGAACCTGTAAGTATAGTAAAATGTTATTATATGAGTGATAACAAAAAAATCGTGTTCGTAAAATTACCTTACGGAAAAGTTATTTGCCTTCCTAAAACGACTATTCAATCTGAATTTTCAAAGGATAAAAATCTCTTACAAGACTTTATCATCGATGATTGGATTTTGAGAAAATTCGGTTTGATTTAATCTTTGGTTTACTATCCTTTCCCATCGATAAACAATAGGATGAAAAAAATAGAGCAAATACTAATAATAAGTAAAATAATCCCAAGGAATAAATCGATCAGAATAAAATAAGAATAAAAAATAAAATAAAAAAAATTATTTAGCTATACTTTGAAAAGCGAATCCAACATTCTTTATAATTATTTGAGCATTTTCTTTTTTTTTCATTTTTTTTACCTCTTTTTTAGAGTTTTTTTATTAATTTTAATATAGATAAGCTTCGTTTTATAGTTTTTATTGCGAAACTTTTCTCTAAGTTCGAATCTCTTTAAAAGTTTCAGAATATAGTCTACAAAATCTTCTATTTGAGATTCTTTAATAAAGAGATTTAATAATCTAAAAAATGAGATATATAAAGTTTAAAACTTATAATTCAGATGTATTTAAATATAAATGAGAAAAAAATGGAAGATTCATTAAAGCGTTGGTTAGCTGATCATCATATTCGGTATGTTTTACACACTCACCCTGCAGTATTCACTGTACCTGAGGCAAGTGTACATTGTGGACATATCCCAGGAACTCATTGTAAGAATTTATTTCTCAAAAATAAGAAATCTGGACAACTATATTTAGTCACCATGCCTTATGGAAAGCGTCTGGATTTAAATCAATTCCGTAGAATGATAGGTGCTCCAAAAATTCGCTTTGCTGAACTTGAAGATCTTTCTAATGTATTAGGTATTACCCCCGGCGCTGTATCTCCGATGGGATTAATAAATGATACCAATAATAAGGTAATTTTCATTATTGATGAACTTGTATGGAATGCAGAAGAGATTTGTTGCCATCCAAACATTAACACTGAAACTTTACAAATTCTTGGTCCAGATTTCCGAAAATTAATAAAAGCAACTAGAACTTCTATGGAAATAAAAAAACTTCCATATTTAATTTCTAATGGCCCCTGTAAGGAATGATATTGTAAGACTTGGTTTTATTTAATTTTCTTCATTAATTAACTCATTAAGGTGCAATAAACTGTCATATACAGCCTTTCCTTTTTCTGTAAGTCCAATATATTCTTGTCCATTATTCTTTTCAAGATTAATTAATTTTGATTCCATTAATTTATCTTTAATGCGTAAATAGGAATTGTAATTACTAAAATCGGTTAGTATTCTATAGAACTCCCCTTTTTCAGCTTTATACTCTTTAAATTGTGAAAGGACCTGGAAAGTATTAAAAAACCCTCGTTTATTTAAAACTAAATATAACTCCTCGAAGCTCATATTATATCCCCATTCAATAAATATATTCTTATGAAGTCATATGAAAATATAGTACTTATTTATGTTTGCATATTTTTGTCGGATCGTGAATATTAAATCATTGCAGAAAATTTTAGCTCATGGACGGACTCCTCCTCATCTTGCCTTAAAACATCCAAACACTACCATCACCCCTCCTTAACCCTCTTACCCCAAGTCTGAACCATAAGCTCCTCTTTCATATAATTGCTTTGCTCTTCCAAAAATCGTATCATTGATTTTTGATATATGGCTATTAAAATATAATAAAATAAAAATATTAATTTGTCTTTAAAGGGCTAAATTTTTCATACAAAGGAAATAACTCGAAATTGTTAAAAAAAGGCCACTAGATAAAATGGAAAAAGAAAAAAAGAATTACGTAATTTAGTCTCGGAAAAAAAAGGAAAGATAAATATTAAAAAATAAAGTTAACCCTGAATATACTCCTTCATGATTTCATCTCATTATTTTAGCAAAGCATTACGAGCCTTTTCTAAGTTATCTACCCCGAGAACTATTCTGTTATTCTCAGCAAAATAGATTAGGTCAATATTAACCCCTGCATCACCTATCACCCGAGCCATCTTCCCCCCTGTACCCGGTTTTTTCACAATATGACCGATATCCATAACGAGTACTTCACGTACGGCACGTACTTCAAAACCAGAGTCTTCGAGTGCCCAGCGCGTTGTTTCTTCATCTTCAACTAAAATGTGAACTACAGCTTCGTTTTTTAGCGGAAATCCACATAGGCCTTCCATATTAATGCCCATTTTGCCTAGGACCTCCCCCATATCAGCTAAAGTACCCGGTTGATTTTTTAAAATAACAGTTAAATCCTTCATTTTTTTATTCCTCCAATTTCTATTATTTTATTTATTAAATCAAATCTTATTTCGTTATCATGGGATTGCTTTCCAATGCTTAAATATGTCTTTTCCCTATTTAAGCTTTCTTTAAAATTTTACTCACACTTTTGGGAGTATAAGTAGGAATGAAAGAAGCCTTTATTGCCTTAATACTTCCATTTATCCCGTGGATCATTTATATCATATTTGGAATTATGCTTGAAATGATGAACTAAGAAAAAGAAATTTAAGAAAATAAATAAAGTAAAAATAGTAACTATATTTTTTTTTAAAATCTTAAGAATATAACTTCTTTACATACGATCTTAACGTTTCAATATTTTCAAAGTAAAATAAGCTTTCTTCCTCCCTAAAAAAAGGCGTTAATAAGCCTCCTCTTTTTAAGACCTCTGTAATTTCTACATCTTTTAATACAAATACTTTTGTCTTTTCAAAAAATTCCTTAAAGGAGAGGATAATTCCCATTTCAATCATGTGACCTCCTTTATCGTGTTCTATGATCATGATGATTTCATTCGAAAATTTTGCAATAAGATCAAATTTTAAAATCAGATTCTCAAGGTGAGTACGTCTAAATTCATTTTCAAAAAATCCAAGGTTATTTTCAATGGCATTTACAATCTTTTGCACTTCCTGTAGAGTAATGAAAGTTTCTTCACTATAAGAACCACATATAAAGATCTTGTTTTTCTTTAAATCATAAACGGAAAAAATACTAGTAAATTCATCTAAAAAATCATCCCATGCATTATCATGTGAAACTTGCATTCTCTTTTCCCAATTTTTATAAAATGATTTAGAAATTCATTTATCTTATAAATTATTATATATCAATAATAATTGACTCAATTAATTTTGAGTTAAATTTAAATAGTTAATTATGCATATTTAGCATGGAATTAGATGAAAAACTAAATATAAATAAAAGGAGGTAAATGATTTGGAAACTCCTAAAAAACTTGAAAATATGAGGAAAGAATTGGGAATCATATCAGAGAAAACACGGTATAAAATATTACTTACATTATTAGCTAGTGAAAAGTCTCTCTCATTCAGTCGATTGAAGGAATTATTACCATCAATTCCAGAAAATAACTTGATTTATCATCTTAATATCCTTAAAGAAAGTAATTTTATTAATAATGAGAAAAGAATGGGATACAAGCGGTCCGAACCTCGCTCTTTTTATTCACTTAGTAAAAAATCGATTGAATTGCTAAGAAATCTTGGATTAACAGCTGTAAAGGAAGAATTTCAAGCTTTATTCAAGCAAATGACTTAATTTTGTTTATTATTATGAATGTAGGAATTTTATTTGATATTAATTTTATTATATCACCTTTTCCTATAGAAAAAAGATTACTTTGGTTGTAAATTAATTCTGGCCATGTAAAGACTTAACAATTTTGTCCGATTTATCTGGTTTTTATGAATATTTATATAAAAATGTTAGATATAAATAAATATTAGAATTTCAAACTTAACTATTCAAATTATTATAATTAAATTTTGAGGTTTTAAAAATGAAAAGAAATGATCTAATTCTATCAGGGATTCTCTTATTAGGGGTATTAATCATTACTATACTCATTGAAATCGTAAATTTCTTACTTAATAATCTACTTTTATATGGTGCTGATTTGATGAATGGACATGTTGCTATGATTGCTGAACTTAACAATGCTAACTTAATATTGTTTACTGCACTAATCATGAGCTTATTTATTTTACTTCCCATTTTAATAATTACTACTGGATTTGAAATTAGGAATCTTTTAAAAAGAGGAGAATCTAAAATATACTTAATCTTTAATGTAATTATAGATGGCTTATTAATTCTAAGTATCTTTATAATTTTCCTAGTGCTTGATCCACTCAGAGGAATAGCTTCATTTCCATGGGCTCCTTTTTCCGCCCCTGATATTGCTGCCGCCGTAATAGAACAAACAACTATTTATAATATCCCTACATTGCTATTCGTAATTGGTATGACCCCCGTTGCAATTGCTTCATTCATACTCAAGTTTAGAGCACTTAGAAAAGAAAAAAATGCTCCAAAATCTTAATTTTTTTTTTTTTTATAGAAGTCGAATATAGTGAATCCGAACTGTATAAAACAAGGTATTTCCTCAAGGAATTTACTCCCATTTCCTAAGTTTTAATGATGATTAGGAGTTTATAATAAGAATAAAAAATAAGTTTTTTAACAATAAAACGTCAAGTTCGTAATAAAAAAAATTAGAAATATAAAAAGGAAAAAACCTCTGCTCAAGAACATACCCCATCTTTCTCGTCTCATCTCAAACCTGACTCGTGTTATAAAAGTTATGAAAAAATCTTAGAAAGATTAGCAATTTAATTAATAAATTAATTATAACTTCAATATATAGGGTTATGAGAATTAATGCAAACTAAATACCACATATAAATCCATGTCAACAATTTATTTTACCGAGAATCCAGATAGAAAAAGATTTGTAGCGTCGTTAATATCAAGGTTTAGAAATAATATCAAAGAAAAGGTTCTTATAAAAGTAAATCTTGTTTCATATAACCCATACCCTACCACAACTCATCCTGAAATGATTGAAGCGGTGTATGATCAAATTAAATCTAACGCTTCAGAAATTATTTGTGGGGATGGTCATAGCATAGGTTTACCTGCAAAAAAAATAGAAAATCATCCAATTATAGAAAAATGTAAAGAATTAGGTATTCCTTTCATAAATTTTTATGAACATTCTTTTAAAAAAGTAAAAAGTCCTCGAGGATTTACATTAAAAGTTTCAGAAATCCCATTTCAGCAGGATTTTATAATTTCTCTTCCAATTTTAAAGGATCACTTTACTGTAAAACTTACTAATGCTCTGAAAGATAAATTTGGATATTTAACAAGGGCCGAACGATTAAAAATGCACTCCAAAATCAAAAACATTAATAAAGGAATTGCTGAATTAAACACTGTATTTAAATCTAATTTAATTATTTGCGATGCTTTGAAAGTCTTAGTAAAGGCTCAAGAATTTAGACATGGTGGAAAAGAAAAAAATTTAGGCTATCTTTTTGCAGGAACAGATCCTATTGCCTTAGATTATCACGGTTATAAGTTATTGCGCCCAATTTCGATAACAATGAAAAATATAGATAATCCACTACAAATAAAATACATAAAATATGCTTTGGATTATGGAGTTGGGTCCAAGGATTATAAATTGGAAGAAATTTAATTGCTTCAATGTGATATAATCATTTACCCGGAATCTGTTTACAGGAGTCATTTTAAATACCATACTAAGCTATAAATACCCAAATTTCTTTCCTAATCTTTAAAGACCTAAAGATTTAACAAAAAATTATAAAAAAAAAGTCAAATCTAGATCATGAACTTAAAATAAAAAGATATAAAAATAAAAATTCTGCTCTAGAACATACTCCACCCCTTCTCTTCTCTCAAACCTCTCCAAATACTGAGAATGAATTAATATTGTGATAAGAAATCCTCAACATCCTTTATGAAGTGCATTGTTCCTTTCTCTATTTGCCTAGTTAATGCATCTAAATCTCGAAAATCTGGATTGTCAACTAAAACATATTCTACAACAGAATCAATCCCTTTTATACTCGATGGAATTTTATATTTATCCCAACATTTTTCCCTAACTAAATCCCAGTATTCTTTCTGAACAGTTTTATTGTATCCTCCCAACCATACTTCAAACCTGAATTCCTTATGCAGATATACAATTGCAATCTTCAATTTTCGATCTTTCAATAAAGGTGGGTTGACAGCGAAATACGTCATATCCATATATCCAAAATAAATACCTGACACAGCGTAATTAGGATATTTCTTTTTAAAATATGATCTCAATGATCCAAAATATTCCATTAATCCTCGATAAGCTTTCTGAATTGTCCCTTTCATTAGCTGGTTTCGATATTCAATCATATTGTCATGAAATGATACCATATATACAAATTGTGTTCAATACCTTTTATTTAATTGCATTAAATTATTTACACCGAGGAGTTAAGATTCACTGAATTTTCATGGAAATCAGACTCTGAATTTCCTTTTTCATGAAAAAAAAGAAAAAGATATATAAAAATAATACTCAAGAACATACTCCATCCATACCATCTCAGATCGCTCCAGACGCCATTCTCATTCATAAGTTCCAGTTATTTCCTATTAGCATTTAATATTGTATTTATTTCATTCCCAATTTTGCGTAACTTCTCATTATTTTCTTCATCATACTTTCGGTCTCTCTCAACTGGCAACCGAAGGCACATCCCAATATCTTCATGAAGAATTAAATCGAATTCAAAATCATTACTCTTATAAAAATTCATAATTGAACAAATACCAACAACATGTTCTAATAACTCTGCTATACCATTATTTTTAATAATATCCGCTATGCGATTAAACTTTAGATAAGTTTTATAACAGATATACAATCCATCACTAAATTCCGATTCAAACATTTTAATTTTCAAATAATCTCACCATATTTTTAAAACCAGGTTCTATGAATTATAATATTATGATATCTACTTATTAAAAAATAAGAAAAAAAAATTAAAAAACTTGCTCATGAACATACTCCATCTCTTAATCTCATCTCAATCTACCTCTCCAAATACTTTTATATACCCTTGCGCTCTAAGCCTGAACCTTTGGTTCCTCTTTCGAACGCCACACACTTGTGCTATTGAGAGTGGCGGGCTAAATAGGTCGCCCGAAAGCTCCCCACGTACACCCCCACCTCACTAAACCCGTCTTATACGGGTGCACTCGTCTCGTATACTCTGATTTTTTTTATTTCATTTTTTATGTGATTTGTTCCATTATTTAAACCATTTATAGAACTAAAGCAAATTTGAGTTAGTTTTACTATCAAGTTTTAATATATATTAAATTTCCAATTAAAAATGGAACTATCGCGGAACTATCGGAAGCTCAATTATAAATGTAATCTTCTTAGTAATTTTTTCAATTCAATAATAAAAATCTTTAAAAAATGGTAAATAAAAATGAAAAAAATAAAAGTTATTACGATTTTTTTCCTAATGTTACTTGGATTTAACTTCATATTACCTTTGAGCAAGTATATATATGTTAATCAATTAACTAATGAACCTAAAAATCCAAAATTAAGCAATGGAAGTATTATTATACAAACTCCCGAAAATAAAACATATACACAACCAATGAGAGGTCATTATCCCGCTACATATGGTTTTGAAAGTAAAGAAACGGGTACAAATCCAATTAATTGGCAAATTGATGATAATGGGGGTTCAGCAACCATAATTGATCATTATAATGGTCATGAAAAGGTATTTCACTTAAAAGATAATTCAACGGAAGGAAATATTAGAGTAGAGCAAATTTTTGGTGAGTTACAATCTTCTGGGACTATTGAATTCTGGATTGCAGACAGTAATGCTACTAATTCTTTAGTCACGTTATGGTTAGAATTACTTGATTCTAATGATGAAAGTAAAATTCGCTTGGTTATAGATGATAATCAACTAAGATATAATAATGGAACAGAACAACATGTTGTTATAAATAATTTTGAGAATAATGTGTGGCATCATGTTAAAATTGATTTCAATGCAGTTACCGATAAATGCGATATCTGGGCAGATGGAATTGAAGTTCTTACAAATGAAAATTGGTATATCTCAGGAGATAATATTAGGAAAATCGCGTTTAGCACTAGAATGAGTCTAGACTACGATATTTATCTTGATGCCCTTGGATATTCTTGGGATCCATATTATAACGAAGGAGATAACTTATATGAAGGATTATTATTAAGTTACACCACATATTTTACTCCAGATTGGATTTCTTATTCTTTAGATGGTCAATCAAATAAAACTATCCTTGGAAATTCTACTATCCCTACACCTGATCGAGGAATACATACTCTTCAAGTCTATGCAAACGATTCTATAGGCTCATTATATCAATCTGATATTCGATTTTTTAGTATTAATTATCAATCGCATTTATTTGGTGAAAATTTTGAGACTATTACATATGAATCCCCTCAATCAAATGCGTCAGGATGGGGATCTGGGAGCATATCTTCTGAATTTAAGCAATTAAATATAATGGACGAAAGTTCTTACCAAAATGTAGAATATTTTGAGCTTGAAAAATCTGGTGATTATGTTTACATCATTTCTAGCGATGGTTTAACGGTAATTGATGCTACCAATCCAGGAAATCTAACATCTATCACTGAATATGATTTTATAACTAACATCTATTCAGGTGGTATAGATATCGAAGGGAATTATGCATATTTAGCTGCTGCAGAAAATGGATTGTTAATATTTGATATCTCTAATCCTTTACAACCCTCTCTTATAGGTTCTATTGATGTGTATAGATATGGAGGTTATAATGTCGATATAGATTTAAATCCTGTTGATGTTGTTGTTTCAGGTAATTACGCTTATGTGGCTGGTGATGATTTTACTCATCACGCGGTTTTGGCTATAAATGTAGCTAATCCTAGTGCTCCTGAAGTTGTATCGATTTGCTTATATGCTTTGGGTTGGTGGAATGCAAAATTAGCCCATAACGGAAATTTTTTGTATCTCTCAACTTATGGGATAATTGATATTTCTAATCCTAATAGTATATATCCACGAGGAAGTTTCGAAACAGGTAGTGGTTATCCAATGGACGTTGTATTAACTAGTAATTATGCCTATGTTTTGCGCGATTATCTATATATACTTGACTTAAATAATCCAGATGATCTATACCTAGCGGCTACCTGTTATGTTGGAGGGATTAGTATCCACAGAAATAACAATTATTTATATATTTCAACCAGTGTTTTTCCATATCCTACTATTGAAATTCGTGTGATAGACATCACTAATCCTGTAAATCCACTATTGATTTACAGGTCTGATTGTAATCATCTGTTTAGCAGTATGAGAATTTCTGAAAACATACTTTATGGTACAAGGTATGCCTTTGGATTTATAGTGAGTGTTGATTTAAGTAACGTTGGTCAGTATCAATTAGCAACTATAGCTGAATCAAAAACAATCTCTTCAATTGGAGTGGATTATATATTTAAGGAATTTTATTTATTGGTCGATCAAAATTTAGAGGGGGGAACCTTAATCCAATATTATTTATCTGTTGACAACGGCATCCATTGGGAAGAAATTAACCCTAATATTCATTATAAAATTGAAAATAAAGGAAATGATTTGAAATGGAAGGCGATCTTCACTACTTCAAATCCTTATCATAAACCTACTCTAAATTCACTCACGATAGTATATACATATAAAAAATTGCTTGAAGCTCCAAACCTTATAATGCCTTTAAACAATTCTTTAATTAATATAAACGAACCGAGTTTTGAATGGGAAAGTGTTTTTGGGACAATTAATTATTTAATAGAAATTGATACTTCATCAGACTTCAACTCTCTTAATATTCATCGTTATTACTCTCAAAACAATTTTTTATTCAATATAATTTTGTCAGATGGACAATGGTTTTATAGAATAGCTGCGAACGATTCAGATGGAGATTTGGGATTTTATTCGGAGATAAGAAATTTTGGTATTGATACTGTTCCACCCGATATTCCCATTTTAATCTCCCCATTAAATAACACGTTAACTAATGATAATTTTCTAACTTTTCGCTGGACAGATATTCCTGACGTACGCAATTACACTCTGCAATTCGACACATCTCCATTATTTACAAGTATCAATTTTATAGAAATAACAGATTTACCTTCAAATAATTTCACAACATCTCTAGACGATGGTACATGGTATTGGAAATCTTGTGCAACGGATCTTGCTGGAAATAGGGGTTTCTTTTCGGAAATCCATTCTGTAACGATTGATTCTACTCCTCCAGATATTACCACTTTAATGGATCCGAATGATGAGAGTTTTATAAATACTGCGAGACCATCTTTCTCATGGAGTAGTGTATCCGATGCAGTAAATTATACATTGCAATTAGATAAATCTCCTTCCTTTTTGTCAATGGATCTTCTAGAATTACCTGGGATTAGATCCGAAAGTTACCGCGTAAGTTCGGACTTATCGGATGGTGAATGGCATTGGAGGGTTTGCGCTTTTGATTCTGCTGGAAATCAGGGAATATATTCAAATTCATTTTCTTTAATTGTTGATACAATTATTCCGATTATTGATAATCCTGATGATAATTCATATACACAAGGTAGTACAGGGAACGAAATTGCGTGGAATGGGTTTGATATCCATCCTGATTCATATTTTATAACAAGGGATGGAGTTACTATACATAATAGTCCTTGGGATGGAAGTCAAATCATTATTAATATTGATGGGTTATCAGCTGGTGAATACATATTTAATTGTACTATTTTTGATAAAGGAGGCAATTTTAACAGTGATATTGTGTCTCTAAAGGTTGATTCCACTGAAACTGGTGGAGTGATTCCTTTTGAGTTGATTATTTTAACTTCCGTTATTGGTGTAGGAACAGTAATAGGAGTAGCAAGCATATTGTTAATCAGAAGAAAAAGAAAAAACCCAAAATAAAATAATAATTTCCAATTTTTTTTTTAATTTTATTTTTAGTAAAAATTTCTTAGTTAACAATATTAATCATAACAGAAGACTCTATTTTTTTTATCTTTATTTTATAAAACATCCATAGAGAATTGGAACTATCACGGAACTTTCGGAAGCTCAATTATAAAGGAAATCTAAATAATTTTTTTTTATACCAATAAAATCCTTGATTAAAAAAATATAAAGATAAAAAAGGGTGATGAAAATGGTTAAAAATGAAGAACCATGGTCAAAAAAAGTATGGTATATAGAAGGGTTAATTCTATTATTAATGATTTTTACTGGAGTATATTCAAATATTACCGTGTTGGTAGTACTTGTCATACTTTCAGTAGTCGTGATTGGAATAATATCTATATACTTTAAACTTACTGAATCACCAGATATTAAGCCAGAGCTGATTCCTAGCAATTCAATTTCACAACAACTTGAAAATAATAGGCCCGGAACTTCATATAATGAGGATCAATACTCTTCGCTTAGAAATATCTTAAACGTACCTACATCGAGTAGTTCATCAAGTACACAACAAATTGAACCGATAACTAGCAATTACTCATCAACAGTACAAGCCGAAGATAAATCACAAGCAAATTATGTATCATTTGAAGGTGTACAGTACCGCGTACGGTCTAAATC
>JAHQWK010000017.1 GCA_029856145.1 Promethearchaeia archaeon
AAGCTATGGGGAAAAAAGGATGATAATGAACTTTTAGGTTCACCACAAGAAACAATGGGATTTTCAAAAGAATACTCTTCATTGCTTCAAAATTTTATCATAAGAAAATATGATTTTACTAATCCTAATCAAGTAGAAGATATCAAAAAACAATTACTAAAACGAAGAATTTTAATCATAAATGCAAAAGAAATCCTTGAATACGCTGATGTTTCAGAGCTTAAGAGATGTATTGAGGATTTAAAGTCTTTCCTAAGAGAAAATGGAGGTAGTATGGGAAGACTTGGAGATAATTACTTAATTATGACTCCTAATGCTCATGTAAAAATTGCAAATTGATTTATTATCTCTTTTTTCTTTCTCTAAGAATTTCAATAAAACTCTCAATTTGATTGAGAACTTGTGTTTCATTCATCTTACGTGGGTCATTCATATCACTTGTTATAACGAGTGAAGGAATATCTGCTTCTTCCATTAATTTACGTTTCAAGTCATACATTCCACATGCATTTGGGCGACAAGAAAGGTTATCATGCAATATAACACCATCAATTTTCCAATCTTTTACTGTTTCTTTGAACATTTTTACCCGTGTTTTTAAATCATATATATACCAAAAACTTAAAACTAATTCAGCCATAGACTCTACTGGATTCTTAATAACCATTTCTTTAGTTATATTAGGATTAGTATATTTAGTAAAGGCATAAACATAGGGTTCATAAACAATAATTGCATTCCAACGCTCTAAATTTGAAAAGAACCGTAAGTTATACCAAAAAGGGATCCCTTCAAACATTAACCTGTATTCTTCTTGCTCTAAAGCTCCAATTCCATTTTCCACTCGTTGCTTTGCTTCACTGTACATTCGTTTGTATAATTTTATAGGAGATTTTAATCCTGTCATTGTAAATAACGGAAATAATCCTCCAAATGTATCTCTAGTGGAAACAGGACATGGTATATTTTTCCGTAATTCAAAAACGTCTTGCCAAATTTTCCCCATTTCATAAGAATTAATCGCGATCTCTTGAGCTTTTTCTTTATTATATTCATTTCCAGTTATTTCCTTGATAAAATCAAGTAATTCCCAAAGTTGTTCAATTATATATTTCTTAAAATACTCACGTTGTCTATTCGTTGTATTACTTACAACATGAGGTACATCAATAGTAAAATGAGGTACATTGAATCTTTCTGCTTGTACTTGAAACCAATTAACATGAGTATCACAAATTACATCACTGGATAACATAAAAGTTGGTTTTCTTGTTCCACCAACACTCATATCTGCGTTACTTAAAACCGCACCAACATTAGTTTTAAAATATGAACAAAGATCATAAGAAAATCCTTCTGTTTCTGCTAATTCTATGAAATCTTGAGATTTCTTTAAAGCGGCGGAAATTGTTGCTGAATTTTCAGGTAACATCGGTTGTACGTCCATAGTATATAAGAATTCAACTGGGGTACCCGCTGTAGCCCAAGCGGTAGGTTTACCATCTCTATAAGCTTGTTCAATTGCTAAAAAATGTCTTCCCATCTCATTTTTTAATTTATTGGTGGCATTAAGCATTTTACCTGTTTTTTTGTCTGCTGACATTTTTTACCCTCTCTTATATAATTTCTTTAAATGCTTCAAATCTAGTAGTTAATTGTTTATATGATTCTCTATTGTATTCCATCTCAACAAAAATATACGGAATTCCTAATTCTTTAAACTTTTTACTAAAATAAGGATGATCATACAAAATTGGCTCACAAAATTTCTGAGCTATATTTATAACTCCATTAACATTAAATTGTTTCGCTAAATCTTTTACAATTTCAAATCTTTTATAAGAAGGAAATTTAGTAGAATATATAGGTTTATTCAAATGATATTTTGCTAAAGCCTTGATAGGTTCTTCAGTTTCATCTACATTTTCCCAAAAATATTTTGTACCTATACAGAGATCGTCAATGATAATATGAAAACCTAGGCTTTCAAGAAATCTGATGAATTCTGTATCGTCTATTACCGAACCCATCAACAAGATTTTCTTTAATTTTTTATCTGATTGTAGTTTATGTGTTTTTAAATCTTGAAGCGTTGATTCAATCATTTTTAAAGCTTTATTTTTATCCATTTGTTGTATTTTCTTAACTAAAGAGTGAAAATCAGAACCCTTTAAAATCATATTTGATCTATATTCTGAAATCTGTCTTAATTGATTCCTAATTTGGTTCATTTTCTTTATAGCTTTACTAATTTTGGCGGAAGTTATATTCACATTAAATTTCTCTTCTAACTGGTTAATTAATTCTTTTATATCATCAATAAAAAATTTTAATGCGACTTCATTACGCTTCAAGGGAGCGTTTAGGAAGTAGAAAAACTCAAGATCTACACATTCTAACCATATATCAAATTCCCGATTAGTGCAATCACATCCATGCGTAGTGATAACACCCTTGATATCTGCTTCAAACCCGTTAATCGCTTGTTCTAAAAGATTCTTCGCCCAAGTGCAATGGTTTGGGGGGATATGCTCGTTAGCCCTATCAATACCTATTGTAGGATCTCCTAATAATCTTACAGGAATCATATCCGCGCTTAAAATAATCTCTTCGGGTGTTTCGACTCCGCTGTCGAATATAGCAATTTTTCTAATGTTTGATCCACCTAAAATAATTTATTATCCTCAAATGCTATACTTCTAAATCTTGAAATATATAAAAAAATATTTATTTAATCCATCTATTTAATCTTTATATTAAGAATAATTTTAAGAAGATTTCATTTCAATGTCCCAACCTACAATATCACGAACGCTAAGTAAAGCTATCTTAAAACCGTCTGTGAGAATTAAGCTCAAGATCTGGAATACTTACTTAACAGGAAAGCTTGTTAGATTCGATAATTATATGAATTTAATTGTTAAAGACGCAAAGGAGATATACTTCGGACGCGGTGGAAAACGTTCAAAGGACCTAGGAGTTGTAATGATACGTGGTGCGAGTATAATCTTTGTAGGACAAGATCGAAAAAAATTAATTTTCGCTCAAGATGAAGAAGTAAAATTAATGCATAGAGAAGAATCTTTAGATACATAATAAAAGAGGGATTAAGAATGGGAAAGGGAACACCAAGTAAAGGGAAAAAGAATAAAGCAGCAAGCCATAAAACATGTCGCCGATGTGGAAAACATTCTTATCACCGCCGAAAGAGTTTTTGTGCCTATTGTGGATTCGGAAAAACAGCGAAACTACGCCAACCAAGTTGGCGCAACAGATTTCGTAGTTTTAATGGAAAGAAGTCATTTTATAGATAGTAATTTAGTTAATGTCTTGCAGACTAATAACTAGGTGATCTTACTTACATCTTCAACACCTTCATATTCTCTACTTAAGTCTCCAAGAAACTTATTATTACTTAGATTTATATATTCTAAACAAGTTCGAATATTCTAAAATTTTAAATATATTTGCCTAATTTTCTATTTTTGAGTCATTTAATTATAATTCCATTTATATCAAATTTCTAAAGAGAATCTAATTTGTATAAATATGATACTCAATGATAATTTACTAATCGAAAGTATTAATAAAGAACTTGAGAGATTAGAAAATTTAGGTGAAATTATTGGTAGTGCTGTCGTGAATCGGAATGGGTTATTAATTTCTTCAAGATTACCAAGAGATATTGATGACAGGAAACTAAGTGCTTTAGCAGCTACTATGTTTGAAGCAATCGAAACAGCTACTTCGAATTTAAAGAATAATCAAATTAAGAACATAACTGTAGAATATCAAGATTATCAATTGATAATTGTAGAAATAAATGATAATATTATTTTGGTTTCTTTATTTGATTTAAATGCGAATTTAGGTCTAGTCTTCATCGAGATTGAAGAAATTATAAAAAATATTATAAATATGATTAAAAAGTGATGTGGTATCTTAACTAAAAAACAAAAAGAAAGATATTCAAGACAAATTATATCTCCTTTTATTGGAGAAGAAGGTCAGGAAATTATCTCCAAAGTTAAAGTCCTACAAATCGGAGCAGGGGGTTTAGGTTCACCATTTGCTTTATATCTTACAGCAGCAGGCATTAATGAATTAACTATAATCGATAATGATATTTTGGATATTTCAAATTTACAACGACAGATACTTTATAATGAAACTCACATTGGAAAGGACAAAGTTAACTCTGCAAAAGAAATATTGACCAAACTTAATTCAGATATAAGGATTAATGCTTATAAGGATTATATTGATGAAAAATCCATAAAGAAGTACTTAAAGGAAATTAAATATGATTTCATCGTAGACTGTTCTGATAATTTCCAAACTAAATTTTTGGTTAATAAAATCGCTGTAGAAAACAATTTAAGATGTGTGATTGCTGGAATAAAAGATTTTTATGGACAAATCATAACTATCAATCCTAGAGTAAGTGCTTGTTATCAATGTGTTTTTTCGTCTATTGAATCTCCACCCAATGAAGACCCTTTACCAGTAATAGGAGTTACTCCTGGAATTTTAGGAACGTTAGAAGCTTTAGAGGTTATAAAAACAGCTTTAGGGCTTCCAAACTTGGAAAATAAAATTCTAATGGTTAATCTAATAGACTTAAGGTTCAATATTATTGACATA
>JAHQWK010000018.1 GCA_029856145.1 Promethearchaeia archaeon
TTCTGAGCTTCTATTCTGTTCTCCTTAAAAAATTTAGTCCAAATAGGATCTTCTTTAAAGGCATCTGCTAGTACTTCCGCAGCTTTTTTAATATCCGTTTTCTGTACTTTATACAGATCATCTAAATCATTATTCATATAATAATTTAAAAAAAATTCAATTATAATAAATTTGGAGACCAGTATTTAACTTAACATTTTCCATGGAATTTTCATTGAAATCAGGCTCTGAATTTACCTTTAACGAAATTCCGAATCATATAATTGATATGGATATTTAAAGAATAATCATCGTTTCACGATCAATTGGGGAAAAAAATGCTTAGTTGATAAATAGCTATATTTATAAAAGAAAACATCAATAAATGATTTACTTAAAGATTAGATATTAATTTTTTAGACAAAATGAAATGAAATCGGATTTGAGGAGAGTTAAACTAAATCGGATAAGAGGCGATTATAATTCCTAAGGCAGTAAAAGATAAATGTCGAAAATGTGGAGCAAAAGTATCTCCCGGTTATGATTTTTGCCTTTCATGTGGCACAAAATTCAGTGAGATCCCACCTACTACAAAAGAGAGGGAGAGTGAGAGTATTCTAGGCACTGTTTCAGTTGCTGGTTCAATCGCTAGTGGTGTTGGTGAAATTGCTAAGCCTATAGCTGATTTGTGCTTCATTGCTACAGCAGCATATGGCTCTCATTTGTCTCCTCAAGTGGCATTTCTAAGATACGTTCGAGATAAAAAATTAAAACAATAAAGGTTAGGAAATCTATGTGTTAATCGATTCGAATGGCTTTATTATAAATTCAGTCCAGATGTTGCGAAGGTTATGTACAGATATCCTTTCTTCAAACGAATAATGAAATGGTTATTAGTAACTCCTATTGTATATTTCTTAATGAGCATTTTTAAACCGACAGATTCTATCCGTAAAAAGATCCAAAAAATCATCTATTAATAATTCTATTAACGTTAGGATAATTAAACCAGATATATATTTTAAAAAATTTATTAAACTCTTGAATTCAGAATTATTCTGATATTTTGATTATTTTAGGATAAAAACCCATCTAAAATCTCAAAATAATAAAATTTAATTATTTGGGAGTGTTTTTATCATATATATTTGGGCCTATGGATTAGTGGAAATCACTAGCTTTTCGCTCGTTTCACTATAGATCGTTCCCTTGGCATGGGAAAGGCCGCGGGTTCAATTCCCGCTAGGTCCATTATCAATTCTTATTATAGGTAATCTTTCTCTAAGAAAATCAATGAATCTTGTATTTTAGTTAAGATCTAAAAAAATTATCCCCAGTTTTATTATGTAGTCCATATTAGGGGGAAAAAGAAAAAAAGAGAAAATCATAGTATTACTTCTAAAAACTCGTTTCTTATCTTGTTTAATACCAAACTTTCACCATCAAACTTCCACCATTAAGAAAAAAAGAAAATGAATTAATAATAATTCCGTTTCCTTGGTAGTGTGAATTAGTAATTATCCCGCATTTCATTTTGTCATCATAAAAAATAGATAATATATTCAAGTTTCAGAATGAATAAAATGTCCATTAGAAGATTTTATTCACATTTGTTTAATTAAAAAATTGAGTTGAAATTTCTTAAAAAATGTAAAATATTTAAAAATAAAAAAAAAGAATAAAGTATAATTATTTTCTCTTTCTCCGTACTACGACAATTACTACTACTGCTGCTATACTTATAGCTGTAATAGCTGCGATTGCTATTATAGGTAAAAGAATGTCAGGTGGAGATGGATAATATTTGAATGGAGCATTCGTAGCTAAAAGACACATTACATATTCTCCAATAGCATATGCGAAAGTACCATTTACTAGAAACCCTGTGCTTTTCTCATACCAAGCTATACCTTCTGGATTAAACATATCTTCTAGTACCCAGACATCAATTTTCCCATATCCTTGTAAATTATGGACTGACTCATTAGATACTTTAAATATATGTTCTCCCTCTTCATCTACCGCTATTGAGATTTCATCACCAATTGAAATATTAGTAAATATCCATAAGGGGGTGCGTATTCCTGAGCCAAAAGCAAAACCCCCAAAAACACTGGACATGATTCGTGTTTGACTAAATACATCCCATTGGCCTGTTTGCAAAGGAGTACCTCCGTCATGGTAGAAATAATCGAGATGAAACATTCCCTCAGAAAGATATGAATATGAGTAGTCCATAGAATTAGTGTCACCAAATATAGCAAAAGAATAGTCAAGGGTCAAGCCGTCAAAAATATTAATCTTTTTAATAGGGACTAATTTTTCTACAATATTATTAGCAATATAAGGTTCAATTGGTAAATAGGGTACTGAGGCCTTAAGAGTATAATCACCATACTCCGTAGGAGTCCATTGGTAATTTATTGTGACAGTTTCGCCAACAAGAAGACTTGGGATAGATTCGGAACCAACTATTATTTCACCTAGATATAGGTATAAACCAACACTGTATTCATCATAGATACCTTTATTTGTAACATTCGTATTAATCATATAATCATTATTTGGTTGAGCAAAACTAGGAACGTCTAAAGAAACCTCTAAATCGTGCTCTAAAGATCCCCACCATGGAGTAAATAATAGCGCAAAATTATCAGTTAAACTATCTAAGTTCTGATAGGAGTTATAGTATCTATTATCTACCCCTAAATTTAATCCACAAGTGTATCCTCCCGCAGTATAATCGAGATAATCATAATTAAAGATAATTTCTCCAGTTTCATACAATATTACTTCGAAGGATCCGACTAAACTTCCACCAAAGTGGTAAATATTTAACCATTCTGCAACCCAATATGTATCAAATGATTGAACAAACACATTTACACCAGCAGGATTTAAGTCATCCCAGAATGGTGCGATTAAATAATAATGACCCGTATCATCTGAAGGAATAGGTTCATTAAAATATTCAATTGGTGATAAATCAATAAAGCTAAGATATCCATTCGAGCCTAAATATATTGTTGAAAACGTCTCATTATAAAAAGTAAAGTCAAAAGGCAATGCAATAGCAGCACTGGAGTCATCTCCTAATGATAATTCAGTTCCTCCAGAAGCATCGACCCAACTATATGGAGCACTTACGGTCATAGTATAATTCATATTAGGGTGGAGATTAACTTGCTTTTCCCTATAATTATTTACCGTAAAAGACTCTCCGGGTAATGAAGGGGTATAAGCAGTGATATTATAAATCTTATATCTTGTTGGAGTCCATAGATAATTAATAATTAATTCTTGATCAACATTAAAAGTAGAAATCACGTCTGAATCAACAAGTACATCATCAATATACAAATATAAATTGACATTTGTCTCAGTAAATAAACCATTATTTAATACTGTCGCATTAATAATATATGATCCATAAATATCTGGACTATCTGGAAGTTCGAGTGAGACATGCAAATCATGATCTAATATTGGATAAGATATAGTAGCATCTCCTTCACCAGAAATAACTTTTGCAATCAAATAATATTTACCTGTTTCTGTTGCAGTGTATACGATTACCTCATCTTCTCCTGTATTAGGTGATATACTTTTTGCTAACATTACTGGCTCTCCTATTGACGATGGAGTACTGTTATATAGATGCAAATCGAAATCAGCCCCAACTGGTACATCTAATGTAAAAATATATGTTTCTCCTTCGATAAGGTTCACATAGCACCCTAATGCATGTTTACTAAAAGAATCAATAGAACTTGAGGTTAAATATGCAGTCGTATCTGATCCTAACGTTAATTGGTGTGTATATGCTTCTATAGCAGCATCAACATTTAATCGACCATAACCTTCATGCGTATCTTTCCCCCCGCGATTGAGTAGAGGAGAAAAATAAACACTAGAATGTTCTCTTATTAATGGATATGTTTCAGTAGCAGACATCAAGAGCAAAGATTTAACACTTTTAGCTTCTTCAGGAGTATAGCCCCAAATCTGATGGCCACCCATGGCATCAATGACTAGATTTGATGCACCCGCAACAGCAGGAGCTGACATTGAAGTTCCTTGTGCGCCATATAAATCATTATAATAAGAATCTGGAGAATACGCACCTTCTGCATCATTATAATTAGTATCTGCCGAAAACATTTGTAAATTATTAAAGCTACCTCCTGGAGCAGTAATATCGGGTTTACTTGTGAGACCCGTATATGAATCTCCACCTTGGCTACTATAATCTGTAATTTCATCATCGATATTCATAGCAGCTACAGTTATTACATTATCAGCATCTCCGGGGGAACCAATCAAATTTCCTCCATGACCATCGTTTCCTGCGGATACCACAGTTACAATTCCATATTCAACAGCGTTATTTACCGCAGTAATCAAACCTGTATCTCCCGGTCCGCCTCCTAGACTCAAAGAAATAGTAGTAATATTGTATACCATTCTATTAGTTATTGCCCAATTAATACCATTGATTATATCAGAGCTCCAACCACCACCATGTTGATCCAAAACTTTTATTCCCACCAAACGGGCATCAGGAGCAACTCCCTGCCATGGATCGCCACTCCCATAAAGGAGAGGATCAAAAGGCCAGTGAATTTCATTTCTAAATCTTAAATTAAAATCAGTACAATATCCATCTCCAGTATTATCTAATATATTGAGTGCAAATCTAAAAGAATAATCTCCAAGAGAACCGCTAGTAACTGTATAAGATAATGTATGTGTCCAAGAATCAGAATTGTCAACATAAGATTCTACTAGGGTATTTTCATGATAGAGATAAGCCCAAAAGTCAGCATCATCTGAACCAGGTGTAAAATCATCAAATTCACAATTCATTTCAATCACACCAGGAGTATCAACTCTAAATCGTGTCCAATTCAAACTAAGTACTTGTTCAGGGAGGTTATATCCTGTGTAATCAAAACTATAAGCCGCTGTAGCTACAGAACGATTATTTCCATCATATGAAGGACTTCCTATTCCTGCTGCAATTCCACCACAGTGTGAGCCATGACCGTTATCATCATATGGGCTCGGGGATGAACTAACCTCATCACGCCATCCAACAATTTTATAGCTAGAATCACCATCAGAATAACCTGGGATAAAGAAATTATGTGAATCATCAATTCCAGTATCAATTATTGCGATAGAGCTATATTCATCTCCGTTATAAGAAAGAGTATCCCAAACATAAGGTCTAAGATTCATATTTCGGGAAGTATAATACAGATTTGCATGATATATTCTATCTTCTTCAATTAAGAAAGGTATATCCTTTTCTCTTAAGTTGTCACAGAATTTATTTAGATCTGTATAATCTATACTTCCAGCAAAACCATTAATTGCGACTGTATATTTATTTTTGATTATTCCTCCCAAATCTTCAAAAAGAAATGAGCAGTATTCATAATCTCCATCAGGAAAAGAAATAATTATAGGAATAGCATCACTAGTAATTAGTAAATTATTAATATTTTTTTCCTTATTAGGAAAATCAAAAGAATTTTCATTTGGCAATGAAATTGAATCATCTTCCAAACTTTCTTTAATAAAACCAAATTCAGATAAATATTTTAATCTAGTTTCAAAATAGTCATTAATTCCATTAGTATTTTTATCAACATCTGAAATTAATCCTTCCCATTCATTATTTTCGTTTTTGTTTAGCTGATATTCTTCAAAAGGTACTTTTTGTAAATCCGAATTGCTTACTGATTTTTCGAATAAATTAATTGAAGTAGTCGCTATTGGAGAAAAAAGCAACAATATTAACAATAGCAAAAAAAACTTAGACTTGTTTTTAGATTTCAGTTTATGCATTTAGAATATTCGCCTATATTTTATTTATAAATTTTTTTTTTAAAATATAATATTTAGAATTGTTATGTGACTATTTATACTTTTTTGTAGCTACCTATTTACATTTTGGTAAAAGCCAATCAAGTAGGCATATTTTTTGTCTAAAATCTTGAACTTCTGACGATTTAATTGATTAAATTCTAAGAAGCACGATTTCCAAGAAATTTGATTAATAATTTTTTAATGGAGGCTCATATAATTGAATAAAGGTGGTCTTTTTACATTTAGGACGAAAAAAAGCCTTATTATCTTATTTTAAAATCTTAAATCAATAATTCTACAAAAGTAGAATCAATAATTTTTTAATAAATTCTTTTTTTAAGGTATTAAAAGAAATATAAAATAACTACTATATTTTGTATTGCCTATGAAAAGATTAAAAAAAAAATCTAATCTATTAATCATTGGACTAATTTTTGTCAGTTATTTTGTAATTCCGTCTACTGGAATACAATTAAATTATTCTAATAGTTATAATCAAGCAGAGAAAGATACAATTAAGTTAGAATCTTTACCTTCCTCTCTAACTTCGAAAACTAGTACAAGTAATATTAATTTAGAAAGTTATTCCAAATACAAGTATTCTAAGTTTGATAATGATCTAAATGAATATTTAACAAATCTAACTTTAAATCAAAATGAAAACCTAGAATATATACAAATTATTGTTCTATTTGAGGATTTCGTTAGTAAAGAAGAACGTATTGAAATTTTGGATTCCATATTTGATGATTATAAATTTGTAAGAAATTATGATATAATACCTGGGACTTACATAAAAATCAATCCTAGTCAACTGATTACTAATGAGCATGTAATAGATGGTATAGAATCAATAAAAAAGATCTATAAATCTAAATTTTATCAAAATCCTTATATATTAGAGGAAAATCCTCAAACTAGTGCTTTAAGTTCTGAAGATTATTCTAATTGGTGGGTTTCTGCGGTCGGAGCAGAAAATCTATCTTACGATGGATCAGGTGTGAAAGTAGCTGTAATTGATACTGGAATATACAATCATCCTGATTTGAATATAATAAATAATAGTAATTTTGTAACTGATGAGAGCCAATTAGACTATAATGATGATGTTGGCCATGGTACTCATGTAGGGGGGATTATTGCTGGTGATGGAGGAGGATCCTCAGGTCAATATCGTGGTATAGCGCCCGGTACTCTCTTAATTAATGCAAGAGCCGGAAATGCAAGTGGACTAGATGAATTTGATATAGTAAGTGCTATTGAATGGAGTTCTGCGCCAACAGGCTCAATGGGTGCGGGGGCAGATATCATTTCAATGAGTTTTGGTGGAGGGTATCCAATTATTTCGGATTTAATAACTCATGCGATTTCGACAGCAAGAGATCTTTGGGGCGTTATTTTTGTATCATCAGCAGGTAATTCTGGTCCAGAATATTTTTCAGGGTCCACTCCTGCCTCTGGTGTTGATGTTATTGCTGTAGGTGCAACGGATAAAAATGATGAGTTAGCTTCATTTAGTAGTTGGGGGCCTAGTTATAGATATTTAGGGTATCCTGATGTAGTTGCTCCTGGAGTAAATATAATTTCTACAGATGCACCAAATTCCATTATTTCAAAAGAACAGCATTATATAGGAGATTTTTTCAATTTTCCTGCTGATGCAGATTATATCCCTCTTAGTGGAACGAGTATGTCTTGTCCTGTTGTTGCTGGGGCATTAGCAATTTTATTAGACGCTTATCCTAACATATCTCCTGAAACTGCTAGAATTGCTTTAATAGAAGGATCAAGAAAACTCTCTAATGAAAATGATGATGATTTTCTTAAATCTGGAGCAGGAATAATAAATGTGAGTGCTTCTCTTGATTACTTGAATTATCTAAATGATACAATACCGGATATTAATGATATAATAAAACTTTATCCTGACGAGCTTCCGGTTAAACCATATGATTTATTAAACTTTCCAGGAGATCACCAAAAATTTAATTTAACTGTAATTTCAGGTAACAATACAACCTATGACGTTGAAATTCCTAATAATATACAAGGAGTAGCAATTTCATTTGATAAGTTCCCCTCTCCATTTTCTGAATCTGGAATAAGTTTTTTGGAATTGGAGATTGAAATTAATAAGGACGCTTTACCGGGGATAAGAAATTTCCAAATTAACCTAACAGTTGGAGGGCAAATTTATGATAGTGTTAATATTCTATTGGATATTCGATTACCAGAATACCGGATACTAATGGAATCATATCATGGTTTAAATGATTGGTTTCCAGAGCTTTCAAAATTCTATCAAATGGGTTTTTATGAAGCTATGGCAGATTTTTCTGAATTAAATATATCAATTGACTATGATATGGAATATTGGACTCCGGATTATAATAAGAATTTAAATAATTCAATTTTAACAGAGGAAAGATTAGCTCAATATGATACAATATTACTGCAAAACCCTATATTGCCTTATAGTACTTTAGAAATAAAAAATTTAAAGAACTACTTTGAAGATGGGGGTAATTTATTCTTTTTAGGAACTCGTTATCAAGATTTAGTTACGGAAAATATAAATTATTTATTCTCAAAATTAGGCATAGATATTCAAATTAATGAAGAAAATGTTATGGATGATAATTGGTTAGGGATAGGAACAAGTGTGAGTTCCCAAAATATAAGCGATTTTGATAATCCAAAACTATTTGATGGTGTTAACAACGTTTTTTGGCAATATGGTAATAGCTTTACTGTTTCGGGTAATGCCGAGTCAATTGCAACAATTAATAATAAAACAGTAGTTGCTTTATACAATGGAACTTCTCACGGAAAAGGAAACTTAGTAGCTTTTGGAGATTTACATTGGCTTTATTATGATTATCAATCAACATCCCATACTCAAGACCATATTAATTTACTTAACAATCTTATGGAATTCTTCTTACCAAAAGAGGAAGTGTCCATTAATATTAATTTAAAAAGAGATCGTATTTCCAATTCAAAAATCGATTTATCCATATATTTAAAGGACCAAAATTCTGAATCTCCAATAACTCCCTTTGATTATGATTCATTAAAGGTAATTATTAAAAATTCTACCTTTTCAAAATCAATCATATTAAATGCAACATTCTCAGATAATGGAATATATTTCAATAATTCATATAATCTACCCCATCCAAGTTATTCACCTTATATTATTGAAGTAAATCTAACAATTGGTTCAAATGAATATAGTAAAATTTCTAAAATTCTCTATTTTGACAAAATTGAAGTGCCGCAGATCGTCGATTTATCGAGTGATGATACAGATATAACGAGAGCTCCTGGAGATTCAACAGATTTAATAGCTGAGATGGATAACTCAACTTACGGTAATATAACAGGATATCTATCAATATATTCCTATTCATTTTACAATTCAAAAAAATCTGTTAATCAAACCCTTCTACTTAGTCCTCAAGGTTCAAATTTATATAGCACTAATTTTGATCCAGGTATATCAGATCCTTCTGGATTTGGAATCTATTACATTATTCCCGTAAACTCAAATTATACTAATCCAAATTCACCTAGATACGTGTTTGAAATTGTTAATAATCCACCTGAAATTTTAGAAGCAAGTTCTAGTTTCAATTTGGCTGGTTATGCTGAAGTTTATTTTGATGAAACTGAATCTGATGAAGGTTCCTATGTATATACCGCAACTCAAGGTGATAGCTTCAATTTTGCTGTAAACGTAAGAGATTCAGTAAATTATGAAGATTCTAGTTCTGACATGAGAGTATTTGTAAACTTATTTGTTTGTTCTGTATCCGATAATTATATCTTTTTAATTTTTCCACAATCTATTGAGGTAGCTGAGCTAAATTATGAATCTATATCTGGAAAATATGAAGGTTCTTTTATAATTCCAGATACAATGCGATATAACTCTATATCAGGAACAAAGGCAATTCCAACAGCCGCGGGTTTTGATTTTAATACTAATGAAGGGTATTTAAGTATACTTTATCTTACGGTCTTCGATAGTGAAGGGGGAACTGATGAATTCATTATCATTTTAACTATCTCAGAACGTCCTTTTGATTTTTCTCTAATTATCATAATTGTAATTTCAATCGTAGCTCTTTTAGGTGTAGTTTGTCTGATGGTCTATTATGCAAGAAAGAAAAGATATCCAAGAGCAACTCAAGTTCAACCAAGATATGAAGAATATTATTACAGACCTTCATATGACGAACCAGAGGAAGAAGCCTATGTAACACCTGAATCCTTATCTACAGTCGGTGCCTCATTTTATTGTCCTTTCTGTGGAGACCCTATCAAGGTTCCAAAAAAATTCTGTCCAAATTGCGGAGAATCACTAGAATTTTTTCAACAAGATGAGTAAATTATTTTTTTAATATTTATTTTTTTTTTGGTGTTTCTAAAATTAAAACATCGCCATCACGGGTTCCAATATACGCTTTAGACGCCATTCCAATAAAAAAGCCAGTATCAACAACTCCAGGAATAGACTTAATTTTTCGATCCAATTCTATTAGTTTATCTATTTCACCAAAATCCACATCTATAATAAAATTTCCATTATCTGTTATTAAGGGACCGCTTTTTGATTGAGCCATTCGAAGTATTGGAGTTCCACCTAAATTTTTTAATTTCATCATGATTGGAAAATATGCCATGGGAATTACTTCTATAGGAACTCCCTTTTTCCAATTACTTCCTAATCTCTCAGAACTTTTCCTAAAATCTGCTATAATAATAAGAATTTTTGAATTCGAAGCAAGGATTTTCTCCTGTACCAAACACCCGCCTCCACCCTTAATTAAATTAAGGTTTTTATCTATCTCATCAGCACCATCGATATCTAAATCTATTTTTGGATATTGCTCTAAAGATACTAATTCTAAATCATTCTCTATAATCAATTGATATGCTTGAAATGAACTCGCAATACATTTTAAATTTAGAGATTTTTCTTTGTTTATTTCACCTAATTTTTGCACAGCATAAACAACAGTTGATCCACTACCAATTCCTATAATCATGTTCTTTTTAACATTTTCTTCTACAGCTTTTATAGCAGCTTTCTTTTTTCCTAATTCAATTAAATTTTCAGTCAAATAGATCACGGATTATTTATTTCTTGAACAAATTTAAAATTCTGATTGCTAAGTACGCAGCATTTTCACCTCTATCAATACCAACACTTGCAACAGGTACTCCTGGAGGCATTTGGACGATCGATAATAATGCATCTAATCCTCCCAATTTTGCACTTACGGGGACACCTATAACAGGTTTGTCTGTCTTTGAGGCAATTACACCAGGTAAAGCGGCAGATAATCCCGCAACAGCAATATAGATTAATGCCTTAGAAGATTTCAAATACTCCTCTAATTTTTCGGGATCTCTATGAGCTGAGAGAATTTTTAACTCATGTGGGATGTTATTCTCTTTTAGAACTTTAATGGTTTTATTATAAACATCCTCATCAGATGTACTTCCAGCCACAACAGCTACATCAACTTTTTCACTCATAATAAATGTAAGGTTTTCACTAATATTAAGCATTATATTATTTTTTTATTAATATCTTTAGTAAAAAGAATCTTTGATTTATTTCAAAACCTTTAATTTTTGTATTAAATTCAATAACGTATAAAAAAAATAACGATTTAGAACAATACTAAAGAGGGATATAATAATGGTAACCTTAAATGATGTATGGTTAGTAGATTATGCTCGAACTGCTTTCTCACGATCGAGACCTGGACAACCAGAGAGAGACGTTTTTGGTGAAATAAGAGGAGATGAGCTACTTGTAATCTTACTCAAAAATATGTTTAAAAATAGATTGGCAGATAAAGGCATTGAAAAGAAGGACATCGATGAATTTACGGTTGGATGTTCTTTTGGGGTAGGAGAACACTGGACTTATGGAGGTAAACTTCCTACTTATTTTGTGGATATGGATAAAAGAACATCTTGTGTATTTTTAGATAAGGCATGTGGATCAGCCGCAGCTGGATTTAATTTAGGATTTTTGGAAATTGCTGCGGGTTATAGTAAATGTGTTTTATCAACTGGTATAGAACATCTCACACGTGTGCCTATGGGTATAATGAATGCATGGATTAAGCCAAACCTCGCAATTGCTAATAAAGAATCACCTTTCTATGTTCCTAAATATGCACGAAAAGGTGAATACGATGTACTTATAGCAACAGATATGTTGTCTACGGCACAAAAATTATTCGAAGAGGAAATCCCGAAATTCACGAAGGAAGATATGGATAAATTTGGAGTAAGAGCACATAATTTAACAATTAAAAGCCAAGAAGAAAAATGGTTCACCTCAGGTGTTAATGGAGGGGAGATTATTCCAGTTGAAGGCCATGTTGAAGGAAATGTTGAAGAGCCAATGATGATAGATAGGGACATGGCAGCAAGAAAATCAAAACTTGAATCTGTTGCTAAGTTAAGACCTGTTTCCAAACCACATTTCGTTAAAAAAACAGCAACCGGACAAGAACTTGGTCGAAAAGGGTATATGGAATTTGTAGGTAGTAAAGAGGGTGTAATCACAGCAGGAAATGCTTCTCCATTGAATGCTGGTGCTACTGCATGCGTATTAATGGACGCTAAAGAAGCTGAAAAGAGAAGTATTGAGCCATTAGCAAAAATTATTTCTATAGGATTTGCTGGAGTAGATCCCACCGTAATGGGTCGTGGTCCTGTTCCTGCCTCTAGAATGGCATTAGAACATGCTGGACTAACGGTTGAAGATATAGATTTCTGGGAAATTAACGAAGCATTCTGTATAGTTGCTTTAAATTGTATGGATAAACTTGGTATTCCTGAAGAAAAAGTAAATATTAAAGGAGGTTCCACAGCAATTGGTCATCCATTAGGTGCTACGATGTGTCGCTTAATCGGTACTGTAGCTCGTATCTTAAAAGATAAGAATGGAAAATATGGAATTGCTAACGCTTGCGTTGGTGGTGGACAAGGAGTCGCAGTCTTATTAGAAAATCTAAGTGCCTAATTAAACTATTTAAAACAAATATTTTTAATATTTTTTTTCTATTTTCTTTTAAAAATCTATTTTTTGAATATTGAAGTTATACTAATTAATTTTTTTAAACGGTATGAAACATTAAAAGTAATCATTCTCTTAGAAATATTTAAATATTAACCTATAACAAATTAACTTACAATAAAACTAAAATGATAGTGAAATCAAAATGACCGTATATAAGTCAATTCAGCTTGTTGCAACGAGTGATAATAATTGGGCTGATGCTGTGAAAGCTGCTTATGACGAAGCAAAAAAATCTCTTCGTGGTATTCGAAATATACAAATTGTTGAATCTGACGTGAAAGTAAAGGAAGATATTGACAAATTAATCTACAGGGTTCGAGTACAAGTAAACTTTCAACTAGAGAGATAACTTCTCAAACTATTTTTTTATTTTTTTTTCTTTTTCTAAGTTTTTTCCTAAAAATATTTAGCTTTAGATTTTCTTGTTTAAATTGAAATGTTCTAAATTTCATGGTTAAATTTTAATATGACGAATTCTATTTTGAAATTAATAATTTCAAGAAAGGGGTAATTGTTTTTCAGTCAAGTGGTATTGTAGATTTTTTGTCAGATCCAACGGTATTGCAATACATTATTGGGGGTATTATCGCACTTGTGATCATCATCGTATGTTGTTCTCTCCATAGGAAATTAACCTCAGATTAAATTCTATCACTCTGTATCCATTTGTTTTAATCTATCTAATTTTCGCCTCACTTCTGATCTCGCTGTTAATGCATAAGTAAAATTTGGGTCAATCTCTAAGGCTTGCTCGTAGTATTTTAGAGCTTTTTCATATTTTTCCATCTCCTCATAAACTAAACCTAAATTATATAGACAATACTTATAATCAGGCTTAATTTCTAGTGCTTTTCCGAAAAGACTCATAGCTCTTTCCAACTGACCTAAATTAAAGCAAGCAATTCCTAAGTTATAATATGCTCTATAATCATTCGGACTCAATTTAGTAATTCTCTTAAATAATTGTTTAGCTTTTTCATATCCTGAAGTATAATAATCATTAAGGTATCCTCCATAATCGAATAATGTTTTAATTAGGATATTTTTAACTTCTTTAGAATTAGGATAGATATTATATAACTCATCTAAGATTTCTAAAGCTTCTTGAAATTTTTCTTGATTCTTTAGACTTTTTGCCTTTTCAATGAGATCCTTGGCATCATTCGAATTTTCCATAAAATTTTTTCACAGAAGCTATATATAAATCAAAAAAATTAAACCTTTATTTACATTTCATTTTCATACCAGATGTATCTTGACTTTTTCACTCCTAATTTTAGGAATAGACTTCTTAACGCTCCATCTGAGTCAGGACAAATAAAATGTACCTTATCAATTTTTAAAGATCTTTTAATGTATAATTGTAGCTCCCGAATTATTTTTTCTTCAATTCCTTTTTTAAAAGAATCTTCTTTTTTAGTTACTACTTGATGAATTAATACTCTATCATTACCTAAATAATCTTTAAATAAAGTATAAGTCCCAAAACCTAAGATTTCTCCATCCTCTTTAGCTACAACCATAGAGTTTCTATATTGAAGGTCTAAAGTCCTCCGATTCAGTTCTTCCTCGAATTTTTCCCAATGGGAGAAGAAATAAGACTTGACAGCAATAAAATCTTTAAATAACTCCTTTAATGCGTCTTTGTCGACTCTAGGATCATACCTGTCAATTATAATCAAATTTTTCACTATACGAAATTTTGATATTTAACAAAATATCTATTCTTTAATAAAAATTATTTTTTAAAACTAAAAATAATTAAAATTGATATATTATGAGCCGGAAAAGTATTGATGAAACTATATCAATTCCTTTAAAGAAATTAAGAGAAGATGCTATTATCCCAAATCCATCAAAACCCGGAGATGCAGGTGCTGATGCGCGAATCATTGGATTTAAGAAGATAATTCATGAGAATGATAAAAAAGAATTAATTGAAATTGATTCAGATACTTATACATTAAAACCACTAGAGAGAATAGGTTGTTCACTAGGATTTTCAACAGCTATACCTGAGGGATTTTATTTTAAAGTTGTCCCACGAAGTGGATTAGCATTATGGGATGGACTATCTATTGTAAATTCTCCTGGTACAATTGATGCTGGATACAGAAATGAGTGGATGGCAATAGTAGTTAATCTTTCGAATAAAGAAGTTATATTAAAAAAAGGAGAAAGAATTTGTCAAATTATTTTATCCAAGATGTATAATTATAAATTTATCGAAACAGACGAATTACTCGAATCTGAACGTGGCTTGGGAGGCTTTGGTTCAACAGGTAAAAGATAAAATTCAATAAAATATTAATATTTTAGTTATAAGATATATCATGACAGAGCTGACAGATGAAGAGCATTTCATAGTTGAAAAACTCAAAGAAAAAGGAGGTAAACTGAATTACAAGGAATTACAAATTCTATGCGAAGATCTATTCGAAGGAGTAAGGCTAATTCTAAAAAAGTTAAAAGAAAAAGGAATTGTTGATTATGAAGGAATGATACCTGGATTTTCGGCTGAAATAGAGTTAATACGAGACCTATAATTTTAAAAATCATCTAGTCGTAAAACTCTTATTGCTTTTTTTATTTTCTTTTGTAGTATTTGGGTTTTAAAAATATTATGAGTGAAAATAATAGAGAGCTAGCTAAAGAGAATTTTATTGAAGAAATTTTAAATCCTAAAAGTATTTGTGTTTTTGGGGCGAATAATAGTCCATTAACTACAATGGGTTCTATGCAATTTCGCAATATCATTGCTGGAGGGGGATTTAATGGATCTCTTTATCCAATTCATCCTCGTTTAGAAAAAGTTCAAGGATTTAAAGCATACAAATCTGTATTTGATGTTCCTATTGTTCCAGATTTAGCTTTTCTCATATTACCAACGCATGTAGTTCCTAAAGTTATGGAAGAGTGTGGTCAAAAAGGTATTAAACGTCTAATCATTACATCAGGTGGTTTTAGAGAAATTGGAAATAATGGTAAGGAATTATCTAAACAAATTGATGCTATTGCAAATAAGTATAATATAAGATTCATTGGACCTAATTGTTTAGGAATTTATAATGGATGGTATGGATTTCCTGAGAAAAAAAATGCTTATTTTAATACTAGTTGGCCTTATCTTCCCCCAGAAAGAGGCAACATTTCTATTGTTAGCCAATCAGGAACTATAGCGGCTCAAATATTTTGGCATGCAAAAAATATGGGAGTTAAAATTGGAAAATCAATATCCGTAGGAAATGAAAGAAATATTGATGTAGTCGATTTCTTGGAATTTTTTATTCATGATCCTCACACTGAGGTAATTGGGTTGTATATAGAAGAAATTAAAAGAGGAAAAGAATTTATAAAACTTGCGAAAGAGATAACACCAAGGAAACCCATTTTAGCCATGTATGGAGGAGGAACTCAAGCAGCAGATCGTTCTATTGGATCTCATACGGGCTCTTTAGGGGGAAATAATAAAATTTTTGATGGAGTATTTAAAGAAACAGGGATCTTCTCCACAAATTCAATCATGGATTTTCTCTATTATCTTAGAACATTTTCTCAAGCTCATTTGAATAAAGCTTTTCCACAAGGAAAAAGAATAGGAATAATCACAGATTCCGGAGGGGCAGGGTCAATGATGGCTAAAACAGCTGAAATATATGGATTGAAAGTACCAGAATTTTCACAAGAACTACAGGAAAAAATAAAAGAATCACTTCCTCCTACTGCAGGCGTACATAATCCTGTAGATGTCACTTTTGATATAAATTTCATGAATTTACTTTTTCATTTTCCAAAATTATTGATGAAATCAGGTGAAGTTGATATGATTATTATATATGGAGTATTTGATTTTGATGAGATCATGGATACTATTGAGGAATCTGGATTAAAGGTTGATGAACAAATGAGAAACATATCCCAAATAGTGGATGCAGGTGTATTTAGACCTATTAAGCGTTTAATGAAGAAATATTCAATTCCTGTCTATTATGTTGGTCCTTTTCCCTATAAATACCCATGGTATCAAAAATTTATTTCTTACGATGTCCCAATCTTTGAATTTTTTGATTATCCTACTAAATGTCTTAGTATTTTATGTCGTTATGCTGAATATCGTAAAAATTTAAATCCTAAATTTAAAAATTGAAAATTTAAGTTGTAAAATCTCTACTTATTTCACTAATTATATATATGTTTTTTATCTATAATTATTAGAATTACTTCAAAAAGTTATATCAGATATAAGAAAATTTAATTATAATAAATTATACGAGCCTAGTTTTTATTTTGCCAATAGAATTTTATAATCCTCCTTCAGCGATTTTAGCTTCTGGATCAAAATTAGGGGTTGAGCTTGGAGGCAATAAAAGCATTTTAAGTTTTGATTCCTACCATAATTTATATTCTGAAGGACTTATATTTACTGAAATGTCATGGGCAACATTTGATCAATTTAATCAAATAGATACATTTGAAACCAAGGAATTTGACTCTATTCGAGAAGATCCTGAAGCATTAATTAAAACTATTGTAGAAACTATTTACAATATTATTAATAATGAAAAACTATTTTATGGAATTGTAGATTTTGAAGTAGATGCATTTCTTAATAAAAATACTGTCATTCCTGGACTGAAATTAGATTATGAAATTATAAATAAACTTTTAGAAGCTCATAAAAAAACCCGAGATAAAGAATTATTTCCCAAAATTTTATCTGATTCAAAAGGTACAAAAAAAATAAATATTGAAATTCAAGGAACTAAAAAGAATAAACTCCATTTATTAGGAACTAAATTGGAGGATCTAGCTGATATTTTGAGAATGGCTAAAGGTTTTGCGACCGGAATTGTCTGTACATCTCGAGGTGCTGCAAATCTCTATATTATGAGTGATAACATTGTGTATAAAGAAGACGAAATTCCAGAACTTTATATCGACCAAGAAAACTTAGTTATAATTGAGATGGGAATTCAGCGAGAAATTTTATTTCCAATAAGTTGGTTTAGAATTGATCTAGGGATTAGATCTTTAGAAACATTAGAGCTTTGGGACAAAATTAAAGATGATTCTAGGTTAAATAAAGCTTTAGATCGTTATGATAAATATGTAACAAGTTTAGTATACAAGAAATATCGAGACATGGCTTCTACTGAAAAAATAGGGAAGGACGTAGAAGAAGATTTTTACGAAATGAGTCCCGCAGAAAGAAGGCAAGCACTAAGTGATATGGCTGAAGCAATAAGAAAATTAACTGATGAATATAAAAAGTAGAGTTTTATTTTTCTTTTAGAATTCTTGGGGCTTTAAAATAACCATCTTTTTTACGTTTTGCATTTCTTAATGTTTCTTCATTAGAAAGTGATTTCCACGGGATATCTTCCCTGAAGACATTTTTTAATCCATCTATCGGATGAGTAGTAGGTTCTACTTTACTGGTATCCAAATCATCTAATTTTTTAAAATAATTTAAGATATCACCTAATTCTTCAGATAATTTCAGTTTTTCTTCTTCAGATAAATCTAATAAAGCTAATTTTGAAATATGATCAATAGTTTCCTTCGAGAATTCTTCTTTCTTATTCATATCTTAGTTCAATAAAATATAGGTATAGATAATAATTAAGATTAACCACATTAAAGAATTCATTTACAACGCTTTAAAAAATAATAATAAGAATTAAGAGATATCTATATTTTATATAAAATATGGATGATAAAGAAGATTTAAGACTTGAAATCCCGAGTTACGCTTTTATTGCATTAGCGAGACGTGGGATGGAAAAGATATCTTTAGATCAATGTTTTCTTAAAAACTGTGATAATCAAGATTCAAACCTTTTAGAACCATTTAAAAAAGAAATACAAGAAGATGAAAAGAAATATATCAAGAAAATCCATATAAAGTGTAAAAAATGTAATCGTGTCTTTATTCTAAAACTGGAGACATTAAAAAATGTAGCAAAATCTACTAAAAATAAAGAAGAGGACTCTCTATCAATGGGATTGGTTCACGCATTAGATGAAAATGGTAAAAACTTAGGACATATAGGGTATTTCTAAAATGAAATTTGATTTCTACTTATTTGATTTAGATGGAACATTATTAGATCTTGGAAATATTGGAGCTCATGCAGATCAAATATTAGAAGAGACTTTGCGAAGACTTAATGTTGATAATATTCCAGATATAAATGAAAGGAAAGAATTATGGTTTTCTGGAGGACAATTTCAAAAAGTATTAAAGAATTGGGGTATAATTGATTCAGATAATTTTTGGAAATATTATGATAAAACTGATTTTGAGAAAAGGCAAGTCCTTCTTAGGAACAAAGAGATTTCACTATTTAAAGATGTCAAAACTGTATTGGAACTAATCCACAATCATAAAGACGATAAAAAAATAGCAATTTGTACAAATACAGCAAACTACATCGTGGACTTTTTTTTAAAATACTTTAAAATTATTCATTATTTTCATGAAATCTTTAGTATGGGAGATGCCAATCAAGAATTTGCTAAACCTTCTCCTAAAGGGATTCTTACAATTTTAAAGAAATTTGATTTTGATCATCACAATAAAAAAGCTATTATGATTGGTGATTCGATTCATGACATTAGAGCAGCTAAGGAGGCAAAAATCTCTTCATGTTTAATCGATCACCAAAAAGGAAACGAAATTAAGCATTATAAACAATGGAAAATTCAACCAGATTATGTTATTGAGTATTTAAGTGAACTGATTGATTTATAATCCAGAAATTTTCTATTTTCTTTATTTTAACCTCATATTCTATTGAAATAGTAATTTATCAATAATCAAAATTAAATAGTCGAACTGACTTTTATTTAATATTGAAAATCTTAAGAGACTAGTCCAAATGTCGACAAAATTAGGAGAAGAAAACATATTACGGAAAAAAGTGTGGAAAATTATCAATTTAACCCAAGCTAATCAATTATTTGTTCACTTTAAAGATTTGAGCATTAAATATTTAGGTGAGAAAAGTAGTAAAGTAAGTACAAAAAAATTACCAGAAATATTGTCGCTATGTGTATTGAATGCTATAGTTCCTAATTCTGCAATGCTTTTAGTAGGTGGGCATGGAGGTGGTAAAACGACACTCCTCAAGCTCTTAGGACGTATGTTTACTGCTACTTCTCTAAATGAAATTGAAAATTCAATTATAAGAGGACACCCACAATTAACTGAAGAGAAACTTATTGGGACACTTAAACTTGGTAAGTTAATGAAAGAAGGTGAGGAAGAGGTTGTATGGAGACAATTTGTTACAAATTTTTGGAAAATTATAGATGAGGTAAATCGGTTAACTCCATATGCTCAAGATATCCTTTTATCATTACTCGCTGAAGGTACTGTTAAATATTACGATTCAATAATAGCAATTAATAAATACTGCTTATTTGCTACTATAAATCCTCATGATGTTGGTACATTTGAACTATCCCATCCATTCTTAGATAGATTTGGAATCTCTGTTCCGATTACTATGCCGGGAAGTCATGATTTACAGATTATTTTAACAGGGAAAGATGAAAAATATAGTGGGCGAGATGAATTAATAGAAGTTCCACAAATCTTAACTATTGATGAGTTGATGGAAATTTGGTATTATGTTAATAAAATAACTTTCAACTTTGATGTTAATAACTATATACATGCTATAATTAGAGAATTCACATTATGTTCGAGGGTTGATAAAGGAAACACTGAAGATTTAAAACCTAGCACTGGATTATGTTCAGGGTGTCATTTTAACACAACCCAGAACGTTTGTAATAAAATTGATTCAATTCTAAGTGTAAGAGTTGCAAAAGATCTATTAAGATATTCAAAAGCATTAGCATGGTTAGTAGGAATAAACAAGATTGATGTTAATATAGTAAATACAATTGCACCTTATGTAATTTCGCACAGAGCAGTATATGTAAAAAGAGAAGTAGCTAAAGCTCCATATTTTGGAAATAAATATGAATTTTCTAAAAGTATTTTAAACACCATCCAAAAAAGGTTTAAAACTCGTGAAGCATGTTATCAAATTTCTGAGAGATTTCGTCAAGGAAATCCTAAAGATAACGATTTAACAGAATTGAAAAAATTTGAGAAGAATGATTTAATAGTAAAATTTGACTTAATTCCGTTTGTAAATTCAGTTAATAATAAGAAATATCCCCCAATTGCCCAACAAATACAAGAAGCATCTAAGAAAGGAGATATTCATAAACTGGCTGAAATTCGAAATCATCTTTTAGAAGAAATCGATTTCCCTAATAGGGGGGACCTAATCGGATGGTGTAATCGAGAGCTTTTTAAGCAAACAGTTACAGATTATGTCATCAAATATTTGTACTGGAAGGAAGTATGGGCAGATATCGCAGCTGAATTCTCTAATTTAGATCAATCATTAAAGGAAGCTTTTAGTCAAAGACAAACTAAACAAATTCGTACTGAAGATATGCTAATTGAAATTAATGTTACGGGAACTAAAGAAGATTCATTAGTAAATATTCAAATTTCTGGTGGTTCTGAGGCTTTAAAGTTAAGATCGATATTAGATCGTTCAGAATATTTACAAAAAGAAGAATAAATGAATTAATATATAAAATGATTCAATCGAGAAGAAGAAAAGAGAAAAATATTAAAAAATATTCAGAAAAAGAAAAAAGGACGATAGAATTAGCTAAAATTGCATGGGCTAAGACATTAAAAGAATTCTATTATCCCCCTTTAAATGATCCTAATTATATATTTGATTACATTCATTTAGAGGGATTTTATATTGATCCTGAACATCAATGGCAAATTACAATGAATCTAGCTAATACACCACTACTTAAAGAGGATCAGGAATATATTGATTATTTCTATATTATATCACTTCACGAAGTCTCTCATTATCAAATCATCCCGTATGATGGATTAATCAATGCAAAATTACTTAGGGTTGCGATGAAACATGTGAATCAGAATTATGCACCTATAGTAGTAAACATTTTTGCAGATTTAATTATTGATACTAAATTATACCAAAAATTTCCTAATCTTATTGAATGGGAGATGATTGAAACCTATAAACATATAACTAGTAAGGGCTCAATCAGCCATTTTAGTAAGTTCTTATTTCGAGCTTATGAGAAAATGTGGAATAAAGATATTCTAGGAGATGAGGCACTTAAAGAAATGGATCCTTTAGCAGAAAGAATAACTAAAATAATTCTTAAAGATTTCGAAGATGAGTCAACTTGGGAAAAAAAAGTATCTCAAGTTGCAAAACTTTTAAATAGTTTAATTCAGGATACTTTTACGTTAATAGGAACTAGAGGAATTATAGATAAAAATAAAGAAAAAAGAAAAAGTCCTGGTGGCGCATTTGTAGAATTTCCTAAAGATGTATTAGAAATAATGGATAACCCTTTAGAAAATAAAAATGCAGATAAATTAAGAGAAGGTAATCTCGATGATCTGCAACAAAAATCAGAAGAATTTGCTAAAGATATCCCTTATTCCGAATTTGGCGGACCTGCACGTCAAGCAGGGATTTTAATTGATGGAAACGCTTTAGCTACTTGGTATCGAGGCTTAGCAAAAAATCTAATTGAAATAAAAATTTATGAAGAAAAACCAGGAGGGCAATTACCTATCTTTCCAGAGGTTTGGCGGATTGGTGATAGAATTGAAGAATTGGATATTATTCAGAGTTTATTAAATAGTCCGGTAATAATACCTAATATCACTACAAGAAAATGGGCATATGAAGAAGGACCGGGGCACTTAGTAGAAAAACAAGTTCCTGATCTATTAATTGTTTTAGATTCTTCGGGTTCAATGAAATGGAGTTATACATCTAGATCTATTAGGGGTAAAGGCCCATATCATACCGCTTTAGTAGCTGCGTTTGCTTCTTTGCATTATGCGGCAAAAAAAGGTGCTAAATTTAGTATAATCAATTTTTCCAATAGGGCGGATATTTGTCAGTGGACCTCTGATTATAAAAAGGCCGAAAAGGTCTTATTGAGGTATCAGGGGGGAGGTACATTTTTACCAATTAAAGAAATCGCAAGTCAATGTGAAAAAGCAGAAAGAAATGCTCTTGTGTTTATAATCACTGATTTTGGTATATATAATTGGAGCAAAGCAAAAAAAATAATGATAAACCTTGCTCAAAAAGGCCATAAAATAATAGGTTTTTTCATCGGGTCAACTAGAATACCCAAAGAAAAATTTAAGAACTTACTGGATAAAGTAAAATTTTATGGGATAGAGAATCCTAAAGATTTAATTAATCTAGTTATTAAAGAAGTTCATGATAACTATTCATAAACAATATTGTTTAAAATATAGAAATCAGAGAAAATCAATATTTAAATTTAAAAGCTAAAATCATTTTATCTTTATTAAATTGAAAACCTATATTAAAAAAGAATAATATCATGGCTAACTTTTGTGTAAACTGTGGAAAGCCTATACAAAGTAATTGGAAATTTTGTCCATATTGCTCAAATCATGCTTATCAAGCGCCGAAGGATATTTCTCAGTTAACCACAGAAAAACCAAGTATCGGAGCTTATGAGTACGTAGACACTCAATCAGTAGAACCAAGTATGCTTGAAACGAAAAGAAAAGAAAAAAAAAAAAGATTAACAAAAGTTCAAAAAAGAGCAATAGTTATAGGCATTCCAGTAATAGTTGCTGCAATAGTTATACCGATTGTAAGCATTGCGATATATCAATATCTTTTTCCACAAAAAACTGTATCTTTTTATGTTAATAACGGAAATACTTCGGCATCTTACACGGTTTCAACAACTCGAGATACATTGGATTATTTTAAGAATTCGCCGCATCCCTCTCATACTCACTGGGATCCAGATTTCATAGCAGATGTAATTGAATCCTATTGTACCCCTAATGACACAAGAATGCTTCAAATTGCGACAGCAATTCGTTCAAAATGCATCAATCAATATGATTCTGAAGAAGTGGTAAATGGGTTATTAAGCTTTACTCAAGCAATTGGTTATAAACTTGAATTTCAAGATCTTGCAGCATATCCAATGGAAACAATTTTTAACCAAGGTGATTGTGAAGATCTATCTATTTTATTTGGATCATTAGTAGAAGCATTAGGATATGAAGCAATAATTTGTGTAATTAATTATTATGATACAGTTGAAGAACAATGGTTTGGCCATGCTTGTATTGGGGTATATTTAAATTTTACTCCAACTTATAGTTATTCTTTTACAGTAAATAGTAAAGAATATTGGATTTGCGAAACGACATACCAAGGATGGATGGTAGGACAATTGCCTGCATCTAATCCGAGTTATTATCAAATGCTAGCATATGCATTCATTAATTAATCTACAAATTCTTTATTAATTTCTCGTAAATAAAGCTTCATAAAATAGCGCTGACTTTGACAATAAAGAAGTTTATCCTTAGCTGTTAAATGCCTACACTTTTGGAGTACATTCGAAATATCGGTAAGAAGTTTAAAGTTATCATATCTTGATTTTTGTGGTATTTCTTCAACCTTTTTATTAACGGCTTTATTTAAAGCTTTAGGCTCATAGAATAAGTCTTTAAGATTGAGAACTGGTTCTGAATCTTCGATTTTTGAAATAATCATTTTTATCATTCGTTTTTGGAGTTTTATATGACCTCTATAATAGCTGAGAGATATCTACATATATATTAAAAACATATGGTCTTTTCTTTTGAAACTAAGTGATATCTAGGTAATATCTTCACAAAAAATTATATCAGAAAAAAACAAGAAAAATTTCAAATAAATAAAAGTAGAGAGTAGACTTATTAGAAATTCTTCGCAACCCAATCTTCAAATTTAATTTTTCTAAGCTGTTCTGCCCATAATGCCTTCAAATTTGGCTGGTTAGGAAGTAGATTCTCTTCCTTAAGAATCCTATATAATTTTTCAATTGTTTTTTCAATTAAAATTTCATATAAAGGAGTTTTCTTATCAAGATCTCCTAATTTTTCTTTAACTTCATCCCCTAGTTGTTTGATAATAGTAATCCAATTTTCCGTAAATTTCACGATATACTCTTCTAATTTCTCAGTTTCTTCCGTTGATAATATTGGTATAGTCAATTCATAACTCTTGTTTATCAATTTAATCAAATTATACCATTCTAAATTCATAAGGTGATTTTCGACAGTTTTTTTTGTCCAATTGTAGGATATTTGGCAATCATATTCTTCTTTTGTTATTAATAATGGTTTTGGTGAGAAATTGACTCTTTCATAGATTTCTTGAAATGTTTTTGGACCTTTAGCGAGGATTATTAATATTTCACGTCTTACTTTGTTATCTAAAATCCATGGAATTTCAGGATCATCCCATGGTTTTGTTGTAGTAAAATCAAACCAAGGCTGAATTTCATCTACATTTATTTTTCCTATAAAACGATAATTATGATATTTAGTATTTTCTCTCATTTTAATTCTCCATTTTGATTTAAATTTCATTCTTTTTTTAATTATTCTTCTTGAAGCATAGCCTCAATGAGCACTTGAGTCGCTTCCTCCTCAGTTAATCCTTTAGCTAATAGTTCATCAAGCCATTTTTGTGGAAATCTACCTAAGGAAGCTTCATGTGAAACACTTGAAGTAGGATCTATAGCTCTGATAAAAGGACGTGCTCTACATATAGATCCTTTTCCTAATACAATTTCATTACATTCTACATGACCGTTGCAATTAGGTGCGTTTCCTTCCGTAATTCCATACATTAAAACTTCTCCTCCATCTCGTGCCGCAGCTTTCATTTTAATGATACTCCTAGCATTTTCTCCTTCAAGAAACACAGAATCTCTAATTCTTACTGAGTCTTTTTTACTTTTTCCAAAAGCTCTAATATTTGATTTAATCACACTATTTTTCATAGCATAAATATCAATCATTATTTTTACCTTGCCTGGAGTACCTCTTGTAAGATTAAAATTATTTTCAAAAACACTATTTTCACCAACATACATATAGGCAACTGGGGCAACAAAGGCTCCTGAATTTTCACCATGGTAATGAGTTTCACTATAAGTAAAATTGCAATTTTTTCCAATATAAAAATGCCCAAACATTTTGTGAATTAATCCATTTGCTTTTGGAAAACTACAATGTGCTTGTACAGTTACTTCTGTATTATCTTCAGCAATAATTCTTGGAAAAATTTCTTGAACTCCAGTTTCTTTGTTTACACCGAAACATAAGTGAACTGGTTCTTCAATTTTTGTCCCTTCCATAATAATTATATCCGCAACAATACCATTTTCAATTTCTCTACCTTTCAAAATAACTCCATCAACTTGTTCTAATCCACTAATCTTATTAAAATTTAATAGAAGTTTAGCACCTTTCCCATGTCCGGGCATGAAGTCTCTGATATCTATGTTATAATCTTCAAGACTTTCTAATATTTCTTTTGGGTATTCAGTACCACTCATAATCCTTGTTCCTCCCGAAATATTCTATCGATATAGTCTTCATCAAAACAAGCTCCTTCCCCGTTAAATAATTTTCTTTTACAAAACTCCTTTAATCCAGCTTTAGCACAATATCTTAACATAACTTTTGGAAACTCATCTGTTAATAGGGCATCACCTCTCCATATGAGCGTTCCGTGATCAGCAACCATTCCGATATCTTCTCTATGTGTAATCAATAAAATCGTCATATTTAATTCCTTAATTTTTCCAAAGATATTCAGAAAATCTTCAATTACAATGAAATCTAAACCAGAATCAGGTTCATCTAGAATGATTAATCTAGGTCTCATAGCGATTACAGCTGCTAACTCGACTCGTTTTCTCTCCCCTCCACTTAATGACTCATCTATGGTTCGATTCATATATCTTTCAGGATCTAAATTTACGATTTTTAATGCTTCAATGATTCGATCCTTGAGATTTATCTTATCCTTGACTCCAAGAGAAATATACTTAGGAATAGATAATCCATCTATTCTAGCAGGTTCTTGCCATGCTAAAGTTATTCCTAACTTAGCACGTTCAGTTATATTCATATTCGTTATGTCAATTCCATCAAAATAGATTTTTCCCTCAGAGGGTTTATAATTTTCTAATCCCATTATAGCGTATGCTAGTGTCGATTTACCTGAACCATTTGGACCAATTACTGCATGAATTGACCCTTCTTTCACCTTAAATGAAACCTTGTTTACAATTACGCATTTTTGATCTATTGTAGGTATCGTTAAATCTTTCACTTCTAAAATCAATTTGATTCACTCAAGATTTTGTATTACAAATTTTTATTGAAAACTCAACTAAGTTATTAAATGCTTTTTTTAATAAAAACTTAAATTTTCTCCAAATTGTCTTTAATAGGAAATCTACAAAACCAAGTCTATAACTAGAATATAGTAGATAAATTAAAAAAGACCTTTAATATTATATTCTTAGATTCAATTATATACTTAAAAATAAGATATACATAATTATAATTTATTTTAAAAAGTGAAATTAATGGATAAGAAAGAGTACATTTGTGAGAAGGGGAAGAAGAGTTCTATTGTTATAGAAGATCTTTCAGTTCAGATTAAAGAAGGAGCAACTCTTGTTTTAGGATTTGCGGGAATTGGGCTTATAGGCCCTATTGTCGCTAACACTTTAATAGAACAATTACCAGATATTAAAGAAATCGGCTTTATCACTAGTGAGTATCTCCCACCTATCTCCGTGTTTTATGCTGGTGTTTTAAAACATCCTTTTAGAATACTTTACTCCGCTCAAAATAATTTAATTATAGGGATATGTGAGGTACCTTTCCAAGTAACTACAGCTTACAATGATTTGAGTAGAACTATTTGTAATTGGGCTTTATCTGATGACGTGAAAGCGAAAGAGCTAGTTATTTTTCAAGGAATTCCTCAGAGAGGTATTGTTGACGAATATCCTGTTTATTATGCTGCTGAAGAGATAATGATAGAACACCTTGAAAAGTTTGGAATTACAAAAGTCGAGAAAGGAATAATCGTGGGACCCGAAGCTACTGTATTAAATGAAGCATTAATGAACAGATTGAATGCTTATGCTTTATTCACACCTGTATTAGAAATACCCACTCCAGAAGGTGCTGCCAGCATTTTAGAGGTATTGAACACAATTTACAATTTAAGTATTGATACTACCTCTCTTATAGAACAAGGAAAAGAAATTAAAGCAAAAATGTTAGAATTAGCACAGAAAGCTCAAGAGTACCAGCAGCAACAACAACTCCCTGGAAAAAAAGAAGCTTATACAAGATATTTTCAATAAATATCTATTTTATTTTTGATTCTCTAATTATTTTTTTATTTTATTTTTATATTTTCAACCAATATGTTTTATCTACTTTATTTATTGATAATCTATAAAAATTAATTTTAAAATCCACCCTTATTTAGATAAATTTAATAAATATTACTAAAAAACAATAAGAATAGATTCTGAGGTAGTCTCTTATAAAGGAAAAATTTATCCCCGTACAAATTGATCAAGAATTATGTTTAAGATGCGAACGGTGTTTACGAGCATGCAAGGCTAAAGCAATTTATTTTGAGCATGGAATTAGAAAAATTGATTATACTAAATGTAAAGCATGTTTAAATTGTGTTCAAGTTTGTCCGAGAAATGCTATAGAAGTAACTTCAATAACAAGTCCAGATCAAATTGTAAGTATCAAAATAGATCATGAGAAATGTACTCTTTGTGAAAAATGCCTTGATGAAAATGGTAAATTCTGTCCTAAAAACCTTTTCTATAAAGATATTGTTAAAAAAGTAGGAAGAGAAGAAGAAGGAGTTAGATATAAGTATAGAGAAATCGCAAAATGTCAAGGTTGTTTAAAATGCGAATTATCTTGTCCAGAAGGGGCAATTAGACCTGTGAAATTTGAAGCTTAAGGAAAAAATTCAGATTTTTTCATTTATTTTCTCGATTATCAGCTTTTTAATTTCCGAAAAATCTGAGATAACTTGAACTCCTTCAAGATTTTTCAATCTCTTAATGTTTTCAAGCTCAATGTCTCTTATTTTCAATGTTAGGGGTGAACCATCAGGTCGAGTTGTAACAATTGGTTCGGTATCTTGATCTGATGGAAATAGATATACTCTCTGCCCACCTTTTATTGCTTGCGCAACACAGTTGGTGATTAGAGTATCTGCTATCCCATAAACAATCTTCGCTACAGAATTAGCAGAGACGGGGCAAACTAAAAACATATCATAATTACCAAGTTGTAGAGGTCCGGCATAAAACGGAATATTAGGAGTCTTTTCTACTTTAACCTTTTTAACGGTTTCAGTCAATAGTAGCCATTTTTTATACCATTTAACAACTGCAGCACCTTCTTTAGATAAAATTACAGTTATATCAACGTCATAATTATCTTGCAATTCTTTCATTAAATCAATTGAATCTTGGAGCACATAACCTGTTCCAGTTATTCCGAACATAATTTTAAAAGTCATAATCACATATTTTCTAAATCATTTTGTTATAAGAAGAATTAATAATTTAAGCATAATAAATATTTAATGAGTATTTTCTAAAATTATTACTTTCAGATCTAATATGAATGATTCAAAATATATTTACCTTGATAACGCTGCGACCACTCCAATGGATCCTAGGGTTATTGAAGAAGTTAGAAAACATCTTAGAGAAACTTATGGAAATCCTTCCAGTCTACACTCAGTAGGGCAAAAAGCGGGGCAAATATTGTTAAAATCACGCGAAATGATAGCATTATTAATTAATTCGAAAAGGGATGATATTTTTTTCACTTCTTCGGGAACAGAAGCAGACAATATTGCTATTTTTGGAGTCGCATCAAAAAACAAGGAAAGAGGCAATCATATAATTACAACTTCAATTGAACACCATGCCGTAGAAAACCCTTATAAAGAATTAGAAAAAAGAGGGTTTAAGGTTACTTTTCTATCGGTTGATAAATATGGTCTTATTAATACAGAAGATTTAGAGAATGCAATAACAAAAAAGACCATCCTAATCAGTATCATGTTTGCTAATAATGAAATTGGTACAATTGAGCCAATAAAAGAGATTGGAGAAATAGCAAAAACACATGATATCATCTTTCATACAGATGCTGTGCAGGCTTTTGGAAAAATTCCAATTGATGTTAATGAAATGAATATTGATTTGTTATCTGCTTCTGCTCATAAGCTCTATGGGCCTAAAGGTGTAGGGATGCTGTATATTCGCAATAAAGGAGTAAGAGAAGGTTGGGGTAAATTTATTGAACCAATAATGTATGGTGGAGGTCATGAAAGAGATATGAGGCCAAGTACAGTAAATGTTCCAGGAATTGCAGGTTTTGCAAAAGCAGCAGAGTTAGCTAAAGAAGAAATGGAGGAAGAAGCTCGAAGACAGATAAAATTAAGAGACAAAATTATTAAATGGGTGACAGAAAATATTGAGGATAGTTATTTGAATGGTCATCCCACAAAAAGACTTCCAAATAATGTGAATTTAGGCTTTAGCTATGTTGAAGGAGAATCAATCGTATTGGATTTAGATATGGAAGGGATAGCGACATCCACGGGTTCAGCTTGTTCTTCAAAATCATTAGATCCTTCTCATGTATTATTAGCTATAGGTTTGAAACCAGAAGAAGCTCATGGGTCTTTAAGGGTTACAGTTGGAAGGTTTATTACGGAAGATGATGTAAATTACTTTCTAGAAAAATTACCCCCAATAATAGAGAGACTTAGAAAAATATCACCTCTTAAAAAGGGTGTTGAATATGTGTTTGATAAGAATAACAATCATTATTAATTGTTTATAATTTACTTGAAAGGTTAAATTTAAAAATGGATGATCACAAAAAGCTTGCAATTGTAATTTTAATAGGCGGAAAAAATATCCGCTTTGGAAATGAATCTGCTGCTGTTTTAGATGTACTCGGAAAACCGTTAATTTTACACCAAATAGAAACGCTGTCTAATTTTGACGAAGATGTTTTTTTGGTTGCTAACTCAGAATATCAGATTAATTCCTATTATAGGGAGATTAATTTTCCAAGAGATATTAACTTCATCGTTGACGATACAGAAATAATAGGAAAATTAGATGTAAGAACTCCAATGTTAGGTATATATTCTGGTTTTAAAGAATTGAATAATTTAGGTTTTGAAAAGGGCTTTCTATTATCGGGCGATATGCCTTTAATCAAACCTGAAGTGATCCAATTATTGATTAAAGAAGTCAAAGGATACGATTGTTGTATTCCAAGATGGAATAATGGATTTTTAGAGCCATTATTTGCTATCTATCCTGTTGAAAAAACGTATGAACTTGCGAAAAAAACAATTCAAGAAAAAAATTATGCTTTAAATAATATAATCGATAAGACTTGGAAC
>JAHQWK010000016.1 GCA_029856145.1 Promethearchaeia archaeon
AAAGCATCCACTATTTACCTGTAAAAACTTTATAAGAATTAATTCTAGTTATATTTAAACAAAAAAAGATATTCAAATACTTAGTTTTACATGTCTATCATGTTAGATAGAACTACGAATAAAGAAAATGTTAGGCCAATTAAACTTGTCGAAGGAGTTTTTCGGAAAATCTTAACTTATAATGAATCAGTTATGTTATGCCATTTTTTACTCGAAAAAGATGCTAAAATTCCAATACATAATCATAAGGAACACCAAATTGGGTATGTAATTAATGGTAAAATCAAATTTTTAACAGAAAGTGGTGCTTTTATTGCTAAAAAAGGAGATAGTTATGTTTTTGATTCTAATGAAAAACATTGGGCTTTAATAATTGAAAAAGCAGAAGTTATTGAAGTCTTTCATCCTTCTAGAGACGACTATAAATAATAATAAAATTTTTTTCTTTTTTATTTAAGATATGGAAAAATTTACCATTGATATGCCGCAATTGTAAAGACTGCTAGCATACAAAAGATAAATTCTCCTAATAACCAATCGAGAAAATATTGTTTTTTCTTATCTCGATTATTTTTTATCTTTGAAGCTAAAGCAAAACTGATTGCTGAGTTTGTACCAGTAAAAATTATAATAGTGAATTCCACAGCATCCAGCTCTAAATTAATAATATTTAAAATGTTATCTAAGATTAGCCAACCAACCAAAAATCCTAGAAGCCCCAATAAAAACAACCAGCCTGAAAACTGAACAATTTTTGTAAATTTTATATCTAATTCTGAAATAGCTGAAGAGCTGACAACTGGTTTTTTCTTAATTTTTGACATTTAAAATCAAAATGTATGCTTTTTGAATATTAAAAATTTTATAATTCTTAATCTTTATGATTTAAATTATTCTTTCATATTAAGGTCTGTTTTTTAAATATAAAATAGCCTTAGCAATATCTCCATTACATTCTTTTAAAACTGTCTCTGCTTCTTGCTTATCTACGTTTGCCTGCGTAGCAACTAGCATAATATCATTTTCTGTTATAGTTGGCTTTACTTCAGATTCTCCTAAAGGCTCAATTTCTTCATAAGTTTCTCCACTTTCAATTATTAAACTTTCAGGAGAAACCTCTTCACTTTGTCCAATCACTTGATATATTTCTTGACCTGCTTGTTTCATAAGAAAAACCTCGGGTTGATCGATTACCAACGTTTTTTCTGCTCCCTCTATAATAACTCTTGTGGCATCAATTTGGTCCATATCTATGCCTTGCTGTGACATTCTTCTTCGCATTTGTCTTGATCCAAATTGTTGTCCCTCTCGCTTTACAACTGGTTGGGGGCGTTTGGGTTTACTCTTTTCTTTATTTTGCATTTCTTTTGGTAATTTTACCAATTTTTATCACTTTAAATTAGGTTATATCTTAATTTATATAATAATCCGAGATTTAAATTTTTGATTTATTAACCCCTTTTCTTATGTTTACTGCAACCCCTATAGAAAAAGCTTTTACATATGAAACGGGAACTTTTAGTTTACCAATACCTAGCAGCTCATCGTCTTGATTTACTACAATTACTTCATCTAAGGGTCTTAATTCACCATCAATATCTACGACATGTTTACAAAAAGCATTTCTTCCTTTTTTAATGAACTCTGAAATTTCATTTAATACAATGACTCTTAATTTAGGAACTGAAGTTTTCTTAATTATTTTTTTAGCTGAGAAGAGTGTTAACGTAAAAAAGCCATTTTTAGGCCTTAGTATAAGTAGTAAATTATTTTTATAATAGACATATCTGATTTTATTTGTGTTTGATGATCTTTCAAAGTAAATCTGATTAATATCATCAAAAAGGATATCAGTAATATCTTTCCCAAATTGATAATCTGAGACTGCCTTAATTTGTCTTAAGCCTATTAATAAGTTTGTTTCCATAGATCATGATTAAAATAATTAATTAAATTAAGAAAAGCAAGTGAAATATAAATAAATTATGAGTAGAGTCGGGATTCGAAACACTGATCTTTGACTTTATTCATTACTTTGTCTACTGCATCAAAAAAATCTTTATTAATGATCATATCAGCATCTTTTCGAATTGCAAACATTCCCGCTTCTGTGCAAATTGCTTTGATATCAGCTCCAGTTGCTCCTTCTGTAAGTTTTACTAATTTTTTGAATTCTATTGTTTCTTCGACATTCAAATTTCTTGAATGTATTTTAAATATCGCTTCTCGAGCTTCATCATCAGGAATAGGAAATTCAATCATACGATCAAATCTCCCAGGTCTCAATAATGCAGGATCTAAAATATCCACTCTATTTGTTGCACCAATTATTTTTACATCTCCTCTTTGTTCAAATCCATCTAATTCACTTAATAATTGCATTAGAGTTCTTTGAACTTCTCTGTCTCCCGAAGTTGCTATCTTAAGTCTTTGAGAGCCAATAGCATCTAATTCATCAATAAATAAGATAGTCGGGGCTTTTCCTTTTGCTAAGTTAAAAATTTCTCTAACTAAACGTGCACCTTCACCAATAAACTTTTGCACTAATTCAGAACCAATAATTCTTATAAATGTTGCTTCTGTTTCATGAGCAACAGCTTTTGCTAATAATGTTTTTCCTGTACCCGGTGGACCGTATAATAATACTCCTTTAGGAGGGTCAATCCCAATTCTTTTGAATAATTCTGGTTTTTTCAAAGGTAATTCTACAGTCTCTCTAACTTCTAGCATTTGTTCTTCTAAACCTCCAACATCAACATATGAAATATCCGGAATCGAATCAATTACTTCCATACCTTTTACAAAAGGATCTAATTTAGTAGGTAAGACTTCCATAATTGCAAATGTTCTTTGATTTAATGCTACCCTCATTCCTGGATCTAACTTTTCATTTTTCACTTTTCTACTAGCATTGACAACAAAACTGGGTCCTGTTGAACTTTTTACGATAGCTCTCCCCTTTTCATCTAAAAAATCTATGATGGTGGCAGAAACTAATGGAGGTTCTCTTAATCTGTCAATTTCGTTTCTTAAACTATGTAATTCTTGTTCCAACCTTAGGCGTTCTGCGTCTAATAATTGTTTTTCTGTTTCCAAGTTTCTGAGTCGCTTCTCTAAATGTCTGGTATAGGTTATAAGATATTCTCCATCTTTTGATTCTTCTTTTTTTCGCTTCTCTTTAGTCGTAGTCAAAAAAAGTATACCCCTTCTTCTCTAACTTTGATTTACTTTTTAAAGAAAATGATTTAATTTAATAATAAACTTTTAATCATTTAAATTTAAGGTTAGTTCTGTATTACTTCCTAAAAATGTCGATTTTTAAAAAATATATACATTATAAAATATAATGAATGTAAACCGTAAATTATAAGAGTATTTAATCAAATTCTATACATATAGAAGCTTTCTTTCAATAATTTATATTCAAGATATTTTCATGCCAAAATCGCGAATTAATGAAATTGATAAGGAATGCCCTATATGTGGGAGTATTATTTGGGGTAAGGGGCAAAGAGTTTTATTAGAAGGAGCTAAAATAACTGTTTGTTATAATTGTGCTCAACATGGAATAAAAATTAATAAACCGCCTTCAAGCACGCAGATTAAAAAATCATACTCCTACGATAAAAACCATTCTCCAAAACGGCAAGTGGTAAAAAAGGATTTTGTTGATGATTTGGAGATAATCCCTGATTACGCAAAAAAAATAAGAAATAAGAGGAATTCCCTTGGACTCAATCAAGATCAATTCGCTCAGAAACTGAATGAAAAACCTTCATTACTAAGAAGAATTGAAGCTGGTAAAGCAGAACCTAATATAAAATTGGCTAAAAAAATAGAAGATGTCTACAAAATTAAAATCCTAAAGAAAACTGACGAGATTGAAGCGAATGTTCAAAATAATCAATACATGAAAAGATCAACTGGGACTTCCCTTGGCGATATTGCCTTTATTAAAAAGAAAAAATAGATTATATTACATAATTGAACCTATTTTAAGAGTCCAATTTTTTAATTTTAACTATAGCAGAATTATATGCTCCAGAAAATCCTAATTCTTCTGGTTTGTCAGGAACAAAATAGTTTACATTTGGACTTTCATGTGAAGTTGAAGATAAACCAGAATATATTAATGCTGTTCTAGGCTTTAAAATTGGAGATTCTGTTAAGATGTATATGCCTGAACCATATTCATTAGAAACATGAACTTTACCCCCTATTTCTAAATCTATTGTTTCAATATCTTCTGATGTCAAAAAAATTTTATTAAATTCATTCAAATATCTTTGATTTAATTGTCCTAATTGAGAATGTAAGAAGTATAAATGAGATGGAGAGATGAGTAAAAATTCATTTTTTTTCATATTTACTTTACGCTTCAGTTCCTTTTCTCCAAATTTAAAATGTGGACCAATCGCTTGAATTCTTTTATTTGGAGTTGGAAATTTTAAATCATTGAAAGGAACAGAATCATTGCCAAATAATAAATAATAACCTTTTGAATTCAGGTCTTCTTGAATGTTAGAAGGCAACATTCTCACACTATTTTTAAAAATTGTTTCTTCTGATTCATGGAAAATTTGTGTGTTTTCAAGACTAATTCCCCACGCTAATTGTTGGAAGAACTCATAGTTCGATAAACAATCTTGATACGGACATGGACCTCCATTATTAATCGATAAACCTGGTATATAATAAGGAGATATTAAATCATATGATTCTAAATCAAATTTTGCAGGGATAACAATATCTGCATATTTAGTTGTTTCATTAAAAAACATATCTAATACTATTACAAATAGATCTTCTCTCAATAATGCTCTTCTTAATAGATTTTGGTTAGGCAGTGAACTTGCGGGATTGAAATTATACACAAATAGCATCTTATATTTCCCAGAAGATAAAAATGAACCAAGTTTGATTATAGGAATTTCAGTCATTTTCGATTCTCCTTTAATATTAGTTATATATTCTTGAAGAGGTTGAAGTAGTGGTTTTATAAAATCACTCTGAGAATATACCACCCCAGTACCGGGTTTTCCTATATTTCCAAGTATAGTTTGAATTAATGTAATACTTTTAACTATTTTTCCACCAAAATAATCTTTCTGAACACCATATCCGATATTGAACAAAGTTTGGTGTTTGAATTTTATTAGTAATTCAACAAAATTTTGAAATGTCTGAAGATCAATTCCAATTTGTCTTAATAGCTTCTCTTTATCGATTTTGGCTACTTCCTGAAAAATTGTTGAGTAGGATTCGACATAACTGTTTAAAAAATCTTCATCATGAGCATGATAGGCAATTAGTTCATTAATTGTTAATTTAACTAATAAATGTTCAGTACCCGGGAAGATATGTAGAAATAAATGAGCTTTTTGTGCAATTAATGTATGTCGAGAATCCACAACCACAAGTTTAGTTCCACTTTTTAAGGCTTTTTTTACTAAATAATAAGCATGATTATTACTCTCTGAAAGATTGCTACCCCAAATCACAATTAATTTTGTGGAGGGATTCATTATTTGAAAAGGATTTGTAATAGAATATGTACCAAATAACTCTTTAAGTCCAGCACATCCTCCTTCATTGCAGATCCCACCACTTGTTATTGTGGCACCTAAATTCTCAAAGAATCTTAATGGCGCATACTGTGATATTATGCCAGAATTACCCGCATAAAATGCCCCCAAAATAGACGTAGCATTATTACTTTTCTGAATTTTTTTTATTTTTACAACTATAAGATTGATTGCTTCTTTTAGAGAGATTTTTTTGAATATATTTTCAGATTTAGGTCCAGATCGGATTAATGGGGTTTTCAACCGTTCTTGATGATATACCAAATTTTCTCTTCGCTTCAATTTTGGGCAAAAAAAACCATTAGTAAATGGATGGTCCTTTGATGGAACTGCAAATAAAAATTTATGTTCTAATGCCTTATCATTCCAATATCCCTTAAAAACACATGAACCATAACAATCTTTTGAGCATGTACCAAATCTAATTATTTCAAGAGAGTCTTTTCTTTTCATGAAAATTTAGATTAAATTTTAAAATAGATAATATTCTAACTAAAAAAATCTTATTGTAATCATGTTTTTTGATAACTACCAAGAATCTTCTTAATCAACTGAAATTTTTATATTTTGAATTAGAGCAATCTTATTCTTCAAAAATTCAATGATAGTTTGATTATCTTGAGCTTCAAGGGGGTCTCCACAATCAGGACATCTAAAATTAAGCTCAAAAGCTTCATCAAAATTATATTTCTTGTTTGACTCTTGGCATTTTTCGCAAATAAAGAAATAATTGTTTTGTTCGAACTGTAATCTATCTCTTAATTTGCCATCAATCAATTTCTTTTTCTCAAGAAGAATTTCTTCCAGCAAATCAAATTCATGCCACCAGTAATAGATAAACCATCCTGTAGATTTATCTCTAATACGCCTAAATTGAGCAAGTTTTTCAGAATATAATTTATAAAGTGTTTTGCGAACTGTATTCAACTTTAAGATTTCAGAATCATCAGGTTCGAAGTCAATGTCTGTACCTTCAATACTTTCTTTTATGTTTTCAGTTATATCTTCATCAGTTATATCTTCAGATTTAGATTTTAAAAGTTCCATCCCAACATATATTGCGATTTCACCGCCAACAATATATAAAAAAGATCGTAAGAAAGGATTCAATTCTTTAATATGACTTTGCCTCATTCACTTTATAATTTTAACTTTAATAGATATATCTTTGATAAAAATTAAATTTATTTGAAAATTCCCCTTAGAAAAATTTGATTTTAATCCTTAAACGACAATCGAATACTGTTTTTCTATAATTTCACCATCAATATCAAGGCTACGAAGCATTTTGCCTTTTCTTATTGCCATTATTCTTAACAACCTTGAATTTGAAACATTCTTAGGGATTTCAATGTCCGTTATTTTATAATTATTAAAAATAATGATTGATTTCCAGTTTTTTGGGAGGTCAGATTTAAAATCATATAACGCATTTTCTATTAGATTATTGAGATTTTTCTCTGTTTTACTAAGATATCCAGTACAAAAGTGAATTCTTTTATTTACATCATCTTCTTCTGCTTTCTTTTTAGAGGGTTGTGGTATTTTTTTTTTGGTAGTTACCTTACAAGTTGGATTTAAATTGAATGATAGTAGAAAATAACTATTTTCCCGAAATGCTTCAATACTCTGCAATATAGAATCTCGATTTGCTGTATCAATAATCTCCGCCTTGAAATTTTTTGTTTGACCTGTAGATTGTTTAAGATCCCAATTAAATCCTAAATTAATTATTATATCATTAATATTTGCTCCACTGATTAATCTTCCTTTAATTTCAAATTTTTCATTTGGATCTGAAATCCCACTCACTACTACCTCATGAATCAAATCCTCATATTCATGGCTACCTTTTAGTGTTAATTTAGCTTTTGTTTGGGTTATTTTCAAAGCAGGTCCTATAAAATCTCCTCTTGAATATCTATAAAAGTGCCGATGAATATTCTTATGATTATTGGCTGGATCATCCAGAATTGGGGTTTCAATAATTTTTCTTAGAAAATGCATCTCATTTATCCATTTAATTTTCTTTAAATTTAATTCTAATTTTATTTATTAAATATCAAAAGATTATAATTATAAATTTTATTCATTAATAAAATTAAAAAAAAATAAAACATATTTAAAAATATAGATTATAAAAAAAATTTTATTAACGTAATATGGCTGATATTCCATCTCTAACTATCTGGGTTTTAGCGTGGTTTTTTCTGATTATAGGATTAATTTCATTAACAGTTTTAGTCTTATACACTAAGTATGGGAGAGAAATATCAATTAAACTATCGATCCTTAGTGGTGTAATTTCTGCTATATTTTTAGCATTTGCTCTTCACTTTTTATTGCTCTCTTGGGGATTATAAGCTGTAAAATCAAAAGTATTTCTTTTGAATATCTATTTTTTCATTAATTAAAGGATTTGTAGTTTTAATTCTTAATTTTTCTCTATTATAACTTGTTATGTTAATATTTAAAAAAGAAGAAAAGTTTTCCTCTAATAACTAAAATTTCTTCAAATTAATATAAAAAAAAGGTTATTTCAAATGGATGCTACTCTTTGGTTTATACTGTGGCTTATCTTAGCGACGATAATTGTAACATTGATTCTATATATTGCTGTTTTAGTTATCGTGTCAAAGACTAAAGCCTCAGACAAAAAGTTTTTAATTATATTATTGGCTTTCATATGTGTACTTGTAATTCCAATAGTTTTAGGTGCAATTAGTACGGTATTCGCAATCTTTAATGAAATCCCATGGAGTGATGGAAATTATTTAACACTTTTAATTCCAATTATTGGCTTTCTAATAATATTGATTCTTGTAAAATTTCTATTAGATGTTGCTTGGGACAATTCTGTATGGATATCCTTATTAACGTTGTTTATTTTATTCCTTCTGTACACTTTAATACCTGGACTCGCTAGTTTCCTTGGATTTACGTTATAATTAGCAAAATAATTGACTTAAAAATTAATTTTTATTTTTTTCTTAAACTTGTTTGATTAATATAAAATTTTAAGATAAATAGAGAATTTTCTAAGCAATAAAACAAGTACAGAGAGAGTAAAAAAATACAAAAAAAGAAATTTGTTGCTTTAAATTTTTTCTTTAAGTTTTAAACGAGGTGCTAACCCTAAACTCATCATTTCTTGTAATAGCAATTTAAAAGCATAAGAACAAACCACCTTAGAAATAATAGTTCCCTCTCCACAAACTGGGCAATATCGTTTATCTCTGTTTCTGTCATAAACAGCTAGAAGTCCACATTTTTCACATACTAATATTACTGTTCGATCAGATTCATCTAAAAGACGTTCTTTTAATAATAACGCTGACCCATGTCCAACTAAACAATCCCTCTCCATTTCTCCAAATCTTAAACCTCCCTCACGAGCACGACCTTCTGTAGGTTGCCTTGTTAAGATCTGTACTGGACCCCTTGCTCTGGCATGAAGTTTATCTGCAACTAAGTGATATAATTTTTGGTAATAAATTGGAGCACAATAAATTCCCGCTTCATATTTCTCACCAGTAATTCCATTATACATTACTTCTCTTCCATTAAATTCAAAACCCGAAGCTACCAATTGCTCCTGAAGCTTTGTAATATCAGTCCATTCGAAAGCAGTTGCATCTCCTAATTTTCCTGTCGTACAAGCAATTTTTCCACTGATACCTTCAAAGAGCTGTCCTAAGGTCATTCTTGAAGGCATTGCATGTGGATTTACAATGATATCTGGAATTACTCCAGAAGCGGTATAAGGCATATCTGCTTGTTCAACAATTAACCCTAATACCCCCTTTTGACCATGCCGGGAAGAAAATTTATCTCCTAATTCTGGAATTCTTAAATCTCTAACTTTTATTTTAACTAACTTATTTCCATCAACAGTTTCTGAAATAATTACAGTATCAACTATTCCTTTTTCATTATGACGCATATTTTTTGAAGTTTCACGTCTATTTGGTTGCATAAGTTCAAATTCTTCGTATGATTTTATAAATCTAGGCGGAGATGTTCTTCCTATAAGGACATCTCCTCCATTAACTTGTGTCTCTGGTTCTATAATTCCATCAACTTCGGATAATAATCTATAGGATTCAGCAGATTTGAATCCTCTTACACCCCTTTCTGGAATCTCAAATTTATCAACCTCTCCACCCGGATACTTTCTTTCTTCAGCATCATATGTCCTAAAAAAATGACTCCGTGCAAGACCCCTCTCGATTGATGCCTTATTGATGATAATTGCATCTTCTATGTTAAAACCTTCGAAACTCATCATTCCGATGATAAAATTTTGACCCGCGGGTCTTTTATTTATCCCTATTATCTCCATTGGACTAGTTTTTACTAAGGCCTGTTGAGGATAATGTAAGGTATGTCCTCGAGTGTCTAATCTCAAATGCATATTTGCAGCAAATAAACCTAATGCTTGCTTTACCATCCCCGCTTCATAAGTATTTCTAGGAGATTGGTTGTGTTCTGGAAACGGAATAATAGAAGCGCAAATTCCCAAAATTGCTGCCGGTGATGTCTCTAAATGAGTATGTTCAGGGCTAATATCTTCTTCGAACATCGCTATATAAGCGTTTTCTTCTTCTTCAGCATCTAAATATTCAATAACACCCTTTTGAACTAAATCTGACCAAATAAATTTGTTTTGTTTTAATTTTTCAATATCTTCTTTTGAAACAAGTAAGTTCTTATTCTTTAAAACAAATAAAGGTCTAGTAGCCCTTCCTGCATCACAATTAATTTGAATTTCATTTGAATCATGATAATATCCAATATTTACATGTTGCCCAATCTCTCCTTTTCTTCGTTTTTCTCTTAATTGGCGTATAAACGGATTATGTTGTTGATGTATACCTACTAATTTTCCGTTTAGAAAAACTTTCACCTTATCTCCTTTTACATTCTTAACTTCATTTATAGGAATAACCCCTAAATCGATTAAAATGTTTTCAATAATTCGCTCATCAGTTCCAACAGATATTATTGATGCTAATCCAAGATTCTTAACCAAACCACAATTAGGACCTTCAGGAGTTTCTGCTGGACAAATTTTACCCCATTGAGTTGGATGTAAATCTCTAGCTTCAAAATGAGGTTGACTACGACTTAATGGTGATATTACTCTTCTTAAATGGCTTAAAGTCCCGACGTGATTAGTTCTATTTAAAAGTTGGCTAACGCCCGCTTTTCCGCCAACCCAATTTCCTGTAGCTAATGCATGTCTAATTCTCTCTGTTATTACATCTGCCCTTACTGCAGTTTTAATATTCGGAGCTCTTCCTCTAACAGCAGTTCTTTCTAATTGATATTTAATATCTTTAACAAGATTTAAAAAGGCTACTCTAAACAAAGAAGTAAATAATTCTCCCGCTAATTTTAATCTTTTATTTGCATAATGATCTTTATCATCTGGCTCTCTTAATCCTAAAGCAAGTTCCATTACTTTTTGTGCCATCTGTCCTAAATAATAAGCTTTTTTAATTCTATCTTCTTCCGCATTTCCGATATGAGGTAAAAGATATCTGTCGAGAACTTGAAGAGCCCTTCTAATACGATAATCTTTCGTTTGTCCAATTGCTACTCTTTTTCCTATATAATCAAGTGCATTTTGTTGAGATTTCTCGGGATCCTTTAACACTTGGATTTCAGATGCTACATCTATTACAGGAATTAATTCTTTCTGGATTTCATCATTTTCCGATATTGCCTCAAAAATCTCTCTATCTGAATGTAATCCTAAAGCTCTCATAAGAATTGCTAAAGGAATTTTACCTGGAACTGAAGGAAATGAAACTCGTAAATTACCATCTTTTTTCCTTTCAATTGTTACCGGTGCACGGAATCCACTTCTTGTTGAAAAGACTTTCGCTTGATGAGTTGCACTAGAACTTCTACTGGCTTCTTCAGCAAGAATTCTATTAGGCGCTAAGTCTTCTTGTGTAACGAGAACTCGCTCAGTTCCGTTTATTATAAAATAACCACCTGGATCTAATGGGTCTTCACCCCTATTAATTAATTCATGTTCAGAAAGACTTTCTAATGGACATCGGCAACTTTTAAGCATTATTGGAATTTTTCCTATATAAATATCAAGAGTTTCCTCTGCTTCTTCTCTCTGTGTTCGCTCATCAATTGTTATTGGAGTCATTTCTAATGCAATATCGGCAGCATAACTTAGTTCTCTAATTCTTGCTTCTATTGGAGTGATCTCCATAGTAGCACCATCTGCCTCTCTTACTTTAGGTACTCCTATTTTAATTTTTCCAAATTTTATTTTAAAACCAGGAATATCAGGAATTACTTCACTAGATTCATCCACAATCGTCTGCATTTCATATTCAATGAAGTTATTATAAGAATCTAAATGTTGGCGAACTAATCCTTTTTCATCAAATAAACTTTTTAAGATAATCCATTTATCTTCATTTGATAATTTTTCAGAACTCAAAATACAATAAACCCTATTAAATTTTATTTTTCATAAAAAAATAATATTAAACTTTTTCCTTTTTTACATATCGATAATAATCTACTGATTTAACGGTTGTCTCTGAATCTCTAATTATTTTTATTATATCCCCTTCTTTTGCTCCGATAGCAATCGCAACTGGATCTTTTTCAAATATTTGAGGTAAGTCATTTACATCAATCCGAAATTTTTCCAGAAGATCTTGCGATTCTTCTTTAGTTAAAAGAACATGTTTAGGAACGAATTTATGGAGTAAAATATCAATAAGTTTCTTTTTAGTCAAGGAAAAATCCTCTCTTTTTACGAATTATAAATATTCAAATGATACCAATCTAAAAAATTTTTCCATTTTTTCGTTTATTTTATTAAAACTAGCGAGGATTCTTTTAAATTATCTTTAATGAAAACATCTAAAAACCCAATATCCGCTTCGCTTGCATAGAATCTCGACCTTTTCATCCGGATAGGTATCCTCAAAATATTTTAAGATATAAGCCGCTCCCATTTTTTTCCTTATTACAAATTGAAAAGCACCATTATTTTTTAAATAATTTTGAATATCATATAACAGATTTAGGAAATCTTTCCTTCCTTGACGTAAAGGAGGATTCATATATATTCCATCAAATTTTAAATTTTTATTTTTAATAGGTTCAAAATAATTTCCAGATAAAGCAATAACATTTTTTGTTTGATCTGGCAGATTTATCTTGATATTTTCTTTAGCACACCATATAGCTCGTTTGTTAATATCTATTAGATAAACAGAGCTCTGAAGTGATTTATAACCTAAAACAATTCCTATTGCTCCATAACCACATCCTAAATCAAGCAAAACAGAAGGCTCTTGTGGAATATACATATGTTCTATTAAAACTTTAGTTCCTAGGTCGATTCTATTAAAGGAGAAAACCCCTGAAATAGTCTTAAAAATAAAAAGATGCCTTCTTAAACTTTCAGATATAGTATGAATTTTTACAGCAACATCAGGAAATTTACTATAATAATGACTTTTCTTATCTTCCATGATAAAAATTTAGAATAATTTAATTTGTTTATTTTTTCTTATTCCAGCGCGGATAAGTTCCCCTCTCCATAAAAATTTTATTAGTTTTTGCAAGGATTCCTGATTTAGCTTTATAAATTTGTAAAGCATCTTTCAAAGCTGTTCCAAATCCAATTAATTCTTTTTTTAAAGTCATAAATGCAACTAACATATTTTTTTTTATCCTAGCATCAATATAACAAATACCAGCAGATGCTAAATCCGCTCCATGGCATAATGCATCTATCGCCGTATCTCTAACATAAATTTTTGGCAAATGAGATACCATCTTTTCCATTGGATATATCAATTTTTTCAAATAATAATCATTACCTTCTAGTTGATAAATTGTATAAGCGTCCTTTAAATTCTGTAGAGATATCAGATTGTCACTTTCTTTAAAATTCCCAACTCTAGTTCTTCTAAGCTCGAGCATATGAGCTCCAGAACAAAGAGCTTCTCCTAAATCAAAGCAAAATTTCCTCACATACGTTCCAGCTTCACATCCAATTCTGAATAAAATATGATTCTTGTCAACTTCAATAACTTCGCTATAATATATCTCTCTTATCCTTAGTTTTCTAACGACCGATGATTTTAATGGAGGTCTTTGATAGATCTTTCCAGTGAATAATTTAAATATTTTTTCTATCCTTTGTTGTTTTTCTAGTGTGTGTAAATACATTACACCAACATATTCTTTACCGGCACTTAACAGTGCGGATAATACACGAGTTGCATTTCCTAAAGCACATGGTAATAAGCCAGTAACTTTAGGATCGAGCGTTCCTCCGTGCCCTGCATTTGAGATACTCAAAATTTTACGAACCCATGAGACGACTTCATGGCTAGTTGGGCCACTGGGTTTGTCTAGATTTATTACTCCATAGTGTAGAAGTGATTCAATACTTCTTTTCTCTGGTTCACATCCATAATTTGGGTTAGTTTGATCTTGAGATTTTACCATTAATTGCTCAGGTTCATCGGAGGGCAATTTAAATTCTAAATTTTCCATATGAAATTGTTATGAAGGGTATTTTTAATTTATTATAAACTTAAAGATCTCATAAATCTTTCTTAAACTGTAAGTTTCAAATCATAATTGAAATCATGGATAAAAAGGTGAAAAATGGCGGGCTATAGGGGAATCGAACCCCTGACCTTTCTTTTTAAGGGAGATCTTCCCATAAATGTCAGGTTAAAAGCCTGCTGCGCTACCTGCCTGCGCCAATAGCCCATCAAGAATTTTCTTAATGTTTAAGCGTGAATTGTATAAGTATAAATCTATTATAATATAAAAATTTTATTTAAATTAGTTTCTTTCCTCCACATATAAATTAACCTATTTAAAACTATCAAGATTTAAGCCCTTTTAATGAAATGTTCAAATCCATAATTCTTTATTTCTTTTTTTTCACCCTCTTTAGAAATAGATACATATACCTCAGAAATTACTTTTCCGATTTTAAAAATATGCCCCCCAATAGATTGAATTTCTTTTTGGGCCTTATTGAAATCTTTAGGATTAATTGTAAAGAGATGAATAAATTCTTCCCCTCCATTTAAAACTAATTCTTCTAAAGAAACATTAAATTCATTTGAATAATTAATTGCTTCTGTATCAATTAAATTGTCATTAAATTCGATTTCAAATCCTAGACTTGGATTTGAAATCATTAAATCTTTTAAAGATTTGTATAGCCCATCAGAGGAATCTATGCTAGCAGTAGCTAAAATCTTTTCTGATAATATAAATGCTTCATTACCAGAGATTACAGGTTCTAAAACACTCATTATTGATCTTTTATATTCATGAAAATCTTTGAGATCTCCCTTCTTTTTTAAGAGAATATTAAATCCTACACCAGTCAAACCAAACTTATTATTAGCAACTAAAATATCATCCACCTTTACACCTCTTCTATAGATTATGTCTGAGGGTTTTTTAAAGCCAAAGACAGTAGGACTTATTATTAATTCTTTTGTTTCATTAAGATCTCCACCAATGTAATCCATATTATATTTCAAACTGCAATCAATAATACCATTCAATAAATCGATGAACTCATGTTTTTTGAGTTCTTTTGGTAAACCCAAAGATATAATCAAACCCCTTGGTTTAACGCCTTTAACTAATAAATCACTTAGATTCATTATAACCGATTTTCTACCGATTTGATAAGAATTCATTTGGGGTAGTACATCAGTTGTAGATACTAGCATATCAGAATTTAAAACAATATTCCCTTCCAAATTCTTATTTTTAAAATCAAAAAAGAAAGAATCATCGCTCAAAAGTTCTTTTCCAGATTTTTTTAAAACCAAATCTTCTATAATTTTTATTAACTTTTTTTCACCAAGCTTTCCTATCTGAAGATTATTTTTCATTAGATAAAATTTAAAATTTTTATACGATTATGATTTTTGAATAAACTCGCATTATTAAGAATTACTCTGCCTCTGTTGCTTAGTGGTATAGCGTCAGATTCGTATTTAAATATAGATGAAAAATCTGAAGATCGGGGGTTCAAATCCCCCCAGAGGCTCTATTCATACTTCTTCTGTAAAAACATAACGTTTAATCATTTGTAAGGCAAGCATTTTAAAAGCACCATTTATATTTTCACCCGTTTTAGCCGATGTTTCAATATATGAAAGATTCAATTTTTTTGCGAGTTCTTCTCCTTGTTCAGTGGATATAACGCGATTATCTTCAAGGTCTATCTTATTTCCAACGAGAATCATTGATATTGTTTGTGAAACGCTTTTGATTTCTTTAAACCAACTTTCTAAACTATCAAGAGTTTCTTTACGAGTAACATCATAAACTAAAATACCCGCTTCAGCATTTGCAACATATTTTTGTCTCACTCGTTTAAACTGTGCTTGTCCAGCTAAATCCCAGATAACAAAACGAACTTTTGATTCTAATCCTTGAAATTCACATTCTTTTTTCATTATTGATGTGCCTATTGTAGATTTATAATCAGTCTGAAACGAATCTTCAACAAAACGATGAACCATACTTGTCTTTCCTACTCCGCCTTCACCACCAAGGATTAGTTTAAATGCATATTCACCAGATTGTATCTTAATTTTCTGCAATTTATCTACTTTCCTTTGAATATTTTGAGATTCTCTCTCAACGATTAATTTAGGAATTACTGGGCTTACTGATCTTCCATCAAATATTCTAGCAATTTTCTCAGCAGCTAAATATGCATAGGGAAAAACGGGATCTACCATAGCAACTGAACTCAATACAGTCACAAAAATTGCCTCAGGGCCAGCCTCACAAAAAATGAATCTTTGCTCTTCTGTATCAAAGGTTCCAGTTCCAAAAGAACCAGAACTAAACTCTTCTGTGATTCTAGTCAAAACAGGTTCTACTAATGCACTGACTCCTCCAATGACATCTTCTTCTACCTCTGCTTCTGAAAATCCTTTTAATGCAGACATTACTAACCCTTCTCTATTTACAATAAGAGTCGCGATTAAGTTTTCTCCAACTTCCTGCTTATACCATTTAAGTAGTGCTTCAAGTTTTTTTCGATCGACAGACATCAACTCACAACCTTTTTACTTTGTTTGCAAATGTATTATAAAATAACTGAAATATATTATTTTATATAATACGTTTGTTTTAAAATTTATAGAAAACGAAAATATTCGATAGAATTAGAATTTAAAGTTCAGATTTAATAAAATAAAATAAAAGTAAAAAAATTTTAAAAATTAATTTCATTATCTTATTTCATCAACTCTAAATGATTAGAGAAAAAATTGTTTCATAATGCAGGAGTTGCCAAAATACTACGTAATTCTACGTTTATGGCTAAGCCTGGTCTACGGCGCTAGAATAGTACGTAATAATACGTTTATGGCGTAACTGAGGCTCTAGTGACATAGGTCTTCGAAGGAAATGCTTCCTCGGCCTAAATTCGTGGGTTCGAATCCCACCTCCTGCACATTATTTTTCACATTAATATATTTAAATTAATATTGAAAGAACGAGTAAAAAAACCAAATTCTAACCATAAACCTCATTAAACAGCCTAAGGATATTTTATTTTTAATTTCTTCGCTTTATGTTACCTAACTTAATATTTTGATAAGTTCGATTTCTATAATATGAGAATTTATATTTGTATCAATTCTTTAATTAATGAATTAGAATAATATTTAACAAATTTTTTGAGTGATTCCTATTTCAAATTTACAATTATATAATAAGCAGAAAACTATGGAGCATATTCAATCTTTAACATTTAACCGGACAGCTTCATCTACAGGAGAAACTGAAGCATTAAATTATATAGAGAAAGAACTAATAGAAAAAAATATCCATCCCGAAGTTGAACATTTCAATTGGACAGGCCCAATAACGGTACTTATGAGGACAAGCTACCTTCTTATAATAGTTAATTTAATACTTTTCCGTATGATTTTGCTTGTTATTGCTTATTTCATTGTAAAATATTCGTTTGCAAGCTTACGTGAAATGAGTTTCATAAATAGTGAAGAGTCCAAAAACATCTTTACGTTAATTAAAGCTAAAGAAAAGGTGCCAAATAGACCCTTGGTAATAATAACTGCTCATTATGATTCCATTTCGGCAAATATACCATATAGATTGCAGGTTGTTATCTTTTTCATTTATAGATTAATAGTATTTTTTTACATTATAGTCTTTGCAGTTTTTATAACTATTTTTTTCCTCGATCTTCTTTTAATAATCTCTGTTTCTAATCTATTAGTAGTTTTTATAGCTTTTTCTTCAGTTGGCGGAGTGTTGATTTCAATCCCCATTTTATATATAGTATTTAAAGAACGCCCATCATCAGGATCAATCGATAATGCAAGTGGAGTAGCAATTTCAATTGAATTGGCAAAGATTTTCAAAAAAAATCCACTCGAAAATATGGATATTCTGATTTTATGGCCTGGAGCCGAAGAATGGGGTTTAAAGGGATCAAGAAAATTTTGTAAAAGTCATTTTAAAAGTCTGAAAAAGCTTTATGATCTTGACAGGTCATTTAATATAAATATTGACATGGTTGGTTCTTATATAGGGCTTTTAAATAAATCTGGATTAATTTTTAGAAGTAAAATGAATAACAATTTAAACGAAATATTTGGAGCAACAGCAAATCAATTAAATATTCCATTAGAAATTTATAACAAGATTATTAAACCTAAAAGTGATTATAAATCCTTTGAAAAATATGCTAAAAAAACAAAGAGTAAATTTCAAGTAAGTTGTTTTCATTCAAGTAAGGATTCAAAATACATCCATTCATTAAGCGATACACCTGACAAATGTTCTTTAGAAAACTTAAATGGTTGCGTAAATATTTGTCATCAAGCTTTAAGAAGTATTGACTTAAGGATAGAGGGCGTTAAAAGAAATCAGATAACTTATGTTGCCTAATTTTTGGATTATTTGTTAGGCTTTCTACATATTCCTCAATTAATTCCATTCTTTGCTTAGTATAGTTATCTAAATTAAAATCTGTACAAATTTTTAAAGCACGAGGTATATATTTTTCAATACCCCCGCGATTTACTGTCAGAATAATTCTATTTCCACATTTAGGACATTTTCCACTGTTTACTAAAGGGGGACGTCTGAATTTTTCATTACACTTGACACAACGAAAACCTTGAATAGCAAATTTTCTCAAATTACCTAGTATATCTGGATTGAAATGAGTTGTTAAAATCTTTTCAGCTACTTTCTTCGCCTCCACTGCTTTAATAAGTTTTGCTAAGTGAAGTTGAGCTTCAATTTTATCATCCATTGACTCATATAATTTATAAGCTGTTGTCGTTGGGCCCTTATTAATATTTGTTGTTGGGATATTGTATCCAATATTTTCATATTGTCCAGATGTTCCTAGACGACTTTTAACTAGGTTCATTAACGATTCTATCTCAGATGGTGTACAATATCGTTCTGTTGCTTCATAAAACTCTAATGGATATTTATCTAAAGTGTCTAAATTGTGAGCTTCGACATCAATCTCATTAGGATCTATTTTTGTACTAATTACTAAAGTTGCATCCATTCTTCCACCAATTTTGCTTGGAAGATAGTGTCTTGAAAAATTCAATAAAGGATCTAAGAGTACCATAACACCATCTTCGTCTCCATCACAGTTTCGTCTTTTTGCTGCATGCCAATATGGATGAGCATATATGGCTCTCGCAGAGGTAAATCCAATAATTCTACCTATTATTCCGGCACTAGTATGAGGGGCTAATCCTACAGCTAGATGTCCTAATAGGTCTTCTCTAACTGATACATTATAGAAACGCTCCTTTTTATAAAATAACTCCAATTCGTCATCAAGAAAATTAGCAACTTTAATAAAGTATTTAGCACAATCATTAGAAAGAAGAATATCTTGAACTTTCAACTCTAAAATCTGATTTTCATCATTGAGAGGATTTCCATTAATATCCTTTTTATATCCCATCTCTCTTAATTTCTCTATAGGAGTGTCAATTTCTTTTGGTTTAAAATGAGTTAAAGGTATATCTGTAGCATCATATCTTATCTCAGCAGTTTTATAAACTAAAACATCATTTTTTGCTCTTAATAATCCTTTCTCTATGGGTTCCGGAACTTTATACTCATTAGTTAAACCAATAATACCTTTAAATTTTGGAGGGAATAACATATTAAGTGATTTCAAAGCTGAGTTTACATACTTTCTTATATTAAATTTTGCTTCATTTGATGTTTTCAAAGGCTCATGACATCTTGAACATTTTTCTTCGAAAGTAGGATAAAGTATCTTACATCGTGAACATATTTTCTGTAATTCAGTATGACCTCCACAGCTATGGCAGATATTAAAAATGCTTGATTTTCCACAGTTCATACATTTTTTCCTACATACATCAATTTTAACCTTACCGGTTTCTACAGTATTATTTTTACTTCCAAAATCGAAAGATTTCTTTTTTTTGGAGCCAAAATCATCACCATTTTGTCTTCGTGCACTAAATCCCATTGCTTTTTCAAACAATCTTGAATTACCAACAACATTACTCAAAGGAAATAATGCCTGAATTCCTTTCATACTTTTTCTTTCTGATTTTTCTGGTCTGCCCATTCGAGATCCCATATAGTATGGGGCTTTATTTTTGATTTTAAGTGAAGAAAGTTTAAAAAAATACGTAAAAACATCATCATCTTTTTCTATTTCTATTGGTTTTTTATCTTCAAGGTTAAATATTTTTTTATATATAAAACTCCTTTTTAAACTTAACAACAATTCATTATCCTTTATTTTATGGGGTATAAATGCTTTTTCTAGAATTTTCTTAATTGTTTTTTCATATTTTAAGGTAATTCTTTGTTCAGATTCTGAAAAATTCTTGATAAGTGCATTTCGTAATAGGTCCAATTCCTCTAATGTTATATTGCCCCAAAAATCTAAATAATAAGGATGTAAAGGAATATCATAATTCCTTGAAATCTCAATTGCCTCTGCTGCTGTAGGAATATTTTCAAATGGATTTTCAATCAAATTTTTTAGACTTTCATCAATTATGTCAATATCTTTAATAGATTTTTCCAGTTCTAATGCCCACCATTCTTCTACATACCCTGATGGTATTAATATATGGTTATTTTCTGTAAATTCCCCATAGCCAAAGAGTAGATCTCCTAAGAATAATATTTTTTTAATGTCAGAAAATATTTGTTTGGCTTTTATAACATTTGAAACTTTTATCACATCACCATTCCTCAGTTTTACAATAGGGGGCTCAATACTATCCACGGGGCATACACTTGTACTTTTTCCAGGACGTTCAATTCTTAATTGCGTTCCAATTGCTACAAATTCATCTAAAATTACCATTGTTGCGGGATGAATTCCTCCCGCAGCTAAACCAGTATTTCTGGATCGCCCATACCTTATTCTATGACCTCCTATTCTTGAAGGATGACTGAATACTGGCCGTCCGGCAATAATATCCGCAACATACTTAGAATTTGGGGGGATTTTATTTTCTTCTTTTAAAACTTTTTTTTTTTCTTTTTCTATCTTTTCTTGGTTTTGAGCAATTTTTTTCAATTCGGCAAGCCAATTCCAACCTTCTAAATTCATAGCATTAGCAATTTTGAGTAATTTTGGGGCTTTTAGAAGAAAACCATCATTTAATACTAAGCATGCTCCACCTCTTATGTGATTTGTTTCAATCCGAGGTAAATCTCTAAATGCAGAGACTTCTTCATCTTCAGTTGAATCACCATTTATTTCTATTGGCAAATGACTTACAGCATATCTAATTTCTTTGTTCGATGAAGGATATTGTAAATGGACTCTTCTATCATATAGTTTGACTTCTTCCACGTATCTCCCAATTTCAGCTTCAGTGGCTTCATATTTAGGAATTTTTGACTTTCTTCTTACAAAATCTGCAATTAATACACATAAAGCTGCTGTTGTTCCTCCAGCTGCTCTAATTGGACCTGCAAAATATAAGGATAAATATTTTCTACCAGAACTATCTTCTCGAATTAAGATCTTAGAGATACCTTCAAGCGGTGCACTCACAACTCCCATAGTTTTTATAGCTAGTCCAATTCTTATTGCTCTATCTACTCGGGCCTCTATAGATTCAAAATTTCCAATTTTATTATCTAAAATATCAGCAACTACCTTGAAGACAAGTTCATCTTCAGTTAAACCTTTCCTTTTTAATGTTCTTATTACTTCTGCAACACCTTTTGGACCTACAAGCTTTTCAACTCTACCAGCTAAATCTTTTGCTTGAGGAGACTCTACTTCTAATTCAGGATCAAGTCCTTTCTGACGTGCGTGTTCTGCAATTGAATAGCATTCATCAACTTGTTTTTGAATAGAATTAAAGTATAATTCCATTGTTTTACTAATATCTGCCATAAAATTCCCTATTTTTAAAGTCGAGAAAAACTAATATATTAAAACTAAGAGTTATTATACTAATTTTCTGAATTTAATTAAATTCATTTATTAATCAGCTATTTCTTTTATAAATTTAGGGAGAATGCTAATTTTCTACAGACTCTACTTATAAAAGGAAATTTGTTTTTCCTTTAATAAAAAATGATTTAATTTCATACTTCAATTAATATAATAATTCCATTGTAAACGGTATAACATTGAAAGACGATAATTTAAATGAAAAAGAAGATATTATCAAAGAATTAGTTAATTCTGGGATTAATATAACACCTTCAACTTTGAAAATCCTTCTAAATTTAGATGATCCTTTAAAGAAAGTTAAATCAGTAATTAAGAATGTTAGCTTTCTTCCGAATTTTAATAGTCATCTAACAGAAGAAATTTTACAGAATATTTCAAACAAAAAATCACAGAAATCATTAAAAAATGTGTTAATTAAAAATACGGATTCAATAGCCATTCAAGAGAAAGATTTGAAGCAAGATCTTATAAATGAGATATCCGGTTCATTAAATGCAGCAGCACTTGAAAAGATAAAGATAAAATCTCACGAAATTTCTGAAAATTTTCCTCAAATAAAGAATAATTTAGCTTTAAATACAGAGGAAACAATTTTACACAATAATCATAAAGATTTAACTAAAACTGTAATCAAGCATAAACTCCAGAGAACTTCCTTTGAACGATCGAAATCATCGCTAACCTATCGACCTATTGCAAAAGAATTAGCGTTTTCTTATGATATATTAAAAGATCCTACAGATAAACTTTATACAAACGGAGATTATGAAGATTTCTATAATCTTACTGTAGATAAATTCAATAAACTTCGTACTTTAATAAGAAAAAGACCTGAGGTTCTTTCTGCAAATAATATTAATAATATTCTAAGACTGACGAATAGTGTAGAAGTTTCAGTAATCGGATTAGTCAATGAAATTCGAAAAACTAAAAAAGGAAACTTTTTCCTAACGTTGGAAGATCTTACCAATAATATTAATGTAATTATCCGTAAAGATTCAGAGAATCAAGAAAATGTAAAAATAGCGGAAAGAACTATTAATGATCAAATGGTTTATATTGAAGGAACATACAAACCAGCAGAACAAGGTAAAAGTGGAATTATTTACGGTAATTATATATCCAAAATTGATATTCCAAGAGATTATGAACCTAATATATCACCAGATCCAATATCTATTGTTTTAATTTCAGATACTCACATCGGTAGTAAAGAATTTGAGGAAAAATTATGGACAAGATTTATAAATTTCTTAAATGGGAAACTAGGAAATAAAAATCAACGAGAACGAGCTGGAAGAATTAAATATATTATAATTAATGGCGATTTAGTTGACGGTATTGGAGTTTATCCAACACAAAAGAGTGACCTTCTTATAACAGATATACACAATCAATTTAAAAAAGCAACAGAAATCCTTTCTGGAGTGCCAGATTATATTAAAATTTTTTACAGCTCTGGAAATCATGAACCAGTGAGAAAGGCAATTCCTAGGCCTGCGGTGCCAAAGAAATACTCCGCAGAACTTATAGACCTTGGTGTATTATGCATTGGAAATCCCTCACTTGTTCAAACACATAATGTTAACACATTAGTTTTTCATGGTGATAGCATACTTGATTTAAACATGTTGATACCTGGCCTAGAGAACAACAAGCCAGTAGATACGATGATTGAATTATTAAAATGTAGACATTTAGCACCTATCTATGGAAAAAAAACACAAATTGCTCCTACAAATAAAGATTGGCTTGTGATAGATAAGATTCCCGATATATTTCATACAGGTCACATTCACATTAATGGCATGGATTATTATAATAATATCGCATTAGTTAATTCTGGATGCTTTCAGACTCAGACAGATTTTATGAATTCTTTAGGCATACATCCTACTCCAGGTATTCTTTCAATTATCGAACTAGATACTTTAAAAGGAATACAATTAGACTTAAAAAATAATATTTAATTATTCTTCTTAAATTATAAAAAACCTAAATCAACTACTATGAATTTTGCAATTCCTCGCATAAATATTTCAGAGATGTTATTATATATTTGGAAAATAATCGATCTCCCTTTTATATTACATAATGACTTACTATTTAGAATTTCATTTGATTTATTTCTTGATCCCCCAGAAAAAGCTAAAATCTTTATTAATAGATGCATGGAAGATAAAGTGCTTATTAAAGACGATAACCAAAATCTTAAATTATCAGAGGATTTGAATAATCAATTAAAAAATTGGCAAAAAAAAAGAAAAATTGAAGTTGTCGAAAAAATTAAGACTGCAAATAAAGTTAAAAGCTTAAAAAATGATATATCAAAAGAATTATCTAATTTTAGTGTTTTAATTAATGCTTTCGTCGATAAGGGAACACTAAATAGATCTGTATCTGTTTCTGATGCGGCATTTGAATTATTGAAATGTGATCGTTCTAAAGGAATTATTAAATCAAAAGTCAAGGGTTCTAAAGAAGAGGCCTATCTAATAGAAATAGATACTAATAACAAGATATTACGTCATAATTGTAATGATTTTAAAACAAGAAGAGCTGATAACAAAAAATTTTGTAAACACTTAACAAAACTATTCTTGTTATTAAAAGATAAAAATGAGAATATTGCTGAGTTTTTTCTTAGTAAACTTGCTGAAAATATTGATAAATGGGATTTTATTACCTAAATTAACTTTTTAAATATATTATTTTTTAACTTTACTTTATCTGTTTGTAAAAAAACGGGTTTATGATTCATAATACCATTTATTTTTTCAATCTCTGACAAAACCTTCTCTAATAATTCCAGACCTATATCGAATTTAATTATTTTGGTTCTTCCATAATGTCCCATAGATTTTATTTCTGCAGAGATTATCCCTGCTAGTGATAACTCATTAATATAATCACTTATTCTTCTTTTAGTCAATTGTCTGACCCCTGGTATCAACCCTCTGATCTCTGAGTGGACGTCATAGATATCTCCAGATATTATTATATGTTCAGGGCTGAATCTTGAAATTAGATAAATTGAAGTTAATATCAATTGTGCTTGAAGTGGCATACCTTTAATATATTCCATGATATGATCATTTTCTAAATCTTCTTGAGCCTTTTTTACATGCTTAGTTGAGACAATTTTATTTTGATCTCTCTCAGCTAATTCTCCTGCTTTTCTTAATAATTGTAGTGCTTTTCGAGCATCACCATGTTCCTTTGCTGCAAGCGCTGCGCATAGTGGAATAACTTCCTCTTTCAAAACACTCTCTTGAAAAGCTATTTTTGCTCTTTCAATCAATATATCTCTCAACTCATTTGCATCGTAAGAAGGAAAAACAATGTGTTCCTCGCCTAAACTCGATATTATTCTTGGATCTAAGTTCGCTCGAAATTTCAATTTATTTGAAATACCTATTAAACTTGTTTTGCAATTATCCAAATTCTCATTTAATCTTGTTAAATCATACAAAATTTCATTACCACCTTTCCTATCAACTAAAATATCTATCTCATCCAAAACCAAGAAACATATTGAATGTCCAACCTTTAAATCTAATAATCCCAGAAGTTTTTTGAAAATAATATCCTTTGGCAAACCTGTAGGAGGAATTTTATCCCGTCTTGAAATTGTGTTATAAATATGGGCTAAAATACGATAGGGAGTTGAGATAATATTGCAGTTAATATAAATCCACCATGGTTTAATTTCTGAGTTTTGTTGTGCTAACTTTTGGCTAACATATCTTATAGTCGCCGTTTTTCCTGTGCCTGTCATCCCATAACATAGAAAATTTGGAGGCGTATCACCTAATAATGCACACGCAGTCTTTTCGGCAATATATCTTATTTGAGAATCACGATGTGGTAATTCCTCGGGGATATAAGATGAATCTAAAGCATCTCTATTACTAAAAATTTTTGACCCCTTAAGATAATTCTTATAAAATTTATCGATATTAAATTGATGTTCATGGTTATTATTATTCAACAATTATGACTCCGCTACTCCATCATTTTTTTATAAATTTTTGCACTCGAAATTTTTAATATTCAATTACATAATGAAAATTTCAATTGCATATTTAAAATTAATTATTAATCTTTAATTTAGTAGAAAAATGTTAAAGCTTTAATAGCTAATTTTGATGAATCTTTTTAATAATTTATATTATTATTGTCGGTATTTTAAAAGATTATTATTTATGAAGCAATATTTATTAAGATTTTATTAATAACTTTTTCTATTAAAAAAAGTTTAATTTAATTAACTATTTATTTTAATAATGTAAAAACACTCTTATTAAGGAATTATTGACTTTTGCCAGCTGAAACTAATCTTTCCGATGCTGAAAAAAACCACAAAAAGATTGCTGTTATCTTAGCAATAATTTTTGCGTGTTTGATTTTAGGTAGTTTCCTAATAATAACATTTTTATTCAATTGGGCTGATTGGGTTGCTTTATTAATATTTAGCCTTCTAATCATTGTTCCCGCATACATTTCAAATGCTTCGATGGTGATAACTGGGGGAGGTAAACCAATCGATGGTGGGAAATATTTTCGAGATGGTAGGAGAATATTAGGAGATCATAAAACATGGAATGGATTAAAAGGGCCGTTATACATTGGAATTCCGATATCTTTTTGCATTTTTCTCCTTTTTAATGGATTATGGGAACCAATAAATGGAATAATTGTTGATGCAACTACTCAAGGACAATATGCGCTTTATGATAACATTGGAATTTTCAAATACTATTTTATAGGTGGAGAATTTCCAATTAATTTCCTTGTTTTAATTATACGAATTGTATTGGCTTCATATGGTGCGGTATTAGGCGATTTAATTGGTTCTTTTTTGAAAAGAAGATTCGATATAAAAAGCGGTGCACCCTTTTGGATAATAGATCAGCTGGATTTCGCATTAGTAGCATTATTATTTGTTTCTATCCCAGGCTTCATAGCACCAAATCTCTTCCTCTTACCTGATATTTTTATTATAACTTTTCTAATAATTTTAACTCCTGCAGTAAGTATTATAGCGAACACAGTAGCCTTTGTCATTAATTTAAAAGATGTGCCTTGGTAAGGAGGCCCTAATTTGACGTCATTCCTTGAATTTACACCTAACTATTAATGGAGCATTTTGGTTTTCAAAAACAACATAATTTTCAAACATTTCGTTTACTGCCCTTATGTAATCTCCATTACGCCCAATAGCAATCCCTCTTTCTTTAAAAAAGAGAAAATATATTGAAATTTCTCTCTTGCTAGATTGATTATCAAACTCTATTTTGATATTTTCTATATTTAAATCAGGAAAAAAACTAAATAATATATTGATTAGAGTTTTTTCAATTCTTATAATTATAATCTTTCTATTACCTAGTTCCCTTCTCATAGAGTCTAAATACACTTTAGAGCTAAAATAGTGTTGCTTCTTAACGAAAAAGAAGATGAATTGCCTTATAACAACTACAAATTCCGGATAGATTCCTTGTGTTTTTTCAAAAAAATACTCACGTAGTTTAAGTTCAAAATTTGTATATTTTTTTTTAAATGATACCAATTGATAAAAAATCAAGTCATCCGCAATCGTATAAAACATACTGTATAATTTTTTATTATCAATTTAAACTACTAAGAAATTTATATAATTACTAAAATCTTATATATATCAAGGACTTTTAGATGATACAATTCTACTCAATTAGCTAAAGGAAGATGAGGAAAGCAGGTTATAAATTTTTAGATCACACCGCTGATGTTTCAGTCGAAGCTAAAGGTACAACCTTAGAAGAAGCTTTTGAACAAACCGTTTATAGCTTAATGGAAACAATTACTCCTAGTTTAAGATCAATATCACCTGAAATTGAAAGAATCATAACAATTGAAGCAGAAGATAAAGAAGCTTTATTATTTGACTTTTTAACAGAATTTCTTTACATTTTTGACGTAGACGAACTAATTTTTAATGAAATAAAAATTCATCCAATAAAAAAAGATCAAAAAAAATATTATCTAAAGGCCGTTGCAAAAGGAGAAAAGTTTGATAAGCTCAAACATGAACCCGGTACTGAAGTTAAGGCTATAACTTATTCTTTTATGAATCTTGAAGAAAAAAAGAATAGAGTTAAAATAAATATTGTATTTGATATTTAAATCAAAATTAATAATCAGATAAAATTATCCCTTTACTACACCTATTGGAACTAGTCTTACTATTTTTTCAACGATTCCAAGATCTTGGCTGACCTGAACAACTTGATCTATATCTTTATATGCACCAGGGGCCTCTTCAGCGATTATCTTCATCGAAGCAGCTCGTATCATGATACCTTGTTTACTTAAATTGTCTTTAACTCGCTCTCCCCAATATTTCTTAGTAGCTTTTGTTCTAGACATTACTCTTCCAGCACCATGCGCTGTAGAACCAAATGATAGATCCATTGCATTCTTTTTACCAACACAGAGATAAGATGCAGAACCCATCGTTCCTGGGATTAATACAGGTTGTCCTATAGATTTATACTCAGGCGGTAGATCAGGATGATTTGGCGGAAATGCTCTTGTAGCACCTTTTCTATGAACATTTAATTTCATTTTTTTACCATCAATTTCATGTTCTTCTATTTTTAAAATATTATGGCAAACTCCATAGATTAAATGTAAACCTAAAGTGTCTATATCCTTTCTTAAGGTATTCTGAAAGGACTCTCTTAACCAATGCGTAATTAATTGACGGTTGGTAAATCCAAAATTAGCTGCACATGCCATTTGTTTTAGATAGTTCTGTGCTTCAGGTTTATTTGCTGGAACACATGCTAATTCTCTATCAGGAACTTTTATATTGTATTTTTTCATTGCTTGTTCGATATTGCGCAAAGAATCTGTACATACTTGATGTCCAAGAGCTCTGCTCCCTGTATGAACCATAACAGTAACTTGATTCTTCTCATGTATTCCTAAAGTTTTAGCAATACTTTGATTATAAATTTCATTAACTTTTTGTATTTCTAGAAAGTGATTTCCACTTCCCAAAGAACCAAGTTGTTTTATAGCACGTTGTTTTGCTTTTTGTGAAACTAAACTAGCATCTGCATCCTTTAAACATCCATTTTCTTCTAAATGTTTAAGGTCCTCATCAAAAGCATAATCGTTGTCTACTGCCCATTTCACACCATTATTTAAAACTTTATCTAATTCTGAATAGCTTATATTTAGTTTACCTTTCGATCCCAAACCTGAAGGAATATTATCAAAGATTGTATTCAACAGATTAGGAAGCACACTCTTAATATCTTTAAGAAATAAATTTGATCTTAATAATCTTACACCACAATTAATATCATATCCAACACCCCCGGGAGAAATCATTCCATTCTCTGCGTCTGTCCCAGCAACACCCCCGATACAAAAACCATATCCCTGATGAGCATCTGAAAGAGCAATAGCATGTTTTTGTATCCCAGGTAAACAGGCAACATTACAAATTTGATCTAGAGTCCTATCTTGCTTTATTTTCTCTAAAATATATTCATTAGCATAAATTTTTACGGGGACCCTCATCTGAAATTTTTCGATATTTCCTTTAACCCGTGTCATTAATGTCTTTGGAGGAATCTCATAGATATTGTCATCAATTTTATTAACATTCATACTAACTTTATAAGTAAAACAGTTTTGAAAAATCTTTTCCTTTATTCTTATAAAATGTCAAAAATTAATAAAATCAATGAAATAACAAAATTTATGGGGCTTCTTTGAAAATTAAATCGATATCAATTAAAAAAGAGTTGGTAAAAAAATCAAAAAGAGTCTTATTTTATATCGATAAACGAAATTAAACCCAAGTCATCTAAACTTTTCATTATTTTCTGGATCTCTGACTCTGGCCGGCCTCCTTCCTCAGCGATCTCACCAATCGTATGAAATCCATCCGCTAAATGCGCAATCTTATACTCCTTCTTGTTTACAAATCCCTGTGTAATAACTTGCTTGGGAAGCCTCTTCGCTGTCCACTCCGGTTTCTGATCCCGAACCTGACGCAAATCTTCATCCGATAACATTAAACCCTTCTTTGCAATCTGCTTCTGAGATTTCTGAAAATCTTTCTTAAAAATCTTCAAAATTGGAAGTTTTAATTGGATCTCAGCAAGTTTACCATTTTCTAAAATCTTGTCAATAATTTGGTCAAAATCTCGGAAGATTCGGACGTCTCCGGACCAATTTTCAATCTGATCGCCATATTTGGCTATAAATTTATCAATGATATCGGTTAGAGCTTTGTGTGTTATTTTAGCATCGTCATTCTTATCAGCAGCAGCAGTTATTAACACACCCTCTTTAAAAACTAATAATAAATAAAATACCTGCATGTCAATTACTTTCAATTCTCCAGATCCCTTCGAAAATTCGACACTGAAATCCTTTAATGCCGTTAGAAAGCCGCTAACTAAATCTTGATTAAATTCAATCCTCCCATACTTCCGATGGATTAAGCAAATTCCTGTGTATTGGTGGATAAGGTAAACATTATGTAACAAGTTTTTACATACCTCAGTTATAATATTTTAATTGTATATTTAATAGAATTATACTAATTTAAATTTCTTTATAAGACATTTAGATCATTTTTTTTTTATTATATATTTGAAATTAAATTATTAATTAACTCTTGATTAAATATAGTACGCTGCATTTCTATTTTCTAATAAGGAGCGTAAGTTATCACATCAGATTACCTAATGGAACTTCTCTTAAGTAGTCTATAAAAAAGTTAATGTTGATCTATTATTATAAAATCGGTTTATGACAAATAAAAATTAAAAAAAAAGGAATTTAGTTAGTAGTTTTTTATATTTCTTTATATTTCATTTATGCGGTTTCGCGATAAGTTGGATACCAGTATAAGTTCCTCATAGTATTATATGGGAAACCCTTCAAGGATGCAGCGTGCACAAAATAGAGTTTATCATACTCTAAGCCCATATGGTATCGATATTTGTCCATAATTAAATATTGAAGTTTCATATAGTATCCATATCTCGTTTCAGTATCGGTTTCAGAAGCAGCGAGATCTAAATACATGTTTATTTGAGGATTATTAATTCGAGCAAAATTTGATGAAGATGCTGGATTTACTAATGGATCAATCATATTGAAGGTTTCAAAGTAATCAGGGCCCCATCCGACATAATAGATATGGAGTCTTTCAGGATGATTTTGTCCCAATAGTATGAATTGGCTCCAAGTCAATATTTGTATGTTAATTTCAATTCCAATTAAGTCCATATCATATGTAAATCGTTGAATTAGGAGTTCCATGAAATGACTTCCTTGTCTATGACGGAAATTAAACTGATTTGCAGTAAAGTTACCTACATCTGGAACCCATGCGGATGCTTTCCATAGAGCTTCATCAAGACCAGGAGTAAAGATATCTCCAACCTGACTGCCAATTTCCCATCCTACACCAAAACCCATTTTCTGCATTTGTTGTCTGGCATAGGGAATATTAAAAACACCACCTTTAACTGAAGCATTATGAGCAGGAAAACCGGGAGGAACTAAGGAATTAGCTTTCACAGTAGTGCCTTCATCTATTTCTTCGTTAAGATATGTAAAGTTAAAGGCAGATGATATAGCTTTTCTCCATGTAATATTTATATAAGGGGAGTTAAAAGCAATATACCAATAGATAGAACCATTGATAAAATCATTAACTCCATCTCCAGTTACCGTGATAGCAGTACTCGCATTAAAGGATTCTTGTAGTGCAGCAATACCCTGGCCTAAGTAGTCAATATCTCCAGCCAACATAGCATTATTAGCGGTGACAGCATCTCTATAATAGAGATAGACAATTTCATCCCAATAAGCGGGTTCTCTCCAATATCTATCCCAACGCTCAAATCTAATCTCTGAATTTGGCACATAACTAACAAATTTGAATGGACCAGTCCCTATGGCTAGATCCGTGCCGAGTTCTAACATCTCATTTACAGGAGTAGAATCAGGATGCACAATTGAACTTGCTGCATAGGCTAATAGTCCTTCAGCAGGAGCAAATGGACCATTTAATACAAGAGTAACTTCTAAGTTATCAGTTGGATTAACAAAACTGAGAGATTCATTAAAAATTGGTGTTTCATCGGCAAATTTATAAAGAGAGTGTGGAAACGCCATATGATGAGGATCTGTTAAAGTTCCTGTCCAGTTGCCAAAAAAATTTATTCTTGTAAAGGTATGGATAACACATTCTCCAGTAAGTAATTCACCATCATGGAAATATACATTTGGTCGTAATTGGAATGTGATATTTGTGCCTAAAGGCGTGCTTTGGAAGTCCCAAGATGAGGCAAGTCTTCCTACAAGTGGAAATTCAGGGTCAGATAAATTTTAAGCGATTAAAGGTTCAACTACCTGACGAAGCATATCATTTGAAACACCGTCCCATGTATCACATGGATCCATGGTAACGGGGTTGGAAACTGCTGCTATTTTAACTACTTCAAAAGTAGGAATTGGTTTAATTAATCCAAGCATCACAGCCATCATAACGTTTCCAACACCAGAGGCTGCTAATACTACTGCTAAGATGATTATCGCTAAATTTTTTTTCTCCATTTCCATAATAAATACACGATATATTTTTTTTGATTTTTTGTTAAAAATTTTGTTTTTTTATAAGTAAACCTTTTCAGTTTTTACTTTATTTTTATATGTAAATTATAGATTAATTAAAACACGAAGATCTTTTATTTAAATATTATTCTTAATCTCTTTGGAAAATCTAGATTCCCTACATATCAAGATATTCTGAAATAATTGATTCTTCCGAATTTTCAAGATATTAGCGAAGAATTAGGTTTTCCTCCCTAATTCCCATATTTCAAAATTCTCCTGATATTGATATGATTTTGATATATAGATATTTCTTCTTGAAGGTATACTTCCAGGAGAATATCTCATATCTCTCAATACGAAAATGGAAAAGAAGAAAGAGAGAGAATAAATAGGCGGATATAAACAAAACTTTTTCAATACAGTATTATCATTTTTCATATTATTGACGATTTGTGTGATCTATAATTTATTTAATAACATAATTAACAAGGTACAATCCTAAGAAAATTATTAAATTGCAAAGACATGAAAGATCTCTACTGATTTCTAAAAATTTAATTCTTCAATATCCCTATTTATTAACACTCTCTATTTTAATTAGCTTGATAGTATTTTAAATTTTAAAGATGTATTTTTAGAGTTTTACTTCCGTTTAAATTGTTAATTTCGTTAGAATTAAATCATGAAGATCATTTATTTAAATCTTCTTTTTGATGTTTTCTTAAAATCTGTTTTTCCAACATTTCTAAATATTAGTATAAAATTAATTTTTCCATAGCTTCGAGAAATTAGAGAAAAATGATTCCATTTTGAATTATTCTTTCTTATCAAAATATATTAACACAATAGAAATTTTAAAAAATATCAATATCTCCTTCTAGCTTATATGCAAATAAATTAGATTCTAATTTATTGAAATGCCAAACCAATAAATCTTAAAAAAGTTGATATTAAGTATTACATTAATCAGAACTATAAATATCAAAAAAAGATCTAATATGAATCACTATATTTTCCTTGTAACTGTACCCAATATAGAAGAAGGTAAAAAAATAGCAAAACTTTTAGTTGAAAGTAAACTCGCTGCATGCGTAAATATTATTCATAATATTTTATCCATTTATAGATGGAAGGGAGAAATTGAGGAAGACAATGAGTACTTATTACTTATTAAAACAATTGAAGAAAATAATAAACTCATAATACAAAAAATTAATGAAATTCACAGTTATGAAACACCAGAATGTATTGGATTTAAAATTGAAAAAGGTTCTGAAAAATATTTAAACTGGATCACTGAAGTTGTAGAATAATACCAAATTTGATTTTTTAAAACATGACAAGTATTTTTCAAATAGATTGGATTTCTGTTGACATTATCATAATTATCTTATTACTTCTATTACTTTTTAGTGTGAAAATGTTCAAAATTACTCATCGATGGCGTTATTCTTTTTCAAATCAAGCCTTAGAACATATATGCTTCTCGCAAGCGCGTAAAAAATCGAAAAATCAAATATTTTTAACAAAGAAATGGTGTCTGACTAGGAATTCATCTCTTAAAGAAAACTTTAGTAATCTTCCTCTAATTCTAATATTTAGAACGAATTATAAAAGAAAGCTCTTAAGAGTTTTTACTGAAGGTTTAAGTAGTTATGGTTTTAATGTTATAAACATCAAAGCTAAAATCAACCATATTCCAGATAGCAGGATATTGGAAAAAACATTGATTGATGAGTGGAATTCACTTATTTCAGCAATATTTGATGATTTCAAATTAACAGAAGTTCTGATAAAATCAAAATATATTCTTATAAGTCATTCAAAATCTATTATTTCTTACAAACAAATTTTATCAGGTTCTGATATTAAGGGTGCTATTTTGATTAATCCAAAGCTAAACAAAAAAATTTCTTCTGATTATTATAATATATTTAAAAATAACTCTATAAATGGTCAAATATATACAATTTTTAGTAGAAAATCAACATTTATCTTTAAAAATAAACATTTAATTAAGTTTTTAAAAGAAATCACTCCTCAAAAAAATAATATTTTAAAGCATTTAACCATAGAGAAAGCCACATATTCCTTTAAGTATTACGAAACTATTGTATTAGGCATGATTATTGATATTATAGAGAATAAATTACTAAAATCAAAAATCTAATTTTGAGTTATGAAAAAAGAAAATATCTTAAGAGATCATTTTGAAAAAATAACCTATTCTAAAGAAGATTGGATTCTCTTAAGACAAAAAAGGAATTATGCTATTAATTTATTAGATATGTTCGTTAAAGAAGGTTTCAATCCATTTATCCACGGAAGCATTGCCCGTGGCGATATCCATGAAAATAGCGATATCGATCTCATCTTTTTTCAACAAATTCCTCCATTTCAAATAGAACTTATTTTAGAAAAAAATGGTTTTAAAAACTATTTTAGAGAAATAATAATGGCTACTCCCTTAGATTCTATTAAACTTTATATCCATTTAAGTGAATTAGAGAATATTACATTACCTTTATCCAAATTTGAGAAAAAAACAATGGAATTCTATGATTTTGGGGGAAAAATGGATATGCATCAATTGAAATTGGATGTAAGAGTAACTGGTATCGACAAAAGATTAGTATTAATCAAACCAAATTCTCAAGGGCACGAAGAAATTTCTATTATTGGCAATGAAGTTAATGCCGCGAAAGAAGTAGGGATTAGTATTAATACATTAAATGAAAGAAAAAAAGTACTTCTAAGAAGAGAAAAGTATGGAAGAACTGGAGTATTTCTAAAAAGACACCTTCAGATTAATGAAACTACAGAGGAAGTTTTAAAAAAATTAGCAGATAGAAAATCAATCATAAGAAAAAAATTATTTAAAAAATGAAAAAAGTAAAATTAGAAAAATCAAAAGGCGAAACTTACTATATTAAAGGAAAGGGTATTCCTAAAGGATGCAAATATTGTTTAAAAGGATCTAAAGTAGTTTTATTTTTAAATGGTATCTGCCAAAAACCAGATCATTGTTCTTGGTACTGTCCAATTTCAGAAGAAAGGAGAGGGAAAGATATAACATTTGCTGATGAAATACAAATTAAAAATAAAGAAGAATTACTCCAAGAAATTGATATAATTAATGCTCAAGGAATGAGTATTACTGGGGGAGAACCACTTTCAGAATTAAATCTTGAAAAAACTATTGATTATATTAATTATGTTAAAGCAGCGAAAGGAAAAAAGTTCCACATCCATTTATATACAAATGGTATTGATTTTAATGAAAATATTGCTAAAAGACTTTCTCTTGCGGGATTAGATGAAATAAGATTCCACCCTGCAAGAAAACACTGGTTAAATATTAAAAAGGCTCTAAATAAAAAAATAAGTGTAGGAGCAGAAGTTCCAGTTATCCCAGGAAATAAAAATAAAAAGTATCTTGAGGAATTTATACGTTATTTAGACAATATCGGTGTAGATTTTATTAATTTAAATGAATTTGAATTTTGTTTTCCTAATAGTCAGTCACTTAAGGATCGAGGATTCAAATTGAAAAAAGATTCAATTGCTGCTGTTGTCAATAGTCAAGAAACAGCTTTTAATCTAATTCGAAAATTAGGGACTGAAGTTAATATAAAGATGCATTTCTGTTCAATAAGAGCTAAAGATTATCATCAATTGAAGAATAGATATATTCGGAGAGCTAATAATGTTAAATTACCTTATGAAGTAATTACTGAAGAAGGACTTTTACTATATGCACAAATTGAAGGAGAAGAAAAAGAACTGGATAAATTTTATGAAAATCTATTATTTGATCTCAAAATTCATGATAAATTGTTATCCTATGAAGAAAAATATATTAGAATGCCCTTCTATATTTCAATCGAAGATCATGTCATATCCTTAATAGAAAGATATGAGCTAAAAGGATATATAATAGAAACTTTACCTTTTAGACGTTTAAAATACAAACAAATAACAGAAAAGACTCCTATAAAAGTATTTAAGAATGAAAATGGTCTTAATGGAAATTAAAAAGGTAACTTTAAAAGATTTAAAGCGAATCGTAAATCTTGAGCAAAAAATTTTTAAAAAGAATGCATTTTCAAAGGATTTAATAAAAAATTTGATTGAAAATAATGCACTCTTTTTAAAATTGGAAATTGGTAACGTAAAAAAAAAATTAATTGGTTTTATAATAGTTATAATGGATAAAAAGGATAGAGCCAATATGATTAATTTTCTTATTAAACCAGAATTTCAAAATAAAGGTTTTGGTTCATATATTCTTCAAAAAACTATAGATAAAATAAAAGATTTAAAGGGAATTAAAAAAATAGTATTAAATGTTCAAATAAGTAATTCTGCTGCTATTAAATTGTATGAAAAATTTAAATTCAAAAAAAATCCAGCAATTCTTGAAAATTACTATCCATCTGGAGAATCTGCGTTTCTTATGGAATTGAAATTAGAAATTAACTAAAACTAAAACTTATAAATAAATTCTATTATATTTTTTGTAAATATATCAATTTAATTATTTTACGAGAATTTAAAATAAAAGGTGTTAAATAAAAGTGGCTCCAGCAGATAAAGAACTACAAGAAGAAATTAAAAAAGGCGTTTCACTTCAAAAGGTCGATGAAGCAGAGTTAAAGAAAAGAGAAGAAGAAAAAAAGAAACGCATGGAAGAATTAGAAAAAGTTAAAGAAGCTTTAGGAGAAAAGTAAACGGCTTTACATATTTAATAGAGTTAGTTTTTATCTTTTTTATTTATTTTATTTTTCTTAGCAATAATCTTCAAGTCAAATTGAATTAAGCTTTTCTTAAATTTTGAATTAATTATAAATAAATAGAATTTTTTGATGAGTCAGTTTTAGATTTGAAAATTCTCAACATAGATCAAAAACATGGAGAAGTTACAGTTAAGACTGAAAGCCTTAACGATCTGTGGTCATTATATAATATTATCATTAAAGATGATCAAGTGTCTTCCCTAACTCAAAGAAGAGTTGTTCTTAAAGAAGGAACTTCAGGCGAGCGTAAATTAATGAAATTAAAACTCAAAGTTGAATCTGTGTCTTTTCATGAATTTTCAAATCGATTAAGAATAAAAGGTAAAATTTTAGAAGGACCAGAGGATTATGTTAGCTTTGGAACTTATCATACATTTAATATAGAAGTTTCTCAAAAGTTAACAATAATTAAAGAAAATTGGTTAAAAAATGAATTAAGAAGACTAAAAGAGACCTCAAAATTCGAATCAAACTTTATTACATTAATTATTGGAATTGAAACCGGTTTGGCAACCTTAGCTCTTATCACAAATTTTAGCCATAATAGGATAGCTACAATTAGAAAAAACATACCAGGTAAAAGATATAAACAAACTTATAGAAATAAGGCATTAAATGAATTTTTTACAGATATTCAGAAAGTAGTAATAGAAAATATTAAAAACTTGGAGATAAATTTAATCATTGTATGTGGACCTGGAAATACCAAAGATAATTTTATAAATTTTCTTCAAAAAACACCTAGTTTTGACTTTAAAGGTAAAATTGAGACTTGTCATGCAAGTTCTGGGACTGAAAGCGCAATTAGAGAAACTCTAAAATCAAAAAAGTTAGATAGTCTTAAAAATAAAATTAAAGTTTTACAAGAAGCTGAGAAGATAGAAAATATAATGACACAATTTGCCACAGATGCTGATCTTATTGTTATAGGCCTTGATGAGGTGTCTAAAGCTTCTGAAAAAGGAGCAATTAAAGAGTTATTGATAGCGGATGTATTAATTAGAGGATCTTCAAAAAAAAATAAACTAAAAATTGAAGAAATTATAACAAGTGTTGAAGATACTGGTGGAAAAATTAGTATTATGAGCACAGAAAATCTAACTGGAGAACAATTAGTAGGTCTAGGATCAATAATAGGAATTTTACGATATAAACTCTGAAAAATCTTATGACTAATGAAATTATTTATGTAGATGAAAACTCGGAGATTCCCTTATTTGGTGTAGATTTTCTTGGCATAATCGATAGAGGGACTAATGTTATTGAAATAAAACCTTTAACACTATGTAACTTGAAATGTAAGTATTGTTTTGTAAGTGCTGGAGATTATGATACAAATTTTACTGTCGATCCTAACTATTTAGTTAAGAAAATAAAAGAAGTTGTTAATATAAAAGGAAATTATAAAATAGAAATTCATTTTGCTCCATATGGAGAAATACTCCTCTACCCAAATTTATTCAATTTAATTAGAGAAATTTGGAAAATAAAAGGAATTGAAATTATATCATTACAGACAAATGGGCTATTACTTAATGAAGAGATAATTAGTCAATTAGAAGAAGTTAAAATAACACGAATAAATATTAGTTTAAATTCACTGCGCTCAGAAAAAGCTAATTACCTATGCAACAATATGAATTATGATTTAGATACTCTATTGAAAAATATCTCACGTTTATTGAATACTACAATTGATGTGTTAATCGCCCCTGTCTGGTTTCCAGGAGAAAATGATGAAGATATTGAAGATATCATTAGATTTATCAAAGATTTAAGGAAAAAGGGCTATTCTGAAAAGAAAATTCAAATAGGCATCCAAAAATATTTGATCTATAAAACAGGTAGAAAATTGAAGAAAATTAGACCAAAAAGTTGGGGTTATTTCTATGATCAATTATCCTTTCTTGAAAAGAAGTATAACATCAAATTAAAATTGGGACCATTTGATTTTGGAATTCACAAACGGAAAACAGCCGCATTCTTGAAAGTACGAAAAAATGACTTATTAAGATTAAAAGTTATTTCTAAAGGGCGATGGAAAAAAGAATATATTGGGAAAATTAATACTAATTTTGGTATCAAGGTACTCTTAAACAAACCAATCATTCAATCTGAAAAATTTATTGGAAAAGATATTAAAGCAAAAATTATAAAAGCTAATTACAAAGATAATATTTTAACAGCATCCTTTTCAATATAAACTTAAATATTAATAATATTATATTATTCAAAATAAGTAAATCATATATGAAATTTATCAAATACTATAAAAACCAATAGAGTGGGATTGAAAATGAGTCCAATTATAACCCATGAGGATGAATTAGAACTTGCTAAAATGGAAAAAGAATTAGTCTCCCAATTTAAGAAATTGGCTAAAGCACAGAATTCACTTATTAGTTCTCAAATTAAATACGCGGAAAATATAACTAAAGCAAATAATATTCGAGAAATGTTAACCCGAACTTTTAGAGATGTATTAAAACAAATGCAGACTCTTGCTCGAGAGCATAGATCTAACATTAAAGATGAGGAAGTAAACTTATATAAAGATATAATCTCAAAAAATGACGATTATGTTAAAGCAAATAATACTTATTTAAATGCGATTAAAGACATTGCAGTACAAAAAGAATATCTAGTGCAAAAAAAAGAAGAATTTGTCGATGCATTAGCAGAACTCGCTGATAAAAGATCAATAGTGATAAAAAAAGCATTAGATGCTGAGAAAGCGAAAAATAAATTAATTGACGGCGATAAATTAAACATCCTCGACCAACAATTAAATGATGTTCAAAGAGATTTTGACAGAGCTCGAGATATATTAATAAAAAAAATATATCAATTTACTGAGGTAAGAGATGAAATTAATACTCTCTGGATTAAATTAAAAGACACTATTACTGAATTAAGCTAGAAAAAACTTTTCTTTTCTTTTATATACTTTATTTAAAAAAATTAATTGAGCTTAAACTTAAATTTATTAAACTAAAATCTATTAAATTACTAGATAACATAAAAAATTACCAGACTTAAAGAGTTAATATGTGTGCTGAAGAATTTGCAAGCTTCTTAGATAGTACTCGAAAAGCACCATTGGAAGAAAAACTAAATGCTTTTGGTGATATTATTGAAAAGATAATGTCTATTATCTTACGCATCCCTGATTTGGTTGATCAATCCTTAGGCTCAGTAAATGAGAAAGTATCAAATTTACAAAACCAAATTAATTCTCTGAATAGTCAAATAACATCAGGTCAATTAAGATCTGGAGGTGCTCCAGCAACAGCGACTCTTGCACCAGCTGGTCCAGCGGCAGCACGTGCACCCGGAGGTCCACCTCCACCACCACCTAGTGGTCCACCCGGAGGTCCACCCGGAGGTCCAGGTCCTGCCCCTACTCCTGCCCGTCCGGCAAGTCCAGTATCACTTAGAGGGGCAATTATGGGAGAATTAAAGAGTCTATTTGCTAAGCGTAAGACCCAATCTGGATAAGAAGCATTCCCCAACATTAAAAATGATTAATATTCTTTCTAAATTTAAAAATTATAATTCATATTTTAAATTTAATACCTAATCTGGTTAAATTTTCTTTTATTATTGAAAAAATTTACCAAATGAATCAAAAATTATGTTAAGAAGGGATTTAGGAAATTATTTAGATTGTTCTCCAGATAATACGATTTATGATTTAATCCAACAATTAACAACAAAAGAATAAGTAAATATTTGATATTGATTTTTTTAAGAGGATTTTCATTAAAATAGTAAATTTTTAGAACTCTAAAAATCCAGGATCATCAAAAATATCATCAATTTTTCGTTCTTTCTTTATCTTTGTATCCGTTTCAGCAAATAAGGATTCTTCATCAGTTCTAACCCCCCGTTCTAGTTCTTCAGTATCACGTTTTAATAATGCATCTTTTTCAAGCTGTTTATATTTTTCCGATCGTATTTTCCAATTATCAACTTCATCCAAATTAACATTATCTTCTTCTAATAATATCGCTGCTTTTGTTTTACATAGATCTGATAAAATAGAATAGGATAGAATAATATCTCCCCACTCATTATCTTCTTTTAAACTAACAATCCGTTTTTCTAATCTTAGTAATTCTTGGTCTGCATAATATATATCAATAAAATCCCCAAAAGCATCAACGGGTTCTGAGATTGAATTTACTAATACTTCTTTTGTTAAATCACAATTTCCACATTTTACAGTAGCAAAGGCACCTTTCTTCTTAATATCAGTGACTTTTACGCTTTTTTCACCGCATTCCATGAAAAATTGGAAATCAATTATTTTCATTCTGGACAGGTGAAAATTTTTGGTACTCTCTTAACTCTTTTTGGTGATACTTGTTTACGTTTTCTTCTTCCCATTATTATCACTACGCAAATATGTAATTAAATTATCTGTCATCATTTAGAATAAAGAAAAGGAAAACTAAAATATTTTTGCTTTTATGTGAAAACATTTGAAGGCTTTTAGCAAAATTTTTTAGGAATGATTAATTATTTCACTTACTTTTTTTTACTGAAATAATTTAGCAATTTTAATAATGGTGAGTGGATTTTAGGTATGGAACATAAAAATTTAACATTGGAACATGATAAAAACTTAATAGATAACGTTCTAGATAATATAGACATGAGATACATAATTCTTTTCTTATATGTCATTAGAAATGATTTATTTAAAGACTTAACCGACAATACTCTAATTGAATCTTATGAAAGAGTACTCATATTAGATGATATTTATAAAAGCAATATTATAACATTTTGGAACGAAGAATTTATCGAAATTTATATAGATTTAGGATTAATAAAAAATATTCGAAGCTTGAGAGAGTTTGAGCAAAAAGAGGATGATTTTAATCTAAAGTTAGGAGAAGAAACTATAACTATTGAAAAAGATACAATCTCTGTTCCAGATGATACAATATATTTAATAATAAATAAGAAATTTAAATTTTTAAATAGAAGGAATTTTAATTTAGCCCTCACCAGGCTAAAAGGGGTACGATGTGAAAAAAGCAATATGATTCATTCATTAATTCTTGGAATTGGTGAACATGATTATACATTACCAGATGATTTTTATTATATTTTAGACCAATATGGGAATATTTATCAAGCTATTAAAATTGAGGTTACAATTGAAGGGTTCTTTCAAAGGTTTAAAGAAATCCAAGAAAAAATCAATGGATTCGTTAAAATTTTTGATCCTGCACTAAATACAAAATTAGTTATGAAAAAAATCAACAAAGCAATAGAAGAAAGTAAAGAGATAATTCAATTTCTTAAAGATGAGAAGGTAGAACTTTCTGATAAATTTAACTTTGATAAAATTAATAAAAATGTTGACATCTTTAAAGAATGGAATTCTAAATTATTGTCATTATTAAAATATAGGAACCAGCTTGAAGAAATTGATACAAAATTGATAGATTTGAAAAAAAATTATTCTAGTAAGGAAAAAAAATATAGTTATTTAGAATTTATTGAAAAAATCTCTTTCAATGAAGAAGGGATAGTAGATAATATTCAAAATGCTTTGATCGAATTACGAAAAGAATTGGTTAAAATTAATGAACATATTACTAAACTAACAGAAAAAGAATTAAAATTATTAAATTTGGATTATGAAAGATTAATAATAATGAGTAGTGATGAATAAAATTGAAATGTCCTGCTTGTGATATCAAGATGGAACCTTTAGTAGCAGGGATTTTTCAATGTCCACAATGCAAAAAAATTATTAAACAAAAAGATAAAGAAACAGAAACAACAGAAAAAAAAGAAATTGAAGTAGGAGATTTTCAAGAGGGTGAATTTTTTCACAAAAATGCAAGTTTGAATAAGCAATATGAAATTTGTGAAAAAGGAATTACAATAAATAAAACTGAAAATCGTTTATTCGCTGCATTAATTTGTCATAGCGCCTATTTAAAGGAAGAAAAATATATGAGACTATCTTGGTGGAAGAATTATCAACATGCTGGTATGTTCAAAATTTATGATAAATATGTTTTAAATAATATTATTATGGCTTTGGAAAAAATCGATGAGTCATTTGATGATATCTGGAGTTGGAGGGGAAAATATGGAAAGCAAAAACAAAAAACAGAAGAAGATTTAGAAAAAGAAAAAAATTTAGAGATAATAAAATATAGGATTATTGAAAATAGAACCTGTCCTAAGTGTCAGAAAAAAATGAACAAAATGAAATCCCATTATGAATGCCAACACTGTGGAGAAATTGTTATATTAGAAGGTTATAACCAACCGATTTTTAATATTCTCTCAGAAAATCTTGACCTACGATTTCATGCAAATTTTCCCATAAATTTTTACTTACCTGTGAGTGGTATAACTCTTAAATGGTTGATGGGCGAATGGAAAGCATTGGCGGTGATTTATTCTAAGGATAATCCAAATAAAAAATGGCTAAGGTTCTATTGGTGGGTTCGAGATTTGAGTAATATTTTAAAATATGGCCAGAGAGTGATGGGAAATGGTACTCAGATGGGTTGGAAAGCCCAGAAAGGGATGTCATCTCCAAATCTTTATGATAAAAAGCTTATTCGGCCATTAATCAATGCGTTAAAAAATATATCAATTGAATTAAATTGGACAATAACTAATTAAAAAGTATTAAAAATTGAGAAAAACATGACAGAAGTTCAAGATACAATATGGAAAGGAATTTTAAATGATTTCCAAGTGAATCTTGAAAAAGCTATAGAAGAACTACAAAAAAGAGATGTAGAAAATATTCCAGGCGCAAAAGAAGCTTTGATCCAAAGATTAAACAATATGAAAATTCATTTTCCGAAAAATAATGGAGATATCCTAATAAAATCGATCAATGATAAAATACAAAATGCTTTTTTTCCAAACACTAAGAGTTTTTCCGAGTCCTTAAAAAAAATTTTGAAATCAAGAACTCACGAGCAAGATTTTATTATCAATGAATTACTAAATGGATTTGTTACTTCTAAAGCGAAAGCTATAGCATCTGGAACTCAAGGGCCCATAATAGATAGAATGGTCGGAGCGTTTAGTAAGAGAAATGACTTCCATATCGTTGATCATCAATTTTTTGCTATGTTTGGAGATCCAAATAAACCACATCATTATGTGAAAAATCAACTTGAAGAACTTATAAACATGTTTGGACTTATTTCAAAAGAACTTGTAATAAAAAAAGACGTAAGAAGGAGCGAAGAAAAAGTATATGTTTTTTACACATTTCCAGATGAAATCATTAAAATTCTTGAAGAAAAATATTTGATTATTGATGAAGAATTAGGTTATGCTATTGTTTCAAAAGAGTTTGATAGGAATGTTTTTATAAGCATGTTCTTAGCAAATATGGCTATAAACAGGGATGATATTGATAAAATTGGTGGTTCTTACACAATTAATGGGATTTCAGCAATATTCGCATTAATCTTGTTGCTTAGTTTCATGCCGAAATTAAGTGTTGATGAAACTAATCCCATTTTAAATGATCCTAATTTTAATGAGAAAAATATGAGTGTAATTCCAAAATCTTGGATGATAAAACAAGTTTTAGAACTATTATTCGAACCACTCATCAAAATCATAGCTTATAGAATAGGAGGCGGATTGTGGTTATCTAAAATAATTAATTCAAAAATTAATAAGAAAATTCACAATCAAATAAGATTTCTTCTCAAGGATGTTAATAAATGGATATTAGGAAATTTATGCCGAGTTGAAATACCTATCTTCGTTGAGATCTCCAATATATTTACTGAAATTTTAGTAGGATATGATGAGGAATAAAATTATTATAAATTAGGGTAAAGGAATGAGCTATAAAAAAAAATCTACGAGAACAGTAAAACCAGGAAGAAAAAGAGAGAAATGGACAGATATTTTACCAAGGTACTTAACTTTTTTAAGTCACATGCGCCCAATCCTAAGAGAAACAAGAAGAATAATTCTTTATTTGGATGCAGATTTATTACTTGATATAGAAATTTTAGATAAAATACGTCAAGAAGAAGAAAAAAGGAATATTCGTAAAGTTAGAGCACTTTCAGAATTTTCTGCTATGTATAGATCCAATATTTATGAAATTATTAAAGATTTTATTGTTAAATATCGAGAAAAAATCCCTATAATAGATATCAAAGATTATATTGTAGATTTTCTTCACGAATCCATTGATGCATTGAATGTTCTACGTCATATCACTAATCCTGATGAATCGAATTTAGAAAACACATATTTATATCAATTAGTTAAATTTATTGAAGATAAACTATTGCCCAGAGGTGCGAACCTAGCAATCATCTATGGTAATTTATTACAGCATTCCACTGATTTCTATGAGTGTCAAAGACATCTTTTACAATCTCATACATATTATCGAGAAAATTTAGAAAATCCGAATTATTTTGAAATTCCTGGAATATCACCAAAGATTTATCAAATAATAAACAATATAACATCATTGTATAATTTAGACCCTAATTTTGGGGAATTCCCAGAAAAACAAAATCATGAAATTCCTATGATCTTAAAAAATGATGTATTTTTGCCCTATATTGACTCGATTGCCAATGCAGAAGAAGAAGCCTTAGAGAAAGTTGCTGAACGAATTGGTTTACGTCTCATTGATGGGATATTTTTAGCGCCACAAGAAGATTTTGTAGATATTTTATTAGAAAACAACTTTTTGCGTGATAATAAGCAATCAGATGGAACAATAAGATTTTATCCACAATTTAGTAATGAAACTTTAATACTATACTATTTGGCTTTTGCCTCTCAAAGACGAGGTTTTTTGTCGAAGGAATTAGTTAATTGGATTTCAATGAATTATGCATTCTTGATATATATGGGTATTTTAAAATGGAAATTATCTGATGAAAATATATTTTATACTATCTTTAAAGATCTTCAAACAAATGAAAAAGTACTTCCATATTTAATGAAATTAATATGTTTTCCGAATTATTTGGGATTAGATAAAATGAAAATTAGAGATTCTATTCAATATCGAAAAGAAATTTTTAATTTTATTGGATCCCAAATAGATAATCTTAAAATTTTAATTAATGAAATTGCACTGTTTTGTGAGAGTTTTGAAAATAGAAATAAAAAAAAAAAATAAAATATTTTTAAAAAAAGAGTTGAAATTATATGCCTAAATCTAATATTGAGAAGGAAGATAAATTAATATATTCTGATGATGTTATTAAAGAACGACTTGGAAAATATGGAGCAATTTATTTTCCTTCAGACATTAAAGAAACCGTAGATGATATTTTAGGAAATGAAATTAAAAAAGAAGTTTTAGATGATTTTTTTAAGGCCCTAAAAAAATATAATGAATTTACTGAAAATTTAAAAAATACAAATTTAGCTCCAAACCTAACTGTCCTTCTTTATGGACCCCCAGGTACAGGAAAAACTTCCTTAACAAGAGGATTTGCTAAGAAATATAATATCCCATTATGCGTCGTAGAGTCTGATAGGCTTGTTTCACCTTTACTTGGAGATACCATCAAAAATATTCGTGGAGTTGTAGAATTAGCCGCTGAAATTTCTAAAGAACGAAATGCTTTTGTTTTATTTTTTGATGAAATTGATGCAATCGGCTCGGAGAGATCTAACATTCATGAAGTAGGAGAAATTAAACGAGCTGTAATTTCTTTCCTCCAAGTCATTGACAGAATAAATTATGAGGGGGTACCTCTTGCGATTTTTGGTGCTACAAATCATCAACATCAGCTAGATTCAGCAATATGGCGTCGATTTACATTCCATTTTAAATTTGATTTTCCTGATTTTCATTTAAGAAAAAAAATTATCGAATCTTTTATTAACAAAGTAAAAAATGCGAAAATCGGGGTAGACGACTTAATTTTTTCAAATCTAAACAATGAATATAAAAAAGTTCAAACAGTATCAAAAGAATTAGAAGCAAAATTAGGACGATTTGTATCTGAATTTGAAAACGGTCTTTTATGGGAAGAATTCAAGAAAAAAAATAAATCTGGAGGCCTTTTAGAATTATCATATGGATATTCTGGATCAGATATTGAAAGGGGTACAAGGGTCGCCTTATTAAAATCAATCAATACAGGATTATTAAACTATGATATTTTTTATAATTCTTTAAAGTTAGTTGGGGGTACTGCAATTCATGTTGAAAGACAAGATATTTTAAGTACCACTAAAAAAACCTCGACGCATACAAGAATTTACGAGAAAAATAGAAATAAGTCCCCTGGACCTCCTGAAATATAAAAATAATAAAATTTACTAAATTAAAACTTATGAGCAATAACCAAATATTTAATCTAGAAAAAATAAAGGAATTGACAAGTCCAATTGAAGATCTACAAGTAGAATTAAATCAATTAAATGATACTTCGTTAAAAATTACAGAAAATATGCAATTTATTGAACATGAATTTAATGATAAGAATTTTCTCTCCCAGATAGCAACATTAAAGGAATTGCTACAAAATGTAAATAATAGGTTGAATAAAATTTCAAAAATTAATCTCAATAGATTCCTGGATTTTCAGGACCAGTTAATTAAAAAATATAAAGAAGATTTTAAAAATAATTTAAAAAAATTAAACATCAATAAAGAAATAACAAAAAAAATAGGATTAAATCTAATTGAACGCAAAAAAATTAGTAAAATCATCGATTTTATGTCATTCGTTCCTTCAATTGAAATTGCACGATGGTTGGAACTTCTAGATTCATTAAAACACAATACAATTTTCTTAAAAACCATAAAGAAAACTAAACGTTATTATCAAAACTTAATCCAAGTAAAACTTAAAAAAGAATTAAGCAGAATTCCTGAAGATATTGATCCAAATTTAATAAAAGATTATGAAAAGTTTTTCAAAGAGGATCCTACTTTGACATTTAATGAGTTTTTCCAAACTATTGAGAATCAGTTAACTCAACAAGAGTTAAGCGCTAAAAGAGCAGTTACAAAAAAGGTAAAAGAGAAAGAGGAATTAGAAAAATTAAAAAAGAAACAAGAAGAACAAAAAAAGGCTTATGTAAATTATTTAAAACTCTCTGATAGAGAATTTAAAAGGCTCAGGCGGAAGAAAAGCAGAGAAAAATTAACTGACATTTCCAAAGAACCTACTGAAAATAATTCAATTGAGATTAGTGATGAAGTTTCTGAAAAGATTAAAAAATTTAAATCTCAATTTGAAAAGAGCTTTAATGAAAAATATATGATTCAAAAGGATGAAGATAAAAATCCTATTGATTTAATTCGAGAAAGAAAGAAAAAAAAAGATAAAGAGTATAAGGAATTTGAAGACCATTTCGAAAACAATTAATAAAAACAAAAGGTATAAAATATTCTAAAAAACAATTTTAAGGTATCCATCGGCTCAAAAGAAGTTTTAATTAAGGATAAATTCACTTTAATTAATGGAAAATTTAAAAAGAATTTATTAACTGAATATAAAAGTGATTTATTTCTTGAGATTTCTCAAGATTTAAATATTATTCCTATTGAAAAATTTGTGGGTTTTCTACAAGAAAAAACTCAAGAATTCCATTATTTACTGAAAGCTAATGAGTTATTAGATTTTTTACATGAATACCGTAAAATCATATCAAATAATATAACCATTTCTTCTCAATTTAATGAGATTATTCAAAATTTATTTCTCATTCTTCGATACAATGAGCTATTAAAAGAAAAAGAATCTCTGTCGAGAGAATTAGAATTATCAAATCAATATAAAAAATCAAGTGATAGTGCTGCTAGTAAAGATCTATTGAATAAATTGAATGAATCGTTAACCCTAAACATGAAAAAATTGAAGCTTTTCGAAGAAGATTTTTTTCAACGTAAAAACCAGATTAATCAGATCAAAAAAACATTGGATAATTATAATATAATAATTCAGCAATTAACTAACCAAAAAAAGCAATGTTTTAGCCAAATTAATCGGATCACAAGAGAAATGGCAGGAGATAAACAAGAATCAAAAAATGATATAAAAATTAATATCATAGAGTCTAAAAATAATTTATCAAATGCAGAAAAAATACGAGCTATTCAAAAGAAAGCAAAAGAAATACAATCTGAAATTACTAATATAAAGTCGAAGAAAAGCCAAACTCAATTAAGACTAGAAGAACTAACCCCTCTTTTCGAAATATTTGAAAAGGATCATCAATCACTATTAGAACTAATTAATACTGATAAAAAAAAAATAAATGATTTACAATCTGAACTTAAAAAGAGTATTAAAGATGATAAAAGTACAGAAATTCAGGATATTGATTTAGTTGATTTAGTATTTCTAAGACCCTTAGAAGAAATTAAAAATGATATTGAAAAAACTGATACTGAAATTGATAAATTTACCTTTCCAGAAAATTGTTTTAATCCTCAAAATCCTTGTGATTTATCTCCAATTATTGGAAAACTGACGAAGTTTGATGAAAAAATAAAGAATAAAGAATCAGAAATTATTATTACCATAAATGAAAAAGAAATTTCCAATTGTTTCAAACAATTTAAAGAATTAGAGAATTCTCTTTCTAATATCGAAACCTTAATGAATAAGTTTCTAGTAGGGATAAATATAAAATCTCAAATTAGAATCATATTAAGTGATGATCATAAGAGCTTTTTCATCAGTTTAATATTTATTAAAAAGGACAAAGAACAAGCCAAATTTGAGGAATTAACTACTCCAGAAAAAATCTTTTTCATGATTGTGTTTTACATCTCAATTAAACTACATATTAATAAAGATAATATTATTTTTTCAAATGTATCAATCTTAAGCCAATTTAATAAAGCAGGTTCTATTTATCGAACGATAAGAAAAATTTTGCCAATTTTCGAAATGGAAGATGCCTTATCAAAATTTAATTTAATTTTTATTATCTCTAACTTAGAATTAAAAAAAACAATCAAAAATTTAAATATTATAACTATCAAAGAGAGTTGAATTTATTGACGATTAATAGTAATGAAATTGACGAAATTGTAAAAAATATTACAAGACTTATTTTAACAAATCCTCAAAAAATTATTCGAGAAGAAGATCTTAAAAACCTAAGCAAAGAATTCAATTTTGAAGAAATTATGAGCGAAGTTTATTTGAATTTAAGAAATGTAGGCTTTGAGCTCATAAAAACCAAATTTCTTGAACAACAATTTTATATTCTAACTTCTGAGGGAAAAGATGATAATATTACGCCATCTCAGTATGGTACTTTAGCCTTAATAATTGCATTAAGCAAAGAGGTTGATGAGAATATAAAAATTGAGGATTTAAAAGAAATCTTTGATGAAACATGGGATACAGATATTCAATTTTTAATTGATAATGATTATATCAGAAAATTTGATGAGTTAGGAATAATTAAAATATCACCATTAGGAAAAGCTGTTATGAAAAACATAATTATGGATATAGGATTAAAGAATTTATTGAATTTATTTACAGAATAAAAGTAATAAAAAAATTTAATATAAAAAATTAATCTGTTTCCAAATCCATTTTAAATTGCTCATAAATTTTCCTAACTCTATCAGCTGAAGGACCTTCTCCTCTCACTCCGTTTTCGTCAACAATAATTTTCCCACTTAAGATTGATATTATATTCTGATCTTCAATATAATCTACATGCCCTTTTGTAAAAATAGTTGCAATTCTATCTGCTAAAGCCTGCATAGGAAAAGGTTCTTCTTCTAAACTTACGAATTTGTAAAAATTACTTCTTATAAACAATTTTGGAAACGATTTGCTTTTTTCGTTTTTAACATTAATAAGAATTAAATTGGAGTCTTCTGAAATTCCCTTTAATTGGCCAACAAAAAATTTATCCTTATCAACGTATACCTTAACTATTTTATCAATTAAAGTTCCTAACTCCGTATTATATTGCCTTATTGACATAATCCATCAGAACTTTTTTAGTTATTAATAATATTATACTCTTTTGCTTTTATTCTTATTTTAACTAATTTAAGATATAATTTATAAGTTTGGAGATATTTTCTCCAGTTGTAGCGCTTGTAACAAAAATTTTGAGATTTGGATTAATTTCTCTAGCATCTTTTACCATATCTTCAATATTTACATCCATAACATCTTTTAAATCAATCTTATTAATAATAGCAACATCAGAAAATTTAAACAACATTGGATGTTTACGAATTACCCATGGACCTTCTGTTATTGATACTATTACAATCCGTTTCTCAACACCTAAAATAAAATCAGAAGGACAAATCAAATTTCCTACGTTTTCTATAAATACTACGTTGACTTCATTTAAATCATAATTCTTTAAAACTTGGGAGATATGATATGAATTCAATGCACATTCGCGCCCAGTATTAATCTGAATTGTCCGTACACCATGTTTTTCAATTCTATCAGCATCTATTCTGGTAGCTACATCACCATTGATAACAAGAATATTATAATCTCGTGAAATTTTTTCTACAATATTTTCAATAATCGCCGTTTTTCCCGCCCCTATAGCACCAACAAAATCATAGCTTCTAATATTTTTTTCTTTCAATATTTGTTTATTTTCTTCTGCTAATCTATCATTATTTTCTATTAAATCTTCATTTAATTCTATTATTCTAGACGTTTTATTTCCGGGCATTTTTAATGTTCAGATAATATTGTGAATTCAATAGGATATAAAAATAAAGACTTATTCCTTGATAATTTTTATGAATTCGAATAAGAAATATAGGTATGAATTTATCTTAAGTTAAATTGATATTTATATACGATATAAGCCCCTAATATTCCACCTAATTCTGGCAAGTAAAACACAATAACATAAGGGTCAGTCCAAACAAAAAATATTACTGGAAATAACCTAAGAAGTACAATTAGTAACAAAAAAGATCTCCCATTCATTCTAATTGGAAGGAAATACATTAAAGCCGTTATTTTTCGATTCATAATTGGAAAAAGGGAATATGAGAATAATCCTAGTATGCCGCCCCACGCTAATCCAATATAAAGGTTATATGAATTTAAGGGATATATTGATATGAGTGAAATTCTCAATAAGAAATAGAAAAGAGCTGTAAATAAGCAACTTATTATATACAATATTATTAAAAATTTAGTTCCTTGGCTGGCTTCAATATTTCTAGCCATAAAATATAAAATCAATAACATAATAAACAAGAAAAACAAACTTAACCAATCATCAGTTCCAACAAAAAGACTAGTAAAAAAAGTATGGTATGTGAATTTATGTACTATTCCATGTAAACTTAAAGATATATATTCAGGGATCTCATAATAACTAAAAAATAAAGCTATAATAGAGAATACTATGATTGTAAAAAAGAGTGTTTTAGTTCCCTGATATTGAGATATTTTTTTATAAGGTTTCTGATATAACCTTAATGTTCTTTCATTTTGTTTTTCTTGTCTTCTTAAGTATTTTTTGAACGCTTTAGGTTCTTTATCTAAATAAACCCTAGATACCGGTTTTTTCATTGTAGTATCTTGGTATCTTTGATTAGTTTGAGTAGTAGGGACTACAGGTACATGTTTTAATTCAAATGTACATTCGTGATTTTCAGGTAATCGATGTTTTTTACAAAAAGTACTTCCACAGTATTTACAAGTAAATGGTAAATAAGTAATTTGTTCGCCGCAAAATTCGCAATAAGTCAGCTTAAATCACTTTATATTGTTTTCGTGCTTCTATTAAATTAATTATAAAACTCAAAAATTTAATAATTTAAAATTATCATCCTTCATAATTTTTACTTTTTGTTTTTCTCTCGTTATTAATTTACTCTTTAGGATTTCAATATATAAAAATTAAAGAAAAATAAAGATTCAATTAAAATTATAAGATTAAGGAATATATGGGTTTGTACTAATTGGAGCGTAGATAAGCATATACGTTATTATTAAAAGCGTTAGTAATGAACCACATAACGCGATATATACTTTTTTGTTCCATTTCCAAATATTTTGTCCATCTAAAATACCAATAGGAATCATATTAAAAGTACCTAACATAAAATTCAAATTCGCGGCTAACCCTATTAACATATTAAGTGGGTATATTGGAATTATAAAAGAGATTATGAATAGGATGATACCATAAACTAGATTAACTGTGGGACCTGCAGCTTTGCACAATCCTGTAGTTTTATCTATTTTACTTAAACCTAAAACAACAACAGCACCAGGTAAGGCCAAGGAAGGGAAACTATTTCCACCAGAGATTAATGAATATATGTTAATTACAACGCCAAAAACTGTTAAAATCATCCCAAAGGTTAATAGTCTAAATTTTGTTTGAAGATTAAAATGAGCTGCTACTTGTCTATGTCCTAATTCATGAAAGAGAAAAGCTGTAGCATAAAAACCAGCTAACATGAAAATTGCCCATTCATATCCCGTATTAATTAAATTAGGAGTGAAAGTTATAATGCCGATAATATAAATTAGTGAGACTCCGATTATAAAATGGAATAATTCTGATTTATGAGGCAATAAGATTCCTTTAAACTTAATTCCAGAATCAGGGTCAAATGCATTTACTGGTACTTGACTTTCTTGACGATACCAGGTATATGTGCCGTCTGTGGTCCCTCGAACTACTCCCGGGGTGTATGGTTGTTGATATGCTTGCTCTTGAGGGACTGGTGATTGCTGTGGCATTTGACTGTAAGATTGGATAACCGTTGGTGATTGTTGTAATCTTAGACTCTCTCTTACAATATTGCAATCGTGATTTACTGGGTCTTTATGTATTGCACAATAATCATACCCACATTCACTACAGTGAAAAGGATCTCCAATTATTTCTCCCCCACAATGTGCGCAATTTGCCATAATTATTACCAAATTTGGAATATTTAATTTTTTAAAAGAATGATTTTTTAATAAAATATAAAATTAAAGATTTAAAATTTTATTGAGTATTGTCTTGCTAATTTTTTCTTACGTTTACTAAAATATTCTCCTAATACTTATTAATCTTAAATTAAGAAAAATATATTAAGCCGAACTATACTAGGTTATTAAAGTTAAAGATTTTGTTGGTGTATTTTATGAGTGAAGATGAAATTGAAGATGAGAATGAAGATGATATATCATTGGATGAAGAGCGAAAGAAATTAAAAGAGATGGGTGTCAATAGTACCTGGGATATCTTAACAACTGGTGAAAAGAAAAAGAAAGAACCGGAAGAAAAAAAAGAATTTATAGGATTCAATTAATTTCTTTGATTCTTGTAATCTCTATTTATTCTAAATATAATAATAAACTCATATATGCAAAAAATTTAATTGCTAACCAATATAATAATCTAACAATTTAACATGAAATTTAAATTGATGGATAATTGTCTACTCCTGTTTCAATTCACGATGGACCATTTACCACTAATACATTAGTATCAAAAATTTTTCTTGTTTTTTATAGTATTATCATCTGGTGCTCAATATTACCATTGCTTTTGGAATTATATTTTTTTTGGAAAATAATTGAATTTAATATATCCTTATTCATTTGTTTATTACCAATTCAAATTTATTTTGGGTATCTAATTTTAGTTTTCACTTCCATTTTAATAGCAAAACTTTTTTTGATCACAATCAACCTCATTCATAAACCTAAGGAAGGAGTCTTTAAGAGAATTAACCAGGACCCTGATTACTATTTTTGGAGCCTAAGAGCAGTTATTAAAAAGTGGCCAATATGGGTTTCTAAATTCATTCCTTTACCGTTTACTGATAAAATAAACTCAAGATGGTTTGAAAATGATTCAGAATTTATTAAATATGGAAAAAATATTTCAATCGGTAAAGGAAGTTCAGTAAAAGCGAGTATGGTTTTTAGCGATTTTTTAATTATTAAAAAAGTCAATATTGGAGAAAATGTAATCATTGGCTCAAATTCTTTCATTGCCCCTGGAACTCAAATCGGTAAAAATGTTATTATTGGAACGATGTCTGCTACTAAATTCAGTCAAACCTTAAAATCAGATTCCATTTACGCAGGTTTTCCCATTGAACGATTAAAAAACCAAGATTATTCCACATATGATTCCATTGAAAAATTAAGAGAAACCTTAACGAGCACAATTAATTTTAAAGATGATAGTTGCGATGATGTTAAATTAAATCTAAATCGTCTACAAGGAGAGAAATTTATGAAGAATCTAAAGTATGATTTGCTAATCTTTGGTTTAATCTATTTTTTATCTAATGCAATACCCATTTTAGGAATAATCTATTTTGGATCAGAATTATTCATTCCATTTTTTCTCCAAAATCCCAATTTATTTTCTATTTTTACAAACGTACTCTCACTCACAGTTTTTCTTTTAACTCCTTTAATTCTTATCATCTTTTATATAATAAACTTATTAGGAGTAATCTTCTTTGGAAAATTATTTTATAGAATCATGCTGTATATAAAACCTAGTGAAGAAGGAATTTTAGATTGGCAGAATAAAGATAAGGACTTTATATATTACTTCAGACGCTCTTTTCTAATAAGATATGTCAAATGGAAAGTACAAAAAAGTCCCTTTCCATGGTTAATAAAATTCGCTTATAATAATATTGGGAATTGCCAAATTGGTAGAAATACGGTGATCGAAGATTCCTTTTTAGCAAAAGAATTTTTAGAAGTGGGAAACAATGTATATTTAGGAAAAGTATTAATAGCAACTCATTTATGGGATAAAAATTTATCTATAAAAAAGATTATTATAGGAGATAATGTAGTCATTCAAGATAATTCCTGCATTGCTCCAGGTACAGAAATTGAGGAAAATGTATCTTTATTTCCATTATCAATAACGGTTAAATGTGAAAAACTTATAGCAAATTCATTTTACTTAAATACTCCTTTAGTAAAAATTAGCAACGAGGAATTAATCAATGCTTTTAATCTAAACTTGTATGATATAAATCCTAAAAAAATCAGTTTAAAAAGAGATGAATCCTATTATAATTACTAACAATTTAGTAGAAGAAAAGAAGATTTACTGGCTCTATCCCATTTTAATTTGGTTATCATTTTTTCCTACAAGTCTAATTTATCTGTTTTTCTTTAATTTTTTCTCATTTTGGATTGATCCTATATTTATTATTTGCTTTTTACCAATTTCACTTGTTTTATATTATCTAGTTTTTATTCTCTTTCTTCTACTATTTGCTAAATTAATTTTAATCCTTCTTAATATGATTAATAAACCAAAAGAGGGGATATTTCAGAGAAATTTCCAAGATAAAAATTATCGTTTTTTTGTTATAAGAACATGTCTAAAGCGGTTTGTTCTAAAAATATATAATTATTTTCCTTTACCTTGGGCAAAAATTCTTGCGTTGAGATTATTTGGGGTAAAAATCTCTAATAACACAGGGATATTAGACAGTTTTATTGATTCCGATTTTATTGTAATCGGTGATAATGTTATACTAGGGGAAGGTTCACTTGTAATGAATTCAATGATTTTAGGGGATTATTTATTAGTAAGAAAAGTTATTTTAAACCGAGGGTGCACTATTGGCGCATTCAGTGTAATTGCTCCTGGAACTATCGTAGAAGAAGGAGCAATTCTGGGAATGGGAAGTTATACATATTTAAACCAACGACTTGAAAAGAATTATATTCATTTTGGAAGACCTGCGAAGAGATGGAAAAAAATTGAAGATAATTTTACATTTTCCAAAAAATAATTATACTTCATAAAATTAGATTAAAATATTAATATAATAATTTCGGAAGAAAATCAAATGAGGCATAGGGTATATTGTCCTACATGTGAGCAAGAGGTTGTATTACGTAGAAAAAATTTTGATCACATCTATCACGAGGTACTCTTATTCCTCGTTATCCTAACATTAGGTTTAGGTTTTATTATTTACCTTATTTTGAAATATAGTAAAAAACCAAACACGTGCCCAAATTGCGAAACTGCATTTGATTTAGATAACCTTCCCTCCCAAAATATAAAAGTCACTAAGACTTTAGGTACAAGAAGTAACTTTATGCCTCCTTAACTTTCATTTGTTTATTACATCTAGGACAAGTTTTATCAATATCAGTGAGCTCCTTTTTCATGATAGTTTTTTGATATTTGCATTTTGCACTTGAACAAACAAGTGTATATTTTGTCAACTGAATTGATGGTTTTTCATGATGTTTCTTTTGTACATTTTCACTTTTACTTTTTTTGGTTTGATCGGGCGATTCTTTATTTTTCTTTGTTTTCTTAGTGTCATCTTCTGACTTGAGCCATTTATCTAAACCCAATTGAACTCACTTTAGAAATTTCTTATTTTATAAAAACTTAAGATATGAAATTAATTAATTGCTTCTTATAAATAAAAGAAGAGAAAAAAATAAAAATTTGTTTATCAAGAATGATTTGTTAAAAGACTTGAACCTTACCTGCAATAAGTCTTTTTCTTAAATCAATGAAATTCTCCTTACTAAGGCTTTCAGCTGAAACTTCTTCTGCTATTTTCTTTACTGAATCAAAGTTTACATTATCAGCTGGGATCAATTCGATAGAATTAACCCAAGGGTCCGTTATGGGGCGTCCTATTTGAGATAATAATTTAACATGTGCTTCTATGATATCGCCTTGACCTCTTTTAATGATCTCTCTTGCCATCTCTGTACCTAATACATTATATAGTTTTCCTACATGGTTTATAGGATTCTTTCCACAAACAGCTTCTAAACTCATTGGTCTACAAGGAGTAATAAGTCCGTTAGATCTATTGCCACGACCTACTTCTCCGTCATCACCAGCTTCAGCAGATGTCCCAGTAATTGTCAAATACACAATACCCTTTTCGATCTTATCAGCAACATTTACTTGGCATGTTACATCGCGTTCTGGGATAATATCTGCGGCTAAATCTAAAACTGCTTCTTTGATTTGATTGGTGTAACTTATATATTCACTGGCATCGTTGATATATTTGCTAATCATTGCAGCGGCAACAGTAATTCCGACTTCATTTCCATTTCTCTCAACCATTATCTTAACATCTTCCCCTGAAGCATTACATTTATCTTTGAATTTATCGGAATTAATCAACCTTTCTGCTTCTAAAGTTATCTTCTCAACATCCGAATTAGGAGCATATCCTACTCCAAAACTAGTATCATTTGCAAGTGGAACTTCTTCAGTATGATGAGATTCATCAAAAACCCCTGTTAAATCTATTGAACCAGGTCGGACAGCATAGTCAAATTGGATATCCTTGTTTAAATCGAGGTTTCTAAAAATATTGGAAAGTACTTCACGTTGGGTTTCTATACAAATAATCGGAATAGGAATATATTCCAGTTTATTTGTGCCATCACCGCATTCTATAAGAATTTGATTTATTGCTCGTCCAACAATCAGAAAATATTGTGGTTGGATTATTAGACCCCCACCATACTCTGGTTTCGCAGTCCCTCCAACTAAAGCTGCCTTATCAACATTATGGTGGTATATTCGGTCAAAATTCTCAAGATAATAAAGGCACAGAGCTCTAGAGCAAGCATCAGCAACTGCGTCACAAACAGTATCAGGATGTCCGATTCCTTTCCTTTCACAGAGTTCTGGGAAGTCACTCTTTTCAATTGGTAAAAAATGAGCCTTCGAAATTTTCAACATTTCAATTAACCATCTTATATAAATAGTTCTTTTAAATATGTTTTTAAATTAATTATCAGTTAAATTCCTTATTAAATGAAAAATGCAATTAATACATTTCATTATAATTTTTAATTAATAACTTTTATAAATATTTCGTAATTATAATATGCATAAAAAGCATAAAACTAATTCTTGGAAATAATGGAAAAATTACCTGATTTGAGCAAAATCAAAGAATTACGAAAAAAGTTAAATATTAGCCAAAAAGAACTAGCAGAAGAGCTTTCAAAGATTGAAGAATTAAATGTTCCTCAATCTACAATTTCTAGAATAGAAAGGGGAACAATTGATCCTCCATATACCAAATTCAAAAGAATTTTTGAATATTTAATTAGTAAACGTAAGGAAAAAGAAGAGTCAATTAAAATTGCCGAAGATTTTATGACCCAAAATATCAAATCCATAAATTCTAGCTCTACAATAAGAGAAGCAGTTAACTTAATGAATGAAAATGAAATCTCACAATTGCCTATAATAGAAAATAATCAGAATATTGGAAGTATAACATCAAAAAAAATACAAAAATACATCACAGATAATCCAAAAATTATCAATATGGATGTATCGCTAATAAAAGAATTACCATTTCCAGAAATTGATAAAAATTGGAATGTGAAGGATATATCTGATTTACTTCTAAAATATCCTGCTGTTTTGGTGAGAAAAAATAATGATTATATTGGAATAATCACTGATTCAGATCTTCTTAGATTACCTAATAAAAAATAAGAAAATTTCGAAAATCTATCAATTTTCCAAGGTAAAAGCTATATATTTGTAAATTGATATTACTTAATACAAAAAAGAATAATTTTTTTATGCAATATTGATTTTTAAAGATTAGATTTGACGATTGAAAAAATCCTTCAAAGGATTGATGGTTTATTAAAGAAGGCTAATTATGAAACATTAGCACTGGGAAATTTTGCTATTAATAAATGTAAATTCTGTTTTGATCTTTTAGTTAAAAAGGAAGATTTGGTCTTTAGTGTTAAAATCTTTCCCAATATAGATAACTTAAACCAAAGCGTTATTCATGATATTAAATCTTTATCCTTAATCCTTAAATCAAAGCCCTTATTAATTGGAATCAGAAATCGGTATCAAAAATTAGAAGACAATACAATTTATGTAAGAGAAGGCTTACCCTTTATAACACTTAATACATTTGAGAATATACTCAATGAACAGTACCCTCATATCTTAGCAAGAAGAGGTGGTGGAGTAGTATTTTTAGATGGTACATTAATGAAAATTTTAAGAGAGAAACATTTAATAACACGAAAAGAACTTTCAGAAATCTTAGGAGTGACCAAGCGAACTATTTCTTCATATGAAAATGAATCTATGCGACCTTCCGAGAAAATTGCTGAAAAAATATTAGAAATCTTAGAAAATAATAATCTCTTTAAGAAAATGAATCTTTTTGAATGGACTATTAAAGATAATATAGATGAAAAAGGAGTCTTAGAAGAAAAAGAATTAAGCCAATTTGAATCGCATGTTCAAGATATAATAAAAGATATTGGGCTTTCTTCTTATTGGTATAAAAAAGGATCTATTCCTTTCAAATTATCTTTATACTCTCAATCAGATAAAATAAGGTTAGATGACTTTTATCCTCTATTTTCTGGTATATCTGAAGAACAGGGAAAAATTAATCAAATGAGCTTTCAATGCTTGAAGTTGTTTACAGATTTATTCCATAAAAATTCACTTTTCATAATTGATAATGATATTAAAATTCCTGAGCCGTTTAAAAATGCAAATATCCCTATAGTTAAAATTAAAAATTTAGAAAAAGTTGATGACGAGGAAGAATTCGTTGAACTCATTCAAGAATCTTGAGGATGAAATAGAACTAATATGTGGGATAGACGAGGCTGGTAGAATTTAATTCGCTTCGAATTATATGTTAAAAGGCTCTGTCTTAGGCCCTATGGTTTTATGTGGAATTTGTTTCAATAAATCAAAAATAAACTTATTATCTGAAATAGGTGTTAAAGACTCAAAAAAATTATCTCCTATAAGGAGGAATAAATTAGCTAATCTCTTGAAAAATTACTGCCACTCATATAAAATCGTTATAATTAGTCCTCAGGAGATTGATGAGAGAGAAAGTAAAAAAATTACATTGAATCGACTTGAAGAATTAAAAATGGCAGAGATTATCAACACACTGAAACCAGATGTCATTTTTATAGATGCTGTGGATGTAAATGAAGAAAGATTTGGACATTCTATAAAAAAATTATTGAATTATATTCCTAAAAAAATAATTTCTGAACATAAGGCTGATGACATATATCCAATAGTTTCAGCAGGTTCTATTATGGCTAAAGTTAAAAGAGATTCTCTAATTGAAGAACTTCATAAAAAATATGGAAATTTTGGTTCAGGATACCCTTCTGATATTAGAACAATTGAATTTCTTAGAAATTATGTAAAAAATAATAAGAAACCACCTAAAATCGCAAGGAAATCATGGAATACAACTAAAAGAATAATAAATGAAGAGTTATCTACAAAAAAAATAACTGATTTTCTTAATTAATAACTTTTTTAACTATTAATACAATATGATTAGCAGCATATTTATAGATCTTTATACTTTCTAAGATCTTATATCCCGCTTTTTCTATTATCTCTTTCTCTTTTGCATAAGTAAGTTCAGATTTTTGAATACTGTCAATTGACTGAGACTTAATCAAAAGAATTAAAATTCCCTCATCCTTTAAATAATAATTGCAATTTTCTAACGCAATCTCAGCTTGCCGTGGCTGTGCAACATCTTGATAAATTAAATCTACATAAGTAAAAACGTATTTAGCATATTTATCTGGAAAGCGCGCATCTCCCAATATTGGAATAATATTTGTCCTATTTGAGATATTTTGGATTAATTGTCTCATACTTCTTTCAGCAAACTCTACACCATAAATAATTCCAGAATTTATAATATCAGAAAGGTGAGAAATGGTGGTGCCTGAAGATGCTCCTAAATACAAGCATTTTAAATTTTCTGATAAAAAGCTTGTGATAGGGTTTGCTAGAATTAATGCTGCTAATTTACTTCTAAATGGATCCCATTCTCGATATTCTATACCCTTGTAAGTAATTAATTTCTCTCCAGATATTCTTTTTCCTACATCTAAATTTTTTGTATAGAGTTTTAATCTTTCTTGAGGTCCTGAAATAAACACATTGTGAAATTTAGGATGTTTTCTAATCTCCATTTTATACATTTTTTAACAGTTTTATCATATTATCTTTTTTTCTTTGATTTCTTTTTTATACTCTTTACTGGTGGCGCTTTTTTAGGAGGATTTGGATATTTAATTTCAATTTCTTTGATTTTTTCTTCAATTCCTTGCGATAATTTATCACCTAAGAATTCACCTCCGAAATGATCTAATTTAGCAGCAACACCAATTTTCCCTGCAACAACTCTAGCAATCTTACCTCTAGTCCATGGTTTCGCCGATCTGATTTGGTTCCATTGAAATATTAAACCATGTTTCGGTCTTTTTTCACCTGTTTTAAGAAATCGATATAAAGCCTTTTCCGCGCCTAATAATTGAATTCTCGATGCTGGCATATAAGCTAATTTTTGTAAACTACCTGCCTTCGCTATTAATTTTGCTCCAATCAAGGAACCAATTAAAGAGTTAATATTAGGAGCGAATTTTTCTAATATTTCTTCTAAATACTTCTCTAATTGTAAGCGATAATTATCTAATGAAATAATTTGATCTGCATAATTTTGTATCATAGAGAGATCAAAATTTGCACCCATTGATTCTAAAGCGTATTGCTCCAAAGCTTTAATTTTCCTTTCTTTTAAATCTACCTTATTTTTAATATTTTCATATGTAAAATTTTCTCTAGATCCTAAATTTGTAATCAAATTTGCCAAAGTAATATTATCTTCAATAATTTTATCAGTTAATTCAGGAAAATGTAATCCATACCATTCCCTAAGATGACTTGAAAAGAGACTTATTGATTTTTTAATCACATCTAAAACCGTAATAATATGAGTAATTATATTATCTAAATGCCCGCTTGCCTCACTAACTTTTCTTCTTGTTAATTTATCGCTTATATCTTTATATTGTGTAAGGATCTCTTCACTTGTTTTATTTATTCCAACTTTCTTTAAGTGGTCTTCTAGACTTAAACGAAAAGCTTTGAGTTCTAACGATTTACTTTCGAAAAAAGTTTTATATCCTAATTTTTCTGAGGTAAGTGATTCTAATTTTATATTATCAAATATAAATTCATTAAAACCAGAATTTTTCAAATCTAATAAAAAGTCCTCAAATACTTTTTGAATAATATCACTATCTAATGCATTATAAAATTCAATAATTTTCTCATAATCATCATCAAAATCAATGAAATTTAAGATGTTCCCAGACTCATCAAATGCAAAAATTCCAATTAAAGTATCTGCTATGTACGACTTCATTTTGGTTGGTCAATTTATACTTATTTTTCCTTCATTAATAATTATTATAAAACTATAATCATTATTGTCTTTTAAAAAATGCTAGAAGTAAATCTTTCTGGTTTAAAATTAAAATCTCCTATTATTTTAGCTTCAGGTATTTTAGGAGTTTCTTTTTCTTCAATGAAAAGAGTTATTGATGCGGGAGCTGGTGCCGTTACTACGAAATCTATCGGACCAAAACCAAGGAAGGGATACAAAAATCCATCGATAATTGAGATATCTCCTGGAACTTTTATGAATAGTATTGGTCTTGGTAATCCTGGAATAAGTGAATTTATCTCAGAAATAAAAGAAATAAAAAAACATAACATTCCATTAATCGTGAGTGTTTTTGGAGATACTAATGAGGTTTATCTAGATATAGCAATAAAAGCAGAAAATACAGGAGCCGATGCGATTGAGATTAATATCTCTTGCCCCCATGCGGAAGTATCCTCTATAGGAACTGATAAAGATCTAACGTATGAAATTGTAAAATTTCTAAAAGCAAAACTTTCAATCCCTCTTTTTGTAAAGTTAAATCCTAATGTAACAGATATCGGTGAAATTGCTTTAGCTGCCCAGAAAGGTGGTGCTAACGGAGTTGTTGCAATAAATACTTTTTCAGCATTGAAAATCGATGTGAATACCAAAAGACCAATCTTATCACATGGAAGTGGTGGGCTTTCCGGGAAAGCAATTCATCCTATAGCTGTAAAAAAAGTATTTGATTTATATAAAGTTTTAAAAATTCCAATAATTGGATGTGGAGGTATAGATTCTTGGCAAGATGTAATAGAATTCTTTTTAGCTGGAGCTTCAGCAGTACAAATCGGGACAGCTCTATATAAAGGAACCGAAATTATCAAAGAAATTAATGATGAAATAACTCAATATCTAAAAAATAATGAATACACATCTATTAATGACATAAAAGGATTAGCCCATCAATTTAAGACTCAAGAGGTGCCTGATTTTAACTGAAAATATAATACACACAGTAAAGGTTCAAAATATTATTGAGGAATGTAAAGATGTTAAAACCTTAGTTTTTAACATGAAAAATAGCAAAAATGAAAACTACATCACACCGAAACCGGGGCAATTTGTTATGATATGGGTACCTGGTATAGATGAAATTCCAATGTCCATATCTGGGTGTGATAATAATGGTAATTGGGCAATTACAGTAAAAAATGTTGGAGAATGCACAAATGCTATGTGTAAATTAAACATTGGAGATTATATTGGGGTAAGAGGTCCTTTAGGTAATCACTTTAAACTTCCAACTAATAACTCAAAAAAAATTTTCATAATTGGTGGCGGTATTGGAATGGCTCCACTAAAATTCCTATCAACAAAACTCACAGAGATGAAAATAAAACATACACTCGTAGAAGGAGCTAAAGATAAAAACGATCTAATGTTTATGGAGTATTTTCAAATATCTACATCAGATTATTCTGAAGTTGATTATTGTACAGATAATGGAAGTCATGGTACCAAGGGTGTTGCATCTTATGTTTTCAAAGAAATTGTAGAGAAATTAACTGAAAAAAATCTTCCAAATCTAATTGTTTATTCCTGTGGTCCAGAAATCATGTTGTATAAATTATTTCAAATATGTCAAGAGTACAACATTGAATATTATGCTAGTCTTGAAAGAATCATGAGGTGTGGATGCGGATTATGTGGGCTATGCACATTAGATCCATTGGGATTACTCGTATGTAAAGATGGACCGATTTTTAATTCAAAAACTCTAAAGAAAATCCAAGATTTTGGAAAATACCAAAGAGATTTCACTGGAAAAAAAATCGGTATTGAGTGAATTTGCATATGAGTTAAAGGGCTTAAATCAAAAAATATTAACTTAATGTCTATATATATTACTTGAGAAAAATAAGATCTTCACAGTAAAACAAATTATTTTCTAGCTTAAAATATAATGGGTTCTTTAGAATCTGATAATCCTGAAAAAATTAAAAGAATTTCAAGAGAAATAATAGCTTATTTAATAAATAATCCCGAAACACCCCGTGAAAAAATAACAAATATTAAAGGAAAAATAAGTAAAAAATATAAATATAATAAAGTAATAAAAAATGCTACTATCTTAGATTATGCATCATCAAAAGAAAAAAATAAAATAACTCAGATTCTGAAAAGAAGAAAAACCAGAACTTTATCTGGAGTATCTGTCATAGCTATTATGACTGAACCTCTTCCATGTCCTGGAACATGTATATATTGTCCTGGACAAGATTCTCAACCAGGGGAAAAAGTTGCTCAATCTTATACTGGTCGAGAACCCGCTGCCATGAGATCTATTCATAATAATTACAATCCTTACTTACAAGTCCAAAGCAGAATTAATGATTTAGAAGCAATAGGGCATACAATTGATAAAATTGAACTAATTATAATGGGGGGTACATTCTTATCAACTGATCCAGAGTATCAAACAGAATTCATTAAAGGAGCTTTAGAGGGAATAATAGAACAGGAAACAAGCAGTTTAGAAGAAGCCAAGAAACTCGCTGAGTGCTCCAAAAGACGTGTTATAGGGATAACTATAGAAACAAGACCGGATTACTGTAAAGAAAAAGATGTAGATCGAATGTTAAATTATGGAACGACTCGCGTTGAAATTGGAATACAAACGGTCTATGATGATATATTTAAACTCGTAAAGAGAGGGCATACTACTTTAGATAGCATAGAGGCCATAAGAATTGCTAAGGACGCTGGTTTAAAAATAAATGCCCATATTATGCCCAATCTCCCAGGTTCTGATTATTCAAAAGACATAGAACTTTTTGATGAGTTGTTTTCCAACTCAGATTACCGCCCTGATATGCTAAAAATATATCCTACACTTGTAATCAACGGTACTGAATTATATAATTGGTGGAAGAAAGGGAAGTATTCCCCTTATTCAGATGAGGAATTAATTGATTTAATCGCAACAGTTAAAAAGATGCTTCCGCCCTATGTACGAATTCAAAGAATAATGAGAGATATCCCTGCCAACCTAATCGAAGCGGGATGTAGAAATAGCAATTTAAGACAATTGGTTCAAGAAAAATTAAAAGAAATAAATGAAACTTGTAAATGCATTAGATGTAGAGAGTATGGGATCAGGAAAAGAAAAGAAATTATCGATGAAAACTCTTTCGATGATATTAAGTTGTATAGACTAAATTATGAAGCATCCTATGGTAATGAGGTTTTTCTATCTTTTGAGAATAAAGTAGAAGATTATTTAGCGGGATATCTTCGTTTAAGACAACCATCTGAATATGCTCATAGACCAGAATTAAATAATGGGAAAACAACGATAGTAAGAGAAATTAAAGTAGTTGGTGAACTTGTTCCAACAGATTCGAAACCTAACTATTACACTCAAATTCAACATCGAGGATTTGGAAAATTGTTGATGGAAAATGCTGAAAAGATATCGTCTGAAGATTTTAATGCAGAAAAATTAGCTGTTATCAGTGGTTTCGGAGCTAGAGATTTTTTCAGAAATTTGGGATATAAACTAGATGGTGTTTATGTTTCTAAGTTTCTATAACAAACTTTTTATTAATTATACAATCTTCTTGGCAGAATCGTATTTTCTTAAAATAAAAACAGTTAATTCTCATAACTTATATTTGAAAAACTTTTTTTTTTAATAATTTTAAATAGATGAAATATTACTATATTTATGTCAAAAATGTGTGAGTAATGAATTAAAATGGTTTCTGAAAAGCCTTTATCAAAAAAAAAAATAGCTCAACAAACAATTTCTCTTTCACCAGCACTTAAAGATAGAATCGAGAAATATGTAAAAGAAAATAATGAAAAAAATCCTGAGGATGAAAGGTTTAGGAGTGTTTCCTCTTTTTATAATTATGTGATGACGCTTTCAATGGATAGTCTTGAAAAAGGAAAGAACCTTGATGACTTAAAATCTTTTGTAGATGCTGAAATTAAAGGCTTCTTCGATAAAATTACTTTTAACGCTTTAATTCCTTATTATGAAACTGCTATAAGAACCAATCGTTATACACATCTTTTTTTTGAAAAAAATACCTTTTTTTACTTAACTCTAAGAAGACTTTATTTGGCTCGAATGGACCCTTACGATAATATTAGCATTAAGACCATATTCAATAGAGTCAGAAACTTTTTATTTTCAAATAATCTTACTAGGGAAGTTAATTTGGACCTTTTTACTGGAAAGACTGGAAAAGATTTATCTGGAGTATTTGAATATGCTGGAATATACAAAAATTTAACTTTTGAAAATTGTAAATATAATGCTGCACTTTTCGGATTGTTAGGTGTGAAAATAACTAACTTTTTGTATTCAGATAAAGATGATTACTTCAGGTTCGATTTAAAAACTACAGACTTATTTTATAGAAAAGATTTAGCAAAGAAAGAGAGAATAAAACTAATCAACCATAATCTCTCTTATTTTATCAATTATCTTAGGATTATTGATGATAAAGCCTATTATTTTTGGATGAAATTAGCTGATGATAAACGGGTTATTATCACATTCAATAATGAAGAAACTAAAAATGATTGGATAAATTTAATACAAAGCGAAATCGAAAAATTTGGAGATAAAGAGGATTATCCTCTTAATATGTTAAAATTCTTTGAAAAATTACATTGGATTGAAATTGAAAGTGAAAAGGATCTAATCTTTCACTTTAGATTATCTAAAACCAAATACCAAAATGAAAGAGAATTTTTAATAGAGACTCTTTCAAAAAAATCTAAAATCTCACAAACAAATGGGAAATACCAAGTTAAAAAGCTTAATGATTATTGAATTTTAATATCGAATTAAAAAAAAAAAAGAAAAGACCTCGTCCTCTTTACTCCCCAAATTTCCCCTTTTCTTGTCTTTATGGCGGGACCCCTGCAAATCCCCTTGATCTTTATCGCTAATAATTGCCCAAATATAATTTTTCAAGAGCATTTAAAAACGTTACTAATAGGTGTTTGTTTCAATGATCATAATATTAGATAACTCCAATAAGAAAACATGAAAAGTAAAAGAATAAAAGCTTATAATTAGAAAGAAATGTATCTTAAAAAAAATTAATATACTTACAAATTTTCATTTAAAATATATAAAAACTTATTTAATATGACTTTTCATCTAATATAAATTTAAAAATTAGAGAATATATAAAACATATTATGACCTCAAAAAAATATCTTTCAAACAAGAAAACTGCCCAACAAACAATTTCCATTTCTCCAGCTCTTAAAGATTGGATAAAAAGGTATGTAAATGTAAATCACAGAGAGAATCCTAATGATGAGAGATTTAAGAGTATAAGTTCGTTCATTACTTATATTTTGGATAATATTATGAAACTTTTTAAAGAAGGCAAAACCATTGATGATTTTAAGAGAGTAGAAGATCAAGTTTATAAAGATTTTTTTGATAAATTTACGTTTAAAGCCACAATTCCCCTTTATGATATGGTAGCAGAGAGCAATAGATATGTTCCAATTTCTTTTGATTTCATTACACGATTTATTATAGCTGTTTATCATTTTTATCGTAGTATTTATTTAAAGGAAAGAGGCCATGAAGGGTGGAAACTATTATTCGAACGCTTTAAAAATCGAGTATATCCTTCCAATATCGTAAAAGAATTGAGACTTGATATTTTTACTGATAAAAATAAAAAGTATGGAACAGCTACTTTGGAATTTGTTGGTAAGCAGAGAAATTTACATTTCGAAAATTGTAAATTTTTTGCTGCTATATGTGGCATTCTAGGGGTAAAGGTCACTGATTTTATTTATTCTCCTAAAGATTTTTACTGTAGACTTGATTTATTAGAAACTCCTCTCGTGTTCAGAGAAGAATTAGCTAAGAAAGAAAGAATAAAACTCTTAAAAGAAAACGTAGATTATATTATAAACTATAATAGAATGCTCGATGATAAAGATAAGTATTTATGGATGAATTTAGCAGAAGATAATAATTTATTTATAAGTTTTAAGAATAAAATAGTTTTTAATAAATGGATTAAAACCATCGAGGAAGATTTGCGAAAATTTGGTACACAAGAAGATTTTCTTAGTAAAATATTACAATTCTTTAATAAACTCCATTGGATTAGAATTGAAAATATAAAAGATCTCTCCTTTCGAATTGAACAATCTCTCGAAAACAATGATGTACAAAAACATTTTTTAATAGAATATCTTTCACAGCATTCAGAAGTTTCTCAAAATAATGAGATATATCATTTAAAATAGTTTAATTTTATCCACCAATTAATTTTAATGGTTCGAGTTTCAGGATATAGTGCTAGATTTGTAGATCTCCCAAAAGCAGTTTAAGATGATATAATTTGAAGACATTGTTATTCAAAAGTATAAAACGAATTATAAATTACTAATTGCTGTTAACTATTTAAAATAACCTAGATTAAATATCTCAAAGCTTTTTTGAAAATAACTATAAGATTTATTACTTAACTTATTATTGTATTTGACTAAAATTTAAAAAGAAGTCTCGATTGAGTATGGAAGAATTTGATTATGAAAAACTAGGTCTTAAGTGTGGTTTAGAAATTCATCAACAATTAAATACGAAAAAAAAATTATTCTGTAGATGCCCTGCTAAACTTCAAGGAACTAGACAACCTGAATTTATTCTATCACGCAAAATGAGGCCTGTATTAGGTGAAATGGGTACTTATGATAAAGCAATGCTTACTGAATATGAAAAAGGAATGGGAATTGTATATGAAGGTTATAACGATGTAGTATGTACTTATGAACTCGATGATACACCCCCATTTTCATGTAATATCGAAGCAAGAAAGGTTGCTCTCCAAATTGCTTTGCTTCTAAATGCAAATATTATTGAAGAAATGCATGTTTGCAGAAAGAATTACCTTGATGGAAGCGTGCCAAGTGGATTCCAAAGGACTATGATTTTGGGAACTGACGGCTATATAACTTTAGAAAGTGGTAAAAAAATCCGGATAGAAATTCTAAGTTTGGAAGAAGAAGCAGCGAGAAAAATTAAAACTGAAAATAAAACGAATTTTTTTCGATTAGATCGATTAGGAATTCCATTGGTAGAAGTAACAACCAAACCTGATATAAATACTCCATATGAATGTCGAGAGTGTGCTGAAAGAATAGGATTGCTATTATGGTCAACAAATGTAAAGAAAGTTCTTGGATCAATTAGACAAGATGTTAATGTCAGTATTGAAGCAGGAACCAGAATTGAAATAAAAGGAGTTCAGAAATTAGGATGGATTCCTCTTTTAATCAATCATGAAATTTCACGACAATTAAAACTTCTTGAAATAAAAGAAGAACTTGAAAATAGAAAGTTAAAAGAAAATGATATTCCAAATAGCCCGATAGATTTAACTGGCACCCTGACTAAAACTAAATCCAGTTTTATAGCTAAGGGCATTAAATCGGGGAAACTATTATACGGGATTAATTTTAGTGGATTTAAAGGTATATTTGGTAAAGAGTTAATGGAAGATTATAGGTTTGGTACTGAAGTTAGTATTAAAGTAAAATTGATCTCTGGTTTAAGAGGAATAATTCATTCTGATGAAACCTTAAGCAAATATAATTTTTCAAATGAAGACGTTAAGAAAATTAAAGAGAAATTAGGTTCTAAAGAAAATGATAGTTTTATTTTGCTATTAGGCTCTAAGAAAGAATTAAAAAAAGCAATTGATGTTATCATCAATCGAGTAAAGTTTGCTTTTAATGGTGTTCCTCCTGAGACTAGAAAGGCTCTTGAAAATGGAAACACTGAATTTTTAAGAGAACTTCATGGGGGCGCAAGATTATATCCTGACACAGATACAGAAGCTATCTTCAATACTGAAGAAGAAATAAATGCAACAAGAAAAAATCTCCCAGAATATCCATGGATAATTATAGAACAATATTCTAAAAAATATGAAGTTGAAGAAAGATTGATAAAAGACCTAATTTTTACAGGAAAACTCAAGTTGTTTGATGATCTAATAAAAATATATCCTGATAATCCCTCATTAATCTTTACAACTCTATTAGAAACAACTATTGCCCTTAGAAGAGATGGGAAAACCATTGAAAATATTACTGACCTTGATTTTATTAAAATTTTTACTCTTTTAAAGAAAAAAGAAATTAGTAAAGAAGCAATCGAAGAATTAATGAGCCTCAAAGCTAATACTCCAGAGCTTTCTATTGATAAGATTAAGAAGAAATTAAAAATTGAGAGTATTTCAATTGATGATCTCAAACAAATAATAGAGGAGATTATAAAAAATAACTTTAATCTAATAAAAGAAAAAGAATTGAGAGCAAAAGGGCCATTGATGGGAGAAGTTATGAAAAAAGTTAGAGGAAAAATTGATGGTGCCATTGTATCCAAAGAACTAGCTAATATTTTAAAAGAAAAAATAAAGGGGTTGAAATAAATGAGTGAAAATTTAAAAGGCTATAAAGGAGAAGGAAAGAAGCTATTAGAAAAAAATAAGGTCGGAATTTGGGATATTGTTCATATTAAAACAGGAAAAACTCAATATGAAGGAATTATTTTACCAAGAATTGAACACTCAGCTCCAAATTTCATAAACATAAAATTGGAAAATAATTACAATATTGGAGTAAAGGTTTCTGAAATACAGGAAATTAAAAAGATTGGAAAACGAGAAGCTTCTTATAAAATACCTCAAAAAAAATTTCCATACAATCAAGATCTCCCTAATATAAAGTTATTGGGAACTGGTGGAACTATTGCATCAAGATTGGATTATACTACAGGCGCAGTGATTCCTTCCTTCACTCCTGGAGAATTATATAGTGCTGTTCCAGAATTGGCAGAAATATGTAATCTTGATTGTGAAATTGTTTTTGAAATTCTTTCTGAAAATATGAAACCTGAATATTGGCAACAATTAGCAGAAAAAGTTAAAGAAGCAGCAAATTCAGGAATCAATGGGATTATGATTGGTCATGGAACTGATACAATGTCATTTACCAGTGCAGCTCTCTCATTCATGCTAAAGGATCTATCAATTCCTGTAGTCCTAGTTGGTAGTCAGAGGAGCTCCGATAGACCGTCTTCGGATGCAGCCTTAAACTTAATTAATGCTGCGGTTGTAGCAAATTCAAATATCGCTGAGGTCTTAGTTTGTATGCTCGGATCTTCATCTCATGATTATGGATTAATCCACAGAGGTACGTTAGTAAGAAAAATGCATTCATCTGTTAGGAATACCTTTAGAACTATAAATAACATACCACTGGGCATGGTTCAAAATAGAAAAATTAAAATGTTCACTAAAGACTATAAGAAAAAATCAAAATTAGAAACAAAAGCTCTAACTAAATTCGAAAAAAAAATTGCACTTGTATATTCTTACCCCGGAACTGATAATGAGCAAATTAATTTTTACATTGATAATAGTTATAAGGGAATTGTATTTGCTGGAACTGGATTAGGACATGTGTCCACTACTATTTATGATTCAATAGAAAGAGCTATTCAAGAAGGATTAACCATTCTCATGACCACGCAAACACTCCATGGATATGTTGGGATGAATGTCTATTCAACTGGAAGAGAATTATTAAATAGGGGGATTATCCCTGGACAAAATCTATTGCCAGAAGTCGCCTATGTAAAACTTGGTTGGGTACTAGGACAAACTACGAATCCTGAAGAAATTAAAGCCTTATTATTAGAGAATATTGCAGGTGAGTTTTTAGAACGAGAAATACCTATAGCTTTCAATTATAATATTGATGAATTACTAAAAAAGAACAAGCTCTAGACTACTTAAATTGTATCTTATTTTGGTAAGAAACTTTATTTTTCAATTAAACTTTAAATTTTCAGTGAAAATAATAAAAATTTTAAAGTTTGCATAATTAAAGTTCATATTCAGACAATATCGTGAAGTAAATGGGAAAACGAATTTTAGCTCAAAGAAAAGGTAGAGGCGTCCTTGGGTTTAGATCTCCCAGCCATCGGCATGCCGGTAGAGTAAAATATAGAAGTTTTAAGAAGAATGAGAAGCTATTTACGTTTAAAGTACTAGATCTCATCCATTCTCCCGGAAGAGGAGCCCCTGTTGCTCGCATACAATATGAAGATACAAAAGAAAAAGCTTTATGGTTGCCTCCAGAAGGAATTTTTGTAGGACAAGAGTTTATACAATCTAAAACGGGTTACGGTCAATCAGTAGAGGTTGGAAATGTCTTACCGCTTAAAAAAATGCCGTTAGGGACATTAGTATTTAACATCGAGGCCACTCCGCAGGACGGAGGCAAATTCGCGAGAGCGTCTGGTGTTGCTGCAATTGTTAGAAACAGGTCTGGAAATAAAGTCGAAGTTCTCTTTCGTTCAAAGAAAACTAAATGGATACACGAGAAATGCCTAGCAACTATTGGTGTAGTTGCCGGTGGAGGTCGTACAGATAAACCTTTTCTTAAAGCTGGAAATAAGTTCCATTATGTAAAATCTAAAGCTAAAAAATGGCCTGTGGTAAGAGGAGTCGCTATGAACGCGGTGTCTCATCCATACGGTGGCGGCGCAAAGCAATCTCCTCATAAATCTACGACAACAAGTAGAAATGCTCCTCCAGGTAGGAAAGTTGGGCAAATAGCTGCTCGTAGAACGGGACATCAAAATTAAATCTACAATACTTCAATTTCTTTTTTAAAAATAGATTAAAATAAAAAAAAGTTAGATTTAATTATTAAAACTTAATAAATCTTTTCAATGGCTCAAAAGAATAATTAATTGCTCTTCTTTATTTAAAGAGATTAAGAAATTGCGCCCCCTCAACCCTTAACTAGAAAAAAAAGAAATAGAAAAGAAAAATCTAGCTTAATGTAGATTAACGTTAAAATTAAATGTTATATTTTGTAAAAACTCCTTATACCGAGAACGAAGCGTCACTTCAGTGACTCCAATGACTTTTGAAATGTCTTTTTGGCTTACTTTATGATTCTTCAGCTTCGATACTAAATATATCGCTCCTGCACATAACCCTTTTGGATCCTTACCGCAAATCGATGTTTTCTCAATGAAATTCTTTAATACTTTTATCGCCTCTTTCTCCACATTAATATCTAAACTTAAGTCAGCACAATAGCGTGGTATAAGGGATACAGGATCAATATGGGGTGATTTTAAATTCAATTCTCTTACTAAGATCTTATAGCATTTTTTTACAATATTATCATTTATTGACGCTTCATCTAAGATTTCTTGAAGAGTAATAGGAACTCTCTCCTGCTTACATACATAATACGCACAAGCAGCAATCATACCATTTATAGATCTGCCCCTTAAGAGATTTCTTTTAAAGACTTCTTTATAAAGCCGAACAGCTGATTTCTTTACTCTCTCTGGAAAATTTAAATTACCACCGATCCTCTTTAATTCCGTAATGGCAATTAACATATTTCTCTTTTCCCAGGATAAATGAGTATTCCATTTTGCTGCCCTCCTTAAATCGGGATTTTTAATTTTCGTCCTATCAATAATAGTACTCAAACCTATATCAGGCATCAAAATTGAAATTGGACATCCGGTTTGTTCTTTTTTATCCTTCTCTTGCTTCGAATAAGCCCTTATACCACTGTGAGTGATATCAACTGCCTTTTCAGATACAACTAAACCACAATGCTGACAAACAATCTCCCCTCTTTGATGGATATCGATAGTGGTTCCCCCACATTCAGGACAGAAACCACCAGTTTGAAGTGTTATTTCAACAACCATAAGTTTTAACCCTAATTATTAGTTTTTTTATCGATTTTTATGATAATTAGTATTTTTGAACACACAATAAATACAAAAAAACCTCTTTTTTACAACAAACCCTTTTTTTGTATATAATAACAGATCACTTTCAAGTATTTAAATGTTTTCGTTATAACAAATCCTTTATATATGCATTGCTTATTTATACACAAAAAAATTTGTTAGTAAAAACTATTAATATGATATTATAAAATATGTATAATATCCACAATATACCTTTTTTGTTATAAAATCTATTAATGATTTCTATGGAATTACTAAATTTGTCGGAAAAATTGGTTATAATAAGTATAAATCAATTTCTTTTAGCATAAAAAAGGATTGAAATTAATTATAACTAATTGCATTTTTCATTAAACTATATCATTACTTATGTTTTCACATTATTCATAATTATCAATGCATAGGGTATTATAAAATTCAATTTATCGTTTTGTACACACAAAATTCCGTTTTCATACAAGTAAAAAAAATAAAAAAAAAGTTAAATAATAGTTCTTTTATTATGTTTTCAAGCCAAAATTAGTTTGGAATTAGTGGTAAAAAAATAAGTAATCCTAATAAAACTGAGGAAAAACAGGATAAAAAAGATTCAGAGGAATCTTCTATAATCAATAATGGTAATTCTATTAAAAAAACAGATGAAATGAAGAAATACGAGGAAATCACCGGTAGATATGCAATTTGGCGGGGAGTCATAACCGAGGGTTTTAGAAAGTGGCAAAGAGGGGAGAAAGTCTATCACAGAGAAAAAGAACGAATTTCTTTGTATGTATCTGATGACACTAAATCAAAGTGGTTAAAATATACAAAGAATAATGGAGATCTTACCATCTCAAAGCTTATTCGAGAGGCAGTCTCATATTTTATAGAAAGTAAATCAATAGAAACTGGGTATAGCTTATCAAAATTAAATCCTCAAACAATTTCAAATATCTCTCATACATTAAAGGAGCCTTTAACTTCAATAAAGGGTTATTCACAGCTACTTCTTGAGAACTATAGAGAAAAATTGAATGATCAGGTTTTAGAGACAGTCAAAAATATTTTTGAACAGTCTATCCTACTTGAGAAGAAAATAATTAATATTTTAGATAACATAAAAGTAGAATCAGACTACGATGTGTTATTAATTGAGGATGATCTTGCAACCATTCGATTGATAACAAGTTATTTCGACAGTAAGGGATATGAATGTAAAGGTGTTGTAAGTGGTTCAAAAGGCTTGGAAGAATTAGGGAATACAATTCCAAAACTGATCTTGTTAGATATTATTTTGCCGGACCTAAGTGGATATGACATCTGTAAAACAATTAAGTCAGATAAAGAATGGTCACATATTCCTTTATTTTTCTTAACCGCCATAGCTGGGAGCGAGGTCGAAAAAAACTTACCAGATACGAAAGCAGATGGGTATATATTAAAACCGTTTAATTTTTCTGACTTTGAAGTAATTTTTGATATTTTAAAGAAAAGCTAAGAGCACAATTTTATACTTTAACTATTTCTTAAAAATTTGGACATAATCACAATAACACATTAGCTTTATAATAAAAAAGATTTATAAACGGATAAAAAATTACACAATATTGTATACTATCATTATTTGAAATCATTATTGAAGATAAATTTTGTATAATTGGAGATCAATGTTTACAAAATATTAGATATCTGATAAAAAAAAAAGAGGGATCAAAAAATTTCAAATAAAAACAATACAGCTAAAAAAAATAAGAAAGAAAAAGGAATTGAGAAGAGGAGCATGACAGATGAGGAGATCGCTAACCTCGATCTGAACAGTAAAGAATTTAAGGAATTAACGAAAAAATATGAAGAGGGAACTGATAAATATGCAATTTGGCGTGGATCTATTACAGAAGGATTTAAAAAGTGGTTAAAAGGGGAAAAAATATATGACAGAGATAAAGAAAGAATCTCATTATATGTTTCCGAAGAGACAAAACAGCAATGGCAAGATTTTAAAGAAAGAAAGGAATATTCGACTATCTCAGCTTTGATTCGAGAGAGTGTTGATTTTTATATTGAGCAAAAATCTGATCTACTTAGCGATAGATTACAAAGAATGGATGAAAAGACAATTTCTAATATTTCTCATGCTTTAAAGGAACCACTCACCACAATAAAGGGATTTAGTCAACTCCTTCTGGAAAATTACGCAGATGAGTTGAATGAAGATGTATTGGTTACAATTAAAAATATCTTTGATCAAAGTTTACTTCTTGAAAATAAAATCATTAACATTTTAGATAATATCGCTACTGAAGAACCTCATCCTCAGTATGATATACTTCTGATTGAAGACGATTTAGCAACTATACGTTTGCTTACGAGTTATTTCGAAAGTAAAGGCTATAAATGTAAGGGCGTCGTAAGTGGAACAAAAGGTATAGAAGAAATTAGGGGCGGGCTCCCTAAACTTATCCTATTAGATATCATCTTACCAGACATATCTGGCTATGAAATATGTAAAATGATTAAGGAGCATGAAAAATATCAGGAAATTCCTGTCTACTTATTAACTGCAATACCTGGGAGTGAGGTGGAAAAAAAAATGGTTGATATTAAAGCCGATGGATATATCTTGAAACCTTTCGATTTTTCAGATTTTGAAGTAGTCTTCCGATATTTATAATTTATTTTAAGACAAATGTGGGATTGTCCCTAATTAATTTTTTTTAAAAATAGCGGGCTATGAGGGAATCCCGTCAGCTGGGGTGTCTCCAGCTCATTTCGAACCCCCGACCCACCGGTTAAGAGCCGGTTGCGCTACCTGCCTGCGCCAATAGCCCCTAATTTAGTATTTTATATAATGTTTCTAAAAAGCGCAGACGGAGGGAATCCCGTCAGTTGAAGCATTTCCAACTGATCTCGAACCCCCGAGCGCTCGCGCGCACCGGCTAACTTGTTTAAATATTAAAAATCTCAAGGCCGGCGTCTTACCAGCTAGGCTACGTCTGCGTAATTAAAAATTTTATATTTTAATACTTATTTTACTTTGATGCTATAAATAGTTTATAATAAAGAAAATAAATTTTTTATTATTTTACATTTGTCCTTCTTAAGCTCTACCTCAACAATAAGTAAAATATAAATTTCATGCTACATTGACCATTAAAAGAGATGGTGAAGATATGAGTGGGGCAAAGGATTTTCGTTATTTAATACCAGAAAGTTTATTTAAAGAGATTACTCAAAAGGCGTCAGAAGAATATCCAAACATCATTCATGGGTGGCTCTTTGCCGAGAGAAAAGAGAATTTCGGAATCTGTACTAAATTCATAAAGAATCCCGATTTACGGAAAAATAAAGTTCATGTTAAACCACGAAGTTGGATGCGCTATAAAAAATCTAAAATCTATAATATGCGTAAATTCAAAGCTGAACTGGGGGTTGATATTGTCTATATGTGGCACTCTCATCCGTCGGGGAACGAGAAGCTTCACGCTATTGACAAGAGAATCTTGAAGTATTTATCAAATGGAGTTATGATAATCGTTATCCCTTCAGTTCCCAATAAAACACCAGAACAAAAAGCTCATCTAGTAGGCTGGTATTACGATAAAAGGTATACAAAGAAGCCAATCATCGAAAAAATGGTTTTTGAGATAATCTCGGAATAATTTATAATTATTTTCCTTTTTCTTCTTTTTTTTGAATTCTTTGAATTATACAATTAGTTCAAGTAAAATTTATAACCATCCTTAGAATTTTTAAGATATCGTTTTATTTACTAAAAAGAATTTTATGGAATTTAGGGACAAAAATATGAAAAAAGATGATTTTTCAACTCAAGAATTAGATAACCTGGAAAAAAGCAATCACCGTTATTTTCAAGTGGATCTTTTGAAAGCTGTGATGATTTTTTTGGTTATCTTTGATCATACTGTACCATGGGCTCTAAAAGATTACATGGGTGTTGCTTTATGGGAGAGAATCTCAATTCCCGTGTTTCTAGTAATTATGGGTTTTAATATGGGGCTTTCCTTTAAACAAACTGGTGAAACATCATTAAAAAAACTGTATTCATGGAACTATTTTAAAAAGAAGTTTTGGCGTTATATCTTTCCTTTTTTTGTATTATATCTTTTGTCTACGTTCATAGGATTAGCCATCAATGGTTTCGATCTTGATGCTCTTAATCAATACCAATACAGATTTGATTTTGCGCATCTCTTTATCGGCATATTACCATTCTACGGTCCAGGAAATTGGTTTTTGCCCGTTGTTTTCTGGTCGATTTTAATCGTGCCTTTATTATACAAAGGATTTTCTGGAAAACTAAAATGGAGAATTATTACTTTAACCCTATGCTACATTGTAGAATTATCAGTTCATCTAGCCATCTTATTTATTCTTATTCCTAATGTTGCATCCTATCCTGAGTTTATGTTTTATTTCCGATTTACCTATACTACACCCCTCTTCTTGTTATCTGCTATTGGATTAGGATTGTGGTTTTCAAAGAATCATAATATCTTCGCTAAAAAAAATATATTTATATGGATTCTCTTTCCTTTAAGCTTAGTATATCTCATCGCATTTCAGTTCTTTGATTTCTTTTTTGGCTTTGAGTTCGGGGATTACCATTTACTTGTTTTTCCCTATTCTGCGTTCTTAGTTTTAATCGCACTAAAATTAATTCCAAAAAAAGTCAATAATAATAATTTATTCATTAAGGGAATTAGAATAATTAGTAAATCGACATATCATATCCTATTGACACAGATATTATATTTCGCAATTGCGATAAGTATATGGGGGGATCATTATGGTGCAAGTATTTTTGGAATTGATATTGGGTACGATCCACTTGTGGTTTTTCTTTATCTCTTAATAAATTGGGTGATATGCATTCCAATTGGCGCTATATGGTGGTACGGAGAAACTAGGGTGCGAGAATATCGACGCTTAAGGAAAATCTTAAAATCAAATAATAAAAAAAAAAGAATTTGAAAATTTATAACCAAATTATTTTTCTATTTTTGCTTTCTAATTTAAAAGCCTAGATTTTATAATAAAATATTAAAATTTTGAATTGTTATATTGAAATTGTATCATATCAAATCAAAGTTAAGCAATCGTTGCATAGCCTGGTAATGCGCCGGTCTGCTAAACCGGTGTCCAACGGACTCGTGGGTTCGAATCCCACCGATTGCGCTTAGTTTTGGGCCAGTGGTCTAGACTGGTATGACGTCTCGCTTACACCGAGAAAATCGGGAGTTCAAGTCTCTCCTGGCCCACCATTTATTTTTTCTGAATAAACAATTTTTTTATTTTATCGGGTCTTACAGCGCTTAATTTGCAATTTCTAAGCTCATTACCAATATGAGCAATGATTCCAGGGGCATTAGATCCCTCTTTTAATAAAATAAGATTTTCTAAAAAACCAAATCTTTTTACCGTAATAATATCTCGAAAATGACCTTTCTTAGTAATTATTTTCTTAAATTGACCTTTAGTTTCTCCACTTAAAAATACTCCTTCGAGATTTTCTTTTAAGACTTTCATATAGAAATCTAAAGTTTTTGGTGCTAACTCTCCTAATAATTTATTGTTAACGGAATCTACTTCAGTGATTTTAACATATACTGGAAAATGATCAATAAAATCATAAGCTTCAACAATTTCTTTTAAAGATCTCTCATTTCCCTTACATAATTGCTCTCTTAATGTGTGTAAGTTTACAAGAACATCTACACGTGGATTTAAAATCGCACAATCTACAAACAGACCGAATCCAACTTTCCCTACATCTACAAGGTTACCCCTGTGTACCTTCCCAACGGTTATATCTTTAAAATCTTGAATACTTCCAATCTCTTTTTTTAAAATGTTAAGTATGAATTGTTCTTCTGACCCACTTATAGTAATCTCAAATCTGTTATCAAATTTCCTTAGCTTTTTTATCTGGATAGAAGTATCAGTAAATCCTTTAACACGCTCCTTTAAATATTTAAGATATCTAAGGTAAATATCTTCTTTCTTTCCTCGATCTGAAACATTATAGATTTTATCAAATAAAACTAAATTTTGTACCATGAAATAAAACTCAAGTGCTATTATCGATAAGCTATTAAATATTTTAATCTCTTTAATGTAAAATACTTTCCTTAAATTTTGAAATGTAGAAACGATCCATCTAAAAAGATTTAAATTCTAAAATTTTTATCTTTCTCTCAATAAAATTAAAACAGATTTATGCGAAAGATGGAGAATTATGGAAGAACAAAGATTTAATGATTTAGTTGAGGCACTAAATGAGTATGAAGGAGTGGAGGAAGTTTTTCTACTAAATAATGAAGGAGATATCGTTTTTAAATCGGGGGATTTTCCTTTATCAAATGAAGAGGCTAAGGCAATACTAAATGCTTGGAAAACAAAAGAACCTGCTCTCACATATCAAAATTATCGATTTGCAATTTTAAAGAATGATGAAATACAATTGGCTGCTAAAAATATTGGCGCTGGGAAAGGTAATTTCATTGGATCGATCACAAAAGAAGGAGATTACCTTGTTGCTCGTACTAGAGATGAGGGTATGATATTGTTAGAATGGTCTATTTTTATAAATAAAGTAGCATGGTCATAAAAAACCATACCACAAAAAATATTCATATTAACCTTCTCTATTCTCTTTTTAACATTCTTTTTTTAAAATATTTAAAAAAAATATTTATTATAGTATTTATTACTACTTTTTAACTATAGAAAAAAAAAATAAAAAATAATATAGATAGATAAATATTAAAAACTTTTAAGGTGAATCTAAATGTTCCAGCAAGCAGGAAGAGGCTATGATATGGCAATAACCCAATTTTCACCCGAAGGTCGGCTTTTTCAAGTTGAATATGCTATTGAAGCCGTCCGAAGGGGTACCACGGCGATTGTATGTAGAAATAAAACTTCCGTGGTATTTGCTGTTGAAAAGAAAAGTACTGAACTTCAAGAGCAAACTAAGGGTTCAGAAAAAATATTTAAGATTGATGACCATATAGGAGTGGCCATTGCGGGACTTACTGCGGATGCAAGAGTGCTTATTGACCGAGCTCGTGTTCAAGCTCAGGTTAATTTATTAAATTATGATGAAAGGATTTCTGTAAAAGATAGCACTTTAAATGTATGTGAATATAAACAAGTATTTACCCAAAACGCAGGAGTACGTCCCTTTGGTGTTTCATTTCTAATTGCTGGGATTGATTCTAATAATCAACCTTCCTTATATTTAACAGACCCAAGTGGAGCAATGTGGGGTTATAAAGCTTTTGCTATTGGCTCTGGAGCCGCGGAAGCAAGAGTTTACCTTGAAGAACATTATAAAGAGGATATGAGTGATGAGGATTTAAAATTATTGCCTATAAAAGCATTGAAAGAATTGATGGGTGATAATTTAAACAAAAATACTTATGATGTAGCTTATATATTAAAGGAAGATAAAAACTTTAAGCTACTAAGTTTGGAAGAAAAGGAAGAGTTATTAAATAAAATATAGTCAAGGATACGCCCCTTTATATTTATCTCTTAACAGAAAGACAGAATATAGTAATATGAACAAATTGAGATTATTCAATCAGTTAAATTGTGAAACTGTAACATGATTGATCGAGCAAGGATTGATTTAGGCGGTTATATCATAGGGCGAATTGAGAATTCCGGAAGAGCTTTTGAAATGTTAATGGATCCTGAGAAAGCTTGGGATGCTAAAAAACTTATTCGAGAAGAAATCAATAAAAGATTAAAAGAGGGCAAAGATAAATCTCGTCTTACTGTAGAGGAGATATTAAATTATCAAAACATTGATTTAGAACTTGTTTTTGAGAGTTTTATTGTATTTGAAGATTTTAGAAGAGGAAAAAAAGCGACAGATGGGGACATGGAAGTAGTATTTAATACAACAGATGGAATGAGAATTGGGGCAAGTATCCTTTTAGATGGAGAAATTCATTGGACACAAGCCCAAAGAGAAGAAGAACGGCAAAAGAAATTAAAACAAATCATAACAATTATTAGCAAAAATGCAATAAATCCGCAAAATAAAAAACCTCATCCATATCAGCGAATTGAAAAGGCGATTGAAGAAGCTAAAGTTAAAGTTGATTTAATGAGGAGCGCGGAGGAACAAGTTGATGATATTGTTAAGAGTATTCGAGCTATTATTCCTATTAGAATTGAACAAGTTGAAATGGCAATTAAGATTCCAACAGCTTTTACAGCGAAGGGTTATAATATTGTTGCCCAATATGTACAAATTAAGAAAGAAGAATGGCAATCTGATGGTTCTTGGGTTGCGGTAGTAAGTTTACCTGCGGGATTACAAATGGAATTGGTTGATAAATTAAACAAACTAACTCATGGAAGAGTTCAGACAAAAATCTTGAAAGCCTAGCCTAAGAGTTTTTGTACATCTTTTATTTATATTATTTTTTTAGCATATGTTAGGAGAATAACAAAATTATAGAAAATACGTGAGTACTATAATGGAAAATAATGAAGAAGAACCTATAGATGATGAATTCGAAGATTTTGAAGATGAAGAAGATTCAAGAGAAGTTGTTGTACCTGGAGAAGTTTTAACTGAAGATGTCACAAATTTTTTGCCAGGAAGGGGAACGATATTAAATAAGGAGAGAAATAAAATTATCTCTTTAAATATTGGATTAAAGCAAATAAAGAAGAATTATATTAATGTAATTCCTCTTAGAGGATTCTATACACCACGTCCTGGAGATAAGGTTATAGCTTTAGTAGTTGATAAAAATCCAGTTAAATACAAATGTGATATTAATGCTAAAGACTTTGGCCAACTTAAACCAAAAAACACAATTAAAAAGGGCAAGACAAGAGGGTTTAGAGGTGCTGGACCAATGCGTGAGGATTTAAACACTGAAAGATTTGATATAGGGGACATTTTAATCGTAAAAGTTCTCTCTGCTGATCGTTTAAATAAACCTGAATTGACTACTGTTGGAAAATATTTAGGAAAAAGAACTGGTGGTATTATAATTACCATAGATCCACCTAAAATTCCAAGAGTAATTGGTAGAAATGGATCAATGATAAAAATGTTAAAAAATTTAACTCAATGCAATATATTTGTAACACAGAATGGCCGAATTTGGCTGAAAGGGGAAGACATAGCACATGAGAGGTTATTAATTGAATCAATTCATAAAATTGCTTCTGAAGCCCATACTGTTGGTTTAACAGATAGAATGCAAGAATATATAATTAATGAAAAAAAGAAGAGAGGTATTGAATAAATGCCATTAATAATTAAAGATGAGTATCCTGAGACTCTGTTTCGTGAAGATGGAAAAAGACTTGATGGTCGAGATCTTAATGAATTAAGACCTATAAAGATGGAAGTTGGTATTGTACCAAATGCGGATGGATCAGCATATTTAGAATGGGGAAATAATAAAATTTATGCCGCGGTATATGGTCCCCGAGAAGTACATCCACACCATTTATCAAAGCCAGATAAAGGAATTTTGCGAGTATTTTACAGGATGGCTACATTTTCTGTTTTTGACAGAAAAAGACCTGCACCTGGACGTCGCGAAAAAGAGATATCGATGATTGTAGCAGATTGTATAGAACCTTTACTTTTTCTCGAACTTTATCCCGGTACAAGTTTTGAAGTCTTTATTGAAGTAATGGATGCAGATGGTGGAACTAGATGTGCAAGTACCACTGTAGCTGCATTAGCATTGGCTGATGCAGGAGTTCCTATGAAAAGTTTAGTATCATCAGTCGCTGTAGGAAAAATTGATGGAAAGAAAGTTGTTGATCTTTCTGGTATTGAAGATAAAGCAGGAGACGCGGATTTACCAATCGCTATCACATGGTATAATGAAGAAATTTCACTTTTACAATTTGATGGAGATATGAATTTGGATGAGATGAATGAATTTTTAGATCTTGCGAAAGATGCTTTAAAAGAGATTCACCAAATCCAGTTAAATACGCTAAAAAGCAAATACATAAAATTGCAGGAAGAGACATTAAAGCAAAAAGATAATAAGAAAGGTGAAAAATAAAAATGATGGATGTTAAACGAATTATTTCAAAAATTGAAAGAGATTATATTATCTCAAATCTTAAAAAAGAAGAAAGAATTGATGAAAGAGGGCTCTGGGAATATCGTAAATTTCAAATAAAAAGTGATGTAATTGCTTCAGCAGAAGGTTCAGCAGATGTCTCATTAGGAGAAACAAGGATTATAACTGGATTAAAATACGAAGTAGGTACCCCTTTCCCGGATCTTCCAGATAAAGGTGTATGTACTGTTATGGCAGAGCTACTTCCAATAGCATCTCCTTTATTTGAAAGGGGGCCTCCAGATGAACAATCAATCGAATTAGCACGTGTAGTAGATCGTGGAATTAGACATGCAGATTGTGTTCAAACTCAAAAGCTTTGCATTAAAGAAAAAGTATCAGTCTATATTCTTTTTGTCGATATGTACGTGATTAATTACCAAGGAAATTTAATTGATACTGGAGCGGTAAGTGCTTTAACTACATTATTATCAGCCCATATTCCTGAAGGAATTTGGAATGAAGAAAAAGGTGAAGCTGAATGGACTGGAAAGTATTTCACAGGAAAGAATATCGTAAATGAATTACCTTTAGCGATTACGTATGGAAAAATCGATGATATAGTATTTTTAGATCCAAGTTTACCAGAAGAATTAGTGAGTGAAGGCAAAATATCTATTTCTGTTACTGAAGATAAAATAACTTCAATTCAAAAAAGTGGGGCTGCTACATTTTCAATTGATGAAATTAAAATGTTAGGCAAAAAATCTTTAGAAATCGGCAAAAAATTAAGAAAAGATTTAAATCTTTTACAATATCAAAGTAAAATCAAATAATTTTTAAAAATTTTTTTCAAACTTTATTTTATTTATTCTTTATTTTTTAATGAACATGATATTAACTTTTTAATTTTGATTAATTTAAATACTCCGAGAAAATGAATAAATGTAACATATTCTTTTTTAGAAAAATTTATAGTTTATCCTATTTTTTAATGTAACATCAACTATTCAATACTAGTTTTGATATAAAATGGGAAAATTAAAGAAAGTGGGCATAACTGGTAAATACGGTGCGAGATATGGAAGTACATTAAGGAAAAGGACTCGTTTAGTATTAGAAAAAATGAAAGGAGATATAAAATGCCCCAGATGTATAACTAAAGGTTCAGTTTATAGAATCTCAACTGGTATTTGGCATTGTAAAAAATGTGATGCTAGATTTACAGGAGGAGCATATTACATAGAAACACCGAGGGGCGCCGAGTCTTTCCGTGTTGCAAAGCGTAAACAAAGAGAATTAGAAGTCATTGAAGAATAATGAGTAAAAATATTTCCTTCTCAATAAAATCTACTATAGAATTTCAATTTAATACTTCTCAAACACGGGATATTTCTTTCAACTCTTTTTTACCAGAGTTTAAACGATTACAAACTAAACGATCCAAAATTTCAATAGAAAAAAAGAATAGCTTAAATATAGTTTTTGAGATAAAAAGTAGTGATATAACTGCCTTTCGCGCGTCGATTAATGAAATTATTAGTTTTGGGAAAGTAATCACAGAATCGATGAAGATAGTTGATAATTCAAAAATTAAATAAATTATATATAATATAAAATAAATTATAGAAAATATATGGAGATAAAAAATGTCACAGATCAATCTAGACAATTTAACCGAAGAACAAAAGAAAAAACTTTTAAATCTGAATAATCTACAACAATCTTTTGAATTTTTAACTTCGCAAAGATTACAAATTGAGAGCACATTAAGAGAAACAGAATTAGCAATTGAGGAATTAGAAAAAATAAAACCAGAAGATGCGGTTTATAAGGCGATTGGAGGAATTTTAGTGAAAAGCGAAAAAAATAAGTTATTAGATGAGAAAAAAAGTCTAAAAGTCACTTTAGAGATGCGCTTAAAAACATTAAAACAAAAAGAAGAACGAGTAAAAACCCAAATAGAAACAATGAGCAAATCTCTCCAAGCTGATTTTCAAAAATAAAATTCGTAGAAATTTATATGTTGAAGTCTAAATTTGAAAATTTTTTAGCTTTCATAAAAAATAAAAATATCCTAATTACAACTCACGATTTAGTAGATATTGATGGTTTAGTCTCTTGTTTTACTTTAAAATTTTTTTTAAATCAATATTTTAAAAATCAAGAAACATCAATTTATTTTTCTGAACTTTCTAAATCAACTAAAAATTTCATTAAAAATTTCACCAAGAACTTTCCTGAATTTGATCTTTCCTATGAGGAAAGTTTTGATCTTCCTAATAATGATATCTTTTTAATAGTGGATACAAACAATTTAAATCAAATTAAATTTGATAATAATTTCGATCTAGCACACTCAGATATTCCTTATATTTTTTTAGACCATCATTATACAGTAATGGATTCCGAAAACAGTAGTAGGAAATCATTAGATTTAATAAATGAGAATTATTCTTCTACTGCAGAAATAATTTTAGAATTATTTGAATTCTATAAAAAGCCCTTAACCATACCATTAAAAACTCTCATTATTTCAGCAATATTAACTGATTCAGGCTTCTTTAAACATGGTAATAATAAATCTATTCAAAATGTTAGCAAATTATTATGTGAAGAAATAAAAATCCAAGATATATTTCTTCTTCTTCAAAGGGAAATGGACATCTCAGTAAAAATTGCATATATAAAAGGTTTACAAAGAGTTGAGTTAATTCGAGAAGGGAAATTTTTAATTGGAATAACGAAAGTTAGTAGTTTTGGAGCAGGTGTAGCCTCAATGTTAACAAAAATGGGATTTGATATTGGAATTACCATCTCAAAAGAACCAAATCAGTATATAATTAATACTAGAGCTAAAAAAACAGTATGTATAAAAACGGGATTGAATTTAGGAAAAATTTTAAGAGAAATTTCTGAAAAATATGAGGGTAGTGGTGGTGGGCATGATGGGGCAGCATCTTTAACAATTAACATAGAACCTGATATTATTCTCCAAGAAATTATTGAACAAGTTAAACAATATTTATAATCTAAGTTTTAAATAATCAAAAATTATCAAAGAACAAGAACTTTAATGGAATAAATCTTGCTATGGATTTAATAAAATTTGAAAACTTTTATTATCGGTATAAAGGAAACGAGGAATATGCCTTAAATAATATCAATTTAAAAATTGAAGATAATAAATTTATATTATTATGTGGGGAAACTGGGAGTGGAAAAACTACACTCATTAGGTGTATGAATGGCCTAATTCCTCAGTTCTATGCTGGTTTTTATAAAGGTAAAGTAGAATTTTGGAATGGAAAAAATACAGTAGAAACGCCAATAGCAGATTTATCCACTGAAATAGGAATTGTTTTTCAGAATCCAGAAAATCAATTAATAGCAATGAATGTAGAACATGAAATTGCTTTCGGTTTAGAAAATTTGGGTGTTCCTGTTAAAGAAATCTCAAAACGAATAAAGGAAAGTGCATCAATAACGGAAATCGAACATATATTGGACAAAGCACCATTTGAATTGAGCGGTGGAGAACAACAACGAGTAGCAATCGCATCTATTTTGGTTTTAGAACCAAAAATCTTGATATTAGATGAGCCTACTGCTTTATTGGACCCTTATATGGCTAATAAAATAATCAATTTATTAAATGAGATAAAAAGTGAGAAAAATATCTCAATTTTAATTAGTGAACATCGACTAGATCTCATTTTACCTTTCTCTCAACAAATAATTTTAATAAAAAATGGAAGTATAATTGAGCATGGATATAGTGAGCAAGTTATTAATGGTATTAATTTTCAAACTTTAAGATTAAATAAACCTGTTATTTATTCAATCTTTAGTACCTTAAAAAAAGAAAACTTATATAATAAGAATATTCCTGCCTCCATTCCTGAAGCAGTAAGATCTTTGAAATAATAAATAATTACAAAGGAGATACAAATGGCTACAGAAATCCCAATTATTATGATTAGAGAAATCGCTTACACCTATCCTAATGGAACAGAGGCGTTAAAAAATATAAATTTAAACATTTTTAAAGGCGAATTAGTTGCCATTATGGGCAAAAATGGGGCTGGTAAGACTAGTCTTATTAGAACTTTAAATGGATTAATTATACCAACACAAGGTAATATTTATATAGATAATGAAAGTATTAGTTCCAAAAGCATTGCCACTTTATCTAAAAAGGTTGGAATAATATTTCAAAATCCTTTCCATCAATTATTTTCCAATTCAGTGGAGGAAGAAATTAAATTTTCGTTAAAGAGTTTTGTACTAGATAAAGAAGAAATTCAAATTAGAATAAATAAGATATTACATGAATTCAATCTTGAAAAATACAGAAAGCGATCACCTCTTAATTTATCTGGCGGAGAATCTAAAAAGCTTGCCATAGCATCAATAATTTGTAGAGATCCCGAAATTTTAGTTTTTGATGAACCGACTTTAGGTCAAGATGCAAAAGAAATTGAGTTTTTTATTAACTTAATTAAAAACGAGAGAAAACGCGGGAAAACTATTATTATCATTACCCATAATATTGAGTTTGCCTATGAATACTTGCCTCGTACCATCTTAATGACAGATGGACAAATAATTGCGGATGGCCCAACAAAAGAAATATTGAATAATGAGATATTAATACAACAAACCTCATTAATTCTACCACAAATTTGGCAATTTCGTTCAGCATTGAAAGAGAATAATTTTCCGAAAACAGGAGATATATTATCTAAAAATGCTCTAATAAGTTATATAAGGAATTATTTGAAAAATAAATCTTTAAAAATTTAGGAGGAATGCATAAACATGTCCTTAGAATTTCTAAATGCTTTTAAGTTTATGAAAAAAAATTCTATTTTACATAATTTAGATCCAAGGGCAAAACTGGTTTTCTCGATTGTATATACTATATGTGCATTGTTGTTCACAGAAATTATTCCATTGCTTTTTATTTTTTTGAGTTTAGTTCCTTTAATTCTAATAGGAAAATTGTTTAAACAATGGATTAAAAGTATTCGTGGTCTATCATTCTTAATTATCTTCATAATTATTCTAAATACATTATTTATTTCCTTATCATTTGCTATTGCGATGATATTAAGAATTTATATAATGATATCTGCTTTCTCTATCTTTTTTTTAACAGTAGATCCAAATGATTTAGCTCTTTCTTTGATTTCAATGAAAATACCTTATGAATTTGCATTTGCTTTTTCATTAGCCTTTAGATTTGTCCCTACTATCGCAAATGAAGCTCAAAATATTTTAGATGCTCAACAGAGTAGAGGTTATGAAATGCAAAAGAAAGGGCTTATAAACCAAATAAAAAACCTTTTTCCACTTTTAATTCCATTAATAATTTGTTCTATTAAGAGAGCTTTTAATGTTGCGGAAGCTCTTGAATCAAGAGCATTCGGTAGCAGAAAAGAACGTACTTATTATTATAGCATTAAATATACTTTAAAAGATTGGATATTTACAATGTATTTATTATTATTCTTAACTTTTATAATTTTTATTAGAATTCAATTCAATTTGTTACCAGAATTTTTAATGTGGAGTCTGCCGGTGTGATTGTAAAAGAATTTAATATTCAAGACTTAAATTTGCATTATTATGTTGGGATCTATCAAATCAAAATAAATCTGGATAGGTTTATAGCTACTGATAAAATAGATAATAAAGAAAAGATTTTAAACCAGTTTTTCAATATAATTAAAGAGATACAAGATAAATATGAAAATTCAGTGGTACAGTTTATTAAAGATAAGTATATACTAAATCAGGACCACATTTTCACAGCATGCTATTATTTAGAGAAAGCATTTCTACAGAATAAAAACATTTCCAATAAAAAGAATATTGAACTTTTACTGTATCTAGCCACTAATCGGCAAATTAATAAGAGTATTAAAGGCTTTGGGATTGATTATTCCGATTTAAATAAAGATAAACTAACTTATTGTATAATCTCACCGCAAAATAATTTAAATAATATTTATGTTAATTTATCGAGTGTTTTATTGGCTGAAGAAGAGGAATTCACAATAAATGATCAATCAAATACTAAGATTAATTTAATACAAGAATATTTTGAAATTTCTGATAATCAGCTTAATTCTGTTCTTAAATCTTATGGAATTATTACACATAATTCAGATCTTAGTTTAAGTTCAGTGGTTTCAGCATTATACGATTTAATTTGTGAAAAAATGGCTCTATTATATGTAGAGAAAGCAAAAAATGTATAAACTCTAGTATCTTACATCTTAAATCTAATAATTTCATTTTTTTTCAAAAATGATACTCCACTTATATTTCCTAGTATTTCAATTCTAACAATTTTATCTGGATTTTCAAGATCGACTTTGTTATCTATAACATTTGCAATTGTTTCAATAAAATTATTTCTTTCGATTTTTTCGTGATGTCTACGCTTTAAAGTTATCTTAAAAGAATCTTTTTCATCAATAAACTCTTTATGGTTTTCTTGTATTATCTGTTCTATTGTTTTAGTATCAGTTTCACAAATGAAATCTATAGGTATAATTTTTAATATAAATTGAAAAAAGTTAGGATTTCTTTCCTGGATTTTATTAATCTTAGAAATAACCTTTTTTGGGCTTAAATTAGTTAACGCCGTAATTAATCCTGGAAACTGAATTCCTGAAATGATGGGGTATGTGTCATCACACATTAGTAATGTAAACCATAATTCTGATTTTGCGTTTGTTTCATTATATCGTGAAGTTGATACTAAAAGATTAAAATTCTTCGTATATATCACTCCTGCCATTTTGATAAAAACTCTAATATTTCTTCATCAGAAATTTTTCCAATTCGTAAAAATTTTACCTCTCCAAAGGTACAATCTACAATTGTGGTTGGTAGTTTGGTTTTTGACTTACCACCATCAATGATTAAATCGATAGGACTTAGAATTTTTTTCGTTACTTCTTCTCCACTTAAAGAAGGGGGTTCTCCAGAATAATTAGCTGAAGTACCAATAATCCCTCCAAAATAACCTCTTTCCTTTAAAAGTTTTAAAATGGTTAAAATTATTTCATTTTCAGGAATTCGTATCCCTATTGTATTTTGAAAAGCAGTGACTTCTGGCGGGATAATACACGGTTCTTTTCTTTTCAATATTAAAGTTAATTGACCTGGCCAATAGTGATCTGCCAATTTTCTAGCAGTGTCATTGAATTCTGCAATTTTATTAGCTTCTTCATAGTCCGAAACTAATAATAATAATCCTTTTGATCTGTCACGAAATTTAATGTCATATATTCTGTTTATAACTTCCAGATTTTGAGGATCCCCTCCAATTCCATAAACAGAATCTGTTGGGAAAGCAATAACTTTCCCTTCAATTATATTTTCAACTGCAATATCGAGATAAAACTTAATGTCTTTTAGTTCCTTCCCAGCTAACTTAATTAAAAAACCCATTTGAATACCATTCCAATTTAACACTAATAATAAAAAATAGAATATGCAAAAATATAAAGATTATTTTGGATACTGTTCTTGGCAACTTAAATCAGCTTCTAGACGTTTCCAAGTATGATCTAAATAATCTTGGAGTTCAATTAAATCCTTTTCTGAAATATTAGCAAATCTTTTTTGTCTAGAAAGATAATCCATCAGAGAAGCTCTCTTTGAAGGATCCAATAGCGGTTTGCTTGCTTTTGATAATGTCATGATTCCTTTTTCTACTTCATATAGAATCCATGAACCAGTTTTTACAGCTAATCGGGAGATTTCTATGGTATCTTCTGAATTAAATCCCCATCCTGTACAACAAGGAGCCATAATATGGATATATCTACAACCTTTAATCGATTTGGCTTTTATAAATTTATCATATAAATCAAGTGGTTCACTGATAGAACAAGTAGCTACATAAGGTATATCATGAGCCGCCATAATTGCGGGAAGATTCTTTTTAAAACGATCTTTTCCCTTTGTAGTTGTGCTTGTCCATGCTCCATGTGGCGTACTTGAAGATCTTTGAATACCTGTATTCATATATGCTTCATTGTCGTAACATACATAAATTTGATCAGAATTTCTTTCTGCTGCTCCACTTAAACCTTGAATTCCTATGTCTGCAGTACCACCATCTCCAGCAAATGTAATCGTAGTCATCTCGTCCCAACCCTTACCAGGAAATCTATATGCTTTCGCTTTGAAAGCAGCAGACATACCCGTCGCACCTGCTGCACCTGCTGCAAAAGCCATATTTGTGAATGGAAAATTTGGTGCTGTTTTAGGCCATAATCCTACTACAACATTTAGACAGGAAGCGGGCGTTACAAGAGCTGTGTTAGGTCCTAACGCCTTTATTGCCCATCTAATGGCAATTTCTAGCCCACACCCCGCACAACAAGAATTTCCCGGAAGGAAATATTCTTCTTGACATGATTCTAAAGCTTCTTTTAATTTTACCATTATTTTATTCTACCTCCAATAATCCATCCCAGAGAGTTCCATGAATCATATCTTTTGGAAGTTCTCCAGTTTCGTTATATCTAACTAACTTTAATAATTGATCTTTTTGTTGTTCAAGTGTAACTTCTCTTCCTCCCAATCCATTAATTATTGGTAAAACTGTTGCAGTTCCTTTTGTTTCATGTAGAGCTGCTTTAACTTCACAACTCACAGGTCCTCCAGTTTGAGAACCAAAGGCTGTAGCTCTATCTATAACTCCAAGTAATTTCACCTTTTTAGCAACTTCAATAATATCTTCTGTTGGAAATGGTCTAAAATGGCGAAGCTTTACCATCCCAACTTTATACCCTTCATCTCTTAAATCTTCTACTGCTTGTTCCATTTGTAAAGCTAAATCTCCATAAATAATTACTCCCACATCTGCATCATCGATTTTGTACTCTTGAATTAATCCATTACCATAATTTCTACCAAAGGTTTGCTCAAATTCCTTAGCAACCTTTTTAATTTTCTCTTTCGCTCTTATATTTGCATCATGAATTTTCAATCTAAATTCATAATAAAAACTAGAAGGCATAATAAGATTACCAAACATCATCGGTCTTTTTGGATCCATCCAGATATGTGGCCAACCTTCCTCACTTGGTAAAGGCGGTAAAAATTTATCTACAAGATCTTGATCTTCTAGAACAACCGGTTTCGAAGTATGTGAAAGAATAAATCCCCCATAAGATACAAACTTAGGCAAAAGAATATCGTGATCTTCACAAACCTTATAAGACATAAGAATTTCATCATATATTTCTTGATGCTCTGATGAAAAGCAACTCAACCATCCTGTATCCCGCTGACTTATCACATCAGTAAAATCAGCCCAAATATTCCATGGTGGTGCAGGTCCTCGTGAAGCAATCGCAACAACTATGGGAAGTCTAGCACCTGCAGCCCAATGAATCATTTCATGAGCATAAAATATTCCTTGACCTGATGTAGCTGTAAATGTTCTAGTACCTGCTTTACTTGCTCCAACAACCGCCGCAAAAACACTATGTTCTGACTCCATTTTTATATATTCAGTCCCTGGCATTAGTCCATTATCCACAAATTCAGACAATTTTTCAACCACAGTAGTTTGTGGAGTAATTGGATACGCACTAATAACTTGAACTCGTGCTGATTTTGCTGCATAAGCTGCAGCTACATTACCTTTTATAATAATAGATTCTCTCTTTTGGATAAAATCTTCCTGGGTTTCAACCATCTTTTATGTCACTCTCTCTTACCATTTCTATATTATTTGTTGGACATTCTTTAGCACATATCCCACAACCTTTACAATATATCAAGTTAATTTCGAATGAACCATCTTCTTTTCTTTTGATTACACCCTCTGGACAATACATCCAGCATATTCCGCATTTATTACATCCTTCTTTAATGACGGGTCTAAAAGTTCTCCAATCACCCGTTGTTCCTATATTTCCATCAATTGGTAATGAAATTGGAATTGGGGATAATTCTTTCCAATTTTTATATTCTTGAACCTTAGGACGTTCTTTTACTGATTTATTAATTTTTTTCCATTTTTCTGATTCTGACATGACTACATCTCTCTTACTGATTCATAAGCGTCTTTTGCAACGCTCATATTTTTTTCTAATCTACTTTCACCAAATTGCTTTTTAATTACTTTTTCCATTGTTTCAAGATTATAATACCCAGTAATCTTTCCAAAAGCCCCTAACATAGGAATATTTAGAATTGGACCACTAGCATGCATAAAATTTTTCTTAATGCAAATTCCTGTTGCATCAATAAGAAAGATCTTTATGTTATTAGGGAAATCGCTTGTATATATAGGATCTGGGCTATTAACTATCAGCGTTACTCCTTCCTTTATTGAGTTTTTTATCCTTGGAATGTCTAATAATGAAGTATCAAATATAAATATATAATCTGGATTCACTACACTGTCATATGTTTTAATTTGCCTACTTTTAGAAACTTTTGTAAATGCCTGTATTGGAGCACCCCTACGTTCAGCACCTATAATTGGAATTGCGATTGTGTCCTTGAAATCTTCCTCAAATGCCATTTCAGCTAACAATTGACTTGCAGTGATACATGTTTGACCACCTCTACAATGCATTGATATTTCTACAACCTTTTCATTATCTGACAATTTATTCAACTAATTTTTCTTAATTCTATTGAATGCAATATGACCAATAAAGGCACAATGAATAAAAGTTCTATTAATTTTACTTATATATCAACAATATGAAACAATAATATAGAATTTTTAATAATAATTGTTATAATAATTAACCTAATTTCAAAACGGTATCGTATTAAATCAAATTTAAGAAATAATGAATTCTAATCGTTTAGACTTAACTTAATTTAAACTAGGAAAAAATTATATGCCTAATAAGAAAAGAAATAATGAATTAGTTTATTCCTTTAAATGTCCTTCATGTCAAGAAGGAATGATCCACATTGTTAAGAGTATATATGATCTTCCTGATGGAGACAAAATGCTCATATTAAAATTTGAATGTAATACATGCAATTTTCATAAAAATGATGTAATTCCTTTAACTACAAATATGGAACCGGGAATTATGACTTTACATATAGTAGACGACGATGACCTTAAATCTAAAATTTACCGTTCACCAGTGGGTAAATTAGAAATTCCAGAATTAGAATTAATAGTAGAACCAGGTCCGAGAGCAGATTTCTATTATACAAACGTACAAGGTATATTATTCAGATTTGAAAATGCTGTTTCAATTTATAGCAAAAATCTTGAAGAAGATGATCCAGAAAAAAGCGAAATAGACGAGCTTATGTTTAATTTAAAGCAAGCAATCGATGGGAAATTTAAGTTTACCTTAAAAATAACCGACCACGAAGGAGGAAGTTATATTATTCCCCAAGATGAATCAAAATACACATTTGAAAAAATTAAGAAAAAAGAATTAGAATAAATATAAAATATTATCTCATCATAATTCTTTATTATAAACTATTTAGTTATAATCTAATTAAATTTATCATGTGAAGAGATATGGGAAGTCAAATAAAAAAAGTGGGAATCTTAACGGGAGGAGGAGATTGTCCTGGATTAAATTCTGTCCTCTATGGAATTATGCTTAAAGCTTATGATGCCGGTATAGAATGTATTGGAATCCTCAAAGGCTGGAAAGGATTTTTGGAAAATCAAACAATTCCCCTTTATATTGCAGAACACGATGACTTACATACTGTTGGTGGAACTATTCTATATACAAGTAGAACTAACCCATTTAAAAGTGTAAGTTCAAAAGAAGAAAAGGCAAAGGAATTAACCAAAAAATTTGAAGAATTGGGAATCGATGCTTTAATTGCTATTGGGGGAGATGATACCTTAGGAGTAGCGGATAATATGTATAAATTAGCTGATGCTAAAGTTGTAGGCTGCCCTAAAACGATAGATAATGATTTAGCAGGAACACATTATACGTTTGGATTCTGGAGTGCCGTACAATTAGCCTCTAACGCAATGGATAATCTTACAACTACAGCTCGTTCACATCAGAGAGTATTTGTTGTCGAAGTTATGGGGAGAGATGCTGGTTTTTTAACAATGTATAGTGGAATTTCTGCTGGAGCCGATATAATATTAATTCCTGAGACTCCGTTTGATTTAGAAAAGGACATCATTGATATCTTGAAAAAAAGAGCTAATGCGGGCTATAAATATCATATAATTGCTACATCAGAAGGAGCTTACCCAAATTCAGAATCTTTAAACCGAGATTTTAAAACCATATCGAAAGAAACAATTGATAAATTACCTAAAGATTCATACGGTAACCCATTACTCGTAAAATTGAATATCTCTCAAATTATTGTGGATGAACTAAACTTAAGGGAAGATCTAAAACAGGAATTTCAGAAAAACGAAGTAGATTTTGAATGTAGAAGTGTTGTTCTTGGCCATACTATGCGAGCTGGAACACCCAATTCATTTGATAGAATATTGGGATTAAGGTTTGGATTAGCAGCAATGAAACTTGTCATAGAAGGCAAATTTGGAAATATGGTATCACTCCAAGGGAATAAAATAAAAACAGTCCCATTATCCGAAGGTGTCAGAAAGAAATACATTACACTTGAAAACGATAAAATGGAATTACGAGACCTATTAGTGAAAATTAGATATTTATCGAAACAAAATTAATTTCAACGTTTTTATTTAATTTTATTGTATTTAAAAAAAGAAATATAAATTAACCATAGTGTTTTTCAATTTCAGTATCAGCGTCAATCGCATCTTGCTCTACATCACGACCAATCCACTTTTCGCTCATGATCTCCTTGTAATATTCATGTTGTATAATTAAATTCATTATTTCTGTTGTTCCGGTCCAAATCTCTCCTATACGAGCGTCTCTCAAAAGGCGTTCTATTGGATATACGGTTGTATACCCGATACCACCCATTATCTGCATTGATTTGTTAATAACTTTCCAGCATGCTTTAGTTGAAAATTTTTTGGATTCAGAAACTAATCTTCTTTGAAGAGCGGGTGGCGCTCCTGCATCTATAGATTTCGCAGTATTAAACACAATTGCTCTTGTTGCATCTAAATAAGTAATGCAATCCGCTATCATGAAGTTAACAGCCTGAAAATTCTTTATAATCTGTCCAAATGCTTTTCTTTTGGTGCTATATTTGGTTGCTATTTGAAGACAAGCACGTGCCAATCCGAGAAACCCAGAAGCTGTAGTTAATCGTTCTGGAACCATCATATGGTAAAATATTTTACCCCCATCTCCTTCTCCCAGAATTAAATTCTCCTTAGGAACTTCTACGTCTTTAAAAACTATCCTACCTGCTCCACCGCCTCTAGTACCTAACAAACCGTAAATATATGCTGCGTCTACTGCATCGCTTTTATCAACAATAAATAAGCTTAAAGAATCGCGAGGAGGGGCTTTAGGATTTGTTTTAGCGTAAACCAAAAAGAAATCTGCACCCTCTGCACCTACTACAAAACGTTTTTCTCCATTCAAGATATAATGATCACCTTCCTTAACCGCAGTAGATGTAGCTCCAAAGAAATCAGAACCCCCTCTTGGTTCAGTTAAGGCTTCAGCAGTAAATTTTTGTCCTTCACACATAGGTTTAAGATATTTTTGCTTTTGCTCTTCAGTACCGAACATATTTAAAGCTTCCCCACAAATACTCGGTAAGGAAAATAAACACGCAAGTGAGCTTCCCAACACACCTATTTCTTCTTGAGCAATGATTTCACTTTCCCAATTTAGCCCTCTTCCACCATATTCCTGGGGGAATCGTATTCCTATTAAATTTTGCTTTGCTAATGCATGTAACCATTCGCTCGGATATTGTATCTCATCTTTATCCATTTTTTTTAATAATGAGGGAGGAACAGCTTCTTTTACGAATTGCTGAACTTCTTCTCTAAACTTTTTATTTGCTTCACTTAGTAAATAATCGTACATTTTTTATTCTACCAAAATCATTAATATTGCCATTAAATAATGATAGGTTCAATAAAAATAATGTTCAGATCCAAATTTATTGGTTTATAATAAATACCCATATTCGAAGTTCCATTGTAGTTCAACTTTTAAAACTATAAAAAACTAAAATTGCTTTTTTAACATACGATACAACAATTTTAATGTTCAATTTCAAAAATTTATAAACTAAAAATCAATATGTTTACGAAAATTAAAAAAGGTTATAATGAATACCCCAATGCGTTTAAAGTGCTGACTTTAGCCACTTTCATTGATATGCTAGGAACCTTCTTATTGTTTCCTTTTTTTTCACGATATATAATTAACCATTTTGGAGTTGGGATGATTGAAGTAGGGTATTTATTTTCAATCTTCGCGGTAGGTAATATATTTGGTAGTACTATCGGTGGGGCTTTAGCTGATAAGTATGGACGCCGTAGGATGATTCTGATTGGTTTAATTGTAAGCGGGATAAGTAGCATTTTAATGGGTTTAGTTAACGATTTAAATGTTTTTTATCTCCTTGCGGGATTTTTAGGTTTGATAGGCAATTTTGGAGGCCCTGCAAGACAAGCAATGGTAGCGGATTTGCTTCCACAAGAAAAACAAGCAGAAGGATTTGGAATTCTACGAGTGTCATTTAATCTTTCAGCAGTAATAGGTCCTATACTTGGAGGATTTTTAGCTAGCCAATCCTATATGTTTTTGTTTATTATGGATGCTGTGAGTAGCATTATTACTGCTATTATAGTATATAGTGTCATTCCAGAGACTAAACCACAAGTACTAAAGGATAAACCAGAAGAATCAGTAATGAAAACTATGATAGGATACAAAGAGGTGCTAAAAGACTGGAAATTTATGTTATTTTTAGCTGTGTCTGCTATAACAGTTTTAGTGTATATGCAAATGAATAGTACACTTTCTGTGTTTTTATGGAAAGTTTATATGTTCCCTGATGCAAGTTTTGGCTTGTTATTAAGTATGAACGCAATAATAGTGGTAATTTTTCAATTCTGGATTACTAGGAAGGTTTCAAAATATGCTCCGATGAAAATAATGGCATTTGGAACTATTTTCCTTATGATTGGTTTTAGCATGTATGGTTTTATTTCTGAACCATACTTATTTTTTGTTGCTATGGCAATTATTACAATAGGTGAAATGATTGTATATCCTACTGGACAAAGTGCAGCTGCAACTTTTGCTCCTGGAGATAAACGGGGGCGTTATATGGCTGTGCTTGGTTTTCAATGGGCGATCCCGAATCTATTTGGAGCTTTAGGTGCCGGATTAATTATGCGATATATAGGACCCAATTGGGTATGGTATATAGCGGGGATTCTATCTCTTAGTGCGATAATAGGTTATTGGTTACTACATGGGATCACTAAGGAACTTTTTTCAAAAGAAAAAGAACAAATAAAAGAACCATTAATTGAATATACTGTTTCTTCAATAGAATAAGGGATTTCAATATTTTTTCTTAAAATTAAGTATTCAATACAAGATCAATAATTCAATATTAATGATCGTGAAACACCTCTTTCACGAAGATTATTCATTTCAATTCTCTATCTCAAATATAATCTTAAGATATTCATACTTAAAATTAAGCAATTTAAGTATTTTTTTAACAAATAATCTTAAATTTTTTACTTGGATGGGCTTTTCATTTTTTTGTTTGAGTAAAAACTCGTGTATCATATTTCTGGTTGCATCTGGACCTTCTTTTTCGAGATACTCCATCCAATGGATTGAAGCTCTACAAATTCGCTTTAGCGCTTCATCCGGGTACTCCTTTTTATTAAAAATTTTGTCATAGTATTTATCTAAAGCAATACTTACCCTTTCTAAGTGATCGACAATTCCCAATGAATATCGACATAGACTAATTAGATTTGAAGTAATTCTTTTGTTTCTCGTATTAGTTGCGGCCTCAAAAGATTCGCATACATCGTTCCACTCATCTTTATTTGGTCCTTCTAAACCATCATTAAATAAAGCGACATTAATTATATCGCTTAAATCTACATCGTGTCCTCTCTTTAATTTCTTATTAAAAATCTCTTTTAAATTAGTCCCTTCTAAATAGCTTCCAGCACCAAAATCAAGTAATTGATTCAGATTATTTGCAGCACAAAGTGCTTCATGTCTTACTTCTCCTGTATCTGGATTAACCCAATCCACTTTTTTTTCCCATTCACCAGTTTCTTTAATCTTTATCCAGCCACATTCTTTTAAAGCATGGTCTAAAACGCTTATTTGAAAACACCAAAAATCAATATCATCAGTAAAGCGTTTTCTTCTCCAATCTCTTGTAGTATATTTCCCCAAGTATAACTTCAAAGTGCCTCGCAACATTGCTTTTTTTCCATCTTTTAATGCCAATTTAGCATTATCACAGTAAAGATTGCTTGAATCTTCCGAACAGGAAACAATATGATTTAAAACTTTTCTAGCTTCTGTTACAACAATATCACACGGAATTCTCCCATCAGAAGGATATTCTCTTGATCCACCGTCTAAAAACTTTTTAAATAATTCCAATTCATTATCAGGTATATTGTACCAGGGATTATTAAACATAAGTTTACTGAATACGTAGTGGGTAAAACCATTTTCATCCACTTTAGTTTTATCACGCAAAGGAGAAACATCTCTTAGTTTATCTTCTTTTTGGACAGCATCGGCTTTAATATCCCAAATTGTACTCATACAAAATATTATATTGAATGTGATTTTTAAAAATTACCAATTTAAAATATAAAATCAATTTTTTATTTATACACCATTTAGATATTATATGAGCAATTTTTTTAAAATCTATACTTTAACCCCCTGGGATTCACTAAATTCAAAAATATTAACAGAAGTGAAATTACATTCATTGAAAAATATATTTAAGACATTTCCCGTAATTGAACCAGAGTTTTTTGATGATATACTCACAAACCTATATAATTTCAAACATTATTCATGGGTTGAAAGCATTAAAAGAGTAGTTGGTCCTAACGCTGAGGATTATGATATAAAGCCATGGAATTTTCTGTGGGGGATGGATAATGATAGAAGAATCTACCAGCTACTTATACAAAAAATAGAAGAAAAAGCAATTTTAGTTGCTCTGGCTCCTCCAGAATTAGGGAAATTGTTTACACAATATAAAAAAGAAGCTATATTACGCACTTTATCCTTATTAAATAGTCCAAATAAAATGAAATTTTTAATGGTTTTAGCACCTAAAGGAAAATCCATCGCTGAAGAACAACAATTACTCCAAGTAAATAAAAAAGATTTAGAAAAATTGAAATTTAATAATATGCTTAAACAGATGCCGAATATTAAAGGACAATGGTTTCCCGAGCATTCCCCACGTTGTCCAAACTGCAACAAGCTGATTACAGAGATAAAGGGTTTTAATGTGGGATTTGCTAAATTCATATGTCCTTATTGTGGATATCAAAAAAATAAGTAAAACAGACATTTTTATTAAAATCCTTTATAATGATTTTTATTAGATAATTTGATATATATCTTATTAATAAAACTTATATTAATAGAATATATCTCAATCATGTTTGTTGCAGCGTTGGATTTAGGAACAACAGGATGCAGAACATATATTTTTGATTTATCGGGTACGATAATCGCTAGTGATTATCAAGAGTGGCAAAGTTTTTACCCTTCTCCATCATTTGTAGAGCAAGATGCCAATATTTGGTGGGAATCTATTAAAATAACTATAGAAAATGCAATTAAAAAGAGTGGTATTGATAAAACAGATATTGTGAGTCTTTCTGTAACAAATCAAAGAGAAACAATTGTACCTGTTGATAAAGATGGAAATCCACTTCATAATGCATTAGTCTGGCAAGATAGGCGGACAATAGATCAAGTAGAATATATTAAAACCAAAGTTGGTATTGATAAAATTTATGAAACGACAGGATTGACAATAGATCCTTATTTCTCTGCAACAAAAATATTGTGGTTTAAAGTGGAGAAACCAGAGATATATCAAAAAACTCATAAGTTTTTGCTTGTTTCAGATTTCATTATACACAAGTTAACAGGTAAATTCTGTACAGATTTTTCAAATGCTTCACGGACAATGTTATTTGATATCAATGAATTAAAATATTCTGATAAAATTGCATCTGAATTGGAAATAGATTTAGATAAAATGCCAGATGCATTAGAGAGTGGTGTTGATATCGGAGAAATTGAAACAGAGGAAACGTTATTTGATAAAAAAACTTTAGTTATAACAGGTGCGGGAGATCAGCAATCAGCAGCTCTAGGTGTTGGAGTTGTAACTCCTGGGAAAATTAAGTGCACAACAGGAACAGGAAGTTTTATTTTAGCTTATTTATCCCAACCAAAATATGACCCTATGAAGCGAGTATTATGTAGTTGTCATGCAGTTCCAGGTACATGGGTGCAAGAAGCAAGTATTTTTACAAGTGGAGCGGTATTAAGATGGGTTAGAGATCAATTAGGATATGCAGAATGCGTTGCAGTTCAAGAAGGTCAAGATCCATACGAATCGATTACTGCTGAAGCAAAGAAATCATCTATTGGAGCAAATGGTTTGCTTTTAATTCCCCACTTTGTTGGTTCTGGAGCACCGCATTGGAATCCGCATGCAAAAGGTATTATTTTTGGATTAGCTTTAGGACATGAACGAAAAGATCTATATAGAGCAGTACTTGAGGGTGTAGCTTACGAGATACGAAAAAACATTGAAGTCTTCAAAGAATTAGGAATTACGCCAAAAGAATTAATGCTAACAGGTGGAGGCTCTCGTTCTGATTTTTGGAATCAGATTTATGCTGATGTATTAGGAATAACTTGTGTTAGAAATGTTATTGAAGAATCAACATCATTAGGTGCTGCGATATTAGCTGCTTCGGGAGCAGGAATCTTTCCAGATATAGCTAAAGCAGCCGAGAATTTATGTAAAATCGATAAAAAGTGGCTTCCTAACGATGAACGGCATAAATTATATGAAAAATTTTATAATTTCTCTTATGAAATGTATGAATTGATAAATAGCAGAAATATGTACAAGAAATTCGATGAGATAATTCAAAATAAAGAATTTGCGTAAAAACTGAAATTAATTCATAATAAACAATTTTATATACTTAAAATGTTATTTTTTCTATAATTAAAACTACTTGCAGAGAAGAAAAAGAAAAAAGTGAACGAAATGGAGCATGAATCTTCAAGTTTAACTAAAGAATATAGGAAAGGCCAGAAAGTTATATCAATGATATTTTTCATTTTAATAGTTATTGCCAGTATAATTACTCTGGGGGGCATTGTTTGGACCTTTGCGGATATCTTTATCGGCACAACAGGAAAATGGGAAGCATTTTTAACACTAAATTTGGGATATCAGATAGCTATCATTGGGGGACTTTTAGCGGGTATGTTTTTTTTGCTAATCTTCTTTTTTGGATTATTCAAAAAAACTTCACGTTCGTTGATTCATTTTATTTATAAAAAGAGGGAGCTTGAAGAAAAATATAAAAATCGTACAGACGTTAAAATTGCAGCATGGGGATTATTAATCAGCTTAATTGGTATTATTATTGGAATGATTTTTGCAATTATTGTAGATATTTTTGCTAGTGGTTCAGGAGACCCATCAACAATTTTAACTCTATTAGGAAGTACAGGCCCCCGAGTGCTATTTATAGGAATTGGACTCTTTATGCTTGTTGGTATTGCCCTTTTCATGATTTACTTTTGGAAGAACGGGTACTACCTTATTCTCCGCATTATGGGTAAGTTGGAAAGGAGTAATAATACTTAACAGTCTTTATTCATCCAATCAATCCTATTTTTTTTAATTAAATTAGAAATCTTTTACTCTTTTATTTTTTTTATATAAATTTATTCTCTAATAAATTCAAATCAGTATTTTAATCGATCTAATAACGCCAATTTGATAATATGGCTATTAAAGTTGGAACTGTTTTTAATTATTTACAATTGCCTAATGTATCTAAGTTCCCTTTTGTTATCAATAAAAGACAAGACAATATTTTTGTTCAAAAAGGATTATTTGTATATACAAAATCAAATGAGGGATTTTTAATTGGTGTTATCGAAGAAATTATCTTGTTAAATGAATACTTTACTGATGCATTAACAATTAAAGCTTATAATAATAACAATAATCCAAACATTTTAAAAGGACTTTTTCCAAGTGAAGATTTTGAATTTGCGATTGCTATTGTGAAATGCTTAGGATTAATTAAATTCAAAGACAACAATTTAAAAGAAATTGAGAAAGTTCAACGAATGACTTACCCTGCAAGCCCCGGAAAGGGTGTTTATATCGTGGAGGAAGATATCCTTTTTAAATTTCTTGGATTTGATACTGATTATGGGTTAGATCTTGGACAAGTAAAAGTAACAAATTCCAAAGCGAAAATTAATATGAACAGGTTGCTAAACAAGCATTTTGCTATTCTTTCAATCTCAGGAGGAGGAAAGAGTTATCTTACTTCAGTTCTTATTGAAGAGCTTTTATCTAGAAATGAGGATTATGGTACTCCAGCTATCATATTGTTTGATGTTCATGGAGAGTATATTTATTTAAAGGATATCCCTGAATTAAAAAATAAAATAAAAATACAGGATATTTCCTATTTTCAAATTGGAATCCCTAAATTATCAGTTTATTCTTTTAAGAAATATCAAGAACAAATTTCATATGTTCAAATAAGAGAACTTTCAAAATATATAAAGAAATTGAAAAGAGATAAAAATAGAAAGAACCAATATACTCTAAATGACATAATTGGACAGATCGAAAATGAAACTGAAGGAAATCGAAGTACAAAACAAGCTTTAGTTGGTTGGTTATCAGAATTAAAACGACTTACTCTATTTGGCTCTCAAGAAAATCCATTATTAAATAACGTTGTAAACAAACAACAATTAACTATTTTTAACTTTCAAAAAGAAATAAGCATTAGAAAAAAACAAATAATTGTTGATTATATCTGCAATCGACTATTTGAACTTCGAAGAACAAATAACATTCCTCCATTTTTACTAATTGTAGAGGAAGCACATCAATTTTGTCCTGAAGCGGCCCATGCTAAAGCAATTTCAAAACCCATAATTGAGATGATAGCTAGAGAAGGAAGGAAATTTATGGCTTGTTTATGCTTAATTAGTCAGAGACCAAAGAAATTAAGTACTACTGCGTTGTCACAATGCAATTCTAAACTAGTTTTAAACATAAAAAATCCGTATGATTTAAAACATTTAATGGATAGTTCAGAAGCAATTACTAAAGAATATACTAGTATGATCTCTAGTTTAGGAGTAGGAGAAATGTTAATAATGGGAAATGCTGTAAATTATCCAGTATTCATCGATGTTAGAGAAAGAAATTTCAAATCAAAAAGCGAAGAGACATCATTAGCCCAATTTTGCTTAAATTGGCAAAGTAAAGAATTATAGTAGTTCAGAAGTTAACCCTTCTCTTAATGCAGAATTATTTTTTTTAAGAACTATCATTTTTTTGTTTTTTGAAACTCGGAAAACATTAATTATCCCCATGCTTTCTAGTTTCATAAAGAGTTCTTCTAATAACAATGAATTTACGAATGGAAATTCTTTTCTAAGAAGTTCTTCGAGCCTTTTATCCAAAATTTCCCCTTTATTTTTTATTAATATATCAATTACAGAATTTAAGATTGGCTTTTGATTCCATCTATGAGATTCGATTTTGCTTCACCAAAAAATAGAAATTTAATATTTAGAATGTCTTATTTCTAATTAATTTTATGAATTTTAAACAAACAACCTGTCTTCCTTAGATTCTTCAATTCTTCTGGTTTTTAACTTGTCACCAAATTTTACGTACCATTCGATTATTTCGGGTGTTAATGTAGGGTTAACTATCTTTCTTGCTTCTTTAAAATGCTCTAATGATACTTTTCGCGCTCTAATATTTTCTCTCAAAGCAATCATAGCCGCTTCACGGCACCAAGTCTCGATATCAGCTCCAGAAAAACCTTCAGTCATATTATTTAAATTCTCCAAAATTATATTACTCGTTAAAGGCATATCTTTAGTAAAAATTTTTAAAATTTCGAGTCTTCCCTTTTCATCTGGTTTGGAAACAAACAATATGCGATCAATCCTCCCAGGTCGTATTAATGCTGGATCTAAGATATCAGGACGGTTAGTGGCCGCAATCACGACTATATCTTTCATAACTTCTAGTCCATCTAATTCCGTTAAAAATTGAGATAACACTTTTTCGGTTACACCAGAGTCTGATGTATGTCTACCTCTACTTGGTGCAATTGAATCAAATTCATCAAAAAAAATAATGCAAGGAGATGCCATTTTAGCTTTGCGGAAAATTTCTCTAATCGCTTTCTCTGATTCTCCTACCCATTTAGATAAGAGTTCCGGACCTTTTATTGATATGAAATTTGCTTGACTTTCAGTTGCTACAGCTCTCGCTAATAAAGTTTTACCGCAACCAGGTGGACCATAAAGTAGGATTCCTTTTGGGGGTGTTATTCCCATACGAGTAAATATAGTAGGATTTGATATTGGCCATTCTACAGCTTCATTTAATTGTTGCTTTAAATCATCCAAACCACCTACTTGATCCCACGGTACATTTGGAACCTCTACAAATACTTCTCTTATTCCAGAAGGTAAGATTTCTTTTAATGCGTCCTCAAAATCTTCTTTAGTAACTTCGATTTGTTCTAATAATTCTGGATCAATTATTTCTGATTCTAAGTCAATTTTAGGTAAATATCTCCTTAAAGCTGACATTGCAGCTTCTCGACAAACTGCTGAAATATCCGCTCCTACAAATCCATGAGTTATTTGGGAAAATTCTTTCAATGAAATCTTCTTATCAAGAGGCATATTTCGCGTATGTATTTGAAATACTTCTCTCCTACCTTTTTCATTTGGAACTTTTATCTCAATTTCACGATCAAACCTCCCTGGGCGTCTTAATGCGGGATCCAGACTATTTGGTCTATTAGTCGCTCCTATCACAATTACTTTTCCCCTGCCATGTAAGCCATCCATTAATGCTAATAACTGTGCAACAACTCTACGTTCTACTTCCCCTGTAACAGTCTCTCTCTTTGGGGCAATAGCATCAATTTCATCTATAAAAATAATAGCAGGACTCTTTTCTTCTGCTTCAATAAATATCTTCCTCAATTTCTTTTCAGATTCCCCGTAAAATTTACTCATAATTTCTGGACCATTTATCGAAATGAAATGTGCCTCACTTTCGTTAGCTACCGCCTTAGCTAATAATGTTTTTCCACAACCAGGTGGTCCTCTTAGAAGAACTCCTTTTGGTGGATCAATCCCTAAATGCTTGAACAACGATGGATGTCGTAAAGGTAATTCCACCATTTCTCTCACTCGTTGAATTTCTTTATCCAATCCACCAACATCTTCATATGTTATATAATTAAGCCCTCTTTCTTCCTCTTCAATGATTCTTTCGCTTAAATTAAGTATTGTATCTTGCTTAATAACACAAACTCCTTTTGGTCTCATACTTATAACTTTGAAAGTGATCTCTCTGCTAATGCCAATAGAAATAAAAATATAATCGTCCAATGTAATCGGATAATTATTTAATTTCCTTTTTACAAAACTTTCAAGTCGAGGATCAATTTTTATCGAAAAGTTTGATGGAGCTAAAACAACATGTTGGGCAACCTCAGTTTTCACTTTTCGAATTTCAATAGTATCGTCGATTCTAGATCCTGTATTTTTCTGAAGTCTAGAATCAACACGTACAATTCCTAATCCATTATCTTGAGGATAACTTGGCCATGCGATTCCAGCACTCTCTTTCTTACCATTAACAGAGATGACATCACCAGTTTGAATATTTAGCTTTTCCATTGTTTTTGGATCAATTCTTATAATATTGCGTCCAATATCCCTTTTTTTAGCCTTTTGAACACGTAAGGTTACACTAAGTATATCATCATCTTTCTCCTTACTATTATTACCTTTTGATGGCATGATATATTGATTTTTCCATAATTTTATTATTCTAATATTGAGAATTATTAATTTCGTAAAAGTTTTTGCTTTTTTTTGATTAAGGTTTTTTCTACATTTTTAAAAAAAATCATCCAGTGAAACTTGAACTTTTGAAGAATCTAATTTCCTCAATCTATCTAAAGCATTTTCTACCCTTTGCCGCGAAAAATTGTGTTGTTCTATTAATAATTCTTCCAGTTTATCAAAGTCGATTTTCTTTGGTTTTGATATCTTATAATCCTTTTTTACATCAGGATTTAAAAATATATCTTTAATTTGGGTGACTAGTTCTAAGTTTAAAATGATCTCCTTTCCCCCAATTTTAACTTGATTTTTCAATATATTTTCTATTGTATCATATTTCCTAATTAAGTCTAGTGCTGTTTTTTGACCAATCCCCTTAATACCTTGAAAAAAATCAGTCCCAATCATTATTCCCATCTCAATTAGTTGCTCTCTATTTATTCCAAGATTATTTAAGAATTTGTTTAATGACACATATTCTATATCTAATGTAACAGTTGTATCTCTTACCTTCCTACTTCGACTTATGGCAAAATTTCTAAGCAATCTTTCTCCTCCAAATAATAAAGTATCGTAATCTTGGGAAGCACACGCCCAAGCATCTCCTTTTTCAACTAAATATGCTGATTGAGCTTCTCCTTCAGAGTTAGCTTGAATTATCGGCATTCCCATAAACTCAATCAATTTTTTACTTTCTTCAATCATTCCTGCATCTAATGTAGATGTTAATTGGGCAAACTTTTTAGCTTCCTTAAAATCCTCATCGTCTTGAGCTTTAATCATTTTCTTCTTAGCTTCAGTTTTTATTTTTTTCCGTTCTTTTATTGTATCCAGTTTCAATTCAGAAGGGATTCCATCAAAAACATAAATTGGTTTGATAGTGTGCTCCAAAAAATTGATTGATCTATAGAAAAGTCCAGAAAGATGCGATGTTACATTTCCTTGATAATCCTTTAAAGGAGTTCCATCTCTCTGTCTTATTATTGCTAAAAATTGATAAATTGTGTTAAATGCATCAATAGCAATGTTTTTTTTAAAGAGATTTTCAAATGTGATAGTTCTTTTGACTTCGTTTACTAACTCATTTATTTTAACGCCCATTTCTTTCTTATTCCCTATTTTCTATATGTATTTGTGATACAACTTATATAATTACCACTAATATATTATATTATTTCTTTGGTCGTCTTCTTAGTTTTAATCCACAAATTTCACAATTTTTATTCAAATCTTCAGCTCTATGAATTTTTTTGCAATAAGGGCAATAAATTTCCCAGATTATTTTAGCTTCAATACCATCTTTATATAAAGAAGAATAAGGTATGTTTAGCTCAGAGCAAACATTTTCAATAGTATAATCATTACTATAAATCCTTAGATTTTCTCCTTGCTCTTCTATTAACTCTAAACTTATTGCTAAAAGCCCCTTATCCGCATCTGATAATGCATTAAAATCCCCTGTATCTTTAGATATTTCACTTATCTTAGTGATATATTCGTTTTTAGGAACTTTTATTTTTAATGTTCTGGCTTCAATTGCGGCGTAGATTTTATTTAAAATATTTCTATTCTTTTCTTTATATCTACTATCATTTACTTCCTCAATTATAGAAGGCGTTGTATAAATGACTCCTTCGATTACATTAAAATCAATTCCAGTTAGGAAAATATTAGTATCAAAAATATAAATTGAAGCTTTTTCTTTCATATTACTATTCTTCGGTTATGCATTATCAGATATTTTATATTCTCCTCAAATATTATTCTTCAGGAGAATCATCAATAGGAACTCTTCTTACAGTACCAATAATTTTCTTTCTCAATCGTGTATAATAACTTCTACTAAACCGAATAAATTTATTTTGAGAATTTGCTTTACGAATTCTGATTTTAGTATTAGGGGCAATTCTCCTAATGATTTGTTGGCCATCTATTACAATTTTCGCATCTAATCGTGGTCTTAATAGCTGAATCTCAATTTCAGAATCAACGGGGACTATTATTGGTTTCAAACCAGATCCTGCAAAACTATTTAGTGGAGTTATTTGCATAGTTTCCATATTAGGGTTCACAATTGCTCCACCTGCACTTAAATTATAAGCTGTAGATCCCGTAGGTGTTGAAATTATTACTCCATCTAAATAACTTCGATTTAGAAATACGCCATCAATTCTGATTGACACTTGTAAAACTTTTGAACTTTTAGAAGATACAATTAAAACTTCATTCAAGGCATTACTCAATTTAATTTCACCAGAATTTTTAGCTATATAAGCTGTAATTTTAGAACATTTTTCTAACCTAAATTCATCGTTTAAAACCCTCATTAAATCTTTAAATATCGTTCTTGCATTAGATTCATCTAGAAACCCAATAGAACCAACATTTACTCCCAAAATAGGAGGAGGATTTTGTTGAGATAAACTACTAGCAACTCTTAATATTGATCCATCTCCACCAACAATCACAATGAATTTAATGTTCTCAGCATTCATTTCACCTAAATCCATACCATTATGTGGAAAAATTTTTGGAGCTATTCTCGTTTCCAAATAAACAATTTCACCTTTTTGAACTAAGTATTCAAAAACCCTCCTTGTTAGTTTAATTGCTCTTTCTGAATCCAATCTACAAGCTAAAGCTATTGGCTTTTTCTCCATAACCCTAGGTTTTTCTATTAAGAATTATAATTTAATCTTGATATAATCTAAAAAAATAATGGATAATTAAATTAATAATTGATCTGAACTACTTATATTAATTACTGAAAACTCTACTTATAAGTGTTTTTCCCGCCAATTGCCAATATTCTACTTGAGTTGTTGAGATGTTATCAGGATTAGCTTGAAGATCCTTTAATTTTTCTTTTAAGTTTTCGTCTTGAGGCCAATCTACATCCAACGATTCATATGACTCTAAATTCATAATATTAATCGAAGTATCCTCAATGAAGTTTATTTGAGCGTTTCCTTTCATAATTTCTGGCACTTCGACCATATGGCCACTCGGTATTGTGAGTGACCGTTTGTTATTATCAAATAAGCCTACACAAACAACACGGACCTTCGCGTGTCCGTGTTTTCCAGATTTCGACCTTTCAGTAGCTTTAATAATACATGGTTCTTCATCAACCATGATATATTGTCCAGTTTTTAATTTTTGTATCTCTGTTCTTCTAATAGACAATTACATTTACACCTTAGTTTATATATTTTTATCCAAATATTTTTAATTTTGACATTTCTTTTAATTTATGATATATTATATTTTTTCAAAAAAAAATATTAGTTTTTACTCACTATTTCAAATACCTAAAAAAAATTAATCACTGTTATAATAATGGTTTTAGAAAAACTAGGAAGGTCATTGGATAACGCCATTAGAACTATCAGACGTTTGCCAAAAGTGGATAAAGATGCAATTGACGCGTTGATCCAACAAATTCAGCGTGCATTGCTAGGATCCGATGTAAAAGTCGAATTAGTGTTTGAAATGACCGAAAATATCAGAAAAGAAGCAATGAATACTAAGCTTCAGAAAGTGAGAAGGAAAGATTTTGTGATTAAATTAATACACGATGAGCTTATAAAACTACTTGGAGGAAAACCCGCACCTATAAGAATAAAGACAGGGAAAAAAAATGTAATTTTACTTGTGGGTATCCAAGGTTCGGGTAAAACTACAACAATTGCAAAATTAGCAAAATATTATAAAAGTAAAGGTTATAAAATCGCTGCGTTAACCACTGATACTTGGCGACCTGGAGCCTATGAGCAATTAGAACAATTGTCAGAACAAATAGGTGTCAAATGTTATGGAAATCCTAATGAGAAAAATGCTATTAAGATAGCAATTCAAGAAACTAAAAAGGCGATAAATGATGGAAATGATATTATAATCGTCGATACTGCTGGAAGACATAAAGAAGAAAAAGAACTAATGAAAGAAATGGCAATTATAGAACAAAAACTAAAGCCAAATGAAATAATTTTAGTAATAGATGGTACTCTCGGTCAACAAGCATTCAACCAAGCCGAAGCGTTTGCTCAAACCACTAATTTAGGTTCAATTATAGTCACTAAATTAGATGGAACTGCGAAAGGAGGTGGTGCTTTATCTGCATGTGCAGCTTCTAATGTGGGTATTAGATTCATAGGTATGGGTGAGAAAGTTGATGATTTTGAAGAATTTGAATCCTCAAAATTCGTAGGAACACTACTAGGAATTCCTGATATTGAATCATTAGTTCAGAAGGTGCAAGAAGCTGAAGTAGATATAGAACCAGAGATGGTTAAAAGAATGATGCACGGGAAATTTACTCTTGATGATTTATATCTGCAGTTGAAGAGCATTAAAAAAGTGGGAAAATTTAAACAAATTTTATCTATGATGGGTGGCGGAAATATCCCAGATGCATTAAAGGAGGATGCTGAAGCTAATCTAGCGAAATGGGAAGTTGTTCTTAATTCTATGACACAACAAGAAAAAGATAATCCAAAAATCATTAAAAAGACTCGAAAAAGACGAATTGCAATTGGAAGCGGAACTCAATACTCTGTTATAAATAAAATGCTCGACCAATACAATGCTATGAAGAAATTTATGAAAAGATTTCTCCAAATGCAGAAGAAAGGGAAAGGGATGCCTGGGATGCCTGGACTTCCTGGTGGAAAAGGCGCAGCTGATTTTATGAAAAAGTTAGGTAAGTTTTAAATTTATTTCCTATAACAACTAAAATTGAGTATTTTGGTCAATTTCTTATTATTATTTGAAAAAATTATCAATTACTCTAAAAAGGATATTGATAAGGGAAAAACTCCTCTTAATGTTTATAAGATTTGCTCTTGTATTAGAGAAACATTTTGTCTATCTTATGCTATAAGAAAAGACAATGTTTTATATCTTTATTTTCAAAAAGAGCATGTTTTAATTAAATTTGAAGGGCAAACATTACGATTTTTAGGCCCTGATGAGAGGTCTCAAGCAATATTAATAAAAAAGGCTTTAAATAAAATCTACGAAAAATTCGATAATGAGAATAATAAATGGGTAAAATCAACTCCAGGAATTTTTGGTAAAAGGTTTTCTAATAATCTCGAATTTATTGAATTTTTTACTTCAATATCCAATAGAAAAAATAATCTTATAATAGACGCTTATCAAAGTTTAGGGGAAAAAATAAATTTAGTGAATTTAGATAAATTTTTCTGCCCAATCAATGAATTGGACTTCTTTATCATTCCAACTTATAACAACCTAAATAATAATACGAATATAATAGAGATGTTCAAAGAATTAAAAACCATTAATATTATTTCTCTTTCAATGATAAAATCTATAGAAGATAAAATTTTATATATTAATTTTCGAAAAGATCAACAAAGCACTTTATAGAAATTTGGACATTATGATTTTAAAAAACGCTAAAATTTATTCTGAAGGATTAATACGTAAAGGAATTCTACTTATTAACAACGGTGTTATAGCTGAAATTAAATTCAAACAAAAAGATAAAGATTTAGAAACGGTTGTGAAAAAAAATCAAGATGGAAAAGAAATCGACTGTGAAAATAAATTAATTTTACCTGGAATAATAGATATTCATTCTCATTTGCGAGATATGGGTCAAAGCGAAAAGGAAACATTTTTAACGGGAACTAAGGCAGCTGCTTTTTCAGGAATTACAACAGTTTTCAATATGCCTAATACAATACCTCCAGCGATTACATCAGATCAAATTAAATTATGGATGGAAAAAGCCGAGAGTAATATTTATGTGGATGTTGGATTCATTGCAGGAGTTCCTAAAGAAATTAATGAAGATGAGGTTAAACTTATTATTGATTTAGGAATTATTGGATTTAAAATTTACTCTCTTGATTCTATTAATGATATTGATTGGAAAGATCCAAAAAATCTTCACAATCTTTTTGATATTTCATCTAAATTCCAAATTCCTATTTTTATACATGCATCTTATCCATTATCTGAAGAACAAAAAGAACAAAACAAACAAGAATTTAATTTAAAGCAGGGAAGTATTTTAGAATATCACAATAGGTTTGATCCAGTTATAACAGAAGAGAAGTATGTTAAATTTGTTATCGAAAATTACAAAGAATATATTGATGTCAATCATTTAAATCCCAGATTTTATCCAAAAATCCATTTTTGTCATGTGAGTTGTATTGAAAGTTATTTAGCAATTAAAAGAACACAGACTTCAAATAAAAATCTAAAAATAAGTTTTGAAGTTACTCCGCATCATCTACTTTTATCGAATAAAATCAAATTAAATAATGAGAATTTTGGTAAAGTCTTACCTCCTTTAAGAAAAGAAGAACATCATAAATTTCTTTTCAATGAGTTAAGGAAAGGCAATATCAAGTTAATAGGAACTGATCATGCGCCACATACATTAGAAGAAAAAGCTCAAAAATATTTCGATGCTCCTTCTGGATTCCCGGGTTTTGAAACCTATCCATTATTGATGCTCAATAGAGTATTTAATTTCCAACTTTCTTTAGAAAGATTCGTTGAAGTAGCCTCAGAAAATCCTGCAAAAATTTTCAATCTAAGGAATAAAGGTTTTATTAAAGAAGGATTTGATGCGGATTTAGTTATTGTTGATAAAGTGTCTGATTATATGATTGATCCTCAGAATTTTAAAACTAAAGCAAAATTTTCTCCTTATGAAAAATTTAGAACAAATGTTCAAATCTGGAAAGTATTTCTAAGAGGAATTGAAATTAATATTGAAGATTCTATACCAACTGGAAAAATTATCAAAAAGGAGTTATAAAGTATATATGTCTAAACGTTATAATAATACATAAAATAGTTGATTATTGGGACATTAAAATGCCTAGTGAAGAAGAATTTAGCTTAGAAGAGGGTATAACCTTATTAAATTTCACTCGAGAAAATATCGAATTCTATTTAAAAAATAATAGACGTATCCTCATTCCGGATAAAATAAAAGAAAAATTTTCGAATAAATATGGGGCTTTTGTTACATTAAACAGATATAACGTTTCAGGCAACCCATTAAGAGGTTGTATTGGTTATATAGAACCTACTTATTCTTTATATGACGTGATTCATAAGGTTTCAATTAGTTCTGCTACAGAAGATCCACGATTTCCTTCAGTATCGCTTGATGAAATGGATAATATAGTAATTGAACTTTCAATTTTAACTCCTCCTAAATTGCTTGAAGTGGATGATCCAAAGGAATATATTGGTAAAATAGTAATTGGAAGAGATGGGCTTATAGCTGAAAAGGGAATGAGAAGAGGCCTACTTCTTCCTCAAGTTCCTGTAGATCATGGAAGAAATTGGGATGTCGAGACTTTTCTTTCTCAAACTTGTTCAAAAGCTTGGCTAGATAGCAATGCATGGAAAGAAAAAAGTACGAAAATATATTCTTTTCAAGCTATTCTTTTCGAGGAAAAAGAACCACGCGGTGAAGTAGTAAGAAAGTATCTCAACTAAATAAATAATGCCCTTCTTATAAAATAGAAAACTTTTAGAATATTTTGTATAAGTAAAAGATAATCTATTAAAAAAAAAAAACCCAAGATTTAAAGATAATTAATGAAGATGTTGATGGATTTGTCTATTATTTAATGATTTTAATGCAATTTTGGTTGATTCCTCTGCTTGTTGCTTTGTAACCATTCCAATTGTCACAGCACAAATATTATGATTGGCAATATATTGAAACGCTATATCCGGTTTAATTTCTCCTGCTGCTAGAGTTTTCATTCCTACATAATAAAAATCATTTGTATTATCAACAATTTCTTCTAATTCTTTCGCGTTTCCCATTAAAAATCCATTTGCATTAAAGGGTATTAAAAATACTCTTACATTTAAAGAATTTTGAATACAATATTTAATTGTTGGAATTGGATCATGAGTTGCGATTCCTGAAATTATTCCATAACCCGATATTTCATCTAAGAGTCTCAACAAATCTGTTCCTTTATTATCAGAAATCATACCATGAACGAATATTATTTTTGCTCCCTTTTCGATTAAGATTTCAATTTTAGGATCTACACCTGGATAGGTAGATCCCGTTATCACATAATCACTATAAATTTCACTCATTATTTGGGCCGCTTCCATAATTTTTCCACTAGGTATTACCTCAATCCCACGAGCACCTTTCGCATAGCTAGTTTCTAAAATCTCCAACATTGCCTTTGGGTTATTTAAAAATTTTCTACGCCATTCAAATGTGTTATACCCAAATTGTCCGGCTCCAATAAAGGGAGACGTTCCCACAGAAACTAGTGGGATATCAATATCATCAATTTTACAAAAAATTTTGACCCCTTCTTTAAATATTAGTTAATTTAATTTAAATTTGATAAGTGATTATTATAAAGCGAATTATAAAATTTTTAGTCAAGAATCATATAAATACATAAACAATATTATTCATAAAATATAATAGAAAATCAATTTAGATTCTTATTTTTTGAAGAGGAGATAAGAATACCACAAATTAATGGCGTTATTTGTAATACTTTAACCTTCTATAATCAAGATTTTGAAATCATCACAAGCCTTAATTCACTTCTTATACGCCATATTCTTACAAATGAAGCAAATTGTCTTCTTCTTTTTGGTAGGATGGGTGAAGGAAATCTATTTTCTGCGACAGAAAAAATAAAACTAATAGAATTAGTATTAGAAATTACAGAGAAGAAAATTCCTATTCTTATGGGTTTTTATAGTGATAAGGTCGATGATTTAATACAACAGATTGAAAATTTGGGTAAAAAATTTGAATCTCTAAGTTTTATGATTACTCCTCCAATATCTGGAAAAACCTCTCAAGATGAAATAAAAGCTTATTTCGAAAATATTTTGGGTTCTATTACTTCTAAAAATCAGATCTATTTGATTAATAATCCACTACTATTCAGTGGAAATGAACTTGAACCAAGTTTACTAAAAAATATGATGGAATTCCCTAATTTGAAAGGAATAATTGATTCTTTTTATAATATTAAAAACTCTAAAGCCTATATTCAAAATTTGAATAGCGAGTTCTCTGTTATTTGTGGGATGGAGGAAAAATTTCAAACATTTCTGCAACTTATTCCATTAAACATGAGAAAATACTGTGGAATTCTCTCTAGTCTTAGTAATTTAGTTAATATGTACTCAAAGTTATATAGTTATGCTATAGAAGATAACCTTTTAGAAATTCTACAATTACAAGAACAGATAAACGATATTGGAAATAAAATATATGAAGTTAGAACTAATGAAGTTAAAAAGAAAATTGGGTTGGAATATGCGTTCCTACACCTATATAAAGACTCAATATCAAGAACTAATGCTGATATAAATCATTTTTATGAAGAATTGGAAACTCAAATTGATCCAATAAGTAAAGGAAGAATCGAGGCTACTATGAATTCTTTACTAAATAGTAAACAGATTTATCAACTCTATTTTCTCGGTAAAAAAGATCTTTACCAATTTGATGAAATCATTAATACTTTTTCAAATATCGATGTTTTAGTTGAACAAGGTAAAGTAAAAAAAATTAAAGGTCCTTACATTGCTGATTCCAATACTCTGTATAGAGTGAATTTTGAAAATAGTCAATTAGTCTTCAGATTTCGTACAAGTCAATTTTTCAAAAGTGAAAATTTAATCAAAGAAAAACTTTTATATCCATTTTTAGATAAAACTTTAAGTTCTAATGATATTGATTTGAGGCAGAAAGTAAAAGAAATCATTAGTACTAAAACAGGGTCATATCTCTTCAATAAGGAAAAACTTCCGATCATTCCTGTATGTGATTTAATTTACTATGATGAGACTAAGGAAATAGTTCCTTATGCTTTCTCAGTAAATGAATATATTCGAGGGAAGCCTTTATTTCAACTTATTAATCAATATATCAGTGAAGGAAAAAATTTGTATGCAAAGAAATTTTTAGATTTATTCAGTAATTTAGGTGAACATTTAGGATGTTTACACATGATAAAATTTGATTCATTTTATAAGAATATTAGCAATATTGGTAAAACACCTAAAAATTCTTATTCAGATTATTTTGAAAGTGAATTTGAGCAAAGACTCCAAGAAGCGAAAAAAAATAAAATAGATTTCTGCGATGAAATTAGGGCTTTCTATCGAGATAATAATTCATTAATCGAAGAAGAAAATGATTACGTTCTTTTACATAATGATTTTAAAAGTCAAAATATTATCGTTAAAGAGGAGTTAGGTGTCATAAAAATTAACGGTATTGTGGATTTTGATAATTGGTGTGTTGGTAGCCGAGCTCAAGACTTCATTAAAATTGATTATTTGATTTTAAAACCTTTAAATAATCCCTCATTTTATAGCTCTTTTTATAATTCATATTCGAAATTTTACACAATAGATAAAGATTTTAAGAAAAAAATTGAATTGTATAAGTTACTCTGGCTTTTAAATGAATATAATTTTGAATCAAAATTAATAAGAAAGTCAGATCAGATGGATCTTATTAGTACACCGTCGTTATTATTAGAAAATTATTTATTTGAAATAAAAGCAATAATTCGATAACTTAATTCTTAACAAAAGACTAATTAGAAATTTTGAATTTCACTAAATGAATCTATTATTTAGAAAATGATATTTATTATCTCAATTTTGCTTCTTAAAAAGAATAAAGTTAAACATGCCTAGATTTAAAAAAGAATTAGAATTAGCAATCGAATTAGTCCGTAAAGCAACACAGATTGCAGAATGGTTTAGTAAAAAAGGATTCGAATCCTTTTTAAAGTTAGATCAATCGCCAGTTACATTAGCAGATTTTGCATCTCAAATATATATAGTATCCCAGTTAAAGGAATACTTCCCGGATGATGAAATAATAGCAGAAGAAGAAAATATTGATTTAATAAATATTAAAGCAGAAGATCTGATAAAACAATGCTTCAATGAATTAAATTTAAAAAAATTAAAAAACGTAAAAGAAAATATTAGATTTCGAGGTAAATCTTCTGAGCGTCAATGGACAGTAGATCCCATTGATGGTACGATTGGATACCAAAAGGGACTGTCTTATGCGGTAGGTATTGGATTTATGATAAAATCAAACCCTAAAGTATGTGCTATTGCAGTGCCAAACTATAATGAAAAACTATTAGCTATTTTCACTGCGGAGGAAGGTCAAGGATCTCAAGTTTCCTATAATAATAAGAATTTTAATCCAATTAGAGTCAGTCAAAATGAAAATTTACATATGATTCGTTTATGCCATTCTTTACATTATGATCAACCTTGGGTTCTTAATTTTGCAAAAAAAATTGGTATAAGGAAATTTATTCAAATTGACAGCATGGCAAAATTTTGCAAGGTAGCTGAAGGAACTGCTGACCTTTATATTAAACCTTTAGATGCGGTACATTCATTTACATGGGATTTTATGCCAGGAGATTTGATTGTAAAGGAAGCAGGAGGAAATGTCACAGACATTAATGGTGAACACTTAAAGTTTAAAAAAGAAAAATGTTTATGGACTGCACCTGGTATTGTTGCTTCAAATGGTATCCTTCATAAAAAAATTTTAGAATTATATCAAAGTAATCACTAAAATAATAATTTAAATCAAATGAGCGCATAATTTAACAAATTTGTTTGTCGAGCTTTTTGATTTCTTTCTAAACTTGACAATTTAACTCCTACAAGCCTAACCTTTTTTTTATTATTTGAAAATTCTCTAAATAAATGCAAAATAATACTTAATACATATTTTTCATCTTGAATATGAAAAGGAAGAGTTTTTGAACGAGTATAAGTCTGAAAACCTTCAAATCTTATCTTTAAAGTGACGGTTTTGTAAGTGATCTGGTGCTTTATTATTGATTTATGTATTTTTTTATTAATTTCTTCAAATTTTGATAATAATTCATTAAAATTATCAGTATCCGTATAAAAGGTTCTTTCTGCGCTGATAGATTTTCTTTCTTCATGAAATTCTTTTACTTTACGATTATCTAAGCCATTTGCGACATTCCAGATCCATCTCCCATGCTTTCCAAATAACTCTATCATTTTATGTAAAGGTGTATTTATGATATCTCCAATTTTTTTTATTCCGTTTTTATAGAAATATACTTTAGTTTTCTTACCGATGCCCGGAATGCGAGTAATATCCATATCTTTTAAAAAATTAGAAGTATTCTCAGGTTTTACAACAGTGACACCATTAGGTTTATTTTCATCAGAAGCAATTTTAGCTAAGGATTTTGTAGGTGCGATACCTATTGAGATTGTAATACCAACCTTTTCTAAGACTTCTTTCTGAATATCTTTGGCAATTCTTTCAGCTTCCTCATAATTTTTAGCTTTTTCTGTTAATTCTAAATATGCTTCATCTGCTCCTACTCTCTGGAATTCATTACTATAATTCTCAAGAATCTCCATTACTTCTTTAGACACTTTTAAATATTTTTTACCATTTGGTTTTAGATAAATCCCATGAGGACATCTTCTATAAGCTTGAGATATAGGCATAGCTGAATGCAGTCCATATTTCCTAGCCTCATAATTACAAGTTGCTATTACCCCTCTTCCTTTACCTTCTTTTGGATCTGCTCCTATTATAACTGGTTTATCTTTATATTGTGGGTTATCCCTTATTTCTACAGCCGCAAAAAAACAATCAAGATCACAATGTACAATAAGACGATTCATTTTTTAACTAAGGAGAGTCAATTGATTTTAAATTGTATTTAACAAATGTGATATTTAAGTTTACTATTTAAAAAAATAGACTTTTAAGAATTAATGTAAATAGTAAATATCTATAATTTAAAGGAAAATCAAGGAATATAATTTTCAAAATATATATTAATTGAATTTTAATTATTAAATTTATGGCATTAAATAAAGAAGATCAAGTTCGGATTGAAGTTGTAAGGGGAGCAAAAGCAATTTTCTCAAAGGGGTTAGTGGAAGCTGGAGAAGGTAATGTTAGCGTGAGAAATGGTAAGAAAGAGGAATTTTTTATCACGCCTTCATTCAATCAATATGATACCCTTAAAAAAGACGAAATTGTTCATATAAATTTTGATGGAACTCCTTTAAGTGCTGGAAAATTACCTTCAACCGAAGCAAAAATGCATATTGCTATTTATAAATCAAGACCAAAAGTGCAAGCAATAATTCACACACACTCGCCTTTTGCAACAATGCTATCAATCGTAGGGAAAGGCATTCCAATTATAATGGAAGAGATGCATGCATTTTTGGGCGGATCAGTTGATGTATCCGAATTTGGAAAAGCGCAAACTGGAGAAATTGGAGAAGTAGCTCTTAAGGCTTTAGGTATAAAGAATGCTGCTTTATTAGCTAATCATGGTGTTATAGTTTGTGGAAAATCATTAGATCATGCTGTTAAATTCGCTGAACTAGTAGAAAAACTTGCAAAAATGTATTGGGGTGCTTTACAAATTGGAAAACCAAATATAATATCTGAAGAACATCTTGAGCGATTTCAAAAAATTTTTAATAGCCTCTTTGCAAACTACCCTCGAAGTATGCGGACAAAGAAATGAACAATTAATAATGATGATGTGAAATTTATGGAATTGGGTATTAGTAGCTTGGGACATATTATTGATATTGCTCGTATTAGCAAATTTAAAAACCTAATAGAGTTACAACTTAACGCAACAGAGCAATGTCTCAATTTCGCCGAAAAAAATAGAATTGAAATTGTAGAATTAGTGATCGATCCACCTCAAGCATTTAATAATGAATACAAACAAAAATTCATTAATCTAGTAAATTCTTATTCAATAAAAAAACAAGTTCATGGTCCCTATATTGATTTAAACCTTTGTTCTCATAATACACGCATATCTAAGGCATCAATAGAATCATACATTGATGCAATCAAAATTTGCTATCAAATTGATGCTAAAATTATGACAATCCATCCAGGATTAGCTAACTTTATGTTAAGTTCAATTAGAGAATTGAATAAAGAACAATTAAAAATGGCTATTCATAAATTGTTGGATTTTACGAATAACCAGAAATTATTAATTTGTTTAGAAAATATGCCTCAAAATGCCTATATTATGACTGATAATTTAAATATTGATGAAGTATATAGCACTATTGGTCGAGAAGATCTCTTTTTAACTTTTGATACCAGTCATTTTTATACATGTGATGGAAATGTGAAAAATTTATGGGTAAAATTTCATCATATTATAAAAAATGTTCATATAGTGGATAATTTCTGTAAAATTTCTGATACACATCCTCCTATTGGCTCAGGAAAGATAGATTTTAAAGAAATTTTTGAGGTACTTAAAAGTTATAGTTATAAAGGACCAATAATTATTGAATTATCTTCTACGAATTCATTAAATCAAAGTATTAATTTTATAAAGAAATTCTTATAATATATTCTTAATATTTAATAGAAATCATAGTTTGATGAGTAAAAATGCCCCCAATAATTTCTCTCCAAGTTAGTAACGATCTATTAGAAAGATTCGAAAAAGTTAGAAAACTGAGTGGTTTTACGTCTAAAAGTGAAGCTTTAAGGGATTCAATATTTAGTTTTATCGAAAAAAATGAAAAGTATGAAAATTTGGAAAATGACATTTTGATAATGACAGTGAGTTTAGTGTATCCCTTCAAAGAGTTAATAATTGATCAAATAACTGAATTATATTCACGATTCCATCAAATTATAAAAACTATAACAGATTGGCGTATAGCAGAAAAAAAAATTGAATTACTCCTATTAATAGGAGAATTTTATACTATTAAAGATCTTTATAAAGAATTAGCTAAGATAAAAGATGTAATTTGTTCAATCCGTGAAATAATTATTGATTAAAAGATAAGACTAATCAAATCGTAGTGAAAAATCCACTTGTTTAGAAGGAAATTGAGTAATTAAACTCAAGCTTATAACATCAGGTTCTGATAATAAATAATCTATAATATTATCTTGAGTTATTCCACCAGAAACCTCCACTATAATTTTATCCCTAAGATTATTTTCTTTCAATGAATTAATAGCATCTTCAACTTGATCTGGTCCCATATTATCTAACATCACAATATCTGCTCCATTCTTAGCAGCAGTTAAAATATCTTCCACTTTTTCGATTTCTATCTCAATTTTTTTTGAAAAACTATTCCTTTTTTTTATATCACTTAATAACTTTTCAATCTCTCCATTATAATATTTTAAATGAGTATCCTTCAAGAGAACCATATCATCGAGCGAAAATCTATGAGTATCCGCGTATCCTAATTCAGCAGCTTTCTTCTCAAATATTCGAATTCCTGGTGTCGTTTTACGAGTGCAAGCAATTTTAACATTTTTACCAGAATCTTTAATAATTTTAAAATATTTTCTGGCGGTTGTTGTTATAGCACTCATATGAGTAATTAGATTTAATCCTGTTCTTTCTCCCAATAGAATGTCTCTTGTATTTCCTCTTAATTCTACAATGACATCTCCATTGTTAACTTCTTCTCCATCTTTTTTTTTAAATATTGTAGAGACATTCAAAATATTATATAATATTTTTAATTCTTCTAATCCTGAAACATATCCTACGCTTTTAGTGAAGATTTTTGCTGAAGATTTTGCATTCTCAGGTATTATTTTAGAACTCACATCAATAAACATACAATCTTCTTGCAAAAACTCTCTAATTTTCTGTTCAATGACAATCTTATTGTAGCTCATATTTCGCACAAACTTGTATAGTATTATTATTATAGTTTAAAAATTAATTAAAATTATGGTAGAAAAAGAAAAATTATTCGTTAAAAATAATGAGATAAATCTTGAAGCGGAATACTTTCTATCAAAAAGTAATATTAAAAATCCAGTAGTTTTAATTTGTCATCCTCATCCGCAATATGGTGGGAATATGTATAACAATGTTGTGTCTGGAGTGTTTAATAAACTAATTGAAAATGACATTTCTTGTTTAAGGTTTAATTTTAGAGGTGTTGGAAGATCAAGTGGAACTCATTCGAATGGAACTGGAGAATTAAATGACGTGCAAACATGTATCGATTTTTTAGCAAAAAAGAAGAATTTTGAGAGAATTATTATTTGTGGTTATTCCTATGGTGCTGCAATAGGGTGTTCGGCAATAAATTACTCAAATAAAATTGTCAGCTACATATCCATATCTTTTCCTTGGGATTTTATGGGGGTAAAATATAAAAATTTATCTCAATCTAACAAACCAAAATTATTCATTCAAGGCAATCAAGACACAATTGCTCATTATGATAAATTTGAAGAAAACTTTAATTACTACTCAGAACCCAAAGTGAGTAGAATTATAGATGGTGCAGATCACTTCTATTGGGGTTATGAAGAACGAATAAGCAATGAAGTTATAGATTTTTATAAATCTATAGTTTAACTGGTATATTATGTCGTAACTCTTCTTTTACTTAATAAATTTTAGGCATACTTTACTTCATGAAAAAGTGTAAAAATAAAAGAATAAGGATTATAAACTTGAAAGCTTTTCTAAATCCGCCTGTGAATTGTCAACTGCCCAATTAAGGAGTTGGTCAAAGTATCGTTCCACATCTTCACTTTCAGGAGCTTTTGATAAAATTGCTAATAGGAATTGATTCTTATTATCAGGCATAATTATATTCCTCATCATAATGAAATCTTCTTTATACATAAGTTTCATACTTTGGATTTCAGAAAGGCCTAATTCTTCTGCAGCTTTGTAAGCTGAATCACTCAATAAGGATCCCATAGCGGCTACTACGCGTTCATCTATATCTTCTTCTTTTTGAGAAGCGAGCACGAGACCCGTTGAAGTTGCAAAAAGCGATGCTCGAAAATTCCCATTTTCATTAAGTTCTTTAAGTACTAATTCAAGTCTACTTACCAAATCTACACACTCTCAATATAGATATTTTAAATATTATCTTAAATAAAGGTTTTATATTTTTTATATAAATATTATTTTATTCTAATAAGCTTACATAAAATTTCCTTGTATAAATAATATGAGTTCTTTAATATTTAAAATTATTCAGTGTGGATTTTATATTACTTATTAAATTTGTCTATTGAAGTAAAATGATATTCTCTTCATTTATACTTGGAGTAATATATGAAAATTGTATTTTAATGTAATAGTAAGTCAAAAGAATACTTAGATTTTAAGATTAATAATAAATGTTGATAAAATATCATTTTCATCAATGTTTAATGTTATTACAGTTGGTCTTGCTATTGGCTTCATAAATCCAGGTCGTTCCTGAGGAGCTTTTGGTTGAGTAGGAGATCCTGGATTTAAAAGAAGTAAATTATAACCAGTTCCTTTAATAAGAGGTTGATGTGTATGTCCAAAAATAAGAATGCGTAAATCGTGTTTTTTGGCAAATTCCTCAACGTTATCTGGTAATAAATGAATCACTCCAATATTATATCGCCCTATAGAAAATTTGGTAAAAATTTCTAAATTATTAATATTGTCAAGATTTCCTTTTACACATCTCGTTGGTGCGATCTTTTTCATCTCATCTAAAAAGAATTTTTCACATACATCTCCAACATGAACAATCTCATCGACATCCTTAAACGCTTGTTTAAGTTGGTTTACTAAACTAGAGACTTTATCTTTTCCATAATCATTTGTAATATGTGTATCGGAGATTATCCCCAACTTCATTGATTCAACACTCCTCTATATCATAATCATAAATCCCATTATAAAAATTAACAATCCCATGAGAATATCAAAAAAAACACGAAAAATTGTATCTCCTTTTGTCCCTTCAATTGTATTATCACGTTTAAAATAATTTTTAAGCATATTTAATCCAATTGAAAGCCCTTCTTTTATTTGAGAGTAATACCATACAAACAATATACATCCAATAATAAGCAAAGGATAGTATTGAAAAAGACCTACTATTGTAAAATTATTACCTTGAAACATACTCCAAATAGCATGAGCGGAGAAAATATTGTTTAGGGCATGAGCAATTATCGCAGGAATTAACCATTTTCTTCTTATTACCAATAAAGAAAGAATAATTCCAATAAAGAATGCTTGTATAAACCAAACGATTGGATACCAGAAGGGATATAGGATACTCACTGGATCTAGGAAATAAGCAAAATGACCCAATCCAAAAGAAAGAGCTGATATTATTACTGCTGAGTATTTAAAAAAATATGCACTTCCTCTTTTTGTAATTACACCCCTAAAGATAGTTTCCTCAGAGATTGCTACTGAAAACTGAATTACTATTACAGAGATAAGAAATAGAAAATAATTATCTTCTAGTAGATATAAATCTGTTGTCATGGAAGAAATGGCATATCCTTGATACTCAAGCATCCCTGGCACTAATAAGTATGTAAAAAAATCAATAGGCAAGAAGACAAGGAAAAAAATCAATATACCATATAAGATTTGATATTTATAGTTCTTTTTAGTCATCTTATATAATTTTAAATGTCCAATTGCAGCTGAAACATCTTCTTCTATAATTAAGTCTCTTTTTTGAGGTTCAAAAACTAAATTAAAAATAAATAATACAAAAGGTACTCCTATTAATATTAATATTGCTCTAAATGAATAGAATAATGTACCATAAAAAATAGATGTTTCACCAATAAATAGAGGAATTAAAAAGAATGGGACCATTAATAACCCAAATATAATAATAAATACCCAAACTAATTCATATATAAAAAAACGAAATCTCTTAAGAGCAATCTGCTTCTTTCTATTTTGGCCTAATCGTTTCATTGAATATCACATATCTGAATTGAATAAAAAATTATTGAATCAAAAAATTATATATTTTATTATTTAATCATTAAAAGATTTTTGTTCTAGTTCATCCGTAGTTAGAATACCATTTCTCGCTCCTAATTTTTGGATACAATTTCCAGCTATAATATTGCCAAAAATTACATTTGATTTGAGTTCTTTAAACTTAAAACTAAGATTTCTAATAAAACCATATATAAATCCAGCAGAAAAAGCATCTCCTGCTCCTGTTGTATCAACAACTTCAGCTACTTCAATTGGTTTAACTAATTCAGATTTTTCTGAATTTAACACCATAGCTCCTTCTTTTCCCATTGTAATTATAATTATTTTAATCCCTAATTTAAAAATATTTTTTGTTTTTTCTTCAATTACTTGTTTACTTAATTCAACATCGCCTAAATGAAGGAGTAATCGAAATTCCCTTTTTGAAAGTATTAAGATATCGATATTAACTAAAAAATCTTTGATATTGTTGAAACCGTGGGCAATTATTAACATTCCCGGATTTAATATAACCGGAATATTATTTTTTTTTGCCACTTCAGCCGCTCTCTTAAAAGGCTCTAAGTTTTTTAAGCTACTTAAGAATATTGTCTTTGCTCTTATAATATCTTCAGATTTAATGTCATTAGGTGTAAGAGTATTTGCTGCTCCACTATAAGCGTAAATTCTTCGTTCTCCATTTGGCTTTAATGCCACATATGCCAATCCTGTACCATGGTCTTTTGAATATCTAATTAAAGATGTATCGAGTGACACTTCTTTAAATTCATTAATAATTTTATCTTTAAATTGGTCTTTATACCCTAATTTTCCAATAAATGCTACTTTTAATCCTAATTTTGCGCACGCATAAGCAGTATTTGCAGCAGCTCCTCCAGAAAATAAATGTAACTCTGGCACAAACACTTCATCATCGTCTAAAGGCTCTCGATCGACTTTAGCAACCATATCAACAAGAGCAGCTCCAATACAAATTACATCAAAAAATTTTGCCATGGGCATACTATCCTAATCATAAATGAAAGATCCAAATTCAGAATTTATTTCTAATGAATTCTTTTCTTTTAAAGGAGATTTCTCACAGTATCCAATTATCTTGGAATCAATTTCATATTTTTTTACGATTTTCATTATATCTGAAGCTATAGATTCATTACATAAGATTTCCATTCTGTGTCCCATATTAAAAACACTAAACATCTCTTTCCATTGAGTTTCAGATGATCTTTGAATTAATTCAAATATTTTTGGAATTCGGAATAGGTTATTTTTAACATAATTTATCCCCTTTCCAAATTTTATAATTTTTGTTTGACCTCCACCTGTATTATGTATGATTCCGTCAATATCATTTCTATATTTTTCAACAACGTCTTTTATAATTGGAGCATAAGTTCTTGTTGGGGATAATAAAGCTCTTCCTATAGTTAAATTAAGTTCATTAATTTTATCTGTTAATTTGTATTTACCAAAGAAAACAAATTTCTCATCAAGATTTTGATCATAACATTCTGGATATTTTTTGTAATATTCGTGTGAAAGTAGGCCATGCCTAGCTAAAGTTAACCCATTACTTCCAATTCCACTGTTATATTCATCTTCAAAAGATGCTTTACCATAACTAGCCAAACCAATTATAACATCATCAGTTTTGATATTACTTGCATCAATCACATCTTTTTTTTTTATAGAAGTGAAAGCAGAAGCATCAACTACAAGAGTTTTCACGATATCTCCAATATCAGCAGTTTCCCCCCCACACATCTTTACATGTAAGCCTAGAGAAGTTAACTTTTCACTATAATCATAATATTCTTTAATTATCGTTCCTACAACATCTCCCTTTACATATTGACGATTTCTTCCTAAATTATTTGAAAAGAAAATATTCCCTGTTGCCCCCACACATAAAATATCATCGAGATTCATTACCATAGCATCCCTAACTATGCCTTTAAAAACTGAAATATCCCCCGTTTCTTTATAATACATATATGCTAAGCTAGCTTTTGTACCAGCTCCGTCAGCATGAAAAATAGAACAGTAATCTTTTCTATCATCAATATCTTCTATAATTTTACAAAAAGCTCCCGGAAATAAACCTTTATCAATTGAATTTAGAGCTTTGTGAACATCTTCCTTCTTTGATGAAACACCTAAAGTGCTATATAAATTGTTATTTCCTGTCATCTAAACCAAGGATTAAAAATTATATTTCGCTTTTAGAACTTTTATCAAATTATCTACTTGTTCAACAGCATTACCAATATATTTATGTGGATCAAAAATATCATTTAATTCTTCTTTTGAGAATTTTTCCTTAATTTCTTTATTTCCAATTAAGATATCACTCATATCTATGTTTTCTTTCCGAGCTTTAATTGATGCTTGTCTTAAGATTTCATGGCCTTCCTGCCTTCCTATTCCTCTATTTACTAATTGAACCATAACTTTTTCAGTAAGGCAGGCACCTCTAGTAAGATTAAGATTTTCTTCAATTTTCATTTCGTCAAATTCTAATCCTTTTAAATTTTGGGTTATTTGCTTTATCATATAATCTAGTAATATGAAATTTTCAGCAAATATTACTCTTTCAGATGCAGAATTTGTAATATCTCTTTCATCCTCCAGGATTATGTTATCCAAAGCAACTAAAACGTTAGATTTTAAAATTCTAGCTAAACTACAAATCCGTTCTGATTTATGAGGATTTCTTTTATGAGGCATTGTCGAGCTTCCGACTTGTTTTTTCTTAAAAGGCTCAAAGATTTCTGCAATTTCATTTCTTTGTAAAACTCGGTTTTCTCTAGCTATTTTTGCTAATGTCTGACCAATTAACGTGGTTAAAAAAATAATTTCGGCATGTCGATCTCTCTGAATTACTTGATTTGCAATAAGAACAGGACTTAAATCAAGTTTCTTCATTACTTCATTTTGTATTTCTATTCCTTTTTCACCAAAACTTGCCATTGTTCCGACAGCACCAGACATTTTACCAAAAGATATTCTATTTTTAATTTCAGAGATTCTTTCTAAATGTCTATTTACTTCATATGCCCATACGCCAAATCTCATCCCATAAGTAGTAGGTATTGCATGCTGACCATGAGTCCTTCCTATACAAATTAGGTTTTTTTTTTCTTCTGTGAGAGCTATTAAAATATTTAATAAATCTAATAGAGAATTATAAAGGTAATTTAGAGCTTCTTTTAATTGTAGAGCAGTAGCAGTATCTTCAATATCGTAACTTGTAGCTCCAAAGTGAACATATTTACCTGCGTTATTTTCACATTGTTCTGCCAGACTCTTAACCATCGCCATTAAATCATGATGAATTTCTTTATCTATTTCTTTTACTCTTTCTAATTTTACATAATCTAAATTTGCTTTTCTAGTAATTTCATCTGCCGCTTCTTGTGGAATATTTCCTAATTCTGCATGAACCTGTGCTAATGCTGCTTCAACCTTCAACCAATTTTCTAATTTACTTTCTTCAGTAAAAAAGTTTGCCATCTCAGTTCGATAACGTGTTTCTATTGGATGAATAAATTTATGATCCATATTTCCTTCTTATTTTTATTTAATCTTAATTAAAATAATGAAACATTAAGAAATATATCTTATTTTATTAGAGATAAAATAATTTAATCAAATTCACTAAGACTATACAAATTGAAAAATCAAAATGTATAAAGAAATTGCTCTAAATTAAAATTCAGAGCTAAAAGAAATGATTTTTTTCAAATCTCATTACTTTTAGCTTATATTTAACTTAATAGTTTGTTTAATGGAGTACTTATATTATAAAAGAGAAATTAAAAAATCTTTTGGCGGTTTGAAGTTAAAATATATTTTTTTTTAACAGTTATCTATATGATAAATGGACAGAAATACTTTTTTTTCAGATGTGTAAATTGCGGAGAATGGTATTATACAAACAGAATTATTAAATCAAAAAAGTGCTGGAAATGTAACCGCTCCTTTTTATTCAAAAATTCAACGAAATTTTCACAAATTTGCTCAATTAAAGGTGCAATCTCAATTGTTAAGAGGTTAAAGAGTAGAAATTAATAAAAAAGAAAGATATTTAAGCTATTCTTCTCTTTTTTGGTTATAAACTGACAATCACTACCATATCATTCATACATTGAAGAAGTAATACCCTCAAACAAGAAAGATGGAACTTTCAGACGATTTGAAAAAAATTGATGAAAATTTAATTAAACAATTAAATCAGATAGCAAATGATAAAGTAGAATATTGGGACATTAGAGCTGAAGTAAATAATGGTACTAGTCTAGATTTCACCAATCAAAAAAGTAAGGAAATTTCTTCTTTTGAAATTATTAATTGTGGAATTAGAGCTTTTAAAAATGGTGGATGGGGTTTTTCTGTACTAAAGGACCTACAAAGAGAATCCATTAAGATAGGATTACAGAAAGCTATGAAATTAGCAAAATTATCTGAATCATTAACTAAAATCAAATTTAATATTGCTCGAAATGACCCATTGATTGAAGAATATAAGAGTAAAAGCAAAAAAAATTTAGAAGATATCGATATTGACAATAAAATAAACCTTGTTAAATATCATGAAGAAAATGCATCAAATTATTCATCATATGTTAAAAATACTCACACCCTCTATATGGATGGACACTCTCAAACCCTATTTTTAAATTCTTTTGGAAGCAATATTATTCAAGATTTATCATTAGTGCGATTATTTTGTATGGTTTTTACTAATAAAAACGGAACTACCCAGAGTTCTGTAAATTCTGTTGCGGGTGTTGGAGGATATGAAATTGTTGAGACTGAGAAAGCTAATAATTTAAGTAAAAAAACTGCTAAAGAAGCAGTAGAACTATTGGATGCAAAATCTCCAGTTGGTGGCAAACTAACCGTTATTGCCGACTCTAAATTGACTGGAACAATTATCCATGAAGCATTTGGACATGCGTGTGAAGCAGATCTAGTTTTAAATAATGAAAGTATCTTAAAAGGGATGATTGGAAATAAAGTTGCCTCGGAGCAAGTCACTATAGTAGATAACCCCTCGATGGGTCAGGCAGAACAATTTAATTTACCATATGAGTTATTTGGCAGTTATTTTGTAGATGACGAGGGAATTCCTTCACAAAAAACAATAATTATTGAAAATGGTATACTAAAAAATTATTTACATAATTTAGAAACCTCTTCAAGAATGGGTGTTCCTCCGAATGGGCATGGAAGGGCATCCGTAAGTTCCGAGAGGCCTCAAGTACGTATGGGATTTACCTATATAGAACCAAAAGATTGGAGTTTAGAAGACATAATTGAAGACACAAAAAATGGAATTTTATGTAAGGATTTTCAGTATGGATATACTGATCCAACAACTGGTAATTTTCAATTTAAATGCAGATTTTCATATAAAATCAAAGATGGGGAAAAAAAAGAAATAATGAGAGATGTTTCTCTTAGTGGCATGATTCTTGAAGCTTTAAATGAAATATCCGCAATTGGTAACAGAAAAACATTTAACTATTCTGTGGGAATTTGTGGAAAAGGTGGTCAACGTGTTAGAGTATGTGATGGAGCCCCCTATATACGAATAGAAGATATAACTGTCGGAGGCTTGAGTTAAATGGAGGATTCAGACATTTATACTATAGCAGATTTCTGTTCGAAATTAATCGAAAAAGAAAATTCAGAGATAAAGTGTACAGATATTTACTTTGAAAAAAGTAATTATATCAATATTGAAATTGAAGAAAATTCAATAAAGAATAGTGAAACTGGAGAGGATAATGGTGTGTCAATCAGGGTTATCAGTAAAAATGGATCCCTAGGCTTCGCATATTCAAACAAATTGGATAGAATTACTTTAGAGAAAATATGTAAAACAGCCATCAAAATGATGAAAGTTGCCACTCCAGATCCCGATTTTAAGAATTTACCCAATTCATTCAAGAACTATCCCGTTGTTAACGGTTTATTTGATAAGAATTTAAAATATTTGGAAATAGAAGATTCTATAAATTATGCTGAAGATTTGATTGAAATTTGTAAAGATGATGAGATGGCAATTTCTCAATCTGGTAATTTTGCTTCAGGTTACTCTAAAATATTTATTTTTAATTCTAATGGTTTAAGCGTCTCACGAAAAGAAACAAGTTGTATAATATCTTCTAATATCATAGTTAAGGATAAAATAAGTAAAGAAACATCTTCCGGTTATGAAAGGCAAATAGAGAGAAGTTTAAGTAAATTAAATGCTATAAATGTCGCAAATTTAGCTCTCGAAGATGCTAAACAGAATCTCAATAGGAAGAAAATTAAAAACATGAAAGGGCCGGTAATTTTAACTCCAAAAGGTACAATAAGTCTAATTTTAAGACCGGTTGCTGCCGCAATTAATGCCGATACTTTTCAGTATAAAAGAAGTTTCTTAGTAGATAAAAGAAGTAAGAAAATAGGATCAGATTATTTAAATATAGAAGATAATGGATTGATTCATGGTGCAGCTGGTTCTCAGATATTTGATGATGAAGGAGTCCCTTGTAAAAATAAAAAGATCTTAGAAAATGGAAAATTTCTTAAAAATGGATTATTACATAATAGTTATACGGCGGGAAAAGAAGGAGTTGAAAGTACTGGAAATGCATCACGTGGTTCTTATATTTCAATTCCCTCAATCGGGATTACTAATTTTATTATGAAACCAGGAGATTTAACTTTAGAAGAAATATTTAAGGACATTAAAGAAGGAATTATCCTGAATTATACAGGAGATTCTCCTAATATATCAACTGGTGATTTTTCTGGTTTAATACTACATGGAAATTTGATTCAAAATGGAGAAGTAAAGGAGCCATTGAATGAAACAATGATAGGCATAAATCTTATGGATTTATTTCAAAATATTGATGCCGTTTCAAAAGAATATAGAGTCTATGGAGCATTTCAAGCACCATGGGTAAGAATAAACTCGGTAAACATAATTGGAGGAGCAAATTAATTAGTTATATTTAGCCATAAGTAAAGTATAAAATAAAATTCTTCAATTTCACTTTTTATTTCCCATAATTCAACAATAATCGTCTGATTAGCTCCTGGTTGAGAAAATGAAATATTTAACATTTCAGACATCCAAAATTGTTTATTTAATAATATAGTTTTAGTAGTATTAAAGTAAGATGTGGCATTAATAGAACCAGAAGAAGTTACAACAGTTTCATTATCACCTTTTAAAACCTCAATTCGAAAGGAAAATTCTCGGTTAAGCTGATTTTCAACAGTTACATAAAAAGAAATAGTCTCATTGACAGATGCTTCAGTGGGATAATTTCCTGCTTCTTGATTCTCATTTAAGATACCAAATGTAGCGTAACCAGGTTCAGGTGTTAAAATGTAATAAATGATAAATCCTGAAACAACAATAATCCCAATAATCAGACAAATTTTAAGCAATTTCTCAAAATGCTTATTGCTGTTTTTCAAATCTCTTTTTTCATTTTTCTTAGTATTCTCACTCATTATCTTTAAACCAAGCAATAGTTTTCTTTAATCCTTCTTCTAGCGAGGTTGTCGGTTCCCAATTGAGAATCTTTTTAGCTTTTTCTATAACGGGGCATCTATATACAGGATCATCTATAGGCAACGGTTTAAAAACTATTTTTGAATTCGAATTGGCTAAATCTTTTAAAATACGAGCTAGTTCTAAAATGGTATATTCTTTGTTATTACCTAAATTAATAACTTCTCCAATAGCCTCATCTTTGTATACCATTTTAAGAATACCCTCAATCTCATCCACTACGTAAATAAAAGATCTAGTCTGAGATCCATCTCCAAATACGGTTATATCTTCATCATGAAGGGCTTGATGTATAAAATTAGGAACAACCCTGCCAAATTCAGGACCATGTCGGATTCTAGGCCCTGAAGTATTAAAAATCCTAACTATTTTCGTTCTCATTTTATGTTGAAGTTCATACGCTTTAATAAAAGCCTCTCCAGCTCGTTTAGATTCGTCATAGCAACTTCTAGGGCCGACTGGGTTTACATGTCCAAAATAACTTTCTGGTGTCGGAATAGCTTCTTTTGGGGGATTTCCATAAACTTCAGATGTACTTGTATAAAAGAAAATAGCATTGTGGAACTTTGCAATCCCTAAAGAATTTAATGTTCCAAGTGTATTGCTTCTAAGAATAGATATAGGTTCCTTCTGAAATTCAAATGGAGATGCTCTACTCGCCATATGCATTACAATATCAATTTTATTAATATCTCCTATACAAATGCCTAATGGGTGATAACTCATCCCAAAATATATTGGATAAGAGATATCATGATTAATAAAACGAAAGTTTTCTTTCTCCATTAAATGTAATATATTTTTAGGTTTCCCCGAAGATAAATTATCTAAACAGATACAGTGTGCACCCTGTTCAACTAATACATCACAAACCCAAGAGCCAAGAAAACCAGCACCTCCAATTACCAAAATTGTTTTGCCTTCAAAAGAAATATTATCTTTTTTAAACCTTTTAACTATCTCTTGAATATCTTGGTTAATATCATAGTTCAATTTTCATAACCTTAGTACGTTTTAATATAGTACTTCTTATTTATTGTGGTAAATAAATTTTTCTTTCTGATATTAACCGCGTTTTAGTATTTAGATTTAATATTAAATCTGAACTTTTAAAGGTTGAAAATAAAGATATATATCAAAATTATTGGATGATTAAGTAATAAGGATGTTTAATTTGTTTTTGAACCACAATATTGGCAAAATTTTAACTCTAGCGGATAATGTTTCCCACAATTAGGACATTTTTTTAATGACTTTTTAAGAATTTCACGTCCTAACATCTCAAAAGCTTTTTCAACATTTTCACCTGTTTTTGCAGAAGTACTTAAGATTTCTCCTTGAAATTTATGTTTTTCAAATATATTCATCACGTCTTCTTTTTTCACTTTTCTTTTTAAATCCGTTTTTGCTTCAATTAAAATTTTGGTTTTAGGAGAATTAGGAACAGATGAGATTACATTTATCCAATCATAAAGATCATTTAGAGAATCCTCATTTGTAACATCGTATAACATTAAAGCCCCTGAAGCACCAGATACATAAGATGGAAATAGTAATCGAAATTTTTTCTCTCCAGCAAAGTCCCAAATATTCAATAATATTTCAGTCTCATCAACTATTACTTTTTTAGTTTCAAAATCTACACCAATAGTAGATAATGTTGATTTCTCGAATTTACCAGTAGCATATCTACGGATCAAGCTTGTTTTTCCGACGTTTTTAGCTCCTGCTACTACTACTTTAAATTTTATCATATCTTTCTTCACTCAGCTTTTTTTGAACTTGTATCCTTACTCAATAAAAGTCAATAATAGTATAAATTATTATTGAAGATATTAAAAATCTTTTTTATTGTTTTAATAAATTAAAGATTTTATTATTACCAATTTAGTGGTCATATTTATACTTATAACGGCTTATTTTATAGATTTCTTGAGCAATTTTTTTTCCAATGTTCTCGATTTTTGTTAAATCGGGGATATCTGCTAAGAAAACATTTTGTAAAGTCTTTAATTCTTTCAATAAGTTTTTTGCCCGAAGTGTGTTTACACCAGGTATCCCCGCAACTAAATATTCTAATAAATGCGATGTTTCAATAGGAGCTTTATCAAATCTTAGTTTAGGTGAAGATTTTGTAATTGATTGTTCTTTCCTTGCTAATTGATAGAGAAATTGAGCTGTCTCAATAGCGTTTTCAGTTTTGTAGATTGAAATTCCTAAGTTAAGAATTATTGAAGTTATTGCCCCATAAAGAGCATTTTCGCTAATATTTGAATCCTGAAATGGATCTCCTTCTAAGATTAAAATTGGTCTTAAAAATTTCTCGCCAAGTTCACTCAATTCAGTAAATAATCTTCCATCAATGATAGAATCATTAAAATCTTTAGCAGATTTTCTTTCAATTCCCACTCTTTCTGAAATAACATAATCCGCGACTAATAATTGCTCTAGTTTAAGTTTAACACCCATTAATGAAAGAGTTCTTACAACTGGAGATGCTGTTTCACGATTATCACAAATAATTTCGAATTCGTCTGCATCTTCAATCTTTTTAATCGAACTTAGATCCGGTCCCTCTTTTTCTTTTGATTTATTCTCTTCATTTTTCTCAGAGGAAATAAAATTGAAAAGATTAGATTGCCCAAACTTCGATTTAGACTCTGAGCTCTTTATTTTATCTAAACTTAATTTCATATTTTTTTCTTTAGATTTTTCTGCCCAATAATATCCTTCATCTCTAGTACCTTCTGCCATTAATACAAAAACTCTCCCCTCCTTTTTTCTACCAGTACGCCCACGACGTTGAATAGAACGAATAGCACTAGGAACAACATCATAAAACACTACTAAATCACATTCTTCAATATCTAAACCTTCTTCAGCAACACTTGTACCTACTAAAGTATTATAAATTCCCTCTTTAAATTCACTAAGTAGATTAATTTGCTCTTTTTGAGTTAAACCTTTATCTGATCCTCTTGTTGCTTGCCCAACAAACTTATGAATTTTAATTATCTCATCTTCTTCAAGTAATTTTACTATATTATTAACAGAATCCCTAAAGTGACAAAAAACAAGTATTCTTGAATTAGAATTTGCATTTATCTGATCAGTTAAAATTTCCTTTAACTTTTCTATTTTTGGATGGACCACGCCTTTAGAATAGAGTTTAATTGTTAAATCTTTAGCTTGTTTAAACTCTCTATCAAAAAATAGCTCTTTTAACGATTTATTCGCAGTATTATTCTTAATCTTCTCTTCATTCTTTTTAAAATAATCTTTAAGAGCACTTACACCTTGAGTTTCTATTAACTCAGTCATGTGAGATAATCTAATGGCATTAGCTGCCACCTTTTTTGCGTTAAACATTTGGAATTTTTCATCATTATCTCTTGCTGTAGAAATTCTTCGATTAATTAAGCTGTTTAATTTTAATAAATCCTTTCTAGTGATTTTATTTATATCATAAGACCCAAGCAAATCGTTTTCCTTTAAGATTTTATAAAATGCTTTTAACTTTTGTTCTAGGATTTTTTTAACTTCTAAAAACTCACTAGGGAGCTTAATTTTTATCCATTCATTATCTACTTTATGAATATAAGGTTTGACATCTAAATCCTTTTCTGTCCTGATTTCAATATGATTAATAAATAAATTTTGTTTAATCTCATTAATTTTACCTTCAGTTGATCCTGGACTTGCTGTTAGACCTAAGATTTGAGAGTTATTAGTGATATCCATATATTTTTTTGCAAGATAACAATAAGCATAATCTCCTACTGCTCTATGACATTCATCAAAAATCATTAATGAAACATCTTTAATTGAGTATAGCCCAGAAATAAGGTCGTTTTGAAGTACTTGAGGAGTCATAAAAGCAACTTTTATTTCTGCCCACAAATCCTTCCTTTTTTTAGGAGCAATTGCCCCAGTAAGAGTTATGAGTGATTCTTCAGGAAGCTTAGTCAACTTTAAAAATGAATTATAGTGTTGCTCTACTAGAGGTTTAGTAGGTGCCAAAAGTATTACTTTTGAATCTTCAATTTCTGTTAATCTTTGTACAGCAAGCATTAAAGCTATGATTGTCTTGCCTAAACCTGTCGGTATAACAACCAAACAGTTTCTATTTAAACAATTAATAAAAATACTCTCTTGGTATTCTCGCCGAGATATAATATTTTGCTTAATTAATGGGTGAGAAATAAATTCTTCATTTGCAGTTACTAGAATCACCAGTAAGTATAAGAATATTTTAGCTATTGAAGATAAAATTTAATTACAATATTTAAACTAACAGACTTTATAAGATCATTAAATTAATTAAATTCTTAAATCGAATTAACAATTATTTAATAAATTTAATTAATTAAAGAGTAAAGTAATATTTAATTCGTATGGCTTACTAGTTTTAAATAAAAATGAGCGCGGGTGGTCTAGTGGTATGACGACATATATTTTGCTTATCGCATCTAAAGCGTTAAACGCTCACACCGTGTAAATCAGGGGTTCAATTCCCCTCCTGCGCACTATAAAACCTATTAATCATTATATATGTATTAAAATCTTAGTAAAAACCAAAAAAGTTATATGAAATTATACATTTTCAAAAGTTAAATTACTCTTTCTTTGGGTTTAATTATGTCTAGTTTTTTGGAATCTCGAGAGTTACGTAAACAATATAAGAAAGTTAGAGAATATGTTAAGATAGGATCGATTTTTTTAACTAGATACGAGAAAGCAAGAATAGTAGGGGCAAGAGCTCTGCAAATATCATTTGGGGCACCCATTTTAGTGGATAAACCCACAAATATGATAGATCCCATCAAAATTGCTCAATTAGAGCTCAGATCAAGAATCTTACCATTAACCATCAGACGTGAAAATCCCAGTGGAGAATATCAAGATATTCTTATAAATAAGTTGATATTGAAAAAAGATTAAATCTTCATTTTATTTTTATTGAACGCGATATTTTCCTCGTTCAGTTAAAAAATATACTAGTTTATCTCCGACCATTTCTGATTCTAAATATCCTTTTGAAATTAAATCGCCAAGAATTTCTTCTAATTCTACTTTTTTAAAACCGGGGATTCCTAATGGGATCCTTGATTGGTTGGCAATTATCGCAATTCTTTCTAAAAATAGTCTTTTACCCATAAATGATTCAAGGATAGTAATTTCATCATTTGATAACGTTTCAAATTGGTCATGCTCCAAATAACTTTCTTTTAGAGTTTGAGCTAGATCTCTAGTCTCTGGACTAATTTCTTGTTTTTTTACTTCAACGTGCTCTAATGTAACTAGATCTTTAGCGACGGTTTTTTTTTTACTTTCATTCATTTTTTCTATATAAGCTTTAACTTTCTCTTTATCCTCGTTCTCTTCTTCAGTAGGCTGATCATTTTTATTTTCCATAATATTACCATAAGGAATTTAATTATAAAAATTTATATTTAAATAATGAAAAAGGTCTTAGAGATAAAAACTGGAGAAACAATAGTTTTTAGACATTTAACTAAATCAGATGTTGATGGTGTTTGGAACAATTTTAATGAAGTTATTAATGAAGGTTTATACTTACCTGTATTATTTCCTGTGAGATCTCAATTAGAGAAAGATTCATGGTATCATAATATTAAAAACGAGAAAGAAATATGTATAGTTGCAGAAAATACAGCTCTTAAACGCCCCTATAATATTATTGGACAATGTGAGATTTCTAATTCTAATTGGGATGCCGCAGCGCACGTAGGTACCTTAGGGATTATTGTAAAAGAAAAATATCGAAATTTAACTATTGGAAGAAATCTTATTGATTTAGCCATTCGAGAATCTAAAAGACTAAATAATAAAGAAAAAATTGTTTTAAGCAGTTTTTCAAATAATCAGAGGGCTATCCATCTTTTTACAGAATTAGGGTTTAAAACTATAGGCGTAAGAAAGAAGCAATTTTTAATGGATTCAGACTATATTGATGAGGTTTTGATGGAACTCTGGATAGACGACTCCTTTATTCTAGGGGAACTTTAACCTTTTGTGGTATTCTTCTAAACTTGTTTGATCTAAAGGATTCTCATTTAAGAAAATGAAATTTAGATTGTTGAGATTTTCAATGCTTTTTTTTCTAAATTCTGAAATGTTATTTCTTCCAAGATGTAACATAATTATACTACGTAAACTATCCAAATTTTCTAACTTTTTTATGTTATTATTATCTAAATATAATTCTTGTAATTCTAATAGATTCTGAAGACCTTCCAATTTTCTGATTTTATTATTTGAGAGTTCTAATTTTTTTAAATTTAACAAATTCTCAAGAGACTCAATTCTTTCAATTAAATTATTTGATAGATATAGTCCCTTCATATTTTCAAGCAGTAATAAACCCTCCATTTTAGAAATTTTATTATTATTAAGATATAACCACATTAAATTTTCTAAATTTTGAAGGGCCGTTATTTTCTCGATTTTATTAAAAGAGAGATTTAGTCTTTTTAATTGAATTAAACTATCAAGATTTACTATTTTATAAATCTGATTACGACTCAAATCTAAAACCTCTAAATTACTTAAATTACTTAGATTTTCGATTTCTCCTATGAAATTTTGGTTCAATAATAATTTCTTTAAATTCTTTAAGGATTCAACACCCTCAATTTTTTGAATTTTATTATTTGATAAATTTAATTCTTCTAACTGCTCTAATCCGTTTAAATTTTCAATTTTTTCTAATTTATTATGAGATACATCCAAAGTTCGTAATTTCTTTAGAATCTGAATCCCATCTAGAGATAAAATATTATTTCGATGTAAATGAAGATGTTCTAAATTTTCCAACCAATTTATTGAATTAATATCAGAGATTTTGGTTAAATTAGAACTCTCGCAATTCAATGAGATAAGTTTACCTTTTCTCAAGCTGACGTGATAACCACATTTAATTGTATAATAACTATTTAAAATAACGTTTATACAGATGTCTAGAAACAATTTAGGAATAGCTTCGCTATAATCATAATTAAAAATTTCTTTTGGGAATTCTTTTATTCGCGCTTCAAATTCCTTTTTTATCAATTCCTTGAGATATTCTACTAATATTTTTCTTGCTTTCACGTTTTTTATTAAATTTAAAGTCATAATAGCATATATTCGTTGTTCTACATTATCCAATTTCCTCAATGCATAATTTAGTAAAGGAATTAGTTTCTTTTTATGAGAATACTTTTCTTTCAATATATCTCCCGCTATTAATCTAATCTTTATATCTTCGTCTGAAAGAAATAGATGCTCGAAGAATTTGAAATTCTTACCCTCATCAATTAATCCATAATTTAAGAGAGCATTTTGACGTAATGTTGGATCACTGGAACTATCGATCCACTCTCTTAAAAGAGTTAATCCTTCTTTTTTTCCAATTTCTTCTAAGTTTTCTTTAATATAATTGGGTTTTAATTCCATTTTGTATAGGTATAAATCCTAAATTTTTCGACATTACCTTAATTAATCACATATGATAGAATAAGTTTAAATCTAATCTGTAAGACAACAATAAAAAAAATATCAAATTTTCTTAAAAATATGTTTAGAGTTTATAGGATTTTATGTTAATATTGGCTTCTTTAAAAATCTTTAATAATTCTTCTCCATGAAGGAAATATTTTTTATCAATCCTTTTTATACCGTGTCTCCAGAATTGATCAATTTTAAACTTTTCGAAATCAAATCCCTTTAAAGAGATAATGAATAATTCAAACTTCGGCAAAGCTTCTAATTTTCTTGAAGTTCTCTTGAATTCGGAAATTAAATAATTTGCTAATATAGATGCTTTTAATATGAAACACTTATAATCTTCTTTACTCATTTTTTTATTAATATATTTACACTCTCCAAGACAATAATATGGAATACCATTTTTTCTTTTCTCTCCATATAAATCTATTTCAATACTTTTTGTACTTTTATCTTTTATACAAATATGACTATACAATAAAGCGCATTCATCATCTGAGATATTAACATTATAACTATCGTGGTTCATTTCATATTTAAAAATCCTCTCACACATAATCCTTGAATCTTGTTCAAGTTTTGGACCTTTAATTTCATCAATAATTTCTTGCTTTTTCTTAAGTCCTTTGTGTAATTCTTGAATCTTGGTTTCTTTTTCTTTCAAAATTATTTCCTTTCTATGTAAAAGATCTTCTAATCCTTGAGTATTTTTATGATCTATTTCAGAACTTTTTATTTGATTCTTAAATAACTCCATTATATTTCTAAATGTTTTATCAGATAATTCATCTTCAAATTCATTTTTAAGAGCTTTCAAGAAATCTTCTTTCGATTTCACTTTCAGAATTTGTTTAGAGTTAGGAAACAATTTTTCTCTGTTATCCATGTATTTATCAAGTATACCATCTAAAAATCTTGCTTGTACATTCTTAAAGAATAATTTAGAAATTTTAGATAAAATATCCAAGGATATGTTTTCTAATTTAGATTTTTTAATATCTATATTATATTCATTATTATACTGCTCGATTATTTCTTCAAACACCTTTTTAGCTATGACACTGGCAACAGCGACTTCAACTTCACTTTCACCCTTAGATTTTTGGATAATTTTAATATTAGGATTTTTTTGATATTTTCTTAATCTATTATCTAATTTTAAAAAATCAAATTTATCTATAACAACCCTAATTTTGTTATTTTCAGTATCAAGGTTGTCTAAAATATCAAAAATAACTCTTGCATGTGTCCAAGCTAATATATCGTTATAATTTTTACCCTCATTCGAGAATTCAATCCACATTTGTGAGAGTTTTTCAGGATTTAAAATAAGACTTTTACGTTTAACTAAGTTCTCTAATTTTGAAAATAAATCAAAGATAGTTCTTCTAGTAAGAGATTTACTGTCCTTAAAGCCCTCAAACTGATATTTTATAAGATCTTTAGGTTTTAAACAAACAGCAACAGTCACTAATGGCCCATACCATTCACCTTTTCCCGTTTCGTCTGAGCCAATATAGTAATCAAATTCTTTATAGCTTTTTGGGATTCTATCTTTTAATTCTCCGATAATTTTGCTTGTAATTTCTGATTCTTTAAAAACTATTGTTCCAGTATTATAGACTATTAAGAATATATCGTTTTGGGATATTCGACATAATTCCTTTTCATTTTCACTTTTTGAAAGCTCGATTCCATTCTTTTTTAATATATTTATCAAAAATTTGATCTGTTCTGGTTTTAAAGATAAAGATTTTAATTCTTTCTTACTTTTCATTTTTTTTACCTTTTGTTGTAAATTCAATAAACTCATCTTCAATATGAAATAATAGCTTCTTTAATAATCGCAATTCTCCTTTATCAAATGATTTCTGGTGAGATCTAATATCATCCCTGGTAATCTTATTAATTGATCTTCCTTTTATTGAAAACACCCAATCTTCGTTTTTCTTTTCAAATCCAAACCAAAAATCTTTTTTTTCTCCCTTATACACATGGATAATTCTTTTATTTCCTTTGTCTTTTTCAAGAATTTCAGAAATATCACAAATTTCACTAAGATTTAAGCTTAATGTTAAACCTTCTTTATAGGTCTCCCATTGTTGATTTCCTTTTTCTTGAATAAAGTTTAAATAAAATGAGCTAGTATTGTAATCAGATGTAATAATTAAAGCACAATTCTTACCAAAAAAAGACTTATAATGATTTTTCATTGAGAAACACAAAATTTCTATCTTTTAGCTTCTTATTTATAACTTTGATATTTTTGTATATAAGATTTATTCTATATTTCTCGGTTTCTCTATCTTAATCTTAATTGTATTTAATGAATAATTTTATTTGAAAAGTTGAAACCCACATTGGGTGCAAACAGGTACCTACTTTAACTTGCCTTTTTAATTATATTAGGTTCTAGAACTCTTACTACCAAATATCCATATCGTCTATTTTCTTTTATTGTTCCAGATAATCGGACTACATTCCCTATATTTAAATTTAAAGGATAAAAAGTCTTATCACTCAACCGAATAACCAAGTTTGTCATGGATTTTTTTTGCATAATAGTATCTTGACCTTCTGTACTAAAAAACCTAGTTAATGAAGTTTGCTTATCAGCCTCTTCTAGTTTTGGACCTAATAATACATCCTTAAGTGTAATAATAAAATACTCAGTATACTTGTCTCCATATCTAGAAGTTTTACGCTCCATAAACTCTACTGTTCCTTTGTAGATAATAACACGTCTCTTAATATAATATTTTAAAAATTCATCTAAGACTTGCATTTTCCTTGTTGGCTTAAGAAGGTTAAGTCTATTATCTTCTTTAAGCTCTTTATCAACCACTCTTACGTTATAACTTAAATCTTCTAACATTAAATCGAATTGATCATTTTCAAAGGCTTTAATACAATATTCTAAATCTTGAGTTAGAATTTCGACATTTTTTCTCATATCTACCATTAGGTAATTATTTTTTAAATTTTTAAATTTCTCTTTTAGTAATTAGATCAAGATTGAAGAATTGCTTTTCATTATTGATCTTTATTTAATAAGTCTCAATCAATCTTCGTGAAATTTGCGTTCATAAATGAAGACGATATATCTAGATAATACTAAGGTGCTATTAAGATAATATAATGAATGTTCTTAATTTTTCTTGCCATTATTATCTTTAAATTATGGCAAAGATATTTCGATCTCTTGGGGGCTACCTCTTGAATCAAATTTCATTTTACCAAAATAGGTAGAAATCTCACCCGTATTCGATTCAGGTTCAAATTTATATTTACCAGTTGACCAACCATTTAAAACTTTATTTTTTATAGTTTCATCAGTCATATATGCAAATTCATCTAGTTCTTTCAATTTTGTAAATAATTTCTTGGAATTTTTCAACATATCTGAAAAATAGACATCATAAATTAATTCAGAAGTGCCACTTTTTAGGGATTCACATAAATCAATGGATTCAGGATAAGATAAATCATCTTCGTGATTTATATGAATTATTGTATTCCTTAGACCTCTATCATCATTAAATAATCTATCATATGTTTCCTCTCGTATATAATAGTTTCCTTTTAATATATTAAGGACTGTGCTTAAACCATATTTTTTTAAAGGTATACCTTCTACAATATCTGGTTCCCTTGTTACAAGAACCTTTTTGCAAATATCTTCAAATTCAATCGCTAAATTTCTCATAGGAGATTTAATTTGTTTTTGAGCTAAGTTTGATAAAGTTTCTTTTATGGAATCTAAAGATGTAATTACCTCATCAGCATTTATAATTTTACCAAGATAAAGTTCTGGATTTTCAGCATATTTTTCAAATTGGAGCTGTATATCCTCTTTCGATTCGTAAGTAGAAGCAGCTTTCTTAATATCTTCCTGCTCGAAATACACTAATTTATTTAACCAAATTAGGTGATCTGATTTTTGGATAATCCTTTCTTGCTCTTTAAATTCTTCTTTGTATGTACTTATCCCGCGCTTTTCTAAATTAAAATATACTAAGTAATTTATATAATTAAACCATTCAATAAATTGTTTAAACTCTTTAACATTCACTTTTCCTGCTAATCTATCTATAATATTTTTAAACTTTTCAATTCCTTCTTTCGGACGATTTATGTATATTAAATTCCATGCATGTAAATAGTCTTGATATATATCTTCAATAATTGCACTTTCTTTCTCAAATGGAGTTTTGATATTATAGGGTTTTAATAAAAAGTCATCATAATTATTATGAATTGATACTCCTTTATCCAAAAAATCACGTGCAACCTCGAGCGTTTTTTCAAAATTTAATTTATCTGAAATGGTATACGAAAAATCAATTCTTTTCTGATATTTTAAAGGAAATAATCTAAATAAGTTATCGCGTTTACTAAAATTGTCAAAAAGCTGAGGATCTAAAATATATACACAAGATATATCATTTTCACTTCTATTCACACGACCAAACGCCTGAATGAGTCTTCTTGCAAATAATTGTTTATAATAATATTCATCTTTTTTATAATCAAGTAATATGTTATCAAATGGTCTTAAATACGAAGGTAAGCGTGTGATAATACATATATCGCATGCATTTTCGAAAAGATCTATACCAAAATAACGATTTGCAACCAGTAATACGCCCTTGCTTGCTTTAGAAAATTCCTCGAATATTCTTTCATTTTTTCCATTAAAATCAAAAATTGCAGTTGAGTCCTTGATTTTTTTGATAATCTTCTCTTTCTCTTTTGTTTGCCAACACAGTATTAAAATTTTCTTGAATTTTAAAACGAGTTGTTTAATATAATTCAGAGAGATATTTACAAAATCATTTGTTAAAGGACTGACTTCGCATAGATCTGTTTCTCTTAAAGGAAAAATTAATTGCTTACCTGTATTTACTTCTATACCAAGGTTGTTAAAATCTTTTTCAGATATAACTTTAAGTTTTCGATTACCTAATCCCATTTCTAAAGTAAATCTAGCATCCATGCCCAGAGTTGCACTGAGAGCAATTATTTTATCAATTTTTTCAAATTTTAGATAGCTATTCTGCCATGTCTTTAATTGCACTACGGGGGGAATGTAAGGTTCTATTATTAATTCGTTTTTGTTTATGTACCAAAAATAGAAATCCATATAGTCTCGGCTTTGGGTAAAAGGATATCTAAAATCATAGTCTCTATTTAAGATGTCTATATTTTCATTTACAATCTTTAAAATTTCTTCATAAGTATAAGGAAAAATAAGATCTCCTTCATGAAATTGCGCAGTGTTGTTCTTTATTTTCTCGATTATGCTATATTCTTTATTTGATAGTAAACCAATTATTCTATCATAAATTGGTTTTGTTTCTCCAGAGTTTTTCATCCTTATCGAAAAGTAATCTCTAACCTTTTCATAAAAGATATCAATATCATCAATAATTAAAATATCAATCTCTTCAGGAAAGTCCCGAGTTTTTAAGAAAGCATCATGATTTGAGATAAGAATTTTTTCTCCTTTATTAAATTCTATGAGATCATCTTGTCTTTGTTTATATTTATCTCCAATAACATTAGTTGCTCCTCCAAATTTTGCATATTTCAGGTCTAATTTTTTAACCTCTTCTTCGATTCTATGCATTAATTGAGAAGTGTGAGTAAGATAAACACATTTTTTATTTTTTTTGATACCCTCAGCTATAATTAGAAGTGCAATTAATGTTTTACCACTACCAGTACTCATTTGTAAACCAATAAGATCTTTATTAGCGCATTTACTCCAAAATTGATCAAAATTTTCTTGCCAGGGTCTTAACCCAGGAAAAGATCTATTGATTTCTTCAAATATTTTTTTTAAGCTCATCTCTAATCAAATCACTTAATTTAAATAAGTATAAATGTTTATGGTTTTATGACCAATAAAATAACCGCCGAATTAGTGTTTACTTGACTTAAATCGATGATTGAGAGTTTAATTTTTCTTTGGTAACTTATTTGAATAGAATAACAAAGAATAACATAATTCATGTTATAATATATTAATGCATGAGAATCCTTTCACTAATAATTAGTTCATTAAAATCTCATTTTATGTATATAAATGTTATTACATTGTTTTACAAATTTGCAATATTATTTGGATATTACATTATTCTAATTAATATTAAATACATAATTAATTAAATCTCTCCAACTTTTTATCCCAAAATTATTCCATTTCCCCTGATACAATGCTTTTCTAATTCCAATCCCATTTTATAACAAACCCAAATAAAGATATCTTATTTTTAGTATTAATATTTCCAGTAAATTTTTCGAAATGTTTTGCCCTATCTAGTTCCGTTTCAGCACTTAATGATGCTTTAATAATAGGAAAATTTGGTGATTCAAGAACAATACCTGCACTTAAGCTTATGTCTGGATTAAATGCTGTAAATCTCCTAAAATCCCTATATAACCTAAATGAAAAATCAATTAATTTATCCCATGAACCCACAGCAAATAAATCATCTCCTCCAGAAAATATTAAGTAAACTGAGTCAGAAAATTCAGACTGAATAAGTTTAGGGACATATCCCTCAAAAAATAATGTTAATGAAGAACTCAAAGTAGATACTCTAGAAATTGTGCTATTTTTTCCTAAACCTTTTTGAAAAACCTTCCCTAAAGAATCTACGTCCATCTTTAAAATTCCAAGTTTGTTAAAACCTGTCCTTTGATAAGCTTGAGTCGCTAATTCTTCATTTGATTTAATAAAGCTGAATTCATTAAGAGGGAATGCGATAGGGAATTGCTTATCTCCTAAACAATTCTTCAAGGATAAATTATTAATTGAATACCATTCTTTTTGATTTGTTTCCACATTTTCTTCAAGACTAATGGCTTTTTCGAATTCATTCAAAATAGTATTGTAACTCTTCACTGAATCAAATTGAATGTCTCTATAAAATTTACTAAATCTTAAATCGTCTGTTAATTCTTTAAAGCTTTTACACATTATACACCAATACTCATCACTGTCAGGCATTATTTCTAAAGTTCCAAACGAATTACAAATTGAGCATCGTTGAAGTTTCTTTGCAGAGCCTTCAATTGGACCAAATATTTTGGGGAAATATGCATCTTTTTCTCTTTTAATTATATCACTAAATTTTTCTCTCTTCTTTATTGAAGTTTTTTTATTAACTTCTTCCCATTTCTCGGATACGTTATATACCAGATCCTTCAAAGATAAAGGTATATAATCTAAAGCAAGATAAAGATTTGAATTAAATTGCTCAATAAATAACTTATTTATCTTTATAGAGATTTCACTAAGCTGCAACTTAAGATCATCTGAATAATGAGCTATTATATAGAAATGACCTCCTCCAGCAAATATAATATTGGCTTGTGTTAATTCTAATTGATCAACTATATATTTAGCAAAATTCTCCGTTAGTACACCAAAGAAGAATGATCTGCCTTTTAAGGTCTTCATAGCATACTTAGATGAGATCAAATGGATAAATCGCTGGATACCTGAAAAATCTCCGTGAATGAGAGTAAAAAATTTTCGATCTTCAAAGATTTCTTTTTTCAAATCATTCTTCTTTATTTCTTCTCGATAAATATCGCCTTGAGTATATAACTCTTTGAGGATTTGACCTATTTTATTTAGTGTGTCTATCTCTTGTTCTTTGAAAGTCAAGTTCAATTTGAAATAATTATAGAGTGCTAAAGAAATAGCACATACCATTTTCGAGTTTCTTTATCTAGCCAAAATCTCATAAGTACACAGTACGTATGGTGATTGGACTCATTAAAGTCTCTTTCAGAGAAATATATTAATAATTTCTAAAAAGAAAGTGGATTTCACATCTTATACCTCTACATTTTTAAAAATTCTACTTGTCTCAAAGAAATAATACTTATCTTCAAATTTTTTTAAAACATTAGGTTCATTGATTATAAACTCAATTAATCTTGATATACATTTATTAAGAATTGATTTTAATTTATTTATTACATCTTTAGGAGCTTTAAAATTATATTTTTTCATAATTTTACTTCCCTTTCTATTCCAATCTCCTCCATGGACAATTGAGCTTCTCAATTCATATAGATCTCTCATAAAGTCATTTACTTGTTTGAATTCTATCCAATTTGAGGATATGAATAGAGCTGTATTTAAACTTAAGCGATAAGTTAATTCAGCTCTCATATCTCTAGTAAATAACCATTCGAATATGATAAAAGCATCTAGGATTAAATCAGGATAAAAATCTCTGTTGAAAATTTGATGGTACCTGTTACTTATCATTTTGTAATCATTGGAAAAAAAAATCTTACTTTTAATAACATTTTGATATAATTTTAAAAACTCCTCTTTTTCATCCTCTTCTAAACCTCTTGACGAAAATAACGCTTCTTCAATATTTCTAAATTTATCAGGGGAAGGAATAAACCACCAAGGGAGTTCAATGAAATAACTTTTATATTTAAAATCTACACCAAAAAGATAAAAAGAGTTGACGATTTGAATTAAATTTAATACTTTTACATTGAATTTCTTCCTTATCCTTAAAACATCTTCTTCTTTATATTTATCATAATATATATAAGGTAGGCTAGTGTTGTAAAACAGACAAGGACTAATCAAATCAAGATAATCATCATTATCAAAAGGAAAATCTTCATCTATAAAATTCCAGAAATGATATGATGACTCTAGTTCTTCCTCACTCATTTTTTCTATTCTGAAATGACCGATGATAGGCTTAATTTGAATCTTTTCACTGATGATAAATGTTGAAGATACGGGTATTGGAATAATGAAAGTTACGGGGATCTTCAGGGTTGTGAAAGAATTCCTCCATTGATCATATAATTCCCCAAAAATAATAGAAATATTGCTTGATGATGAGAGATATTTAATAAAGATTCTATAATAAAGAAGATAAAAAAGAACAATTGGTTTATTAAATGATTCAGGAGATCTAGAATAATAATAAATAACTTGATTATTTAAATTGATATTTTCTCTTGTTATAAAAGTCTCATTAAAGAGATCTAATCTTTTTCCTAAAAATTCAAAATTCCTTTCTTTAAAAGGAGATTGTTCATAATTAAAACTGTATTTATTTAATAATTCTACAAAATAACTGAATCTAATGGTTAATACATTTACCCCTTTATTAAATTCAGAAATAATAAAATTTATTTTAGGTTCTTTTTCTGATATGGAATTAAGGAGATTGTTAATATCATCCTTGATAATTTGAATCAATTCTGAATTTAAGTTTTTCATAATTATAAAAAATAATTTAAATTCTTTAAATATTAAAACATATTATGCATCTTATCTTTTTTAACCTCTTAAAATTAAGATAAAAAGAGTTCTCTTTTATAATTTTTTCTCCTTAATCCTGATAATAAAGATTTAACTTCTAATGGGACTTATTTTATATGCCTTATTAAAAACTCTTTAATTATCTCAATCAGCTTATCTCTCGATTCAGGTTGAGACCACTCTTCTAACTTGAAGAGTCCTTCTTTTTCTGCTGTAATGTGGAGCCATAAATGTGCAAAAACAACAAAAGTCCTCCTCCTAAGCTCCCTAAAATCACGTGTCTCACTAATTTTATTTAGAGTTTGTTGAATTAACTCCTTTCTGGCTTGTTTTACAGCGTCACTTTTTTGATACATCCTGCTTATAAAATGGATTTGGCATTATATAAGATGTATGAGAGTTGTGGTTAAATAAAATTATAGACAATACATATATCATTAATGATTTAAAGAAAGGGTGGTCCCTACTTTACGAGACGCAAGTACGCGTCGCACACAAAATAGGGGGATGAGAGTGAAATTAATTAATAGATTTTTTTTTAAAAAATTACACATTTTAATATTTTTTAGTAAATTTCATTAAGAGTTTTGAGGATTCAAGTGAATTTGAGATCTTAAAAAAACACAGTGATAAATATAAAGAAAGATACTGCTGAAAAGTTAAAGGATCTAAAAATTACTAACTATTTTCACTAATAAATTTTAAGATATTTTGTCAATTTTGTCAGTTCAAGATTGCCAAACTACAAAACATAAATTTAACTTAGCACTCTTCTCTATTTCTTCCCTGATTAGCCTATAAGAATGCTAATACTTTCTATCTAGCACTCAATAAATTTACTGGTTCTTGTTTCATCTTCTTGATTTTTGGTTTTTCAAAATATGTTCTTACGGGGTTCAAGATATCAATGATTCTGTTGGATACGCTATTTTTTAAGTCAAGTGGATGAATTTTTTTGTTTCGATAACATAATTTTCCCCTTTTAATAACCATTGGTTTATCAAAATTAGTAGGAAATGGAGAAAAGACTTATTATTCTCGTTATTCTATAATTTAAAGATTAAGAAGAGATATTAAAAACTTAATTAAAAATGAATTTAAGAAGATTCTATCCTCTTTATTCTGTTTTCTTTAATCTGCTTTTCAAACTCTTCTATAGTAAGTAATACCAAATCAACAGGTAATTCACCCTTTTTAACCTTAATCACATTTCTATCAGAGCCAAGGTTAGTTTTGACATTCAACACGCTTTCTAATTTTTTAGATAATTCAGGATAAATTTCTTCCTTTTTAGGATTATTTGATACTGCAAAAACAATATCTAGATCACTTAAATCTTCATGAGTTCCTTCTTTCCGAGAACCCTGCCGCGCTACGCCGTGAATCTTTAAATTTGTATTTTTATGTAAAAATTCATCAATCTTTTTAGCAAATGAAGATGCTTGTTGTTCTAACTCTCTTCGTTTTGACATAAATGAATATATTTTACTTATCTATAAAAAATTTGTTATTAATGTAGATTCACAAAAATATGATAAATCATACACTTGGCCCCTTCTCGGTTATGTTTTGTTAGTGTTATCTTTATCTCAGCAGGACACGACCTTTCTTTTGATAAATCGGTAATTCTTGAATCTATGAGAGGGTATTTCCAATTGAATTCATGCAAAAATTCTAGATATTTTTGCCATAAAGAAGAAAAATCAGTCGCTTTTGCATATATAATAACCAGATTAAGTGGTAAACCATTTATATCATAATCAAATATTTTATTTAGATGTTTTGAAATATTTGCTGTATCTAAATAAGTCAATATAAAAGCTTCGCAAATATGTTTTAATTCATTATTTTCATCAACGATTCTAATGTCTAGCTCACCCATTCCTCCATGAATAACTTGATCATCATATCCCATTGAAGTTTTCCCAGAAAGTTCTTGAGTGTGAGCAAAGTATCCATATGGTTTTAAAGTTCTCCTTAAAAATTCCACAAAAACAAGAGATAATTTATCTTCATCAGGTTTAACAGCTCTATTCTTTTCTTGTAATGACTTTAAATCTCGTATGATAAAATTAATAAACTCCTCTCCTCTTCCTTTTATAAGCAGAAATAGCATATCTAACACTATTTCTATGGAATTTTGTATATCTGAATTTTGGGTTAGACAGAATGTATTAATTTTTGTAATTATCTGCTCAGAAAACTGATCAGGGTATAATTTTAGGACACCTTCATTGAGTCTGTTAATACAAGAAGAACTAGCAGGAGT